>NZ_AP018178.1:4436720-5048080 GCF_002368195.1 Calothrix sp. NIES-2100 | reverse complement strand
GATGATGAAGACTACTGGGTGCGTTCTCGTGTGGCATCTGCCCTGGGAAAAATTAAATCTGAGCAGGCGATACCGGGATTAATTAAATTGCTCGATGATGAAGACTACTGGGTGCGTTCTCGTGCGGCAGATGCCCTGGGAGAAATCAAATCTGAGCAGGCGATACCGGGATTAATTAAATTGCTCGATGATGAAGTCTCCGATATGCGTGATAGTGCGGCATCTGCCCTGGGAGAAATCAAATCTGAGCAGGCGATACCGGGATTAATTAAATTGCTCGAAGATGAAGACTTCTGGGTGCGTTATCGTGCGGCAGATGCCCTGGGAGAAATCAAATCTCAGCAGGCAATACTCCAGATTATGAATCTGCTAAAAAATGAAAAATTTGTAGCAGCAAATAATGGAGTTACGCTACATTATGCACTACAAGTACTTGCAGCAATACAAGAAAACTGTAAATACTACAACTACACCATGTCGCTTAAACAAGAATTAATAACTTTACTTCTAAATTTATTCACTACAGTCAAAGACCGAAAAACATTATTGTCATATTTGGGTTTTGATGAATTGATTAAAAAAGTAGATTTAGAAGGTACTTCCCTACAATTCACTGTTCATTTAGTCCATGTGCTAGAGATGGAGGGGCGTGACTCACTTCTAAATTTTATTGACAGCTTGGCGAATAGTGTTTATTTAGGAATAGAGGCTAAAGAACAATTAAATAAATTAAGTGCAAATATTAGAGCTATTCCTACCGATAATTGGCGTAGTGTATTTGCAGACAATCAACTACAGCCTCAATTAATACCATTTCCAATTACTCCGTCAAGCTTATCTAGCACAATAAATTACATTCTCCACCTCTCAGACCTGCACTTTACCACATCCAATCAAGCCCAAATTTGGTCTAACCAACTAGCAAGCGATTTACTAAACGAACTCAAAATTCCTCACCTTGATACCCTCATCCTCTCCGGCGACATCGCTAACTACTCCACCCCGGAAGAATACCAGATCGCTGAAGAATTTCTCGCCCACCTCCGCCAAGACTTCCCCCTCAAACCTGAGCAAATTATCATCGTTCCCGGTAATCATGACCTGAATTGGGGTCACGCAAAAAAAGCTTACCAACTAATTGACCGCGATGAATATGAGGGAGAACTTAAAGAAGGCGAGTATATACAAGAAAGTGCAAGTGTAATTCGGGTGCGAGACGAAGAAAAATACAAACAGCGCTTTACCAACTTCAGCAACTTCTACCAAGCCATCAAAGGTAAACCCTATCCCCTGGAATATGACCAGCAATATACCCTCGATTATTTCCCTAACCAAAACCTGCTAATACTAGGGCTAAACTCTGCTTGGCAATTGGATCATCATTACAAATCCCGTGCCAGCATTAACATGAATGCACTCAGCAACGCCCTCAGCGAAATTCGCCGCAATCCAGAATATAGAAACTGCATTAAAATTGCTGTTTGGCATCATCCCCTAGACAGCGCATGGGAAGACCGCATCAAAGACCAAGGCTTTATCGAACAGTTAGCCGTCTCTGGCTTCCGCTTCTTTCTCCACGGACACATCCACAAAGCCGAAACCAGCCAATACCGCTACGACCTCACCGCCAACGGGCGCAAACTTGACCGCATCTGTGCGGGTACATTTGGCGCACCAGTCCGCGAGTGGGTTCCCGGTTATCCCCTGCAATACAACCTGCTGAAATTTGCAGGCGATAAGCTAACAGTCAACACCCGCCGCCGGGAAGAACTCAACGGTGCGTGGAAACCCGATGCGCGTTGGCTAATGGGCGCAGGGCAAAATCCGTTACCTTATTATGAAATTCCTCTAGCGTAGTCAGCACTCTGACGTTTCACGTCATCTGGAAAAGAAGATAGCGAAACCTAAACCCTCAGCCCCTTCCCTGGTAGGATACAGCTGGCGAATGGTAGGTTTGACCCCTCAATTGGGATAAAAAAAGTTTTCTCGCTTACCCGAAATAACGCCCGCAGGCTGGAAGCCACTGGCTCACGCTACAATGCCCACCTTCGTGGGCTAAGAAAATTTAGCCCACGAAGGTGGGCTTCGTTCAATTAGCCGCACCCGGAGGTGACGGCGGTGTCTTGGGTAAGCGAGCAGTTTTACTCCTTATTCACCAGCAGCATCCTAGCAGGAAAGGGGGAGAATTCAAAGCCTCTGGACTGGCAGGAGAGAGGAATGGAAATGAGGTTTTTTATACCCGTCGAACTCATGTTTCCTCTACTTGATAAGTCGGTCTTATAGATACCATCAGGCTTATGTTGTCAACTTCTATTGACCATTCGTAACAAAATCGTTAAATTTAGTTACATAAGGTAATAACCAAGAACAGCAAACCATGTATACAACTATTAACGAAGACGGAATCCTCAACAACTACGCGACTGAACCTGAAGTTTACTACGCTGCGTACCCTTCAACTGAGCAGCAAAATCGCTACGCTTTCCAAGCTGGAATTGCAACTTTATTAGTCACTGCTTTAGTGTTGTTTGCTTTTGGTGTTAGCTAAAATTTTTCTTTTTTAATCGCTATATCTCATCGTCATTTAATCTTCTCCCATCAGCCTCGGTTAGTCACCGGGGTTTTTTGTTGGAATGGGCATTGGGCATGGGGCATGGGGCATTGGGCATGGGGCATGGGGCATGGGGGATTTTGGATGTAGTTTTCGGAACCCCACCCCCAACCCCTCCCCGCAAGCGAGGAGGGGGGTAAACCTAGATCGCAAGGGAGGAGGGGGGTAAAAGCAGGCTTTGGGGTGAAGCACTAGGGCAATTTATTGATGATGCCATTCATGTCAATACCTAATTTTTGTCCTAGCTTCAGCAAGCGATCGCATTGAGAACTACCTCGCCCATAATTGATAGTAGAGGTACACAGGGGTAATATTTTACTTTCTAAGCAGCTGAAGTAAAGTTCTTGGGATCGATGCAGGGAGATACCAAAGTTTAGCTGATATGCAGTATCTATTAACCGTTCTAAGCGTTGGATATCTGCATCCCAATTGCCGTTGGGATCGTGCAATAGTTGCCAAAGCAATCGGGTAATCAACTGTTCTAATATCTGTTTGCCTTCGGGAACATCCAGGTGACAACGCAGATGCTTGGCTTCGTTGGCGATCGCTTCTAATTCTACAATGTGATTTAAGGTTGATTGCAGATCGGCGATATCTTGCTCAAGCGATCGCAATGTTGTCAGACAGCGATATCCTAAAGCAATCTCGGCTGCTACTTGCAATTCACGCGGTACAGCTAGTTCATCGCGGTGGAACGCGGCAATTATACCGTAATTATCACGATATGTCTGAGTATAAAGCTGGTCTAATCTTGTCAGTGTTTCTTGACTCAACAGCCGCATAATCCGGTGGCGTTCTTCGGCAAAGAGATTTTGCAAGCTAAAGGTTTCGTCATTAAATAACTGAGTCATCATCAAGATGGTTTGGGCTGCACTAGCTTGTTGCAGCGATGCAAACAGCTGTTCTTTGATTTTGCTATATTCCCTGCGCCCAGCAAATGGTTGAATGCAGCAGTGGAAATCCCAGCCGCCTAAATGGAGAACTGCTAGGACTAAATCTTCGCTTTCCCAGGTAATATCTGACACCAGCCGCAAATGACCAACCGCCAAAGTCAGCGATCCCATGCGTTGCATCTGGTAATCCAACTCATTAGCGGTGTAGCAGTAAACCCGTTTTTGGGAAACATGGGGATGTTTGCCATTAGTATCTTGTGCAGATAGGGAATTGTAGCTCTCTGTAGGTTTATGATTGGCAAACAGAGAAGTAATCGCATAATGGGCGGCTACTTGTTTCAAACTAATCTGGGCAGTTAATACTAGTTGGCGATAAACCTCAGAACCATGTTTGAACTGTTCAACATTACTGGGAGCTAAACCCAGGCGTTTGAGGAAGCCTTTTTCTAACTGCACCCCCGCCACATCTCCAGCTAATTCTAATGCACGGGAAGCATAACGCAGAATCTGCGTACCTTCAGGGCGGGAAAGTTCTTCAAAAAACCAGCCACAACTAGTAAACATGAACAAAGCATGACGCTGCATTTCCAATAATCGCAAAGCATCTACTTGTTCGGCGGCGGTGAGTTTGTGGGTTTGATGGCGGCTCAAAAAACGACTAACATTAGCAGCAGAGCGATCGCGGATCACTTCAATATATTCATCTCTTGCTAGCCACGGATCGCGAAAAAGTTGTTTACCATATTCGTCATACACTTCAATTAGCTGATCTCGTAGCCAATTTAAGGCATCCCGTAGAGGACGACGCCATTTTTGATGCCAAACACCGCCTTCTCCACCGCAACCGCAATCATCTTGCCATCTATCGACACCGTGGGCACAACTCCAAGCGGTGATTGACTTTAATTCTACTTCCCAAGCGGGAGTATTGATGCTCAGGTAGTGTGCATAGTTGGTTACTGTCCAACCGTGGTTAGGAAATTCACCGATAAAGCCGTAGGCTAGAGTTTTCTCAGTTCCCTTCTTATGATGTCCGAAGGTTTCCCCATCGGTAGCGACAGATATTAATTGCGCTGGACGATGATCCCCACGGACTGCGGAACCGATGCGTCCAGCAAAGTGACTAGAACTATAGACAACATCACTAAAACCCATATCCCGCGATATTGGGCCATCGTAAAAGAAGATATCAATATAAGGTAATCCGGCTAAGGATTCTGCGTCATCCAATGCACCCTTGTCATTGCTGCTAGAAACTGTATTTAGAGGTGAAGATGCAATGCTGAGTTCAGGCTTCAAATAACAACGATAGGGACGGGTGGGATCAATCTGACTACCACCAACTTCGTGCCATTCAGGCTGGGGATCATCTTGTGTTGGGATAAGACGACAGCGTTGTGCTTGCGATGGTGCGAGGACAATAAAGCGAATTCCTTCATCCACCAAAGCGGCGAGAGTGGCATAATCTACAGCGGCTTCCGCCAACCACATACCTTCGGGATCGTGTCCAAAACGGGAACGGAAGTCTTCTTTACCCCAGCGAATTTGGGTATATTTGTCCCGTTCATTAGCCAGAGGCATGATGATGTGATTGTATACTTGCGCGATCGCATTACCATGACCGTTCAAGCGTTGAGAACTCTTGACATCAGCCTCCAAAATTCGCTGATAAACCTCCACATCGTAGCGTTCTAGCCACGACATCAGCGTGGGGCCGATATTAAAGCTCATATACTCGTAATTATTCACGATATCTATGACTTCGCCGCGATCGTTTAACACCCTAGCAAAGGCATTCGGACGATAGCATTCCCAGTGAATCCGCTCATTCCAGTCATGGAAAGGAGCCGCACTTGGTTGGCGTTCAATCGCGTCCAGATATGGGTTTTCTCTTGGTGGCTGGTAAAAGTGACCATGCACCGTAACATATACACCCGTTGCCGTTCTCAGGGGATCGCTTTGGGGAGTATGTTTGGGATCGTATTGTGACGTGAATTTTGAACCAGAACTAGCTGGCAGTTCAGCAGCAGAAGTCATGTAATATTTATCCAAAATCGAAAAAACTTGCAGTTGTGCCAAAAGCGGGTTTGTTAATCTTTCTTCAGGGGCTTAAACACAAAATCCGTACCGATAACAACTATGGTATACAGCCCTTCTCAGAAAGCGGTTTTAGTATAGCGAGAAATCTGCGTTATCGCACAGACATTTCTCAAAAGCAATTAAATCATTATCCATCGAAAAACTCCTGATTGGGGAGTCTATACCGTTGTTAGCGCCAATAAATAAATTTAATTGTCTTTTAATATATTAAACCGCATTTTTAGTTTAAAATCTCAACCTCTAGTTATAGTTTTGCTACAAAACATTGCAAAGGCTACGTAAAACGCAATCTTATATTACATATATCTCTTCAAAATAGAAACCGTAAAATCGCGGAATAGTCAATAGTCATTTGTCATTTGTCATTTGTCATTCTCCGCGTCCCCGCGTCCCTAAGTCACCGCGTCTTCCTTGTCCCCTCATCCCCCATGCCCAATGCCCAACTATTGACTATTGACCCTTGACCATTGACCATTGACTAGATAAATCTGTGACTAAATACCCTTAACTCAAAGTGATCAATGTCAGCTAAAAACATTATTTTTCTGGTTTTGTTATTGTTTATCCCAGTTTCCTTAGCCGCCCACTTTTTGGAATGGGGAGAATTGGTAGTTTTCATCACGGCTGGATTAGCGATTCTGCCCTTAGCAGCTTGGATGGGTACAGCCACAGAAGAAATAGCTGTAGTCGTTGGCCCCTCCTTAGGGGGGTTATTAAATGCGACTTTTGGTAATGCAACAGAACTAATTATTGCTCTAGTGGCGCTGAACGCTGGGTTTGTCAATGTAGTTAAGGCCAGTATTACCGGATCGATTATTGGCAACTTACTACTAGTGATGGGTCTTTCTATGCTTTTAGGCGGTCTGCGTCATAAAGAACAAACATTTCAGCCAATTGTAGCGCGGGTCAATGCTTCAGCCATGAACTTGGCGGTAATTGCGATGCTGCTACCCACAGCTATGGAAATTACGTCTCAGGGGATTGGAGAACAAACCATCCAAAATTTTTCGGTTGCTGTTGCCATAGTCTTAATTTTGGTCTATTCTCTGACTCTGCTATTTTCGATGAAAACACACTCTTATTTATATGATGTGGGAATGGTAGAAACAGAAGAAGAAGAAATCTCCCATAAAAAACCAAATATTTGGTTATGGAGTGGTGTACTGCTAGTATGTACGCTCTTAGTCGCCCTAGAGTCAGAAATGCTAGTTGACTCTTTGGAAGTAGCTACATCTCAGCTAGGTTTGACAGCACTGTTTACTGGGGTGATTATTGTCCCAATTGTGGGTAACGCTGCGGAACACGCCACCGCAGTTACTGTAGCTATGAAAGATAAGATGGATCTCTCTGTTTCCGTAGCTGTGGGATCGAGTATGCAAATAGCTTTATTTGTCGCTCCCGTTTTAGTTATAGCCGGTTGGGTGTTAGGTCAACCAATGGATTTAAATTTTCAACCTTTTGAATTAGTAGCTGTGGCGGTAGCCGTGTTAATTGCCAATAGTATTAGTTCGGATGGTAAGTCTAATTGGCTGGAAGGCACATTATTATTAGCCGCTTATACAGTCTTAGGTATAGCTTTCTACTTCCATCCTGTGATTGAGGGGATTGGTTAGTTACCAAACATCTATTTTATGAGCGATCGCCTACACTTTTATCCAGAGCGATCGCTTTTTCATTTGTAATTGGTCATTAGGCATGGGGCATTTCTTATTTATCTCACTTGTCCCCCTCATCCCCCTCATCCCCCTTTCCCCTTTCCCCTTTCCCTTGCCCCCTAACCCCTAACTATGGAAACACCTGCAAATCAAGCACAACCTTTGAACCCACGAGCTACCGCTAACCCTAGTTTGCCAAATCTACGGTTTGGTGATTCAGGTGATGCAGTCAGAGTTTTACAACGCCTGTTACTCAATAACCGCTATGCTGTTAAAGTTGATGGGGTTTTTGGCGCATTAACTGAAACAGCTGTCAAAGCTTTTCAGAACCAGCGAAATTTAAATGCAGATGGAGTAGTTGGTCAAAGAACTTGGCGCGAGTTAACAAGTTAGCATTCTTAATTACGAATTACCAATTATACCAATTAAAAAAAGAATGAGACACATACATCTTTAGGGCTGGGGAAACACCGCCTTTGCGACAATCCCTATGTCACGATCATTAATTGAATCGGTATTATCTATAAATTTAAACAATTTTCTAGCCAATTAATAACAATTTTTTGGCAATTTTTTGCAACAACGACTTCCATCTGTGGAAATTCAGATTAAATCTAAAATTTCTTAATTACGAATTGCGATGATTACATGATTTTTTATTTCTGCCTATACATTATTCCGGAATAATAGCCGTTCGGGATGTCAAAAGGAATATCGGTTTTAATAGAAATAACTATAATGAGTGAAATTGGCCTGCTGATGACAGGCGTGTTAACAACAGGACAACCATATTTGCCCAATTTACCTGAGTTGCAACCGCTTCAACTAGAAAATTACATCCAAAACTCAATCCAGAGTCAGTTAACTCAGGTAGTTCCCACTGCTCAAATTACACCACCAGAATTTATGGAGACAGATGGGACTTCCCTCAATACGACATTATCCCCTCAATATAATCAAGAAAATTTATTTAAAGAACTTGACAAAGATCTATCGCAGTATTCTCCGTCTGTAAGAGCAGATAGTTTAATAGTCAAAGCAAAAGTCAAAAAGTTTAAAAGCCAAACTTTGCCAACTATACGTTTTGGTAGCTCAGGTATTACAGTGAGAATCTTGCAACGGCTGCTAATTGCTCATGGCTATGGAATGCGAGTTGATGGGGTATTTGGCCCCTTGACAGAGACGGCTGTCAAAGCATTTCAAAATCGGCGGAGTTTATTAGTAGATGGAATAGTCGGTCAAAGAACCTGGCGTGAGTTGACACTATAGATAATTCGTCATTGGTCATTGGTCATTGGTCATTGGTCATTCGTAATTCGTAATTCGTAATTAATATACTACGTTTAAAGTAAATTAATAGCCGTAACGCACCTACAAATCCGGTGCGTTACATCCTCTGGACTATTGACTATTGACTATTGACTAATTAACGGAACTGCTGCTGCTCTAATAATTGTTGCGCTCTTGGCTTGTAAATTAAATAGAATAAAGCCTCTATATAGCGCAGCAAATCTTCTCGGTTTTCGTGAGAAGTAAAGTTCCAAAACCCATAAATTCGCGCTAAAGATAGCAGCTTGGTTGTGTGAATTCTCCAAGTATAAGTGCTGTAAACTCGCTCAATACTTCGTTGAGAAATTGTCTGCCAATAATCAGGATTATGTTCACATTTGGTGACAAAATCTAAAATTTTAGCGGCTGTTTCTTCTAAATTTGTGGGATTGATATAAAATCCATTCACTTTATCTTGAATAATTTCTAAAGGGCCACCAAATTGTGTAGCGAAAGTTGGTATCCCGGAAATCATTGCTTCGAGAATTGTCAAACCAAATGCTTCAAATAAAGCTGGTTGGACAAATATTCCTTGATGATCGGCAATTACTCGATAAATTTCCCCAGAATCACTTTTAGATAGGCGCACACCTAACCAGCGAATTTTACCGTGAAGATTGTATTGCTCAATAATTTGGTAAAGTTTAACAATTTCGTCTCTTTCTTCGTTGTCGCCTGATTCTTCAACCCGCAATTTACCTGCAACTAAAATTAAGTTACAATGCTCTTGTAATTCTTGATTTTTCCCAAAGCATTCGGCTAAACCAGTGAGGTTTTTAATCCGATCAAGACGCGCCATTGAGAAAATAGGGCGCTTGTCTGGATCGTCAAGTTTACCAAATATTTGACTAGGATCATCTAGAGTGAAAAGCATTTCCTTAATCCGTTGGCGATCGCTCTCCACTCGGTCTTGATTACGGGTATAGGGAAAGTAGTAATTTTCATTCACCCCTGGTGGAACTACGTTAAATTTCGGACTAAATAATTCAACGCCGTTCACTACATGGTATAAATCCGGCATGGTGAAGCATTTATAAGATTCATACTGTCCTACACTATCCGGTGTTCCCACAATTTCTTGGTAGGTGCTGCTAATGACGAAGTTCGCAGCATTCATGGCAATTAAATCAGCAGTAAATTGCAAGGAAAAATGATATTTATCTTCTAAATCATTCCAGTACAAATTACTGAACAAATATTTAGATTTTTCCAGAGCGTGGGCAATATTACACTGGGTAACGTTCATCTTGCGTGCTAGTAGAAATGCTACTAAATTGCCATCAGAATAGTTACCAACAATTAAGTCTGGTCGTCCTTGGAATTCTGCCCGTAATTCTTTTTCCGCATCAATGGCGTAGGTTTCTAAATAAGGCCAAAATTCAAACCGGGAAATCCAGTTTTGCGTCATATTAGGATTAAATTCCCGCAAAGGTACTCGCAATATCCAGGCGTTTTCTGTACCATGAACTTTTTCTAAACGTTGGTTACATAGAGTCCCATCACTATTGGGAATCAAGCGGGTAAGAATAATCACCTTGGGCTGTACATTTAATCCTTCTAAACCAGCTAGGGTGACATCTTCTTGTAGTTGGGTTTCTAGCGACTTAGCCTGATCGAGGACATAAACCACTTGTCCGCCAGTATCGGGTCGCCCTAATACTCCTTCTTGTCCAAACCAACCGTGGGGAGATACGAGGACGATTCTAAAAATCATCGGAATGCGAGAGATAAAAGCTTCTAATGCTTGGGGATCGGGAGAATCGATCAATTCATCCAGGATATTTAAGGTTTCCTGAGTGCGCTGGGCTGTATTCCCCCAACCAGGCTCAAAACCCATTGTTTGTAGGGTAAAGCGGAATTCTTCATAGGGTTCATCACCGGGGCGATCGCTCACAAAGCTTAAAGCTTTCTTAACTTGCTCGGAAAGTTGTTGCTGTGACTTAATGCGATCGTTGATTAGCAACTGCACACCATTATATTGATGTAACCGCAAGAAATTCAATAAACTCTCTAGCCACTGCTTCGCGTCTTGTAATAATTTGCTGGATAGATAGCGGTTGAGGAAGTTTACGCCCTTACCGATATTTTTCGGGTCACGAATTGTTGGCGAGTAGTCGTAAAAGGGGCCAAAGTCCAGTTCTAGCAAGTCTCCTTCATGGGGATGGAATCGATTGACTATGCGATCGCGCATATCCAATAATTCCTGCACAGTCATTTGTTCAAATTTTAGGTCTTCTGTTAGCCGATAAACTTCTTGGCTGGCTATCTTAGGACGAATAATAAAGCAGAGGTTTGAGTCCTCTTGAATGATTTCTTGAGTATAGTAGATTAATTTTGCTAAATGAGAAGAATTGCAAAACTCCTCAGACTTTTCATACTTTGAACAATATTCACTATATAAATTAATAATATCGTTACGTAACAGATATTTCTTTTCTTGCTGGCGTAACTCACTCATCAAAGAACGCAAATCATTCTTCTCTTCACTATTGAGGACTGTTTGTATTAATTCAGACATAGCAACTCCCGAAAAACTGATTTACTTTCCTTAAAGTAACTATTGCCCAATACTTTGAACTCTAACTAAAGGCATAGAATTTTACATGCTTTTTATAGATGCATTACCCAAAATGCTTACAGCAAGAAGGTTCTACATGATTATATTTTGTCGGATTAGATTAATTTTAAGTGTAGTAACTGTCTCATCCAGAAGACATCTAGCCTTTACCGATGACCTGGATAAATTCTTGTTTCATAACTCAATATGATTTCCCCAGCCACTATCAATCAAGTAAACTTTTATTAGGAAATCAGCGGCTAGCTAATTTTTTTAATGAGCTACTATAATACTTAAAATCATTAGTAATTCATAATTCGTAATTCGTAATGTAGGGGCGCTTTCACCGATATCCACGTTTATCAAAAAAGATCCAAATAAACCCGCCCCTACAAACTTGCTCCACGTATAGACGCTTGGTATTTTTTAACGATATCTGCTTCCACTATTATTTGGGGGTTAGGATTTAGGGGTTAGAGGAAAAGGGGAAGAGGGGAAAAGGGGAAAAGGGGGACAAGGGGGACATAGGGAGTGTGGGGAGGTTTCATCCCAATGCCCAATTATCATTGACCAATGACAAATTCTTGGTACAGTGAAAGTTGTTGGTATTGCTGACAACAGTCTGTGTCTCACGAATTAGCGAGAATGTATGAGTCTATTTTGATTGAGGGCGAACGATGGGACTCGAACCCACGAATGGTGGTACCACAAACCACTGCCTTAACCACTTGGCTACGCTCGCCATTAACTATCTGAGTATAGCACCTCTGTGCTGATTTGATCAAGAGAATTTTTATTCTTGGAACGGACTCAATTAATTTGCAGTCTTATGACTAAAACTAATCATAGCTGAAAAAGTATGAAAACATCAACAATTATTGCATATCTAGGAGCCGCTGGTTTAGCCGTATTGGGAGTAATCATGGCGAAGACAAATCCCTCTCAGGCTGAATATCAAGACTATGCTGTGCAACGGTTGACACTATATTTAAAAACCGATGTTTGCCAGAAAACTCAGGGTATTATAGAAAGTTTAATACATTTCAATTGTGAAAAAACTGTGGATTCTGTCAACCCGCAAATACGGGAAGTTATTGCCGCAACTACGCACAGGCAAGATTATCTGCTTTTTAGTATTTATCAGACCGACTTAAAAGTGAGTTCTTTGATACCTTCTTACAAGTTTGAGACGGTGGGAGCATTTAATAACTTTTATACCTACTCTGCGCAACAGCGATAAAGCTAGGTGCTAGGAGAGAATCGGGAATAAGTTGGGAATACTTTTATGTAGACCCAAGGAAAGCTCTACCTTGTCATGAAACTCTGTCATAACATTGGCTGTTCGTATCCGCAAAATTCCGATACAGCAAAATTCTGTAGCAAATGTGGTAAACAACTGTTGCTCAAAGACCGCTATCATTTGCGCCAACTGATTGGACGTGGTGGCTTTGGTATAACTTTTTTGGCTGTGGATGAACACCTTCCTAGCAAATCTAAGTGTGTGATTAAACAATTCCATTGCCAAAACGTCAATGGGAAAGGCTTTGACAAAGCGGTGGAATTATTTCGTCAAGAAGCAGTTCGCCTAGGTGAGTTGCAGCATTCCCAAATACCCCAACTGCTGGATTACTTTGAACAAGAAAATCAGCTGTATTTGGTGGAAGAATTGATTACAGGACAGACCCTAGCAGAGGAATTCCAAGAGTCAGGAATTTTTAGTGAAGCCCAAATTTGGGAACTTCTCAAACAGTTGTTACCAGTGCTGCAATTTATTCATGTCCGACAAGTTATCCATCGAGACATTAAGCCAGCAAATATCATGCGGAGATCATCTGTTGAGGGAACAGGTAAGGATGTAGTGTTGATTGACTTTGGAGTTGCGAAACAAGTCACAGCTACAGCTTTGCTAGAAACAGGTACAAGCGTGGGGAGTCCAGGATATATGGCTCCCGAACAAATGCGGGGTAAAGCGCTTCCAGCTAGTGACCTTTACAGTTTAGGGGTGAGTTGTATTTACTTGTTAACGGGAACTTCTCCCTTTGATTTGTTTGATGTTACTAGCGATCGCTGGGTATGGCGCGATTATATTTTAAATAAAGATAAAGTTAGCGATCGCCTCGCTCTAATTCTCGATAAACTACTGCAAAATTCCCTTCCCCAACGCTACAAGTCTGCGGCTGAAGCTTTACAAGCGCTTAACTTTGCTATCAAACTTGAGTCTTCCCCGCCGGAAAACAAAAAGCCAGTTCATACCTTAAAATCTCAAGCAGGCCTTGATTACCATCACCTACGTGATTTACTGGCTTTAAGACAATGGGAATCAGCAGATAAACATACTTGGGCGTTGATGTGTCAGGCGATTAGAAAGCCCATAGGTAGCTATCTTTTTACTAGTGATATTGAAAATTTGCCTTGTGAAGATTTACAAATAATTGACGAATTGTGGCATAAATATAGTAACGGACGTTTTAGTTTCAGCGTGCAGAAGCAAATTTACGACAGCCTTGACGGTGACTATGGCAAATTTTGCGCTGCTATTGGCTGGAATCTACCAGTTTCTACCTCTCCTATGCAAAAATTACTTTTTCGCTTGTCAGCACCTGTGGGACATTTACCTTCGCACAATTGGGCTGCTGGTACTCAATTGTGGCGACACGTCAATGCTTTAAATGCAAAACTGGCAAACTGTTAACCAATTTTGGATTTTGGATTTTGGATTCATAATACCCATTGAAAAAAGAATGCGTCTGTAGGGGCGGGGTTTCCCCCATACGTGTCAACTTAACGTGAAACCCGCTTGGTGAAAAGGTTTCGCCCTCACCCCCAGCCCCTCTCCCCTGGGAGAGGGGAGCTAGAGATCCAATTCCCCTTCTCCCTGGGGAGAAGGGGTTAGGGGATGAGGGCATGGGGGATTTGTACAACGCTTGCCCGATATAGCTTTCGGCTTAAGTTGACACCAATGGGTTTCCCCGCCCTTGACTTGGCAACAATCCGTCATCGATTGAATTAACATAATACAGAGAACTAATAACACTCACCGCCCATGTCATCTGCATATCTGCTGGTATCTCACGGAAGCCGTGATCCGCGTCCGGAAATTGCTGTCCAGCAGTTGCTGGGGTTGATACGTGAACAACTAAAAAGTAGCCACAAGCCAGAACATATATTTGAAAGCGCTTATTTAGAACTTCAGCCGGAACCTTTGCATGAGCAGATCGAAAAATTTGCGGAAACTGCTGTTGCTGCTGGGTACAATCGCCTCAAGGTGATCCCCCTTTTTCTCGCACCGGGAGTACATGTGATGAAAGATATTCCCGATGAAATAGCTCTGGCTCAACAGGCTCTTGGTCAAGATATAATCGTTGACTTACAACTATATATAGGCACTCACCCGAATTTAGAATGCTTACTCGCCAAGCAAATCTCCCAGAAAAATACAGCAGCATGGATTCTCTTAGCACATGGTAGCCGTCGGCCTGAGTCTCAACAGCCAATAGAAGCAATGGCTCAAAATTTGGGTGCAATTGCAGCTTATTGGTCTATAGCTCCCAGTTTAGAATCAAGAGTCAAAGAGTTGATTGCCGTTGGTAAGCGGGAGATTGCAATTTTGCCATACTTTTTATTCCCTGGTGGCATAACCGATGCGATCGCCGAATCAACAGAGACGCTAAAATTACAATTCCCCCTTGTAAACTTTTATTTAGCACCGCCCTTGGGCGCAAGTACACAAGAATTAGCCCAGTTAATTTGGGATGCAATAGATACATGAACTCCACAGATACACAGGAGAACAAGTTTTTGGGAAAGGTTTATTTGTTAGGTGCGGGGCCTGGAGATCCAGGACTAATGACACTCAAGGGTAAAGGTCTGCTGGAATGTGCCGATGTAGTTATCTATGATGCATTGGTGAGTCCCGCAATTCTGGCGATGATTAACCCCCAAGCAGAACAAATCAACGCGGGTAAGCGAATGGGACGACATTCGCTCCTACAAGAAGATACAACCAAACTGCTGATTGAGAAAGCCCAGGATCATGCAATAGTCGTCCGTCTCAAAGGCGGCGATCCGTTTATTTTTGGTCGCGGTGGCGAGGAAATGGCAGAATTGGTAGAAGCTGGTATTCCTGTAGAAGTTGTGCCGGGGATTACATCAGGTATCGCCGCCCCAGCCTATGCTGGTATTCCTTTGACTCATCGGTTGTATAGTTCTTCTGTGACGTTTGTTACAGGTCATGAGTCAGCAGGTAAGTATCGACCAACAGTAAATTGGAGTGCGATCGCCCACGGTTCGGAAACGATTGTAATTTACATGGGAATTCACAATTTACCTTATATTGTCGAGCAATTGACCACAGCCGGCTTGAGTGTAGACACACCAATTGCTTTAGTTCGTTGGGGTACACGCCCAGACCAAGAAGAATTGATTGGTAAAATGGGCACAATAGTTGAGCAAGTCGAAAACACTGGATTTGGTGCCCCGGCGATCGCCGTCATTGGTTCGGTAGTGAATCTGCACAGTATTTTATCCGGCTGTCGTCCCCAGTGAGGGGATGAGGGAGACAAATTGTAAATGATAAAATGACAAATCATCAATTATAAATGACAAGCTACAAATAACAAATAGCTATTGTTAATTTGTAACTATTCATGATAGAATACAAGTCCGCTCGGTAGCTGATTGAATTGCACTCAGTAAATCTTCGGGAGTATAAGGCTTAGTTAAATAGACATCAGCACCTTGTTTTCTCGCCCATAGATGATGAACTGCTAGATTTTTGTTGCTACAGACTACAATTGGCACTTTTTGATGAGTTAAATTGATTTTCAGGAAGCGGCATAACTCAAAACCGCTCATTTCTGGACTAACTACGTCGGTAACAATCGCATCCGGTCTTTCTTCCAATGCTATTTCTAAAGCTTCTTTCGCACTAGAAGCTTTAAAAATTTTGTAACCCCAATCTCCGAGATAATGACTAATCATCTCCCATTCTCGCAGAGAATCTTTGACAATCAAAATTTTCCCAGCCCAAGTAATACTCAACCCTCAACCCCCTAGAGAAATATATTGGCTTGGTATGGTTATACTGCTGATTCCGAAATTACACCAGGTATTTACACCATGTGTTTAAAGATAATCTTTAGTAAATCTCCTTGGGAAAAAGGTTTGGTTAAATAACCTGAGGCTTTGACGATTTTGGCTTTTGCTCTGTCGATCAACCCGGTTTTGCCGGTGACCATAATTATGGGTGTATTTTTAAATTGTGAATGTTTACGCAGCAGCGAACATAACTCATACCCATCTAAATTTGGCATGGTGATGTCTAATAAAATTAGGTCTGGTTTGGAGCGGAGAATTTCCATTAAAGCTTTTAATGAATCCGTGACACCTATAACCGAAAACATTTGCTCATCTAAAAAGTTTTTGATAGCATTTAATACACTTGGGCTATCATCAATGCAAAAAATAGTGTAGATTTTTTTGTCGTTAACCGGAGAAGAAACTTGCTCTAGGTGATGACTGCGATTATTAGCATAGTTAGGCAGATAGTGGGAATTTTCTACTATTGGCGCGCTACCAGTTCTGGGTGGTGATGGGACTTTTACATAAGGTTGTGATGGATTTTGACGTGCAAATGAACCCTGTCTTTGAGAAAATGGTGATGATTCGCGCCCAGCAGCTTCTCCCCGATAGTTTTGGCAATGTTCAACCAGTAGACGCAGATTTAAATAACAGAATTTGGGCAAATCATCCAAAAAGCTTTCTGGGATAAACTCGTAACTACCTTCTTCTATCTGCAAAAATGTTTCTAAAACTTCTAATGCCAATTGTTCGATTAAAATTCCTGCTTCTGCGGAGTTAATATATTTCTGATTGACTAACCAACAAATAGCTAGATAATCTGGATTTGGTATGGCTTGATTCTCAATCCCAGTTTCAAATATGGCTCTTAACTGCTCATTAATTCCTGTAGGAATCGTTGAAATTTGCTTACTCAAGCGTTGCAAGTTTCTATAAAGCGGTTCAAACATTTTCTCGGAATAGCAAGCATATATGAGTTTACCTTCATCTATATATATTGACCAATCACCAGATTTACTAAATACTTGCAAGCACCCGGTAACAGACTTATTAGTGATTTTTTTTAAAAGAGATAGGGGCTGTATTTTCTGAAAAAACCGATATCTACTAATAGGAAGTGTCTTCATTGGGAACGGCTCTAATATAAAACCAATATTTGCAGTTGAATGTTATGTTGTGGAAACCCTTTCCTAGCATCACAGGGATCAAGTCACAAGCGCTTTTAGATAAACATAGCGCATCACATTTACATGAGTATAGACAAATTGCCTAATCTCCAACTCCCTACTCCCTGTCACACCTAGCGTGCATGACACTGCACTCCTGCGCTCAGTAAAATCGCCATGCGATCGCCAAATAGCAAAATGGCTATACTTGCTGCTAGGAAACAGTATTCCAAAAATCAGCTTAACTTTCTGTATCTTTCGCTAATCTAGCTCATCTCACAGTAACGCAACTGTTTGGTAGTAGACTACCGCCTTCAGCTTTGAGCAGATAGACAGCACTACTACTAGGGGTTTTTACGCTATAAGATTGCAGCTAATTCAGCCTTGGCTCTGACTCCATTTAAACTCACCGTATTCATTGTAACTAAGTAAAGTAACTGTTGATGATTTTACCCAAATTCGAGATTGTGGAGTTTTCTCTGTATAGTTGGATAAAATTTTACTTGTACAAAGCGAGTGAATTGCTATCAAGGTGAGTCAGTGAGGATTTGCGGCGATGATAGTGGGGATCAGATTTAATTGCTACCTACTTAGCAGAAACCAAGCTGTTCACAAGCATTTAGCAAATTTTACTGCTATGGGAGGAAATTAGCTAATTGGCACAAAATAAAGTGCTAAATTCTCGAATTTCCAGAGAAATCCAGCTTGTTATCTATGTGTAACCGCGTTACCGCTGTCTGATTCCTAACCATCACACATAAATTGATGTTATTAGCTGATCTGAGGAACTTCTTTGAGGTTCATTGCTCCATAGGCTGATTTTAGAGATTAAATGAGTTTTTCATAGTAACTAGCTGAAGAATAGGAATTTTTAGCTAAATGGTAGATATTCACTCTTCTTGCTTAATAAAACCTAGGTTACTCCAAAATTTAGGAACAGTGACAGAAAATATGTGAAATTTAGAATAAGTAAATTTGGCAAATATAAAAAAAAATTTATTTACTGACTACTCCAGGATCAGCAAAAAACGTACAGTAAATTATCATCTTTTAGTTATTAAATCATATTTATGCATAAATAAAACATTGGACAATAAAAAACGTCTCGGAAATTCAATCTAATTCAGTTCTAGGGATGAGAAGGATACTTTTGGTATATTAATGAGGGGTGAAGCACCTCATGCTAAAATGTTTTTTTTACGCTATGCGTGGAGGGACAGAGCAAGCACTGATTGTAACGAAAAATTAGGAATAATCAATTACGAATTACTAATTAATTTAGACTAAACTGTGAGCGAATTTAATTTACAAGTCCAAGAAAATAGCGAACGCCTTGATCGCTACCTTTCGCAAGAATTACCAGATTTGTCCCGTTCCCGGATTCAACAGTTAATTGAACAGGGTCAGGTGCAAATTAATGGTAAAGTTTGCGCATCGAAAAAAGTTAATGTCAAAGCAGGCGATCGCATTATCCTAGACATACCAGCAGCCCAACCTTTAGAATTGCAAGCAGAAGATATTGCTTTAGATATTCTCTATGAAGATGACCAATTAATAATTCTCAACAAACCCGCAGGCTTAGTTGTCCATCCTGCACCCGGTCATCCAGATGGTACATTAGTGAATGCATTATTAGCACATTGTCCCAACCTCCCAGGAATTGGGGGAGTACAACGTCCGGGAATTGTGCATAGATTAGATAAGGATACCACCGGAGCGATCGCGATCGCGAAAACAGATATTGCTTATCAACATTTGCAAGCACAACTCCAAGCCAAAACAGCAAGGCGTGAATATTTAGGTGTAGTTTATGGTGCGCCAAAAGTTGAAAGTGGCGTGATCGATTTACCCATTGGTCGTCACCGCCAAGACCGGAAAAAAATGGCTGTGGTTCCCATTGAAGAAGGCGGACGTAATGCGATCACCCATTGGCAAATTCAAGAACGCTTGGGTAATTATACATTAATTCACTTCCAACTAGAAACCGGACGCACCCATCAAATTCGCGTCCACAGTGCTAAAATTGGACATCCAATTGTCGGCGATCCGATTTATGCTTCTGGTCGTTCAATTGGCGTAAATTTACCAGGTCAAGCATTGCACGCTTGGCGACTCAAATTACAGCATCCCTTATCAGGAAATCTCATTGAGGTAACAGCAACTCCTCCGCAAACCTTTCTTACTTTGCTAGAAGTTCTGCGCCGACGTGCTGCTATTTAGTCAATAGTCAATAGTCAATAGTCAATGGTCATTGCTTCTTGAAGATACTCGATTTCCTCCCGAAGATTCCATCGGGCTGATTGTTCTGCGTTATCGAACATCAAAGGGGTAGAATAGATGCGATCGCGCTGCAAAAATTTCTCTAATACCTGCTTACGTCCTGCAATATACTCAGCTTGTGGAACCCATGCATATTCTTGGCGAATTGCATTGGCGTATTTTTGATATTGAATAGGGTCAGCAGCTAAAATCGCTAAATCTGCATCAAGGAGAACTTGGCTATCAAAATCATCCGCCGCAGCTTGATGGTGTTTGGTATTTAGAATGAGATGTTTGATATGAGAAATATCATTAGCTGTCAGCCCTAAATTAGATAATAATTCAGCAGCATATTCTGCACTTTTTTCTTCATTATCTTTAGCCTGAGTGTCATAAATTATATCGTGAAACCAAGCGGCAATTTGCACAGATCTTATGTCTTTAGCGTAGGTTTGTAAACTATCAATAGTAATCAGAATGTGCAGAATATGTTCGCATGTATGATAATAGCGATCGGGACTAGAATAAGCTGCAATTATGTCATTAAAGATTTGATTTGCCGTTATTTGATTAACTTTCAATGGTTGGATTGTTTGTTGCCAGCGATATAATAAGATATCACTCAAGTTTTCTGTTAGCATATTTTCATAAAGGGGAGCATTCCAAATTTGGAAATTGATTTTTTTGTAGTGATGGATTTTTAGCCCGCTTCCTAGACATTAGGGAGCGCCCGCAACATTTCCATTAGGGAGCAAGATGCTCCCACTACAAATTTTATCTTGGCAAAATTGGGATGCTACCAGCTAAAAGCTTTAAGGCTTCCGTATTTCCTTGGGCGATCTCTGCAATAAATCGGTCAATATTAAGTATATCTACTGTCTGATTTTTGATCGTGTAATTTTTCGATTAGTCTCACCAAATTTAACCATTATTGGGTAGCATATCTGTTTGCCGATTCTGTGAGTGAATTTTGCACTCTGGAAATATGGTGACAGCAAAATCTAAGAGTCAAAATAGAAGACAGAGGCTTGTGTAAGCAAGTCTTACCTGGAATTAGGAGTTTACTATCAGTGGTATTACAAGTACAAACCAGCACCTACGAAGCTAAAACCCAAGAAATTGCTAAACAACTTCTTGAAGTAACCCAAGAAAATCGCTCATTTTTTGCGTCTTTGCGCGATCAGATGCGCTGGGATGATAAATTACTCGCTTGGGCGATGAGCAATCCAGGTTTACGGGTGCAATTATTTCGCTTTATCGATACATTACCAGCTTTACGCAGCAAAGCAGAAGTTGCTGCACATTTACAAGAATATTTAGGAGAAGAATCTGTAGAATTACCGGCGGCTTTGAAGGGGATGCTGAATTTTGCTAACCCTGATTCTATGCCGGGACAAGTGGCAGCCACAACCGTGGCGACAGCAGTGGAAACTCTGGCTCATAAATATATTTCTGGGGAAAATATTACACAAGTCATCAAAACAGTTGAACGCCTACGTAAGGAAAAAATGGCTTTTACCATTGACTTACTGGGTGAAGCGGTAATTACAGAAGCAGAAGCACGATCTTACTTAGAACGCTATTCGGAATTAATGCAGCAATTGGTAGCTGCATCTCAGAATTGGAAAGCTATCCCGGCGATTGATGAAGCAGATGGAGAACAGCTAGCAAAAGTCCAGGTTTCTGTGAAGTTAACGGCGTTTTATTCCCAATTTGACCCTTTAGATGCTCTTGGTAGTGAGGCGAGAGTTAGCGATCGCATTCGCACTCTGTTACGTCATGCTAAAGAATTAGGCGCAGCTGTCCATTTTGATATGGAACAGTATGCCTATAAAGATATAACTCTTCACATCCTCAAGAAATTATTGATGGAAGAAGAGTTTCGTCAACGGACAGATATAGGCATCACCATCCAAGCATATTTACGTGATAGTGAGCAAGATGCTAAAGATGTAATTGCTTGGTTGAAACAGCGTGGTTATCCGTTAACAATCCGTTTAGTTAAAGGTGCATATTGGGATCAGGAAACCATCAAAGCAGCCCAGAAACATTGGCCGCAACCTGTTTATAATGACAAAGCCGCCAGCGATGCTAACTTTGAAACCATCACTCAGCTATTGCTAGAGAATCATCAATATGTGTATGCTGCCATTGGTAGCCATAATGTGCGATCGCAAGCTAGGGCAATAGCCATTGCTGAAAGTTTAAAGGTTCCCCGTCGTTGTTTTGAAATGCAAGTTCTCTACGGGATGGGGGATAAACTGGCGAAGGCTTTGGTTGATAAGGGTTACCGGGTAAGAGTTTATTGTCCCTATGGTGAATTATTGCCGGGGATGGCTTATTTAATTCGGCGGTTGTTGGAAAATACGGCTAATAGTTCGTTTTTACGGCAAAATTTGGAGAATAGACCAATTGAGGAGTTGATCGCGCCGCCCAATATAGATTTGTCTCACGCAAAGGCGCAGAGACGCAAAGAAGAAAAGTCCGGGTTTTTGGGTGTGGCGGATACTGATTATGCGGTGGAGGAAGCCAGAAAGCAATCTGTTCAAGCTTTCCAAGCTGTTCATCAGCAATTGGGGAAAACTTATTTACCGTTGATTAATGGTGAGTACACTAACACTCAAACATTTATTGATTCTCTCAATCCTTCTAATTTTAGTCAGGTAGTTGGGAAAGTCGGACTCATCAGTGTTGAACAAGCTGAACAGGCGATGAAAGTGGCGAAGGCGGCTTTTCCTGGTTGGCGGAAAACACCAGCGAAGCAACGCGCTGATATTTTGCGCAAAGCTGGGGATTTGATGGAAAAACGCCGCGCTGAACTTTCGGCTTGGATTGTGTTGGAAGTTGGGAAACCAGTTAAGGAAGCAGATGCAGAGGTTTCGGAGGCGATAGATTTCTGTCTCTACTACGCCGATGAAATGGAAAGGTTGGATAAAGGGGTAAATTATGATGTTTCTGGGGAAACGAACCGTTATATTTACCAGCCACGGGGAATTGCGGTAGTTATTTCTCCTTGGAATTTCCCTTTGGCGATCGCTTGTGGTATGACTGTAGCAGCGTTAGTTGCTGGTAATTGTACTCTTCTCAAGCCTGCGGAAACATCTTCGGTAATTACAGCCAAACTTACAGAAATTTTGCTAGAAGCTGGGATTCCTCAAGGTGTATTCCAATATGTACCCGGTAAGGGTTCCCAAGTCGGGGCTTATTTAGTAAATCATCCTGATACTCATGTAATTGCCTTTACTGGTTCCCAGGAAGTAGGCTGTAGAATTTACGCAGAAGCTTCTACCCTTAAACCCGGTCAAAAACATATGAAGCGGGTAATTGCCGAGATGGGTGGGAAGAATGCCATCATTGTAGATGAGAGTGCTGATTTAGACCAAGCTGTTGTCGGGGTAGTGCAGTCAGCCTTTGGTTACAGCGGACAAAAATGTTCTGCTTGTTCCAGAGTTATTGTACTGCAATCGATTTATGATACTTTCGTGCAGCGGTTAGTAGAAGCCACAAAATCCTTGAATATTGGGGAAACAGAGTTACCTAGCACCCAAGTCGGCCCGGTAATTGATGCCAATGCCCGCGATCGCATTCGCGAGTATATTGAAAAAGGTAAGTCAGAAGCACAATTAGCTTTAGAGTTACCAGCACCAGAACAGGGATATTTTATCGGCCCAGTTATTTTTAGCGAAGTACCGCCAAATGGGATAATTGCCCAACAAGAAATTTTTGGCCCTGTACTAGCGGTAATTCGCGTCAAAGATTTTCAGGAAGCATTAGCAGTGGCTAACGGTACTAACTATGCTTTAACTGGGGGACTTTATTCGCGAACCCCATCCCACATTCAGCAAGCACAACAAGACTTTGAAGTCGGGAATTTGTACATTAACCGTACAATTACAGGAGCTATTGTGGCACGCCAACCCTTTGGAGGCTTCAATCTTTCTGGGGTTGGTTCTAAAGCAGGCGGCCCCGATTACCTGCTACAATTCCTAGAACCGCGCACAATCACAGAAAACATTCAACGCCAAGGTTTTGCACCAATTGAAGGTGTCGATTAACGTAGGGGCGGGGTTTCCCCGCCCTTAATTTTGCCTTACATGAGAGAATATCCTCTTATACTAATTCTCTCTAAACTTGCACTTAATGAGTACCTCTGTTTTTCTTCTCTACGAGACGCTCCGCGAAGGCGTACTTGGCGTACTTGGCGGTAAATTTATAAATATTAACTGCATTTCATAGAGAAATAGTATCAATATAATAAGTAGGGTGGGCAATGCCCACCTTAATTTTTAACTTGATATTAAACCGTACCACATGTAGAGAACCCAGAGAGATGATAAAAAGAGATTTAATCATTAAAACTGTTGAATCTCCCGAAGAATTTACGGCGATTAAAGCAATTAGAATCGCCGTATTTCAAGAAGAACAAGGAGTAGATTCCGCCTTAGAATTTGATGGTAAAGATGAAATATCTCAACATTTAATTGCTTATTTAAATCAGGAAGCTGTTGGTACTACAAGAATTAGATATTTAGATAATCAAACTGCAAAAATAGAAAGACTCGCTGTTTTAGCTCAAGCTAGAAAAAAGGGAATTGGTAAACAAATTATGGAAAAGGCAATAGAAATTATTGCTAGCCAAAGTATTCCAGAAGTTGTAATTCATTCCCAAGAATATGTAAAAAGTTTATATGAAAAAATGGGTTTTATACCAGAAGGAGAAATCTTTATAGAAGCGGATATTCCTCATGTCAAAATGAAGAAAAAATTATGGCTATAGATAAATCCACACAAAAAAACCCCAGAGGGAAATTTAAATCCAAAATCTAAAATCTCAAATATTCTTATCTGCTCTCCTCCTCTGCTAAATATGGTTGATCGGGGAGAAACAGTGTAAATCTACTACCTGCTCCTAAAGTTGATTCTACTGTTACATCTCCACCATGTAAACGTGCTAATTTGCGTGTCAAGGCTAAACCTAAACCAGTACCTTCATATTGACGATTTAATCGGCTATCAAGCTGTTTAAAGGGTTCAAATAGAAATTGAAATTGATGAGAATCAATACCAATACCAGTATCTGCAACTGTAAATGTAATCCCGTCGCTGACTTTTTTGACTTCTAAAGAAACCTCACCTTTGGAGGTGAATTTAATCGCATTAGTTAGCAGATTGAGTAGCATTTGCTTAATTCTTCGCTCATCAGCTACACAAATATTTGCTTCTGGCGCAATTGTACTAGTGAATTGCAATCCTTTTTCTAAAGCTATGTCGGAAACTGTAGAGATAACAGAATTACAGATATCTGTAACTAGCAAAGGTAACAGCAAAAGTTCTTCTTTACCAGCCTCGACTTTCGACAAATCCAGAATATCGTTGATTAGTGCTAGTAGATGTTCCCCACTACTATATATACAATTTATATATTCCTTTTGCTTGTCATTGAGAGACCCAACCATTTCTTGTTGTAGCAATTGCGATAAACCCATAATCGCGTTCAAGGGTGTCCGCAGTTCGTGGCTCATTGTCGCTAAGAATTCGCTTTTGGCTCGACTACCAGCTTCAGCCGCCGCTTGAGATGCACGCAGTTTTAATTCTGTTTGCTTACGTTCGGTAATATCCTCAATAATAGTTAAGAAAAATTCCGGGTTACCATGAATATCTCGGATAACTGAAACTGACAGATGTGTCCAAACTAAGCCTCCGTCTTTATGTAAGAAAAGCCTTTCCATTTCAATGCGATGTCTTTCAACAAACTGATCCGCATCTGAGCCAATTCCGGAAATCATTTGTCTCAAAAGATCTAAATCGCCTTTTTGTGGGGAAACATAATTTGTGAACAGCTTACCGCATAGTTCTTCTCGGTTGTAACCAAGCATTTGACATAGGGCTGGATTAGCATCAACTATTTGTGTATTCATATCTATCAGTCCGATACCGATAGAAGAACACTCAAAAATTGCTCTAAATTGCGCCTCACTTTGACGTAGTGCTGATTCGGCGGCGTTACGTTCGCTGGCTTCTATGGCGAGGGTGACAAAATCTGCAATTGAACCTGCAAAATTTTCTTCTTCCAATGTCCATTGGCGAACCTCACCAAAATGTTCGTGGGAGACTACGCCTATCAACCTACCACCAAGCCAAATTGGTGCATTTAATAAGGATGTAATTCCTAAGACAGAAAGATAAGACTGGGATAATTCTTGAGTTCTGGTGTCATTGATGGCATCATGGGCGGCAATGCTGCGTTCTGCTTCCAAGGCTTGGAAATAATCAGGGTATTTCGCTTTTAACAAAGACAAGCCACAGGTGTGTTCTTGGGTTCTCACATCATACAAATCAATACAATCCAAAGCTGAGTGGTCATCTTTATATAACCACACACCTACTCGCTGTACTGAGAGTGTGCGTGCAGCCGCTTCCGTAATTTCTTGGAAGGCTGCATGAAGATTACCTTGTTGAAATGTCTTACTTCTGGCTAGTTGCACTAGCGTTTGGCTTTGTTTTCTGCGTGTATGTTCTCGGATTTGCAACGTTTCTGGGGAATGTTTACACTCTGTAATATCTCTAGCCGCCACCACATGCATTTTTTGACCTGGGTAAGAAATAATTTGCCTTGGAGTTCTGCCACAAAAGTAGAACTATCTTTCCTAACTACAATTACTTAACTCTGCATTTCCGAACCGGGAAGTATCGTTTTTATCAACAACTATTGTGATTCTAGCGCGTAGACGCCCAGCGGCTTGTCGTTAGACATCGCTTCCCGGCTATTTTTACCAATCAGTTATCCACATCGCTGAGTACGACAATGGCTACATTAGCAGTTAGCGATCGCACATCAAAGATTATTTTTAAATCTCTATCATCCTTCAGGGATAAATTCAAGCCTTTTGGTAAGAGAATTTTTCGCAAATGCTGCCAAAAACCTCATTTATTGCTAAATCTTGACAAAAAAAATGCCCGTGTATTCCTTTAGATAGAGATACGCGACCTCATATATTTTGCGACAATTGAATTAAGAGCAGCTGTTGCAGAGGTGGAGCGATGAAAGATAGCAGTGTAAGAATTGTCTCTCTCATTCCCAGTGGAACTGAGATTTTAGCAGCACTGGGTTTGACTGATGCTATTGTTGGGCGATCACATGAATGTGATTATCCCCCAGAAATTCAAAATCGCCCTATTTGTACCGCCGCACGGTTAAATAGCAATGGCTCCAGTCAAGAAATTCACAATCAGGTTAATAATTTATTGCAATCGGCTCTGAGTATCTATGAAATCAACATCGAGATTCTCGAGCAAGTGCGGCCTACCCATATTGTCACCCAAGACCAGTGTGATGTATGTGCTGTGAGTCTGCAAGACGTAGAAAAAGCAGTTGCCAATCTAATTGATCCCGCACCCCAAATTATTTCTTTGCAGCCCAATTTGCTGGAAGATGTTTGGCAAGATATTGAGCGGATCGGTAACATCTTTGAAGTAGACTCAGTGAAGTTGCTAGAAGACCTAGAAGCTCGCGTTAAAATTTGTCAGCAAAAAATCCAAGGACTGTCTTTAAAAGAACTACCCACTGTCGCTTGCATCGAATGGATCGATCCTTTGATGGTAGCCGCTAATTGGATTCCCGAATTAGTCAACTTGGTAGGTGGACAAACTTTGTTTAGCGCCTCAGGTCAGCCATCAGCTACCATATCTTTGGAGACACTCATCGCCACTAATCCAGATGTGATTGTCTTTATGCCTTGTGGTTGGGATTTAGACCGCACTCGCCAAGAAGCGCGGTTGTTAACTCAACGTCCAGAGTGGCAACAAATCCATGCCGCCCAAAGTGGCAGAGTCTACATTACTGACGGTAATGCTTACTTCAACCGTCCAGGCCCCAGGCTAGTAGATTCCCTAGAAATTTTGGCAGAAATGTTACATCCAGAAATTTTTGATTATGGTTACAAAGGCACTGCTTGGGAAGTTTTATCCGCTGATGAACTGATTCCGATGGCGGTGGTCTAGTGAATAGGTTTGTGGGAGCATCCCAATTTTAAGGCAATACCCGAATAGGGTATTGCTATACGAACAAAGCCTGCCTTTGCAGGCTTTGTATTTATAGCTACAGTCTAGAAGCCTGTGGGGGTTTTTGCT
Source organism: Calothrix sp. NIES-2100 (assembly GCF_002368195.1). GTDB lineage: Bacteria > Cyanobacteriota > Cyanobacteriia > Cyanobacteriales > Nostocaceae > Aulosira. The sequence continues at coordinate 5,020,301 of NZ_AP018178.1, read as the reverse complement.
CATCAAAATTTTGGCGATGAAATATTTCAAGAAGGACGCTTTGCTACTTGATTGAGCCAGTCAATCAGGGGTCTTAAGGTTCCTGGTAATGCTGCTTCACTTACTGTGACTGTATGTTGCTTACCCTGGTCTTCCACTGTCAATTTATATTGAAAGCGATCGCTCTGGGGATTCGGGGAAGTAATTTTTTCCGGTAAATTAAACAAACCCGCAACTTCCACCAGTCTCGGTAGTTCTTGGGCTTCGTTTGGTGGGAGAGTAGCTGTATCAACGGTTGTTTTCTTACTAATTCCAGCAAAGCCGCCCGTGCGTTCAAAGGAGATCCGCATTGTTTACTCTCCGTTTTCCTGTCTAGGGGGAAAAATAAAAAACTGGAAGATTTTAACTTTCATCTTCCAGTGTAACAACAAAGGACAACCTAGTATAAATTCTGAATGATGAATGATGAATGATGAATGATGAAAATTTTACTTGTTCATCATTTCTCATTCACCATTCACTATTTGATTACACCTACCTTTTGCCAAGCGTTCTGTACAGCTTTTTGTTCTTTACTATCGTTACCGTAAAGTTCCCCAGCTACTTTGATGGTGGTAGTAGCAGCTGTTTTAAAATTAGCATTAGCACGCAGGCGATCGCGCAAAGTTATGTACCAGATTTTGCCAGCTTTTTCCCAAGCATAGCCGCCAATCTCTACCGCCGCTAGATAAAAGGCATAGTTAGGAATACCTGAGTTGATATGCACCCCGGCGTTATCTTCCGTACCAGTATATTTATCTTTCATATAAGCAGGTTGGGGATCTTTACCCATCACTGGGTCATCGTATGCTGTTCCTGGTGCTTTCAGGGAACGGATACCAACTCCTTTCACCGCCGGCGCTAAAAGACCTTCGCCAATAATCCAATCTGCTGCTTCTGCTGTCTGATTTTTGCTTTTCTGTTTGACCAAAGCCCCAAATACATCAGAAAATGATTCATTCAGTGCCCCTGGTTCACCGTAATACTGTAAACCAGCTTCATACTGAGTCACACCATGAGTTAATTCATGGGCAATCACATCAATAGATTTAGTGAAGCGTTGGAATAATTCTCCATCACCATCACCATAGACCATCTGGTCGCCATTCCAGAAAGCATTATCATATTTAATACCGTAATGTACGGTAGAGTCTAAACGCAGTCCTTTGTCATCAATAGAATTGCGATCGAATATCTGATGAAACATGTCATAAGTAGCACCAGCCGCATCATAGGCTTCATTCACTGCTTGATCGGTGCTTGGTGGATCTCCCTCACCACGTACCAGTTTACCAGGTAAATTTTCCGAAAATTGAGCATCGTAGATAGTGCGGCGCTTGACACCTGGGGATGGTGCAAATGATACAGCACCTACTACATTTCGTCTTCCACGCACCTGTGCCGAAACATTTAATGTTTGAAAAGCCCAATTACGCTGTTCAGCGTTACCATTGACGGCGACATGTTGCAGTATATGTGGTGGAATAATACAACAGATCGGGCATCTAGAGTAGCGTGGATGTTCACAGTTAAAACCCGTTGATTTCTTCTTATTTCGAGCCATGCGAGATATTCTCCTTTTTTAACTAACTGATGACAGACAGTGGCTATAATTCCACTGTTCAAAGGAGCAGAAAAATTAATACAAGTGGTCTGTTCCTATTGTGTCTAATCAAGAAAACTTTCTACTCTAAGTTTTAAGATAGGTTTGTTGAGCAGGGACAGTACCCACTGAGGGTATTTTGATGTTGGGACATGACATAGAAACACAAGACAAAATCAGATTCCGCAAATTGCAGCTAAAATCTTAGTCTCGTGATGCACAACCCCCTTTACGACCCAACGGCTTTATATAATAGGTCTTGTCTGGGGTAAATGTGCCATTTGTTACTGAATTGTTACCGAAACAAGGAACAACGCAGAGGGCAGCACTTCTCTGCGAGACGCTCCGCGAACGACTAGGCGGTAGTTGAGCGTAGTCGAAACTCAGTGACCGGGCAGAAGAAAGTATGATAATTTTTTATACAAAAAATGTATAGCAGTGCGTTAGGCGATGCGATCGCCTTTCCCCTCATAAATCATATCGAAATATGCAGCTAATATCATGTCCTGTTAAAGGCTAATTATTAAGACACCCAAAAATAAGTATCTAAAATCCGCGCAGCCAGCCGCCAAAAACCGCCAAGCCGTAATATTTCCAAGGTACTGCTACAGTCTCAAAACCAGCTTTTGTTAACATTTGTAATTGTGTATTCAAAGTAGCTAACTGGTCTTGGCTGGAGTATCCTTGTGTAACACTTGTACCCTTCTTATCTCGAACTTCCCCTAGGTTTATTCGTTGTTGGGTTGCCCATTCCTCTCGTGCTGCCTGGTAGACTTCTACTAATACAGGTGATTCTGGTAAGGTGGGGTCAGCATTCCAAAAACAACCATGAGAACTGAGGCTAACGGCAATTTGTTGAAATAAGTGGAATTTCATCTCATCTTGGAGATGGTGAATTGCCAAAGATGAAACACAAGCAGCAAATTCTCTACCTATAGCAAATTTCTCTGGATTATTTGCCCAGTCGCCAAAATCGGCTTCGATACCACTCCAGCGATTTTGATATCCAGCTGCGGCGATTTTACTTTCGGCAAATTGCAACATTCTCGGTGAGTAATCTAAAGCAATTACTTGCGCATCAGGGCAGCGTTGGAGTATTTTCAGACTCAGTTCACCTGTACCACAGCCTAATTCTAAAATGCGATCGCAACTCGAAGGTACACAACGGCTAATTACCTCCAGCATCTCGTCATATCGCGGTAATAGCTGGCGAATCCCCGTATCGAAATCAGCAGTGTTGGCAAAAACTTCACCGGGAAATATTTGTTGCATATCGCTAGCATAAGGTGTTGCATCCATTAAATCTTAGAGCATAGTGACTTGTTACAGGCTAGCGATATTAATTGATTAGCCTAAAAATCGCGACTCCTCTACACCACAATGATAATATTTGCGATCGTTACTCTATCTCTGTGACCTCAGCACCTCTGCGGTTCCATTTCCTTTGCAATCACTCCTCTCGCAACCCAAAACCCCCTCCCCCAGGTGTTTCTATGACAAAAACATCCCCAGGTTGCATCTGGACAGTAGCGGTGCTATCTAACTCCTCTTGCGTTCCATCTTGACGCTGTATCCAGTTGCGTCCGACTTTCCCCGGTTCCCCACCTTTTAATCCAAACGGAGAAACACGGCGATGATTACAGAGAATATTTGCTGTCATCGGTTCCAAAAACTTGATGCGGCGAATCACTCCATTACCACCGGAATATTTTCCTTTACCACCGCTATCGGGACGCAAACTAAAGCTTTCTACCATTACAGGATAGCGGGTTTCTAAAACTTCTGGGTCAGTCAAGCGGGAGTTAGTCATGTGGGTGTGAACTGCGTCAGTACCATGAAACTTCGCCCCAGCACCCGAACCACCGCAGATGGTTTCATAATATTGATATTGCCGATCGCCGAAGGTAAAATTATTCATGGTTCCTTGAGAAGCCGCGATCGCACCCAAAGCACCATATAAAGCATCAACAATAGTCTGCGATGTCTCTACATTACCCGCTACTACTGCCGCTGGGTAGATGGGGTTGAGCATACAACCTGCGGGAATGATAATTTCCAAAGGTTTCAAACACCCAGCATTCAAGGGAATACTATCCTCAACTAAAGTCCGAAAGACATATAAAACTGCTGCTTGGGTGACAGCTTTGGGCGCATTAAAGTTACTGTTTAATTGCCCAGATGTCCCAGTAAAATCAATTATTGCACTGCGATTGGCTTGGTTAATCGTTACTTTAACTTGAATTTTTGCACCGCTATCCATTTCATAGATAAATGTACCATCCTTGAGAACTGCGATCGCTCTTCTCACTGACTCTTCAGCATTATCTTGGACAAATTTCATGTAAGCTTGCACTGTTTGCAGTCCGTATTGCTCAACCATTTTGCGGAGTTCTTTTACTCCCCTTTCATTAGCAGCAATTTGCGCCTGAAAGTCAGCAATATTTTGGTCAGGATTACGCGCCGGATAGGGATGATTTAATAGTATATCTCTTACTACTTTTTCTCGAAAATACCCCTCTTCAACTAATAAAAAATTATCGAATAAAATTCCTTCTTCTTCTACCGTGGTACTATGAGGAGGCATAGAACCTGGTGTAATCCCGCCAATATCTGCTTGATGTCCGCGCGAAGCGACGTAGAAAATAATTTGGTTTTCTTGTTCGTCAAAAACTGGAGTAATAGCTGTGACATCTGGTAGGTGAGTCCCGCCATTATAGGGATTATTTGATAAATAGACATTTCCTGGTTTGATAGTGTCGCCTTTATCGTTAATTAAACTGCGGACACTTTCACTCATTGAGCCTAAATGTACGGGGATGTGGGGAGCATTTGCAACTAATAATCCAGCAGCATCAAAAATAGCACAGGAAAAATCGAGGCGTTCTTTAATATTTACCGATGCTGCTGTATTTTGCAGCACAATCCCCATTTGTTCAGCGATAAATTGATAGAGGTTTTTAAATATTTCTAACCGCACGGGGTCTGGTTGAGATATTGATTGCATTTTTTTCTCCTAATTAACGCAGCTATTGACAAACAACAACGGATATCATGTCCGCTTGATTACTTACTAAACCCTCTGAACCCCACCCCGACAAAGCGACGCTTTATCTCCCCTCCCCGTTTACGGGGAGGGGATTAAGGGGTGGGGTGCAATGATTATGGGAATCATAACTAATTACCCGGACATGATATGACACGCGCAGCGCCATCAATTTTTAACCTGCAAAATTAAATGATTACGTTCAGTTAATCTTGCTTCCCAGTTAGGTTCTACTACAATTGTGCTAATTTTTTCCACAATAATCGCCGGGCCATTAATACTATCTTCCGGTTGTAAATCTTCCCGGCGGTAAACTGGTGTATCATGCCATTGGTCACCTGCAAACATCTTCACCGTCTCAACAGATTGGGGATATTCATTTAAAGGACGATTCCGAATAATTAAAGATTCTTCAGGCGTATCCATTTTCTGAATTACCTCAACGGAAACAGATTCAACTATTAAGGTTTTTTCTAATTGCATAAAACCGTAGCGAGATTTATGTTCAAACTCAAACTTTTCTCGCATTTCCGCCACATCTGATGTAAAATCAATGGTCAATGTCGAGTTAGTTCCTTGATATTTTAAATTTACTTTTTGGACTACCTGATTTTGACTACTGTCTTCATCGCTGAGTTCACTTCGCGCCTGAGCAATCAAACTCTCGATTAACTGTTGTAATTGGGGAATTAATGCAGCGGTTAAAGGCTGTTCTACTCCCTTTTCTCTAATAGCGCGGACATCAGCTAATCCCATTCCATAGGCTGAGAGAACTCCCGCATAAGGATGCAGAAATATCTGTTTCATCCCTAAAGTATCAGCAATTAAACAAGCAACCTGTGCGCCAGCACCGCCAAAACAACAAAGCACATATTGGCTGACATCATAACCCCGTTGCAAACTAATTTTTTTAATCGCATTTGCCATATTCTCTACTGCGATCGCGATAAATCCCGCTGCTACTTGTTCGGGTGTACGATAGTTTCCTGTAGCTGTAGCAATTTCTTGAGATAATAAGCTAAATTTCTCGACAACAATATCTCTATCTAAAGGTAAATTCCCATCAACCCCAAACACAGAGGGAAAATATTGCGGGTGAATTTTCCCTAACATCACATTAGCATCAGTCACCGCTAAAGACCCGCCACGTCGATAACAAGCTGGGCCTGGATTTGAACCAGCCGATTCCGGGCCGACACGATAACTAGAACCATCAAAAAATAAAATTGAACCGCCCCCAGCAGCAATTGTATTAATCGCTAATACAGGAACTCGCATTCTCGCGCCAGCAATTTCTGAATCTAATTGGCGTTCATACTCGCCTTTAAAATGGGCGACATCTGTACTGGTTCCCCCCATATCAAAGGTGATAACTAATTCAAAACCTGCTCTTTTACTCGTTTGCACTGCACCGACGATTCCCCCAGCCGGTCCGCTTAGTATACTATCTTTACCTTGAAATTTCTCCGCTGCAACTAAACCACCGTCAGATTTCATAAACATTAATCTCACACCAAGTAACTGGCTAGCTACTTGGTTAACATAGCGCCGCAAAATCGGAGTCAGATAAGCATCGACAACGGTTGTATCGCCTCGACTCACCAATTTCATTAACGGACTAACTTCATGGGATACTGAAATCTGCGTAAATCCTACTGCTTGAGCGAGTTGCTGAACTTGTTGTTCGTGGAGAGGATAGCGATCGCTGTGCATAAATGCGATCGCACAACTACGTATCCCTGTGTTGTAAGCTGCTTGTAAGTCTTGTTTGACCTGTGCAATATTGACTGGGGTTAATTCCTCACCGTAAGCATCATAGCGTTCTTCTACCTCAATCACCTGCTCGTAAAGCATCGTTGGTAAAACGATATGACGCGCAAAAATATCTGGACGGTTTTGGTAGCCAATGCGCAACGCATCTTTAAAGCCTGTGGTAATTAAAAGTACAACTCTATCCCCTTTTCTCTCTAACAGTGCATTTGTCGCCACTGTTGTACCCATTTTGACTATTTCTATCGCTTCACTGGGGATAGGTTGATGACTAGCTAGACCAATAATATCCCGAATCCCTTGGATGGCTGCATCTTGATATTGTTCCGGATTTTCCGAAAGTAGTTTATAGACTATAATCCATTCTTGATCAGGAAGAGGCACAATCAAAAAACGTTCTGTATGCCTTGAGAGTCTTGCTATAATTGCCCGATTGTTAGTCACAGCAACAATATCTGTAAATGTTCCACCCCGGTCAGCAAAAACTTTTAACATCTGTCTGTTTGTTAAAGGATCTAGGGGAATACCAAAAAATTAACAGGAATTACGCAGTGACTACGATTTTACGTCATTACCGCCGTGAAATCCTTTCCAAGAGAGAGTTATCCGGCTCCATTTTCAGACTTTGGACGCTTGTTTACAAACGTAGTTGTCTAGATTTGTTTACTCTTGAGTAGCTTTGTCCAGATTTCTACGAGCGGACACCACTTTCTTAGGGTAAATGGCAACACCTTTTCCCTTTCTTATTCAAAACTTTACATAGTATAGTGCGGTTGCATCCTGCCTATTTACTGAGGGAACTCCAAAAAATAAATTATTCCAATTTCTGAACTTAACACGACTGTTCCTCCCCCCTGTCTTCATGAAATGGAATATTTTTTTAGTTGGAAGTCACCGAACACAAATTTCTGCGGTGGAATTACCCACCTGTATCAACCTAGCAATCCTTCTAGATCCAGCTTGACCACAACCTACATTTATCGGAAATAGTCTGGAAACTCCGCTTTGTGGGTGGGGGTTTTGATTTTTCTTTTGCCAGAGTGATACAATCGTTAACAAAGGAAAAATGACAAATCCCCAGATCTTAATCAAAAATGGGTGATTCAATAACATTTTCTTAACATTCGGACTCGTATAATTAACTCATCAAGATTACAGCTTTTGCTCAAGTAATAGATAGGGAAGCCTTGCCAAAGCTTATCTCCTTTCAGAGCTAGAATTTCCGAAACGCATAAAATTGATTCATAGTCAACCACTAGTAGATATAGATTTTTCTAAATTTGATAAGAATTGAAAGATAATTATTTAACTTTATAGTTAAAAAACAAATGGTTTGATAGGTACTGCTATTAGCAAGCAAGTAACCTAATATGTGCTTGACTTTAAGGAATTACACGGTAAAATAATCTTATCAATTCCCCTGCTTAATCAAATCTACATATATTTGCCGATCCCCAGTCAGTTATTTCATGAAATCTACACAAAATAACTCATGTAAAAGTGATATAAAACTCGCATGAATGAGTATTATCCTCAGATATTGCAGTTTATAAATTGATATTCACATTCAGTGAAATCAAGTGATAATAGTTTTATAGAAACAAATTTCAATATCTTGAGGATGAAATATCACTGGGAGGATAGTTACTAGTCGGTTAAATCAAAATGGAATTCAAAGCTCGGTCTTGATAAGCTAAATAAAAACAAACTATTTTCAAACTCTTTGTTTATCGCTAATATACCGCAGCAAAGTTAGTGAAGCTGGCATTCCTAACACAAGCCGGTAGGAAAATTAAGTTGAAATACACAACGCGATAAACAGGTGTACCTGATTTTGGAAAATTCCCTTGAGACTGGAAGTCGCTGCTGCAAAGATGTATACCTAAAGCGATTTTCCATATATTAGTCTGGCTTTTCAGGCTAATAATAAGTTTGCATAGACGTACTTAGATTGGTTAATTTGTGTAGGTAGCGAAATTCATTCGCCACATATTTCTCCAAATGAGGATGCACCGGATAAATAGGTTGAATATCCACATCCATGCTCTCATCAAATCATTTATTTACTCAGAGCAACTGGAACTAGCTTAGCGCAAGCCTCGATCAGCTATTGGTTTCAGATCAATAAACTTGTCTTTATTCCCTAGTTACATTTGTCAGTAGAAGAAATAATGCAACTATTATTTCCTACTGTGAAAAAATTGTGATCGCCATGATTCTGCGGTGAGTAAAACCACCGATCTACTGTCATGCATATTTGAAAGTTTTTTAAAGATATCAGTAGGTTGCTTCAGAAATGTAAAATTTAGTGGATGATCAAAATAATGATGCCAAGTCAGTTTTAACCCTTACAAAGGAATTTTTTTAGCACACACAATGTAAATCAAGAAGCCTTTCAGGCTGCAACAACCAAAAATAAGTACATGCTCAGAGTTTAATAGCTTTAGAAGACATGAATTACTCACTCCTCAACCTTCAATCAGCAGTTCAAAGATGGACAAATATTTTCTCAAGCAAATTAATGCATCTGAGAAATAGACATTTATTAGTTTGTGACATTGTTTTATTTACAATCACACCATTATTAGCCCTGACTCTGCGGTTAGATGGTGCTTTTTCCCTACAAACCTACATAGCAGAGCTAGGAATTACAACAGTACTATTTTTAGCAGTCAAACTAATTTTATTTTGGAGTCTTGGTTTTTATAAGCGTTACTGGCGCTACGCCAGTGTTGAGGAACTGATATATATAGGTATGCTAGTTTTGGCTGCGGTAGTCATCCAAAGCCTTTTGTTCGATGCTCTTTGTTATGTACCATATTTTACGATCAATAAACTGCCACATTCACTACCATTTATTGATGGATTGCTTTCCTTTATTTTTATTGGTGGACTGCGATTTAGTGTTCGGGCTGTAGCAAAAAGTAGGCGAACACCAGAAGTACTGAAATTATGCGAGCGGGTATTGGTAGTAGGTGCAGGTAGTGCTGGGGTGTCGCTAGTACAAGAAATGCAAAGAAATCCCCAATTAGGTTTTTATCCTGTAGCTTATATTGACGACAATCCTGAGAAATTCAACTTAAAAATTTGTGGACTACCTGTAGTCGGCGATCGCCACCACATTCCGGAGGTTGTCAAATCCCTGAAGATCCAAAAAGTGGTGATTGCAATGCCGACAGTTGCAGGAAGGGTGATTCGCGAAATTGTAGACATTTGCAAAACCACGGGAATTCCCACAAGCACCTTACCTGGAGTACATCAAATTCTCAATGGTCGTGTGCGGGTAGACGCTATTCGCGATGTCCGCATAGAAGACTTATTAAGACGCGAATCTGTAGAGACGGATATTGAAAAAGTTGCCACATTTCTGCAAGGTAAGAAAGTACTAGTTACAGGTGCAGGTGGATCAATTGGTAGCGAACTTTGCCGTCAAATTTTTAAATGCTCTCCTGCGGAAATGATCCTGATAGGACATGGAGAAAATTCTGTATTTAATATCCAGCAGGAATTAGAACAACTTTCCCGCATTATCAAACAAGATAGCCAAGCCCAAACAACTACCCCATATATTTCTGCATTCATTGCTGATATTCGTTTTCGTTTGCGATTAGAACAAGCGTTTGAGCAATTCCAACCTGATGTAATTTTTCATGCGGCTGCGCATAAGCATGTCCCCCTGATGGAATTAAATCCTGCAGAAGCAATCACCAATAATGTCCTAGGAACTAAAAATTTGCTGGATCTGGCCAAGCAGTACAACGTGCAGCATTTCATCATGATCTCTACAGACAAAGCAGTGAATCCAACTAATATTATGGGTGCCACTAAAAGAGTAGCCGAAATGTTGGTACTGCAAGCTGCCAGAGACAACAATAAGCCTTATAATGTAGTGCGTTTTGGCAATGTTTTAGGCAGTCGCGGCAGTGTTGTCCCCACCTTCAAAAAACAAATAGCAGCAGGTGGCCCAGTAACTGTGACTCATCCCGATATCTGTCGTTATTTTATGACCATACCAGAGGCAGTACAACTTGTTTTACAGGCTGCCGTATTGGGTCGTGGTGGTGAATTGTTAATGCTAAATATGGGTGAACCCGTAAAAATTGTTGATTTAGCAGAAGAACTAATTCGCCTTTCCGGCTATGAAGTCAACAAAGATATTGAGATAGTGTTTACAGGTTTGAGAGCCGGAGAAAAATTATTTGAAGAGTTGTTTATTCAAGGAGAAGAATATAAGTTAACGCAGCATGAAAAGTTATTAGTAGTGAAAAATGCGAGTTTATTTATTCCCGAACATCTGGATGTTACCGTAGAAAGATTGTGTAAAGCAGCGGAGATAAATGATGCTAATTGCATTGTATTTTTACTAGAGCAAATAGTTCCTGGATATAAGCCTAAATATTTAGGAAATCATGGATTAACCGAAGCTCAAAATAATAGTAAAGTCCCTTCCAAACGCATAATTAGATTCAATTCTCAATCACATATGCAAGAATAAGCGAATAATTCTTCATTAGACAAAAATCGGTGCTTCTACAGGGGTGAACATGACTCCAGAACAAATTCTCACAGGCTTATTGAGTTCAACATTATGGTTAAAGATTTAGAAGATTTCAGTCCCTTGAGACTAGTACATATTTTTGACGATCGGGTTAATGGTGCTAAGCCCCTGAAACCGAAGGGTCTGGCTTACTCGCGAAAAGCCAAACGATTCTTCGCCGTAGAGAATAATGAAATTATCGCGATCAATTCTCAGCAAGAGCAAGATCCTAAACTTTCGACAAAGAATATATCGCCTGAGTTTCTCGACAACTCCTTGATAGTTAATGATGAAAAGAACCAACGGTTGCTAATCTTGAACCCAAAAAAGCAATTAATAGCGATCGCCACCAACCCTGATGGTAGTCTAAATACTGCTCAACGCAGTACAGTTGACGTGAATAAATGGGGTCTGGACAAAATTTTAGACATCACCATCGATCCAGATACTGGACGCATATTTCTCCTACAGAAAAACAGTATTACCAGTATTCTGCCAGATGCTCAGGGTAACTTTAATAAAGCAGGGCTTGTCCAGGTGGCTTTACTGCCAGATATTGTTCATGCCAAACGCATAGCTTTTGATTCTAGCACTGGAAATCTTCATGTATTAAGTTTTCCTAAGGAGCAAAAGCTCTATGAACTCGATCAAAAAGGTCAGCTGCTTGCAATCCGTGATGCATCTGAACTAGTCCTCAAAGATCCAAATAATTTAGTTTTTGCACCCTCTTCCGACACCACAGACACCAGCAATAAGCAGAGTCTGTATGTTGCTGATCCCACAGGTGCGGGAATTACAGAACTTTCTTTAGCAGCCGCTGCAACTGCACCTGCATCCGTCACCCAGGCTTTTTTGGTGCGGACTACTGATACATCTGTGTATTCTCCCAATTCCAGTCCTGACCCTTCTGGTATTACTTACCTACCGAGTTCAAATACATTGTTCATTGTTGATGGCGAAGTGGAGGAACCCACCAACATTTTTTACAGTGGTAGTAATGTATTTGAAGTCAACCTAGATGGTACACAAGTCCGTGCTGGAAATGTAGAAACCTATACCAAGGAACCAACTGGGGTAAGCTTTAACCCCAATACCGGAAACATATTTGTTTCTGATGACGATGCTCGCAGGATTTATGAAATCGCTCCTGGTGCAGATGGGAAATTTGGTACTGGGGATGATGTGAAAGTCGGTCAGATAAACACTGGTACTTTCGGTAGTACAGACTCAGAAGATGTAGTCTATGTTAATGATTTGAGCCGTGGAATTAAAGCTCTGTTTATCGGTGGTGGGATTAACGCAGAAGTTTACCGGATTAATGCCGGAGCAGACGGTAAATTTGGCACCGCAGATGATGTTATCTCTTCCTTCGATACTGCAATCATGGGGTTAATTGATGTCGAAGGTATAGCTTATAACCAAAACAATGGACATTTATATGCGTTATCTGGGAACCCCAATGGTGAGTTATTTGAGATGACCGTTGGTGGTACTTTAGTACAGAAAATAGATATTTCTGCTGCCGGTTCTTTAAACGCAGCAGGTTTAGTATTTGCACCAGCTAGTAAAGTCCCAGGAACGACTAACCTATATGTCGTCGCTAGAGGAGTTGATAACGACACAGATCCCAACGAAAATGATGGCAAATTATATGAATTTACCCTCACTAATGCAGCACCTACAGTAGATGCAGGTGTAAACCAGATAGTTGCAGTCAATCATGTTGATCTAGATGGCACTGTTGTCGATGATGGACTACCAAACCCACCAGGAGCAATTACCAATAGTACTTGGAGTAAGTTAGGCGGACCGGTGACGGGGACTGTTACCTTTATTCCTAATGCCATAGATACAACAGCTACCTTTTCTGCCCCAGGTACTTATATATTGCGGTTGACAGCAGAAGACGGTGAACTCACAAGCCACGATGACGTTTTTGTATCGTACAATAGCACCTTCTATGTTAGTACCATTGATTCTGGCAACGTCAGTGGAGTGGGTAGCTACGGTGATGAAGACATCTTGGCATATAATCCCAATAATGGCACTTGGTCGATGTTATTCGACGGTTCTGATGTGGGTTTGGGTGGTACAAGTGTAGATATTGATGCTTTTCATATAGTAAAAAATACGGATGGTATTATCACCAGTATTTTATTCAGTGTAGATTACAGTTCTAGTTTGACATCCTTCACCCTGCCAGGGGGAGTGGTTATTGATGCTTCTGACATCGTCCGGTTCACTCCTACTTCCCTAGGGATAAATACTGCTGGGACTTATGAAGTATACTTCGATGGTTCAGATGTTGGCTTAGATACTAGTAATGAAGACATTGATGCTTTTGGGATATTGCCAGATAATCGTTTACTGATCAGTACCAGTGGTAGTCCCAGTGTTCCTGGTGTCAATAGCAGTATTGTCAATGGCAGCGATGAAGATTTACTAGTTTTCACGGGCACCACTGGTAATAACACTATTGGAACCTGGGCGCAATATTTTGATGGTTCAGATTTGGCTCTTAATACTAGCGGTGATGAAGACGTTAATGCTACGTGGGTTGATAATGGTGGTAATATTTACCTAAGTACCATAAGAGCTTACTCTGCTACAGGTGTCACTGGCACTGTCAGTGGGGATGGTAACTCAATCTTCACATTTATTCCAAATTCGACTGGGTCTAACACTAGTGGCAGTCTGCTCCAATTTTGGGATGGTTCAGCTGCTGGATTAAATGCAACTAACAGCATAGATGGTTTTGCTATAGGCTAGACGCATTAAAACTGAAGAAATGTAGTACATAAGAGTAAGAAGTAGATAATTGGGTGTGAAAAAACTGATGACTATTACAAGCAGGAAAAAGGCAGTAAACACAAGGCAAACAAGGCAATTAGTTGGGTCTTCAAACCCACTATTAATTGAAAATTATCAGGTTGTTAATTGGCTGATTGGATTAAATTCCGATGAAGATGGTGTGAAGATTGGACAAAAATTTTCGCTTCTTTCTTCGTATCAAGCTAGTTGCTGCAACTGTGGGAACACCGACAGTGTAATGCTTCCTCTACCCTCTGCCAAAGCCGCTCATAGGGCTGATAAAAAAGACGACAATTTCCAAAAGGCTAAGTTAAATCACGAATTACTTGTAATCCTCAGACAAGCCAGCGATTTGTTCTCTGAAGGATCGGCTAGAGGATTTTCAGAGGTCATTGAAGGCTGCTTATGGAACTAAATAGTTCTCCTTTTTGCTTGTGAATTCACGTTTGCAAATTTTCTTCATTTTTGATGGCGCTCGCCATATTTCTATAACCCAGAGATAAAAAGCATCATTATGGCTATCACTAATTTCTTAGTTGAACAAACTCTAGTCAATCCCTCTTTCAATAGTGTGCTGTTCGCCAATGCAGTGGCTATTTCTGGCACTAATGCGCTGATTTCCTCAGTGGGAGGTGAGGAGGGTGAATCTGATATTGCTAAAGTCTATCTATTTGACACCCTCACCGGACAAAGGTTGCAGACTTACTTCAACCCCACCCCCAAGAGTGGTGACTTGTTTGGTAATTCCATAGCCATCTCTGACAACAAAGTGCTGATTGGTGCGCCCCGTGATAACGATAAAGGGGGGGTTTATCTCTACGACCAGCTAACAGGGAAACTTTTACTAACTTTCTTTAAAAACAATCCAGTTGGAGGGGACTATTTTGGTTACTCCGTAGCAATGTCTGGAGACAAAGTGCTGATTGGCACACCCTATGACGATCAGGGTGCCCCAAACAGTGGCAGAGCTTACTTGTATGATGCCAAAACTGGGGAACTTTTGCAGACTTTCGACAATCCTACTCCTGAGGGTGGAGACTTATTTGGCTTCGCTGTGGCGATATCGGGTAACACAGTTGTTATTAGTGCCTTCTTAGATGATACAGGTGCTGCTGATACTGGGAGTGCTTACGTATTTGATGCTGTAACCGGACAACTTGTACATACTCTCCTCAATCCTAATCCAGGTGATGCTGACCTGTTTGGTAGTGCCGTAGACATTGATGGCGACAAAATATTAGTTGGCGCTCGCGCTGATGATCTAGGTGCAGTCGATGCTGGCGCAGCTTACATGTTCGACGCGGTTACGGGGAACTTGTTGCACACCTTCGCTAACCCCACCCCAGAACCAGGTGACATATTTGGGGTTTCAGTTGCTATTTCTGGAAATCAAGTGTTGATTGGTGCGAGTGGCGATAACACAGGAGCATCCAACAGTGGAGCAACTTACTTGTTTGATGCCACAACAGGGAAATTATCAGAAACTTTTACTAACCCTAGTGCAGCTGAAGGTGACCTCTTTGGTAATGCAGTTGATATTGACGGCGATCATGTAGTGATCGGTGCGTTTGGAGATGACGAGAAGGGAGCCAACACTGGTGCAGCTTACGTATTCGAGAAAGCTAACCACAAATACTATGTCAGTTCCAATGAAAGTGGCACAGTCGGTGGTGTCTCTTACAAAGATGAAGATATATTAGCCTATGACACCAAAGACGGAACCTGGTCAAGATTTTTCGATGGTTCCAAAGTAGGTTTGGGTGACCTGAATGTCGATGTAGATGCTTTCTATGTTGAAGACGACGGCAGCATTTTATTAAGCGTTAACAAAAGTGGTATTACATTACCTGGTGGGTTAACCATTGATAATTCCGACATTGTCCGCTTTAAACCATCAACCTCAGGTGACTACAGTACGGGAACCTACGAATTGTACCTTGATGGTTCGGAGGTAGGACTAGAAGATAGCGCTAACGAAAACATTGATGCTATTGCATTTGCACCAGACGGTGGCTTAGTGATCAGTGTCAATGGTCACTTTAATGCGTCTGGCATTACTGCTAAAGATGAAGACTTACTTGCCTTCAATCCCACCAGTAACACTTGGGAACTATATTTTGTTGGTGCCCAGTTAGGTCTGAATACTAACACTGATGAAGATGTTGATGCTGCCTGGATTGATCGCGAAGGTGACATTTTCCTAAGTACCAGAAGAGATTACACCGTTGGCATAGGTGATACCAGCATCAGTGGTAACGGCAGCTCAATCTTTACAGTTGATCTAAATAGTAACAACACCATCGGTAATGTTACTCCATTTTGGGATGCTGCCACTGCTGGGCTGTTAGGTGGCGTCGATGGTTTCCAGATATTGTAGTAGGGCTGTCTGGGAATTCATAATTGGTGATTAATTCAGGATGCAAGCTTCTTAATGATGTGCGATCGCCCATAACTAAGGATGAAAATCCCTCATCCCTAGTCTCATCAGCCCCCACAGGCGATCGCTCACAAACCTGGCGATGAAAATCCCTCGTCCCTAGTCCCTACCTTGCCCCTAAGCAGGTATCTCGGTACGAATAGGAATTATTAAAGAAAAACTACCTAAAATTTGCGGGGAAAATCATGACCAAGAATTTCGTCAGAAAAGCTAACGATTTCGATGAGTTCAAAGATTTATTTGGTGGCAAAACTAACCCCAAGGGTTTAGTTTTCTCGGCAAAAGATCAGAAATTGTTACTGTTGCAAAAAGGTGAAGATGACCAAACAGAGTTAAAAGTGACCGAGCTTGCTCCTTCGGGAGAAGTACAAGCAGGGAATTCTGTATTTAACACTGCTTTTGATGCTAAACGCAACCGTATATTAAGTTTTAACGCTGAAAGCCAGCAAATTCTGGTAAATAAAATTAACGCTGATGGTCGTTTAGATTTACCTAAGCAACAAGGATTTGATATCAGGAAAATTGGTCTGAAAAAGCCCCAAGGATTCACAGTAGCTCCAGATGGAACATTATTATTTTTAGAAAATAGACAAATAATAGCTGTCACTCCAGGTGAAAGTGGCAGTTTTACGGATGCCAAAATTTCGCGGATTAATCTTAAAGATAAAAAATTAAATAAAGTCAGTGGTATTGCTGTTGACCCAAACACTGGTAATCTTCAACTGTTAATTCCTGACGAGCAGCGGCTTGTGGAAATTAATCTCTCAGGAGAGACTGTAAGCGATCGCAACTTAAATCAAGTGGGAATTAGTAAACCCGAAGCAATCACTTTTGCGCCTACTCTTGATGCTACAGATGCTCCCAGCCAGTATAATTTATATGTTAGTGATGCTAATTTAGGAATCGCTGAGTTATCGTTCGCTGAACCCTTAGCTGTTGCAGCGGCTACCACCACAACTCTGACCTTAGTTCGCACCATTGATACCTCAGTATTTTCCCCCTCTAGTCCCGACCCATCAGGTATTGCTTACAACCCTTATACTAATCGGCTACTGATTGCTGATGGCGAAGTAGATGAGATGTCCATCTTTCGCGGGGTGAACATGTTTGAGAGAAGCGTCTCCGGTACGGGAACGACTTGGGATCGGACATGGAGTACAACGTCTTTCTCAAACGAGCCAACTGGTGTAGATATTTACTTTAATCCCAGCAACTCAAATGACCCATTTAACGGATTTTTGGTGGTTTCGGATGACGATCAAAGGAGAATCCATCTCATCAATCCAGTAAATGGAGTTTACGGTGATACAGGTGATGTGCGGACTGTCTTTTCCACCACACCTTTTGGGAGTGGTGACCCCGAAGGAATAGCCTTTGGCCCCAAACAAATTATCAACGGAACTGAAAGACAAACTCTTTTTGTTTTGGATGGGGTCAACGCAGAAGTTTATCAGGTAACTACAGATGGAACCTTAGTTAGCCACTTTGATACCGCTGGTTTGGGTTTTCTCGATCCTGAAGGGATCGATTACGATCCGCTTAGTGGTTCTATCTACCTGATTGGTGAACCCATAAATACCATTGCAGAAGTCAGCATTTCCGGGAGTTTAATCCAAAGTCTGAATATTTCTGGGCCAGGTCTACGCAAACCTGCTGGTTTAACAATTGCGCCTACTAGTAATAACTCCAATACCAGAAGTATATATGTTGCCGATCGCGGCGTTGATAATGACAACAATCCCAATGAAAATGATGGTAAGATTTTCGAGTTTATCCTACCAGCAGCACCGCCACCACCTAGCGGTGCGGATTTAGAACTAACGCAAACAGTTAGTAACCCTACTCCCAATGGTGGGCAAAATGTCACCTTCACCCTGACATTAAATAACAGAGGCCCACAAAACACCAACAGCGTAGCAGTAACAGACCAATTACCCACAGGATTAACCTTTGTATCTGCTACCTCAAGCCTGGGGAGTTACAACAGCAGCACAGGTGTTTGGAATGTAGGCACAATTAACAGTGGTAGCAACGCCACCCTGAATTTAGTCGCAACAGTACAAACAACACCAACTAGCACCATCACTAATACCGCACAGGTAACAGCCTCATCTGTCACTGACCCCGATTCCACACCTAACAACAACAACCCGAACGAAGATGATCAAGCCAGCGCCAGTATTGGCCCCAATGTAGTTACCAGACAAATCCGGGTGTCAGCCGGTAGTGATGATGCCGAACAAAGCGCAACAGGAAGCGTCAGTCTAACCAGTTCGGATTTAGAGTTGGTCAATGATGGTAATAACCAAACAGTTGGCTTGCGGTTCAACAGCATTAATGTTCCCAAAGGAGTGACCATCACCAATGCCTATATTCAGTTTAAGGTAGATGAAACTTCCACAACCGCAACCAACCTGACCATTCAGGGACAAGCGATTGGTAATGCCCCAACATTTACCTCAGCAAGCAACAATATTTCTTCCCGCAGCAAAACCACAGCATCTGTAACCTGGAATCCCACTGCTTGGAATTCTGTAGGTGCAGCAGGTGTTGACCAACGCACAAATAATATTGCTTCTGTCATTCAAGAAATTATTAATCGACCCGATTGGGCAAGTAATAATTCTTTAGTAACAATTATTACTGGCACAGGGGCGAGAGTAGCGGAGTCATTCGAGGGTGATGCGGCGGGAGCGCCACTGCTGCATATCGAGTACATTGACAAACCACCAGCACCGGGAGCAGATTTGTCACTTACTAGCACAGTGAATAACTCGAATCCGCTTCTGGGTAACGATATTACTTTCAGCGTCAATGTCAACAACACTGGCCCAGACGCAGCGACGGGAGTACAAGTCACAGATTTATTGCCATCAGGATTAACCTTTGTATCAGCCACCCAAAGCCAAGGGAGTTATAGCAGCAGTACAGGTCTTTGGACGGTTGGGACAGTGAATAATGGTGCGACAGCTACCCTCACCCTGACAGCTAGAGCCGCAAATACAGGTAGCTTTAGCAACACTGCACAGGTAACTGCTTCTAATCAACTAGACCCAGATTCTACTCCTGGAAATAATATCGCTGGTGAAGACGACCAAGCCACGGTGGCGGTAAATGTTACAGATGGTAGTGGTGTCCCCACAGCGATCGCGGTTCGGGTCGCATCTAGTAGCGATGATGCCGAACAAAGAGCTTCTGGAAGCATGGATTTGAGTAGTTCGGATTTAGAGTTGATCAACGATGGCGGCGATCAACTTGTGGGCTTGCGTTTTGTTGGCGTAAATATTCCCCAAGGAGCAACGATCAATAAAGCTTATATTCAATTTAAGGTGGATGAAACTACCTCGGTAGCAACTAACCTGACGATTCGTGGACAAGATGCAGATAATGCTTTGACATTCACCAGCACCAGAGGTGATATATCTTCCAGATTACTCACGGATGCTAATGCTGTCTGGAATGCTGTACCTACCTGGAATACGGTGGGGACAGTCGGTGCTGACCAACGCACTCCGGATCTGAAAAACGTAATTCAAGAAATTGTCAATCGACAAGGTTGGAGTAGCGGTAATTCTCTAGCAACAATTATTAGCGGGACTGGATCGCGAGTGGCGGAGGCTTTCGATGGTGACCAACTCGGCGCTCCTTTGCTCTATGTGGAATTTACAGCGTGAGATTTTGTTGATTGTGAAATCTCCTCCAAGGGGATGAGGGGAGAGGGGGACTCAAGTCTCCCTTATCCCCAAAGGGAAGGGAACAGATAAATCACAAATGGCAACTGACTCTTTCAAAGCAGAAGTTCTTTGTCAAAAGTGTTTCCATAATTTTACCTGGTTGCTCTATTGATGTGGTGCTGTAATGAATTCCTCAAGTAACCAGACAGTTTTTGATTAGGCGAAAGCTAAAATTAACCGCTAATTATTATCAATTAGAATAATTTAACAAGGAAGCAATCGCTCATCTTTTGACTTTTGAACTTTGCTGTTTCCTGCTATTTTTATTCTGCCAAAAAATAGCAATATCAAAAAAATATAAACTTTGGTAAAAATATTGTTGATAACTTTATAAAGTATGAAATATTAAATATATAACACAAGCAATTTTTATGTTAAGCATTGTCAAGGCTTTAATTACTAAATTAGAGCATCAGGGAATTGCTTACTGCCATTGGAAAAGTAATATTGCCCTCAAAGATGCTTTATCAGGAATCGGCGATCTAGATATTTTAGTAGACCGCAGAGACGCTCAACGATTTGAAAGTGTTTTATCAGCGTTAAATTTTAAAAGAGCTAGAGAAATATTGCCAATAAATTACCCTGCAATTCACCATTTTTATGGACTTGATATTGCAACTGGGCAATTGGTTCATCTGCATATTTATTATCGGTTGATTACAGGCGAAAGTTTGCTGAAAAACTATTGTCTACCTTTAGAAGAGGTATTGATACATAAAACTATAAATATAGAAGGTGTACCTATACCAATTAAAGGCGCAGAATTAATAGTTTTCGTGCTGCGGATGATGGTGAAGCACGCTGCGATTCTGGAATATCTGCTGTTAAAATGTAGTGGAGAAATTTTAAAAAAAGAACTTGATTATTTATTTGATGAAGAGGCGCAAAAACAATATCCTCTATTGCTACAAGACTATTTACCATCTATAGACATTCATTTATTTGATAAATGTCTCGACTGTCTGCAACAAGAAGCGCCATTTTTTAAATTCTTTTGGTTATCTATTCAACTGCGGCAACAGTTAAAACTTTTTAATAGATTATCACCTATCGCCGAATGGTTATTCAGAGGTAAACTCTTTATTCAACGCGTATTGTGGCGTTTATTCGGTTCGGGAAAATCAAAGCAACTAACATCGGGTGGTGCGATCGTTGCTTTTGTTGGTGCGGAAGCAACTGGTAAATCGACATTAGTTAAAAATACTACCAGCTGGTTAGGAAGCGTATTTCATATTACTTCAGTCCATTTAGGTAAACCGCCATCAAGTTTGTTAAGTTTTTTACCTAATCTAGCCTTACCTCTATTGAGAGGAGTAGCGGCTGAAGACAGAATGAGTACGGTCGTAACTGATACAACTAAGAAGGCAAAAAGTGTTTCCTTGCTGTATGCAGTCCGTTCTGTATTAGTAGCTTGGGACAGACGGAAATTAGCAATTAAAATACGTCGTCAAGCTGCTAATGGTCAACTAGTGATTTGCGATCGCTATCCATCTACTACTTTGGGAGCTATGGATAGTCCCAGATTGACAATTCCCGAAGCAAGTGGTGGGAAAAATCAGATCCTGAAATATTTGGCTAATTTAGAACACTGTATTTACAGCCAAATTCCCCCCGCAGATATTGTCGTTCGCTTGAGCGTTCCTGTGGAAGTGGCTATAGAACGTAATCAACAACGACAAAAACAGGAACCAGCAGATTATGTCGTCAGCAGACATAGCAATCGGATTGTTCCTTTGTATCCCAAGTCTAACACTATTGAAGTCAGTTCCAATCAAACACCAGAAAAAACGATCGCTGATGTACGTCGCTTGTTGTGGGAAATCCTATAAATTTGCTAGACAGTAAAAAATATGCTAGAAATTGCCTCTTCTATTCAAAATAAATCAACCTTAAAACTGGTATCCAGACTATGTCAAACCCTAAACTTGGAAGGCATAAATTATTGCCATTGGAAAAGTAATAATGCTTTAGATCGTTCCGCAAATGGTGAAAATGATCTGGATTTGCTGGTGGGTCGTGAAGATATTCAAAAGTTTACAGAAATTTTGTTTCGTTTAGGATTCAAACAAGCAAAAGCCCCCTTAGAACAGCAAATGCCTAGCGTCTTAGACTATTATGGCTACGATGCTGACGCAGATAAATTAGTTCATGTTCATGCCCATTATCAACTTATCATAGGTCAGGATCGCACAAAAAACTATCGCCTACCAATTGAAAAACAATTCTTAGATTCTGTAACCCAAGGAGAATTATTTAAAACTCCCACGGTAGAATTTGAATTTATTGTGTTTGTGATGAGGATGATTCTCAAATATTCTACTTGGGATGCAATTCTAACTCGTCAAGGAGATTTACCAAACAATGCTCGCCAGGAATTAGCATACTTGCAAGAGCGAGTGAACTGGATACAAATATATGCGCATTTGCAGCAATATTTACCCTATATAAATGCAGAACTGTTTAACACTTGTGTACAATCTTTGCAACCAAATTATCCGATTTGGGAGCGAATTCAATTAGGTCATCAAGTACAAAAACAATTACAGGCTCATTCACGGCGAATTCATATTCTTGATGTTTATTTGAAAATTTGGCGACAGCTAGCCAGGATGATGAAACGGCGGATTATGAAAAAATCCCTCAAAAAACGCTTTGTTAACGGTGGAGTTATGATTGCATTAGTTGGTGGAGATGGTGCAGGTAAATCCACCACTGTTGATGAGCTATATGCTTGGCTATCAAAAAACTTCGACACTACTAAATTTCACTTGGGAAAACCACCAAGATCGTTGACAACTAACATAGTGAGAGGCGGATTAAAAATTACCCGTTTTTTCACGGATATCGTCACTCCAGGTAAGTCTTCTGCTCCCACTCGCGTTTATACTCACACCCCTAGTGAATTTCCTGGTTACTCACCATTAATTTGGCATGTTTGTTCAGCTCGCGATCGCTATCTCACTTATGCTCGCGCCAGACGCCTTGCAACTAATGGAGGTATTGTCATCTGCGATCGCTTTCCCTTACCGGAAATCAAGTTAATGGATACACCCCAAATAGAACGTGTCGTCAGTGTAGAACGCCAAAATAAGTTTATTAACTTCTTAAGTAAGTTAGAACAACATTGGTATGAATATATTGCTTTACCTGAAGTATTAATTATTCTGAAATTGCATCCAGAAACCGCTGTGCAACGCAAAACAGATGAAAAAGAATCTCATGTAAGAGTGCGTTCTACGGAAGTTTGGGAATTAGATTGTCAGGCGATAGATGCTCATGTAATTGATACCTCTGTTTCTAAATCAGAAGTTATTGCTCAAATCAAATCTTTAGTGTGGTCACAAATATGATTGATCTGCTTAAAACCAGCTTCCAGAAACAAGAAGCAAACCAAAAACCATTGATTGTAGAATTTCTTGGCCCTGCAGGTGCGGGAAAAACTACCCTTTTACGAGCCTTAAAACAGAGTCATCCAAATATTAAAGAGGGGGTAATAGCCAACGAAATAGATTGTATTCCTTACTTGATTACCAACACATTATTATTCTTCCCAACATTTATCAGTCAATATCAACATACTCGTTGGTTCACTTGGAAAGAAACGCGTTCCATGATATATACACAAGTTTGGCATGAAATTTTAGAGAGAGAAAAAGACAATAAAAATTTGGCAATCCTCTTTGATCATGGCCCACTTTTCCGACTAGCAAGACTTCTTGCTTGTGGTCCAGATATTACAAAAAGCCCAATTTATCAGGAATGGTCAAATAAAATCCTGGCTCAGTGGATGAATACTTTAGATATTGTAGTTTGGCTTGATGCCCCTAATACAGTTTTATTACAACGAGTCCACAATCGAGATACTTGGCATGAAGTCAAGGAAAAATCTGATATAGAAGGGCATAATTTTTTAGAAAACTATCGCCGAGTTTATGAGGAAATTATTACCCAAATCAAAAGCAATTCTCCGATAAAAATACTCCATTTTAATACAAGCGAGAAATCTGTTGAACACATTGCCAACGAAACTCTAATGGCATTGATATAAACCATGTCTATTTTTAAAATATAAGGTTTTCAAAATCGCGTTTTATTCCCAAATCTTATACTTTTTTTCCCTGTTCCCTTTTAAAAAACTCCAGGTTTCAACTTGGGCGAGGTTTAAATATGCGAGATAAAGCAGCAAAAGCAGTTATCTGGTCAGTAATCCAAAAATGGGGAACTCAAGTGATATCGTTCCTCACATTCTTAGTATTATCACGTTTATTAGAGCCAAAAGTTTTTGGTTTGGTAGCTATGGCTAATGTTTTCATTGCTTTTGTTGAAATCTTTCTAGATCAGGGATTCAGCGATGCAATTGTACAGCGGTCAGAATTGGAACCAGAACATTTAGATACCGCATTTTGGACAAGTCTATTATCTGCTACTCTATTAGCCTTGGTAGGAATATTTATTGCAGAACATGTAGCAATTTTATTTCATGAGCCACAACTAACTCTGGTAATACAAGCATTATCATTAAGCTTGCCAATTATAGCTCTCAGTAGTACCCAACAAGCTATTCTTCGTCGCCAGCTTGCTTTTAAAAGTCTAACACTCCGTTCATTAACAGCGGCAATAGTTGGTGGTTCCATTGGGATGAGTATGGCTTTTTTGGGTTTTGGAGTATGGAGTTTAGTTGTTCAAATTTTAATTGATGGTTTAGTTGCAGCTATAGTTTTGTGGAAAGTAAGTAATTGGCAACCTAAATTTAATTTCTCTTACAAGCATTTTCAAGACTTATTTAGTTTTGGAGCGAACGTTACCGGAATCAAAATTCTTGATTTTTTTAATCGCCGTTCTGATGATTTTCTCATTGGTTATTTTTTAGGATCAGTAGCTTTAGGTTACTACACGGTCGCTTATCGACTTTTATTAGTAATGATTAAGCTGCTAACAGGCGTTACTACTTCCGTTGCATTTCCAACTTTTTCTCGTTTACAAATGGAACCAGAAAGAATGCGACGAGCTTTTTATCAAGTCACAAAATACACTAGTTTAATATCTTTTCCCATATTCCTGGGATTTTTAATCATAGCTCCTGAACTTGTACTTGCTTTGTTTGGTTCTAAATGGTCACCAAGCATTCCAGTCATGCAAGTTTTATCTTTAATAGGCATTCTTCTTTCAGTTTCATATTTCAATAATACTGTAATTAAGGCAGTTGGAGAAGCCTCTTGGCTTTTAAAAATCATGCTTCTCAATTCAGTTTGTAATGTCCTTGCTTTCTTATTTGTTGTTAAATGGGGTATTTTGGCAGTTGCATCTGCTTACGTTGCTATAGGTTACTTACTATTCCCAATATCACTAATTGCAGTAGCCAAATTAATCAATATTAATTTTATTACTTATATTGGGCAATATATCACACCAATGATTGCTTCCTTATTGATGATTTCTGTTATGTGGGGGTTAAAATTTATTGCTGGCGAGTTAAATTTATATTTACAAATTATCATCTATGTTTTAGCAGGCATCTCTAGCTACATCGTCGTTATTACTGTGTTAGATAAATCTATAGCTCAACAAACCTCGAATTTTGTCCGTATTTTATTCAAAAAATCTAAAGATGCCTGAATTTTATACTTAGAAATATCGCCCTAACCTTTAGTGATTTAAACTTTAAATAATATGCATAAACTTACTTTTATATTTTCACTATTTTTAATTTTTACTATTCCGTGGGAAAACATACTCGAATCCGATAGCATAGGAAGTATTAGCAGAGGAATTGGGCTACTATCAGCAGTATTTTGGCTGATTAAAGTTATCTATAGCGGCAAAATTCGTCAACCTCATTTCTTTCATATAGTTGTTATTATTTTTGTTTGCTGGAATATATTTAGTGTTTTTTGGACGATTAATGTAACAGAAACTCTTGACAAGTTAGAAACTTATATACAACTAGGTATTTTCGTATATATTATTTGGGATTTGTATACAACACCCAAGTCTGTTCAATATGCTCTTCAAGCTTACTTATTGGGGGCATGGGTAACAATTAGTAGCTTAGTCTTAAATTTCATCAGTGGAAATCATGAAAATGCTACCATCTCAACAAATTCACGTTACTCTGCAATAGGTTTCGACCCCAATAATGTTGGAATAATTTTGGCATTAGGTATTCCAATCGCATGGTACCTAGCATTGTCTCTTAATAAGTCAAAATATTACTGGCTAAAGTGGTTGAATTATTTGTACATCCCATCTGCTTTTTTTGCAATGTTACTCACTGGTAGTCGAGGTGCATTATTAACCAGCCTTTTTGGTTTCTTATACATTTTCAGCAACTTGCATCGTTTAAATTTAAGAGTACGTGTTGTTTTTTTGGTATTGTTAACACTATTTATAATTAATATTCCTAACTTTGTGCCGCTTGAATTACTTCAAAGGTTAGGAACTATTGAGAGTTCTATTGCCGAAGGAGATCTGAATGGTCGTGTAGAAATATGGCAAGCAGGTTTACGTTCTTTTTTAAGAAATCCTATACTTGGAGTTGGTAGTAATGCTTTTCGTGCATCTACAGATATAGGAAAGTTAGCCCATAATACCTACTTGTCAATTCTTGTTGAATTGGGAGTCATTGGTTTTACTTTATTTTTAGTAATCATCATAAATGTTGTTTATCATGCCATCCATCAACAAAAATTTCAGCGTAATTTTTGGCTAGCTATTTTGTTGGTTTTAGGAATAGGTATTTCTTCACTGAATTGGTCAAATAAAAAGCTAACCTGGTTATTCCCTAACTTGGTAGTCGTGAATGCTTGCTTAAACTTGCAGGCAACCCAAAAAGCAAAAACAAGCTTTGAAAAGCACATAAAAGTTTCACCAAATATAAATACCTTTAAAAATATTTCGCCTAACAATAGATAATTATTTAATTATAGCAAATAAATTGACATTAATTATGAAACTTGGAGATAAAATTATGCCAACTAAAAATTTAAAAATGGCTTATATATTAGGAACTTTTCCCCAATTAACACAAACATTTGTAAATCGGGAAATAACTTGGGTCTATAAACAAAATGTAGATATACATATTTTTTCTCTATCTCAACCTAAAACTATAGAAATCGAAGAACAGAGCAAACATTTAATTTCTTGTGTTCGATATGCTCCTTTCTTTTCAGGGAAAATCTTAAAAGCCCAGCTATATTTTCTGAGTCATTCACCACAAAAGTATCTCACAGCATTTTTCAAAACTATTTGGCACAACTACCATGAACCAAAAATTCTATTTCAAACTCTAGCCATTTTTCCTAAAAGTGTCTATTTTGCTCAGCAAATAGAGGCTTTGGAAATAGAGCATATTCATGCACATTTCATTACTTTGGCAGCTACCGCAGCTAGAATAACTTCGGATTTACTAGGAATTTCTTATTCAATCCATGTTCATGCTGTGGGCTTATTTAAGAGAAACTCTCATGATGTACGCCGTCAATTAGAACATGCCTCACGAGTTGTGACTATTTCAAATTATCATAGAGATTACATTGCTAAATTATGCCCAAATATTAATCAAAATCAGATAGAGGTTGTTTACTGTAGTTTAGAAACAGATAGATTTCAAGCAATCTCTAAACAACCTTCTCCTAAGATTCACCGGATTCTATCTGTAGGCAGACTCATAGAAAAAAAAGGTTTTAAATATCTTATAGATGCCTGTGCAGAAATAGCAAAATTAGGATTATTATTTCAATGTGATATTGTCGGAGAAGGACCTCTTAAAGAATCATTGCAAGCACGTATCGAGCAATATAATCTACAAAATTGTATCAATTTATTAGGTTCCTTAAAACCTGAGCAAGTTCTAAAAAAATATCAAGAAAGTGATATTTTTGTTTTAGCTTGTGTAGTTGCTAATGATGGTAATCGAGACGGGTTACCTGTAGTATTAATTGAAGCAATGTCTTGCGAATTGCCTGTAATTACGACACCAGTTACAGGTATAGTCGATTTGGTGGAAGATCAACAAAATGGCTTGCTTGTCAAAGAAAAAGACACTGTGTCTCTAGCTGTGGCTATCGAGAGATTAATAAAAGATGAAAACCTGTGCAAATATCTTGGTACTAATGCCAGGAGTAAAGTCTTAAAAGATTTTCAAATTCAAAACAATGCTGCTAAGTTGGCAGATATATTTCGCAAAATTGTTACTGAAGTATAAATTTCAATCCATGAATCCGATGATCTTCCAGAGATTAGCATTTAATGAGGAGAAAATTATGAGTAATTTATTAGAATCGGGACAAATTCTTTATATTTCCTCAGTTGACATATCAATTGGCAATGGGCCTGGTGTTAACGAAAGAGAATTTATTTTATCAATGTATAATCTTATCGGCAAGAGAGCACATTTTTTAATACCTCAGCCTGCGAATAAAATTGAAGATTTACCGATTGAACAATGTACATTTTGTTCTCCTCATAAATATCATAATCCGAGATATTTTTTGAGTCATGTCATCTCACAAATTAAATTAGCTAATAAACTTTTAGAAACTCGTCATTTTGATCTCTTAGTATTCCGATTAGATCTGATGCCTCTTGCTCCACTGTATATTACTCAAAAGCATCGTATACCCTATGCCATAAAAACTTTAGGGCAAGGGTTGATGAATGTTATTCAAGAAAAAATTAAATGGTTTGGCAATCCCCTGTCGCAAGTTAATTTACTACTAGTTAAAAAACTTGTTCAGAATGCTATAGCGACAGATTGTGTCAGTAAAATACATGTACAATATCTGCAAGAGACTCTGGCTGTAGAGCCAAATAAGATAGTTTGGATTGATAATTCGGTAAATACAAATCGCTTTTTCCCTACATCGACTAATGAAGCAAGAAGAGAATTAGGATTCACACAATATCATCCAATAATTGGTTACGTGGGAAATCTTCCTCATGAGAGAGGAGGAACGCAATTAATCAAGGCAGCTTCTCTGCTCTTGTCTAAATACTCCAATCTTGGAGTTGTTATTCTTGGAGATGGAAAAGGGGTAGAAGAACTTAGGAATTTGGCTGAAGAGCTAGGGGTAACAAAGCATTGCATATTTACTGGATATGTTCCTTTCGATCGGGTTCCAATTTATGTCAATGCTTTAGATATAGGCGTATCTATCCTTCTTCCCAAAAGCTATGCTGCTTCTGAGCAAAAAGTGCGCCAGTATCTTGCTTGTGGTAAAATAGTGATAGCATCCACACCTGGTAGTAATGATTTTCTAGCGCCAGAAAATTTGGGTTCTTTGGTTAAACAAGATGACATTAACTCTATCGTAAATGAGTTAGATAGATGGTTATGTTTAACAGAAGAAGAGCGGATGGAGTTTTCTAATCGCGCATTTCAATATGCTTGTAAGCATCTATCGGTTGAAAAATCAACTGTAGATAGACTTGAGATTTGGAATGCACGTCTTAATCAACAAATAGCTCTTGAAGGTGTTAAATACGAAAACACAATTCAATACCCTTAGCTATTATTAATTCTCGAATATTGGGATTTAGAAAATGAGTTTATCACAAAGATATGCACTCAAAATAGCTAATTATCAAACATCATCATCTTGTTTAATCGTTAATGCTGATGATTTTGGTAAGACACAGGCTGTCAATCAGGCAATTGTTGAAGCTTCTGCCAGAGGAATCTTAACAAGTACAACGGTTATGGTTAATATGCCTTATGCCGAAGAAATCTCTGGGCTAATTTCAGCATTTCCCAAAGTTGGTATTGGTTTACACGTAAATTTGACTTCGGGATATCCCGTGCTTCCTCCTGAATCAATATGGTCGCTTGTTGATAAAACAGGTCATTTCTGGGATATAGATGAATTCTTGCGCCGAGTGTGGTTTGGAAGAATCAAACGCGAGCATATTCGATCTGAGATTGACGCTCAATTATCGAAGTTAATCAAGCTTGTAGGCAAGGTTACTCATCTTGATTCCCATAAGCATATTCATGGTCGCAATTTACAAGTTCTAGATGAGATGCTTCAGGTAGGTAAAGCTCATGGTGTAATTCATATGCGCACCAATCGGAGATATTTTGTGAATAGCAAATCAGAACAGAAAAGCCAATTACAGTTAAGACTACAGCATTTTGCAAAGTCTCCTTTAGGAATAGCTGCGTTAGGATTGACAACCATCCAAACATTAAAATTTCGGCGTTTCCAGTTTATATCACCTGATTACGTACTCACCCCTTTTCCATCAGTACCAACGGCATCACTAGACTTGTCAATTAATATGTTGACTTGCGTATTTAAACAAACACCAACAGGAGTATTTGAGATGATTTTTCATCCCGGAGGTGGTACTAAATACGATGGGCAAAAAGAATTATTGTGTCACCCGAAGATAGGGGAAATTATCCAAGAATTAAACATTTCTTTGGTAAACTTTGGTGATTTAGAAGCAAGATCATAAATAATTTTTTTTATCTTTTTTTAGGAGAAGCAAAAATGCAAGATCAACTTATTAAGTCTATCAAATTTCAAGAGGCTATGATTGGCATTGTCGGCTTGGGATATGTTGGCTTACCTCTCATGCTCCGTTTTGTTGAATCTGGTTTTCAGGTTCTGGGTTTCGATATCGATTCAAATAAAATTGATCAGCTAAATTGTGGTGAAACTTATATCAAGCACATCGACCCTAAACGAATAAAATCTGCTTGGGAAACTGGTAAGTTTGAAGCAACTAATGATTTTTCTTATGCCCAAAAAGTTGATGTATTGATCATTTGTGTTCCCACACCTTTAGGAATTCACAATGAGCCGGATTTGTCATTTATCATTAATACTGTAAATGCCTTAATTCCTTATTTTAGACCTGGACAAATTGTAAGTTTGGAAAGTACAACTTATCCAGGGACAACAGATGAAGAAGTGCTTTCTCGGATAGAAAGTAGAGGCTTTACCATTGGTAAAGATTTCTTCTTGGTTTACTCTCCAGAACGAGAAGATCCAGGTAACTACAATTTCAACACTGCCAATACTCCTAAAATTGTCGGAGGAGCGACCTCCTCGTGCCTAGAGGTAGGTTTAGCTCTGTACAACAGTATTGTTGATCGGGTAGTTCCTGTTAGTTCAACAAAGGTTGCAGAGATGAGCAAGCTTTTAGAAAACATTTACAGGGCCGTGAATATTGGGCTAGTAAATGAGTTGAAAATGGTTTGCGATCGCATGGATATTAATATCTGGGAGGTGATTGAAGCCGCTGCGACTAAGCCGTTTGGATTTACGCCTTTTTATCCTGGACCAGGTCTGGGTGGCCATTGTATACCAATTGATCCTTTCTATCTCACTTGGAAAGCTCGTGAATATAACGTCGATACTCGCTTTATTGAACTCGCTGGTGAAATAAATACCGCTATGCCACAGTGGGTGGTTGATAAAGTTACAGAAGCTCTTAACGAACGAGGTAAATCTGTCAAAGGCTCTAGAATTTTACTTCTAGGAATTGCTTACAAGAAGAATATTGATGACAGTCGAGAATCTCCAGCAGTTGAGCTAATGGATATTCTTCAAAAGAAAGGAGCAATTATCTCTTATGCCGATCCTTATATTCCAGTATTTCCTAAAAAGCGGAGATATGATTTCAATCTCAGTTCAGTTGATATTAACGCGGAGGTTTTATCTCAAATAGACTGTATAGTTTTAGCAACCGATCACGATGTATTTGATTACGAGATGATTCTCAATAAGAGTGATTTAATTATTGATACGCGTGGTCGCTATCGCGGATGCTTTAGCAATGTTGTAAATGCTTAGAATCTACATCCATTAGTTTGCTTGAGGTATCAGAGATTTTTAAGACAGCTTTTCCCCTCAAGCCAATTAATTTTTAGCTTAAACTCTGGGCTTTGCTGAATAAAGGTATGGATTAGTTGCGTGCAAATATTCAAGGCTGTAAAGAATCTTGTTTAGTTATATCTAAACATTGCTAATTCATCTGCTGATTCAGCAAAGTCCAACTCAAGTACTTAAAAGCTCAGTACTTATCCAGGGAAAAATGTTGACATTAAACCGAAAAATAAAACTTGCAGCATTAATCATCTTTGTGATAATTCTATTCACGCTATACGAAGATAGTATTTTATCTGTATCTAATTCCGATAACCCAATAGTGTGGACAGTTTCTAGTTTAGCCAGAACTAAGCTAGATGAAAAACCAGGAAATAATAGATCTATTGTTCTTTATGCAGCTCGCGGAGAATATGAATCTTTTCAAATTGGAATTAGCTCCCATAAGAATAATTTGAGCAATGTTAATATTTCTGTTTCCGACTTAGTGAGTCAAAATAATCAGATCATTTCCAAGTCTAATATTACTCTTTATCGAGAACATTATATTGAAGTACGTAATTCTAGTCCTACAGTCATAGCAAGTACTAACTTACCTTCTGGTAAGGGATGGTATGCAGATGCTTTAATTCCATTTGTGAATCCTGAAACTCAAAAAGATATTAAAGGTGCTGAATTAGATGCAGTTCCTTTTAATGTTAAATCTGGTCAAAATCAAGTTATTTGGGTAGATATATTTGTTCCTCGTACAGCAAAAGCTGGAGAATATAAAGCAGTATTTACTGTAACTAGCGATCGCACAGAAACTCGTGGTGAAATCTCCCTTAAGGTTTGGGATTTTGTACTACCTCTCAAACCTTCTCTTAAGTCTGCTTTTGCTTTTAAAGAAGAAAAGTACAATAAACAATCTATTATTGAACTTTTAAAACACAAATTTATGCCAGTTCTGCCATCAATAAATATGCCGATAGCAGATGAGAGAGAATTAATCGATAAGTGGGGATTAACTACTCTACGTTTACCTTTTTGGAGTGATGCGACTTCTAAAAAATGCTCTATAGGATCACCTCCTTCTGTGGATGAAATTAGTAAAGCAGTATCTCAACATCAACGAGAATTATTTTTATATGTTAGATATGCTCATGGACTTGATAAATGCCCTAATTTATTTTCATCAGTGAAAAAATGGTCTCAAGCTTTTCATCAAGTTGGTATACCAGTGATGATGTATGTGACCCCTAATCCACAGCTTTATGATGATGGTTCTGGAAAGGGACGTTCTGCTGTAGATATATGGATTGTCCAACCCAAAATGTACAAACGTGCCTCTGAAAGAGTATCCGAAGTAATTGCTAAAGGAGATCAAGTTTGGTTGGATAATCCCCTCATGCTAGATAGCTACTCACCCAAGTTGCTACTAGATTTTGACCCGATTAATTTTCGCATAATTCACAGTTTCATTAATCAAAGTCTGGGGTTTACAGGTATTTTTTACTGGCAGATAGATTTGTGGACTAAGAATCCGTGGCAAGATGTTGAAGCTTATATAGATAGAAAAAATAGAAAATATCCTGGTGAAGGAATTTTAGTATACCCCGGAAAACAAGTGGGTATAAATAGTGTTGTTCCTTCCATGCGATTAAAATGGATGCGCGATGGAGTAGAAGACTATGAATATATCGAAATGATGAAAAAAGTTTCTGGTAAAGATGCGGCTTTAAAAATCACTAGAAAAGTTGCTTCTGACTGGGATAATTGGACGCGCAATCCTCAAGTTCTTGAGTCTGTCAGACAAGAGATGGGAAATCAGATAGAGCGCCTATCTTTGGCTAAATAAATATTAAGTATTCATCAAGGTTTATGTAAAAAACATGCAAATTGAATTAATGGGCTGTACCAGTGCAGGCAAATCCACTCTAATAAACGGCATAATTAAAAATTTTCAATACCAGGATATTGAGGTTTTGATTGGTGACGATTTTGTCCTAAAAATTTTTCGCCTACATTGGATTAAAGGATATTTTATTCGTCGCTTAGTCGGAGATTTAATTGCACTAATGTTGTGTTTAAAAAATTTACAAAGCAACTTCCATTTGTATTTATTTGCTGCTAGAATTATTATGCGATTGCCCCCTAAAGTGAATCTGATAGAAAGGGTAATGATAGCGAGAAATGTCCTCAGGAACCTGGGGATTTATGAAATCATCCAGCGCCAAAGTTCTCAACAACAAGTTATTTTATTGGATGAGGGCACATTACATATAGCCCATTATCTCTTTGTCCATGTTGCTGTAGAACCAAATCCTCAAGATTTAGCCAATTTTGCTAAGCTCATACCTCTGCCAGATGTGGTTATTTATATTCAGGAGAAGGAAGCTGTTTTAATCGAAAGAACTTTACGGCGAGGACACAAAAGAATTCCAAATATTTCCTATGAGCAAGTAGAGCGATTCATTAAATTTGCTGTAGCAACCTTTGATGAATTAGTAAAATTTTCACGCATCAAAAATAGGTTGTTAGTGGTAGATGCTGAACAGAAAATTCATGCTGCTCAGGATGATCAAAATCAGTCATCACTAGTGATGGCTGTAAAACTTCTTCAAGGGGGACTAAATAAGGTTAATAAAGAGCATTTAGAGCTAGAGGGAATCATCACTGCGCTCAAACCTCAAGATATCTATACAACATCCAATATAAATTTATGAATTCATTACCAAAAGTAGCTATTCTAGGTGGACCTGACGTTGATGCTCGCTTGGAATTAATGAATTTTCTCAAAGCAGATTTCAATGTCATTGCGATCGGTTCAGAGCCTATACTGCAAGATAAATTTTTAGCAGCAGGTTTTGAATACAGCGTCTATCATCTCGACCGCAGGGTTAACCCTATTTCAGATTTTTTCACAGTTACCAAACTAGTATCTATCTTCTGGAAGTTAAAACCGCAGGTAGTCCATGCTTTTGATAAAAAACCAGATATTTGGGGACGTTTAGCAGCAAGATTAGCTGGTGTACCTGTGATTGTGGGTACAGTGACGGGGTTGGGTTCTCTATACGCCAGGGACAATTGGAAAACTAAACTAACTTGGATAATTTACCAATGGTTGCAGACATTTATTTGTCACAGTTGCGATCTGACTATCTTCCAAAATCATGATGATGCTGACGAATTTATGGCGACTGGGGTTGTGGCTAAGGACAAGGCCAAGATTATTTTAGGTTCTGGTGTGTCTACCAACCTATTTGATCCAGTCCGAGTTTGTGATCAAGAGCGATCGCAATTAAGAGATGAATTAGGTATCCAACCTGATGAAATCGTCGTCACGATGATCTCCCGTGTCATCCGTTCCAAGGGTGTACTAGAGTTTATGGAAGCAGCTCTGATGCTGCGTGCGCAATATCCAAAGGTGCGTTTCTTGCTGATTGGAGATGAAGACAAAGAGAATGTAGATTTTCTCAGTCCCGCCGAATTAGCCAAACTCCAGCAAGGTGTGACATGGCCAGGCTCCAGACGAGATATACCAGTTGTTTTAGCGATATCTGACATTTTTGTCTTTCCTTCGGCTTATCGTGAAGGCATACCTCGTGTTTTGTTGGAAGCTGCATCTATGACCCTACCTCTGATTGCTACTGATTCACCAGGTTGTAACGAGGTAGTTGAGAATGATGTCAACGGTTTTTTGGTAACTCCAGGTAATGTGGAACAACTAACTCAGGCTATTGAGCGCCTGATTGAACAGCCAGAACTACGCCAACGCTTCGGACAAATATCTCGTCAACGGGCGGTAGAACGCTTTGATATCTCAGTAATTGCAGAGCAGACAAGCTCTGCATATCGAGAATTACTTGTATCTAAAGGATTGCACTTAACAAGTGCCAGTTCTCTGGTGTGACTGATTTTACTATTTAATTTAGAGGGTGTTCTAGCAATGTCTAACAATTTCATACAAATAATCAAACCACAAAACTTGATTTTTCCCAAGAATCAGCCCTTATATTACCTGACCAAACGCCTATTTGATATTACAGTCGCGGCTTGTGTATTGATATTATTTGCCCCATTAATTCTCACGGGTGCTTTGTTAGTCAAGTTAACTTCTCCAGGCCCAGCTTTTTACAAGGCTAAACGGGCTGGGTTAGGAGGTAAGCCGTTCTATATGCTCAAACTCCGCTCTATGTATATCAATACTGACTCTCTAGATCGGAGAATTACAGAGAAAAATGACAATCGGATCACTTTTGTGGGAGCTATTTTACGAAAGTTGAAAATAGACGAATTACCCCAATTTTGGAACGTCTTGTGTGGACAGATGTCAATTATTGGGCCACGTCCAGAGGATTGGGATATTGTAGAAAAATATTACACTCCCGAACAGCGCCTGACACTGGAAATTGTTCCTGGGCTAGCCTCGATATCTGATGTCAACTGGTATCCAGATATCACCTATCATCATCCTTGCCCTCCTGGTGTATCTGCGCAAGAAGACTATATCAAACGACACTTGCCGATTCTGATAGATGAAGCATTAAGCTATATGGAACAGCAAAGTTTCCTGTTTGATTTGAAATTGATGGCACGAATAGCCTTTGCGATCGTGATGTATTCATGGGCACCGCCTAAACGCCAACAGGTTTCCTTGGGTGATACGGCTAGTTAAAACAAAGGCAGAGGGTACAAGGAAAGAAAGTTTTTTCATGTGTTCTGGTGTACGCAGTTCATGATGGCTACTTATTTCATGCCCAATGACACCACTTGCTACCCTGCGGGAAGCCGCTCCGCGTCTACAAGCAGGGAAACCCGTCCAACGCAGTGGCTCCCCAATTTGAAGCAAGGATGAATGTAATCAATGACAAAACAGGTTCTAGTGGTAGCTGCTCACCCAGATGATGAAATTCTGGGTTTGGGAGGGACAATTGCCCGACATGTGGCTGCGGGCGATCGCGTTACTAATGTAATTATTGCCGATCAAGGCACAGCCCGCTATGAAGATGAAACCATTAATTCTGTGCGGCAAAATGCTTACGAAGCCGCCCACAGGCTGGGTGTTGACAAGGTTTTATTTGCAGGCTTAGCCGATCAAAAACTTGATATATTGCCTATCCTGGAAATTACACAATGGATTGAAAAAGTTGTCAAAGATATCCAACCGCAGATTATATACACCCACCACCGTGGCGACATGAATCGCGATCATCAGATTGTTCAGGAAGCAACTTTAACCGCTGCTCGTCCCTATAGTACCCCCTATGTCGAGCGCATCCTTTGTTACGAAACCCCATCTTCTACCGAATGGGCTGGTTCATATCCGGAAAAGCAATTTATCCCGAATCTGTACGTAGATATTACACCTTATCTGGAAAAGAAATTGTACGCTATGTCTGCCTATGCTACAGAGTTGGCTCCTTGTCCCCATCCTCGCTCTTTAGAAGCATTGCGGACGCGTGCTATTCATTGGGGTAGTGCGATCGGTGCAGGGGCGGCTGAGCCATTTCTGTTGGTAAGAGAAATTCAAAGATAAGCTTTATCAGATTTCTATTTATCACAGCTTCTGAGATACAACTGCAAATATAAAATTGGTGAGACTACCTGTGGTTCAATTATTCACAAAATTAATTGAATATATAGAAATCCTAAATCATTCATGAAAAAAATTGCCTAAATTCTCTTGCTGATACTACTAATTTTACAACTCAAATAGGATTGATACACCAATGATGACGACAGAATTCCTTCCTTTTGCTTTGCCCGATATTGGCGAAGAAGAAATTACAGAAGTTTTAGACTCTTTAAAGTCTGGTTGGCTAACTACAGGGCCGAAAACTAAACGGTTTGAAAAAGAGTTTGCAGAATTTATTGGTAATGATGTAGAAGCAATTGCTGTGAATTCTGCGACATCAGGATTGCACTTAGCACTAGAAGCTTTGGGTATTGGGGCTGGGGATGAAGTAATTACCACCACCTATACCTTCACTGCTACAGCAGAGGTGATTCGTTATCTGGGTGCAAATCCTATTTTTGTCGATATAGATCCGCACACACTGAATATAGATCCGACAAAAATTGAGGAAGTAATTACACCACGCACTAAAGCGATCGTGCCTGTGCATTTTGGTGGACTGGCTGCCGAAATGAATCCAATTTTAGACATAGCTGGTAAATATAACTTGAAGGTAGTTGAAGATGCAGCTCATGCTATTCCGACTACTTATCGAGGTGAACTTATCGGGAGTTTAAAAAGTGATGTCACTGTTTATAGTTTCTATGCTACTAAACCCATCGCCACAGGTGAAGGCGGGATGTTAGTAACCCGCCACCCAGAAATCGCCCAGCGTTGTCGTGTGATGAGGCTACATGGTATTAGTCGTGATGCTTTTGATCGTTACACTTCGACAAAACCTAATTGGCATTACGAAGTGATTGCTCCTGGTTTCAAAGATAACATGACTGATTTAGCAGCTTCCCTTGGTATCCATCAATTGAAAAAAGCTTGGATTTTTCAGCAACAAAGAGCAAAGATAGCCACCTTTTATGATGAACATTTGAGAGATTTACCGTTAATTCTGCCACCAAAAGCTCAAGCAGGTGATACCCATTCTTGGCATTTATATGTGATTCGTTTAGATGATACGGCCAAAGTTAGTCGCAATACCTTTATTGAGGAGATGGCGGCGAAAGGAATTGGCTGTAGTGTTCACTATATTCCTCTACATCTCCATCCTTATTGGCGCGATACGTATAACCTTCGGCCAGAAGATTTTCCTGTGGCTTTATCCACTTACGAATGTGTAGTGAGTTTACCTATTTATACAAGAATGACTCTAGAAGATCAGGAAAATACGATGACAGCAGTGAAAGAAATCCTGATTCGTTAATCGCGACATTTTTTACAGATTGTGGCCTATTGTACAAAAACTAGGTCAAATAGACTAAACTGCTAATTTAAGGATACCGACAGGTATAAAAGTTGCCGCCTGTCGGGAAATTTATTTAAAAAAAACCATCAATTTTTTAGAGACTTCAAAAATTTACTTACTACCAAATCTATAACAAACTTTACTTATGGAAACATCAACATCTGACATAAATTTTATTAGTATAAACAAACTCTGGGAAATATGTAAGCGTCGCTGGGTACCTGGATTAGGAGTGTTTATACCGATAGTTATGATTTTGTTTATAGCGGCTTATTTGAAAAAGCCTTTATATGAAGCACAGGGGAAACTACTATTTCAGAAATCCAATACAATTTCTTCACTCACGGGAGTGGGAACAGAGATTGGCAAGCTAGAAGCATTAACAAGGAATACCGAAAATAGTCCTTTAAATACAGAAGCACAAGTGGTTCGTTCTGTATCGGTTGTTAATAACACTATCAGCAGACTCAACTTAAAAGATGAGCAAGGACAACCTTTGACAGTTGATATTTTTATCAGCCGCTTAAATGTACAAGAAATTAAGGGTTCTGATGTTCTAGCAGTTTCCTATAAGGATAATAACCCGGAAACAGCTGCATCTGTTGTAAATATGCTGATGAGTGTCTATTTAGAAAATTATGAGTCACTCTATAAAATGGAAGTTTCAACTGCTCGGAAGTTTCTCGAAAAGCAGTTACCAATCGCTGAAAAAATTGTCCGACTAGGAGAAGCTAACTTAGCAGCGTTTAGAGAAAAAAATAATGTTGTTTCTCTGCAAGATGAAAAAGCAGAATCAGTCAAACAGATAACAGAAATTCAAGGTAAAATTGCTGGAATAAAAAATCAAATAGCAAATATCAGTTCTCAAGCCCAAGAAATCCGTAAGCAATTGGGGATGAACTCTCAAGCAGCAGTAGCACAGACTGCCCTTAGCCAGTCTGTCGGAGTTCAAGAAACCCTCAAACAAATCCAGCAAATCGAGTTTCAAATTGTAGATAAGCGGGCTGTTTTTCAAGATACTCATCCGGAAATGATGGGTTTAGAAAACAAGTTAGTAGCTTTAAAGCAGTTACTGCAAGGGCAAATCCAACAGGTTTCAGAAACTCAACAAGTAACAACAAATAGCAATTTACAACTGGGACAAATGAAACAACAACTAGCTGCTAAGCTAGTAGAACTAGAGTCCACTCGTCTAGGTTTAGTTAGTGAATTGGCTTCTTCATTGAGTTATGAAGCTAGTTACAAGCAACGACTCAACAAAATTCCTAGACTAGAACAACAAGAACGTCAGTTAGAAGGAAAAGTACGAGCTGCCCAATCTACTTATTCACTGTTACTCCAAAAATTGCAAGAGAGCCGAATTGCAGAAAATCAAACAGTCGGTAATGCCAGCAAGATATCAGAAGCCCTAGTTCCGCAAGCGCCTGTCTCTTCTGCTATAGTGTATTACCTCAGTGGAGCTTTACTAGCTAGTTTAGCTGCTTTTGCAACTATGTATATTTTAGACGTTCGCGATAAAACTATTAAGACATTCGATGAAGCCAAGGAATTATTAGGCTTGACCATATTAGGGGTAATTCCGACATTTGGCAAGTCGAAAAAATCTCTTCGCAGCCATGAAGAGTTATTAGAAAATTCTACATCCCTGGTGGTGAGAGATACTCCGCGATCGCCAATTAGTGAAGCTTTCCGAATGCTCAGAGCAAACTTAAAGTTTATGAGCGCTGATAAGGAATTAAAAGTTATTGTAATTACCAGTTCTGTCCCTGGAGAAGGTAAGTCAACAGTAGCTGCTAATTTAGCTTTATCCATGGCGCAGTTGGAGCGTCAAGTATTATTAGTAGATGGAGATTTGCACCTACCAGTACAACATAAAATTTGGGAATTAAATAATAGTCAAGGACTGAGTAATCTGATTGTGGGACAGGCGGAAATTAATACATCTGTCAAAAAAGTCATGGCTAATTTAGATGTATTGACTGCGGGTGTTGTACCACCCTCTCCAGCTTCTTTATTAGACTCAAAAAGGATGGCTTCGTTAATTCAAAATTTTGGTTCTAGCTATGATTTTGTCATTATTGACACCCCCTCTTTAAATATTGCAGCTGATGCAGCTACTTTAGGTCAAATGGCTGATGGCGTTTTATTAGTAGTTCGTCCTGGTATGGTAGATTCTGTGAATGCGGCTGTTGCTTGTGAGATTTTAGAAAAATCTGGTCAGAATGTTTTGGGACAAGTCATTAATGCAGTGATACCCCAAAATGAAAGCCATAGTTACTACTATTTCACCAAGGAAAGCGATTCACAAGAACATTCAGTTGCTACCCATAATTCGCAAGCAAATAGATTTTGAGGCAATTTTAGGGGCACAACCTGTTGTGCCCCCACTCATGTACTGTAGGCGGTTGTTCATGCTGTAATTAGCTATACAACGACTTGATCCAATGCCATTCCTGAGTCAAGCCTTCTTTGAGAGAGACGGCTGGCTGATATTGGAGAATTTTTCTAGCTTTAGATACATCAGCCGCAGTATGACGTGCATCTCCCATAGCTTTTTCTATATGGTTGGTTTTAATTGGTTTGCCAACGATCTCTGCCATTGTTTCTAATACTTCTGTTAAAACTACTCTGCTACCACCACCAATATTGAATATTTCCCCAACCGCATCAGGTGCGGTGGCGGCAGCTAAGTTGGCGGCGACAGCATCGCTGACAAAGGTAAAGTCTCGTGTTTGCTGTCCATCGCCATAGATGGGTATTGCTTCATCCTGCAAAACAGCTTTGAAAAATTTATGAAATGCCATATCTGGGCGCTGTCTGGGTCCATAAACTGTAAAGTAGCGTAAGGAGACAAAAGGTACGCCAAAGTTTTTGTGATACAGACCACATAAACGCTCAGCTGCTAGCTTGGTAATGCCATAAGGAGAAACAGGCCGAGGTGGAATTCCTTCGTGGGTGGGTAAGGTTTCGGCATCACCATATACACTGGATGTCGAGGCAAACACTAGCCTTTGCAGGTTTTTAGCATCTTTGGCTGCTTCTAGTAAAATTTGTGTGGCGTTAATGTTGCGTTCAGTGTAAGCACGGAAGCCGCTGCCCCAACTGGCTCTGACTCCTGCTTGTGCTGCTTGATGGTAAACTACCTCTACATCTTGGAGTAATGTCTGCCAATCTAATAACTGAATATCGCCTTCAACGAGTGTAAAGTTAGAATATGCTTTTAAAATTGCAATATTTTTGCGTTTTAATGTAGGGTCGTAGTAATCGTTAAATTCATCAATACCAATTACTTCTTTATCTTGTTGCAGTAACGCTTCGGCAATGTGAGAACCGATAAATCCAGCTGCCCCTGTAACGATGATTTTGGTCATATCTCTGATTTTTATACATCCTCTTCATCTTTGCATTCACAGATTAATACTTCATTTGCTAAAAGTCACTACTTTGCAAGTATTTTTATTTAATCTTATTAATAGTGAGAAAAAATCAAAGAGGTCTTTATATGGCGTTGGTAATTCAAGGTTGGATAATTAAATTTATCGAACCGCCAAGTTCGCCTTCTCTACGAGACACTAGGTGAACGCGCAGCGTCTCGTAGAGAAGTTCGCCAAGAGTTTATGGAGTTTAAGTCGGTCTTATTGTTTATATGTTTCTAATAACTGGGGAATGTGATCGTATCCATCTACGCCGATAATGGCGATGATTTTAGGACGATGTTGTTGTAAGAACTTTTGAAAGGCTTCTTGGCCAATTTGTCCTTGTAAAATTGTGAGTAGTCCTGCTGGTTGTCGCCATTCACGAGAAGCAATTTGCTCTAAAAGATACATGCCTAAACTACCAGTGTAAACTGTTTTTTCAAAATTTTGCAGTTGATAATAAGCTTCAGCTAAGTAAGCTAAATTTCGTCCTTGGAGATATAAGTCACCGGAAAGTTGCGCTGTTTTAAAGCCTTCTTCCAGATATTTAATGGCATTTTGTGGTTGTCCAATTACTAGATGGGCAATTCCTAAGCTACTAAAACACAAGGCTTTACTTTGAATATCGCCTAATTGTTCTGTTAATTTTAAGCCTTGTTGTAAATAGTTAATTGCCATTTCATAGGTTTCTGGTTCTAGTTGTTCTAGTTCTTGGGCGTGCATGACTTCGCTGTAGCCTAAATTAATTAGGGCGTTGGCTTCGCCTGGGCGATCGCCTACTTGGCGACTGAGTATTAATGCTCGTTGACTGTGGTTTATCGCTTCTACATAATCTTGCTCTTGGACGTAGGTACGGCTCAGGTGGTTGAGATTGGCAATTTCACAGGGGCGATCGCCTGCGCTTCTGGCTATTTCTAATGCTTGTTGATGAAATTCAATAGAACGTTGATATTGTCCTAAAGCGCGTTGTGAATAGCCTAAAAGTGTCAAAATCCTAGCTTTTTCTTGCGTTTTCTCGACTCGGCGCAGCGGTTCGTCTAAATAATCTAAAGCATCCCGTAAATAGTTTCCGGAAAAAGAAGCGAAAATTCCACCGTAAAGGGGAAAATAGGGACGCATGGCAAAGTTGCGGAGAATTTGTAGCATGATTTGCGACGCGCCATTGCCGTAAACTGGGGTAAGGTTTTGAAAACCACTGGCTAATTGACTCCACAGCACTGCAAAGGTCAAGTATGTAGAAATCGATAATTTTGAGCCTGCTTGGACATTATAAGCCTGTTG
The DNA here is from genome assembly GCF_002368195.1 of Calothrix sp. NIES-2100. GTDB lineage: Bacteria > Cyanobacteriota > Cyanobacteriia > Cyanobacteriales > Nostocaceae > Aulosira. The sequence continues at coordinate 4,976,903 of NZ_AP018178.1, read as the reverse complement.
GTCAAACCAGTTGACTAAACCCCTTTGCAAGTATTGCAGAATTAATGCCAATTCTACCCAATCACTTAGGGTGATACTCTGCTGCGCGGCAAATTCAATTGCCGATCCTTCCATTGCTAAGGTACGCAGCAGTGTGTGCGGTACTTGGCTATTTACCTGCTTAGCCCAAGTTGCCCAAGGGCCGCTTTCTCTCGGTACACCCACAAACCCTAGTGCTTGATTTTGCTCGTACATCCAGCTAACTAAATGCTCTTGCAATCGCTGCCAAGCTGCTAAACCACGGGTTATACCCTCTGATATTTGCTGTAAATCTGACTCTGCCTGAGAAAATCGCTGTAAAGATTTTGACAACTGCTGTAGTTGTTGAGAATTGAGGGGATACTTTTGATTGGGGTCGGTAAAGCGGAGAAATGTTGCTAGGCGTTCATCAGCGGCGGCTGTGGTAATTTCTTTGACACCAGAGACGATCGCTTCCGTAGCTTTGTTGTGTTCTTGCCACCGTTGCCATTGAGTTTGTATTGTTTTAATTGCTCTTAAACTGCGGGTAGCCTTAGCTTTCTTGATTTCATCCTTTTCCCCATCCACTTGGTTTTGGATAGCAGTCAAGCGATCGCTTAAAACTAACTCAAACACTTCTCCTGTACCGGGATTCACTCCTTTGAGCAACATTTGATACACCTGCTCTACAGAGCTAATCTTGCCCTTGAGGGTGGTGTCCACAATTTCGTCGATTAAAGCAAGGTAGCGATCGCGCAATGGCAGGGAGTCTGACACTTTAGCTACTGGGGAATGTACGTCATCTTTATTTTAATTGTAGTTGTGGCAGAAGGGGTATTAGGGGAAGGGGGAAGGGGGACAAGGGAGAAAAATAATCAATGCCCAATGCCCATTGACTGTTAACCAACGGCTTTCATGGGAAAATTGACAATAAATGTCGCGCCTTGTCCAATTCCTTGGCTCTGGGCAGTAACTGTGCCACCATGTAATTCTACGAGATGGCGGACGATCGCCAGTCCTAATCCTAGTCCACCATGCGATCGCGTGCTGGAACTGTCGGCTTGACGAAAGCGCTCAAATACATGGGGTAGGAAGTCAGCAGCAATTCCGCCGCCCGTGTCACTGACTCGCAGTTGAATGTGATTATCTATGCGTTCTAGTTGCACTTCGACTCTGCCGCCTTTGGGTGTGAATTTGACGGCGTTGGAAAGCAAATTCCAAAAGATTTGTTGCAAGCGGTTGACATCGCCGACTACTACCCCTACTGCCGGATCGAATCTGCTTTCGATGTGAATTTCTTTAGCGGTGGCGGCGGGTTGTACAGTATCAATTGCTGCTTCTAAGATGGGTATAAGTTCTACTTGCTGGAGATTTAAGGAGAGTTGACCTTGAATAATTCCGGAGACATCTAATACATCTTCAATCAATTGTGCTAATAACTTGGTATTGCGGTCAATTGTCTCTAAGGCACGGGTTGTGGTAGCTTCATTTAATTTGCGCTTCTTGAGTAGCTGTATCCAACCCATGATGGCGTTGAGTGGGGTGCGCAGTTCATGGGAAAGGATACCTAAAAACTCATCTTTTAGGCGGTTGGCGGCTTCGGCTTGGGTTAGCACTCTTTCCCGTTCTTGCTCGGAGAGTTTGCGATCGGTAATATCAATTAAGAATCCATGTAATATCTGCGGTTTTTCTTGTTGTCGCACAACATTAACAATGTCATATATCCAGACTACTCTGCCATCTGCTGCCAACATTCTGTATTCAAATTCATAATTATCCAGTGTCAGGGCAGATTGTATACAATACTCAATTGCCCATTCTCGATCCTCTGGGTGGATGTGTTCTTGCCAAAAGTTCTCGGTGTACCAGTCTGCTGATGGATATCCAAGAATCTCGTCTGTTTGCGGCCCCACATAGGTAAACTGGCCTGTATTAGCATTTACCTCCCACGGAATCACGCGGACTTTTTCTGTAAGTTTTCTAAAGCGTTCCTCACTCTGTTTCAGCGCTATTTGGGCTTGTTTTGTCTCCGTAATATCGTTGATGAGGGCAACAAATCCTTCTACTTCAGACTGTTGATTGAACTGCGGGACATAAGTCACATTTACATCACGTTTTGCACCATTTGAGGAAACAATTTGCATTTCGTAGTTGACGGTTTCTCCTGATAATACTGTTTCTATATAAGGACGAATTTCTTGATAAACTGACTCACCAACAATTTCTTTTACTTGCTTGCCATAAACTTCAGAGGCTTTGATATCATACCATTCTTCGTATTGACGATTATTAAAGCGATAACGTTGCTGGCTATCGACATAGGAAATAAACACGGGTAAAGCATTGGTAATCAATCGCAGTTGTTCTTCTCTTTGTCGGATTGCTGCTTCTGCTTGCTTCCGTTCTGTAATGTTACGCCATGCGGAAACTCTGACATTACGACCTTTATATACACAGTTTTTGCCTACTTTTTCTAAATTTAAAATTGTTTTATCTTTCTTTAATCCGGTGACTTCATAAGGCTTTTCATCACCAGATTGCAGATGTTCTTGGAAAATGTGGCGCGATTGGGGGGTTAAGAATTCTGTTACTGAGATGCCAATCACTTCATCAATTTCATAACCAAACATCTTGGCAAAGGCTGGATTTGCATCTAGCACTTTACCATGTTCGTGAATCAAAACACCTTCAACAGTGGCATCAGCTAAAGCATAAAATCTACTTTGACTTTCACGTAAAGCATTTTCTGTTTGTTTGATAGCGCTTAAATCCAGCACAAAACTAATGACTTCTTCTACTTCGCTAGCTAGTAAGGCGGAACCAATAAGAATGGGAACGCGGCTACCATTTTTGTGGAAATATTCTTTCTCAAAAGGTTGATTGACACCTTGAAGGCGCAGTTCGGTAACGGCGCGATCGCTAATTTCTTGATATTCTGGGGGTGTCATATCACGCCATCGGATTCTGCCAAATAACAGATCCTCCCTGGTGTAACCTACCATTGTTAAGAAGGCATCGTTAGCTTCAATCATCGCCCCATTCATGTCGGCTACAACTACCCCAATAATGTTGGACTCTGCTAACCTTCTAAATCTGGCTTCGCTTGCTTGTAGCTGCTGCATACTTTTCTCTAGACGATACTTAGCATTACGTAACTGGGAGTTCAGCCAGCTGATGAGCGTTGTTACTAGTACAAACAATATTAAGCGCAAGATGTTATCTACAGAGTAGACTAAGGGCGAAGAGACAGGAGCGATAAAAAAGTATGTCACAGAAATAGTAGCCAAAGCAGTAGCTAATAGCCCTGGTTTCATGCCACCATACCAAGCACTCACTGCTACAGCAGCAAAAAACAGCAAGAAAATAGTAGAACTGAGCAGTGAGTGTAACAAGTATGTCAGTAGTAATGCGCTACCAACTGCCAACACTGCTACAGCATAAGGCAAAAGTCGCAGGATTATTCCTTTCAAGGTGGCTTCTCCTATGATGCAGCTAACTGAAGGGAATTTTGTCACAATTAGCTAAACAAGGTGATTGCTGATCAGGTATTTTATCTTGAATAAATAGGGAACAAATAAGAAGTTTCAGCAAATCTATCTAAAGTAATAAAAACTCATAGCCAGCCTTAATTAATATTATTGTATAGCAATCTGAACTAAAAAAATTTATTGATACTATCATGCTTCATATGCTGCTGTCCGCTAAGCTTTGCACTGGCGGACAAGCGGAATGTGTCACTGCATTGAGTCTAGATTATTTATGCCGTAATTTTTCTAACCTAGATGTGATTGCGATCGCTGTCACGTAATTTATTCTAATTTATTATTCATTAATAATAGTATACACAGCCTCAATTGCTAATTTTGTCAAAGTAATTTTTGTGGTTAAAAGTAGATTATTTTACTCTTGAAAAAAAGGTTTTTTGCTGCAGATTTTAGCAAGAAGCTCAGAATAATGATGATATATCAGTGCTATATCATTCGGTAAAAATTAGATTTCCGATTGCTTTAAGAGGATATTTTAAAAGTGGGGACTGTTGTCAAAAAGCCAGAGGCGAGCGATCGCTTGCTCATTTCCAGCCGTATACGCAGTTTCTACATTATGTAAGTAAATAGCGCTACATTTTTGATGTAAGTATAGCACCTGGAAGAGCGATCGCACCTCACCCTATACTCTAGAACGTAATATTAACTTACCTACCCAATGAATCAAAATCGGCTCGAGCAGATTGAGTTCAACTTACGTGCCAAAGCCTTGAATCAGCGCAAAGCTGCCTTAGATGAGTTGGCTTTGTTGCCTGCTGAGGTTGCTGTCCCCATACTCCAGAAACTAGCGGCTGAAAAAGACGTTGCACTTTGTCGTCTGGCGGTGATGGGTTTAGGTAACCATCGTACTGAAGCCTCATTTCAAGCTCTACAACAGATTTTGGCACATAACCAAGATGGTAATGTCCTATCAGAAGCGGCGAATTCTCTGTTTGAATTTGGCGATCGGGCAATTCCCTTACTTCAGCAGTTGTTTGCGCGATCTGACAATTGGTTAGTTCGCCAAACAGTTATTGCTTTATTGATGGAAACTCAGCATCATCAGGTTTTATTTACTGTTGCAGTGGCTGCACTAGAAGATGAAACGGAAACTGTTCAAGAAGCAGGGATTCTCGCCCTTGGTCAATTATTGACATCTTCTTTTAAAGATAAAGCTTTGGCGCTGTTAACAGAGCTGGCAGAGGATTCAAACTGGCTGACTCGCTGGCGAGTGGCGATCGCTTTAGGTGGTTCTCAAGATTTCCCCGCTAAGCAGTTAATCGCTAAACTCCAGCAGGATGAACACTTTCGGGTAGTCGCAGCTGCCTTAGAAAGTGCATCAAAGCAACCTGAAGGCTAGGCTTATATAAGTAAAGCTAATATTATTCATCAGCTTTACAAAAGATAAAAAACTTGATTAACTTTTGTAAATGAGTGTAAATTACTATCACAGGCAAAAACAAACACGCCTGATACATACATAACCAAACGCAATCATAAAAACATGACCGCAACCTTACAACAGCGCTCCAGCGCCAACGTATGGGATCGCTTCTGCGAATGGATCACCAGCACCAACAACCGTTTATACATCGGTTGGTTCGGAGTTCTGATGATTCCTACCCTTCTCGCCGCCACCGCTTGCTTCGTTATCGCCTTCATCGCTGCACCGCCAGTAGACATCGATGGTATCCGCGAACCAGTTGCAGGTTCTTTACTTTACGGCAACAACATCATCTCTGGTGCAGTTGTTCCTTCTTCTAACGCTATCGGTTTACACTTCTACCCCATTTGGGAAGCTGCTTCCTTGGATGAGTGGTTGTACAACGGTGGTCCTTACCAATTGGTAATTTTCCACTTCTTAACCGGCGTATTCTGCTACCTCGGTCGTGAGTGGGAATTGTCTTACCGCTTAGGTATGCGTCCTTGGATCTGCTTAGCATTCTCTGCACCTGTAGCTGCTGCTACCGCAGTATTCTTGGTATACCCCATTGGTCAAGGTTCATTCTCCGATGGTATGCCTTTGGGTATCTCTGGAACCTTCAACTTCATGATTGTGTTCCAAGCAGAACATAACATCCTCATGCACCCCTTCCACATGTTAGGTGTGGCTGGTGTATTCGGCGGTTCCTTGTTCTCCGCAATGCACGGTTCACTAGTTACTTCTTCCTTGGTACGTGAAACCACCGAGAACGAATCTCAAAACTACGGTTACAAGTTCGGTCAAGAAGAAGAAACCTACAACATCGTTGCTGCACACGGTTACTTCGGTCGCTTGATTTTCCAATACGCTTCTTTTAACAACAGCCGTTCACTACACTTCTTCTTGGCTGCATGGCCTGTAGTTGGTATCTGGTTTACCGCACTGGGCGTAAGCACAATGGCGTTCAACTTGAACGGTTTCAACTTCAACCAGTCTGTGATTGATTCCACCGGTCGTGTAGTTAACACATGGGCTGACATCATCAACCGCGCTAACTTGGGTATGGAAGTAATGCACGAGCGTAACGCTCACAACTTCCCCCTAGACTTAGCTGCTGGCGATGTTGCTCCTGTTGCTTTAACCGCTCCTGCTATCAACGGTTAATCACTAATTAAGTCAAATCACATAAAAAGCGCTCTCCGAAAGGGGGCGCTTTTTATTGTCCATTTTGGGGATATTAGGGATGATAGGAAGACTTCCACGTAAAAAATATACCATTGTGATAGTTGACTGTTAACAGTCAACAGTTAACAACTTTAATGACTCATAATCAAAAGGTTATCAGCGTACATTTTGCGTTATTAGTATTAAAATGTGAAACCCTTGGGACAAAGCTCTAAATGGCTCGCACCCCTACATTAACTTTCGATCGCGGTACACTCATACTACATCCACCACCACGGGGTAAAGCCTGGATGGACTATGCCACCTGGGATGATAGAGTGGAGAAATTCCGTGTACCAGCGATGCAATATCGTTCTCTGGTGGAAGCACTGCAAGCACAAGAGGCTTATTTTATTGATGAAGCCAAGGAATTTTATGCTTTAGATTTAGTTGCAACTTTGGAAATGGAACCATACCCCCACCAAAGTGAAGCCTTAGCGGCGTGGAAACTAGCGGGAAGACAAGGAGTAGTAGTGCTTCCTACCGCAGCGGGAAAGACATATTTAGCACAAATGGCAATGCAATCGACACCGCGCACAACGCTGATTGTTGTCCCAACTTTGGATTTGATGCATCAATGGTATGCACATCTGGTAGCGGCGTTTCCCGATGCGGAGGTAGGTTTATTGGGGGGTGGTTCCAAAGATAAAACACCCATCCTGATTGCAACCTACGATAGTGCAGCTATTCATGCCGAAACCTTGGGAAATCGCTATGCATTGCTGATTTTCGATGAATGTCATCATTTACCGACAGATTTTAATCGAGTGATTGCCGAATATGCGATCGCACCTTATCGTTTAGGACTTTCCGCGACTCCAGAACGTACCGATGGTAAACACGCTGACTTAAATATCCTCATTGGTAGAGAAGTATATCGCAAACGAGCTGAAGATTTAGCCGGTAAAGCCTTAGCCGAACATGAAATAGTCCAAATTAAGGTGAAATTATCCCAACATGAGCGGGAGAAATATAACGAATTAATCCAAACCCGCAACGATTTTTTACGAGAATCGCGGATTTCCCTAGGGAGTATTCAAGGTTGGCAAATGTTTGTGCAAATGAGTGCGCGATCGCAATCTGGGCGTAGGGCAATGTTAGCACACCGCGAAGCCAAAGAAATCGCCTTGGGTACGGATGGGAAGTTGCGAATTTTGGCGAATTTATTGGCGAAACATCATCCTGAAAGAATGATCATTTTCACGGCTGATAATGCTACCGTTTACCGCATTTCCCAAGAGTTGCTAATTCCGGCGATTACCCATCAAACACCAGTCAAAGAAAGACATGAAATCTTAACCAAATTTCGGGAGGGTGAATATAACACCTTGATAGCTTCTCATGTGTTAAATGAGGGGGTTGATGTTCCAGCAGCTTCGATTGCAATTATTTTATCTGGAACTGGTTCGACAAGAGAATATATTCAACGTTTGGGGAGAGTGTTGCGGAAGGGTAATATTGAGAATAAGCAGGCGATTTTATATGAAGTAGTAGCTGAAGATACAAGTGAGGAAAGAACTTCGGCGCGGCGGAGGGGGATGGAGAAGAGTAACGAACCGCCAAGACGCAAAGGACACGAAGAGAAGAAAGAAAAGAGAGGACATTTGCAAGTTGTGTATGGAACTGGAAATAAAAAAACTGCTAAAGCTGCGGAACAGTTAGAAATCAATTATTCCACAAAGCGCGACGAAGACTCGACTGATTTAACATAGTTAGCAAGTCAAATTCTGCGTTCTTCTTTGCGCCTTTGCGCCTTTGCGTGAGATATAAATTCTATGCTACCCACAGAATTATTAATGCATCGCCACAACGGCGAAGAAATCATCCCCAAAAGATTGAAGATAGACACTCAACATTTAAATTTAGCTAATGAATTAATTACTTATTTTCAAGCAGCAGTTGGTAAAACTCAAGGTATGCTAGAACGCCAACTGACAGATTTTGAAGGAGACACCACAGATTATCGCGTCAAGCGGGGTTTAGCTTATATTCTCAAAAGCAGTTTTTGCACTTTTGAGGTGGTGAGTCCCCTAGAACCACCAATGTTAAGAGAAAGAGTATTTGCGCTATCTGCTAAATCTGTTCCTAGCCGAGAAGCAACCCAACTTACTTTGAGTAAAATAGCTGATGAATTAACTCATGAACTGGAACGGGAAGTTTTACCGGAACAGGTTCAGAATGGCTTATATGCTGATTTAAATGAAAATAAAATTTTGACGGTTTTTGATGCACCCACACCCCAAGATTTATTACATCGATATAATTTATCGCAAGTGCAGGGAGTATTTTATAAAGCCAGTCAATTAATATTAAATGCTCATCGCAACGTTCCTGGAGAATATAAACTGTTATTTCGCTATCTCAAGTTATTTCAATTGATGGCTTATATTGAAGGTGATGCCGACCACGGATTTACAATTACCATTGATGGGCCGACGAGCTTATTTAATCCTAGTACGCGCTACGGATTAGCGATCGCCAAACTTATCCCCGCTTTACTCCACGTTACTCGCTGGAGTCTATCCTCCACTTTGCAAACCCGCGACACCTACACCAATACTTGGAGAACTGGACGTTTTACTCTCAATTCCGAATGTGGTTTAGTATCTCATTACTCCCCAGGTAAACCCTACGATAGTATGCTAGAAGCATCCTTCGCTGATAAATGGGATGCTTTAAAATCTGAATGGGCATTAGAGCGAGAAGTTGATTTAATTCCCATTCCTGGTAGTGTGATGATTCCCGATTTTCGCTTAGTACATCCTGATGGGCGGACATTCCTCTTAGAAATTGTCGGTTATTGGCGACCAGAATATTTACAAAAAAAGTTTTCTCAAGTGCGACGTGCTGGACGCGATGATTTAATTTTAGCAATTTCTGAGAGATTAAATTTAGAAAAAGCTGGCGTGAAATTAAATGATGTACCTGCGCGCATTATTTGGTTTAAAGATAAGTTATTACCCAAATCCGTGTTAGCAGTATTGGAGTAATCAAGATACCTAATATGCAGCTAACAACGCTTGCTGAAAATCTCCTGCACTCTGAAAATAAATTTCCGGCTTCTCTATCAACCCTAAATCAATCACCTCTGCTAACTTGGGGGGAATACTTGCGTCACGTTGGCGAATGGGTACAGGATCATTTTGCAATACCGCTAAAAATGGGTCATTTCCTGCAAAATTACGTGGATAAGTTCCTGTTAGCATATTGTACAAGCAAGCCGCAGTTGCCCACACATCTACATCTGGTTGCACATATTTAAAATTTAGCAATTGCTGTCTCGGCATAAAAACAGGAGTTCCGGCTTTAGTTCCACTCATAGTTTGCCCACTTAAACCTGCTAAATCAAACGCTTTCGCTAAACCGTAATCCCCGATTTTTGCTGTCAATTTACCCTCATTGTAGGTGAGAAAGATATTACCTGGTTTCAAATCGCGGTGAACTAAACCCTTACCTTTACCAAAACCGCGATCGCTCAATTTCACATAAGGAATCTCTGCATTGTGGCTATATTCTAACCCCTTGAGGACTTGCAGAATAATTGGCACAGCAACATCAACAGCTAATTTTCCACCTTGCTGCTGCATTAAATCCCATACTGTACCGCCAGCGCAATATTCCATTGTAAAAAAGAAAATGCCTTCAAAAAAGCCATAATCGATGACTTGCACCACATTGGGATGTTGTAAGGCTTTTGTATTCTCGGTTTCCCGCAAAAACCGTTGTACAGCATTTTCATCGGCCGCGATCGCGGGTAACATGACTTTCAAAGCAATAAATTTACCAGAAGCCTGATGCCGTGCTAAATAAACTTCACCAAAACCACCCTTTCCTAATATTTTGATGAGATTATAACCGCGAATCATTTGCAAATTACTATTACCATTCGCCGCCAAACCTAGCCAGCGTTTAATTACTGCTAAAAAATTTGGGGGTTGGGTTAAATCTTGATTAGCGTTAATCGTCTGCGGAATAAAGTTAGGAATAATAATTTCTTCGGGATTCTCAATATTAATTGTAAAAATAGTATTACCGAGTTTAATGTCATCGCCTGAGCGCAAATCATATTCGGGAAATGTTAATTTCGCCGCTTCTTCCGGCGTTTGATTGGGTTGACGCTGACCGATTTTTTCACTGTTAACGTAAGTACCATTTTTACTGCCAAAATCCCGAATTCTAATTGCTGGCGGGTTAATATCTAACAAACAATGATAGCGCGAGATTGTCCGATGTTGCGCATCATCTGGTAGTTGGATATTGCATTCACTGCTTCTACCGATAATACAGATAGTGCGGGAATCAAAAGTATATTGTCTTCCGGGAAGTTTGCCTTTAGTAATAGTGAGGGTAACTTTAGCAGGCATTTATATTGTATTGTGGAATATTTATACAAGTATATTGTATTTTCCCTTGGGTTTCGTTTCTCAACCCAACACAAAATTCTAAATATATGATGTAGGGTGTGTTGTCGCGAAGTGCAACGCACCTTGAATTTTTAATTTCTTCAACATCGTATTTATCGTCGTCAAAGTCGTTTTGATCGTCATCAAAGTCGTTTTGATCGTCATCAAAGTCGTTTTGATCGTCATCAAAGTCGTTTTGATCGTCATCAAAGTCGTTTTGATCGTCATCAAAGTCGTTTTGATCGTCATCAAAGTCGTTTTGATCGTCGTCAAAGTCGTTTTGATCGTCATCAAAGTCGTTTTGATCGTCGTCAACATCGTTTTGATCGGCATCAATACCGTATTTGGGACATCCAATTTTTTAAATACCCAATAAATTTGTAGTGCGAGCGTCTCGCTCGCTGGTGTTAAAAAGCGAGCAAGATGCTCGCACTACGGAATATGGGTAATTTATTTTTTGTAAGTGCGATCGCTTTTGAGTCAGACACAATCAACAAGACCATACATTTTACACAGCTAAAGGTGGATTGTCTTCACCAAAATTAGCCACTTCTACAAAACGTGCAACCGCCAAACTTTTTCTATTACTTTTAATTCTTTCAATTTCATGCAAAGTTTCTGCTGTGAGGTAACTCTCTCCACATTCAGGACAACTGATAACAGGAATATTTTCAATTACTAGTAAATCCTTACCTTTACCATAAGTCCTAGATACCTTACGAATATTTACTCCTTCGTTGCCACAAAAGTCACATTTCATATAATATTTTCTCGTCTTATAGTTGATATACTGTAATGATAACTAACTTTCCCGTCACCCCTAGCTTGGCAACAACTTCCACTTCTAAGCTATCTTCATTTGTACCGCGAATACGATATTTTGATTCGGCAGTTACTTTATCTTTTTGACGTTCTAGTATTTCGCCTGAAAGAATTGCTTGTTCGATATCGTAAATTGTTAAATTGTCATCGTTCATTTCTTCTTCTGCATGGAGTGTCATTACATACTCAAGTGATGTAACTTTCTCTCGCATTCTTTGGAGAATTTCATCGAACATCCTATGTGTAAGTAAGAGATTTGGCGTACTACAAAATTCTACACCTTATGGGGAGAATGCCCAGTGCCAGGTATCGGAAAGCTACAACCCGCAAGGCTTCGTGGGAAATGATGGGTTTATAAATCTTAAAAATTCTCTATAAGCCTGTTGGAGTCGATGGGGGAATCATTCAGAAATTTTCTTTCTTCTTTTTTTTTTACCTAGCGGCTAATCCTCCAAATCCTTATTGAGACTGGTTTCTAGCCAACGAATCGCACTCTATGTTAGACTTTACAAGTCTCGACGCGAGATAAGTTGATACAAACGCGCCGAGTTCAAACGCCCAAAGTTAAAAGCTAAGCTCAAAGCTCCCCCCACTACCCCCCTCCCTCCAAAACAAGGGAGTTGGGCTACTGGTGCTGTTAGGTCAAAAGTAAGGTCGTTGTAGTCCATCCAAAAACCGTACCCCTTTCTCCAGCCAACTGCATCACAGAAGGCATCCAAAATTTCGTGGTTATATTCTATGGTTCCACCTAGACTTTGATAAATGCGCTTTTGTACAGAAAAGCCGAAGCGTCCATTGCTGTATTTTACCCATAATTGGTCTATTCTGCGGAGGTCTTCGCAGGGAAAGTTATAAATATGTTCAACATCAAGCCAGTGTTCTTTTTCTCTCCCCGCTACAGCTAACATGACTCGCACTGTTTCTTCATCCGCTTCTCGCCACTCTCCTGCTGCTAGTAAGTCACGCAGTCTTGTATAGTCCATCCCTACAGCAGATTTGAGGATGTCAATTTCTAATTTGGGATTGGCGATGTTTGAAACTGACGATTGGACAATAGGATAATTATTTTTCCTGTGTATGAGCAATTCTAACCATTGTGCCACTGTCTGAGGACGTTCTTCCACCTGCAACGCCATCCCCTTGAGAATCGCTTCATTAACTTTGTCGCTAATCGCTGAATTAAATTGCTGTGGCGGGTGCAAAGGTAAACCAGTTTTGCGAAAATTAGCTGGTAAAGGAACTTCTGCAGTGAGCAAACTATATAGCGTCGCAGCTAAAGCATAAACATCTGTGTAAGCACCAAAAGCTCCCCGTCTTTCATACTGTTCAATGGGTGCATAACCTTCAGTTCTTGCATTCGTCATACTACCGGTTTTCCCGCCTTTAAACTCACGGGTTAACCCAAAGTCAATTAATACGGCTTCTTGTGTATCGCGTCGCAATAAAATATTATTGGGCTTGATATCTCGATGTAAAAATCCCTTGGTGTGGACATATTCTAAAGCTTGTCCCATTTGGTTAATGTAGCGTAGGGCTTCTGCTTCTGATAACTGTCCACGGTCATCAATATATTTAGCTAAATCTTGCCCATCAATATATTCCATCACCATTCCCCAAAGTTCACCTTCTTTGATGACTTCGTTGACTTTCACAATATGGGGATGACTACACTGGGCTAAACGTAAAGCTTCGTTGACAAATTTTACCTGTTGTTCGTCAAAGTCTGCTTTTGCTTGTTGCAGATGATTCAGGGTTTTGATGACAAATAATTTACCTGTGGATTGTTCAATGGCACTGTAGGTTATACCGTAACCACCGCCACCAAGGACTTTTTGCACAATAAAGCGTCCGTTTTGCAGTGATTGATTGGGTGTCCAAAGTAGCATAGGTGGAGTAGGTGCGGGTTAGGGCTATTTTGTGCGCGGTATCGTAGCGTTATTACATTATGCGTGGAATTTCTGTTTTTGGGTAATACCGCTGAGAGCATCGACAGCCTAAGTGATTGCGATACCTCTCGCTTACCCAGTAGACCGCCGTCACCCTGGAAGGGTGCGGCTAATCAAACAAAGCCCACCTTCGTGGGCTGAATTCTTTAGCCCACGGAGGTGGGCTTTGTAGCGTTAGCCCCAGGCTTCTAGCCTGCGGGCGATATATCGGGGAAGCGAGAAAATTATTTGGCTGATTATTGAGGGGTCAAACCCACCATTGGCCGGCAGTATCCTTCCAATAAGTCGGGGATGTGATCCCAGGTGACGAGGCGATCGCTCTTGTCGCCAGTCTTAATAAACAATTTATGGCGGATAATGGGGTCGTTCAGTGTTAATCTGAAAAGTGACATTACTTCATCTTATGTCGTCTACGACCCTATCTGAAATATAGCTTCAATCATTAGGCTCAGCATGGTCACCACCGCAGAAAAAACAAACATCGGTTACATTACCCAAATCATCGGTCCTGTTGTAGACGTTAAATTTCCCGGCGGGAAATTACCACAAATCTACAACGCTTTGACCATCAAAGGCTCCAACGAAGCTGGACAGACAATCAACCTGACTGTCGAAGTACAGCAACTGCTCGGCGACAACCAAGTACGGGCTGTTGCTATGAGTTCCACCGATGGCTTAGTGCGTGGTTTGGAAGTGGTAGATACTGGCGCTCCCATTAGCGTACCAGTTGGTAAAGCCACCTTGGGTCGAATTTTCAACGTCCTGGGCGAACCTGTAGATAATCAGGGGCCTGTAAATGCTGAGGCAACATTGCCTATCCACCGCGATGCTCCCAAATTCACCGATCTGGAAACCAAACCTTCTGTGTTTGAAACCGGAATTAAAGTTGTAGATTTGCTAACTCCTTATCGACGTGGCGGTAAGATCGGTCTATTCGGCGGTGCAGGTGTTGGTAAGACTGTGATCATGATGGAGTTGATCAACAACATCGCTACTCAGCACGGTGGAGTATCAGTTTTTGCTGGTGTGGGTGAGCGCACCCGCGAAGGTAATGACCTCTACAATGAAATGATTGAATCTGGGGTAATCAACAAAGATAACCTCAACGAATCGAAGATTGCTCTGGTTTACGGTCAAATGAACGAACCACCTGGAGCAAGAATGCGGGTAGGTTTGTCTGGCTTGACAGTAGCAGAGTACTTCCGCGATGTGAACAAGCAAGACGTATTGCTGTTTGTTGACAACATCTTCCGGTTTGTACAAGCAGGTTCTGAAGTATCTGCGCTTTTGGGACGGATGCCTTCTGCGGTAGGATATCAGCCTACTCTAGGTACTGACGTAGGTGCATTACAAGAGCGGATTACTTCAACCACAGAAGGTTCGATTACCTCAATTCAAGCAGTATACGTACCTGCGGACGACTTAACCGACCCCGCACCTGCAACCACCTTTGCCCACTTGGACGGAACAACAGTACTGTCTCGTGGTTTGGCATCTAAGGGAATTTATCCGGCGGTTGACCCCCTAGGTTCAACTTCTACCATGCTTCAGCCCGAAATTGTTGGTGATGAACATTACGGCACAGCTCGTGCTGTACAAGCAACATTGCAGCGCTATAAAGAACTGCAAGACATCATCGCCATTCTCGGTTTGGATGAATTGTCTGAAGAAGACCGTCTGACAGTAGCTCGCGCCCGGAAAGTTGAGCGCTTCTTATCTCAGCCATTCTTCGTGGCAGAAGTGTTTACCGGTTCTCCTGGTAAGTATGTGAAGTTGGAAGATACCATCAAAGGCTTCCAGAAGATTCTGTCTGGTGAATTGGATGATCTGCCAGAACAAGCCTTCTACTTGGTGGGCGATATTAACGAAGCGATCGCCAAAGGCCAAAAACTTAAAGGCTAATTCGTTAGTGGTTAGTAGTCAGTGGTCAGTAGTTTTGAACAACTGACCACTGACCCCTTCGGGGTTCGCCAGTCGCTTATGGGGGAAACCCCCAAGACCGCGCTGGCTCACAACTAATAACTGACAACTGACAACTGACAATTGACAAGTTATGACATTAACCGTTCGTGTAATTTCCCCAGATAAAACTGTGTGGGATGCCGAAGCTGAAGAAGTAGTTCTACCCAGCACAACTGGTCAGCTAGGTATCTTGACTGGACACGCACCGCTGTTGACCGCCCTGGATACTGGGGTGATGCGAGTGCGTGCTGCTAAAAATCAAGATTGGCAAGCGATCGCTCTTTTGGGTGGCTTTGCTGAAGTTGAAGAAGATGAAGTCACCATTTTGGTAAATGGTGCTGAACGTGGCAGTACTATTGACCTAGAAGCAGCCCGTACTGCTTATAATGAAGCACAAACAAAGCTGGCTCAGGTAACAGCAGGCGATCGGCAAGCTCAAATCCAAGCAACCCAAGCCTTCAAACGCGCCCGCGCTCGGTTTCAAGCTGCTGGCGGTTTGGTCTAACTCTAAAATTTTGCTCTGGGTTTTAACTTTTGAGGGTGGACAAATAGTCCACCCTTAAATGTATGATGCTGTCTTGAAAATAGACACCCACAGGAGCAAGGGGGAGACAAAGATAGCGTTAAAGCATATTTTTCTTACTCCTCCCTCTCCTTGTAGGAGAGGGAGGCTGGGTGGGTGAGGTCTTGATCATTCAAGTTAATGTAAATTAATTTAGCTAAAAAAATTACACCAAGTTTAAGAAATCCGACATCGCCCAAGTGAAGTGATAACTTAGATAATTAGTTGCCCAGAAGGGCACACATTATGAACAGGTTTAAATCTTCCTTTGGTAGAATTGCCGGATCTCTAGCTGCGTCATTAGCAATAGCTGGCAGTGTTAGTTATACCAACTTAGCTAATGCAACAACAGTAAAAACGCTTAAAACAAACGATATCGCCTCAGTCTCAGTCCAACCTCCACAGCCACAACCTGTAATTGCCCAGTTACCAACCAGTAATACTCAATACCAGGCAATGCAATTAATACCTGGGGGACTAATCCCAATTATTCTTTTGGGCGGTGTGGTTGTATTTGTCCCCTTGTTCTTTGGCGGTTTAGTGGTGATTGGCGAACGGGAAGTTGGTATTGTCGTCAGAAAATTTACCTTCTCCGGGCGTGGACTCCCCGCAGGACAGTTAATTGCGCTTAATGGCGAAGCAGGTTTGCAAGCAGATACCCTACCTCCTGGTTGGCATTGGGGCAAATGGCCTTGGCAATACTCTGTGCGTAAAGAGTCGGTGGTAGTTGTACCTCAAGGTGAAATCGCCTTGATTGTCGCAGCAGATGGTGCATCCAACCCGCCAGAACGCATCCTTGGTAAAATTGTCGATTGCGATAACTTCCAAGATGCTAGGAAATTCCTCACCCACGGTGGGGAAAAAGGTCGGCAAATGGGCTTTTTGACGGCTGGTACTTACCGTATCAACACCGCCCTGTTTAAAGTGATTATGGCATCAAATGCCACTGCTCATGGCATGAATCCAGAACAGTTGCGAGTATATAGCCTACCATCTGATAAAGTTGGCATTGTGACTACCCTAGATGGTCTGCCAATTCCTGGTGGTGAAATAGCAGGCCCGACATTTGCAGGACACGACAACTTCCAAAACGGGCAGAAATTCATTGATGCAGGTGGACGCAGAGGCTTGCAAGAGCAAATATTGCTTTCTGGTTCTTGGAACTTAAATCCTTGGTTTGTTCAGGTTGAACAAGTACCAATGACCGAAATTCCTATTGGTTATGTGGGCGTGGTAATTTCTTTCGTAGGTAAAGCCCAAGTAGATGTCAGCGGTGCAGCCTTTACCCACGGTAACTTAGTGAATCAGGGACATAAAGGTGTGTGGGTTGAACCACTTTATCCTGGTAAGCACCCGCTAAATTCCCGCATCATGAAGATTGAATTGGTGCCAACGACCAACATTGTTTTAAACTGGTCAGGTCGTACCGAACGCCACAGCTATGATGCTAAACTAGCCTCTCTGACAGTGCGATCGCGTGATGGGTTTGCCTTCGATTTAGAAGTAGCGCAAATTATCCACGTCGGTGCTTTGGATGCGCCGAAGGTAATTTCCCGCGTTGGTTCCATGCAAAATTTAGTAGACCATGTATTAGAACCAACTATCGGTAATTACTTCCGTAACTCCGCCCAAAACTGTACAGTTTTAGACTTTCTCACTGCTAGAAGTGAGCGCCAAGCCGAAGCTGCCGAGTATATTAAAGTAGCAATCCGGGCTTATGATGTGCAAGCAATAGACACCTTAATTGGTGATATTCAGCCACCGGCAACTCTAATGCAAACCCAGACAGACCGGAAAATTGCTGAAGAACAACGCAAGACTTACGAAGTGCAACAAGCAGCCCAAACCCAACGCCAACAACTTGTGCGGGAAACAGCACTGGCTGATATCCAACAAGAAATGGTGAAATCAGAGCAGAGTGTCCATATTGCCGACTTGAAAGCGCAAGCCCAAATTAAGCAGGCGAATGGTGAAGCTGAGGGGACAAAACTCAAAGCAATGGCTGAAGCCGAAGGTATCCGGGCTACAGGTAATGCCAAAGCTGAAACCTACCGCACTGGTGTGGAAGCCTTGGGGCCACAAGGTTATACAGCCATGCAGTTGATGCAAATTATCGGCGATCGCAATGTCCGCCTAATTCCAGATATCCTAGTTGGTGGTAGCAATGGCAGCACCAACGGTTTAGTTGATGGTTTACTATCAATGATTTTGTGGAATCAAAATGCCAAGCAAGGTGAAGCTTTACCAACTCCATTGCATCCGCAACCAATTGTCAAAACTCAATCAAACGGACAAAGCACGATTCCGCCAATAGTTGTGGATTTTCCTGTAGATAAATAACATCAAGCTCAGATCCCCGACTTCTTAAAGAAGTCGGGGATCTGATAAAAATTGAATACTTTTTCAATCGGCGATCGCCCTAGAATGATTGGCTTGAGAGGTGAGGAAATACTACAATTGACATAAAAGTTAAACAACAATGCTACAAACAATTGTTTGAATTAATTTCACCCTAAAGTTGCAGAGGAATTAATCTTAATAAAACACTTATTTGAGCAATTTAAAAAATACATCTAAATACAACAGTTTTTCATCATAATTTCCTTCATGATTGCTGACATATTCCATTCTTTCCTTTTGTGATAATAGAGGATTAGAGCGATGACCGTGTGATGTCAAATTTTCAAAGATACCATTGTTAGTACCGAAATCTACTAAAAAAATGTAGGTTTTGCTGTGTCCTATAAATTGAGTATCTCCACTTTCGTAGAAATTTCCCATAAAGCAAGGGAGATGTCCTATTGGTGCTGCAAGGCTAAAATTTACATCCTCATAAAAAATGGCAGTATCTCCACGATACATATCATTACTAACCCATCCAATAGCGCGAGCAAAATCACCAACATGACCATTTACTCTTGACCAAATATCTCGTTGGACGCTGAATCCATAACGTCCATTACTGTATTTAACCCAGAGTCGGTCTAAAATTTGGAGATGTTCGCTGGAGAATTTTTGCATTTGTTGATAAGCGTTACCTCCCATATCCATTAATCCCAAACTTGAGCCAAACATCAGTTTTTGAGTTTCTAAATCAGCGGCTTGCCAATCTTGACTTACTAGTAAAGTAATTAATCTGGTATATTCTAATCCTGTTGGCAAAGTTAGTTTGATATCAACAGATGCAACTTGATGTGATTTGTGAATCGGAAGAGGACAATTATCAAGGCGAGTAAATATTTTACTGAGAAATGAAATATCATACCAGGGATGAAGCGAAGTTCCATACCAGTGGAGGGTATAACAAGGAAGGTGGGCTACTGGTGCTGTGATGTCAAAACAGAGTTGCAAACTACCGTCTTTTTGCCAACCTATATGCTCTAAATATTCATCGTCAAAATAATAGCATTCTTTAGTTCCACCTAAACTATGATAAATTCGCTTTTGTACAGAAAATCCAAAACGCCCACTGCTGTATTTAACCCATAGCTTGTCAATGATATTTATATCTTCACAGGGAATAGAAAAATAAGTTCCCCCAACTAAAGTTTGTGCAACTCGGTCGATTGTTTCCTGATTTGCTTGTTCCCACTTCCCATCAACGAGTAAGTCACGCAACTTTGTGTAGTCTATACCCACAGCCGATTTCAAACTTTGAATTTCTAGTTTTGGATCGACTAATTCTAACCATTCCTGCACCGACTGAGGACGAAACTTGTAATTTAATGCCATCCCCCGCATAATCCCATTATTGACGCTGTCGCTTACATTGGGATTTATCTCTTGCGGTGATTTTAAAGATATATTATTCTCAGATCTATATGATGCCGAAAACGGTAAATTTCCAGTTAGCCAAGTATATAGTGTTGCTGCTAAAGCATAAACATCAATATATTCCCCCAGTTCGGCATCGGGTATGTAATGTTCTGGCGGTGCGTAAATATCGCTACTAGTTGCTGTTGGGGGTACATAACTATCGCTACTAGTTGCTATGTCTTTTTGGATTTTGTCGAGAATAATTTGTCTTGCTAGACCGAAATCGATCAGCACCGCTGCTTTTTTGCCCTGACGAATTATGATGTTACTCGGCTTGACATCCCGATGCAGTAATCCTCTTTCATGCATCAAAGTCAAAGCATCGCCAATTTGTCGAATGTAGAGTAGTGCTTCGTTTTCTGGCAAAGTTATCCAGCTTTTTAAAGCTTCGCCTCTGATGTACTCCATTGCAATGAAGGGTAAATCATCTTCATAAAAAACATTTTCAACTTCGACAATATGGGGATGGCGACATAAAGCTAGCTGGAATGCTTCATCTTTAAAGTTTTGCTTGAGTTGATCTTGATATGGTATCCAAGCGGGGTCATTTAGTATTTTTTCACGCAGGGTTTTGATGACTCGCAATTCGCCACTTCGATTTTTTACGAGGTAAGTTATACCAACTCCACCTTCACCCAGTTTTCTTTCAATTATGTAACGTCCGCCAAATAACTGTTGCCCTGGATTCAATACCATAAGTAAAAACCCCAAGTTACTGATAACTATTTTTGCATATTATCCAGATGTGATATCAGTAGGGTATGGTGAGACAATTTTGATTCAGGACTTACGCAACTGGCAGATTATTTTCAGTTCCTTGTTTTGATTTGAGTCTTCAAAATAAGGGCTAGATCTGCTTAATACAGAAAAAATGTGAGTTTCTGGTGCAAATATTGACTTTTTCTAAGTAAAATTGTGCGATCGCGAAATTTCTGCAACAATGATACTCAACGTCGCTTAGTCAAAAACCGATGGTTTGGGCATCTGGACAGCAACTACAAGCTGGCAAGTACGTTATCGAACAGGTGCTTGGGCAAGGTGGATTTGGTATCACCTACAAAGCACACCATACAATGCTTAATACTTTTGTGGTGATCAAAACCCCAAATGAAAGCTTGAAGTATGACCCAGAATATCCTAAATTTATCAAGCGCTTTCGAGAAGAAGGACAGCGACTAGAAAAACTTTCCGAAAGCCAGCATCCAAATATTGTCCGTGTCAGAGATTTATTTCACGAGGGTGGTACTTACTGCTTGGTAATGGATTTTGTCCAGGGAGATAGTTTATTTAACCTGATTCAAAAAAGCGGAGCATTACCCACAGAAGAAGCTGTGAAATATATTACTCAAATTGGTGAAGCATTGAAAGTTGTCCACCAAGCAGGATTGGTACATCGAGATGCCCATCCTGGTAATATTATGGTGCAGCAAGATGGTAAAGCTGTTTTAATCGACTTTGGCATTGCTGGTGAAACTATCCCCAAAACTGTTAGTTTCAAGGTTTTTGCTAATCCAGCGTTTGCACCCTATGAACAAATGCGGGGAGATAGAAAACCATCCCTTGATATCTACTCCCTAGCAGCTTCGC
Source organism: Calothrix sp. NIES-2100 (assembly GCF_002368195.1). Lineage (GTDB taxonomy): Bacteria > Cyanobacteriota > Cyanobacteriia > Cyanobacteriales > Nostocaceae > Aulosira. Next base: position 4,955,637 of record NZ_AP018178.1, on the reverse strand, counting down.
TTTACTATGCGGTAACAGGTGAACTACCAGAAGCTTCTCTTAATCGCAGGCTGTATGGTATGGCGTTAGTTTCGCCACAAGAGCATATTTCTAGTATGAGCGATCGCATCAATCAAGCAATCCTCACCGGGATGGAATTAGAACCAGAAAACCGTCCCCAAACTATGCAGGAATGGTTGGAATTGCTTGCTGATGAAGTTGTCACAACTTGGACTAGCGGACATCAGTTACAGAATGGCAAATACACCATTGAAAGAGATATTGCTCAAGGTGGTTTTGGCATTACTTATTTAGCCAGAGATGAAAATAACCGACAAATTGTCATCAAGACTTTGAATGAAAGAGTGCAACGTCGTCCAGATTTTGCCAAACTTCAGCAAGATTTTCTCAACGAAGCCGTAAAATTGGCAAAATGCAACCATCCCCATATTGTCAAGGTTAAAGAAGTATTCCAAGAAAAGCACCTTTGGTGCATGGCAATGGAATATATTGAGGGTGAACACCTTGCAGATAGGGTTGTGAATAGAGGTGTTTTATCGGAAGTTGAAGCGGTAGGATATATTCAGCAAATTGGGGAAGCATTAACCGTAGTTCACAATAGCGGGTTGTTGCATCGCGATGTAAAACCTGCGAATATTATTGTCCGTGCTGGTAAGCCAGAAGCTGTATTAATTGACTTTGGTATTGCACGAGAGTTTACACCCAATGTCACAAAGCTACATACTGCGAATTTATCTCACTGTTTTGCACCCATTGAGCAATATAAAACCGTGGCAAAACGTGGTGCATATACAGACGTTTATGCTTTAGCAGCAACGTTATATTTTTTGGTAACAAATAGATTGCCACATCCAGCTATAACTAGAGCTAGCGGTGTAGTATTGGAAGAGCCAAAAAGTATTAATCCTAATATTAGTATTAGGGTTAATCAGGCGATACTCAAAGGGATAGAATTGGAAGCAGAAAACCGTTCACAAACAATGCAAGAATGGCTTGATTTACTGTCAGTTCCAAAACCACCACCACCACCACCTCCTCCTCCTCTACTCCCAGATGATTTAAGTTCTGACAAAAATGTAGATTACCGTAGACTAGCAAATTTACTCAAAATTGGCGAGTGGAAAGAAGCAGATAAGGAAACTTTAGCTGTAATGCTTGAAGCATCTGGCAGAAAAAATGAAGGCTGGATGGATATTGAATCTATTAAAAATTTTCCCAGTACTGACCTTCATACTATAGACCAACTTTGGGTTAAATACAGCAATGGTAAATTTGGCTTTAGTGTTCAAAAAAATATTTTGGAAAATATTACCGCAGCTCCATCCATTAAAGAAAATATCAAGTTTGGCAGTCAAATCGGCTGGTATAGGGATAAAAAAGGTTGGTTAAGTGGAAAAAACCTATATTTCCATACATCTATGCACCAAGGATATCTTCCATTAGCAATTCGTTTAGGAATACCTCTTCGTGGATGTCGCTTATATTGGGAGTATTTTGTATGTGTTTCTCTGGTTTTTAGTTTCTCTTGCGTCCAGTTATTATTTTATATCCTTGTAGGAAATATGTTTATATATGGGGAGTTTTTTAGGAATTTAGTAGGGCAATCTTTTAGTAATTTTATTGGTGTGATTATTATTATATTAGGATTAGTAATCTCGCTGTTCTTCGTTTTGACTTTTATACCTTATGCGATGTATGACAGGAATGTCAATAGAACTTTGCAGGCTTATGAGATTATTTATAGTAGACTAAAATAATGAATTTATTTAAAATAATATCTTGATGCGATCACTAGCACAATATAAAAGCGATCGCATTTTGATAGAGAATATTTTTGGTGCGATCGCCAGCACAATATAAAAGTAATAGCATTTTTGTAGAGAAGATTTTATTGGTGCGATCGCAATTTAGTAATGTAGCGACTGTCTTAAAAGTCAAGCGCTCTTATATTTCCTAATTCAAATTCCTGATGTTAAAGTAACGGTAAGATTAGGAGATCGCAAATACTATAATTGAGACGGGAGGTAAACAAAAATGCTAAAAACAATTGAAGGAATTTATAAAAACGGCAAAATCGAACTATCTGAAACACCCCAAGGTATTACTGAAAGCAAAGTCTTTGTCACTTTCTTAGAAACAAAACCCACCATTTGGCCAGAAATTATTATGCAACATGAAGGTGTAGCAGAAAGTATCACTTTTGAGTCCTACCGAGATGAACTGTTACCACCTAACGAAATAGAGTTTTAATGATGGGATATTTACTCGATACCTGTGTAATTAGTGATTTTGTCAAGGGGGAAGAACTTACTATCAAGCGATTAAAGTCTAGCACTCCCAGTGATATTTTTATGTCATCCTTAACAGTTATGGAAGTAAAGTATGGATTAGCAATCAATCCCCAACGCGCCATCAAAATTCAACCATTGATTGAAACATTATTAAGTACAATCACAATTGTATCTTTCGGAGTAGCAGAAGCTGAACAAGCTGCCAAAATTAGAAGCATCCTCAAAACAGCAGGTACTCCTATCGGTGCTTATGATGTACTGATTGCATCAACAGCACTAACTCACAATCATATTCTTGTCACATCTAATATTCGAGAATTTCAAAGAGTGCCCAGTTTGCAAATTGAAAATTGGCGTTCTGCTTAAAGTCAAAAATAGTAGCGACTGTCTTAAAAGTCAAGCGTTCGCTCTGTTAGTAATATTATTATGCCTAAATATGATATAGTAGTAGGCGATCTCATTTTTTAGAGAAGATTTTGTTAGTGCGATCGCCAGCACAATATAAAAGTAATCGCATTTTGATAGAGAATATTTTTGGTGCGATCGCAGTACTGAGAAGATAGCGAGAGTTTACGGACTTTCAATATTTCTTTGTTTCCAATAATTAGGTTTGCGCTTACTATGAGCGATGGCAATTACCCAAATCACTTCTTCAAGCTCGGTATAAAAAATCAAATAGGGAAAACGTTGAATAGTATAACGACGTATTCCTTCAATCTTGTGTGGGGTTCCTAAATTGGGGTTTTCTCTAATCCTCTACTAAATCAGAAATTTGTCCCCTAACCCAAGTGCGAAAAGCACGGGTTGTAGCGATTTCTCCATTCTGTTTACTTTCTTGAATAAACCGAGGTATTTCTCTCACAGTTATAGGTATAAAAGTAGGACTAACTTCAACTTCTATATATTGTCGATTTTCTAGCCTATAAATTCGTAACACAGTCCCGTTGTATCGCCAAAATTCGGGAATTCCCATCGCTGCATACAATTGCAACTTATCTATTTTTGGTTTGGAATATTCCACCTCTAACACCAGATCTGGAGGTGGATCGGATGCTAAATCTATATTTTCTTTATTTCTTAGCAAAAATTCGTTTTGAATGTAGTAGCTGCTATCTGGTTCTCCCCCACGTTCTAAATCATCCCTAATTAATGTGAGAGACCCAGATCGTTTAATCTCAAATCCCAATTCTTCACAAAGTACACCAACAAAAACCTCAATTAGGCGATTTGAGTTTTCGTGCGGCATGAGTGGAGTCATAATTTCTATTATTCCATTGTCATAAGCAATTCGATTTTTGCGTTCTGTACCCATTTCAGCTAACATAGTTTTAAATGTCTGCCAGCTGATGTTCTCAAGTAAGACTCTGGTTTCTGCGGGTGTCGCTGTGGTCACCATAATTCAGTTCTCTTTTGTTTGTTGGGCTGGACTTGCACCATTTTCAATCACCGTAGTTAGGGCAATGTAGACAACGTCAGAATCAAGGTTTGAATCAAATGCCAACAGTGCCGACTCTACAAAAATTGCCATCAGATAACTTGATTCTTAGATTTTAAACCACCAAGTGCTGAGGACAAAATCATCAAAATTCATGACATACACTACTATAGATTTATATTAGCTCTAATCTAGCTGATAACTCTGGTAGGAAAACTTTGCTGATACAAAATCGTTATCGTTTACTCCAGCTAATTGGTAAAGGGGGATTCTGCAAAACTTACCTCGCTGTAGATGAAAATCAATATCCCCCAGTTCCTTGTGTTGTGCAACAATTTTCACGGCGCAATCAAACACCAGAAAATTTTTCCCAAACAGCACAACAGTTAAAGCTACTAGGTCAACATCCGCAAATTCCTGCTTTATTAGCACACTTTCAAGATGAACAATATTGCTACTTTGTACAGGATTTTATCGCAGGTACTAATTTAGCTACGCTTCTAGAAGCAGAAGGTGCTTTCAGTGAAAATCAAATTTGGCAACTTTTAGCAAATTTATTACCAGTTCTCAAATTTATTCATGACCGCAAGATTATCCACTGTGATATTAAACCTGAAAATATTATTCGCAGAGCCGCTGGAGAATTTGTCTTAGTTGATTTTGCTGCGGCTCAAATTTTCAGTGAGATTGACCAGTTTCTTGGTAAAGATTGCATTGGTAGCCCTGAATATATTTCACCAGAACAAGTAAGAGGAAAAGCCGTTTTTGCCAGCGACCTTTACAGTTTAGGTGTCATTTGCATTCACTTACTAACTCAGATTCCGCCCTTTGATTTATATGATGTTGCCAATGATTGTTGGGTTTGGCAAGAATATCTTAGCACCAAGGTAAGCGATGTCTGGCGACAAGACGCTTCTCTTCGAGAGGCTTCGCCAACGCGTCTACGCCTGACACAAATCCTCAATAAACTTCTATCAAAGTCCATCAGCGATCGCTTTCAATCAGCTGATGAAGTTATGCTAGCAATGGGAATTACTGATATACCTCATCAGCCTGTATCTGCATTACCCGCCAATAAGTGGCAATGCATACATACATTTAATCCTATTCCCAGTGTATCTACTGGGATAAACTGTGTTAGCTTCAGTCCTGATAAGCTCACTCTCGCCAGTGGTGACGATAAAATTATCAGATTGTGGGATTTAAATACCCAAAAAGTCTTAACTACCTTATCAGGACATTCCCAAGCCGTAAAATCAGTAGTTTTCAGTCCTGATGGCAAAATTTTGGCATCAGCTAGCGATGATCGCACAATTAAATTATGGGATATTCATCAATTCCTAGAAATTTGCACCTTAGTGGGACATTCACACGCTGTCAAATCAGTAGCTTTCAGTCCCGATGGACAGATTATTGCTAGTGCTAGCTGGGATAAAACAGTCAAACTCTGGGATGTGAATACTGGTAAGGAAATTTCTACCCTCAGCGGACACAAATTACAAGTGAATTCCGTAGCATTTAGCCCGATCCCCCCTTCGCCCCCCTTAGAAAGGGGGGTTGGGGGGATCTTAGCCAGCGCTAGTTGCGATCGCACAATTCGCTTGTGGAAAATACTTAATGATGAAGTTAAAACAGAAACAGAAAAAACAGAATTTAAAAACCGCCCAGATTGCACCTTATTAGGAATCCTTTCAGGTCATGCATGGGCGGTTTTAACAGTCGCGTTTAGTCCCGATGGCAAAATTTTGGCTACGGGTAGCGACGATAACACGATTAAATTATGGGAGGTAAACACTGGTCAGGTAATTACCACACTTTCAGGCCATTCTTGGTCAGTTGTCGCAGTGACTTTCACGGCTGATGGCACAATGTTGATTAGTGCCAGTCGCGATCGCACTGTGAAACTGTGGCGGGTGAGTACAGCAGAAGAAATTGCCACTCTCACTGGGCATACAGACTCTGTATCTACCGTTGCTGTCAGCCCTGATGCACAACTGATTGCTAGTGGCAGCAGGGACAAGACTATCAAATTGTGGCAACTTGTAAAACAGGGAGACTAAGGGAGAAATTTCAAGCGCTACCTGTAAAGGCGACTTCGGGAAATTTCAATTGTGCTTCTGCCATTGGACGGTTTCTGCCTTCCTCTTGCCAGTAGTTAATCACTTCTGTGGCTTTATTGAGTAACTCAACCCGATCCAAATCGCTAATCCAGTGTTTAGACTCTAATTCCTTCTTTAACTCTTCCCAAGCATCATTTCTCGGCCAGAAAAAGTACTTGGTTAAAGGACTTGTACCTTTACCGACAACTTGATCGACAGCAAGAGCAACGTTTTCATCCAACCAAAGAATTTTCAAAATAAACTTGGTCAATCAAACCTCCGGGAATATCCAAGCATTACTAACTTCGCGATCGCTTATTCTAACTTAATACCTTAGCAGATGGCTAAACAGTTGTATGACAAAACAAAATTCACCACGCGCGATCGCAGTTTTTGATATTGACGGCGTGATTCGTGATGTTAGTGGTTCCTATCGGCGAGCGATCTCAGACACTGTTGAGTATTTTACCAATCAAGCTTATCGTCCGACACCATTAGACATTGACCAGTTAAAATCCGAAGGTGTGTGGAATAACGATTGGGAAGCTTCTCAAGAATTAATTTACCGTTACTTTCAATCTCAAGGACAGTCCCGCGCCCAAATACAACTTGACTACAACACGATTGTTGCTTTTTTTCAATCCCGTTACCGAGGTACAGATCCCAACAATTTCACTGGGTATATTTGTGATGAACCTTTATTATTACAACCTATATACTTAAAACAACTAACACAAGCTAGTATTGCTTGGGGATTTTTCAGCGGTGCAACTCGTGGTTCTGCTAACTATATTTTAGAAAAACGCCTCGGACTCAAATCCCCTGTGTTAATTGCGATGGAAGATGCACCAGGTAAACCAGATCCCACAGGACTATTTGCGACTGTGCAAATTTTAGAAAATAATTGTGAGAACTTACCGACCGTATTTTATGTGGGAGATACGGTGGCTGATATGTACACAGTTGAGAAAGCACGAAATTTGCAACCGCACCGCACTTGGATTGGTGTAGGTGTTTTACCACCTCATGTCCAAGAAACAGCAGCGCGCCGTGATGCTTATGCCCAAACACTCAAAAAAGCAGGGGCAGCGGTAGTGTTGAGTAATGTACAAGAATTGAACCCAATAAAGATTCAGGAATTATTAAGCTGATTACCTCGATACGTATTCTAAGATTTTAGTTTATTGTTTAGCCCAGCAGGAGGAGTAAAGATGATAGCTAAGGGAAAACGTTCTCAAAATCAGCCCATCCTCCAGACTAGCTCTAGTTCAGTTTGACGAGTTGTAGAATGCGATTGCTGGGGAAGTATCTACCAATTTTATCTTCATTGCTGTGTTTGAGCCAAAACAGGTTTGCCTGTAGCAACAACTTGCTCAATAATATCAGCGGCTCGACTTACGCCTCCAGCACGGTGAGTAGCTTCTTGTAAGCTTAGCGCATTCTGTTTATAAGATTCTTGCGTTAATACCTGCTTTACAGCATCTCGTAACCTGGGAACATTCAATTTATTGAGAGGGATAAATTCACCCGCCCCTGTCCAAGCGATACGTGCTGCTACTCCTGGCTGATCGTTAGCAACAGGAATTGCTACCATTGGTACTCCCTTTTTCACGCATTCCATTGTTGTATTCATTCCCGCATGAGTAATCATGAGGGTTGCTTTTTCTAGGACTTCCAATTGAGGTGCGTATTCAACTACTAAAGGATTTCCTGGTAAATTTGGCAATGATTCGGGTTTAGCAGAACCTCCCAAAGAAATCACTAACTGGGCATCTAATCCTTCACAAGCTGAAGCAATAGTTTCAAAAACCCAAGTCAGACGATTTTGCAATGTTCCCATCGAAGCGTAAATTAAGGGTTTATCGTTCAATTTCTCATAGGGGAAAGAAACAAGTGCCCGATTGGCTGAAGTATGGAAGCTTCCTGTGAAATGGAACCAAGGAGGCAATTCCTGCCTAGGATATTCAAACTCAGCAGGTGCATTACTTATTTGAGCTAATTGAGAGTAGCCATAATTATTTTGAGAGTACAGCGGTAATTTCCATTCTTGGCGATACTCATCTATCAATTGTGTGATTGGTTTAGTAATGCGATGAAGTAAGGTATAACCCGCTTGATTACGTAAACGTGCCCACAAAGCTGGGCTATATTTCCAAGTTGTACAAAAAGGAGGAATTGTAGGCTCTCGATTAAATACTACAGCACTGCATACAGTGACGAAAGGAATACCCAGAAAATCAGCAATTGTTCCTCCCTCTATTGAACTTTGGTTAACTAGTAAGGCTTCTACACCTGCTGCTTTCATTGCTGCTGGAGCATCTCGAAGCGTCACAGCCGAGATTTGTTTAATCAACTCAATAGTATATTGCAATGCAGCTAGTCCCCGCAGTTGACCTAATTTGGCCAAAGCTGCTGCTGATGAGCCGACTAGAAAATCTTGTTCTCCGATTGGCGAGAATTCTATTCCAGCTGCTAATACTTTGGATTGAGTGTCAAGATTTCCGAAGAGAGTGACGCGATGACCACGCCGTTGAAGTTCTTGCCCCAAGGGAAGCATCGTGTTTAGTGGGCCTGTTGCTGCACCTGGACTAAGAATGCCAAAATGAGTCATAGCCAATACCCTACTGAAGTTTTAAGAACTTATCTAAGGCAGTTACCATGCTAGGCGGCCAGCGGCGAATATTTGTTACCCAGTTGATATCCTTGTAGCGGTTATCCAGTCCGACGGCTGCTACCCAATTACTTTCGGCTTCGCCTTGTTGTCCTGTTACCCAATAAGCAGCGGTTAAAGCAGCACGCATATCAGCAAACTTAGGATATTTACGGACAATATTTCGCATTTCCCGAATAGCTGGCTCGATTTGTCCAGTTTCATAAAGCGCTAAGGCATAGTTAGCGCGAGCAAAGGCGAAATTGGGGGCGATTTCAAAGGATTTTTTATAGTCAGCGATCGCATCTGACCATTTTCCTAAACCCGCTTTGGCATTACCGCGATTGTTATATGCCATCGCATCCTTGGGATCTAGTTCTAGGACATGATTATAATCTGCGATCGCCTCTGACCATTTACCCAAACCTTCCAACGCTGTACCCCGATTCAAATAAGGATCGGTAACATTTGGGGCTAATTCTATAGCTTTGTTGTAATCTGTCAATGCTGCTTGTAACTTGTTCTGACTCACCCGCGAATTTCCGCGATTACTCCATGCACCTGCATTGGTGGGAAATTCTTCAATTATCTCTGTCCAGTAACTTTCAGCTGTGACAAAATCACCCTGATTAGTCGCCGCAAAAGCTTTATTCGCCAACTCATCTCCTTTTTGTAACTGCTCTTGAGTCACACTAGGAGGTTGAGATAATGCCATGACTGGTGTACAAAAGCCAAACACAAGCAACAAACTGAGAAAAATACTAATTAACTGAATCATCTGGCTTTATCTGTTTCTATCTGTAATCGGGAATGGGGATTAGGGGTTAGGGGCTAGGGGCTAGGGGAATGAGGGAGTGTGGGGAGTGTGGGGAGTGTGGGGAGTTTTCTTCCCAATGCCCAATGCCCAATGCCCAATGCCCCATGCCCTAACTCCTATTCAAAATCATCACAGCAAAGACATCTGTTCGTTAGGTGGCTTAAAGCCTAAATGTTTGTATGCTGCGGTTGTGGCTGTTCTCCCACGGGGAGTGCGGCTGAGATAGCCAATCTGCATCAAATAAGGTTCGTAGACTTCTTCAATTGTTTGGGTATCTTCCCCTGTGGCGGCGGCAATTGTTTCTAATCCTACTGGCCCACCATTAAATTGTTCAATTATTACACTCAACATTTTGCGGTCTGTCCAATCTAATCCACAGGGGTCAACTTGGAATAGTTGCAATGCTTCGCCCGCAACACCTTCATTAATCTCGCCTGAGTTTTTTACTTCCGCATAATCACGTACTCGCTTGAGTAGCCTATTTGCTATTCGTGGCGTTCCCCGCGATCGCTTAGCAATTTCTGTCGCCCCATTTTCTGTAATTGGGGTTTGGAGTAATTGGGCAGTTCTCAGTACAATCTTACTGAGTTCATCAACTTCATAAAATCGCAGTTTTTGAACTAAGCCAAAGCGATCGCGTAGTGGTGAAGTTAAAGCACCGACACGAGTTGTGGCTCCCACTAGGGTAAATTTTGACAGAGGTAAACTGCGGATGCGAGCGCTGGAGCCTTTGCCAATGGTAATATCTAAGCGATAATCTTCCATCGCCGGATAGAGAATTTCTTCTGTCATCCGCGAAAGTCGATGAATTTCATCGACAAACAGAATATCCCCTGGTTTTAAGTTCACCAATAGCCCTACAATATCCCGTGGACGTTCTAGTGCTGGCGCACTCGTAATTTTGTAGTTTACCCCCATTTCTGATGCTAAAATCATTGCCATTGTGGTTTTACCCAATCCCGGCGGCCCGTATAGTAGCAAATGATCCAGCACTTCACTTCTGGACTTAGCAGCTTTGATGGCAATATCTAGCACATCTTTTAAGTCTTTCTGCCCAATGTAATCGGCAAATCGGTGCGGACGAATACTTTCTTCCTGCTTACCTTGTTCATCTATCGCCGCCTCGGCCTGCAAAAGTTCTTGATCACAAGAAGCTTTTACCGAATCCTGATGCTGCTTTTGTGGTTGTCCATTGGGTTCTTGAGGCTGTTTTTTCGAGGAGATAATCGCCATAATTCAGCTATCAACCTTAACTTGAGGACTGTGTGAGTGCCATGTCGGCTACAAAACTAGGCATACAAAGATTTTCGCAACAGAATACGCACGCCCATTTAAAATTTAAATTCCGGACAATTACCCAGGAGTTAAAAAAATATTATGTTATCTAAAAGAATCTTACCTTGCTTGGATGTTAAGGCGGGACGGGTTGTCAAAGGAGTTAACTTTGTTGACCTCAAAGATGCCGGCGATCCGGTAGAACTGGCAAAGGTTTACAATGATGCCGGTGCTGATGAGTTAGTGTTTCTGGATATTACGGCGACTCATGAAGACCGAGACACGATTATTGATGTAGTTTACCGGACTGCTGAACAGGTCTTTATTCCACTGACTGTGGGCGGTGGAATTCAAACCTTAGAAAATGTTAAAGGTTTGTTACGAGCTGGGGCAGACAAGGTTAGTATTAATTCTGCGGCAGTACGTGACCCAGACTTAATTAATCGGGCAAGCGATCGCTTTGGTAATCAATGCATAGTTGTTGCTATTGATGCCAGACGCAGAATTGACCCAGAAAATCCAGGTTGGGATGTGTATGTGCGCGGTGGTAGAGAAAATACCGGGAAAGATGCCTTACTTTGGGCACAAGAAGTCGAAAAGCGTGGAGCTGGAGAACTACTGGTGACAAGTATGGATGCTGATGGTACTCAAGCCGGTTACGATCTGGAATTGACAAAATCTATCGCTCATGCTGTACAAATTCCCGTGATTGCTTCTGGTGGCGCTGGCAATTGCGAACATATCCACGCTGCACTCACACAGGGGAAAGCTGAAGCGGCATTACTCGCATCACTTTTACACTTTGGGCAATTAAGCGTCGAACAAATCAAAAATTATTTACGCGATCGCTCTGTTCCAGTAAGAATGCTTAATTAAATCATGATTTATCCTTATATCCACATCTATCCCAGGTCAGAGACGCTTCCCCAAAACAGTGTTAATATGAATTAACTAGTATGAATAAATATTAAGAAATATGTTGATTCCTATTCTATTGTTTGATGTCGCCCTAGTGGCTTGGTCACTGCACCTGATGGAGAAAGCCTTTGAGCATAAGGAATTTTCCTTAATGTTGGCTGGTACATTAGTTGCCCTCGCGGCAGCAGCGATGTTAGTAGTTTACTTCCTCATGGGGCACTGTATGACCTACTTGCTGCAAGTATCTTAATCAAGTAGTGAGTGCTTGTATCTGAGTAGCAGCAATCATGCTTTACATTAATCATATATTAATAATTGACAAAGTTTATCTGTTCAGGCATAATAGATAATGCATCGCAAGGGGTTATAGCTCAGTTGGTAGAGCGCTTCAATGGCATTGAAGAAGTCAGCGGTTCGACTCCGCTTAGCTCCATTTCTCCATAAAATAAATAATTTCTTAGCTCGTGTAGTGAGAACTTGATTGCTTATTAGCCTTTGTCAGCACGATCGCATTTGACGCGATCGCAATCTAAAAATTTCGGCGCTGTGGCAATATCTGCAAAATCTGCTGGCAACTTTGCAGATGAGGGACGTTGCCCAAAATCCCTACAAGCTAAGTAGCAAATATTACTTAAGTGGCGCATAGCTTGGACTTTCGAGATATACAGATTTAACATTGTTGAACCTTAATTTAATGTTCAGCAATGTTTAAGTGTATCATGGAACATTGCTGAACATTGTTAAACATTATTTAGCCTTGTAACAAGGTAGTGGGGTTATGATGAACTGGCGATAAATGTTTTAAAGATTAATGAGCCAAAGCGATCGCGTACAAACTTCGATATATTTCCCCAAAGATATCCACGATGCTTTGGTGAGATGGGCGCAAGAAGAAGACCGTCCCATCAGTAATCTTGTTGTGCGGATTGTGAGTAAGGCAGTTGAAGAGCGAGAGAAGCAAAATCCGCCGCAATAATATGTAGCCGTTGCATTTACGCCAATTTGAGCATTCCTGGTATACGATATATCCTCAGCCACTACATGAGCTAAGTCCTTGGGCGTGGTATGTTATTGGTTCTTTGCAAGATGTCAAAACTTCAAGGCAAAGTGTCAGACGGGCTTGAGAACGTCTGGCAAAGTTGATTTGGGGAGGTCTTTTAAAGGCTACACAAAATGGCAATTAAGAAAAGTGAACTTTATAGTTCGTTATGGAAAAGCTGTGATGAACTGCGGGGTGGTATGGATGCCTCGCAGTATAAGGATTATGTACTGGTATTATTATTTGTTAAATATGTATCTGATAAATATGCGGGTGTCGCGGATGCGCTGATTGAAGTGCCTGAAGGGGGAGGCTTTCAGGATATTGTGGCGCTTAAAGGACAGAAAGATATCGGGGATGGTATAAACAAAATTATCGCCAATTTAGCCGAAGCCAATGATTTAAAGGGTGTTATTGATGTAGCTGATTTTAATGATGCTGACAAGTTAGGTAAGGGTAAGGAAATGCAGGATAGGCTTTCCAACTTGGTGGCGATTTTTGAAACCCCTGCTTTGAATTTTAGTAAAAACCGCGCCGATGGTGATGATATTTTAGGCGATGCCTATGAGTACCTGATGCGGAACTTTGCCACGCAATCGGGTAAAAGCAAGGGTCAATTTTATACTCCGGCGGAAGTGTCCCGTGTCATCTCTCAAGTTATTGGGGTTAATTCAGCCCAAAGCCAGAGTCAGACGATTTACGATCCGACTTGTGGTAGTGGTTCTCTGTTGTTAAAGTCGGCGGATGAAGCGGAACGGGGCTTAACTATCTACGGGCAGGAGATGGACAACGCTACCCGCGCCTTGGCTCGGATGAACATGATCCTGCACGGACACCCTACTGCTGAGATTTGGCAGGATAATACTTTATCAAGTCCTTATTTCAAAGATGCGGATGGTAGCCTGAAAACTTTTGATTTTGCTGTGGCTAATCCTCCGTTTTCCTCAAAAGCTTGGAGTAATGGACTTAATCCAGCCAAGGATGAGTTTCAACGGTTTGATGGCTTTGGCATTCCTCCAGCTAAAAATGGGGACTATGCCTTTTTGCTGCACATGGTGCGCTCCCTGAAAAGTAATGGCAAAGGGGCGATTATTCTGCCGCATGGGGTGCTGTTTCGGGGGAATGCGGAGGCGGAAATTCGGAAAAATCTGATTTGCAAGGGCATTATCAAGGGGATTATTGGGCTACCGCCGAACCTGTTTTATGGGACGGGGATTCCTGCCTGTATTATTGTGTTAGATAAGGAAGATGCCGAGAATCGCCAAGGCATTTTTATGATTGATGCCAGCAAGGGGTTTGTTAAAGACGGCAATAAAAACCGTCTGCGGGAGCAGGACATTCATAAGATTGTTGATGTCTTCAACAAACAGCTTGAGGTGGCGAAGTATTCGCGGATGGTTCCAGTTGAGGAAATTGAAGGGAATGAGTACAACCTGAATATCCCCCGCTATATCGACAGTCAGGAAGAGGAAGATATTCAGGATATTGAGGCGCATCTTTTGGGGGGGATACCCAAGCGAGATATTGAGGCTTTGAGCGATTACTGGCAGGTTTACCCGACGCTGCAACAGGAATTATTTGAGGCGGCGGATCGCCCAGGATACCTGATGCTTAAAATTCCAGGAGCAGAAGTCAAAGCTTGTATTTTTGCTCATCCTGAATTTATCAGCTATGGGAAAAACATCCAAGCGGTTTTTGAAACGTGGCAAGAAAAACACACGCCTTTGCTGAAAGCCATCCAGCCGGGAGATAAGCCCAAGGCGATTATTCACGCGCTTTCGGAAGACTTGCTGCAAGGGTTTACGGGTAAAAGTCTGATTGATAAGTACGATGTTTACCAGCACCTAATGACCTATTGGGTGGAAAGCATGAAGGACGATGTTTATATTTTGGTTGAGGATGGCTGGAAGGCAGAACTGAAAGCGGTGACGAATAAGAAAGGTGTAGTAACAGATTATGTCTGCGAACTGATTCCCAAGGAGTTGATGATTAACCGCTATTTTCAAGCTGAACAGGCGGCGATTCAAGAATTGGAAACGAAAAAAGATGAAATTGTCCGCCAGCAGGAGGAACTGCAAGAAGAACATGGCGGTGAGGAGGGTTTGCTGGAAGAAGTTACTAATGACAGTGGGAAAATTACCAAAGCGAATGTGAGCGATCGCATCAAGGCAATTAAAAATGATGCCACCTTTGCGGATGAGTTAAAGGTGTTAAAGGCTTATTTAAAGCTGATTGAGCAAGAGGCGGAAATTAGTAAACAAATTAAAGTATTGACTCAATTTTTGGATAATTATGTGTTAACAAAATACGGGGATTTAACCGAGGACGAGATAAAAACGCTGGTGGTAGATGACAAGTGGATGCCGACGTTGCAACAGGCGATCGCTTCAGAGATGGATCGGATTTCGCAACGGTTGACACAGCGAATTCAGGAGTTGGCGGAACGGTATGATACGCCTCTGCCGCAGTTGACGAGTAAGGTTGATGAGTTGACAGCTAAGGTTGAGGGGCATTTGCAGAGAATGGGGTTGGTGTGGTGAGAGAGACAGAAATACCAGAAGGTTATAAACAGACCGAGTTAGGGGTTATTCCTAATGATTGGGAAGTTCAATTAGTTGGTCAATGTTTTGAGGTTTTTAACAACCTGCGTTACCCAATTAGTGAAGAAGTTAGAAAGAAAAAGTTTGGAGACTATCCATACTATGGTCCGACAAAAATCCAAGGCTATATTGATGAATATAGGGTTGAAGGAGAGTATGCTTTAATTGGGGAAGATGGAGACCACTTTCTAAAGTGGCGTGAATTATCAATGACATTATTGGTAAAAGGAAAATTTAATGTTAATAATCACGCTCACTTAGTTAAAGGAACTAAAAACCTGACTCAGTGGTTCTATTATTACTTTTGCCACAGAGAACTCACTCCATATTTAACACGGCAGGGAGCGGGAAGATATAAGTTAACAAAAAATGCTTTGCTCCAAATTCCGTGTGTTATTCCTCCCACTCTCAAAGAACAAAAAGCGATCGCCCAATCCCTCAGTGATGTTGATGCCCTGATTACAGAGTGCGATCGCATCATCACCAAAAAGCGCAACACCAAGCAAGGCACGATGCAGCAACTCCTCACTGCTCAAAAACGCCTGCCCGGTTTTAGCGGTGAGTGGGAGGTGAAGCAGTTAGGTGAGATGAGTTTAGTCAGTTCCGGAGGAACTCCGAATAGAAATAATCCATCATACTGGAATGGGAATATTCCTTGGATTACAACATCTCAAATTGACTTCAACACCATAACTTCTCCAGACGAGTTTATTACAGAAATAGGCTTAAATAATTCATCTGCAAAAATATATGACGAGGGTACTCTGCTCATGGCGATGTATGGGCAAGGTAAAACTAGAGGAAAAGTAGCAATACTAGGAATTAAAGCTACAACAAATCAGGCTTGTGCATCCATCAGGCTTTATCAACTTACTTCTAATAAATATGTATTTTTCTATTTGTCTCACAAGTACGATGAAATCAGAAAACTGAGCAACAATGGTAATCAAGAAAATTTGAATGGAGAAATAATCAAATCTATTCGCATCCCAATTCCTCCTCTTACCGAACAAAAAGCGATCGCCCAAATCCTCAGCGACATGGATACAGAAATCACAGCCTTAGAACAAAAGCGCGATAAATACAAAGCCATAAAACAGGGCATGATGCAAGAACTTCTCACCGGAAAAACGAGACTAATTAGCAGTTCTTGATCAACGTTAGAGTTTTCAACCGCCAATCTCTAGAATAGAAGCAAGAATAAGAGCTAAACCAGATTATGGAACACATTGCTACCAGCGAACTACCTGAAACCCTGCAACAAATATTTGCAGAAATACAACGCACCAAAACACCCGTAACCGTCACCCATGAGGGAGAACCCTTAGTCATTATCTATCCTGCCACCCCTCAACTCCAGCGCCCAGCATTTGGAGTAATGAAGGGTAGCGGCGAAATATTGGGAGACGTGATTGCTCCAGTAATCCCTGCTACCACATGGGAAGCACTCCAGTGAAGTTGTTACTTGATACCCACATCTGGCTTTGGTATTTGCTTGGTAACGAACGCCTATCTCCTCAACTTCAAACCACTATTGCAGCAGCAACAACCGAACTTTGGCTCAGTCCAATTAGTATCTGGGAAACGCTACTTTTAGCAGAAAAAGGACGAATATCTTTACAGCCTAATCCAGTTGCATGGATCGATTTAGCCTTAAATACTCTAGAAATTCATGAAGCTCCACTTAACCGCCACATCGCTATTTTAAGCCGTCAGATTCAGCTACCACATCAAGATCCAGGCGATCGCTTTATTGCCGCTACAGCAGTTCACCACCAGTTGACCTTAGCCACAGTCGATACCAATCTCACGGGTACTTCCTGGTTACAAACATTAAGCTAGACAGAAAATTCACGGATGACACAAATAAAGATGACATAGTTTGATTAACAGTGTCATCTTTAAAGCTGAGTAAATCCGTGATTATCGCAGTAAGAGGGTTGCTATGAGCCAGGTCGGACAACGCGAACGCCAAACCCAAAACCGCATTGTGCAACTATTTCAGCAACAATTAAAATATCGCTATCTGGGTGATTGGCACGACCGACCTAACAACAGCAACATCGAAACGGAAATCCTCACCGCCTTCCTACGCGACAAACAAGGCTACAGCAACAGCCTGATCACCAAAGCCTTGTATGAACTCAACAAAGTCGCAGGCGATCAAAGTAAAAGCCTTTATGACATCAACAAACAAGTTTATAGCCTCCTGCGCTATGGGGTCAAAGTCAAAGAAGAAGTTGGCGAGAACACCCAAACCGTTTGGCTGATTGACTGGGAAGAACCCCTAGAAAATGATTTTGCGATCGCCGAAGAAGTCACCGTTAAAGGCGAAAACACCAAACGCCCAGATATAGTTATATACATCAATGGCATCGCCCTTGGTGTTCTGGAACTTAAACGCAGCACCGTCTCCGTCTCCGAAGGTATCCGCCAAAACCTCGATAATCAAAATTCTATATTTATCAAGTCCTTTTTTAACATCATGCAGTTAGTCATGGCAGGTAATGACACCGAAGGACTTCGCTATGGTACTATCGAAACCGCAGAAAAATATTACCTTACCTGGAAAGAAGACACCTACAGCGACATCGAGAATCGTTTAGATAGACATCTACTTCAACTCTGCGACAAAACCCGCTTTCTCGAAGTTATCCACAATTTTGTTGTCTTTGACTGTGGTGTGAAAAAACTCTGCCGACATAATCAGTATTTTGGTGTCAAAGCAGCCCAAGTTTATCTTTCCCGTAAGGAAGGGGGCATTATCTGGCATACCCAAGGCAGTGGTAAAAGCTTAACTATGGTTTGGCTTACCAAATGGATTCGGGAATATAACCCTAATGCTCGTGTGTTAATTATGACAGATAGGGAAGAACTAGACGAGCAAATTGAAGGGGTGTTTTTAGGTGTTAACGAAAACATCTATCGCACAAAAAGTGGTCAAGACTTAATTACCCAACTGAATAATACTACCCCTTGGTTACTTTGCTCCTTAATCCATAAATTTGGCAGAAAAGACAGTAATGCAGAACAACGTGGTTACGACAACTACATAGCCCAACTCAAGAGCAGTTTACCCCAGAACTTCCAAGTCAAAGGCGATATTTATGTCTTTGTTGATGAGTGTCATCGCACCCACTCCCAGACAGGTAAATTGCACAAAGCCATGAAGGAAATTTTGCCTCATGCCTTGTTCATTGGCTTTACTGGTACACCCATACTCAAAAAAGATGAACGGAATAGCCTAGAAATATTTGGGGAGTACATTCACACATACAAATTTGACGAAGCTGTGACAGATAAAGTTGTTCTAGATTTACGCTACGAAGCTCGTAAAGTAGAACAAAATGTTACCTCTCAAACCAAAATTGACCAATGGTTTGAAGCCAAAACCAGAGGCTTAACTGAACAAGCGAAAACCCTACTTAAGCAACGCTGGGGAACTATGCAAAGAGTCCTCAGTTCTAAATCACGCCTGAGTAAAATTGTCGGCGATATTATCCTAGATTTTGAAACCAAAGACAGACTACAAAGTGGACGGGGTAACGCCATTCTCGTAGCAGGTAGCATTTACGAAGCTTGTAAATATTATGAGTTATTTCAAGCAGCAGACTTTACAAAATGCGCCATTATCACCTCTTATGATGCCTCAGAGAAAAGCATTAAAGGCGAAAGCACCGGAAACGATGAACGCACTCAAAAGCTCCAGCAATACGAAATTTATAAAAAAATGCTGAATGGGAAAAGCCCAGAGAAATTTGAGGAGGAAGTTAAAGAGAAATTTATCAAATCACCTGCCCAAATGAAGCTACTGATAGTAGTTGACAAACTTCTAACAGGCTTTGATGCTCCTCCTGCTACCTATCTCTACATTGATAAAACCATGCGTGATCATGGACTGTTTCAAGCAGTTTGTCGTGTCAATCGCTTAGATGGGGAAGATAAAGAATATGGCTATATTATCGACTACAAAGACCTATTTAAAAGCTTAGAAAAATCAGTTAAGGACTATACCTCAGAAGCTTTTGAAGATTATGACGTAGACGACGTTGATGGCTTATTGAGTGACAGATTAGAAAAAGGCAGAGAACGCCTAGAAGAGACTAGAGAAGCTATTAAAGCCCTTTGCGAACCTGTAGAGCCACCTCAAGATACTCCTGCCTATATCCGCTATTTCTGCGGGGATAATAACAAACCAGACAGCGTTCAAGACAACCAGCAAAAGCGTGTTGCCCTGTATAAATACACATCCGCTTTAGTTCGAGCCTATGCCAACCTTTCTAATGACATGGTACAAGCTGGGTACAGCACAGCAGAAATCGACACTATTAAACAAGAAGTTAAGCATTACGAACAGGTACGTGCTGAGGTAAAACTTGCCAGTGGAGATTATATTGATTTAAAAGCCTATGAACCCGCTATGCGCCACTTAATAGATAACTACATTGGTGCAGAAGAAAGCGAAACTATTGCTACCTTTGACGACATGACACTGGTTGAGTTGATAGTCAAAAGGGGTGCTGATGCTGTTAACGCATTACCCCAAGGCATCAAGCAGAACAAAACAGCAGTAGCGGAAACCATTGAAAACAACTTACGCAAAGTTATCATTGACCAACAACCAACCAACCCGAAATATTTTGAGAAAATGTCCACATTGCTGGACGAATTGATTCAAGCCAGAAAAACAGCATCCCAAGAATATCAAGCTTACTTGCAGAAAATTGTTGAGTTAAGTAAACAAGTTGCTCAACCCAGCAGTTCCTCAGAGTATCCTCAATCATTGAACTCTCCTGCCAAAATAGCTTTATACGACAACCTTAATCAAGACGAAGTATTAGCTCTAGCGATAGATGAAGCGATTCGTAAAACCAAAAAAGATAGTTGGCGAGGAAGCATAATCAAAGAACGCGAAGTGAAAAATGTCATTAAACAACATCTAGATTCTCTAGAAGATGTAGAACGCATTTTTGAAATAGTCAAAAGCCAAAGCGAGTATTAGGATGCATCAAATTACAGTTGGTGAACTCGTCATAGACGTTGCCAGAAAAGACATTAAAAACCTGCACTTGGCAGTTTATCCCCCTGATGGTCGAGTACGTATCGCCACACCCTTACACCTGGATGACGAAGCTGTGCGTTTATTCGCCATCTCCAAACTAGCTTGGATTAAAAAGCATCAAGCTAATTTTGAAACACAAGAACGCCAGTCACCAAGAGAATTTGTATCTGGTGAAAGCCATTACTTCCAAGGTAAACGCTATTTACTAAATGTCATCTATTACCAGGGATCTCCCAAAGTAGAAATTAGAAATAATGCATATATTGACCTTTATGTCAAGCCAGGAAGTGATGAAGCGCAACGCCAACAAGTAATGATGTCCTGGTATCGACAGCAGTTAAAACAAGATATTCCCTCATTAATCGCCAAATGGCAAAAGAACATGGGAGTTCAGGTTGAGGACTGGGGGGTAAAACTGATGAAAACCAAATGGGGAACCTGCAACATCCAAGCCAAACGCATCTGGCTCAACCTGGAACTAGCCAAAAAAGACAAGCACTGCCTAGAATACGTTGTAGTTCATGAAATGGTACATCTGTTAGAACGTCATCATGGCGATCGCTTCGTGGCTTTGATGAATAAATTTCTGCCCAATTGGAAATTTTACAAGGATGAGTTGAACCGTTCCCCCCTTGGAAGTTATTGAGTTCACCATAGTCCTGATAACCGCAAGCAAGATCAGATTGAGCGTGATAATCTGAGGTACAACACTGGTTCTCAAGTCCTTACCCTGAGCCATGATGAGGCTTAGGTAAGGAAGTTGAGGCATTTAGCTAGTTTGTGAGTTAACAAGGAGTGCGATCGCATTTACAGAACTAGAACTTAAGCACCAATCAAAAATGTGGTGTTTATTGATTGTGCATAATTCCTTCTTAATCCATGCCACTAATCTCAGCACTATTCAGGCATTGTTGATACAGTCTCATAAATGGGAATACTGAGACTAGTGCATCGACAAGAAGAAATGGCTAACAAATCAAAAGAATCTGCACGGCTAGCAGATGTCAAGCAGCGTTTAGCAGACAATTGTGAACAACAGAGACTCATGGCTTTAGAAGAAGCACTGACACTAGGTCAGGAAGGGTTTGATTTGTTTACGCAGCAGGCTTTGCAGGATCAATCGGAAAAAATACGACAATCGGCTTACTGGATACTCCATCAATACAATCCTTATCTCCGCAAAAATTCTCAAGAAGCAAACTCCTCTAAGCGGATCTTTCCCACAGACACAATTGCGTGTGTTGCTATTAGTCATAATAACCAAATTCTAGTAGGCGGAAGTTGGCAAAAAATTTGGGTTTGGAATTTACAGACAGGAGAATTGCTTCGCACCATTGATGGGCATTCTCATTGGGTTTTATCCGTGGCTATTAGTCCAGACGGCAATACCCTTGTCAGTGGTAGTGCAGATAAAACTGTTAAATTTTGGAATTTAAAAACTGGACTACTAATTCGACAAATAAATGCTCATTCCAACTGGGTTAGTGCTGTCGCTATCACACCTGATGGCAAAACTTTAGTTACTGCGAGTGCCGATAAAACAATAAAAATCTGGAATTTTGATACAAATCAATTGCAACGTACGCTGTTGAAGCATTCTGGTTCAGTCTTGAGCCTAGCAATTAGCTCAGATGGAAAAGTTATTGCTAGCGGTAGTACAGATAATTCAGTTAAATTATGGAATCTACAATCAGGAGAATTATATCGCAGTTTAGAACAACATTTAGATTGGGTACAAGCAGTTAGTCTTAGTAAAGATAGCAAATTATTGATAAGTGGTAGTCGTGATGGAAGTATTAAATTTTGGCAAGCAGACTCCGAAGATGAGAATGAATCACAATCTTCTAATTTAGAAAATTCTAGTTTAATTAGTAGGTTCACAGCAGGAGCAGTTTATTGGATTGGTGCACCATTCTTTGGACTTGGCAAGCTAGTTGGCAAAGGAAATAATAAATTAAAATTAAATATTAATAATTTAGAATGTAGCAGCACTCTTCATCAAGATTTTCTGAGTTCAGTAAATAATATTATTATTAGTACTGAAAGCAACATTATTATCAGTGTAACTGATGATAATACTATTAAGCTTTGGAATATTGAAACAAAGCAATTAGTTCGTAATTGGATAGGTCACTCTAGCTTTGTTAATTCTGCTGCTATCAGTTCTGATGGCAAAATTCTTGCCACTGCCAGTAATAACTGGATCAAACTTTGGAATTTACATACAGGTCAATTACTGCATTCTTTAAAGGGTTGTTCTGAACCAAGATTAACCTCTTTATCAATTTTTCCCTCTCAACTACAAATGGAATGTGGTCAGAGCCAAACTTTTAGTATTAAAGGACTCGACCAATATAGTCAAGAAATTACTGTCGAAAAATTCTTATGGCAGGCAAAGGGAGGCAATATTGATCAAAATGGTTTATTTATAGCAGGTGAAAAAGAGGGGAAATTTACAGTTATAGCTACAACAGGAATGTTTCACATTTCTGCATCAGTTACTATTATCGAACCTCCCAAATTGACAAAATTAGTTATTATACCTCAACAAACAAACTTGGAGTGTGGTAAAACTCAAACTTTCAAAATCCGAGGTTTCGATCAGCGAGGTTCCGAAATTACTGTAGAAAAAGTGTTGTGGCAAGCAACAGGTGGCGCTATTGATGCTGATGGAATTTTCCATGCAGGACAAAACCCTGGCGCATTTACAATTACAGCAAATGTAGAAGCAGTCAAAGCCTCTACTTTAGTCACACTAATTGAACCACCAAAGCTTCAAAAATTAATTATTTCGCCTTTACAACCAACTCTAGATTTCGGGCAAAGTTTACATTTTACTGTCCAAGGTGTGGATCAGTATGGTAATAATATCAATATCAAAGAAATTTCTTGGCGTGCAACAGGTGGGACAATTTCTCCCGACGGTAGATTGGGAGCAAGTTACCAAGAGCAAAAAATTACTGTCACTGCTAGTGTTGGAGATATTAGTAGCTCTACAACCCTTAATTTTATTGAACCTGCGAAATTAACTACATTAGTAATTTCACCCGAACAAATTGAAATGAAACCTCGTGAACATCAACGCTTTAGCGTTAGAGGTTTAGACCAACGTGGTAATGCGATCGCAACTGGGAAAATAGCTTGGAGTGCCACAGGCGGAACAATTGATCAAGACGGAAATTTCATAGTTACTGACAATGCTAAGGGTGACTTTAGCATCTCAGCTAAGGCAATTGAACACAATATAAGTGCTACTGCTAAAGTTGCTATACCTGTAGTTTTGCAACGGTTAGAAGTTTTTCCCAATAACTTACAAATTGAACCCGATCAAATCCAAACCTTTACTGTTATAGGATTTGACCAGGGAGGAGATGAAATTCCCATAATAAGAGTTGATTGGCAATGTACATCAGGAGGACAGATTAATGACGACGGTACTTTCATTGGTAGTTACGAAACAGATATAGTTCACATCACCGCTTCCGTAGGGAATTTAAGTGATGTGGCTTGTGTCAGGTTGCTTCCGGTTTTGACAAGTTTAGAAATTGAACCACACAGGATGCAAATTAAACCGAATGAACGGCTTAATTTGAAGGTTAGGGGATTTGATCAATTTAGAAACGAAGTCAAAATCAAAAATATCCGTTGGCAAACAACTGAAGGCAAGATATATCCTGATGGAACCTTTGTAGCAGTTGACAAAAATGCAAATATCACAGTAACTGCAAGCTTAGGAAATATTGTAGGTACAGCCAGTTTCAAGGTAATTGAACCTTCGAGACTGACTCAACTTATGATTTCCCCAGAACAAATTGTAATGTCTCCTGAGACATTCCAGCATTTCGAGCTAATAGGTTTGGATCAGCGCGGGAATGCGATCGCTATCAGTGGAATAAATTGGAAAGCAACAGGCGGTAATATTGAGCAAAATGGTGACTACTTTACTGATAGAAATCAAAAAGGTCAATTTACCATTACTGCTACTGTTGGAAAATTGAGTGTCTCTGCCCATGTTATTGTTCCTTCAGTCTTAAAACGATTAGATATTTTTCCTCCTCAAATACAGCTAGAACCTGAAGCGACTCAAACTTTTACTGCTGTTGGTTTTGACCAGCAAAATGCTGAAATAGCACTTGAAATAGTTGATTGGAAATCAAGCCAAGGAGGTTCAATTAGCCGCCAGGGATTATTCCAAGGTGGTTATAGCCACAGAAAGGTCACTGTTACTGCCTCGGTTGGTAATATTCACAAATCAGCTGATGTGACTTTGCTGCCGATATTAAGAAAATTGCAGATTTCTCCACTTGCTGTACAACTGAAACCTAATGAAAGTCAAATTTTTAGTGTGATTGGTTTTGATCAGTACGGTGAGAAGATTGATCCAGGAGAAATTTTATGGGAAGCAAGTGGTGGTGAAATTGACCAAAATGGTAACTTCATTGCTGATTTTAATGCTAAAGGTCAATTTTGGGTAACTGCAACCTCTCGTTTAACCTACAAATTCAACAAACAGACAAGGATATTACTTGTTAACGTTGGTATTTCGATAAGACTGTTATCTTATCTTCTTCGTGTTTTGGCACAAGTACAAGATGAATATACATCAGAGCAAAACACAGAAGATGTATCTGAAGTTAGTGCTACATCTACATTAATAGATAATTTTGAGGTGTCTTTACAAGCATGGATACATAAATCTATTAATAAACTAATTTTCCGTACTCTTCTATTTATTAGTAAATTGAGTTTTAAGCAGGCTAGAGCTTATGTTAGCACCTCCGCAGAAGTTACAGTTCTACCTGTTTTAAGATACTTAGAAATTTCTCCTGCTAAAGTACAGCTTAAACCCTATGAAAAGATTAATTTTAAAGTCATAGGTTTAGACCAGCACTACCATGAAATACAGGTTAGTAACGTAGTTTGGAAGGCAACAGGTGGCAATATTAGCTCTAACGGTACTTTATCTGTAGATGATAAATATAAAAATATTACTATTACTGCCACTGTTGGGATAATTAGTAAATCTGCTAATGTCACTGTACTTGATTTACCAAAAATAATACAACCTATAATAGGCAACAATCCTGGAACGATAGCCAACAATCCTGAAACAATAGCCAACAATCCTGAAACAATAGCCAACAATCCTGAAACAATAGCCAACAATCCTGGAACAATAGCCAACAATCCTGAAACAATAGCCAACAATCCTGAAACAATAGCCAACAATCCTGGAGCTAACTCAGGTTATTTTAAAATATCAAAATATACAAACATTTCTGACTGCTATGATGATAAGCAAATTCTGCAAATAAGCGAAGCACTCCTACAAAATTCACCTAATCGCTATCGTCTTGTCCTCTTAGTAGCTCGCCGTGCTAGGCAAATATTGAAAAATCATTTATATGAAGATATGACTTTAAAAGAAGCTGTCATACAAGCGATTGAAGAAATTTATAGAGAATTGTCACAACTAGAGGTTTGATTGGCACAAGAGTGATCGCAAACGCAATTAATTAGTTACTACTTGTATATACTTGTAATAACAATTTCCACTCTAACAAAGCTAAACCCGTCATGTGTCTGACGGGCCTTTTGAAACTTTGGGTGCAGAATTAATAATTTCGTCTATCCATCGCCTGAGAGAATCATTTTCATCTCTCAGGCTGCGGTTTTTCCCAAGAGTTCGTTTTGAATGATTGCAACCTGTTGCTTTAAGTTCTCTAAGTCCCTGTGCATTTGGGTTAAATCCGGTGCTTCGTGGCGTTCTTCGGTAAGGTAAGACCGAATCCATCCCATAATTAATTCCGAAGCTGTTTTCCCTTCAGACTGAACTTTATCCATAAAAGCTTCCTTTGTCTCATCGTCCATTCTAACGATGATTTGATTGTTCAGCTTTGTTGACTGACGCTTTGCCATGTTAGTTATCGCTTCAAACCCTAAATCTGTAATAACTCTATTTACCTCAATTTTGCAGGGTTTGGAAAATTTTGTAGTAACGCTCTTGTTTTAGTAATAACAAGTAACTACAATATAGTAACAAAGCAAAGGCGATCGCCCAGTCGCCAAACCATGCGATCGCCTTTGATAAAACCCCATCAGTGAGGTTATTTACATGATTACACAAGAGGTATTTGACGACCAAACTTTGGCACAATCAGAGTTTGAGGAATACATTGACCAATTAACTGACCCAGCACCACCAGAAATAGAAATTGACTCTGTAACCGATGATTTTGGAGAACTTTATCGAGTTTGGAATGGTTGGCAACTGCTAGGCACTTTTTACCAAAATCTTGAAGGCAAATGGATAGTGCAGCCTTGCAATAGCGATGAAAGACCTTGTTGCGATACTCCTTTGCAAGCGCAGTTGCTCATCATAGCTGTTAATGGCTTGCTAGTGGCAGATGCAGCGTAAACGCTTTGATATATAAATTTCCCATCGCCTAGAGACGTGGTTCATTCCCGTCTCTTTCTTATTGGCTGTGCCTGCCAAGCTGCAGGACTTGGTAAAGGTATTTTGCAGTTACTACATTTTGTTTGCAGACGTAACTGGTGGCGATGTCTATGACAGACTACGGCTAAGTATCTTTGAGAAAATGTTGGTAGTAACAACCTCTCGAACGCCTGGTTAAAGCAATAAAACTTCACTAGCAGTATTACTTAGTAAGCTTTCTGCCGCTTTTTCATACTTCTAAAAGGGGCATGACATTTCTTGCATTCTCCCTGTTCCCATAACGCTGGGATAGCAAAACGCTCTTTGCAGAAGGGGCATTCTGAAAGCAACCGCAACTGGTGGCGATCGCAACCCACTGTTGATTGAAATTGCCACTCCAATCGATGATATGCTTGCTCTGCATAACATGCAGCACACAAGCGGATTGGCTCTAGTTTCATTTTTTCACCCTTGGACGGGAGCATTTGAGCAATTCGGTCTACATCCAAGCCAATTAATTTACCAATTGCCTCTAATTCCTTTTGACTAGGAAACGGATTAAATCGAAATTTCTCCCACCTTGCTAATACTGGACCAATTCCTACAGCTTTACTTAAAGTTCCAGGTGATGATACACAGACTGCTTCGTGTCGCCTAAATCGACCAAAATAGTGACTGATACTTTCTCCTTCCTTCGGTTCGATATACCAAGGTGGATGTTGTACAACTTCTGGTTCCATGATCCCATAATTGACGTTCTACTACTTAGAGGTTGTTTGAAAAGTCGGGAATGTTGTAAAAAAGCTCTCTCAGTATACGCTGTGAATAGATAACAAACAGCACCGAGAGAGTGGTATGAGTAAAGCATACAAGAGCAACCTGAGTTTAGAGCAATATAAATTGATTAGTGACCTAATTCCGGAAGCGAAACCAGGTGGTCGAAAACGTGAAGTCAATATGTGGGAGGTGATTAACGCGATTTTCTACATTTTGGTAGAAGGAGTTAGATGGCGATAAGCCTTCGGCATAGCTTCGCTTACCGCTGCCTGGAGACTTTCCAGCTTGGCAGACGGTCTACACACAATTGGGAACTGGCGTAAAGATGGAACTTGGCTAAAAATTCATGACAGCCTGAGACAATGGGTTCGGATAGAAAATCAACGCCAACAAGCGCCCATCCGAGGCAATAATTCACAGTCAAAGCGTGAAAAGCGCCGCAATGGTCAGCAAGTTAGTTGGTTTTGATGCAGGTAAAAAGACCAAAGGACGTAAGCGATTTATGACCGTCGATACCTTGGGATTAGTGTTGAGGGTTTTAGTCACCGCAGCCAATGTAGCTGAACGAGAAGGAGGAAAACAAGTTCTCAAACGGGTCAAACAGTCTCATCAAAAGATATCTCGTTTGACAACCATCTGGGTAGATGGTGGTTTTGATGGAGAACCTTTTATGCAGTGGGTGATGAATGTTTGCCGTTGGATTGTGCAGGTAGTTTTGCGATCGCAAGAGGCTAAGGGTTTTGTGTTGCTCAAAAAACGTTGGGTTGTAGAGCGAACTTTTGGTTGGCTCATGGGATGTCGCCGATTAGTTCGCGATTATGAGTTATTGCCCGAAACATCCGAGACTTTTATTTATCTTGCAATGATACGTATTATGGTGAGGCGATTGGCATAATTTTTAGCCCTCAAAAACTTTTCAAACAACCTCTAAAGTTACTGCCCAATTCCAAATATCTGCTTTATCCCCACGATTGACATTAGCACCAGAAGTATTTTCGGCGATCGCTTGGGTATATCCTACCCAACCTCCAAGGGTAAATAGGGGGCTGAAACGATAGTTGGCTTCTATGCCATAGTGATTGGCTGTAGTGTTAACCGGAGTAGCAGCAGTAGAGTTAAAGGGATTGTTCGCAAATGCACTACCATAAGACCCTGAAACTACGACATCACCATCATTATTCGCACCTCTGAGGTAAGAGTGAGCATAAGTCAAACCAAGAGTAAAGTCTTTGTTTGGCTGAAATGCTAGTTGTGCTAATGCCCCATAACTACCATCAAATAGAGCTTTACCGTCACTGGGATCGCTTCCTCTACGAGCCAGATAACCACCTGATAAAGTAATTGTGTCAGTTAACTTGAAAATCGCACTCACCCCTGAACCTGTATTGCTAGCGGAGGAGGTGTTACTAGCACGGTAAATCGGAGAGAAACGCCCAAAGCGTGACAACGAACCAATGGGAGTTGAAGAGAACAAAGGGTTAAATGTATTGAAGTTGTCGTAGAATTCTCCACCAATAGCATCAACAATCACGTTGAGGCGATCGCCTACCGGAAAGCGATAATATAACTTGCCCAACTGCACGCTGTTGTCGGCATTATTGGTAGTGTCCCAGGATGTACGAGTCATATTTGTACCTGTGACAGCACCACTAAAGGCAGTTGTGTTGTTAGCTTCTAAACGAGTAAATAATTGGTCTTTACCAGTAAAGCTAGTAATTAAGTTTAGTCGGATGCGATCGCTAAAAGTGGCTCTATCTTGCAGGCTTCTTCAGCAGTAGTAATAATGAAGACCTTACAAAAGTGGACATTACCCTCACACCTCAAATATAATCAAACCAACATAATTGGTATAAATACCAGCATAGTTAGTATATAGTAGCAAGAATTAGGTATTTTGAGAACTGATGACTCTGCTACCATCAAATTATTAATCCATACAGCTAGTACAACCATCACACTACATTTCTCGCAGTATCAAGGATTAAGCCTCTTTACCAACAAAGTCAACCAAATACCAATATTAATTATAATTTTGGAGCTTCTGGTGCTTTGCAGCAACAGATTGAGCAGGGAGCGCCCGCAGATATCTTTATTTCGGCTGGCAAAAAGCAGGTAGATGCTTTAGAGGAAAAAGGACTCTTGCTAGCAGGAACTCGTTCTATCTTGGCAAAGAACCGTCTGGTCTTGATTGTACCTAAAAGTGTTGTGGGCATCACCAGCTTCTACAACCTCAAAGACTCCAAGATTAAGAAAATTGCGATTGGTGAACCCAGGAGTGTTCCCGCAGGACAATATGCAGAGCAAGTCCTTCAGAAATTAAAGATTTTGCCGCAAGTTAAGTCAAAATTGGTTTACGCTAACAATGTACGTCAAGTACTAGCATCTGTAGAAAGTGGTAATGCTGATGCAGGTTTAGTTTACATCACTGATGCCAAAATCTCAGATAAGGTAAAAGTCGTAGTGGCGGCTGATGAAAAATATCATTCTCCCATTGTTTATCCTCTAGCAGTTCTGAAAAGCAGCAAAAATAGTGACGCTGCCAAAGAATTTGCCAAATTTCTAACTAGCAGTCAAGCTAAAGCAGTACTCCAAAAATACGGCTTTATTCTGCCTTAATTTTTCAGAGCGGGTCTTTTCTGAAAAAAAACAGTAGCTATTTATAGCCTGAAATATCCACGTATCAAGTGCTTTGAAAAAAAGTTAAGGGGGAAATGAATTTAAACATGTACCCCCTTTTGCCTTTACCCCGTACTGAAAAGTATTGTGTCCACTCCTATGGATAAATTCATCAAAAATTTTCTACTTGGAATATTGATAGGTAGTAACCTGTTGATACCGATAGCTATGCTCCTAGGTAATAACGATGGGTTCAAGGTTGGATTGATGATTTACATTGTATCTAGCTTATTGGTACAAGAACTAAATCCGCGATCGCGCAGTTTCAAAAGACAGGATTTAAATTATCTGGAATATCTTTAGATTGAAAGCCTATTACAAGAAGGTTTTCAAGCCTGTGACTGAATTCTCTTTGTACTAATTTGCGTTCATCATATTTCGTTTGTTCTTGAATGGCTTTTTGACTGTTGTCTAGTACAAAAAGGATGACGCAGCAAGTTCTTACTGATATTGGCTTTGTTGTCCTCAAACACTATGAAATGCTTCACCAATTCCAAGAAGCGTCGCTTGTCAAAAATTCCTTGAATTAATACCTCTAGTTCAGTTTCTCCTTGGGAGGGAAAGTCTTCGCCGTCAATAGTGCGCCAAGGTAAAAAGTCTTGCCAATCCGAGGTTAACGTACCAACTCGTGCGCGATTTCCACAAGCAATGACTACAAATGCATTGTAGGCAAAAAGGGTTGGTATCTGTTGTTTGTAAATCTGGAATCGTTGATAAGCTTCCTTCAGGAGAGCTTTTTCATTTTTGGGGTGAGTCCAGACAATGACTGCTAACGGTAGCCCATTAATAAAGACAACTACATCGGGGCTGCAAGTATAATTGCCCTCAACAACAGTAAATGGATGTATAACTAACCAATCGTTATTTTGCAGATTAGATGGGTCGATCAGCCATAGTTGATCGTTAACTATTTGCCCATCTCTGTGGTAAGTAATATCAATCCCATCGGTTAATAGTTTGTGAAAGCGACGGTTATTTTCCACTGTCAAACAATTATTTTTGCCAGTCAACTGACAGATAGTTTCTGCGATCGCTGGCAATGGTATTGTGGGGTTAATTCTCTGGCAAGCATTTAACAAGCGATTGCTCAAAATTACTTCGCGATCGGTATGACGTTGTACCGGATGTCTCGCACAGCCAATGTCTGACTGTAAAAGCACTGTGTAGCCGATCACCTCAAACCAGGTGAGGATAGATGGTTCTACAATCAATGGTGTTAAGTGCAAGCGGTGGCGAAGCTTTCTCGCAAGGCTACTCGCTCTTACAGTTGCTATTCTTCGCTGTGCCAGATTCATCGAATTAAAAGAAATAATTTTGAGTTTATGTGAATGGTTGGTATACCAGATAGAAGTTATAATGCTTGCCTAGTAATTATCAAAGCTTAGATCTTCGATTAAAATTGTATCGGTTGTACCATTTTTACCAGCTAAGTTGGTAAAAATGACCATAAATAATTTATAAAAATTCCCATTTTCATTGCACCGCTCTATTTAAGTAGTCAGTGCTATACAATTTAACCAATAATTTATGGCAGTTAGAGTTACTTCAAATGAGACCAAAAATGCATTTTGCGTGTGAGATAGACTAGAGCGATCGCCAGCATTAATTCAAGTGGTACTAGAGAAAAAAATATGCTGGAGCACAACCAAAATATAGCAAATAGTATGGTGAGTATTTGCAATAAATGATTGGTGATTTTTGTAGTGATAGTAAAAAAAAGTAAAGCTAGACCTAGCGCAATCGATGAATAGACAATTAACATTGTGAGCGAGCCTAATGTTTAAGAACCTAAGATGATTGATGAACTGCAAGCAGATCTATGTCTCCCCAGAACAATAGAACTGCTATCGATCTATCAACGCTACAATACCTCCAGAACATTGTAGGATCGGATCATCAGTTCATCAAACTATTAGTTCACCCAGGTATGGGATTTTGTTCCTTCACCATAGCAATAGGAACATCAGCCAACAGTTTGTTCGCTAATAACAATGGTTCAACTACAACTGATTTGGTAACTTTTCTGTTTCTGTTTGGGCTGTTAACCTAGCCTCAGAATCCTTAATCCCAAATATCAAGAGTGATTACTATCTCCCTATCAGCTAAAGCTTAACATATTAAGGGAGGATGATAATATCTTTTTCTGGGTTTATACAGATACATCCCAATTTTTTAGTTACAAAAAGCTACATTGGATTTGCTTACACAAAAGCAGAGTTTTTCATTTTAGGTTATACCTGATTCCTAATGAAAACCTTTTTGCTTTTGCTTTTTTGATTCCCTATATAAAAATCATAGCATACATATTGCCAAATAACTTGCTATTAGACAAAATTCTTGCTTCAGAACATATATTAATGGTCAACTTTCGCTTCTCCTGACGCTAACAGCAGATTACCGATATCAAATAAAAGCTGGATAGTCCCTCGGTAGCCAACTTTGGTGGACTGATTATGGCCTAAACAATCATAAATAGGAATTCCTTGACGATAAAGTGAAATTTTTAGGCGTTTGGCGATCGCAGCTGCATGAGAATTACTAATGAGTAGATCTGAGCCAACAGCCAGTTGCTCAAAGTCCTCTAAATCGCCGATAGTCACACTGGTGATGGGAAGGTTTTCTAGCAGAGGAGAGCGTGTTGTGGTGACGGCGGCGTGAATTTGAACTCCCATCGATTGCAAGAAAGAAACTGTTGACCAAAGTAAATCTGGTTCCAATGCTAAAGAGACTCGTTTAGCACCAAAGTAAAAGCGTGCATCTAGCATCACATCTTGTAGTTGTAGACGTTGGCAACGGTATTTCTCCGGTACACTGTTACCACTGATATCTGCCAATGCTTGCAGAAATTTATCTACAGCTTCTAATCCTGAGAGTGTGTCAAACACTTCGTAGGGTGTACAGAACTTCTGTGATAAGATTCGCGCTGCACCCCGCATACTCTCGCCTAGTGTTAACGTGAACACAGAATGAGCGATCGCTCTTAATTGTGGCAGAGTTGTACCACCAGATGTGACTAAACTGTGTCGAGCGTCTAATAAACGACTATTAAGTAAGCCAGACAGGTCAGGTACAACGATAGGCTTCAAACCAAAAGCACTGACCATTTCTTTAATCTCTTGCACATCACCAGGAGTGAAAGCAGAACTAGCCAAAATTGTGATTTGCTTGGGACAACACTTTTGTTTGTTGCTAGTTTGGGGAATTTCCTTAACTATGCTTTCCACAGCTGCGGCAAAGCCATCTTGTAATGTACCTTTGAAATCTGGTGTCGAGACTAGGTAAATCGGTACTTGGGACAGTTCTGGATAACGTTGGCGCATTTCTTTGAGCAGTCGTCCCATGTCATCCCCTCTGGTTTCCGTCAATCCAGTGGTACATAAACCAATCATTTGCGGTTGAGATAGTTGTACCAATTTGGCGATCGCTTTTTCAATCTTGTCCTCACCACCCAAAATCGTGGACACTTCTGTCATTGCGGTACTAGAGAGGGGAATTACCTTACCCAGATGTTTTGTTAAAACGACTTTGGTAAAAGCACTACAGCCTGGAGAACCATGTAACATTGGCATTATCCCTTGCAATCCTAAAAAAGCTAAGGTTGCGCCTACTGGTTGGCTTTGCTTGAGCGGATTAACTGCAACTGATGTACTTGTGATACTAAGAATCGCCATAATTTCACCTTTAACTGAGAGCAGAGGGTGCACAGGAAGCACAGGAAGTAATATCCTCCTTCCCTTGTCTTCCTTGTCCCCTCATCGGAGCTAAACTTAATCCCAAGGAGCAGGCTGACGTACTTGCTCCCATACAGGACTGTAGAGAGTTGTATATAATTCTTGTGCAACGCTGATAATTCCTGCATAGCTCGTATATGCTTTTTTGCGTTCCTGATTTATGTCTAAAAAAGGAATCTCGGCTTTTATAGCCGTAGTTTGATAGTGACTGCTGGCAATTAATAAATCAGGTTTATATGCGTTAATTATTTGGCTAATTTCAGCTTCTAAAATATTGATATTTTCACCAAATAGACTTTGAATTTTAGCTTTATCATCTTGGCTAATCTTTTTATTGCTAGTAACTCTCACTACCATTCCTAGGTGTTGAATTGCTGAAATAATTGCCCAACTATTCAGATTGGCAATATCAATTAAAATTTGCTTTCCTTGCAGATAAGGATGATAAACAGTAAGTTGCTTATTTAAAGCAGTAGTTTCTGCATTAATTAAATTTTCTGTGCGTAATTGTAACTCTGGATCGCCTAATTTAGCTGCAATATTCCTGAGACAACGGTTGATGTTATCTACACCATAAAAAGACTCTATGATATAAGGAATATCAAAACAATCTGACATTTGTTTTGCCATTTTTAACATGGCTTTGGCGGAGTTATTAACGACATTTAGCTTGGCACGGTGGGCGTAACATATTTCCTGATACCGAGCATCACCTGTAATTTTGGCAAGAACGCGAATACCTAATTTCTCTAACAGTGGTAAGATATTCCAAATATCACCACCAATGTTATATTCACCAATCAAATTGATATCGTAAGGTGTGATAGTATCAGGTTCGTTAGTGCCAATAACGTATTCTAACAAAGCTTCAGTTGCAAGCCATGTTCCCTGATTTCTATGCCCAACAAATCCTGGTGCATCTACAGGAATAATTGGTGTTTTCGTAGTTTCAGTAGCTGCTCTGCAAGCTCCATTAACATCATCACCAATGAGAGCAGAAACGCAGGTAGAGTAGACAAATATGGCTGCCGGTTTGTAACGCCTTTGCAATTCTAAAATCGCTCTGTACAGCTTTTTTGCACCACCAAAAATGATATCGCTCTCATCCATGTCAGTGGTAAAGCAAGTTTTGTACATGAGAGAACCAGAAGACAGACTGTCACGACCACCCCAATAGTTACCGATACAGCCGTTTGGCCCGTGGACTAAATGAGCCGCATCAGTAATAGGTACTAGGGTAATCATTGCACCATCAAAGGCACAATCGGAAGTATCTCCAAACTGGGATAATTGCGTACAAGAGTTATCTTTGTTTTCAGCTTTTGAGCTATGAGGCTGTTCGTTGATTTCTTCTTGACTGGTTTTCATTGCTAGTGATAGGTAGGAGGTAAGGGTTAAAATAAGACAGAATGAAAATTCTTTTTTTCTAGTACTAGAACAAACTAACTTGAATACTTAAATAAGTTTTTAATCATGACTTTAGCTTTTAAAAAATAAGGAATGAGAAATTTTTGTTCCCATTCCCTAAAAAATAACCAACCAAATAGAGAAGGAAAAAACCAAACTTTAGCTAAATTATTAGCTGTGCAAACATTAACAGATTTAGGCTAATACGGTGTCGGCTCTGAGACTACCTCCATATCTTGAACAACAATTGAGGAAAGGATGGACTGAAATAGTCCACCTAATTGATTAAGCTAGCGAGTGCTAATACCAACCTTATTTTTTGTCGCTACCAGCAACGATTTCTACGTTGCCCTTTTTCAGTGCTTCGAGTGCTTCGCCTTCAGCATCTTCTTGTTTCTTGTTAGCTTCTTCTTGAGCGTTGTTCACACCAACCAATTTTGCAGCATTTTCTTCACTTTCGAGAATACCGAATTCAATTAGCAACTCTTCTAATTCATCCATCTCAATGGGAGTAGGAACCGCAAGATTTTGATTGTTGATAATCTTGTCTGCTAATGTCCGATATTCATTAGCTTGATTGCTATCAGGTGCGTACTCATTAACAGTCATCCGGCGCAATTCTGCGTGTTGCACGATGTTATCACGAGGGACGAAGTGAATCATCTGAGTGCTTAATCGGTCTGCCAGTGTGGTAATCAGTTCGTCTTCCCGGTCAGTTTTCCGGCTATTACAAATTAGACCACCCAAGCGCACGCCCCCAGTGTGAGCGTACTTGAGAACACCACGAGCAATGTTGTTGGCTGCAAACATCGCCATCATTTCACCAGAAGTAACGATGTAAATTTCTTGTGCTTTACCTTCACGAATAGGCATCGCAAAACCACCGCAAACAACGTCACCTAATACGTCGTAGGAGACAAAGTCTACGTTTGAGTAGGCACCGTTTTCTTCGAGGAAGTTGATAGCGGTGATAATACCCCGACCTGCACAGCCTACTCCTGGTTCTGGACCACCAGATTCTACGCATCTGATACCTCGGAAGCCTTCAATCACGACTTCTTCAAGTTCTAAATCTTCTACTGCACCTCTTTCAGCCGCCAAATGCAGCACAGTGGTTTGGGCTTTAGTGTGCAAGATCAGGCGGGTGGAGTCAGCTTTGGGATCGCAACCCACAATCAGAATGCGTTGACCCACTTCTGCCATTGCAGCAAGGGTATTTTGGGAGGTGGTAGACTTACCGATACCACCTTTACCGTAGAAAGCTATTTGTCTAATTTTTTCGTCTGACATGATCTCTTATCCTGCAATGGTTTGTTTACTGGGTCGATTTGTTCATGAGGCGTTCACTGTAGAAGGCCAACAGTGACCGGATGTAGAACGTCGTTGGAGGCGTTGGCACTTAGTGCCAGATGGAGGCGATCGCTCTACAGCAAAAGCAGTTAAAATCCAGAACATATTCAAGTTTTGAGAAATTTGTCTTGGTCATTAGTCATTGATGTTGTGACCTGACTAATGGCTTGATTTTGATATAGTTGCGATCGCGCAAGTAATATGAAGAGTGCAAGTATTACCTGGTGACGCGATGAAAATAGGGCTTAAAGTTTCGGCAGGAAATCTCTATATGCCGATGACGGAAGCTAGACAGCGTTGACTAGAATCTAATCTTCAGAGGTTTTTCAAGCCTAGAGAGTGGTTGCACTCGGAATTGAAATTTACGCAGAATTTTTCCGTAAACCACCCAACCAAATTGCAATCAATTCCTAATTGTTGCTACAACTTCCCCAATATTGCTTGTGTCATAACCACCGAGAACTTCTAATTGTGAGTGAACAAGCTTATGTCCCAAAGTACTTAGCAACTGCTGCACTGGTGCTTCTTCCAAATATTCTTTGAGAATTACTAAATCGTATCTTGATTGATGCAGATGTACAAATCCTAGCCCAAAGGTCTTAGCTACCGATGCTGTGCTAATACCTGCGTCAGCCATTCCTGTGGCTACAGCTTCAGCAACATCTTGGTGGCTTCTGGCAATCTGCTCAAAACCCTGAATGGCATGAAACGGCACTTGTTCCTTTTGCAGTGTTTGTTCTAACAGCATCCGACTCCCAGAACCTAGTTCGCGATTAACAATAGTTGCTCCCGCTTCTACTAAGTTGGTAACTGTTTTGATGCCTTTGGGATTTCCTGGCTGGACTAAGAGTCCTTCTTCCCAAACTCCCAGAGTAATCATGACTGCTTCCCTTCCGGCTAATACTTCTCGGGCAAAGGGAATGTTATATTCCCCAGTTTCCGGGTCGTAAAGATGCATTCCTGCAATGTGAGCTTCGCCTCGGCACAAGCTGTGCAATGCCGCCATGCTATTTGCGAAGTTATATTGGACTCGCAGTTGCGGATGCCAACGTTCGGTTGCTCTAGCCCATAATGAAATCACAGGGGAACAGCCAGCAATCACGACCGTGTTATGAAGTGCGGCGATATTATCGTCTAACAGCCGGACTCGAACTTTATCTGTAGCTGCCTGACTTACACCTTCCCCCTTCGGGTTCGACAGTTTGCTTATGCCGGGGAACCCGTCCACCGCAACTGTCTCAGCGTCAGCCGGGATCATATCTTGGCGAAAAGCATCCTTGCCAATCAAAGGATAAGCTATCCATTGCCCTCCCACTCGTGCCAAACTGAGTCTCAGTTGCTGAGCGAATGGGACTTTTTTTGCCAAAACTGCTTCAATTTCCGGTAAATCCTGCTCTATCCAGAATAGATCCTCAACTTGACAACCCAGTGCCTTGGCTAACCGAAGTGTAATAGCAACAGAGGGAGCGTATTGTCCCGACTCTACACCACTAATAGTCTGACGGGTAACTCCGGCTATATTTGCTAAATCTTGCTGGCTCATGCCTAGACGGGTTCTGATTGACTTCAAGTTATTGCGGAGATTGCTATCCTGCTTCATTGGCTTAATTTGCCTGATTTATTCTCTCAATTACAAAAAGCTGTCCCGGATTTAACTGTATCTGTCAATGCAAAAGCGCCGTTATTTCGTCCACCTGATTTACAAGTTTCCTGCGTCTTTGCCGCCTTGATTCCCTATATTTCAACAATATCATAAACTTTGGCTAATTTACTTGCGAAGGGGAAAAATTTTTGCGGAAGACGATTGATTACCAACTGCTAAAGAACAAAAAGCCTTTATGTGTGAGCAATTCAGGGCTTTTTTGATGAAATACTATCAAGTATTTACCAATTAAGTTGGTAAATAGATACATATGATACAGTTTCCAAAGCTGAACTTAGTCTTTGATGGGTGGTAGGCAATCAGCATCAGCTGTAAGAAATACTTAGAGCGATCGCACCAGATAGGTAAATGCCATGAATGAAGCAACAGCCAGCCAAAATTTTCAGACGGGTTATCCAGCCACCCCTGCACATCGGCAACCATTGCCGCCGTCGAAACCCAAGTGTAGCCAGCGTTAATGTTTTGGCTGACTGTGGTAGTCGCGCTCTTATTGGCAGCAAAATCGCCGCCCGGTGTTCCCCACAGAACCGGATTAACAGGATCGTAAAAGCGATCGCTCCAAGTTGCGTCTCCTGGATTCGGTGCAAACCCTTCACCAGTGCCCCCAATAGTACCTGAGGGTGGGACAGGCCCGCTTGTTCCCTCTCCCCAAGAGTTGCTGGCCCGGAAGAGCGAGATATTCCTCGGTGTTTGGTCACCACTTCCAGGATTCCCACTGGAACCAGAGACTTGACCAAGGAATAGGGTAAGTTGCACATCGGTGATGCTTGCTCCAGTTGGTAAGTTGCTAGCAATGTCGAAGTAGATTAATGACCGCCGCGTCGCATTTGAACCGTTGTTACCTACAAATATTCCTACTCCGGTTCCATTGCTGTTATTGTTATTTTGGTAGATCGTTGTATCTCTCTTAGCCCCAATAGTGAGTGTGCCAGCCTGACTTGCACTCGCAATTGTCGCAACCATTGCCACTGCTCCAATCGCAGATAATGATAGCTTTGCCAAGATGCTTGCAATAGACATGAATATTCTTCCTTACATGAGATTGGTTTTATATTGAGATGACCCCGATCTACGAGCAATACAATTTGCCCAAAAATGAAAAGTATTGAAATTAACCTTTGTCGGAAAGACATTCAATCGTAAGTTTGTGCCGATGGAGGTATAGGGCATATTACGACTTACAATTATTACAGGTTAAAAATTCTCTCAATCTAAATTAAAAATTGAATGCTATTTTCTAGCGCCAAAATAAGCGATTTTTACGTGCTCTTAAAGCCAGAATAAAACAACCACCTAATATTAGAGAACCGGACATTGATGGTTCCGGAACTTCTTTAACCACAAGTGAGAGATTATCTGCATAAGCGTCATTTACACGCCCACGAACATAATTCATATCTAAAACAACTTTTATTTCCCTCGCACTCACAGGAACAAAGCCTGTTGTGGACTTAAATAATAAAGCTGTTGTATTGTTTCGTTCCTCTGCGGTTGGGGAAGTAATAAAAGCTGTGCCTAAAGATTGACCATTCTGATTTAGGAAATCAAGGCTAAGTTTGACATTATCTGCATCAGTTTGATAGCCACCTAACCAAGCACTTAAATCATACCCACCTTTACCTGCATCAATAATTGAGGACAGATTACTCACATCAATTAATTGCGAAGCACTAGATGAGCCTCTACTACCTCCACCATAAAATAAATTGAGTCCGCGATTAGTTGGCCCAGGGCTATTTGCATCAGGTAATCCGCTAACGCTGACTGTATTACCAAGAGGGTTGACAAAATCAAACCCTGTTGCACCATATTTCAACACACTAAAATCACCAGTTTTAGTCCAACCTGGAATAGCAGGTATGTCAGTACCGACAGCATTACCAACGCCATCTCCTACTCCCTGTTCTGCATCTGAGTTGACAATTAAGTTCGTGCCTAGTGTGGCTGCATAAAGAGGGTTGCATAGC
This sequence comes from Calothrix sp. NIES-2100, assembly GCF_002368195.1. Lineage (GTDB taxonomy): Bacteria > Cyanobacteriota > Cyanobacteriia > Cyanobacteriales > Nostocaceae > Aulosira. The sequence goes on along the minus strand of NZ_AP018178.1, from coordinate 4,915,444 downwards.
ACAAGAGTAGTTCCAACTCCTGCGATTAAGGTTAAACCCAACTTGGCAATTTTTTGCGAAACTAAAGATAACATACTTAACTTGCTCATGAATATTATTTTTTGTAATAAAATCTTGAGCTACTTCTCCAAGAGCCGCTCTCAAGCTGCCAGCACCGTAAAGAGTAACCGCAAAAGCCTGATTGGGAAACGTGACACTGACAGCACAAGCTATCAATGAAAAGGCAAAATAATGCTTTTTCATGGTTTTGCTCTGATTTTGTTGGTATGACTACTCAGCTAATTCTCAGAAAGTCTTACTTGCACAAGAAATATATGAGTGAGTGAATAAATTAATCACTTCTCCCATCAGCGTTTACTGGTGTATGTTGATATATGCGTGGTTTTTCGGATAAAGTTATAATACCAACATTGTTGGCTGAAATCAATTGGATTACATAGTTAAATCCTAACTTCATCAAACTTTTATACTATCCGAGCCGCTACATCTCAAGCCGTAGGCGATCGCTTATCACCTATTAACTACAGCATTAAATTATATAAATATTATTACCAACCTCATTAGCATCAATTTCAGTAAATCGTGTTTAGCATATCTGTTCGTTGATAGCGATCGCTCCTTTGATAGTTCAGAAAAACAGGCGATCGCTATTGGTATGCTTTGCTCAAATGTGGCTAGATTATGACAATTCCTCAATAGCCAATTGGTTTTTATCAACTTTATTGGTATATACCAACTAAATTTTTGACTAAATTATCATTTGTCATCGTTTCATTACCAAATAGGTTGGTATAAATGCCCAGGTTTGGTATGCTTAAGCGTAAATTACCAAATACGTAGGTATAAAACATCAGGGTTGGTAATAGTACGGGAAATCCACCTTACCCAGAAAACATTTTCAGTATGTTTTTTCTCACCCAAAAAAAAAGATTCCTCAGTTGGATAGCAGCAGCAGTTACTAGCTTGATTATTGTAATCAGCTTGCCGTTGTTAATCAATCCCACAAATCAAACAGCGCAGGCGGCAGTTACCCTGCGAGTTTATGCGGCTGTGAGCTTATCAGAAGTGATACCTGAAATTGAGAGTGATTTTGCTGCGGCTAACCCTAGCTTAGGGGTTAGCTTTGTCAATACTTTTGATTCTTCTGGTGCATTGCTCAATCAAATCAACCTGGCATCAAACGAGTCTGCCGGCATTCCAGATATTTTTATCTCGGCGGCGACAACTCAAATGAATAGCTTGCAGAGTGCAGGAAAATTGGCTTCAGGTTGGCCGAAGACAATTGCAACTAACCGTCTAGTCTTGATCAGACCGAATACTCCTACTAGTCCTGCTCCTTCTCCAGCTATTGCTGGTTTTGATAAATTGGTCAATGGTTCTGGGCTAAGTGGTAGAAGAGGGATTGCGATCGGAGATCCGGCAACTGTTCCCGCAGGAGCCTATGGTCGAGAAGTTCTTCAAAGTACCCTCAGCGGTTGTGGAGCAGGTACTTACAATACCCTCCTCAACAGTACAACTGCCAACAAGCTAGTATTTGCGAGCAATGTCCGTAACGTCTTGGCGGCTGTGCAAAATAAAACCCTCAATGGCAACACAATTGATGCGGGCATAGTTTACACAACCGACCAAAGAATTTCTAGTACTACTACCCTCATCACAACTGCCGCGCAAAACTGCCACAGTGCGATTGTCTATCCGGCGGCTGTACTCACCAGAACTGCTAATCTTTCAGCTGCAACTAGTTTTGCCAACTACTTATCCAGTACCACAGCCAAAAATAGGTTGACTGCTCGTGGCTTTGGTGTTCCCGCATAACTTGTTTGACAGATGTGCGATCGCTTTTTCTTGACAGCTCGATTTTATTTTCGTTTTTTTGAACTATTTGGAGTGAAATCTGATGAAATTAGCAAAAAGTTTCGGACTGTTTGTTGTTGGCTTAACTAGTGCCATTGCGATTACTGGTGCTTATATTCCCCAAGCAAAAGCGGTAAAAGTGAATCTGGTGCAGAATGGAGATTTTGAAGCTGACCCGCTTGTAGATCCTAACTATGACCCCACTCTACCCAATCCTTTTATTACTGGATGGAAAAATGATAGTCAGTTGGAAGGTGGTGTATATGCTAACCGCCTGTCAAATTATCCCAACCCCGAAACCAATGGTTTACGCAGTGTCGAACTGGGTTACACTCCTCCTGGTACATTGGCTAACCTTTCACAAACTCTAGCCACGAAAAAGCATAACAAGTACCAACTCAGCTTTTACCTAGCCTCTGTAGAAGAAGCACCCCGTCTGGACAATATATTTCAAGTATCTGTCGGTGGAAAAAAGCTGTTAGATTTAGCAAATGTTTCTTTTCAAGGATTCACCAAATATACCTTGGATTTTGTCGCCAAATCCAAAGCTACAGATATCAAGTTTTCTAGTCATACTGGATATGACTGGTTAAACTTAGATGATGTTAGCGTCTACAAAGTAGATGATGATGCACAAGGCGGCCCTCACTCTTCTGTTCCTGAACCCTCAACCATTGGCGGTCTAGTAATTGCCGGTTTATTAGGCGGTTGGATGAAGCGCAAGAAAGCCGTGAGTTGTTAGTGTGAAGGCGATTTAACAGAAAAGAATATACCAGGGAGTTGGCTTCGACTGCGCTCAGCCAACGACGGCGACGGCGCTCAACCAACGACGGCGACTGCGCTTAGCCAACGGCGTGCCCTTCTCCTTCGGAGACGCTAGCGCGAACGACTCCGCTCAGGGCACAACGATTGGTACAATATTTTCTGGAAATTTCCTAATCTAAGTATCTTGACGAAGAGACGCGAAATTCCGCGCCTCTTCAAGTGTTAGTGGTATTAAGCCTTTAAACTATTTCCCGCGCTGGCTGTCAGAATCTTACGCACTTGGGCATCAGTGAGACTTTTATTCGCATTGAGCATCAAAGCTACTACTCCAGCCACATGGGGAGTTGCCATAGATGTTCCGTTCCAAGTACCATACTTGTTACCAGGAAGTGTGGAATAAATAGCAACACCAGGGGCTGTCACATAGCTAAGTAGTTCAGATCCAGCTCGGTTAGAGAAGTTAGCGAGATTGCGATATTTATCGACTGCTCCCACAGCCAACCCCCAGTCTTGTGCATAGCTGGCAGGGTAGTATGGTGTTGAGCCACCGTCATTTCCCGCCGCCATGACTACGATCGCGCCTTTGCTGCTAGCATATTTAACAGCTGACTGGATTTGAGTATTCCCCGGATACTTACCTATACTGACGTTGATGACATTCGCGCCATTGTCTACTGCATAACGAATGCCATTAGCGATCGCACTATCGGAGCCTGAACCGCGATCGTCTAATACCTTCACTGGCATAATCTTGGCATTATAGGCAATGCCAGTCACACCAAAGCTATTTTTTACGCCGGCGATCGTACCTGCAACATGAGTCCCATGACCATTTTTATCTAAAGTTTTGTTGTTTTTGTCAACAAAGTTCCAACCGTAAACATCATCAATATAGCCATTGCCATCATCATCCTTACCATTGCCAGCAATTTCTTTGGTATTTTTCCAGATATTAGCGCTCAAATCGGGATGGTTGCGGTCAACTCCAGTATCTACAACAGCTACAAGAATTCCCTTACCTGTATATCCTTTTGCCCAAACTTCTGGCGCTTTGATGATGTCTGCTCCCCAATTGCGACCCCCTAAATTAGGAACATCTGCAAAGGTAGTCTGACCGATAGCACCAGCCACTGCTGCTGCTGCATTAATCAAGCCGTAGCCATTAGTAGAACTAAAGCTATTCTTAACAGTGACAGCTTTAGCAACAATGTTATTGCTTTCATTGGTTTCAATAACATTATTGTAGCCATCAGCTTTGTACAACAGATAATAGCTACCTGCTGTAATATTCTGACCAATCCTGAGTGAAGATGTTTTTGAACTGTAAGCACCTGCTGCCAAACTGCCAACATCGTTGTAGCCTAAATATAAATCATCATCACTCAATGTTTTATCTTTAGATATATAAAACATTGTGGCGCTAGGAAAGGCTTTATCAACACCTCTATTCTTAATTTGATAACTAATTTTCCAGCTATCTCCGACAGATACTAAACTAGGAGCTACAGCATTTTGAACTATCAGATCTGTTTTAGTAGAAGTAATATTGATAGCCTTGGCTAAAGTATTATTGTTTTCATTGCTTTCAATAAAATCTCCATTGCCATCAGCTTGAAATATTAAATAATAGCTACCTGTGGCGATGTTACTTTGAATTTTGAATATGGCTGACTCTGAACTATAAGCACCTGCTGCAAGAATATCTACATAGTCTGAGCCTAGGTATACATCATCATCACTCACTGTTGAATCTTTAGATAGATAAAAAAGAGTATAGCTAGAAAAAGCAGTTTCGTAGCCCTGGTTTTTCACCTGATAGTTTAGTTGTATATTGCTACCAACGGCTGTTGAAGTGGGAGATACAGCATTTTGTATAACTACGTCTGGTAAAGGAGGAGTCAGATTAATAGCGCTAGCAACAATATTGTTGCTTTCGCTGCTCTCACTCACAACTTTATTACTATCAGCTTGAGATATTAGATAATAACTACCAGGCGCGATGCTATTATCGATTTTGATGGTTGTTGATTCTGAAGTGTTAACACCTGTGGCAATAATATCAACCGAGTCGTAGCCTAAGTATCTATCATCATTGCTGAGAGTCTTATCCTGGGATAGATAAAATTTAGTGGTACTAGCAACAGCATTACTTGTACCTTGGTTTTTGACTTGATATTTTAATTCGATAGTACTGCCAATAGATGCTAAACTAGGAATTACAGTATTTTGGATGATTAAGTCTGCTTGGTTAAGAGTAACAGCAATGGCTTGAGCATTAAGATTACTATTATTGGCGATAATTGATGCTAAGGCATTGTTTTGTGAGCTTGATTTGAATATACTGCCATTACTAAAATTAGAATTACAGTCATTAGTAAAATCTGCAAAAGAGTTATCTGTTTTAGTAAGTGGAGCAATAATACTGTTATTTATTTCTGTCAGTTCCACTGTTACTTTCCTATTACTAAGTAAAAAATGGGCGAACTGGGAATTTAAAATTGCATGGCTTGATTGACATAAATCTCAACTGCTGTACCTGCGCTTAGAAACCAAATGTTAGTTCGTTGAGTCATTTGGGAAATTGCTTGTTGATTGCGTTGGGCCATTTGGGGAACTACAGTGTTAATACCACCTTCAAAAATTCCCGCCACAATGTTACGCTCAGGGTTGGTATTGTTAACGATAGTAGTCGAACCACTTGTAGTTACAACTTGAGACTGGGAACGATTAGATAACTCTGCTGCTTTACCAAGACCACCTAAGACAAATAGTCCCATATCCATACTGGCTATAGATGATCCGCGATTAGGAAATTGGTTGGCGATTAGTGGTTTACCTTGGGGAGCACGAATCATCAGTGCATTTGGTGGTAAGTCCCTTTGTGTGAGTTGTCCTTGAATCGGCAAAATAACTTTAACTACGTCTAACTGTACTAAGCCTTGCTCAGAAACAGAACTCAATTGAGTTAATAATTCAGTATTTGCAGGGAAAGCGATCGCACCATCAAAAGCTTTTAATGGTTCTTTTAACCGGACTACAAAGACATTTGTGCGATCGCCATTTTCAGATTTAGACGTTTCGCCAAAGACAGCTGTCGCTAACACAGCTTTAGCATGACTACCAACTACCAGAGATTTTGGACTCTGCTGTACCGCTTGACTCACCACAGCAGTTTGCTGATTTGATGTTTGTTCAGGGTTGGGATTTGTTGTCTGTTGTTCTCCCTCGTCATTATTTTGTTGTGGCTTTGGCGTTACATTCACATGAGATTGTTCGCTCACACCCATCTGTCCATAACTACCTAACTTTGCTAGATTTTGCCAAATTTGCAATAGGTTTGGTGTCGGTGGTGGAGTTTGTGGGTTAACAATAATTGCTTGGGGTAGTGATGAAGTTGGAGCCGGTTGAGAATAAGGTTGAGAAGATGGAGATTTAACAATCCGCTCAACTGTCACTATCCGAGGTACGTAAACTGTTGACATCGGTGTCGGTGTTTTTTGTACCACTGTTTGTCTACTAGAAGCATTCATCTGTAAATTTCGGGGAACGCCTAGAAAAGAAGGCGATATCTGTTTTCCACCTCTAAGTTGTTGTTGTGCTAATTTCACAGCTTCTGCTTGTTCAGTCAAAGCTAATTTTGTTTTGAGAGTCTCTACTTTTTCCTCTAAATTTGGCTCTCTAGATTGCTGTAGGGTTGGCGATCGAGTTTTTCGAGCAACAGCATGATTATTTTTTGGCTTTTGCTGAGTATTACTCATCATCTGAGTCAAAAACCCACCAGCAAATAAAACTATAGCTAAAGTAGCAGTACCTACCAAACCTAACTTAGCAAAGGGATTTGGTGATAATGATTGTTCAGTCTTCTCTTCTATTGGGTGAGATGGTGATGGCTCTTTGTTAGCTGATTCTTCTATTACTTCAGCATCAGTTGATAAAGATTCTGGCTCTAAGCCTACTAATTTCGCCATTCTTAATTCCCAATCGCCCGCATCTACTCCTAATGAATAGTTGTCAGATTGGTGATTAGATACATTTTTTTTAGTATCATCTGGAATAATTGGACTTTGAGTCATAATTTATTAAATTAAAAGTTTTTTCTGTACTGTTATTCAAAATTTTTATTTAAATATCATAATTTACTTAAAAAATATATGTGAAATTAAAATATTAACCCAATGCCTAACTATTATTAAATAATGGTTATTCTCAATATAGGACAAAGGTTTCATATTTATTGCCAATTATATTTGGCATGTTGCCATGAGCCACAGCCGCCATAAATTTAATATTTCTGTTAATTTTTCAGTAGGTTTCACCTGATTAAGAGATAATTTTAGAAAACATTTCTTATTAATACTTCGGCTGGACATCTATTAACTTTGTATATAACTACTTGGCGGATTATCCTAAAGTCGTACTGAAGTAAGACAAATCAGGGTAAGTGAATAAATTAATCACTACCCTCATTAGCATTTACTGTGTATGTTGATATTTGCGTGGTTTTTCGGACTAGACCATAATACCAACCAGGTTGGTGAAAATCAATCTAACTATGTAGCCAATTCCTGACTTTATGAAATCTTGTCGCTATCTAAGCCTCGAAACCTCAGCGCTAGGAACGAGCGTCATTACGAATTGCGAATTCGTATTACTCCATCAAAATTAAGCCCAGGGGATCTAGACGCAAATACCAAGGAAAAGGCTGGTCTTTCATGGTTGCCCATTTTTCTTTGAAGACTTCTGCTTGCAAATGGTAGTCTTGAGGATTATTAGCAGCAGAATGTAGTTTTAAAAACAAGGTCATGCGGTGGGGTGTTTCACTAGTTCTGACTAACCAACAAGGAAAGGTATTTACTTGGTTGGGGTCTTTGGTTAAGCTGATGTGATGGGCACGAATACCAACATGAGATATGTTGTGAGGAATTCCTTCCATAATTTGGAGGTTACAACCCCAATCAGGAGCTTCAACTTCGCCCGATCGCAAAAGCATCGCAGACGAAAAGTTCTTGCAACCTGTGATTTGGGCAACACTCACAGTTGTAGGATGCTCGAAAATCTCGTATTTAGAACCATATTGAACAGCTCGACCATGTTCTAATACCAACAAATTTGGGCAAACTCGGTAAGCTTCCTCCATATTATGGGTAACAAACAAAGACAAGCCTTAGTAATCAGCCAAAATCTCAGTCATTTGCTGTTCTAGTTGACTCCGCAGGTGGGTATCGAGTGCGGAAAAAGGTTCATCTAAAAGTAATGCTTCTGGTTGAGAGGCTAATGCTCTGGCCAAGGCTACACGTTGTTGCTGACCTCCAGACAGTTGGTGTGGATAGCGATCGCCTAATCCTTGTAACTGCATAGCTAATAATTGCTCTTCTACCTGCACGCGGATACTGCCTTTAGATAGTCCCTTGGGTAAGCCAAAAGCAATATTTTCAGCCACAGTCATGTGTGGGAACAAAGCATAATTCTGCACTAAAAAACCGATGCGGCGATCGCGGCTTGGCAGATTAATTCTTTGTTCGGCATCAAACAGTACTTTGCCATTGAGAACAATGCGTCCTCTAGTTGGTGTTTCTATCCCAGCAATGCAACGTAGAATCATGCTTTTACCAGCACCAGAACCTCCCAACAATCCCAAGGGTTGCTCATCGCTATTGAAAGCAACTTCAAGATGAAAACTCGGCAGTTGTTTTTCGATCTCTACACTGAGTCCGACGGTCGAGGATATTGTAGGCAACACAGATGCTTCATTTGTTTGGGTCTTTTGTTTACGTACCCTTGTTTTCCTGTTTCCTCGCCTCCCTTTCTCTCTCGATTCCTGCCAGAAGTTGACGGTAATAATTCCCGATAGAGAAATTGCCATAATCGCGATCGACCAAAACCAGGCTTCATCCATTGCACCTGCTTCCACAGCAAAATAAATTGCCATTGGGATCGTTTGCGTTTGTCCAGGAATGTTACCAGCCAGCATCAACGTTGCACCGAATTCACCCAAAGCGCGAGCAAAAGCAAGAGTTGTCGCTGCTAAAATTCCCGGCAGTGCTAAAGGTAAACTAATGCGCCAAAAAATTGTGGATTCGGTTGCTCCGAGAGTTCTGGCTACCCGCAGGAGATTATTATCAATTTGCTCAAAAGCCCCTAATGCTGTTTTATACATTAATGGGAAGGAAACTACTGTAGCTGCGATCGCTGCACCGTACCAAGTAAAAACAATGCTGAAGTCAAACGGCTGCATGAGTTTCCCCACAGGCCCATTCTTCCCAAAAAAGATTAATAACAAAAAGCCGACAACCGTAGGGGGCAAAATCAATGGTGCAACAAAGATACCCTCAATCAGTGATTTTGCTTTGCCCCGATATCCCAGCATCCAGTAGGCAGCAGCAATACCCAAGAAGAAAGTAATAAATGTGGCTAGTAATGAAGTTTTCAGCGATATCCACAGGGGCGATAAATCCGATGCCATAGTTTTTTGGTTAAGAAGGTACTGAATTAGGGCTAGTTTGAATCGTTTGTTCTACGCTCAAACAGCCCTGTCAAAATTTCTCTTGTTAACTATCAGCTACTGTAAAACCTTGTTTTTCAAACACAGTTTTGGCTTCATTCCCCGATAAAAATTGCGCGAAATCCTTAGCCGCATCGACATTTTTACTGCTTTTGAGCACCGCGATGGGATAGACGATAGGAGAATGAGTTTTTTCGGATGCAGTGGCGACAATTTTGACTTTTGGTGTACTTTTGGCATCTGAGAAGTAGACCAGCCCCGCATCAGCATTACCTGATTCTACGTAATTGAGAGCTTGACGAACGTCTTTAGCGTAAACTGCCTTGCTTTTAACTTGGTCAAGAATTTTTAATGAAGTTAAAACTTGTTGGGCGTATTGTCCTGCTGGTACGCTTTTGGGTTCACCGAGAGCGATTTTCTTAATGCTTGGTGAAGCTAAGTCTTTGAAATCAGTGACAACTGTGGATTTTTGCGGTGCAATCAACACTATTTGATTTTTCAGCAAATCCTTGCGAGTGCCATCAACCAATAAACCTTTTTGCTGTAAAGCATCTATCTGTTTAGTTGCAGCTGAGATAAAAACGTTAACGCCTGCACCTTGTTCAATTTGTTGTTGCAAAGCACCTGAAGAACCAAAATTGTATGTCAAATTGACATTTGGCTTTTGTTTGCTGTACAGAGGCTTGATTTCATCCATTGCATCTTTGAGGCTAGCAGCTGCTGATACCGTCAAAGTTGTTGTTTGGGCTGCTGGGCTAACAGTTGAGGATGGGTTAGATGTAGTCGTTTGACTACAGCCGACAATGAGTAGGAACGAAATTAATACCCAACTCGCAAAAGTCAGGATGGGTTTATTAATCATTTGCACTCCTCAAGCGTTCTTTCTTAATTCATAATCTACCAACCTATGAGCCTATAAGCCAAAAAAATTGGTAAATAAATTGCCGATTATCAAGGTTATTACCAATAATTATGGTAATAACCTCAAATTACGATAGCTTCCTCCTCTCGCTGGTGGGATTGCTGTCTCGGATGAAACAAGTGATCGCATTTACAACCGCCTCAATGAGCACATTAAATCTATCCTGCAAGAAGCTTAAGGAAAAAATCTTCGATTATAAGGTATTGAAAATTACTTAAAGCCAAATACCAGTAAGCTCGCAGCTAAAGACAAGATTGAGCTTAATAAGTAAGTAGGCAAGAAAAAATCAAACTATGTGAAGATAAGTAAATATGGACAATGTATCTACGAGGTTACTAAAAGATGGGTGCAAGCAAATAAGCTTAGCCGAAAGTTTCTATCCTATACCAACATGAACCGCTTCTGCTGCATTCTAAAAAAATCTGGCGCTTTCCAGCTTTTGTGACTTAAAGGAATTGTTTGCCGTTGCGGCAAACAATTCCTTTAAGTCACAGCTTTCTATGCTTGATTGGACTCACGGCAAGCTTATCCTTCCAATTAGGACTAGCGGCAAACTTATGGTTCCAAACTCTAAATTTCATCCAAAATTAGCTGACGCAAGAATGAGGGTTATAACGTTGGTGGCGGCAAAGTTATGGTTCCAGCAGCGGCAAACTTATGGGTAAAGTCACATTCACCACTTCACCTTATCAGAGCGATCGCCTACAGTCTTGACTCATTCCTCAGACAGCTATACAATTCAGATTGTAAAGAAGGGGAGTAGCTGCTGGTAATTAATCGCCAGCCCATCTGAATCAACATACTGGCGATGAGCCTGGTTCAGATGACAAGTATAAAATATTTGTATTTGCAAGCGAGACCTTCACTAAGTTCACACCAAAAAGTGTGGAGCTTGGTGAAGTTTTAGGGCTTTCATCAAGCTTCACATCGTTTAACGATTCTTTAGGAGCTTGAAAGAGTGCTAACAGCTTTTACCGCAGGTTTGTTACTAATTACAGTTTCCGAGTTAGGTGATAAAACATTTTTTATCGCCGTGATTTTAGCAATGCACCACCCCCGACGCTTGGTATTTACCGGAGTGGTAGCGGCTTTAGCGGCAATGACAATCCTTTCGGTGATGTTAGGACAAACAGCATCTTTGTTGCCCAAGGTTTATATTCATTATGCGGAAATCGCTTTATTTATTGCCTTTGGTATCAAGCTTTTGTATCAAGGTAGTAAGATGTCCCGTGCAAGTAGCGAGGAAGTAGTAGAAGAAGCCAAAGCTGCGGTAAAGCAAGCCGATTTAGAATTACCACTACGCAAAACACCACTGGCAATTTTAACCGAAGCCTTTATTTTGACATTTATGGCTGAGTGGGGCGATCGCACACAAATTGCGACAATTGCCCTAGCAGCCGGAAATAACCCCATTGGGGTGAGTGTGGGTGCAGTTTTAGGACACGCCATTTGTGCTGCGATCGCAGTCATTGGTGGCAAATTAATTGCCGGCAGAATCTCCGAACGTCAACTCACTTTAATTGGTGGATGCTTGTTTTTAATCTTTGGTGTTGTTGCAGCAATTGAAGGAGCATAATTTTGGGCATGGGGCATGGGGCAACAGTCAACAGTCAACAGTCAACAGTCAAGAATTTTTCCTTGTCTGCTTTGTCTTCCTCATCCCCCCTAGCCCCTAGCCCCTAGCCTCTAGCCCCTATTTTCACTTTTTACCTTCAGGTGTGGGTGTCGGGGATGTAGGCGGAGTAGGAGTTGGCGAAGCCTCGGCGGCTTTATTAATTTCGTCTTTGTACTGAGCAGGTGCTAAAGCTGAAGCAGTATTAAACAAAGGTTTAGCTTCCGCGACTTTGCCTTGTTGCTTCAATAGCATTGCCTTAGCTAAAACTGGGCGAAAATCTTTGGGATCTTTCTTAGTTGCTTGGTCGTATGCAGCGAGAGCTTGAGTATAACGTTTTTGGGAAGCGTGAACTGTACCCAAAAGTACCTGTACGGCGACTGTATCTATACTTCCCGGCTGGATTTTATTCACTTGCGGTGCAGCAGTCAAAGTCTCTTGCAATAAACCAATAGCTGCTTCGGGGCGTTGTTGGCTTAACAACAGAGACACCATACCTTGTAAAGCCTTCAAATCACCTGGTTTTGTGGTCAAAACAGTACGGTAAGCTTGGGCTGCGCCTTCTTTGTCACCAATTTGCTGCTTTGCTTGAGCCAGTAGTACTGCATATTCTGTCTGTTCTGGATTCAGCTTGGCTAGCTTTTCTAAAGGTTCAATCACTCCCTGAATATCACCTTCTTTGATACTTAAGAGTTCTAACCGTGCCTGTAGCAGCCCTTTAAGAGCAGTCTGATTTTCTGGTTCCCGTTGCAAAACCAACTGATAACCCCGAACTTCGTCTTGCAATTTTGATTTTTGGTCAGGCGAAGGCGAATTACCCTTAGTGCTGGCGTTGTTATTCTGGGCTGGGGTTTGTGTATTATTATTAAATGCAGAAATTAAGGGAACCATTGAAATTCCCACAAAAGTAAGAACTGCCAAAGCCAAGACGACCTTAACTATCCAGCTGCGCGGTTGAGACACAAGACTTCTTTCTCCTGAACTTTAATGACATTATCATCCACATAAATCCGAGTAAATCCGAAAGTTAAAAATTTCCAAAACTTTGCGGAATACCGTCGATTGCCTGTGAATTTTATAACAAATAACTATCCACGCTGCTAAAGTAAGTGATGACTTTAGGAGGAGCCGTCAGAATTCTAGCTATGATATGCTTCCCGAAACTAGTCTAAAGACGCTAAATTACACATTTAGTGTAGAAGTGCGTCTTTAGAATGCTAATGGGCGTTCTAAAGTGGTTGGTTGAAAGCAAATATACTTTCATCAGCCGCACAAACGCTCTTTTCAGCTGCCTTCGTAAAATCCCACAATGGGATGTGTCTCCGCCGCAAGGAGTTTTTTATGAATTCCGACCTGATGCCGTCGCCTGAATCTTCCAATTCTTCTGTCTCTGACCAGAGTCCAACTCAAGTAGAGACAACAGCTAGTGTTCCTACAGTAGCAACCAATGACTCTAAATTAGACAATTCGACTGTTAACCCCAGCGACACTAGCTCCAATGGGAACCTAGCCAATCGGCAGCAACCGATTCCGCCGCCTAGTGAACCCATGCAGTACCGCGCCATCGGCTTAGTCCGAGGTCGTTACCGTGCCAGCGATGAACAATTTACTCAAGGTGATCTGCTAACCACAGATGGTGTAGAACTCAATGCCGTTCTCCTAGGACGGATTATGAGTTTAGTTAAGAATCATTTGGATTTAGAACAAGAACATCTGTGGGTAGTTTATCCACGGACAAGACAAGAAAATGACACATTGCACCTCCAAATTGTCGGAGTTTGGGAGCCGGAAAAACTGGCTAAACATTTGACAGAGGAGGATGAGGAAGATTCGGAATTAGAAGAATTACAGATCTTAGATGATACTGTATCTGCTAGTTCCCAAGAATCTACAAGTAACCTCAAACCCTCATCAGACATACCTGATGGTGGTTTTTCCGTTCGTGGTGAAGTAGTCTACCAGTCTTTTGATGCCAAGAGCTTAGTGGTAAAAATCAAACAGGCTCCGCGCAAACCAACTGACAAACCCAAATATTTTAAATTGAAACTGACGGGTGTTTTAACTACCAAAGCAGTAGGCAAGTTTTGGGATTTTCAAGTTAAGCGACAAGCTGACCTATTACTAATAGAAAGTGCAGAAGCGATCGCTGACTTACCCAAAAAGCGCAGACCACCATTCAACAAAGGTGGTTTCCGTGGTGGCGGTGGTGGTGGTGGTGGTGGTAGAAGACCATTCCCCCCCAGACGCGGTTCAGAAACTCCACGCCCAATCAAAAAAATAGGCGGCGATTCCTCAGCTGTGTCTAAACCTGTACCAAAAACGCCGGCTCCTAAGCCGATTAAGCGTCCGAAACCAACCCAAGAATAGGGGATGGGGCATGGGGCATTGGGCATGGGGCATTCGTCCCCCTTGTCCTCCTTGTCCCCCTTGTCCCCCTTCCCTCATCCCTAGCTCCCAATATCAAAATTCCGTCCAGCGGTCTTGAGGTAGAAAAGAACGCTCCATCGGAATTGGGGAAACTGCTTCTGTCAGGGTAAATTTGCCAGCTTCGATCCACTGTTTCAACTCTAGGGCAACTTTTCGAGAAAGAAACAAACTTGCTAGAGGTGCAACACGCACTGTTCTACCTTCAATGGTGACACGCCCAGACTTGAGTTGGGCGTAACTCACCAAACCAAATGTGGGACGAACGCGCCGGGGAATAGAAAAGTCTACAATGGGCGCGACTAAATCTTTATCTTGTACTGCGCAATGTTCTACTACTTGGGCGGATAATACCGGAAATGGAACACCTACGCCCAACATTAATGAAGGACCATAGCTTTTGAAGTAACATCCCCTCACCCAACGAGCATCCATTTGCTTGGCATCACCGATTAAAGCTAATGTGGCAGCAGGCCCAATGGGCGTATGATTGGCTAACCGTTTTTGTAAGGGGAAGTGTTGAGTACCTTCCCAGGCGACATAACCAATACCACCGCCTAAAAAAATTCGCGTTCCGATACCAATAAGTTGTAAATCTGGGTCGTTGAATAAAGGCGAAATCGCACCGGGATTAGAATAAACAGCATTTCCTAACCGTGGTTGTAAAGGCCCAAGATAAGTAAACAATGGGCGATCGCCTCCATTTACCCCTACAATAAAATTTTGATACAGATTACGCGGGTTAAATAAATAAAACTGATTTATCGTTTCCCGCATGATAGTAGTTTCAAAGGTGGCGCGTGGGTAACAATCTGTAACTTGTCCTTGGGCGCGTACTTGGACAGCTTTCCCGGCGATTAAATCTTCTATCACATGACCGCCGCCCCGTTCCCTCACTTCTTCACCATCGTTCGCCTCCACAGCAGAACTAGCACCAAGGTATAAATCTACTGCGCCAAAACCAGGGTATGCTGGAACACCATCTAACCAACAACGGCGAATTTTGATCGGCGGATCTGTATGGCCTAGATTAATAATTGCACCACTCGATTCCATCGGTTCAAAAGTGCCCGTGGTAATCACATCAACTTCCTGAGCAACTTTTGTCACACCAACTTCGGCTACTCGTGCTTTTACTTCTTCAACTGTCAACACCACCGCACGTTGGCAGCTGATTTTCTCATTAATTTCCGCAATTGTGCGCATGTTTAATGTAGCGAATTCATATATTAATTGTGGAGCAATATCGCTGCCACGTTAAATCATTATATTTGTCTAGGGAAACTTTACGAGTCAGGCGATCGCCTATATAAGTAAAATAAGACTGCTGTTATGTGTGGGAAGTGCGATCGCGCCAGCAGATTTTCGTCAACAGAGCAGTTAAAAATTAGGTAATAAACCTGCTTGTTTACAAATCTCATTAGCCGTAATCCGATCGATGGTACGATGGCGTTTTACAGGAATAGTTTTGATATCATTAGTATAAATGGAATGATTTCCTCCTTCTCTTCATAAATAAAAGCCATTTGCTTCTAAATATTTAATTAGCTCTTTTCGTTTGACTGACACACTCAAACCTCTATAGGAATTTGTTCCAGCAAAGCATCACCTGTGGGAATTTCTTTATTTTGTTGACGATAGGCAAGAATCATTTCTTTCGTTGCATCTTGCAACATAGCTCTGCATTCTTCTATGGTTTCTCCTTCTGTGATCACTTCTTGCCATTCAATGAGTTGTCCCATATATCCGCTATTAGTTTTTGTATATTTTGCAGTGTATGTAATTAACATTACTGTGGTTGTGAAGAGAATTATATGATTGATCGTAGCTGATTTTTTGTTGCCGAGGCGATGTCTGACGACAAGCCGCTGCGCGTCTACGCTTGTGATTTTACCATCTCAACAAGAGCGATCGCGCCTATTGAGTAAAATGAGACTGATGTTGAGTGTGGATTTGCGATCGCACAGTAGATCACAGAGAATTTTCAGGGAGCGATCGCGCCTATTGAGTAAAATGAGACTGATGTTGAGTGTGGATTTGCGATCGCACAGTAGATCACAGAGAATTTTCAGGGAGCGATCGCGCTTATTCAGTAAAATGAGACTGATGTAGGCTGAGGATTTGCGATCGCACAGTAGATCACAGAGAATTTTCAGGGAGCGATCGCACTCAGAACACCATCATTCCACCTCAGAACTCGGAACTACTAGCTCAGAACAGGAACATTCTCACTTGAAACAGAAACGTTCTCTTTCAGAACAGGAACATTCTCGTTTGAAACAGGAACGTTCTCGTTCAGAACAGGAACATTCTCACTTGGAACAGGAACGTTCTTGTTTGGAACAGGAAACTTGGAGTTCAGAACACGGAACTTGCAGATAAAAGCTTGATTGATTAGACTGAAAGCTTCAATTTTACTGCTCTGAGGTAAGGCGATGCCTGCGGCGGGCTACGCCGGAGCGCAAATCTGCTAAATTTTGATGTACAGTAACAGTATTGGGATGATTAGCGCCTAAGCATTGCTCAAGAATATCTAAAGCTTGGATGTAAAGGGGTTCGGCTTCGCTGTATCTGCCTTGGGAGTTGTAGAGTACCGCTAGGTTGTTGAGGCTAACAGCGATATGTGGATGTTCTTCACCCAGTAGCTTGCGCCTGAGTGCCAAAGCTTGGATGAAAAGAGGTTCAGCTTCGCTGTATTTGCCTTGGGATTTGTAGAGTACCGCTAGGTTGCTGACACCAGTAGCGACATCTGGGTGTTCTTCACCCAGTAGCTTGCGCCATAGTGCCAAAGCTTTGATTAAAAAGGGTTCGGCTTCGCTGTATTTGCCTTGGGATTCGTAGAGTACCGCTAGGTTGTTGAGGCTAGTGGCGACATCTGGGTGTTCTTCTGCCACTAACTTGCGTGTGAGCGCCAAAGTTTGGATGTAAAGAGGTTCGGCTTCGCTGTATTTGCCTTGGAATTCGTAGAGTTCTGCTAGGTTGTTGAGGCTAGTGGCGACAAATGGGTGTTCCTCTCCCAGCAGCTTGCGCCATAGCGCCAAAGCTTGAATTAAAAATGGTTCGGCTTCGCTGTATTTACGTTGGGATTTGTAGAGTTTTACTAGCCTGTTGAGGCTAGCGGCGACATTTGAGTGTTCTTCTCCCAGTAGCTTGCGCCATAGTGCCAAAGCTTGAATGTACAGTGGTTCAGCTTCGCTGTATCTGCCTTGGAATTCGTAGAGTTCTGCTAGGTTATAGAGGCTAGTGGCGACATTTGAGTGTTCTTCTCCTAGCAGCTTGCGCCATAGTGCCAAAGCTTGAATGTACAGTGGTTCAGCTTCGCTGTGTCTACCTTGGGAATAGTATAGTTTTGCTAGATTGTTGAGGTTAGCGGCGACATCTGGGTGTTCTTCTCCCAGTAGCTTGCGCCATAGTGCCAAAGCTTGGATTAAAAAGGGTTCGGCTTCGCTGTATTTGCCTTGAGAATAGTAGATTCCCGCGAGGCTGTTGAGGTTAGAGGCGACATCTGGGTGTTCCTCTCCTAGCAGCTTGCGCCATAGTGCCAAAGCTTGAATGTACAGAGGTTCGGCTTCACTGTATCTGCCTTGGGATTCGTTGATTTTCGCTAGGTTGCTGAGGCTAGTGGCGACATCTGGGTGTTTTTCTCCCAGCATCTGGCGTTTGAGTGCCAAAGCTTGAATGTATAGAGGTTCGGCTTCGCTGTATTTGCCTTGAGAATAGTAGATTCCCGCGAGGCTGTTGAGGTTAGAGGCGACATCTGGGTGTTCCTCTCCTAGCAGCTTGCGCCTGAGTGCCAAAGCTTGGATTAAAAAGGGTTCGGCTTCGCTGTATCTGCCTTGGGATTCGTAGAGTTTTGCTAGGTTGTTGAGGCTAGTAGCGACATCTGGGTGTTCTTCTCCCAGCAACTGGCGTTTGAGTGCCAAAGCTTGAATGTACAGAGGTTCGGCTTCGCTGTATCTGCCTTGGAAATGGTAGAGTGCCGCTAGATTGTTGAGGCTAGTGGCGACATCTGGATGTTCTTCTCCCACTAGCTTGCACCATAGTGCCAAAGCTTGGATGCACAAAGGTTCGGCTTCGCTGTATCTGCCTTGGAAACTGTAGATTTGCGCTAGGTTGCCGAGGCTAGTAGCGACATCTGGGTGTTCTTCTCCCAGCAACTGGCGTTTGAGTGCCAAAGCTTGAATGCACAAAGGTTCGGCTTCGCTGTATCTGCCTTGGAAACTGTAGATTTGCGCTAGGTTATTGAGGCTAGTGGCGACATATGAGTGTTCTTCTCCCAGTAGCTTGCGCCATAGTGTCAAAGCTTGAATGTACAAGGGTTCAGCTTCGCTGTATCTGCCTTGGAAACGGTATATTAATGCTAGGTTGTTGAGGCTTTGTGCGATATCGGGGTGTCGTTCTCCCAGCAGCTTGCGCCTAAGTCCTAAAGCTTGGATATGCAAGCGTTCAGCTTCGCTGTATCTGCCTTGGGATTTGTAGAGTACTGCGAGGTTGTTGAGGCTAGTGGCGACATCTGGATGTTCTTCTCCCAAACATTTTTTGGTAACTTCTAGACACCGCTTGTAGCAAGGTAATGCCTGATTATACAATCCCTGACCTTCATAAAATCTACCGTTACCGACAAAAGGCCAGGGTAAATCATCATTGCTGACGTATTGAATGAGATTATTCGCTACTTCATCTAGATGAGGTATTGCAGGGGAGATTGTAGTGATTTTCTCAAGGGTGGGGGAGTCAGGAATATCTTTTGCAACTGCTACCATTACCCGACAAAGCGATCGCTTAAATTCCTCTGCCTGTTCTAAACCTGTAAGCTTATATTGGAAAAACTCCCGCAATAGTGGATGTAGTTGATAGATTCCCTCACCTTTACGCTGGAGTAAATGCAAATTCAGCAGACTATCATCTCTAATTTCCTCTAAATCTTCGGCATCTTCCTCTGGTAAACACTGTTCCACCAACACCCAAGGTATGGGTGCGGCGGCAAATAAACTTAATAAACAGCCCAGTTGTTGATCATTCTCCTCTAATTCTTGCCAACTCAACTCAAAGGCTGCTAACACACCTCGTTGTGCTGTCATGTCGGCTTCCGACTTAGATTTAGACAAAGAACGCTCATCTAATCGCTTGTTCTCCAACCGCCGCAACATTTCTGCTAAAGATAAATCCTGTTTCCGCGCCAGATAGCGCCCCACTAATTCCACACCCAAAGGTAAATATCCCAGCCACTCACACAACTGATTTGCTAAAGCTAATTCTTTTTCAACTCGCCCCGGTGTTTCTTTGAGTAAAGACTTTAATAATTCCAGCGCCGCCTCTGGTTGCAGCACATCCAAAGATAATTGTGCTATCCGCCCCAATTTCTGGCGCGTAGTCATCAGCACTTTAAACCGAGAAGATGATGACGGTAAATAAGGCTTGACTTCTTCATAGTCGCTGACATCATCCAACACCAGCAGCACCTCACCCTCTCGCCAACGCCGCCAGCAATATTGCACTTGGGCGGGTAAACCTACATCTGTTGGCGGGTTTAAATCAAGCTGCGTTCTGGCAAACTGGACAATTTGAATACCTATATCTCCAGATTTTGGCAACAACCAGCAAAGCCCACCGTTGTATGTTTCGCGGTACTGGATGGCATATTGTAAGGCGAGTTCTGTTTTCCCAACTCCCCCCATCCCCGCAATAGCTGCAATGGCTATACTTCGACTACGCTCAGTAACCACTTGTTGATTTTGCAGCAAAAGTTCGTGGAG
Source organism: Calothrix sp. NIES-2100 (assembly GCF_002368195.1). GTDB lineage: Bacteria > Cyanobacteriota > Cyanobacteriia > Cyanobacteriales > Nostocaceae > Aulosira. The sequence continues at coordinate 4,895,609 of NZ_AP018178.1, read as the reverse complement.
TTTTTGCAATTCTGTGGCGCGTCCGACAAATTCCACCACCCCACTCAGGGGTAAATTTTGCGGTATTTCGTTAGCGAGATTTGACTTTACCTGTTCTCCTCCAGGCGACGGTAGTCAGTTGTAAGTGTTGTGCTGTTGCTCAATTATGACTTGTTGGGCAACCGTTGATCCTTTCTCGACTTTGATTTCATCCGCTAATTTGGCAAAGTTATTGACAATAGATGGCTGCGCTTGGATTTTTGTTACTAATTTTTGAATTTCTTCAGCACCCTGAGACTGTTCATTGTTAACGGCTGCTTCTACTTCTCGCACTCGTTGAGCAATGTCGTCATCTTTATCTGCTGCTGCTTTCAACTCCAGCACTGCTTTGCCATAATCTAACGGCTGCTGTGAATTTTGCTGTGTCCCATCCGCTAGCCAGGGTAACTTATTTTTATGATGTAGCTGTTCAATTAACTCACGACTTTTGTCTAATGCAGCTTCCCCAAGCTTTTCGCCAGTTTTTTCTAAAGCCTTAGTTAAAACTATAGTAGCGATCGCTGTTGCAACTGCTGTTAATGTTACAGGTTCCATAATAATGAAATAGTTAATGGCACTGGGAGATACAAATACAGTTCTGTGTATTTCGGAAATATATCACACCGAATTAGCAATTAAAAAGTTAAATATCTAATAGATTAGCATTAGCCTTAATTATGGTACAGAATGCAACTATCGATGCCAACTTATTTTTAGTGTGTGGGCTTGGCAATTTAGGACAGTATTGTGTGTCTGTTCTCAAAGAGTTTGGTGTCAAGGTAAATGCGATTGAAGTTGCAAATATTCAAAGATGGGAAATTCCCGAATTACCTGATTTAGTAGACAAACTCATAATTGGTGATTGTCGCCAACCGAAGATATTAGAACAGGCAGGAATTAGACAGTGTCGGGCAATTTTGATTGTAACTAGTGATGAGCGGGTGAATATTGCTGCTGCATTTGCCGCGCGATCGCTCAATCCGAAAATTCGTCTGGTGATTCGCTCCGCACAAGAAAATCTCAATGAATTACTCAGTCAAAATTTGGGTAATTTTGTCGCTTTTGACGCTACCCAATTACCAGCCAAAAGCTTTGCGATCGCCGGCTTAAGCAGTGAAACTAGAGGCTTTTTCACTCTAGAAAATCAGTTACTACGAGTTTTTAGAGTACCTGTAGATGTTTCCCATCGTTGGGGTACTCATCCCCAAATTCATGAAATTAATACTGCTCATCGCCGAGTTTTAGCTCATGCTAGAGCCGGAGAACCTGTACCAAAAGCATTCTATCAATGGGAGCCGAACACGCAAATTTTACGCGGAGATACTGTTGCATATATTGAAGTCAGCGATGTCTGGGGACAAGACGCGAAGCGTCTACGCCTCCCTACTCGCACAGCACAACCTGTTACCAGTCGCAAGCAATTCTTTTGGGCACTGATCGTTGGTATGAGATGGCAAAATCTGCGCCACAAGCTGAGTCAATTTTGGCAGGATAGTAGCCAAACCCGGCGTGTAGCTTTGGTTGGCGGTTTTCTGATGCTGAGTTGGTTTTTCTGCGGGACTTTACTATACAAGCTACAATATCCCAAAATCAGCTTCCAAGATGCCCTGAATGTCTCTTTAGTTTTAAGCATCGGCGGCTATGATAACCTATTTGGACAGCTACAACTACCTTTTGAAATTCCTTGGTGGCTGCATTTATTCAGCATCACTCAGACTGTAGCAGGTACAGTTTTTGTCGGCATTCTCTATGCCATTATGACTGAACGTGTCTTAGCTGCTAAATTCCAGTTTTCTCGGCGGCGTCTCCCAGTACCCAAAGCCGAGCATATAGTATTAGTTGGTTTAGGGAGAGTTGGTAAGGGTGTAGCCCAGCTATTGCAAGAACTCAAACAACCTTTGGTAGGTGTTCATGCCACTGAACTAGACTCAGAGATATTATCCACAATGCCGTTGATTATTGGCAATATTAAAAATGCTCTCAGCCAAGTCAATCTGGCAACTGCCAAAAGCGTTATTGTTGTAACCGATGATGAAGTAACTAATTTAGAAATTGCATTGACAGCCCATGCTAGCAATCCGACAGCTAATTTAGTAATTCGCACCTACGACCCCCATTTTAGTGAGAATGTGGCGAGATTACTACCTTATGCTCGGGTTTTAGGCGTTTATGCTCTGGCTGCGGAAGCTTTTGCAGCGGCGGCGTTTGGGGAAAATGTCCTGAATTTGTTTCGCCTCAACGGACAAACTACACTAGTGACTGAATATCAAATTGAAGCTGATGATACTCTCAATGGCAAATTGCTGGCTGAGATTGCTTATGGTTATGGGATAGTACCAATTCTCCATGCCAAAGCTAGCCAATCCAATTCTAAGTTGATGCCCTCTGATGATATCAAACTAGCTGTAGGCGATCGCTTGGTAGTTTTAGCAACTATTGAAGGATTGCAAAAAGTAGAACGGGGAGCGATCGCACCTGGGCAATTGCAAGTCCGAGTAGAATCGGCGCTGACATCAGAAGCTGCATTTGAAGGCGCAGCAGTAATTTCACGGATTTCTGGCTGTGATATGCATACAGCCAGAACATTAATGAACCGACTGCCTGGAACTTTACAATATCCACTTTACAAGCACCAAGCACATCGTTTAGTCAGTGAATTAAGTAAATCTCAAGTCCAGTCTCGTATTGTGTCTGGATAAGGGGGATAAGGTAGACAAATGACAAATGACTATTGACTATTGACTCCTAAAAAACCAAACTCCGATTTAATATTCCAACGCCTACCGTCGTGAATTAATAAAGTCAACTTGTCAGCAGTAAACTCAAAATATAATTGCCGATTTTCAAATTCAGCCCAAGCAGCTTGAAAATTCTGTCGCGTTAAGTCCCGAAAAGCAACTGTCATGTGGGGTGCAAAGGGGCGGGTTTTCCCAACCTTGTCAACAATTCCCAAACTTGCTTCTACATGAGCCGTTAAATCTCGTTGCAAGGTTAACAGTTCTTGGCTTCTGACTACATCTATATATATGACGCGCGGTGCAAATGCCGCAAACCCACTTAATGTAATAGGTAGCAGCTGTTGCTGGTTAGCAAACTCCAAAATAGAAGATTCTAGTTGTGACATATCCCTATGTGCCCATTCAAAGGGCGGTTGCAGGGTAATGTGAGGCGGGGACTTTTGCGCGTGTCGGCTGGCGTAGTTATCAGCAAAGTATTGCTTGATTTGGTTAACGTCATCTTGAATATCTGGCGGTGGTAGCAAGGCAATGAAAAACAGGCTCATTCAATTTTAGATTTTAGATTTTGGATTTTAGATTTTAACATTGAGCAGCAAAGACTGGTGGGAAGATATTACGCCTTTTGTGAGAAATTTGGGTTGATCATTCCATGAGAACACTGGGAAAGTATAAATAACGTAGCTGTGTTGATATTAAAATTTAAAACCTATATAAAAATATAGTTAATTTTTTATATGGTGATTGAAACTAACAAAGTCAATTTTGCTTTTCCCTACTGTATGAGCCTAATATACGTAGGGTTTTTTACTTTTTAAAGTTGAAATATTTGGCAGTGAAAGTAGGCAGCCATGAAAATAGTTAATGCACAGTATAGAGTTTGATTTTTAAAGAATTAGACAAAAACTTGTGACTAAGTTAGTCACACCATAGTCACAAATAAATCATAAATTATCAGTATAAAGTTAATAACCCCAATAACTTTTCTCAGCCTTCTGGTATATAACTAGATGCCGAAACTCAGGAGATAGTAGAAAGCTTTATCTTTTTCTCTGTAGGACATCTGGGTACTTGTAGTGGGTGATAATTCTGCTTGCCAATATTTGTAATCTAAGTGGAAGATTTATGTTAGCAGGAGAAGAAGCTGTAAAAATCTTTGATAATTTTCATAACGAATATGTACAAGCTAAGATTGTACCTATTTCATTAAGACATATTCAACAAATTGAATTAAGTTGGAAGCCTCAACTTCAAAATGAAAAATGTTGGGATAAAAACTTAGATATAAGCCAATATTTAAATGAGCCGAGAACTTATGAAGTCTGTGTACTGGAATACGACTCAATTGCTCAAGGTTTAATAGTTTTACAAATTACCAAACACTATTCTAGGTTAGAAATAGGTAAAAATTTAATTTATGTAAACTTACTAAATGTAGCTCCTTGGAACCGTGCATCTATTCAAGAAATAAGGAATTATAAAGGAGTAGGAACTATTCTACTGTTCTTCGCAATTTTACGTAGTTTTAGTTTAGGCTTTCAAGGAAGAATAGCTTTAAATTCTGTAAAAGAAGCTGAAAATTTTTATCAAAGAATGCCTTTTCTAATTGCAGGTTATGATTTATTTGACTTGGAAAATAACGGCAAAATTGTTAACCTAAAATATTTAGAGATGCCGGAAGAACAAGCAGAATTAGTTATGCTAAATTTATATTTAAGTAGTTATTTGAATTAGATTTTAAGAGGATCTCTCACGACGAGTGGGGGAGCTATTGTCAGTAGACTGAAATCTTTAGATCTGATTCTATAAGCTGAGTTTATCATTCACCTAGAGAAATCAGCTTTTGTACATTTCTGCAAAAATGGTACCATAAACTACTATTTTTTAGCGTAGGCGTAGCCCGCCTCAGGCATCGCAGAATTTTTTGGTCTACTTAAATTACAATACCAATACCAAAATTCTAGAGGTTGGAAGTAGATGCCGACTTTTGTGAAAATTGAAGCAGGTAAAGTTGATAAACCTACCTTTGACCAATACATCCCCGCCCATAAAGCTTACATTGAGGATTTGATTGCCAAAGGACACAAAGCCAAATCAGGTTATTGGGCAGAATTCGGCGGCGGGATGATGCTGTTTGAGGCGGAATCAATGGCCGAAGCCCAAGCAATTGTAGCCCTTGACCCATTGGTACAAAACGGTTGTGTGAATTATCAGTTACACGAATGGCGAATTGTTGTGGAATAACATCCAATTACGGAATTTTAGTGTTATATTGTTAAGAGACCTGGACCTATGCGACTTCAACGCCCAAATCTTGTCAGGACCGGAAGGTAGCAGCAATACGGGATGCTTGTGGTAGGCGTAGACTCCGGGTCGCCCTATTTTGAGGAGCGTTCAGCAGCAATGCCTGGTTTTGGAGATATTGTTCAAAAAGCTTTTTACCTCGGTGTTGGCTTAGCTTCTTACGCAGGTGAGAAAGCTGGGGGAAAATTAGCGGAACTGCGATCGCAAGTCCAAAAACTGGCAGATGAAATGGTGGCAAAGGGCGAAATGACCACAGATGAAGCCCGTCGCTTTGTCGAAGATATGATGAAGCAAGCGCAACAGCCCCAATCATCTGGTGCAGATACAGAAAAAACACCACCTGCTGAACCCCGCCGCATTGAAATTTTAGAAGACGATGAAGAACCGACGGTGAAAAATTCCGCAACCAATGATGATGATGATGTCGGTGGATTGCGTGACCAAGTGCAAAAACTGCAAGAAGAGTTAAAACGGCTGCAACGCAACGAGTAGTCAATAGCAGCAAAAGAGCGATCGCACAAAACCCTGTCAATATATGGGTTGTGCTGATTGTTTCTATGTTTTATGCATAGAAGCGTAGCGGTTACCTCCACGAGAACGCCTTAAGGCAAACCTGCTTGATTAGGCGCAAAAATTTTATATAAATCCATAAAATCATCCAAGCGCTGGGAAGCCGACTTTTTCAAGAGGTGGGATGAGCTTAACCCCCGTTTATACATCGCCAATTTTTGAATATACTTGATCTAGGAGCGCGGCGGAAATAAACAAACCATTGCGAAAAGTAATTACGAATTACGAATTCCAACGCATCTGTACTATTACTTCCAGCCAGGCCACACAAAGCGCTGTATTTATAGCTAGTAAAGGCGTTAAGTTTATGGACAATTGGCAGAAAGATTTGATGGACATCATTGAGACAGTGGCTGATGAAGTAGAGGACTTTTTCCTCGGCATGAGTGACATAGTAGATGAGATAGTAGATGCTGTTTTGGAACTCACAGAAGAAATTACAGAACAAGTACAAATGACAATTGCTACTGAAGTTGACCAGTATTTACACGACTTAACAGAACCCATGTTAGAGGTTTACTGGGAACTAGAAGACGTAGTAGCAGATGTAGATTTGGGTTTTCCTTATCCAGTTGAAGCCACACCAGACAAAAACCCCGCCTGCGTTGGTTGCACTCACTACCACGGTCAAGTATATGGTGGTAACCTGTTAGTTTGTGCCATGCATCCCAACGGTTGGGATGATAGTAATTGCCCAGACTGGGAGCAAGAGTAGGCGATGAGGGAGTAGGGGAGACTGTTGACTGTTGACAGTTACCATCTTGACAAATGACAAATGACAAATGACAAATGACAAATGACAACTGACACCACACAAATGAAGTATGGCGAACGCGAGATTGAGGAAGGACAATTAATTACCTTTCCAAATCCGCGTGTGGGTAGGCGATATGACATTAGCATTACTTTGCCGGAGTTTACCTGTAAATGTCCGTTTTCTGGCTACCCCGATTTTGCAACGATTTATATTAGCTACGTTCCTGATGAACGAGTAGTGGAATTAAAAGCGCTTAAGCTTTACATTAACAGTTACCGCGATCGCTATATTTCTCACGAAGAGTCTGCTAATCAAATTCTCGATGATTTTGTTGCCGCTTGCGATCCTTTAGCAGTGACGGTGAAGGCAGATTTTACTCCTCGCGGTAATGTGCATACTGTTGTCGAAGTGCGGCATCAGAAGTCAGTGTAATTCGTAATGACGCTCGTTCCTCGCTACCGCTTCGCTAACGTAATTCGTAATTAGCTGACGGAAATATGAATTTTCGTGTTTGGGCGGGGTTTGCTGATTTAATCCAGGGAAACCCCGCCTTATTTGTATCAACGATCAATATTTACGCGCTGCAATCAGGCATGAAGCATACATGCCCCTCTGGTCTCGAATCAGTATTTTCCCTGGCACTGATGGGGAAAATCATGTATATACTATGTATTAATTATTATTTTTCTGGAAAATTAACACTTAATTTTGCTAAAAGTGTTATTTAATACAGAAAAATATCAAAAAAAATGTCATATCATTGGACATTACCACTCAAAAGCTTGTCTATCGTAGCTTATATGAGGGTGATAGTTACAGCTAGAATCGATATTTTGGTCTAAATTATTGATAGAAGCAGCTTTATAGTACTGATACTGTGCTAAAAACGGAAATTTCGTCATCTCACTCTGATACCACTGGCAATGCAACAGAAGCACTTGCTAACTTTGATGCTCAATCCTTAGTTTTACCTGGTACGCCGATTAGCCCTAGTCAGGCGCTCATCAGTAAAACTCCCTATCTCGCCCCAGGATTAGGAGCATTAACTCTCGAAGAAACTGCGATCGCTCATCAAGCTTGGTTATATTTCCAGCGTAACTGGAACCAGGAAACCGGCTTGGTGAATTCGGTTGAGGGAATGAATTCGGCGACAATCTGGGATATCGCAACTGCGATCGCGGCTTTGGTGAGCGTTAGAGAACTCAATTTGGTATCTGGATATGAATTTGAAGCCAAAATGAGCAGAATGTTGCAGACTCTAGCTTCTATGGCTTTATATAAAGGGGAACTACCTAACAAAGTTTACAATTCTCAAACTCTAGAACCAGTGAATTATGGTCAACTAGAGACCAGAGAAGAAATTGGCTGGTCAGCTATTGATATCGGACGATTGGCAATCTGGCTGAAGATTGTCGGCGCAAAATATCCATCCTTCCAACCCAAAATAGAAGCTGTTTGGCAACATTGGCAAGTTCAACGTCTCACCCGCAACGGACAAATGTATGGTACTACCGTCATCAACGGTAAAGAACAGTACCACCAAGAAGGACGCTTAGGCTATGAGAATTACGCCGCCTATGGGTTAAAACTCTGGGGATTGAATGTTGATCAAGCATTAAATTATCAATCCCATGTTGCCTTTGCCAATCTTTACGGCAAAGGTGTACCTTACGATCAGCGGAACCACGAAAATTCGGGAGCTAATAACTACGTTCTGAGCGAACCTTATATCCTCGATGGGATTGAAACCGGATTTCAATCTTTGCCTAAAGCTTACGCTGACAGGATTTTAGCCGCTCAGGAAGCTCGCTATCTCACGACAAAACAATTAACAGCCGTTACAGGAGACTACTTAGATCGTCCTCCCTACTTTGTTTACAGCAGCTTGTTTGTCAATGGAGAAGCTTGGGCAACTATTACAGATACTCAAACAAAATACAATAATTTGCGGTTCCTTAGTACCAAAGCAGCTGTTGGCTGGCATGTACTTTATAATACGGCTTACACGCGTCAGCTATTTAATTTTGTCCAAAGAAATCTCAATACTCATAAGGGTTGGTATAACGGCTTTTATGAGTCTCTCAAGCAACCGATTCAAATTTGGACGGCTAATAATAATGGATTAATTCTTGAGAGTTTGCTGTATAAACAGGTTAGACAGCCTTTAACTATTTGGGCTGGAGTAAAATCTCCAGGTTTTCCTAGCAAAAAGGCTGCTTTATAAACATTACCTTCGCCAACCTTGGGCGTAGCTGACAAATAAAAAACATCCCAATCATAAATTTGCCTATCCTATCACTTGTAGGGCGGGGAAACCCATTGGTGTCAACTTAACGTGAAACCCTTATCAAGAAATGATTTTGCCTTTTCACGCTTCCCATCAAGATCCGCCCTACCCCACCCCAGCTTTGCTGACGCAAAACGTCCCCTCCCCGCTTGCGGGGAGGGGATTGAGGGGTGGGGTAAAATGCCTGTGGGATAAGCCTTTTAACTTAAGTTAACACCAATGGGGGTTTCCCCGCCCCTACAATGTTTGATTCGCCGCACCCTTGGTAGGTGACGGACTGGATTTATTGGTTAGGGACATCCAATTTTTTAAATACCCAATAAATTTGGAGTGCGTTCACGTAGCGTGTCCGTTGGCGCAGCCTCCCGCAGGGAAGGGCAAACGTCTCGCTCGCTGATGTTCATTCATCGAGCAAGATGCTCGCACTACAGAATATGGGTAATTTATTTTTTGTAAGTCCGTTATTGAGTTTTTCCAAGGGTGAGTATTGCGGAAAATCTAGTTTGCGACTCGTAAATTAAGTTTGCGACTCGTAAATTAAGTTTACAAATCAGAATTTAAGTTTGCGAATCGCAATTTAGCATCATAATTGAAAAAATTGCGAATTAAAGCAAATTTTACGAAAAATATCTTTATTTAGCTTATTTGCTCATACATAGGCGCTATAACTTATTCTGGCTTCTATTGATATTTTCCTAAAGGCGATGTCTGTAGAGTTGCTGTTACGCTTATACGCATCAAAGAAATGACTACAGGCGATCGCAAAAATATTGATATTTGTTAATGCCGAGCCAAGATTTAAAGATTTATAATTTAATATGCATTTAAGTGAAAAATTAATATCAATTGTTTTTATTTTAAATTAAACTTTTACGGCTCGTTATCTAGCAAATCACTATCGCAAGCGAATTTTTGAGATGAAAATTTTAGTTGTCGAGGATGACGAGTTACTCGCAGAGGTACTCAGAGAAATTCTCACTAACCAAAACTATGCTGTCGAAGTTGCTAATGATGGTAAAGCTGGTAGGGATTTAATTGAAACTTATGACTATGATTTAATTTTATTGGATGTCGTGTTGCCTAAGTTAGATGGCATCAGTCTTTGTCGTCATATCCGCTCCCGTGGTTTGCAAATGCCCGTGCTATTACTAACAGGATGTGATAGCAGTCATGAAAAAGCAATTGGGCTAGATGCAGGCGCAGATGACTATGTAGTTAAACCGTTTGACCAAGAAGAGTTGGTGGCTCGTGTCCGTGCTTTATTACGTCGGGGGGGAACTACAGCGCAACCGGTACTGGAGTGGGGTAATTTACGCCTCGATCCTAGTAGCTGTGAAGTAATTTACGATCGCGAGTTGCTGTCATTAACTCCTAAAGAATACGCCCTGTTAGAATTATTTTTGCGCAATAGTCGCCGAGTATTTAGTTGCGGCATGATTTTGGAGCATCTCTGGTCTTATGATGATACTCCAGGGGAAGAAGCTGTCCGCACCCATATCAAGGGCTTGCGGATGAAACTGCGCCATGTGGGAGCGCCTGGTGATTTCATCGAAACAGTTTATGGTATTGGCTATCGCCTCAAGCCCCAAACAGTAGAGGAGCAGGGAAATAAAGCAGGATTAGACCGCCCAAAATCTGCAAATATAAGCAAATCACAGCAACAAACACTCGCAGCAGTTGCAGGAATTTGGCAGCGATTTCAAGGACGAGTCAAAGAGCAGGTGGGGCTGCTCGAGCAAGCTGCAACAGTTAACTATAAGAGTTTAAGTCCAGAATTGCGATCGCAAGCAGCCCAAGAAGCCCACACCTTAGCAGGCTCTTTGGGTACTTTTGGCTTACCTCTAGGCTCGAAACTAGCACGTAAAATTGAGCAACTACTGAAATCTGATAAAACTTTGACGCAATCAGATACCAGTAAATTAAAAACTTGGGTGCAGCAATTACGTCAAGAAATTGAAAGCAAACAGCAGGAATCGACATCTCCCCCAGTAACTGCTGATGAGAGGCCTTTAGTATTGGTGGTTGATCGCGAACAATCTTTAGCCGCAAATCTCGAAACAGAGTCTGCTAACGGCAATCTCCAAGTGACAATTGCCACTAGTATTGAAAATGCCAGACATGTAATCTACCGCGAGCATCCCAGTGTGGTGCTGCTTGATCCTAGTGTTTCTGATAATCAAGAAGAAAGTTGGAGTTTACTAGCAGAACTTTCCCAGAATCAGCCTCCTGTACCTGTGCTAGTGTTGACTGAGCAGAGTGATTTTACTCATCGTTTACAACTAGCGCGTAACGGCGGACACACCTTTTTGCAGAAGCCGATGCCGACACCACAGGTGTTAGAAGCAATTACCCAAGTACTGCAACAAGCTCCCCATGCGGAAGCCAAGATATTAGCTGTAGACGACGATCCGCAAATTCTGGCATTGTTACAAACTTTACTCAGTCCTTGGGGTTTGAAAGTCATCGGCTTGGAAGATCCGCGACAGTTTTGGACAACTTTGCAAACGGTGTCTCCAGATTTGCTGATTCTGGATGTGGAAATGCCTTACACCAATGGGATTGAAATCTGCAAAGTAGTACGGAATGATCCCCATTGGAGTGAATTGCCGATATTATTTCTCACAGTTCATAGTGATGCGGAAATTGTTAACCAAGTATTTAGTGTTGGTGCTGATGATTTTGTGAGTAAGCCGATTGTCGGCCCGGAACTTGTAACTCGGATTATCAATCGCTTAGAGCGGATTAAATTGTTGCGGCGCGTCACTAATAGTCAGAGTACCCAAAGTGAGGCAAACGTTGCAGGTATTCCTTCTGCCTCCTGCCCTCTGGACACTGCCTTGTGTGATAAAGTAGCTGAACCAGAGAATCGCTGGCGGGCAATTTTTGATGCTGAACCAGATTGTGTCAAAATTATTGCCGCCGATGGGACTTTATTGGAAATCAACCCCGCCGGAATTGTGATGCTAGAGGCTGATAGCAGCGTAGCGGTGATTGGTAAATCAGTTTATTCTTTGATTACACCAGAATATCAAACAGCATTTCGCCAATTCCACGCCAGTATCTGTGAGGGAAATAAGGGGACTTTACAGTTTGAGATGGTGAACTGTCAAGGTAATCGTCGCTGGATGGAAACTCACGGTGTACCCTTAGCCAGCGAAACGGGTGGAAAAATAGTAAATTTGGCAATTACGCGAGACATTACAGAATATAGAAGAGTAGAAACAGAAATTCGCCGGGTAAATCGGACACTTCAGGCGTTGAGTAATTGCTCGCAAGTACTTGTGCGTGCCAAAGATGAGTTAGATTTGCTGCACAGAATTTGCCAAATGATTGTGGAAGTGGGTGGCTATCGCTTGGCGTGGGTTGGTTTTGCTGAAAATGATGGCGAAAAAACTATTCGCCCGATCGCGCAAGCAGGTTATGAAGATGGATATTTGCAATCTCTCAACCTCACCTGGGCTGATACAATTCATGGTAGAGGCCCATCGGGGACAGCGATTCGCACAGGTCAAACCGCGATTATCCAAAATATTTTAACTGATCCTAATTACGAAATTTGGCGGTGTCAGGCAAGTAAGCAAGGCTATGCAGCATCGATATCTTTACCGTTAATTGCCGAACATCAAGTATTTGGGGCGTTGAATATTTACGCCACTGAACCAAATTCCTTTGATAGCGATGAAGTAGAATTATTGCAAGCACTAGCCGCAGACTTAGCTTATGGGATTATGGCATTGCGCAATCAACGCGATCGCCAACTCGCCCAAATTGCACTCCAACAAAGTCAGCAAAGCTACCAACAGCTAGTAGAACTTTGCCCAGAAGCGATATTTATTGAAGGCGACGGAAATTTTGTCTTTGTCAATAGTGCCGCAGTCAAGCTGTTTGGCGCAACAGTACCCATAGAATTACTCGGTAAAAAAATACTTGATTTGGTTCACCCCGACTCACAACAGGCTGTGAGCGAAAATTTCCGACTTTTAAAAGAATTTCACCAAGAAATTCCCCTACATGAAGTACAATTTCTGCGGTTGGATGGAACTGCGATCGCTCTGGAAATAGCCGCCGCCCCTTGTATCTACCAAAGTCAACCAGCTTCGCAATTTATCGCCCGGGATATTACCAAACGCAAGCAAACCGAAGCATTTTTACATAAAGCTAATAACGAATTAGAATTGCGCGTTGCCCAACGCACGGCGGAGTTAATTAGCCTCAACCGCAAATTACAATCAGAATTGGATGAACGCCAAAAAATTCAAGAACAACTGCGGATCTCCCAAGTAAAATTTGCCCGCATCTTAGATATTGCTGATGATGCCATTATTTCCATCGATGCCCAGCAAAAAATTACATTATTTAACCAAGGAGCCGAAAAGATTTTTGGCTATACTGCCTCTGAAGCCATCGGCAAGCCCCTAGATTTACTATTACCATTACGCTTTGCTCAAGCCCATCGTCACCATGTCGTTGACTTTGGTACATCTCCTAACCTGGCTCGGAGAATGGGAGAACGGCGAGAAATATTTGGTCGTCGTCGGGATGGGACAGAATTTCCGGCTGAAGCTTCGATCTCGAAATTAGATCAGGGAAACAAAGTATATTATACAGTAATATTGCGTGATATTACAGAGCGTAAGCAAATCGAACGGATGAAAGATGAGTTTGTTTCCGTTGTCAGCCACGAACTCCGCACACCACTAACTTCAATTCACGGTTCCTTAGGAATGCTCACCAGTGGTTTACTGACAGCCACATCAGAGCAGGGAAAACGTCTACTGCAAATTGCTACCGATAGCACCGATCGCCTAGTTCGCTTGATTAACGACATCTTGGATATAGAGCGCATCGAGTCGGGTAGGGTAAAAATGGAACGGGAAACCCGCAATGTTGCTGAGTTAATTGAGTCAGCAGTGAATATTATGCAGCCTTTAGCAGAGAAAGCTGGGGTAAAACTCTCAATTGAGAGCTTATCAGTTGAGCTATGGATAGATCCAGACCGAATTGTCCAAACTCTCACAAATCTGCTGAGTAACGCCATTAAATTTTCGACTGCGGGCGCAACGGTTTGGTTAGTAGCAGCACAGGAAGAAAATGAAGTTTTATTTACAGTTAAAGATACCGGACGGGGAATACCAGAAGACAAACTGGATAGTATATTTGAGCGCTTTCAACAAGTTGACTCCTCAGATTCACGCAACCATGACGGTACAGGTTTAGGTTTAGCAATTTGCCAAAGCATTGTTCAACAGCATGGCGGACGCATCTGGGTGGAAAGTAGACTAGAGGAAGGTAGTAGTTTTTACTTTAGTATTCCCATAGTGCGATCGCCCCAGGCTGTAGAAATAGTCCCGACAACTCAGCACCCAGAGATGAAGAATCACTACTCACCCCTGGTGCTAATCTGCGACGACGATCCGGTAATTACACAGGAAATGCAAACCCTACTGGAAACAGGTGGTTATCGGGTAGTAACAGTGACTACCGGCGAAGAAGCGATCGCCTTAGCCGCAAGTCAACATCCAGATGTGATTTTATTGGATTTGTTAATGCCTGGGATGAATGGTTGGGAAACAATGGCAGTATTAAAAGAACGGGCAGATACCAAGGATATTCCGATTGTGATTTGTAGCGTCTACAAACCCAGTTCCCAGAATCAACCCAGTGTAGACTTTGCTGATTGGGTAAGCAAACCAGTCCCCGAAAATTACTTGTTACAGTCACTCAGACAAGTAGTCGCTAAATCTTCAGTGCGAATGCGGATTCTGATTGTTGAAGACGATAACGATTTAGCCCAACTGCTAATTACCTTGTTTGAAAGACACGACATTGAAACCTTCCTCGCCCAAACGGGAAGGGAAGCAATTCATCTCAGCCAAAAAGTCAACCCAGATTTATTAATTCTTGACTTAATTTTGCCAGAAAGCGATGGATTTGCAGTGGTAGATTGGTTAAAAAAGCACAATCAATTATGTAGCACCCCTGTAGTGGTTTATTCAGCGAAAGATTTGGACGAATCAGAACGCAATCGACTCAAATTAGGACATACAGAATTTTTAACCAAAGGACGTGTAACAACTCAAGAATTTGAACACCGCGTCATGGAGCTACTTCAAAGGATGACACAAAATCAACAAGAAGGTGGTGGTGATGAAACAAAAGCGAATTCTCGTTGTTGATAACGAAGAATATATTCAAGAAGTTGCCAAAATTTGCTTAGAAACCGTCGCCGCGTGGGAAGTGATGACAGTCAGTTCTGGTAGAGAAGGCATAATGAAAGCCGAAACTTGGCAACCAGATGCAATCCTGTTAGATGTAATGATGCCAGATATGGACGGGATCGCTACCTTTGAGAAATTACAAGCAAATCCAGCCACCAAAAGCATTCCCGTGATTTTGTTAACCGCAAAAATCCAGGCTGCGGATCGTCGCCGTTATGCACAGATGGGAATGGCAACTGCGATCGCAAAACCGTTCAATCCCCTAGAATTGGCTGGACAGATTGCGACGGCTTTGGGTTGGTGAGGATGAGGGGGATGAGGGAGACGCGGGGACGCGGGGACGCGGGGACAGGGAGAATGACAAATGACAAATGACAAATGACAAATGACAAATGACAACTGACAACTAACTATTTTTAATCAAATGTTTTTGGAAGGCGACGACGACGGCTTGAGTGCGATCGCTTACTTCTAATTTCTGTAAAATTGCATGAATATGAACGCGCACTGTTCCCGGTGCAATATATAATTCATGGGCAATTTCTTGATTAGTTTTGCCGGCGGCTAACAGCGAGAGAATTTCTTGTTCGCGCCCAGTTAGGGGATTGACAGGCTTTGTGATGTTTTCTAACTCCGGAGGCGATGGTTCAGAACTCAACGAAGAACGAATTTCTTTAGTTGCAGTTGCATCCCACCAAGAAGCACCAGCCGCTACAGAACGCAGGGCTAAAACTAATTTTTCTGCCGCAATTCCTTTGAGACAGTAGCCTTGTGCGCCTGCTTCAATTAATCTTGTAATTAAAGGTTTTTGCGAATGGGAAGTTAAAACTAAAACTGGTAGCAGAGGATTTTGCTGTTTAATTTCTCTACAAGCTTCAATTCCGCCAATTCCTGGTAAACCCACATCCAACAGCACCACATCTAGAGGAGTTTGCTTAACTAACTCAATAGCTGTTTCACCATCTTCAGCTTCAGCGACAATCTCTAAACCTGGTTCTTGTTGCAATCGCACACGCAAACCCAAGCGGAAGAGTTCATCGTCCTCAACAAGGAGAATTTTGATCATTTGTCAGTTGTCAGTAGGGGCGGGTTTATTTAGATCATCGCTGATCGGTGAGGATATCTGTCAACCCGCCCGTACAGTTGTCCGTTGTCTTCTTCCCTAGGGCGTGTTTTCAAACTCATCGTTATTCCTAAGATTCCGCGCCGATCCCCCCAACCCCCCTTATTAAGGGGGGCAAAAAATCCTTCAAAGTCCCCCTTGTAAAGGGGGATAATGGGGGATCTAAGACTTTGAAAACACTCCCTATCCCCTATCCCCTTGAAACGGGTAAATGGGCAATTTGAAAGCAAATATTGCACCAGTGGGTATTCTGTTCTCTGCCCAAATTATACCTCTGTGAGCTGAAATAATTTGGCGAGAGAGATAAAGCCCCAATCCTGAACCTTTGGCTTGGCGCTGGCTATGTCCTTGATAAAATCGTTCAAATATATGGGATAACTCTTCTGTCTCAATCCCCGCACCTGTATCTAAAATTTTTACAACCTGGTAAGTAGTTTGGGGTTCTAAAACTACTTCCACCCTTCCCCCGCGCCGGGAATGATTAATTGCATTCACTAACAGATTATTAAAAACTCGTTGCAGTTGCAGTGCATCACCTTGAACCCATAAGGCGCGTCGCCAATCAGAATCACCATAATTCACCGAGAGATGAACACGACGATTGGCGGCTAATTCAATCAAACTAGCAGCTGCATCTTCTGCTAAGTTCGCTAAATCTACAGGTGCTAACTCCAGCTTTAAGCCTTCAGTATCGTTGCGATAGATATCTAATAAAGTTTCTAAAAGTTGCAGGGAAGTTTTATGGCTGCGTGCCATTGTATCTAAGACTTGTTGCTGGGTAGGTGACACAGAGCCAAATTTTTCTTGTTGAAAGGCTTTGATGGTTTCCATTGCGCCCAGCAACGGCGTTTTTAAATCATGGGTGAGTGTCGAAGCAAAATCTTCGCGGACTTTGACTAATTCCTCTTGCGATTCTAACTTGGCACGAGCCAGAGCGATCGCTTCTTGGGAACGACGCAGGCGATCGCTTAACACACCTGTGACAATTAAAGCCAAAACTGCGATCGCGCGACTTGCAACTGTGGATGCTTTGATTACTCCACCTTCTGGTAACCAAATATTCAACATAGTTAAGCAGACAGCAACCACTGTCGCTTGAAAAGTTGCAATTCTCCCAAACCATGAATTTGCTAATAATATAGGGCCTGTATACAGATAGCCAAATACATATTCAGTCGGGGTAGAAAACTCCATGAACATGACAGTGAGAAATAGCGCCAAGATGACTGTAATTCTACTCACTTGAGAGTTATTGGGCATTGGGCATTTGTTATTTGTTATTTGTCATTCTCCGCGTCACCACGTCACCGCGTCACCGTGTCTCCTCATCCCCCCTCCCCTTACTAGCGAGATGTTCTCCAAAACTCTGGTGTTCTGCACTTGCCAAACCTTGCTGCAAAACTTCTAAGACTTTAGCTAAATTTCCGGTTAATAATGCTGCTTTATCTAACCATAAACCCGGAAAAACTTGGGAACAAATCACACCATCAGCATTCGGTGTTAGCTGAATATATTCGCCTTCCTGTAACTTGAACCAATCAAATTCACCGTCATAAACTCGCCATACTAAATACTCTTGCACTTGATTACGGCGGTATACTTTTAACTTGTCGTGTAAATCTAGAGAAACACTACTAGCTGCAACTTCCACAATTAACTCTGGCGCACCTTCAATATAGTCATCATCGCTAACACGCGTCTGTCCCCCATTGGCAATTCTCAAGCAGACATCTGGTTGAGGTTCGTTATCTGCATCTAGACGTACAGTGGAATTATCAGCGAGTTTAACGCCTGGTGTAGCCACTTTGTAAAGTCCCAACCAAATGATAATATCAGCATGGGGTTCACCATGACCTGTAACTCGTAACGGAGATGCCATATACACAATTCCTTCAATCAGTTCTGCTTTTTTCACTTCAGGCATAGCATGATAACGACGCTCAAATTCAGCGCGAGTGAGTTTATCACCGTTTTCCAAAGGTGGAAGGGTTGAGAGAGGTATGATAATTGTGCCAGGACGTGTAATCATATTTTGATTTACGGCAATTTCACTATTAATCTCATTTTAAGGAGTATCTGTAGGGTGGGCATTGCCCAGACTACTAGTGGTCTGTCCCATTAATTTTGCGAGGCTGCTAGATCCCCGACTTCTTTAAGAAGTCGGGGATCTGAACATCCGCGACTCATCAGAATTAATGGGATGAACCACTAGGAAAGGATCTAAACGCTCTAAACGATAAATATAGGCATCATAAACGCTACCTATATCAAAAATAAGCCTGTTTTTATATCTTCTATATCTTGTATCTCTTAGCAAAACAATTGATGATGAAAGTAAATTAACAATTTGTATTACAAGTTACGAATTATCGATTGGTATAAATCATGCTACAGGGATGGATTCAGATAGCATTAACGCTAATAATTGTAGTAGTAATAACTCCATTTTTTGGCAGATATATGGCGCGTGTCTATCAAGAACAGCGCACTTTTCTCGACCCAACTTTAAACCCAGTTGAACGATTGCTTTACTCTTTGGTAGGCGTTCCCACTAAAGCAGATATGACAGGTTGGCAGTATGCCAGAGCCATATTGTACAGCAATGTAGTGATGGGTTTGCTGATATTTTTCATCATCATGAATCAAGGATGGCTACCCCTAAACCCGACTAAGATAGGTGCGCCAACTTGGGATACAGCATTACACACAACCATATCTTTTATTACTAACACCAACCAGCAGCATTATTCGGGTGAAACCTACCTCAGTTATGCCAGCCAAATGTGGGGGCTGGGATATCATATGTTTACCTCGGCGGCGACTGGGTTGGCGGTGGGGATTGCTTTTATCCGAGGTTTGACTGGTAGATCTTTGGGCAATTTTTATGTAGATTTAATTCGTTCAATCACGCGGATTTTGTTACCTATTTGTATTGTCGGTGGTATTGCTTTGATGGCGGCTGGTGTTCCCGAAACCTTAGCAGGGCCAGTTGTCTTCCCCACCTTAGAAGATTCTAATATTAGTCAGGCGATCGCGCGCGGCCCGGTTGCTCATTTTGAAATCATCAAGGAATTGGGAGAAAACGGCGGCGGCTTTTTCGCTATCAACTCAGCCCACCCTTTTGAAAATCCCAACCCCTTCACAAATTTAATTGAGATTGTGGCGATGATTTCAATTCCCACATCTCTGATTTACACCTATGGTTTGTTTGCTAATAACACCAAACAAGCTTGGTTAGTCTACGGGATGGTGAGTGTACTTTTCCTAACATTTTTGACGGTTAACGCCATTGGCGAATATAACGGTAATCCGGCTGTAAATGCACTGTTGGGCAGTACACAACCAAATTTAGAAGGCAAAGAAGTTAGATTTGGTTGGGCACAGTCGGCGCTGTTTGCCACATTGACAACAGGGACTATGACTGGTGCTGTTAATAGTATGCATGATTCATTCATGCCTAACGGTGGTTTTGTCACTCTGTCAAATATGTTTCTGCAAATCATTTGGGGTGGACAAGGTACGGGAACAGCATACTTGTTTGCTTACTTGATTTTGGCAGTATTTGTCACAGGTTTGATGGTAGGGCGCACACCAGAATTTCTTGGACGGAAAATTGAAAAGCGTGAAGTGGTGCTGGCGAGTTTTTTGATTCTCTTAGTTCACCCCATTGCCATTATGATACCTGCGGGCATCACGTTAGCATTTCCCGACCAACTCGCAGGAATCAGCAATCCCGGCTTTCACGGTTTCGCGCAAGTTATCTACGAATACGCCTCCGCTGCGGCTAATAATGGTTCAGGATTTGAAGGTTTAGGAGATTCTCAACCATCACCAATCGCTATTGCAACCGGTGCAAAAACCACCGTAACAGCTTTGTGGTGGAACCTCAGTACCTGCTTTAGTTTACTTGCAGGACGCTACATCCCGGTTATCGGGTTGCTGTTACTTGCAGATAGTCTATCTCGCAAACAACAAGTCCCTTTCACCGCAGGCACATTGCGCACCGACACCGGATTATTCACAGGTGTCACCGCCGGCGTAATTTTAATTCTCGGCGCACTAACATTCTTCCCCGTTTTAGCATTCGGCCCCATCGGCGAGGCTTTTTGGATTGCGAAAGGGATTGGGTAGTTAGTTGTTGGTTGTCTGTTGTTTGTTGTCTGTTGTCAAACTCGAAGTTTTAGTTTTAAAGGTGCAACGTTCAGGTTTAAAGCTGCAATGTTCCGGTTCAAAACCTCAAAATTCCAGTTCAAAGCTGCAACGTTCCGGTTCAAAGCTGCAATGTTCATGTTCAAAGCCTCAACATTCAGGTTCAAAGCTGCAACGTTCATGTTCAAAACAGCAAATTCCGACATCAAAGCTGCAACGTTTAGGCTCAAAGGTGCAAATTCCAGCATAAAAGCCGCAACTTTCAAGTTCAAAGCCTCAACTTTCAGCCTCAAAGCCTCAACTTTCTCCATCAAAACCGCAACAGACATCATAAATTCTCAACGCATTTTACCCCAATCACCTCTCCCTTGTCCCCCTTGTCCTCCTTGTCCCCCTTGTCCCCCCCACTCCCCTTTATGACAACCAACATCGACTCATCCCCCCGCCCGCCCCGTGTTCCCCACGGCACTCGTGACTCCCGCAGACACACGCCGAAAGCAGATATGCGGGGACTTTATCAAAAAGCAATAAAAGAGTCATTTGTCAAGCTCAATCCCCGCATTGCTGTCAAGAATCCTGTGATGTTTGTGGTTTGGGTAGGGACAATTGTTACATTCTTAGTAACTATTGACCCCAATTTATTTGGTACATTACAGGCGGATGTCAACCAGCAACGCTTATTAAATGGGTTGATTACCTTCATTCTCTTTTTCACAGTTCTGTTTGCCAACTTTGCCGAGGCTGTTGCTGAAGGAAGAGGTAAAGCCCAAGCAGATTCTTTAAGGTCAACCCGTACCGATGCGATCGCGCGCAAAATCCTGCCCGATGGTACAATTGTCCAAGTCAATTCTCCAGAATTACGCCGTAACGATTTAGTAAAAGTCATTGCCAATGATCTGATTCCGGCAGATGGCGAAGTAATTCAAGGTATCGGTTCGGTAGATGAGTCAGCAATTACTGGAGAATCTGCCCCTGTACTCAAGCAACCAGGTACAGATATAGCTAGTTCCGTCACCGGCGGTACACGCCTACTTTCAGATGAATTAACAATACGCATCACCGCCGATCCTGGTCAAGGCTTTATCGATCGGATGATTTCCTTAGTAGAAGGAGCAGAAAGAACTAAAACACCTAACGAAATTGCCTTAACAGTATTATTAGCCGTACTTACCCAAGTCTTTTTAATTGTAGTTGCAACCATGTCTCCCTTTGTCAACTACATCGCTAACTTCATCAGTACAGTATTTGGTGCGGAAGCCGCAAACAGTTTACGTGCAGGTGCTAGCGTTGCCATCTTAATTTCCCTGTTGGTAGCTTTAATACCCACAACCATCGGTGGTTTACTCAGTGCAATTGGGATTGCTGGCATGGATAGAGTCGCCCAGTTTAACGTTATCGCCACCTCTGGGCGAGCAGTAGAAGCCTGTGGTGACATCAACGCCTTAGTGCTAGATAAAACTGGTACAATTACCTTGGGAAACCGCATGGCTGATGAGTTTATCCCTGTAAATAGTTATACAGTGGAAGATGTCGCCAGAGTTGCTCTCACAGCCAGTGTATTTGATGAAACACCAGAAGGCAGATCAATTGTCAAACTAGCCGAAAATTCAGGAATCACGGTTGATTTCGACACCAAACAAGCCGAAGGTGTGGAATTTTCCGCCAAAACCCGGATGAGTGGAACAAACTTACCCAGTGGGAAACAAGTGCGTAAAGGAGCAGTCGATGCAATTAAAGGCTTTGTGCGATCGCGTGGTGGTAAAATTGCCGATGATGTAGACGCAGCCTACGAGCGAGTTTCCCGCTTAGGTGGTACACCCTTAGCAGTCTGTCAAGATGACCAAATTTTCGGAGTTATCTATCTCAAAGATATAGTCAAACCAGGTTTACGGGAAAGATTCGATCAACTCCGCCGTATGGGTGTGCGCACCATCATGCTGACAGGAGACAATCGCATCACCGCAGGTGTAATTGCGCAAGAAGCTGGCGTAGATGACTTTATCGCCGAAGCCACACCAGAAGACAAGATTGGCGTTATTCGCAACGAACAATCCCAAGGTAAACTAGTCGCCATGACAGGCGATGGTACCAACGACGCACCCGCATTAGCCCAAGCCAACGTAGGGGTAGCCATGAACTCCGGTACTCAAGCCGCCAAAGAAGCTGCTAACATGGTGGACTTAGATTCCGACCCCACCAAATTAATTGATTTAGTCACCATTGGGAAACAATTGCTCATTACCCGTGGCGCATTAACCACCTTTTCTATTGCTAATGATATCGCCAAATACTTCGCCATCATCCCGACAATCTTCGCCGCTGCTGGAATTGGCGCACTAAATATTATGGGACTCAAAAGCGCCCAATCGGCAATTATTTCCGCTTTAATTTACAACGCCTTGATTATTCCCGTACTGATTCCCTTAGCACTCAAAGGCGTAAAATTCCGTCCTCTCACAGCGGATCAACTATTAAAACGCAACATTTTCATTTATGGCGTAGGCGGTATTATTGCACCCTTCATCGCCATCAAACTCATCGATGTCATCTTACCTCTTTCTTAACCTCAAATACCTCTCTTTCCCTTGGCGTACTTGGCGTACTTGGTGAGACCAGCCCCCGTCTTGGCGGCTTCCGTCACGATGGGGGACTGGCGAACCCGTTAGCGCAGCGTTAGCGAGTCTTCGAGCGTCAGGGCGGTTCATTTAAAAAAGAATCTCACGCAAAGGCGCAAAGGCGCAAAGGTACAAAGAAAAATCATCTCTCTGCGTCTGGGCGGTTCATTTCTCTTAAAAATAACTACTCAACTATGAAACCTCAACTCTCAATCCAAACACTTGCAGCTATCACCGAAATCTTCTCAGATTGGCGCAAACAAAAACTGCCCTTATACCTATTCCTAGGAATGTGCTTCAACCTAGTAGTTGCGCCTGTCGTATATGCAGCCACAGGCGAACAATTTTCTCGCACTCAAGCCTGGGCTTTAGGATTATTAGGAATAGCAACCCTAAGCCTTTCCATCTATTTATTCTTTGTCATGTTCGTACCAGAGAAATTCTAAGAGACTTACTCGTAAAAAAATATTTCCTTGCTATTGTTCACAGTCAACCGTCAACAGTCAACCGTCAACAGTCAACCGTCAACAGTCAACCGTCAACAACTTTAACGGAATAATTTATTTTTTGGAGTTCCCTAATGAGTTTTACCACAGAAGCCAGCAGAGCAATTCGTTCTACATTTGTACTTTGGATTATTGGCGCAATTATCTACCCATTTATGATGATTACTGTTGGGCAAATTGTATTTCCATCCCAAGCCAACGGTAGTTTAATCAAAGATGATCAGGGTAAGGTTATCGGTTCTGCCTTAATTGGTCAACCCTTTAAGAGCGATCGCTATTTTAACACTCGCCCCAGCACCACCAGCTACAGCACCGCCGATCCCAAAAAAGATGAAGCTGGAATTCTCCAAACCGGGGTTTCTGGTGCTAGTAACCTCGCTCCGAGTAATTCAGCCTTACTAGAACGCATCAAAGGTAAAGATGGCGATTTCAACCGACTTAAAACAGCAGGTGTACAGCCTACCGCAGATTTACTTTACACCTCTGGTTCCAGCCTTGACCCCCACATTACCCCAGAAGCAGCCAGAGCGCAAATTTCCCGTATCGCCAAAGCGCGAGGAATTCAACCCCAACAGTTAGAAACTTTGATTAATCAAAATACTGATGGTCGCTTTCTGGGTATATTTGGTGAACCTGGGGTTAACGTCTTGAAATTAAATCTCGCTTTAGATGCATTAAATTCGTAGTTAAAACTTCTCGAAGCACCGAAGCACTGACGAACTCATCAAAATTTTTAACGGTGAATGTTCAATAACTCGACAAACTCGCCCGACAGCGCTTACATCCGTCCTCACCGACGCGGGAAACATAAAATATTCATCGGTATGGCTCCC
This sequence comes from Calothrix sp. NIES-2100, assembly GCF_002368195.1. Taxonomy (GTDB): domain Bacteria; phylum Cyanobacteriota; class Cyanobacteriia; order Cyanobacteriales; family Nostocaceae; genus Aulosira. The sequence goes on along the minus strand of NZ_AP018178.1, from coordinate 4,871,494 downwards.
GGTGTCGGTAAAACCTATAAAATGTTGGAAGAAGCCCATCAGCTCAAGCAAGATGGTATTGATGTTGTCATTGGTATCTTAGAAACTCATGGACGCAAAGACACAGCCGAAAAAGCTCTAGGGTTAGAGGTGATTCCTAGAAAAGTCAGTATTCGCGAGCAAGTGACTTTAGAGGAAATGGATACAGATGCAATTTTACAGCGATCGCCTCAACTTGTGTTAGTCGATGAACTGGCGCATACTAATGTACCGGGTTCTCCAAGAGAAAAGCGCTACCAAGACGTAGAAGTAATTCTCGCCGCTGGAATTGATGTCTACTCCACCGTTAATATTCAGCATTTAGAAAGTTTAAACGACTTAGTAGCCAGAATTACAGGCGTTGTCGTGCGAGAACGGATTCCCGACAGGATACTAGATGAAGCTGATGCGGTTGTCGTCATTGATGTAACTCCCGAAACTCTCGAAGAACGCTTGCGAGAAGGCAAAATTTATGCATCAGAGAAAATCCAGCAATCCCTAGAAAACTTCTTTGTACGTCGTAACTTAATTGCTTTGCGAGAACTCGCTCTGCGAGAAGTTGCAGATACAGTTGAAGAGGGAGCAAACACTTCTCCATTGGAAGGACAAAACTGTAATATTCACGAACGAGTTTTAGTTTGTCTGTCTACCTATCCTAACTCAGTACAATTGCTGCGTCGGGGCGCACGTATTGCTAATTATATGAATGGGCGACTTTATGCCATTTTTGTCGCCCACCCTGAGCGATTCCTCACCAAAAAAGAAAGTTTACATATTGATACCTGCGAGAAATTATGTAAAGAATTTGGTGGCGAATTTTTACACGTCAAAAGTCCCAATGTTTCCCAAGAAATTGCTCAAGTTGCAGCCAAGTATCACATCACCCAAATAGTCATTGGTGAAACCCAACAGCCTAAATGGAAAAGATGGCTGAAAGGCTCTTTTACCCAGCGATTGATGGAGTTAATTAGAAAACAAAATATCGATTTACATATCATCGCCACAGAGAAATAATTTGTCAGTTGTCAGTTTATTGAGAACAGAAAGCTTGTACCATAGCGACCTAAATGAGTGGGAAAATTTATCGTTGAGGTAGGCAACAGGAAATAAGGATTTAAGAATATACTTTGTTTTTTCACAAATGATTTAGGAATGTTATAGAAATCTTAAATCATTTGTGAAATATTTTATAAAGGTTGTTAACAGTCAACAGTCAACAGTCAACTGTTAACAATTAATAAGTGAACTTATCTTTTGGTCTTCCCGGATCGTAGGCTTACTGAGTATTGGTTAAGTGAATTAAGTGGCACATATACAGCCACAATATATTTTATGCAAGATTTGATAAAAATATATCCTTATACGGATGCGGTGTATGTTACCCGATCGCCCGCTCAAAATTGAAGTTAAGTTGTCATCCTCCCATCCTCAGCTATTGGAGGGACTGGATTTATGGTTGCGTTTAGGTTTGATATCGGATACCCAAGTAAGGCAAATTTGCCGAGAGTTTCTGGTGTGTCCGATGGTATTGAACCCTCAGAGAGTTAAAGCAACTGCTGATCCTGTGAAACCATTACCTGTAGAGATGTTACAGGTAACTTCTATACCATCGCCTAGCAGTAAGTTACCAGTTGAACCAGCAAAACCCAACTTCTTCACCACAATGTTGCAGTCTTTGGGTGAGGAATTGAGTGTCCGCTGGTTGCTGTTTTTAGGAGTATTTTTAGTAGTGGTATCCTCTGGGGTACTAGCTGCTAGTCAGTGGGAAAAGTTTCCGGCTTCGGGACAGTATGGGGTTTTATTTGCTTATACTTTAAGTTTTTGGGGTTTCGGCTTTTGGGCGGCGAAACAAAACAACCTAAGATTAACGGCGCAAACATTGCTGCTGGTGACTCTGTTGTTAGTACCGGTTAATTTTTGGGCAATGGACAGTTTTAAACTGTGGCACAATCCTTTAGATTGGATCACAGTGGCGATCGCAGCTCCTACCCTAACAGTGATGACTGTTTTACTTTTCAGTAATCGCCTATTTTTTATTAATGTCCGCACCGATAAGTTACTGCTAATCAATATTCTGGGGTTATCTTTCTTACAATGGGGTTGGAAATTACCGAACTTTCCCTTAATTGCCGTGTACTTGGCAATGATCGGCACAACTATTATTACTATTTATCACAATCGCTACCGCCGTCAGAAAACCCCAGATACTTCAGCTAGTGAAGGTAGTAGCCGCATTAGTGTAGGTATTAATTTACCTGCTGCCGTGATTATTTATGCCTTAATCGTGCTATTAGTGCGGGCAATTTTTATTGTCAACGTAGATGTTACTCAGCTAGGGTTAGCGATTGGGATTTGCGGCTGGTTAATGACTTGGTTAGCACAGCGAGAGATGCGGGAAGAAGACACGGAGATCAAGGGACGCGGGGACGCGGGGACAGAATTCTCCTCGTCCCCGCGTCCTCGCGTCTCCCCATCCTTCATCATTTGGGAAAGACTAGGCAGTATTGTACTATTCTTAGGTTGGTTGGTTGCAGTCACAAATTATCCTTGGCAAGCAATAGCTGTGAGTGGGTTAAGTTTGCAGTTTGTGGGTAGTCGCTTGCAGAGGTATAGTTTACAGACTGATTTCGCCGGAGTATTTGTTATTGGCTTACAGACGATTTGGTTAGGTTGGCGGTTAGTACCTGCAAATATTCAAGCACAAGCGATCGCATTTGGTACGCAATTAACTAATTCCCAAAATCAACCTGGGGCGTTGCTGAGTATTGCTTTGTTTCCCTACCTCATTTTGATGGTGGCGCTGACAAATCGTTTTTATCGGGCGCAAAAGCGAGATTTGGTACTATGTGGTGATGCGCTGACGCTAATATTGGGAACTGTGTTAACTACGATCGCTCTCGTAAATCCTATATTGCGATCGCTCAATTTACTATTATCTACCATCACCCTGCTTGTCATTACCAAACGCCGCTTTCCCAGACAAAGAGAATCTTCTCCCTTGCCCTATCTGACTCATATCATGGGAGTATTGACGCTTTGCTCAACTGTGAATTGGCTATTCCCAACTTTGGGTAGGGAATTCTGGGCAAGTATTTTGTTAATTTTGATGGTAGCAGAGTGGGGATTAAGTCTCACTCCGGGAATTTGGCGACTGAGTTCATGGCATATTGGTTTAGGATTAGCCGCTACTAGTTTCATTTTACTTTGGGGAAATACAGCATCATCTTGGTCTGGTGTTGTTCAAAGTCAGCACCAGTGGGGAATCATCTGGTTAGTTACGCCTTTAACTCTCACAGGTATTGCTAGCCGTAGCCATCGAGAAGAACGCACGATTAATACTACCTTGAGTGTTATATCTTTAGGATTAGCTCAGTTACTAACTATACAGCTACCAGGGATAAGATTAATTGGTTTAGCAGTAGCTGCGGCGTTGATGTATGTCAATACCAGTTATTTAAGATACGAAATTACAGCCGCAATTACCCTGGGTTTTGGACTGGGTTTTATCGGCACGCTGTTATGGGAAGGAATACCCGGATTACCCCATTTAAGTGTAATGGGTTGGTTGTTGGTCGGGGCGATCGCTACTTTAAGTTTATGGTTAGGGCGTGCAGTTTTAATCCGCCAAAATAACGAACTAGCAAGGATTTATGCCGCCGCTAGTGATAAATGGGCGATCGCATTATGTAGTCTAGAGTTATTCTTACTTACAGTCCATTCCCTCGCTGTGTACGAGAAATTTCAGACACCAGGAGTTTTATATTTAACTAGTATTACCATTACTTTAACTGGTATTGTCTATCGCAGTTGGCGCGAACCTAATAACTGGGCGTTTTATGCTATTGGTTGGTGCATGGAACTACTGGTAGCAGAAATCCTCGGCTTTTGGGGACGTTCGACAGTGAATATGGCGATCGCCAATATTGCCTTAGGTTTAAGCGCGGAACTTCTGGGAGAATGGTGGCGACGACGTTATCAATTAAATCGTCTCACCAGTCTGCATATTCTCCCATTGGCATACGCACTCTTAAGTGTCATCCTCCGCTTAGATACCTTTGAAAGTTGGACAGGCTTATGTTCTCTGGGCGTAGCTTTAATTTTCATTGGTGTGGGGCGCAGAACTGAAAAATTCCAACCCCTGCTGTATTTGGGAATCGTGGGTGTTTCCCTTTCTGCTTATGAATTGTTGTTTTACCAGATGTCGCAAGCCAAAGGCGGTGCTTATGGTGATGCATTAATTGCAATGGCGGCTTTGGGTACAGGCATTATGTACGCCTACCGGATTTTATCACCTTGGGTAGGGGATTATTTGCGTCTGACTCCAAGGGAATTAAAAACTATCGCCCATCTTCACTGGGCTTGGAGTAGTTTGTTATTACTCGCTGGAATTATTGCGCCTATCGCCGTGAATCGCCTGTTAGGTTTGGGTACAGGGATTGTCTTGATTCAGTATGCGATATTTCAAGGCAGGAATATCACTGCTTCTACCCAAATTATGGGTAACATTACCATAGCAGAGATATGGGTTTATCTTGGTTTATTACAGCTAGCCGCCCTGAGAATATATTGGCGAGGGACAATTGTCGAGCATCTTCTCAGTCATGTATTAGTACCTTGGAATGCTGCTATCTCCTGTGTCTTCGCCTACTTTCTCTACATTTTACCTTGGGAGGATTGGGGATGGTCAAAAAGACCTTGGCAAAACGCCGCGTATATTATCCCATTGATAATTTTAGCCGAAACCAGCCTGAAAGTTTACCCCATAACTTTAGCGATCGCGGCTTGTTACTATATCTTCCTTGCCAAAATTGAAGACAACATCCGCTTTACCTATATCAGCGTCGCTTTAATTGATTGGGCACTATTTCGCATCTTCTCAGACTTCCGCCTCAATGATGGTTTGTGGTATGCCACAGTAATTGGTTTATCCTTACTATATATTGCCCAAATAGATCCCCTACTCAGGCTACCAGAAGGTAAAGAAGCTCGCCACAGTTTAAGGATGCTTGGCAGTGGATTGATTTGCGGCTGGGCAGTGTTTTTTAATCAAGATACCGCCTTAATACCCGGAATTTTCAGCTTAATTACCATTTTTGCTGGATTAGGACTGCGCATCAGAGCATTTCTCTACATTGGTACAGCCGCATTTTTATTTACTAGTATTAACCAACTAGTAATTTTTAGCTTGCGTTATCCATTTTTAAAATGGGTTGTTGGTTTGTTCGTAGGGATAGTCTTAATTTCTATCGCTGCTAACTTTGAAACTCGCCGCGCCCAAATTAGTTCTTTATTGCGCAATACCAATGATGAATTTCATCACTGGGAATAGAATTAATTCGTAATTCGTAATTTAATTTTAGAATTAGGGTGTGTTATTGCTGAGAGGTTGTTTGAAAAGTCAAAATCTATACTAAAAACCTCTCTCCAAACCTCTCTCCTGCAAGGAGAGAGGCTTTGAAACCCCCCTTCCCTACAAGCAGGGCTGTTTCATTCGATAATGAGGCGTAATTTGTCAATATCATTGGCGATGTTTTTTTGATATAGAAGTGAGAGAAAACCTACATTTCAACCCAGGAAAATCAAATTTTCGCCTAGAAAATTCGCGCGATTGCGAAACATAACCCTTGACATTATGAGCCTTTGAGGGAATGAAACAGCCCTGCTTCCCTACAAGGGAATGGGGGGTTAGGTTTTTGAGGCTTAGATGTTACCAAAAATACTTTTCAAACATCCTCTGAGGGTAAAGCACCTTGGACAATTAAATACTAAGTTGAAAAAATCAGGCAACAAATCTGATTGTAGAGACGTTTCATGAAACGTCTCTACAGCAGTTTTGGATAAATTCAATTATTATAGCGGTTATCGGTTGAGTCCAATACACTCTTTTGGGCACGGCAGTGTTCCCTACATGCGACGATATAATTTTGTATTACATCCAAACCAGAAGCGCTATATATAGATAAAATTTATAATAAAGCCAAGCTAAATTATGACACGACAAGAATTAGTAACACAACTGCAAGCATTAAATGCAACTGAAAAAGCCGAAGCCATACAAATATTGACTAAAACTTTAAGTAATGGCTCACTAGGAATTACCAAAACTATCGGCGTGTGTGGTGGAGATGCTTGTATTGCTAACACTCGCATTCCAGTTTGGTCACTAGTAAATGACCGTCGTTTAGGAATGAGTGATGCTCGCATTTTAGAAGCATTTCCCCATCTTACTGCTGCTGACTTAGTAAACGCTTGGGCTTATGCAGATGCAAACCCAGAAGAAATTGAACAAGCAATCAGAGAAAATGAGGAAGTAATGCTAGAAAATCTGGAATATTGAAAATTGGCACCTCTTTATACAGATGAAAACTTTCCATTACCAGTGGTGGAATTTCTTCGCGCGTTCGGTCACGATGTCTTAACAGCTAGGGAAGCAGGAAATGCAAATCTGAAAATTCCTGATGAAGATGTATTAATGTTCGCCACAAGAAATGAGCGAGCAGTTTTGACCCGTAATCGTCGCGATTTTATCCGATTGCATCGTTTACAACCAAACCATGCTGGCATAATTGTCTGTACAGAAGACCCAGATTTTGAACAATTAGCAACTCATATCCATGAAATGATTTCTGCTGAAACAAGGTTAAAAGAAAAATTGATGCGCGTTAATCGTCCAGCAATATGAACAAGATGCTAGAGGGATAGAAGAAAAATTGTTAAGATTAATAATTACAGTTGGAACTAAACCATATTAAATTATACAAAATGTCAGTCAAAATTAAAAATAACCAGTCAGAACAATTTGCTAGTGATAATAACTCTGGGATTTGTCCCGAAGCCTGGGAGTACATGCTGCAAGCTAATCAAGGTAGCGCTCCCGCCTATGGAAACGATGAATGGACGCAAAAAGCAACCGATTATTTTCGCGAACTTTTTGAAATTGATTGCGAAGTATTTTTCACCTTTAATGGTACAGCCGCCAATTCCCTATCTTTAGCTGCACTTTGTCAGTCATATCACAGTGTCATCTGTCATGAAACATCCCACATAGAAACAGATGAATGTGGCGCACCGGAATTTGCTTCTAACGGTTCTAAATTACTACTAGCTAAAGGTGAAAATGGCAAGTTAACAGCAGAAGCTATAGAGACGCTGGTAACTAAACGCACTGATATTCATTATCCCAAACCAAAAGTAATTAGCCTTACCCAAGCAACCGAATTAGGAACGTTATATACACCAGACGAACTTTTAAGTATTAAAGAAACTGCTCGCCAATATAACTTAAAAATCCACATGGATGGCGCTCGGTTTGCCAATGCAGTCGCCGCATTAAATCAAAGCCCTGCTGAAATTACTTGGAAAATTGGTGTAGACGTGCTATGTTTTTGTGGCACAAAGAATGGTATGGCTTTAGGCGAAGCGATTATTTTCTTTAACAAAGCTTTAGCCGAAGATTTTGATTATCGTTGCAAACAAGCAGGGCAACTAGCATCAAAAATGCGGTTTATTTCTGCCCCGTGGTTAGGTTTATTAGAAACTGGAGCTTGGCTAAAAAATGCCCGTCATGCAAATCAATGTGCTGCCTATTTAGAAAATAAATTATTGAACATAGATGGCGTAGAAATGATGTTTCCTAGAGAAGCCAACGCTGTTTTTGCTAAACTACCCGAACAGGCAATTCACATCTTAAAACAAAAAGGCTGGCAGTTTTATACATTTATTGGTGTCGGAGGAGTCCGTTTTATGTGTTCTTGGAACACCACACAATCGAGAATTGATGAATTAGTTAATGATATCAAAAATGCGATTTAAGTCATTAGTCATTAGTCATTAGTCATTAGTCATTTGTAAAAGGGAACAGGGTAAAATGCGTGAATTTTGAATTGTTGATCTCCCTTGTCTCCCTTTTCCCCCTTGTCTTCCTTGTCTCCCTCATCTCCCGTCCCTTGGCGTACTTGGCGTACTTGGCGGTTTGGTAAAAATAATTATTCTCACTCAGGTAAGATTGCTATAGTAAGTATCGAAAAATCTTATCAAATAATGGTTGCTGGAGATTGAATATTGACTATGGCTAGGAAATTATGTTTGCTAGCTATAGCGAAGCTCTCCTATGCCAAAATGAAAGTAACTAATACCATAAGGTGAGCGATCGCTCTGAAAGCTAGATAAAGGATTGACCTGAGCAATGGCAGACGAAACCAATCAAAATCCAGCGGGAGAGGTAGCTCCCACCACTGACGAACCAGTAGCGACAAGCCTCCCTACTGCCAACACGCCAGATCCCAAAGCAGCAAACCCAGAAACTAACCCGAATGCTGCCAAAGCTGCTGCTGTACCCCCCAAGCGCGAGAAACCCGCTGCTAAAGCAGATGGAGAAGAAAAACCCGCCGCCAAAGCAGCAGCCAAAAAGGAAAAAGCCCCAGCAGTGGAAGATAAGCCCTTTGTAGAGTTCATACAGCAAGAATACTTGCCAGCTGTGCAAAAGGCTATTACACAGCAAGGAGTGTCAGATTTACAGCTATCTTTTGCGAAACAAAAGTTTCCCATCACTGGCTTTGAATCAGCACAAGAATGCTACCAACTTATAGGTAGTTGGCAAAACGGTTTGCGCCAGTTTAACCTTTATTTTCCTGATGAAGATATTCAAGGAAAAAAGGGATTTTCTTGTAATGAAGGTAAAAAACCTAGCACTCTTGAGTCCTTCTTAATTGATGAACGGAAAATCACTCTTGACTTGCTGGTATTTGGTTTGGTGCAACGCTTGAATGGTCAAAAGTGGCTAGGTAGAAATTAGTCATTGGTCATTTGTCATTGGTCATTTGTCATTAGTTTTTAGACAACTGACAACTGACAATTAAAGCTCATGAAAATGGTAGGTGACGGCTCCAGTAATGGGGTCGTTATCTATTCTTACATAACCTGATTTGAACATCTCCTTGAGGTTTTTTTCCACTTCAGCAAAGCTGACCCCCGTTGCTTTCACACCTTGGGTGACAGTGAGAGTACCACCATTTCTCTCTGCGGCTTCGATGAGTTTAACAATGAGTTGGTTACCGCTAGGGCGATAAGTTGAAGTTGCAACTACTGGCTGGTGTAGCGGTACACCCAAGGGAGATAGCCCTGCTTTGTCTCTGAGTTTTTGTTCGTAGTCTTCTACCATTCGCGGAATGAGAAACAAATCTACGAACTGACCTACACCAAATAAACCACCGCTAAATAGCCACAAAAAACCTGTGAAGATTTTGCCATTGTATAAACGGTGCAGTCCGCCGATTCCCACAAAACCAACTGCACACAATAAATAAGAAGTAAGAACAGGATTGTTATTGCTACGATTAATTTCCTCTCTCAATACCTCAGATAAACTATTGACTTGATATGCATTTGTATGCATATAGCTGGTAGCGTTACTCTTTGGTGAATACACTGCATAGGGATTAGCAATCAGTTTTTGCACAAATTTGCCATATTCTTCCACATCAGCCCGTGTTCCACCGAATCGATTACCGTGAGCAACCTCATGACAGAGTCTATTGGCATTGAAGATCCGAGAACGCGCCTCGTAGTTGAGATTGCCATAGTGTTGCATCAAATCGATTAACTCTTGCCAGTTTACTACTTGTCGGTCTAGCAGTTTGTAACGAGTTTCCATCTCAACAGCAGAATTTGCGGCTAGCCAGTCCCGAAAATAGTCTGCCAAAGCACCGTGAAAACTAACCAAAGCGCAACCCAGTAATTCTGCGTCGTTGCCAGCTTTTTGGAGTCGCTCCCAGCCTATGCGCAGCTTATCTGAATAATTACTCATCTATAATTTTTTACTATGGTTGTTATACAAAAATTTTACTGTTTCCACAATTTGGGCTTGTGCGATCGCACTAGGGGTAGATCTGCTCTTTCGTATGACAGTAGACTAGCGATCGCCGATTCTGGGTTCCAGCAAAATTGAAGTATTGTTGCAACTCTTAACGTTTCTTCTACAGGTTTTGATCCAGCAACTTGGTAGACTGAATTTTATACTAATGGTTTATTGTCATCTCGTTGCGCCAGTTTTCTGGTGTACTCAAGATAATAAAGACAAAAGAGAAATTAAGACATGGTAGATTCCCTCAAAAAACCAGGCTTTGAAGAATTGCGCCCAGGGATCAAGATCCCGGCAAAAGAAACACTGTTAACACCCCGGTTTTACACCACCGACTTTGATGAAATGGCGCGGATGGACATCTCCGTCAACGAAGACGAGTTAAAAGCCATTCTCGAAGAGTTTCGTGCAGACTACAACCGCCATCATTTTGTTCGGGATGCCGAGTTTGAACAATCCTGGGATCATATTGATGGGGAAACTCGCCGTTTGTTCGTTGAATTTCTAGAACGTTCCTGTACAGCCGAGTTCTCCGGATTTTTGCTGTACAAAGAACTCGGACGGCGCTTAAAAGACAAAAGCCCAGTTTTGGCAGAATGCTTCAACTTGATGTCACGGGATGAAGCACGTCATGCAGGCTTCTTGAACAAAGCAATGTCAGACTTTAATCTCTCCTTAGATTTAGGGTTTTTGACAAAAAGTCGGGCTTATACCTTCTTTAAGCCGAAATTTATTTTCTACGCAACTTATCTTTCAGAAAAAATTGGTTATTGGCGGTATATCACCATTTATCGTCATTTAGAAGCAAATCCAGAAGACCGGATTTATCCGATTTTCCGGTTCTTTGAAAACTGGTGTCAGGACGAAAACCGTCATGGTGATTTCTTCGATGCAATCATGAAATCACAACCACAAATGTTGAATGATTGGAAAGCAAGGCTCTGGAGTCGTTTCTTCCTGTTGTCAGTATTTGTAACCATGTATCTCAATGACATCCAGCGCAAAGACTTTTACGCTTCTATTGGACTGGATGCACGGGAATACGACATCTATGTCATTAAAAAGACTAATGAAACCGCAGGCAGAGTTTTCCCGTTGATGCTGGATGTTGAAAATCCAGAATTCTATCAACGCTTGGATGATTGTGTGGAAAAGATGGCAAAATTGAGTGCGATCGCCAATTCCAAAACTCCAAAATTCCTGCAATTCTTCCAAAAGCTACCAATTTACACCTCTCTTGGTTGGCAGATGCTAAGGCTTTACCTCATGAAACCGATTGATGCAGCTTCGGCTCAAGGTATGGCCCGTTAATAGATAACGGTTTTGCGAATTTTTAGTGGTTCTGTGTTAACACAGAGCCATTTTTTTTGGTTAATTCGTCATTTGTCATTCGTCATTGGTCATTTGTCAGAGTAACAGTCAACAGTCAACAGTCAACAGCTATAATACCTTTTCTCTAAAATCTGGCTACATATATCACCCTCAAGGGTACTACTCCTATATAGGTCAAACTAGTTAAGTTAAAGAAGTACTGACAATCTGAACAGCGAAAATATTTCGAGATGAAAGATATAGATAAAAAAATATGGCTGATATCAATAAACCTTATCTAGGATGGGCACTGATTATTACCTTATTTTTAAGTAGTGGAATTGCAATTTTTGCTAACCGGACATTATTCTCAAAGACTTCTACACATGAACTTGCAGCAGCTAAGAAAAAGTGGACTGCACAAAATATTACACATTATCGTTTAACTCTCAATTATTCTACCTTCAACAATTGCCAGCAAGAGGTAGAAATTAAAGATGACAAAGTGATTGCTGTTAAACAAAACTCTTGTTCAACAATACCGTTGCAGACTATTACTCAGTTTTTTACTGAGATAGAATCTGCCGCAAACGGCGAGAAATGCGGCCCAAATGGATGTGCCTGTGATGGGCCAATGCGTATAGATGCAAACTATGATCCTAAATATGGATACCCAAATCAACTTGATTTTAAATTAAAGCCAGAACAGCGTTGGCAATATATTGATTACTGGAAGAATCAATTGTCTGGGGGATATTGCACATTAATTGGTTTTGTGGGTAACAAAATTACGGTTAGTAAATTTACAGCTATTGAGTAGTTTTTATGTTTCGCGTGTAGTAATGGGCTTTGCTGATGGAAGCATCCCAATTTGCTTAATTCCTGGTTAATGAGTTCATTCATTGAGCTTTTCGGCTCACACTACGGAAGATAATGAAGCTTAATTCCTGGTTAATGAGTTCATTCATCGAGCAACATGCTCGCACTACGGAAAATAATGAAGCTTACAGCAGTTTTCACCTATTTGCACCACATCTATCGTAGGGGCACAGCACTGCTGTGCCCTGAGAGCGTGGTATATTTACCTGAAAATGGCTGTAATTCCTGGTTAATCAGTTCAAAAGCGAGCAATATGCTCGCACTACGGAAGATAATGAAACTTAATTCCTGGTTAATCAGGTTCAAAAGCGAGCAAGATGCTCGCACTACAGAAGATAATGAAGCTCAAAGCCTGATTAACGGAGTTCAAACACTCGTTAACGGAGTTCAAAGCCTGATTAACGGAGTTCAAAGCCTGATTAACGAAGCTCAAAGCCTGATTAACGAAGCTCAAAGACTCATTAACGGAGTTCAAACACTCGTTAACGGAGTTCAAAGCCTGATTAACGGAGTTCAAAGCCTGATTAACGGAGTTCAAAGCCTGATTAACGGAGTTCAAAGACTGGTTAACGGAGTTCAAAGCCTGATTAACGGAGTTCAAAGCCTGATTAACGGAGTTCAAAGACTCATTAACGACCTTTCTGTAGATGCGATCGCACCTGAGTCTCTTTTCCCAAAAATTCCTATCCAGCACGATTGGCTAATCGGGAGCAAAATACTGCAAATTAACGTCATATAGAGAAATAGTGACGAATATTGAATATATTTATAGATGGATAAGCGTTTTTTTAATAAGTTGCCACTGTTATTGACATTCTGCCTATTTACTAGCTTTTTACCTGCCTCGGGATCGGTTTTCTGTTCTGCATCTGCCCATGAAGATTACGGTAGAACAAGTAGAGATTATGGCACAGATGGTAGCAAAGGAAGCGATGGGCGATCTGGTAGAAGTGGTCGCAATGGTCAAAGCCAAACTATTTTTGTCGATGGTTCACCTGTAAATCTCGATTTATCAGGTCAAAATGGTGAGGATGGTGAAGATGGTCAAAGAGGCGATCGCCCTCACTGTGGTCATCAACCAGACAATGAGACCCACGATATCCAAGCACCAGATGGCGGTGCGGGCGGTGATGGTGGGAAAGGTGGAGATGGGGGAAATGGTGGTTCCCTGACTGTCTATTACAGTAACTTGGCAGATTTACGGAAAATTTCCGTCCGTGCAACTGGCGGCGAAGGTGGTCGCGGTGGTCGCGGTGCTAACGGTGGTCTAGGTTGTAATTGTCGCCGCCGAGAATGGGAAGTTAAAACTTGTACAGGAACTCCTGGTAGCGCAGATTATAAGTGTAAGGAAAAGACTTATAGATGTCATGATGGTAGAGATGGGCGCACTGGCGATGATGGTAGTAATGGTAACCGAGGTAGCTTAGGAATCTTAAGTATTGTCAAAGGTAAAGAATCCTTGGCTGGTGATATTCCCACTTTACAAACAGCAGTTTCGGAACTGACTCTTAAGCAATTCAATCTTTCCAAGAATAAGTGGAATATCAGGAGGGGAGCAACTTCCTTACTTGCGCCTGGTTCGGCGATCGCAGATGAATACCGAGAATTTGAACAACGATTAGAAGGGACTTTTCAACTGGTTTGGCAAGATAGGCAACCGATAACCAGCTTTGCTGGTCAGGTGGCAACACTGAATTTAAATGACAATAAACAAGTTGAAATTACTTTTGGGGAAGATTTATGGGTTGACGGTACAAGCAAAACTGAGGCTAACTTGACAACCTTGACTGTGAATAATGCAATTGCTAAAAAGGATGTGACACGTTTAGCAGTATCAGAATTTGCGGGTGCAGAACAAAATCTGAATTTAAAAATAGTAGATTTAGCAGCAAAATCTCATGCCCTTCAAACTCAGTTTCGCGTCAAATTCCGCGCACAGGATAATTCTTCCGGCTTATCTGATTTCCGTACTGTATATGAAGGTGATATTCCTGCCGAACTGGTGACCCGTGATTATAATCGTTTTATTCTCGCCTTAGGCAAACTCCCAATTCCCGCCACCGCCCTCAGTCCTGGGGTCAACGTTGATATTGAAGTAGTCGCAACTCGTTCTTTAGGTGGACGTTCAGCCAAGCAAAGCATAAACTGGCAAGGTCAGATCCGGAGGAGATAGGATTTGTTGACGGTTGACTGTTGACTGTTGACAAATGACCAATGACTAATGACAACTGACTATTTATTAATAGATATAGGTAGGAAATATTACTAAATCTAACTTATGATTTTATTGAGCAATAATTTAATACTTATATTTATATGTCGCTTCCTGTTCTGACTCAGCGCTTTCGCAGACTGTGGCAGCCAAGAAGAGGTTTAGCGATCGCAGAAGCTTCTGTTATCGGTCTTGTTGCTGCCTTATCGGCGGTATTTCTCAAAGTGGGGTCGGGATGGCTGGGTACATGGCGAGTCCATAGTACCCATATTTTACCAGCATGGCTGGTTTTACCCTTGGTAGGCTTGGGTTTTGGGTTTCTCTCAGGCTGCTTGGTACAGCGTTTAGCACCGGAAGCGTCGGGTAGCGGTATTCCTCAAGTTAAAGCCACCCTGGCAAATGTGCCGATGGCGCTGTCTTGGCGTGTGGCTGGTGTGAAGTTAATCAGTGCCATTATTGCTTTGGGTTCGGGTATGACTCTCGGACGACAAGGCCCTACTGTTCACGTTGGGGCTGGTTTGGCAGCTGGGATGAGTCGTTGGGTTCCTACTTCCCCCGACCACCGACGACAGATGATTGCTGCGGGTGCGGGTGCAGGTTTGGCAGCTGCTTTTAATGCGCCGATCGCAGGCGTATTGTTTATTGTGGAAGAGTTACTCCAAGATTTATCGGGAATAACTCTCGGAACTGCGATTATTGCCTCGTTTATTGGTGGGGTGATATCTCGGTTGTTGGGTGGCCGTAGTCTTGACCTGAATTTGCCTCCGACTGAATCTCTTAGCCAATTTTCGATCCCAGAAATTCCCTTTTTCTTACTTTTGGGTATCTTGGCGGGGTTGTTGGCGGCATTATTTACTCAAGGTCTAATTTTTAGTATCAAAATTTATCGGAGATTACATGTCAGTTTACCGCTAAGAGTAGCCTTAGCTGGGTTTATATCTGGTTGTGTTGTGGCAACCCTGCCTGCTTCTTTCCGTGATAATACAGGATTACGAGAATATTTAATTACCGGAGATGCGAATGCTGTATTAGCTGCGATCGCATTTGTCGCCCAGTTCCTTCTTACCTTGATAGCATTTGGTTCTGGCGCACCTGGAGGTTTATTTGCTCCCAGCCTGATTTTGGGTTCCTGTTTAGGTCATATTGTCGGTGTGTTTGAGTCCCAACTTTTGGGAGGAGGTTCCTACACTACCTACGCCTTAGCCGGAATGGGGGGATTTTTTAGCGCCGTTTCTAAAGTCCCAATCACGGCGATTGTGATTGTGTTTGAAATGACTACAGATTTTAACTTGGTACTACCTTTGATGATCGTATCTGTAACCTCTTACTTAGTTGCAGAGAAAGTTGTACCAGGTTCCCTGTATGAAAAACTTTTAAAATTAAACGGCATTACATTGGCTCACAATGTTCCTGTAGAAGGCATAATGACAACGTTAACAGCCCAAGAGGTGATGCAACAACGAGTAGAAACTCTTGATGTTGAGATGACTATTGATGAAGCCATCCAAGCATTCTCTCGTTCCCATCATCGGGGTTTTCCCGTAGTCGAGGAAGGAAAATTAGTCGGAATTATTACGCAAACCGACTTACTCAAAATCAGGGAACGCAACTTACCCAATGAGACTGCGATTAGAGAAGTGATGACCTCCAAACCAATTACGGTCACACCAACACACAATTTGCGGAATGTGCTTTATTTCCTCGATCGCTATCAAATTAGTCGTTTACCAGTAGTGGAAGGACGAAAACTCATTGGGATTATTACCCGTGCAGATATTATCCGCGCTGAAGCAGATCATCTTAATTGTGAGAACGCCACTACCGGGCCGCAACCAGAACCATCTTATGTAGTTTACCAAACGCGAGCGCCAAACATCGGTAGAGGCAGATTATTAGTCACAGTTGCGAATCCGGAGACAGCAGGGACATTATTACAAATGGCCGCAGCCATTGCCCGCGATCGCCATTATGAAATAGAGTGTGTACAAATTATTTTAGTATCGCGCCATAGTTCCCCCACCGAAACCCAAGTCAGGACAGCAAAAAGTCGCCGCTTACTCAGACAGGCGGAAGTATTAGCCAAAAAGTGGAAAATTCCCCTCCATACACAGATTCGTGTCGCCCACGATGTCGCCCAAGCAATTTTAGAAACAATCAACGAACGTCACATCGACTTAATCTTGATGGGTTGGAAAGGTAACACATCTACCCCTGGACGGATTTTTGGCACAGTTGTCGATACCATCATTCGCCAAGCCACCTGCGATGTCGTCTTAGTAAAATTGGGTAATAGTCAACAGTCAACAATCAACAGTCAACAGTCAACAATCAACAGTCAGTACACTTTCAATCGCTGGTTAGTACCAATGGCTGGTGGGCCGAACGCAAGGATGGCGATTAAATTACTCCCCGCCTTAGTGACATTAGGAAACGATCCGCAAATTCGCCTCACACGGGTATTTAAACCCTCGGAATTAGCACCAGACATGACAGTTTTAGAACAAGCCATTCGCCACCTAATTCGCCGTCGCAAATTATCTAGTACTGTAGTTGCTTACCCAGTCAAAGCCGATTCCGTTTCCCAAGGTGTAATTAACCTAGTGAAAACCGAAGGTTACGATGTAGTAGTTTTAGGTGCTTCGCGGGAAGGATTATTACAGCAAGCGATTCAAGGTAACATACCAGAAGCGATCGCCTCTGGTGTGGAAAGTACAGTAATTTTAGTCAGAGGTGCGATCGAGACCTAGTTCGCCAAGATCCCCGACTTCTTAAAGAAGTCGGGGATCTAAAGCCCAGTCATTTTCACACAATAATTAGGACAAACCTCACCCACCCAACCTCCCTCTCCTGCGAGGAGAGGGAGGAGTCAGAAAAATTACAATTTTTGCACCCCTCTCCCCAGGGGAGAGGGGCTGGGGGTGAGGGTAAAACGTTCTCAGCAAGCGGGTTTAACGTTAAGTTGACACCAATAGACTGGCGATGAGGTCAATTAGCACTCGTCGAATTCACGTTAACCCAATTATCAGGAATTCTTTCTAAAATTCCTGAACCAAATACTTTATGCAATTCTAAATAATCAAGATGAATATAACCGATATGACAATGACAAGTTTGATTAGTACAAGGTTTGTCAGACAAAACTGCTTCCCAGTCAGCATGATAAATATTCCCGATGGGTTCCTTAATAAAATGACAGCGGCGCATTGTCCCGTCACCATCAACAGAAAACACTGATTTTCCCGCCCGACAGTCACGCCCAAAGCTAGGATAATGATGAGTATTTAATTCATATAACGGGTCGATAGATTGGAAGAATTCTCGGTCTGCTGATGATAAATTATTCAATTCAGCTTTGACAGCATTAATCCATAAATAAACGTGGTATGGTAACTCATGACGTAAAGCAGCTATTTCTGCTTTAAATTTGGGGAAACCCACAACTCCCACGCTAAATTTAACATTTTTGTTGTCGAGAGCGAGACATTTTTGTAAAAAGCGATCGCATGACACCCATTCAGAATGAAAAGTAGCCCAAAGTGCCAATTTATCTTTATTACATTCCTCTACCCAATCTAGCTGACAAGAGAGATTAGTTTGAATTGCGGCTTTATTAACATTAGGTAGATGGGTTAATTTTACCAGCGCTTCCTGATACCAAGAATGGATTAAAGCTTCTCCCCAAGGAGTAAACAGAATAGAAAATTGATGTTGGGGATGTTGGGAAATCCAATCTACAAACCGTTTTAAAGATTGTTTATCGATAGATAATTCTGCGGCTGTTTGTTGGCGTTTAGCAAAAGGGCAATATTCACAGCCGTAATTGCAACTAATTAAAGAACCACGATAAAGGATGGTGAGGTGCATAATTAATTATTTGAGTTTTAATTATATATCATTTCAATTCATAACCATGCATTAATTTTTGAACTTTATCAGAAAATAACCACGCGCCAATAGTATCAGAACGTTCAATGCCAAATTCAGTTAACTGCAAAATCTCCTCATCTTTTATCGCTAAATTTAACGTCAGCAATTCTGATAATTCTGGGAAATCAGCGTACACATCACTACCAAATCGCTGACGATAACCAACCAAATTTAATCCTTCATGAGAAAGTAAAGATAACAGAATATACCGCCGACGTTGTTCTTCTGCATCTAATTGAAAACCATAATGCGCGTATTCAAATAACTCATCCGGTGTTTGAATATATGCTTGCAAAATATCGCGGATTCCCTTTGCACCCACAGCATACTCATTAGAATAGTGCAAAGTATTCGTGTAGGAACGTGCGCCACAACCTAAACCAACCATCCCGTCAGCTTGACAGCAGTAGACGGGAGAGGGGGGAGATGAGGGAGAAAGATTAACTCGTTGAAACATCCGCATGGAAACCTGGGTATATCCTTGAGATAATAAAAGCGATCGCCCTTGGCGGTAACAAGCTAAACGAATATCGTCCCATTCTTGGTCTGTGCGTCCTAAACCTGTTAACGGTCGCACATATAATGGATATAGATAAATTTCCTCTGGTTGAAACCGCAAAGCAGCGTGTATTGATTGCAACCAAGTATCGACAGTTTGTCCGGGTAAACCGTAAATCAGGTCAATATTCAAAGTCGGAAATCCAGCGGCTTTTATCCTTGTCAAGGCTGCTTCTACCTGAGTAGTAGATTGACGGCGCTGGGTGGCTAAGACTTCCGAGTCGATGAAACTTTGGACACCAATACTAACACGATCAACAAAGTGCGATCGCAACAGTTTTAACTTCTCCTCAGTCGCGGTTTCTGGTGAAACTTCCACAGAAATCTGAATTTCCTGCAACTTTGCACCCATCGTATTTTCCGCAATATCGAAAATAGTTTCCAAATGCTGAATGGGTAATTGCGTCGGAGTTCCCCCACCAATAGCAAACCTAGCAAAAGACGCATTACCTAACACAGCTTTCATCCGTTGCGCCTGTCGCTGTACCGTGCCGACATATTGACTGATAAAATCTTCATTGTGGCTGACTGTCGTAAACAAATTACAGAAACCACAACGCATTTCACAAAACGGAATGTGGATGTAAAGAAACAGCGCTTGTCTATCTTGCTGCGTCCAAAGTTGAGGAAGATATATTGGCGGAGTGAAAGGACGGTAAGCTGTTTTGTGGGGATAAGAATAAACGTATGCTTGATAGGGAGACTGAGAAATTTTGGATTTAAGATTTGGGATTTTGGATTGGGTATTTTGGGTTTTAATCATCATAAATTTTCCAAGTTTTCATAAAATAAACTCTGCATAGGGAACCGTCCAAACCATAGGATGGCTAAGTCGATGTCCAGTGTAACCATCTTCACCATAAGTTGTCCCGTGATCGGAACACAGAATGCAAAAAGTAGAATTTCTTTTTCGTAAAGTATCCCAGAGATTAGCTAATTGACTATCAACATATTCCAAAGCAGCAGCGTGAGATTCAATAGTATCGATTTTATCTTTTGCATGGGGAAGGTAAAAATAATTTGGTTGATGCAAAGCCGAAATATTGATAAATAAAAATATTCGTTGATTATGTGGCGTTTTCTCTAAAATCTCCCGCGCCAGATTTACCTGATTTTCTGTAGATTTGGGGTGAGTAACACCTAACTCAGGACTCCAGTAACTTTCAGCAAACATCCCAGGAATTACATTACCTAAAGGATTGCGTTTGTTAAAAAAACCAACGCCCCCAATACAAACTGTATGATATCCCTTAGCAGCTAATCCACTAACAATATTTGCGCTATATAACACACAAGTTTCATCAGTTGTGGTGGTACTTCCTTCAAATCCTAAAGCAAAAATCCGGGGATGAATTCCTGGTGTTATGGGTGTGGGTAAAAAACCCGCAAAAAACGCATGATGCGCCGCGTAAGTGAAATTTCCCGGTGAATGGCGTTCTTCCCAACCTGTGTTTGGTAGAACTTTTTCTAAATTAGGAGTGCGTCCTTGTGCGAGTAAATTTTTAGCTACATCATAACGCAATGTATCTATAGTGATAAATAAAATATCATGCTTTCCAACAATTTGATTCATATTTAACATAGCCATAAAAAATTATGTTTTATAAACATATGCACCCGTAGGGGCGGGGTCTCCCCGCCCTTTGCGACAATCCATATATCACGATCATTAATTGAATCGGTATTTAGATCCCCAACTTCTTTGAGAAGTCGGGGATCTGGACAACGCAAATTCTTACAAATCATATATTCTCTGCGCCTCTGCGGTTATTTTCAAAATTGCCTTAACTTCACTCGTATAAGTATCCATCCCATTCCACAAAATACCCGGTAATAAATCACCAAAAGCATTAATCTCTAAAATCGCATGAGTTTTCCAATCTGGTAAAATCAGTAAATCAACTCCGCAATATAAACTATGAGGAAATAAGCTGGCTGCTTGTTCACAAGTTCGCTTCATCATCTCCCAATTTTCTGCACCAACTTTTGCTAAAAATTCCTCAGTATCTCCCCGTTCATTCCCCAAATGTAAATTTGTCATCGGACTTTTACCAAGGCGAACAACTATATGTTGTGCTTCACCATTGATAACCACCACGCGCACATCAAAACCGCATCCTTGTAAATGTGCTTTGGGTAGCCATTCTTCAACTTGTACGCCTTCTGCTGTTAAAATGTTGATGATATCGGCGATTTCTTCGCGGTGGGTGTAGTGTCTAATTTTCCGGGAATTGTAAAGCAGAGTTTCCCCATTTTCCCGCACTCGTTCAACGGTGGTAATAGCTGATTCAAAACGCGAATTGGCGCGGTAAGCAACAACTCCAGAAGCAGCGGAACCGTGAGAGAGTTTGACAAATACTCGTTCTATTCCCTGGGTTTGCATTTGTTCGCGTAAATGCTCGTAATTGTGAATTTTACCTAGAGAACGAGGTACGGGAATATTGTAATTGCTGAATCTTGCGTGACAAGCTGGTTTGTCAAACATCACAGCAATATCTTGGGGATGGTTCATGAAGTACCCCACCCCCAACCCCTCCCCGCAAGCGAGGAGGGGGGTAAAGAAGGTTTCCCATGTTTGTAAGAGATAGCGCCAGCCTAAATACCACTGTCGCGGGTAGAGGATGCGTCCTTTGTCGAATTCTAATTTCATAGCTTCGCCGGGACTGATGCGTTGATGTTGTCCGTTATCTGATACATTGAAACCTGCGGCGATGATTGCGCGATCAATATCAAAGTTTTTCTCAGGAGAATCGAAGCGGATAATAGTGTTGGGTGCATTGAATTGTTCGAGAGTTTGTTTACAGGAAATTAAATCTGCGTAATCTACTACCGTGGCTGGTGGTAAGTTGAAATAAGTTAGTGCTTGTTGGAAGAAACCGACACGGCGATTTTCAGGGTTGGCGATGAGGATAAAGTTCAGCATTGTTTTTTCTCTTATCTCCCCTTTATTCAGATAAAGTGTAGTAGCGATACTCTGCACTGTCAGCTTGTGGTTCTGCAACTACCCTGCATTTTAAATTGGATAATTTTTCAATCATTGTGGTAGATAAAAGATTCATTGATACATTAAGGGTATGCAGCTGATTTATTTTCGGACAGTTCAATAAAACTTCTGCTCCTATATCACTTAAAGTCCCCATCGAAATATCAAGAACTGCGAGGTTTTCTAGTAGCGGAGATTGTACTATTGTTTCCGCGATCGCGTTAGAATAGCTAGTACTACGTAAGCCTAAATATTTAAGTTTAGGAAAAGCCTTACCAGAAATAATTGGTGTTAAATTACTAAGAGACGAATATGCGATGTTACTACGGAAATCCTCTTCATTCTCATATTGAGAGTAAAGTCGTGGATAATAATTTTCATCATTACCTAACCATAATTCTAAATATTCAAGATTTGGCAAGTCAAGCTGGCAAATTTGATCGATAATTTTACTACATAGCATGTAACCAGTTTCAAGAATTAGAGATTTGAGATTTTCATGTCGTAATGGTTTAAAAGCTAAACCAGAATCAGAATCATATGCAAATCCACGAACTTGTAATACTTCTAATTGAGGATAAGCATTTAATAGAGGACTCATGTCACTTAATCTTGCATCAGAAGTCTTGTATTCATAATCATGCATATCTCCAATGTACAAGGCTTTCAGATTTTTCAATTCTTCTTTAGCATTGACCAATGCATTAATAACAATATCTCCAGAAGTATGTCTTCCATACTTGCATTGTAAAGCTTCAATATAACCAGTATGAGGCTTTTTAAGAATAAGCTCATTTAGTGCATTTCCACTGTACGGAATTGTTATGATATACGCATTACTAACTTGTTCAACAGTATTCGTCTGATGATTGATTTCTTGGCTATCCCAATCTTCTAATTTAGTAAAAAACAAATTATAGTCATAATGTAGCAATGCTTCTTTCGCTTTCAAATCTCCAGTTGACTTCAATATTTTCACAGCATTTCGCTGAACATAAAGCGAAGAATCTTGCAAAGCCTCAATCACTAAATCTAAACCCACATCCCCATAATTCAACGCCTCAGAAAGCGCCGCAACCCGCGCCTCAACCACCGAACTTTGCAACCGATTTTTAACTCCTTCAATTCCTCCTAAAACCACACCACTAACAGGAGGTGGCGCTTCTCCACCAAGTACTGCGTCAAATTCTCTGGGTTGATTGTCATTGTTGTTCATTTTGGCTAATCCTAATTTATAGGTAAAAACTTTTATTCGTGTAACGAAGAATAGCGAGAAGGGCTATATCCTTCATATATCTTTTCTTGAGAATGAGCAATCAATAAACAATCAATCAGGGATGATTGTTTAATCTCCTGAATAAATTCTTCTGATACATAATTGTTAGCGATATTGAGAGTATGTAAATTAATAATTGCTTGAGATTCAATCAAAGCGTTCAAACCTGTGTCTGTCAAGTTTCCCATTGATAGATCTAGTACTTCCAGGGTTGCGAGAAGGGGAGATTCAGCCATGAAAGAAGATTGTGCGATCGCATCGGCTATTGCATCAGCATAATCACTATGTAAACCTAAATAGCTTAAATTCGGAAATGATTCACTAAAAAGAATTGGTTTGAGGCTGTCAATAGTATGATCGGAACTATGTTCATAAATTCTACCCATCCATAATTGAAAATACTCTAAAGCTGGTAAATCGAGTGAGCAAAGGCGATAAATTGCTACATCACTAATATTTGTTCCATTAATAATTAAACTTTTCAAATTATTATGTTGTAGTTTTTCACATTCCAATTCGTTACAACCACCATGAAGATACAGTACTTCTAAGTTAGGATAAGCTTTCAATATTAAACTTATGTCTCCTAAACCTATATAAGATTTTTGATAATATTCCCAAGAATCCCCTATATATAAAGCTTTAAGATTAGTCAATTGATGACGTTCTTCAAAAAGAGTATCAACGTAACTATAAAAATCTTGACTGGCTTTGTAATAAGAGTCGTATCCAGATAAATAACAAATTAAAGCTTCAATTTGATTAACTTGTGGGTCTTGCAATAATAACTTTAATTGCTCTAGATTTACTATATAGGCTGTCTCAGATGAACTAGCGATACCAGTATGAGGATTAAACTTTTCAGCTTTCCAATCATTTAAAGTTGTATAAAATAACCCTAGCTGACATCCTAAAAGCGCTTGCTTTCCTTTTCCTTCTGTTTCTTGCAATAGTTCAACTGCAATTTTATGAATTTTATGTGAGGAGTCTTGCAATGCATCAATCAGCAAATCTAAACCCGTATTTCCATAATTTAATGCATCAGCAAGTGCAGCAACCTGTAAATCAAAAACTCCACTCTTAAAACGACTCTTGACTCCTGCAATCCCTCCTAGCACCGCACGATTATCAGGTGCATTTCCCCCAACTACTGCGTCAAATTCCCTTGGTTGTTTTGGATTGTTGTTCATGTTGACTAGTGCTAATTTATAATAATCAAAAATTAAATCAGATTCCTATATTACTCATGCAAAGCCGAGTATCGTGATGCACCACATCCTCTGTCCACCTCACTTTCTTGTTCATATGCAATCACCTGACAATTAAGTTTTAACAATCGTTGAACCATACTTTCTGATACGCAGTTATTAGAAATATCGAAGGTATGAAGCTGATTGATTGCTGGACATTTTAACAAAGCTCGTGCGCCGCGATCGCTTAAATTACCTTTTGATAAGTCAAGTTCTAAGAGGCGTTCAATAATTGGTGACTGCACTATATTCTCTGCAAGTAAATCAGCAAATTCACTGCTACGAAGTCCTAAATAAGCCAAGTTTGGGAATGATTCACCAAAAAAAATTGGTGTTAACCGATCCATCACAAATTTTGAATGACGTAGCTGTCTACCAAACCAAAGTTCTAAACATTCTAGATTTGGTAATTGTAAAGCACAAATTTGAGCAAAGTTTTTCTCATCGATATCTGCTGTTTCTATGATTAGTGTTTTGAGATTTTCATGCTTGAAAGATTCGCACTCTAAAAGATATTCATGAAATTGACCGCGTACTTTCAGCAATTGTAAATTGGGAAATGCTTCTAAAATTGGACGAATATCAAAAACTGCCAGTTTAGATTTGCGATATTCATGTTGCTCTCCATCTCCTATAAATAATGCTTGAAGATTGGGTAATTCTTCGCAAGCATCACACAGGGCTTCTAAAACCATCCCAAAGCAGACATTCTCGTTACAATAATTTTCATATCCTATTTGACAAATCAAAGCTTGAATTTGATTAACTTGAGGGTCTTGCAAGAGACCATGAAAAGGCTCTAAATTTATGCTCTTACTGCGATTTTTAGGTAAAAATCGAATTGCATAAGCATGATTTTCAGGGTTGATAATACCAACTTGAGGATTAAATTGCTGGAATTTCCAGTTTTCCAGTTTGATAAAAAATTGATTAATATTTTCTGACATTAAAACCTCCACACTTTGACTACGCCATCTGCACCACCACTGACCAATGTTTGTCCATCAGAACTCAGCGCCAATGAACGAATAGCTTCTGTATGACCTCTAAAGGTGAGGATTTTCTTCCCGGAAGCTAAATCCCAGACTTTAATATTATGGTCGCCAGTAGTCAAAAAAGTTTGACCATTTGGACTAAATACAATAGAACGAACCCAATCACCATGACCATAAAAAGAAAATAGTTGTTCTCCAGTTTGCATATTCCAAATTTTGATTCTTTGGTCACTACCACTCACTAAATAACGTCCATTAGGACTAATTGCTAGAGAACGAATTGACTGTGAATGTCCTTGAAGACTCCATATTTCTCGTTGAGAATTCAAGTTCCAAATTCTAATAGTTCTATCTTCTCCACCACTGATTAACAGCTTGCCATCAGGAGATAGACAAAGAGCATAAATTGAGCGATAATGCCCTTCTAAAGTAGCAATTTCTTCACCCCAATTCCATCGCCAAATTTTGATATATCCACTTCCATCTGCACTAAAATAAGTTTCTCCATCAGGATGTATAGCCAGCGCATAAATTATAGTTGAATGTTTGTTTAATTTGGCAAGATGTCTACTTGTATTTACATACCAAAGCATTATGTTTTGATCTGCACCAGCGCTAATCATCCTTTGTCCATCAGGACTAATAGCCACCCAATTAATATCAGCCGTATGATGAAACCTGAGATCAGATTTTTGTTCTCCTGTATCTAAATTCCAGACTTTTGGCTCAATGATACTGTTGTAGCTGTTATCCCCTCCACCACATACCACAATTTTGTTATCTGGGCTAATAGCTACAGAATGAACTTGTTTGTAACCTGCTTTTAATGTATGAATGCACTGAAAAAATTCATAAGGATTAAAATTTTGCAGTGCTTGTTTTACAGATGGTTCAGGACGCGATAGCGAAGCGCTGCCGCCTACGGCAGATCGCAAAATATTATAAGCTGATAATCTCACCTGTCCTGACTGATTCTCTAGGGCTTGAATCACTATCTCTAAACCAGCATCCCCATAATTCAACGCCTCAGAAAGCGCCCCAACCTGCGCCTTAACCACCCCACTTTGCAATCGACTTCTTACCCCCTCAATTCCGCCTAAAACCACACCGCTAACCGGAGGAGGTAGTTCTCCACCAAGCACCGCATCATATTCTCTGGGTAGATTTGGATTGTTGTTCATCTTGGGTTGTCCTGAATTTTAGACACGATATCTGCGAAGCATCACGCCTATGTATATTGTCTCTATTGTTATATTCGCTACTTAGATAGATTGACAAATGCTGATTTTGTCCTTAGTTTATTCCCAGACTGAGTAATAGCGATCGCTAAACTGAGAATCTGTAATTACTCGACATTTCAAGCTTGAAAGTTGCTCAATTGTATTGTTATGTAAACGATTTGCAGAAACATCGAGAGTATGGAGGCGGTTAACCGCTGGAGAATTTAACAAAGTCATAGCACCCCCACTACTTATATTTCCATCTGTTAACTCAAGTATCTTCAAATTTTTCATAATCGGCGAATTAACAATAGCCTTAGCAACCTCACTCATATTCCCACATTGTCTTATTGCTAAGTACGCTAAGTTAGGGAAGGACTCACCTGAAAGTACAGGGGCTAAACTATCAATATTAATATTGCTTAAATGGCTTCTATCTAGCCATAATTCAAAGTACTCTAGAGATGGTAAATCTAATTGACAAATTTTTACAAGATTATCATCAGATATACCATCAGCATCAACAATCAGAGTTCTTAGACTTTCATGTTTTAACGGCTTGATAGGAATATTAGAATTATTTTGATTATTCCGAACTTGTACTATCTTTAATTCAGGTTTTAGAATATCTTCCTCAACCATTCGTCCGCGTATGTGAAGTAATTCTAAATTAGGATAGGCTTTTAACAGGGGATGAATGCTACATACATTTATATTTGATTCTTGATATTTAATATTATCTAACTCGCAGCGATCGCCAATCAATAAAGCTTTCATGTTTATCAGTAATTCACGAGCATTAACCAGCGTATCAGTGAAATCTTTAAAAGCGGTTTTAATATCTGGCTCTCTGTAATACATTTCGCATCTAATTGCTTCTATAGACTTAGCTTTAGATTCTTTAAGCAAATGCGATAATGTACCTTTACTTTGCACATAATATGCTATATTTTTTGTGTCATGTATCCTACCTTCATAATAACGAACTCCCCAATTATTAAATGTAGTAAACACTAACCAAGGGTCATAATTAAGTAATGCCTGTTTTCCTTTAATACCTGCTTTGCGTAGTAAATAAACAGCACAATCATGTATTGGCTCTGAAGAGTCATATAACGCTTCAATAATCAAATCTACTCCTGCATCACCATATTTAAGCGCATCCTCAAGTGCTGCAAATATCACTTCATAATCTTCGCTATTTAGACGATTTTTGACTCCCTCAATTCCTCCCAAAACTACAGCATAATTTGGATTTTGTGCTTTACCACCAAGTACTGCGTCAAATTCTCCGGGTTGATTTGAATTGTTATTCATCTGAAATTTCCTGTAAATTTATTTTTTTCTAGTGCAGGATTATAGCCCGCTTTCTGGACATTATGGAGCAAGATGCTCCCACTACAAATTTATTCAGAAACAGAACAATAGCGACTGTGGATGTAGTTATCTCCATCTTCTTTTTTCTGATTATTTGCTAAAACACGCACATTCAAAGCAGATAATTTATCAATCATTTCTTCAGATAAAAAGCTCTCTGAAACATTGAGAATATAAAGATAATTGATAGCCGGACAATTCAGCAATGCTTCAGCGCCCGCATCGCTCAATGTACCCATCGAAAGGTCAAGTACGCTAATAGAATTAATAATTGGAGAATTCACAATATCATTGACTATTTCATCGGTAAATTGGCTATTGCGTAATCCTAAATAATCTAAGTTAGGAAATTTATCCTCAAAAATAATCGGATGTATATCTTCAACCCAACAGTCTCCGCCATAATTTTCATTACCAAACCATAATTCCAAATGTTCTAATGCTGGCAGATCTATATTACAAATTTGGGCAACAGTATTTCGACTTAATCCACCAGTTTCTACAATTAATGCTTTGAGGTGATTGTGTCGCAATGGTGGACTAAATTGTAAACCATCCCCACCACGAACTTGTAAAATTTCGAGTAGGTGATAAGCTTGTAAAATAGGACTAATATCACTTTGTTTAATCCAAGAAATTTCGCATTCATTATAAGTAATATCGCCCATAAAAATGGCTTTGAGATTAAGTAAATATTCTTTGACATGAACTAAAGCTGCGATAATGCGACTTGAATCTCTTTCGTATGCTTCTCCCCAAAAGCCAAATACTAAAGCTTGTAATTTGTCGGCGTTGGGTTCTTGAAGAAGTCTATTAAATTTAGTTGTGAAATCTTCCTCTTCTTCGTCATCATGCTCACATCTGAGGGCGTAAGCATTGTTAACAGGTTCAATAATACCTATATTTGAATCAAAATCTATAACTTCCCGATTGGCAAATTGACTAACATTCATCCCCTGATAACCTGGATACTTATTTAATCTTTCTTCCAAGTTCCAAGGTTTATATGCTTGCAAAGCTTGTATAATTTGCGGTTCCACTCTCTGCTTTAATAGTCGATAAGCAAAACGCCGCACTAATTTTGATTCATCTTGCAACGCTTGTCTGACTACATCCAACCCTGCGTCACCATATTTCAAGGCTTCGCTAAGTGCAGCAATTCGCACTTCAATTACAGGACTTGATAAACAATTTTTAACTCCTTCAATTCCTCCCAAAACTACTCCATACACAGGCGGTGGAGATTGTCCTCCTAAAACTGCGTCATAATCTCTCGGTTGATTTTGCTTGTCTGTCATGGCGCTTTACCTTTTGATTCTTAATTAGAATTCCCAATTCGGAATATACATACATCAAGCTGTATGTATCAGTACATAAATTTTGGTTAAGCGCCAACTTCAACAGTTACCGCAGCGCTTATCCAGTAGTCAAGACTGAAATCCTGACCACACAGCAAAAATGCGAATTGTTTGTGAATTTCATTGACTATAGTACATTTGTTTTAGTATATTAGCAAAAGCTTTTATATGTTTGTTTATGCTGGTTCTAGCTGTTAATTGCTGTTTGCTGGCAAAAGTGATACAACCAAGTAATTGTGTATCGCTGTAAAAACCGGAAAAATATTGTAATTTTACTTATGGCAGAGTATCAAAAAATCGAGTATCGCATTGGTAAAGATGGCAAAATTACGGAAACCGTAATTGGTGCTTCTGGTGCAAGTTGTACGAACACAACATCTGGAATTGAAGATGCTTTAGGAGAGGTAGAAAATCAAGAACTGCTTCCTGAATATTACGAGGGAGAAGAAAATGAGACAGGAACAGAACAACAGTCTCTCAAGCAAAAATAGGAGGGATGTAAATGCTTGCAGACATCCTATCAGATATTGAGGGAATAGGAATGTTTTCTCTAAGAAGCTTTTTGGTAATGGCGATCGCAATTTTTGCGCCACTGTTGATGATTCCAGCAATTAGCGCTGCGAAAACCCGAAAACTCGACAGTAAATTGCAAATTAAACTACTAGAAGATGAAATCCAAGCATTTCAGGAAAAATGCTTGGAATTAGAGCAAAAAGTATACCAGCTTATTTCCGCAAAAGAAGCACTGCACCAGGAAGGTGTGCGATTGCATGAAGAATTGCAACAGCAGCAAGTTCAACTGACAGAGGAATTTCGCGTTTCCACATTTGAACAATTGCAGACATTGCTGACAAACTATCCCAGCATTCACCAAATGGTGAGTGTTAAACCAGAATTACCGGCGAAAAACTTGCTTTCCATGTTTACGCCTCTAGATAACCTCTTAAATAAATGGGGTTACGAACAGATTGGTAAACCTTGGGAACAAGTACCTTACAATCCGCAAATTCATCAACCCGACACTGCTGATATTGCTGAAGATGAGTTAGTTTATATCCGATTTGTCGGTTATCAGCATCAAGGACGGATTCTTTGTCCAGCCAAGGTTAGTCGGACTTTACCCGGAGGGGGGAGGTAGCGGACAAGGGAGACAAGGGGGACAAGGAGGACAAGGAGGACAAGGAGGACAAGGAGAGGTTGGGACGCGGAGAAATTGTATATGACAAATGACCAATGACAAATGACAAATGACTATTGACAAATGACCACAGTAATAATTGATTTTGGTACGAGTAATACTGTTGTTTGTACGACTGATTTGATTACGCAAAAACCACGGACGTTGCGATTTGATTCGATGTCGCGGCGGTTTGAGGTGGGGGCTGAACAAGTTAGTGTAGTACCGAGTTTGGTGTTTGTGGAAGGGCGCGATCGCATTTTGTTTGGTGAGTCTGTACGGGCTAAACGCTTGGGGTTTGTCCAGCCGGAACGCTGTTTTCGCGCTTTTAAACGGGATTTGGCAGCAGATTTTGTGCCGCCTCCGAGGCAGTTGGATGGTAATAGTTATAGTGCAGAGATAGTTTCAGAACTGTTTGTTAAAGAAATTTGGCAACAGATTGAACAGCAATTACAACCAACAAACGTTATCTTTACAGTCCCGGTAGGTGCATTTGAACGATATCTTGACTGGTTCCGCAACTTAGGCGATAAACTCAATATTCCCGCCGTGCAAATTGTCGATGAATCCACAGCCGCAGCCCTTGGTTATGCCGTCAAGCGTCCTGGTACTCTGGTTTTGGTGGTCGATTTTGGCGGCGGAACTTTGGATTTAAGTTTAGTCCGAACTGTGAGTGTTGCATCCGAACAACAAGCAGTACGTGCAGAAGTAATTGCTAAATCTGATGCTTTTATTGGCGGCGTAGATATCGATACTTGGATTGTGGAACATTATTTACATAGAATCGGTTCCTCTCGTAGCGAAGTGGGAGAAATCGGTTTTATGAATTTATTGGAAGTAGCAGAAAGGGTGAAAATTCAACTTTCGACAACCAATGAAGCGAAAGAATCTTGGTTTGATGATGAAAATTTTATGTCCCATGAATTGCATTTACATCGGGACGAGTTAGGCGAGATATTAGAAAATCAACAATTATTAGAACAGTTAAGAGAAACACTAGATGAAGTATTAGCGATCGCACTTTCCAAAGGAATCGGTAAATCTGCTATTGAACAGGTTTTATTAGTCGGCGGTACTTGTCAGATTCCCGCAATTCAACAACTAGTAATTTCCTATTTTGGACGACAAAAAGTAAAGTTAGATAAACCTTTTGAAGCCGTCGCACATGGCGCATTAGCTTTAGGCGAAATGACAGCAGTCGATGATTACCTGCGCCACAGTTACGCAATTCGGCTTTGGGAACCCCACAGTAAAAGTTATTCTTTTTTAACTTTGATTGCCAAAGGAGCAAAATATCCAGGGGCGCGTTCAGAAGCTTTAACTTTGCAAGTAGCCAGCGATGGACAGCGAGAAATTCGCCTCGATATTGGCGAAGTTGCAGAAGTTTCCCAAGCAGAAGTTGCTTATGATGCGCAAGGAAGAATGACGAGTAGCCAATTAGTAAAACAAGATAGCTATCGTTCTTTAGAAACCCATCATCAACAAGTATGTGTTGCCCATCTCGAACCCCCTGGACAAACAGGCATAGACCGAATTCAAGCACAATTTGAAGTCAACGAACAACGGGTATTAGTAGTCACAGTCAAAGATTTACTAACGGGGAAGATGTTAGTAAATAAAAGTGCGATCGCTAAACTCAAATAATCTTTTCTTTGCGGACTCTGCGTCTTCTCTGCGAGACGCTGCGCGAAGGCGGTTTATTTAAAAAACAAGCGTAAAAAAAGTGGAAATACTACTATTAGTAGATTGGTAAAAATCCAATGGCAAAGAAACAGAACAAACCTAAACAATATGATGTTGTTTTAGGAACGCAAAATTCTGCCCCAATTGGCAGCGTAATTTTAGGGGGACTGGAAGGTGTTAAAAGCCGCTTGAAAAGCGTAGATTTCTACGCAGCCTATCAGATTCATCTGGCGCTTACTCCGTTGTCTTCAGCCCTGATGCGCAAACAATTGTTAGTGGTTGCTATGACAAAACTATCAAAGTATGGGATTTAAATACAGGATTTAAAAAAACTCTCAAAGGGCATACATCTTGTGTTTTTTGTGTAGCCATTAGCCCAGATGGTAAGAGGATTGTTAGTTGTAGTCAAGACACGACTGTTAAAGTTTGGGGATTACCCGATCCAGAGTAAAATCAGTTCTAAAAGTAGTAGTTCTTAAATTAAGTGATTACAGCGATCGCACTACATTTATACATTCACTTAAAGTATGCGATTGGGAATACTAAGTAGTAGGCTCAAAAGTAAAAACCTGATGAAAGAAAATACCAATCGCCCCAGAGTTTATGATGCTGTCCTTGGTGGTCAAGAAAAAGCCCCTCCCGGTAGCTGTAGTCTTAGGAGGGCTGGAAGGTGTTAAAAGACGCTTGGCAAATCCGGTAGTTGAACAAAAAATCGCTGCTTTAGAAGAAGCGCTGAAGTATGGCGAAGCTGGTTTGGAATTGCTAATCTGGGCGTTAGAAGATAAATTATGGAAAGTACGCCAAGCAGCTTATGCACTATTAGCTACTCGACAAGAACCTATAGTACAAGAAATACTTCAGGAGTATGGTAATAAAATTGACAGATATGATGCTTTCGTGGCGATGGCGCGTACTGGCGGAGTGTCCGATGTTGATACACTGATGGATAATTTGGAAAGCGATCGCACTAGTGCCACTTGTAAGTTAGTTGACTATACACTGGGTTTAGTCAATACTCATGAAGGTAAAGACCGAATTCGATATTACCTATTCAACGGCACGCAGATACAACGTAATTATGCAGGACTTTACTTTAAACGAAGAGGTGAAAAATCTATTTTAATCGAAGCAGTAAAGCAGGGCTGTATTGATAAATTGCAAGCATTTTCCAAATAAAAACAGCAATGTCAGAAAATTTCAATCAACCGCGAGAATATGATGCAGTACTTGGTGGACAAGTACCGCCGCCAAAAGATGGTGTGGTTTTAGGTGGTATTGCAGGTGTTAAACGGCGGTTGATTAGCGCCACATCTGTAGAACAACAAATTTTCGCTGTTGCAGAAGCCTTAAAGTATGGTGAAGCTGGTACAAAGTTGGTGTTTGAGATTGTCAATCCCGAATCTGAAAAGGTGCAATTAACAGTATCATCACTGCTGGGACAACAAGCATTAGCAAAAGTACAATCCCATCTACACAGCGATCGCCCATTAATCTCTGCGGTTGGTGTAGACTACAGTCATTTGCAGAATTTACTCGCATCTGAAAACTGGCAAGATGCAGACAAAGAAACTGCAACGATTATGCTACAGGTATGCGATCGCGCACAAGCAGGATTTTTAGATCCATCAAACATTGAACAATTCCCCTGTGCAGACTTAAGCACCATTGAAACTCTCTGGCAAAAATATAGCAACGGGCGCTTTGGCTTTGTTGTCCAAACCCATATCTGGCAAAATGTTGGCGGTACATCCAATCCTGATTGGGAAGCTTGGTGTCGCTTTGGTAAAGGTGTGGGATGGTTTTCTCAAGGTGCTTGGCGATATTGGAATGATTTAAAATTCGATTTGAGTGCTAACGTCGGACACTTACCCCGTGGTGGTGCATTTATGGGTTGGGGATTAGGTGACTTTTGGACAGGTTGCAGAACCCTGTCTGCGATCGCCGAGAAATTAGCCAGCTGCAAAATAGCCTAAATTTGGGAACACTGATATTAGCCCCAGGTAAAAAGCGATGCCAGAAAATACCAATCAACCCAGAGAATATGATGCAGTACTTGGTGGACAAAATTCTCCGCCAGTTGATGGTTTAGTTTTAGGCGGATTGGAAGGTGCAAAACAGCGTTTCGCTAGCAGTGATGAAAATGGCCGCATTTTAGGACTTTCCCAACTCATTCACCATAGACAGGAAGGATGGGATTTAGTAATTCAGGCTTTAAAAGATCCATCGCAACGGGTACAACTAGCAGCATATAAATTATTGCGAGATATCCCAGAATTAAAAGTAAAACAAGCAATATTAGAATTTAATCCCTATCGTTTTTTTGAGTGTATTTATACAATTGAACTTAATAGGAATGATGCTGCGATCGCCATTCATCCCGATGGCAAAACCCTAGTGTGTTGCGATACTGGTGGTAGTTCTTATGAAGAACCTCAAAGCGATGGCAGTATTATCGGTGGGACTTATATAGACTTTAAAAAATGGGATTTGAAAACAGGAAAAAAGCTTCGCGCTGTCTATAAAAAGTTTGGTACGAGAATGAATGACCACCCAACACATTTAACTTTCAGTTTCGATGCTCAAACTTTAGCGATAGGTGGTTCTCAGCATGATAGTACTATTAGAACTGAAATTTGGAATCTTAATACTGAGCAATTAACTCATGTTATTAGCGGACAAGCAGTATGGGAGAACAGAAAGCGAAATATTATTACTGCTATTGCTCTGAGTTCTGATGGCAAAATCTTAGCTAGCGGTAATGAAGCTGGTAATATTCTCATCTGGGATTTAGACACAGCACAAAATATTTACATTCTCAAAGGGCATTTAAAATATATAACTTCCGTCGCTGTTCATGCAGATACAAAAATATTAGCAAGTGCTAGTTATTATGAAAATATTAAAGTGTGGGATTTAAGAAATGGAACTGAAATTTACACATTAAAAGGGTATGATGGGAGTGGCTATGATGCTAATATTGTATCGTTATCTATTAGTCCTGATGGAAAAACTTTAATAACTGGCGATGATAATTTGCCAAGATGCGTCAGAATATGGGATTTGAGAAATGGTGAAGAAACTTATAAATCATTTCTTCCTAATGGAAACTTGAGCTTTTTAACTTTCAACGCAGATGGAAAAATCTTTGTTAATTGTGGCGGTGGTATTAAAATCTGGAATTTCCAGACAAAAGAATTACTTGCTGAACTTCCTTATGATGCAACCAGTGTTGCTATTAGCCCAGATGGACAGACTATTGTCAGTTACACTAGGAAATTAATTCAAGTATGGCGGGTTCCATAGAATAAGATATAGATGTGATTCTAAATAAGTGCGATCGCATTTCCTCAATTGGGAACACTGGTATTAGTATCGAGGAAGAAAATGATACCAAATAATCCCAATCAATTTTTAGTTACTCCTCCCTCTCCTTGTAGGAGAGGGAGGCTGGGTGGGTGAGGTTTTTATTCAGTCTAAATTATGCCCACCTTGCTACCACAACCCTAACTGTTCCATCTTCCATGATTTCATCTTCTTCAATCGTAAACCCTTGTTCCTGTGCTGATGCCATCAAAGTGTGATAACCATAGCGCTGCATCAATTTATTTAACCACGGTTGATCGTATTTTCTTCGATCATACTCGGAGATAATCGCTTTAAATTCGCCATTGTCTTGACGCTGAAAGCCGATATCATTACTCATAGAACCAATATATTTTTTGCGAATAATCACTTCCGCACTCTCAGGACGCACATCACCTTGATAACCATATAGGTGCTGGGCTGTTTCGTGATATTCAACATTTTTAAAGCCGATATCTGCCAAAGCTTTTATTAATGCGTCTGTATTCTTAATTTGAGTTTTGATGCTGGTAAAGTGTGACATATTTTGGTAATGAATAACTTAATATCTAGGCTGGGCAAGATGCCCAGCACACACAATTTTTTATACCCAACGCCCTACAACTACTCGGACTGTTCCATCTGCTAATACTTCTTCATCCTCAACATTAAAGCCTTGTTCTTGCACTGTTGCCATCAAGGTTTTATGAGCATATTTTTGACTGATGGAGTTAACAAACTGCTGTTGATTAATTTTCGCTCCCCAAAAGTCTGCAACTATTTCGTAATTTTCACCACTGCGGCGAAAACCCAAGTCATAACCGTTTTTCTGCCGAATTACATACTCAGCTTGAGTTGTATTACCTTGATAGCCGCGTACATTGGTGTTGCACTCAACTTTATAGCCCAATTCTTGCAAAACTTCATGGAGAATTTCACCGCGTTTGATTTGAACTTTGATAGTTGTGAAATGTGACATAAATGATTTTGTGTTTGAGATTTTGGATAAAAAAAGAACCGCAAAGTTTTTCTATTTTAATCAACTTCTAAAGGCCCTATGTCTTGTTGGTTTGAGTATTGTTTTAATTCCTCTACTAATTGGATATCATTAGAAGCCGCCCTGGCGCCTGCTTCAGCAGCCCATTGCTTTAAGGCTTCAATTTGATCGCGGGCGATCGCAGCTAAGGGCACTGTCTGCCCAACAGCCTGTAAAATATCTTCTGTATTGAAGTCTCGCCGCTGTCCTTCAATCCTTGTGGAAAATGCTTGGTGCATGGCATCAACTATTACTTGCTCAATTTCCGCACCGCTGAAGTTAGCAGTTTTTTGCGCTAACAAAGCTAAGTTGAATTCTCGCAGGCGATTGGGGCGTAACCGTTGCAAATGTACTTTAAATATCTCTTTGCGTTCGACTTCGTTAGGTAAATTCAAAAAGAATATCTCATCAAATCTTCCTTTACGTAACAACTCGGCTGGTAATATTTGCACATTATTGGCGGTGGCGACAATAAATACTGGACTAGTTTTCTCTTGCATCCAGGTAATTAAACTGCCAAACACCCGGCGCGATGTTCCCGAATCCCCATCAATCCCACTGGTAATATTACCAAAGGCTTTGTCAATTTCATCAATCCACAATACGCAAGGTGCCATTGCTTCGGTTAGCTGAATCATTTGGCGTACCCGGCTTTCGCTTTCCCCAACAATCCCACCAAATAACCGCCCGGAATCTAATCTCAACAAAGGTAAGCGCCATTCATGGGCTATGGTTTTGGCGGAGAGGGATTTACCTGTTCCCTGTATCCCCACCAGCAACATCCCTTTGGGGTTAGGAATACCGTAGCGTCTGGCTTCTTCGGTAAAAGCATCCTGTCGCATCAGTACCCACTGTTTGAGTTGATCTAATCCCCCAACTCGTTTGAGTGATTCTTGGGGTGTGAAAAATTCTAAAATCCCGGTTTGGCGGATTGCTTGCTTCTTTTCTGCTAACACACCGTCAATGTCAGACTCGTTTACCTGCTGTTTAGCTGCTAAGGCTTTGGCTAACACCCGAGAAATCCGAGTGCGGCTTAAACCTTGGCAGGCTTTAACTAACTGTTCCCGCGCCAAGCCGGCTACATTTAATTTATCTGGTACTACTAACTGTGCAATCAAATGATTGATTTCGCTCACACTAGGTAAGGGAAAATCAACCACTGTCACCTCTTGCAGTAACTCGTCGGGAAGTTCTAAAGTATGACTGGTGGTAATGATAACTTTCCGCGATCGCTTTAACTCCCGCGTCAAGTTGCGTAACTCCCTAACTATAGGTGCGTTCCTGTCGTTAGTCGGATTTTTGATAAATGGATGCAAATCCCGCAGTACAAACATTGCAGGTGTTTGTCCATCAGCTTTGCCAATCCGTGCTAATGCAGCCATCACCGAACCCTTATCTGCACCATTGTCACTCCAACCCCGCACAATATCCCAAAATAATACCTGTCGTTGGGGCGCAGAACGGGATGCAACTTGCCGCAGCACTTCTTCTACAGGTTCTTCTTCTACGGAAATCACATATAATAATGGATACCTTGCCCGAATCATCAAATCTAATTCCTCTATCAACGAGGCGTATTGCTGATTCTGGCTGCTATCGGTTGCATCTCCTGTTCCATGTTGATGAAAATTGCTCATCTCTATTCAAAATGGGTGTAAGGGTAGAGGAGAAATAATTTTTACTGTTGCTGAATTGAAATCTGAAATGCCCAAATGAACAAGGGAAAAGTCAGTGAGTATAGGAAGATAACATTAGATACAAATACATTTGTTCTATATTATTGTAGCGCATTCAAGCGATAGATACCAGCGATCGCGCTCAACAATTTCGGGTAAGATTCAAAGATGCGATCGCCCTTGGTTTCAAAAGTACAGTAATGTTGGCACAGTTAAAAGCATTTGCTGCGATCGGCTGCTGGTAGAGGATCGGGGGCGATCGCAAATCGTGCCAGATACAGCGGATTTCATTTGAGTAAGCTACACTCGTAGCGGGCTAGAGAGCCATCACCACAAGGCATCTGGTGTAGAAAGTACAGTAACTTTGGTCAAGGGTGCGATGTCTACGACAAGCCATCCATAGAGAACGTTAACGCATTTGTGACCAACGCTTTAAGGTTTGTTATTAACGTTACCTCATCCATAGAGAACGTTAACGCATTTGTGACCAACGCTTTAAGGTTTGTTATTAACGTTACCTCATCCATAGAGAACGTTAACGCATTTGTGACCAACGTGTTAACGTTCCTTATTGATATCTGACGCTAGTAAAGGTTGGCGTAAATCAATGCAGGTTCTATGGCTGCTGTTTAGAGTTAGGTTCGCCAACTTCGCCGCCGACTTCTCTAGCAAAGGCTTCTGCTTTTTGGCGATCGCTAAAACTAGCAATTTGTACACAAGACTTACTCTAGCTTAACTGAACTTTTTACTGAGCCATAAGTGAGCTTTTTTGTGAGCAATTATGAGTCTTATTTGCAGCTTGCAAACTACTTCTTGTTTTCGCTACTCTACCAACATAGAGGTTTCCTAATCTTGCTGGTAACAAATAGCAGTTTATTAGTTTTGCTTGAACTACACAGGACATTGCAGACATAGAATTTTGTTGCAATAAAAATCTACACAATTCAGACAGCAAAGGAGAAGAAGTGATGCAACTTAACAAGATGCTACCTACTCTGATTAATCTTATCATGTTTGTCGCCATACCTGTAGGAATACAGAACTCAGCAACAGCGCTAGATAGCAATCAAAAATATCCAGATAATTTAACGTTGCTGAATAAAAATCAGATTGCTCTCAATGATACTTACATCGGACCAAATCGCGATTTTGAAATTATGATGCCAGGAATCATCACCAAAAATGAAATTTATGAATTGACATCTGTAAGCTCCAATAAAACTGTTTACACGATGATTAATACAGATTTTCCCGAAGCCTCCAGAATCCCGATTCCACAGATTCGGCAAATCTTGCAAAGTGCAATGCGAGAAACCATTGGTTTGACCGGCAAGGTGATTAAAAGTACCAATCTTGAAATTGATAATTATCCAGGATTAGAGCTACTAATGCAACACTCTGACGGTAGTTTAGGACAATATCGCGCATTTGTCGTCAACCAACGCCTTTACTTTATGGGAGCTTTAACACCAGATGAGTTAACCACCGAATCTGTTAATTTCTTTGATTCTTTCCGCGTTTATCCAGAGTAAATTGGTTACTCAAATTGAAGTAATTTATTAATTGCTCAACCAATAAGTCTCACTCCAAAAAATTTTGATAAACTTAAGAATTTTGCACCTCCAAGTGAGACTTATTAAAACTTTGAAGCCATGAGAGTAGGAGAATTGCCTGAAATTACCATATTGAAAATATATTTTTTGGACTTGATGCTACTCCTCACTCTTAAAGAATAGACCTCTTGCACAAGTGTTAATTTTCGTGTTCTTCTTTGCGTCTTTGTGTGAAGCTCTTAACGCCAATACTAAACAACACGAAAAGATTTATGCAAGAAGTCTAATACTCCAATCTAGTGCAATACCAAATAGAGGATTATTATTATGTCATCTCCAACAAAGCAAAAATTTATTCGCAAAACTTTAGTTATTAGCGCCAGCCTCCTGTCATTATTTACATACCCAAGTCTTGTATTGAGCGCACCACCAACAGCAACCCAGACTCAAAGCTCATCTGAATCAGATCAAGAAGTAATTGCCGATGAAAAGTCGATTTATCCAATCGCCGAAAGAATTATTCGGGCTAATGGACTTGATGAATATCCCTGGCGAATTAAAATAGAAGAAGACTATGATGATAATGCTTTTGCTAGGGATCTTAACCAAATTATCATTCTCAAAGGTTTGCTCGACAAAGTAGCTGGTGATCAAGCCGCTATTGCTTTCATTATTGGTCATGAAATAGCTCACCACACACAACTTCATACTTACAATCTCACTGCTTTTGAAGAGAAGTTGGCGAAAAGATTGCAAGCAGAAGCAGATACGGAAGTGCAAAATTTAATCGCCACAGAAACGAAAAAATTCCATGCTTATCAAAATACCAATCGTCGCAGAAAATCATTGTGTAAAAAAGAAGATAATGCACAAAATACATCCTTAGCTAGCTCAGAATATCGTGTTCTCAACTGCCAAGGAAAGCCAGATGCTGATAAACTTGAGCTAATCAAACAAGAAATCTTGACTGAAAAACGAGAACAACTTGAAAGCGCAGTTAAAAAATTGAGTCGCCAGCAAGAGTTGGAAGCTGATAAATTTGGCTATATGTATATGGTACGGGCTGGCTACGATCCAAAAGGTGCATTGCGAATTTTCAATCTCATGGCACGTGGACCTTATGTTGATGATAATAATAGTAGTCATCCATCTTTCATGGAGAGAATTAGTGCTGTCAAAGAGTTAATGAAAAAATATCCTGCATCAAATCTAGCAGATGAAGGCGCAATTCGCTTGCGTCAAAATCCCACACCTCTGACATTTGATGTTTCCAGAGATGGGGAATCTTTGCGAATTAACTCTCGGTTTAGTTCGCAGCCCAATTCCAGTCAAACTGATAATTAGCAGCCCAGATACCCGACTTCTCTTAGAAGTCGGGTATCTAAATCCGCTTTAAATAAAAGTTTATTAGCCAGCAGAAATTAGGTGAGAAATATTTCGGTGTCCGTACCCAAAAGACAATTTTTTATCTTCTAATAGGGACAGAACATTCCTGAGTTTATCTTCCAGTTGTTGCTGACTAAGCCACTCAGCCAAAAGCATTTTTTTAATAGGTTGTACAATCCGCCGCATTTGCTGTTGATTGAGTTCCTCATCTTCTGGTTGTTCTGTGATAAAATTATGAGTAATAAACAGTTCTGAACCCTGAATATCTTGATTTACAACTACTTGGTTAATCTCTTGAAAACTGCTTTCCACAAATTTATTAGTAGTATACTTTAAAATCACTGGTTCTAGTATATAGCGTATGGGGATATCTTCGGAATTTATAGTTAGTAAAGAACGCCTTTCCAGTAAATCCTTTAATGTTTGAAATAGCTGATTGTAGGATAAAAATTGCTCATGATCTTGTACTAATTGATGCCATGAAGCTAAATTGCGTCTGATAGCTACCCAATAAATCAGATTTATTTCTGCTTTTTTGAGTTTTTCAAATTGCCTATCTAAAAAGTTAGTAATTTCATCATTCACAAGAATTGAGTTAGCCATAAATGGCGATATATCACCAGCAAATACAGTACGAACGTCCGGTGCAATTTTCTCCAGTATCCACGGATTGCTATAACGCCTGCTAAATTCCTCAAGCTCACTATCTTGTCCAGAAAGACCTTCTGCTATTAAAATTTGTTTTGCTTCTTCATAAGTTAAAGCTCCCAATCTTTGGCAGCGAACTAATTTTCCTTCTAATAATGCAATATTTTGAGGTTTTTCTCTACTAAGTAATAATAAACTGCTTTTGTGTGCTTCTTTCGCAATTTTTTCTCCAAATACCTTATAATTTGTATAATCTTCGCTGCGATCGCCAATTATTTCTTGCCAACCATCCAG
This sequence comes from Calothrix sp. NIES-2100, assembly GCF_002368195.1. Taxonomy (GTDB): domain Bacteria; phylum Cyanobacteriota; class Cyanobacteriia; order Cyanobacteriales; family Nostocaceae; genus Aulosira. Next base: position 4,829,476 of record NZ_AP018178.1, on the reverse strand, counting down.
CACTATTAAACATCTTTGAGCCTTTAAATACTGCATGAGTTCAGAAATATTACCTTCTTCTTTCTCACCTTTAGATAAAAATTGCACCAGCCTGATGAGGATTTGTGTAAATGGCGGTGCTGATTCCAAAGAAAGCCAGATGATGTAATCATATTTGTCAGCAATTTTGTCTACTAAATTGCGAACTAAGGCGCTTTTCCCAATTCCCGCCATTCCATAAACAACAACTAACCGACAGCGTTCTTTAATTAGCCATTGCTGAAGTTCAGTTAACTGTTGGATGCGACCAAAAAAATTAGCAACATTTGGTGCTTCCCTCAAATTCCTCTTAGCATCTACTTCATTTTCTGCTACATCTTCCCAGTTCAAGCCCAATACTTGGCAACACACTATAAATTTCTGAGCGTTGATATATTCTTTACCATCCTTGAAACGCTTCCACATCGCTGGACTAAGTGCATATTGTTGCAGTGATTCGACCTTATCCCAATTTTTATCCCGTTCTAAAATTTCACTTGCTTTCCTCAGAAATATTTCATCAATATACTCATCCTTTTCAATCGGTTCTTTTGCCTCAATTCTTTCCCTTGTGGCTTTTTTAATTTCGTTATTCCTAGCATCCTTGATAAGTTTTTTTCCCAGTTCAGAAGCTTTGAGAGATAAGCGGTTTCTTTTACGCATAAGTTCAAGGGTTTAAAAAAATTAGATTGTTATAGCAGGGGTTTAGCACATTCCTTGACACCTACCACTTACAAACACTCTGCTTTGTGGATGGAATTTTTTATTCTTGACGTTGTGGTATGGGTCGCACAAGAGTAAAGTTATATTCATCGCTATTATTCTCATTATTTCTATCAACTTGCACTAAAACACCAACCTTTGTGATTAGTTTGCGATCGCCGTACTCAAATCTTACTTTCGTAGTAGCACCTGTAGCAGAAAAATTATTATTCTTTAACCGCTCGTATACAAGTTGGCGAGTTGGATCGAGATTTTTTTCCCGAATATCAGTCACAGCTGTAACAAATGCTTGTGCTGCATCATAGGAAGTAAGTGTTCTCCAACTCACCTTTGTTGTCCACCAAAGTTCTTGGGCTTTCTTAGTAAACTCTTGGCTAGCAAGATTTGCGTGGGAAGACACAGCAACCACCATGCCATTAGCATAGTTTTCAAGCTTCTCCAGCGTCTTTCTGCTATAAAAAACATCTCCTCCTAAGAGGAGTGGTAACTGTTGATTTCTCAATTCATGATTTTGCTTTGCAAACTTAGCAATTTTTAGTGCTTCATCCAGGTTTTTACGACTGGTAGCCAACATCAAAGCCTTTGCTGTTCGTGCTTTTTCAGAGCAAATTCCTTGGTTTTCTGGCAGCGATAAATTACACTCTTCAATATATTGCCGATTTACCCTTCGCTCATGTATCAGCGTGTTTTTAAATTGTTCTTTCAAAGATTTGCTATACTCATCTTCGTCAAAAAGTATCAGTACTTTTTCTCCTTGAAGCTTATCCGCTACGTAGTTCGCTAAGTCCCCAGCTGCAATAAAGTCATCAGAAGCTGTGCGGAAAACATATTCGTAACCGTTCCTAACAGCAGTACTTGTGGGTGAAATTAAAACAAGTTGTTTTTTTTCATAAATACTTCCTGCTAACCATGTATTGCTACTTGTGATGTGACCAATAACTCCTAATATTTTACTATTTTCAAAATACTTAAAATCTCCAGGAATTTCGTTGATTTCACTATAAATAAAATTAGCTATTTTTTTAACTTCTTCTTTGTCGTCACTATTCTCCTTTGCTATTAGCACTTGGAATGGCATATCTTGATTTTGTTCAATAACTTGGGCAACACCACGCAGCATTTCTAGAGCAATATCCCTATGTTCTTCTAAGCTGGGAATCACAACTGCAATAGTTGGAAGGCTAATCTTGGATGTAGTTATAGCTGCTTTGGAGTTGTAGTAATAAATCCATGTTTCTGGATCGACTTCACACTTATTATTAGGAGGAGAATTTCTAAAAGCGCTTCTAAATTCATTTGTAGCTTGCTTGAAATATTTTTCAGCTTCTCTGAATTTATCTGGAGACTTTGAAGAACTAGCTTGTTTAAAAGCATCTATCCCGGTTTGCTTTGAATTATAAGCTTTTCTACATTCGTTAAGGGATAAAGTTTCTTTTTTTTGCTGAATTAGAGCTTCTTCTCCCCTGCTAAAGTATTCTGCAAAAGGTGGTGGTGGCGTTGAAGTTTGTGTTTGTGTTGGTGTTGCTGTCGATTTTGGGTCTAGTGATCTTGGGTATTTAAGATGTGGAAGAATTGCGATCGCCGCTACGAACAAAGCCAAAAAGCCAAAACTTATCCAACGCCAGCGTTTAGGAATTTTTGTAAGCGATTTCAGCCCATCAAAAAATTTCTGCCAAAAAGGTTGTTGTGCAGTAGAAAGAGCATCCAGAACTTCTTGAGCAGACTGAGGTCTGTCTTCTTGTCTGTATTTGAGCATCCAGTCTAAAACGGTTGCAAAACGCTCGTTTCTCACAGTCGTATGATTCTTCCAATTTGAATTCCAGATCAGCGAACTGGGATTGCTACCTGTCAGCAAACGCAGACAGGTAGCGGCTAAGGCGAATAAATCTGATGCTGGAGATACCATTTCGCCAGCGGATTGCTCAGGTGGCGCAAACCCTGGAGTTATAACTTTAGATGATGTCTCAGTGGGCGCTCTTTCAATTACTACCTGTTTAACTGCACCAAAATCTATCAGATATAGCCTGCCATCGCTACTACGGCGCATTATATTGGCAGGTTTAATATCCCTATGTATAGTTGTTGAATTGTCATCGTAATGATGAACATACCTGAGTATTGTCAGAATTTCTTTGAGAATATTGATAACTTCATCTTCTGAAAATTGTTTTCCAGCCTGGACTCGCTCCTTTAGTTCCTGCTCTAAATTTTGACCTTCGATATAATCCTGGACTAAGTAAAAAAATCTTTGTTGATGGCTGATTTGGTGTTCAACTTCCACTACAAAAAATGCCCAAGCCCTGGGAATTTGTTGATGACTTAGTTCTGCTAAAATCATCGCTTCCCGGTGAAACAATTCTTCTATCTTTCCCAGAACTGATGAATCGAGTTTATTTCCAGGAGTATTTTTAGGGTACAACTGTTTGATTACGCGCCGTGGTCTTTGGGGAAAGTTAATATCCTGTGCTAGGAAAGTTCTACCAAATCCGCCTCTTTCTTCATCTGGAACTAATAACCTTAGCGGTAAGAAATGACCATCTAAAATCAAAGGCATTTCACAATTAGCACAACGTATTTCTGTTCTAGCACTTGAATTAAGAGATGCTTCTGAAATAGAATTTATAGGGCGATCGCAACTTGGACGAGTGCAGTAAACTTGAATAGAGGGAGTGCTACTAACCATTTATTAACCTTGAGAGTTACTTTAGATACACACTGGATCATAAAAAAAGAAATAATTATTAGATTTTTATAGATATATTTATCTTCAGCACATACAAGCCTGAGAATTAGCCCAGTTCTAATTTCTACACTTCTTTGAGCAAACGTCAGGTCAAATAACTCTCAGACCATCTAGACTGTAAACTTGTCCGGTTTCAGCCCTATATGCGATCGCACACCGTAAATTAACTAACCAATAATTACTTTGTTAATAAAAGTACATTTGCTTTATGAAATTCTTATCTCAGTAAATATTCTTAAATAAAAACGTGATTTTTGCAATATCATTAAAGTAAAGTTTTTGTAATGAAGTTGCACTCTCCCCAAAAATTAGGGAAGAGTGTAGGCGATTAATATGCACAGTACTGTCTGCTCGAATTACAGCATATTTCAGTTAAAAGAGTTAGACAGGTAGGGGAACAACATTGTTGTACCCCTAGAATTATCTGTACCTCACCAAGCAATCTGCTGTATTTTTTAAAACTCCAAGGTAGTCCTAACTACTCCTAAAAAAATGTCACCATTTTGCTCGTTATGATTTGGTGCTGTCAGCCAAATAAAACCAGGAGTAATGCTGATGTTATCGTTGATTTTATACCGATAAAACCCTTCAATGTGAAATCCAGTATCGGGATCGCGACGAGGTAAGCCTGATAGAGGTGCTGAAGTACCAGTCAATTTAGGCTGCATCCCGATGATAATCCCTCCTAAATTACGCACTTTACCGTCTTTGTCTAAATCAGGGAAGGCTAGAGTGACAGCCCAACTCCAGATATCAGCATCGCCTCTGACTTCTCCAGTCAGCGCCCGCGCATTGGTATAGCTTACCCATCCACCCAGTTGAAAACCATTGCTAATATTTACATTTGTTTCAATTCCAAACGAATCAGAGTCAACTTTTCTCCCTCCCAAATTGGATGCTAAACTGCCAGTATTATGTCCTAAACCGTTGTCGTTATAGGCTTTGACATAGGAGAAGGCAATCTTAGTAACTTTGTCTTCATCAATTTTGCAATTGTTATTTTGGTCTTTTATACACATACCATCGGGATAGTATATAATCTGCCCCAATGCACCATAGTTACCGTTCAACAAGCCGCTAGCAGGATTGTTGGCACTTTTTGCCAGATAAGCCATCTGTATTTTGATATTTTCATTCGGCTTATAAGTCACACCTGCACCCGTATCTCCACCCAAACGAAATATTAGACTGTATCGACCAAAGCGGGAAATGGCAGCTTTTGAATCGCTTTGTAGAGGGTTAACAACATCCCAATCATCGAAGTAAGTGTTAAAGCCTGTAGCAACTAGAACAGTCACTTGCTCGCCTATAGGAAAACGATATTGCAGCTTACTAAGCAAAATATCATTAGTTGTATTACTACCAGATGCGAAACTGAAGCGAGCCTCATTACCAGGTGCAATTGGATTAATCACACTGCTTGCTTGAAAGCGTACAAGTAGCTCATCCTTGTCAAAAAAGCAGGTTTTGATGTTGAGGCGTAGGCGATCGGAAACTGTAAGATTGCTATTATCTCCATTCCCGCTACGGTTAGCATCTCCAAAGCCATCTGTAACTGCAATTATTAGCTGACCGTCTAGTTTCGGTGTTTTAGAGCATTTCGGTTTTTCTTTCTCTAGCTTTTCGATATGTGCTTCCAAAGCACCAACTCTTCCTCGTAAGGTAGCGAGTTCTGTTTTGAATTCCTCTTGCAGCTTTTGCAAAGTTGCCACATTTTCTCTAGTAACTATGTCTGTGGTATCAGCACTAATTCGTTGGTTAACTTTGTCTAAGCAGGCGTTTAATGCAGCTGCAAACTCAAAGCGACTCATAGCGCGATTTCCTTTGAAACTAGCATCAGGGTATCCAGCAATACAGCCATAGCGCTCAACTAGAGATTGCAGCGCTTGAAATGCCCAATCATTCGGTTGCACATCAGAAAGCTGAGAAACTGAAGTGATTGACGCAGAATCTGGTTGAACATCTTGACTAACTTGTTCAAGCAAATCAGTGCTGTTGTCTGTTATCGAAACTCCTGGAGAATTATTACTAGATTTTAAATCTTCAGCCTTAACTATGGCATTGGGAGTTATCATCAAAATCGAAATTAATCCAGCAGTAACTAATCCCAGAGAATCTCTAAGAGAGCTAAACATATCTTGCTCCTGACGATAGGTTTTTTCAAAAAATTTAATGAGAATTCACTTAATTCTTATTATTGATGTGTATTTCTCAATAAGAATTGATTGTGTATTTCAAAAGTTAATTAGCAAAAATTAAAATTAATACCCAAGGAATCAATGAAACAATATATTGTTTCATTGATTAATAACTCAATAAAATTAATGAATGAATACGTCAGGATAAACCCGCTAGAAACTCAAATAAGTTAACAGCTTTTGTATTTATAACTCATTCTATGTGTTAAATTTATATATTTATGTTGAACTACAATTAAAGATTTACCACTAAAGCAAATATGAGTCCAATCTCAGTTTTAGCTCAGAGAATGGTTCAGAAAAAAGTTCATTTAATGCTCAGAGAAAAGTTCAGTTAACGTGAATTATCAAGACCTCACCCACCCAGCCTCCCTCTCCTAATAGGAGAATGAGGAGTAAGAAAAATTAAGCTTTTCACTCCCCCCACAGCGAGGGGCTGGGGGTCTAAGATTCCTAACGCGGTCAATTATCCGCTAGTAGCGATCGCCTGTGCCAGTTGGGTAAGTCCTGTTTTATTGAGGGCTTTCAAAATCAGCTTTCGTTACCAACACAAAGCCATCCATAGAAAACATCAAGGTATTTGTGACCAATATCTTGATGTTTCGTATTAACGTGAACTTATTTATATAGCAATTCATGTATGAGTTACGAACAAAAAGATACCCGACTTCTTCAAGAAGTCGGGTATCTGAGCTTTCCTAACATAGTTTGAATTATTAGCGCCAACTTACTTATAGTCACAGAAAATCATCAAAATTAAACAGACAGACCACTACCAACTCTAGCGATTCTTTAAGCAGCAATATTTACAAAAAAACAAAGCCTGCTTTTGCAGGCTGCAACTTAAACTTATTGGAAGGATTGACGTAAAATTGCAGAATGTCTTAGGATTAAAAGTTAGAACGTGAAGAACCTACTACATCACGGTTGCTATAAGCGGTGTCATCATGTCTGCGGCTTTTGCGGCCAAATAGACCAAACAAACCGAGTAAACCGAGCAAACCCCAATCACCATCTGCATAATTGCCGTCGGTAAGAGGGCGGTCTGTAGTGGTAGTATCTGTAGTCGTGCCATCAGGACTAGTATTCGTTTGGGCAGAAGCCGGTAATACTGTAGGCACAATAGCTAAACTCAGCGCTAGAACAGTACTCCCGACAATTTTGGATACATTAAAGCGTTTCATAATTAAGTCCCCACTTGAATTTCTGTAAGCAATAGTTACAGTTTATGAAGTTCTACAGGAACTAGAATCATTCGTTAGCTGGAGATGCATATCTTCTGGAAGTCGCATTTTTGATTACGCTTTGGTGTCAGTTGTTAGTAGTGAGCAAGTGGCGTTGCGGTTTTTACATATAGAAAGCCAATATACTTATTTCTCTCTAGCACTTCCTCATAAAAGTACCGATTTGCTTCTTCACTCAAACCATCTTCATTACGTGCTGACAAAAATCTCGCTCCAGCGATCGCTAATGCTTTAGCGTCTTTAGTCAAAGCAGCCTATCACGACCTTTCTCAAAAAGATGGCGAATAGAAGCAAGAATTATAACTATGTCATTGATTGAAAAATTATCGCCTGAGTTTCGACAACGCTGTGAGGTGATCGCAACTGAACAAAGAAGCTTGCTGGGAGTGCGAGCATTTGAAGCATTACCAGCAGACACTCTAGCAGCCAAGTTAGGCGCAAAACTTTTTACACCGGATCAGGTTCCCAATTTAGAAGCAGAGCAAATTACATTATTACTAGCTAGCGATGAATGGTCAGCGGCGATTATAAGCTATAGCCCACTGTGGATTGTATGCAACCCACGTCATGCACTTACAAGGAGGGAATCTAATTTGATGCATGAGATAGCCCATCTATTGCTTAAGCACCAACCTGTTGGCTTTGATACCGTAACCGGACAACCAAAACGTCAACAAAATAACGAAGATGAAGCAACTTTTCTGGGGGGATGCCTGCAAATTCCCAAACGTGGTTTACTGTGGGCGACACAGAGAAAAATGCTCTTACCTGAAATTGCTGTACATTTTGGTGCTAGTGAAGCGATGGTACAGTTTCGCAGCAATGTCACTGGTGTGCCTATCTAAATGTTAATAGTCGAATATTATTTGTTCTTTCTACTCTTGCTTAATTAATGATTAAGGCTAGGATTTTATGTTGCAATTATGCTGATGAAAGAATCAGGATTTTAGATAGTGTATTAGTCAACTATCAGTTGTTGTCGCCGAAAATATCAATATTTATTACAAAAAATTTGTAATAATACATACTATGAGATGAAATTTTTAGAAAGTAAAAAACTTTATATATTTTAAAAAATTCCCACAGGAGGTTATTATGTCATAAATTTTATAATCATCAGGGATATTTGGGCTAGCTTAGCTTTGAGCATAGCCCAAATTGTTTAAATAAAAAATTTCCCATTCGCCTCCTCAGCTAACAATATATCAAGGCATATACATCAGCGCAGGAGGCGATCGCGATATCGTAAAACAGCAGAATTGATAGTCTATATAGTGAGACTAATAACGTGAAGTATTTTTTCCTATCTGAAGGATGGACAGTGTCCAGAGTCTGGGCATCTGATGGACTCTGGCAGATCACCGCATGGCGACGCCAACCAGATATTCAGAAACTGAATATTTGTTTGGTGGAAAATAACGAATTTTTGTGGCTTTATCGAGTTGAAGAGGCGGTTTTAACCGTAGAAGTGAAGCCAACAACAGCAGCACTGACAAATAACAGCATCGGACAAGTAGTGCTGAAGCGTTTGATGACAGCGGAACAGGTAATCGAACGCTTGGGTACGGCCGAGGCCAAGTGTCACCTGCAAAACATTCAATTGCTGGCGCAGTAGAGCATGGGGCATGGGGCATGGGGCATAGGGCTTGTGGCGAGACATGGGCATTGGGAACAGATGGGGGACTCGGGGTCCCCTCTGGGGATTGGGGGTGGATGGGTAAGAAAACTCCCCACACTCCCCACACTCCCCACACTTCCCACACTCCCTCATCCCCCCTGCTCCCCTGCCCCTGATCTTCCCTAAGAATACGCAAACTGTATGTATGACAGGGATTGGTAGCGAAAAATATCACAGATGCTACGCGATCGCATCTATTTACACGCTTGCAAAGCGTTCCATCAATAGTTACACTTTTTAAAATATTCTCATTTTTGCTTGGCACTTGCCTAGCACGCTGAACTACCCAAATGTCTTTAGAGACATTTAGCTAATTCCACAAGAATAAGGGAGAGTTTTTCGTCAGAAAATTTTCCGGTAGTTCAAAACCAAAGCGATCGCTACTCAATCGGGTAAAGAGCGCTCAGCGTGTTAGCACTGCCAAAGCAGCCACACTGTTTGTCTGAGAAGACTAGGCTGTGGTCAGAAATACCCTGGCAATAAGAAAAACAACAGAGAAGTAAGAGTGGTAAATTTTGCCGCGCATAACTTCCGTAAGAAAATTGCTTTGTAAACTAACTCATCGAGGAGGAGCGTAGTCGATGGGACTACCCTGGTACCGAGTACACACAGTCGTTCTGAACGATCCAGGACGACTGATTTCTGTACACTTGATGCACACAGCTCTAGTGGCAGGCTGGGCTGGTTCGATGGCATTGTACGAACTAGCTATTTATGACCCCAGCGATCCCGTTCTCAATCCCATGTGGCGTCAAGGGATGTTCGTGTTGCCCTTCATGTCCCGTTTGGGCGTGACTCAATCTTGGGGTGGTTGGAGCGTTACTGGTTCTCCAGCAACCGATCCTGGTTTCTGGTCATTTGAAGGCGTTGCTGCTGCTCACATCGTTCTTTCTGGTTTATTGTTTTTAGCCGCTGTTTGGCACTGGGTTTACTGGGATTTGGAACTCTTTAGAGATCCTCGTACTGGTGAACCTGCTCTAGACTTGCCAAAAATGTTTGGCATTCACCTATTTTTATCTGGTCTACTCTGTTTTGGCTTCGGTGCTTTTCACCTCACTGGACTATTTGGGCCAGGGTTGTGGGTTTCCGATGCCTTTGGAGTTACAGGTAGCGTCCAACCAGTAGCACCCGAATGGGGGCCAGATGGCTTTAACCCATTTAATCCTGGTGGTATTGTTGCTCACCATATAGCCGCTGGGATTGTCGGTATTATTGCAGGCTTATTCCACCTCACAGTCAGACCACCCGAACGGCTTTACAAAGCTTTACGGATGGGTAACATTGAAACTGTACTTTCTAGCAGTATTGCTGCGGTATTCTTTGCTGCCTTCGTGGTCGCTGGTACTATGTGGTACGGTAACGCAGCCACACCAATTGAACTGTTTGGCCCTACCCGTTACCAATGGGATCAAGGCTATTTCCGTCAAGAAATTAATCGCCGCGTCCAAAGCAGCGTTGCCAATGGTGCAAGCCTAACGGAAGCTTGGTCACAAATTCCGGAAAAACTTGCCTTCTACGATTACGTAGGTAATAGCCCTGCTAAAGGCGGTTTATTCCGTACAGGCCCAATGGTCAAGGGTGATGGTATTGCCCAATCTTGGCAAGGTCACGCAGTATTCAAAGATTCTGAAGGCAGAGAATTGACCGTGCGTCGTCTGCCCAACTTCTTTGAAACCTTCCCAGTTATCTTGACCGACAAAGATGGTATTGTCCGCGCTGACATTCCTTTCCGTCGGGCAGAATCCAAATATAGCTTTGAACAATCTGGTGTGACTGTTAGCTTCTACGGTGGCGATTTGAATGGTCAGACCTTTACAGATCCAGCCGAAGTTAAGAAATACGCCCGTAAGGCTCAAGGCGGTGAAATATTTGAATTTGACCGGGAAACCTTGAACTCTGATGGTGTATTCCGCACCAGTCCTAGAGGTTGGTTTACCTTTGGGCACGCTGTATTTGCTCTCTTATTCTTCTTTGGTCACTTATGGCATGGTTCGCGCACTATCTACCGCGATGTATTTGCCGGTGTGGAAGCAGATCTAGAAGAGCAAGTTGAATGGGGTCTATTCCAGAAAGTGGGTGACAAGACAACCCGCCGTAAGGAAGCGCTCTAATTTTTAGGGACTAGGGACTAGGGGCTAAGGGAACCAAGGCTAGAAAAGTTTTTTCTAAATACCTAATACTTAGTTCCCAGTCCCCAGTACCAAATCCCCTCGCTTGGTACAATATTATTACTGGCTGGATAGGCAGGAACTTGTAATATGGAAAGCGTTGCGTACATCTTAATTTTCACTCTGTGTATAGGAGTTCTCTTCTTTGCGATCGCATTTCGCGAACCCCCCCGGATTGCGAAAAAAGATGATTAGATCGCTATTACCAGACTTTTAAGGTCATATAAACCTAAATATCCGCTGATAACTTTGTCTTATCAGCGGATATTTAGGTTTACACTCTGAACGAATCAGTTTGCTTGGCAAAAATTACACCATCTAGCATCACTTTGATAGTGATAAATCCTGATGATGTTCAAGAATCAGGGAAGACTTTGGTGTAAGCTAGAGGCTGGGTCAAATACTTTAATTATGAGTAATTTGATAACGAATTATGAATACTTAGGGTTGACACCCTTGGTGATAAACACCAACTTCTGAATAAATGACTTGTCATAAGAGATTATGATATAATCTTCTATCTGGAAGTTAATATGTGTTGTTACTAGCTTTTCTACGCTAGGATGAAATAGGTTTAGACTAGCATGATAGCGCTTGTCTAATAATTCCACTTGCGACAAAAAATTACGGAGACTAGAACCAGGAACAAATTAGCATGGTCAATCAGAATTTAACCGCTACAGAAATTGGATTTACGCACGAAGATTTCGCAGCTCTACTTGATAAGTACGATTATCACTTTAGCCCTGGCGATGTAGTACCAGGAACCGTTTTCAGTATAGAGCCGCGCGGCGCTCTGATTGACATAGGTGCTAAGACCGCAGCATATATACCTATACAAGAAATGTCAATTAACCGGGTCGATGCCCCGGAAGAAGTATTACAGTCTAACGAAACGCGCGAATTTTTCATTCTCACTGACGAAAACGAAGATGGTCAGCTGACTCTCTCAATTCGTCGGATTGAATATATGCGCGCTTGGGAGCGTGTGCGTCAGCTGCAAGCTGAAGATGCTACAGTTCGTTCTGGTGTCTTTGCTACTAACCGTGGTGGCGCATTAGTGCGGATTGAGGGATTGCGTGGCTTTATTCCCGGTTCCCACATCAGCACTCGTAAACCCAAAGAAGAATTGGTAGGTGAAGAACTACCATTAAAATTCCTAGAAGTAGACGAAGAACGTAATCGCTTAGTTCTATCTCACCGTCGGGCGCTAGTTGAGCGGAAGATGAACCGCCTCGAAGTTGGTGAAGTTGTAATTGGTACAGTGCGCGGGATTAAGCCCTACGGTGCATTCATTGATATCGGTGGTGTTAGCGGTCTGTTACACATCTCCGAGATTTCTCATGAGCATATTGATACACCTCACAGTGTATTTAATGTCAATGATGAAGTGAAAGTTATGATCATTGACCTAGATGCAGAAAGAGGTCGGATCTCCTTGTCAACCAAACAGCTGGAACCCGAACCAGGTGACATGATTAAAAACCGTGATTTGGTTTACGATAAGGCAGAAGAAATGGCAGCTAAGTATCGGGAACAAATGCTAGCCAAACAACAAGGTGCTACTGCTGTTGCTGTTGAAGCTGTAGCTGAAGAAGATATCCCATCTGCAATTGAAGAAGATATTCCATCTGCAATTGAAGAAGATATTCCATCTGCAATTGAAGACATTTCAGCAGCTATTGAAGAAGAAATTCCAGCAGCTATTGAAGAAGAAATTCCAGCAGCTATTGAAGAATAAGACACTGGTATTTGTCTGTAATTAAAAACATGAAAGTTTTTCAAAAAGGGGGATTTTCCCTCTTTTTTTATGGGACTTATTGGCAAAATTTTGAATTTTTTATTGAGATCAAGGGGTGAAAGATTTTGGTAACTATTAAATGTAGAAATATCACATTTGCGAATATTCAAGCGATTTTGTTTGATAAAAACGGTACTCTAGAAGATTCAGAAGCGTATTTGCGATCGCTCGCCCAAAGAACAGCACGGTTAATAGACGCCCAATTCCCTGGTATTGGCGAACCCTTGCTCATGGCATTTGGAGTCAATGGTAATAGCCTCGATCCAGCAGGTATAATGTCAGTAGCCAGTCGCCGCGAGACAGAAATCGCCACCGCTGCATATATTGCGGAAACTGGTAAGGGATGGTTTGAGTCTTTAAAAATCGCCCGTCAAGCTTTGGATGAAGCCGAAAAATATATTGGTCAAACTCCTTCGCCACTATTTGCAGGTAGCGTGGAAGTCTTAAAGTCACTTTCAGAAGCTGGATTAAAACTGGGTATCCTCTCAGCAGCTACAACTCAAGAAGTCCAAAGCTTTGTCGCAAATCACCAGTTAAGCGATTATATCCAGCTAACAAAGGGAGTAGATGAAGGGCCGAGTAAACCAGATCCAGTGTTATTTTTGCAAGCTTGCCAAGCTTTGGGAGTAGAACCCAGCGCTACATTAATGGTAGGTGATTCTGTGGGTGATATGCAAATGGCAAAGAATGCTAAAGCCGCAGGTTGTATAGGGATCACCTGGATTAATAAATTAGATCATGTCCAAGGTGCAGATGTGGTGATTAATCGGCTGGATGAAATTCAAATTGTTGAGGTTTAAGTAGGAGGACGCAAATCAAGCTAACTGGTGGGGATTGTCAATAGTCAATAGTCATTTGTCAGAGTTTCAAGGGTATTTACTTTCTGATTTAATTGCTGAAATGGGGTTGATGAGATTGCTGGCAAAAGTTCGCTAAACTTATATTAAGGCTCATCATGAGAGACTATGATGCTACCAGTTAAACATCAATTTCAAACCTTTGAAGAATACCTATCTTATGATGATGGCACAGACAAACTCTATGAGTTGTTTAACGGAGAGTTAATCGAAACGCCTCCAGAATCAGGGATTAATGTTCAGATTGCGACATTTTTACTGATTCAATTTGCTTTGCTCTTAGATTATAGAAGAGTTCGGGGGCACGGCTTAGAACTAGAAGTGAGAGGAGAACCCAGAAACCGTTATCCTGACCTGACTATTATTCGGGAAGAGCATATTCAGCAGTTAGCAAAACGTAATACTATCCGCCTATCAATGCTACCTCCATTACTAGTAATTGAGATAGTAAGTCCAGGAGAATTACAACGGGATAGAGATTTTATCGCCAAGCGTGGACAATATCAAGATTGTGGGATTTCTGAATATTGGATTATTGACCCCGAAAACAAAACTGTATTGGTTTTAGAACTCACTGGCAATGTTTACACTGAGGTAGGTAACTTTTATGGTGAGGATTTGATTTTATCTCCACAATTTAGTCAAATGAATCTCAAAGTATCGCAACTATTTGAGGCAGTAACTCAGGATTAAAATAGGATATTAATTAACCTTCAGCTTTGCTAAACAAATTATGCAAAACACAGACACAACATTACAGCTTCGCCTGTGGACTGTGGAAGAATACCACCGGATGGCTGAGGCTGGGATTTTTGCTGATGATGAACGTGTAGAACTTTTAGAAGGAAAGATTATTTGGATGATTGCAAAAGGGACAGCCCATCGTTCATCTGTGGGGAGGACAGACTATTTATTAAAAAATAGATTAGGAAATCGGGCTTGGGTATCGATTCAAGACCCAGTAAAGTTAAATGAACGGTCTGAACCAGAACCTGATATTGCTGTAGTTAAAGTAGATCCTCTGTACTATGCAGACCATCATCCTACACCTTCAGAAGTTTATCTAATTATTGAAGTAGCAGATAGCAGTCTTAAACTAGATTGTGAAACTAAAGGAAAAGCTTATTCAAAAGCAGGAATTGCAGATTATTGGGTATTAGATGTAATTGGTCGTCAATTGCACGTATTTCGAGAACCAACTGTAGATGGTTATCAAAGTGAAGTAATTTTGGCAGAACATGAGACTATTTCCCCTCTACAGTTTCCTGATTTGCAGATTGCGATAAGTGAGATGTTACCGCTTTTGAGAGGAGCTTAATAAAGAGCGATCGCACTCTTAAGCACTCTACATGAAAAATCGCTCTTTCATACCCATCTCAATATTATTCACACCTCCAAATTTTAATTGTTTTGTCCTCGCTACCAGTAACAATCGTTTTCCCATCAGGGCTAAAGGCTATAGAGTATATATTCAATGAGTGCCCAGAAAGAGTAGTTATCAACTCTTTTGTACCTAAATGCCAAAGTTTAGACGTATACGCTGATCTTGCCTAATTTCTTGAACTTTTACAGGTAGATTACGTTTATCTTCCTTGCTAAATTTGTGATCAATAAATGCTGAAACAATTCGTTCAGCAGCAGGAATAACAAAGCCGATAACTGCACCAATGATATTAAATCCCATAGAATTTTCAAGACTGAGAAAATTAATACTTGTATCTGTTTTAACCTTTAATTCTCTCAATGTCTCTTCAAATTGGTGGGTAGTGGCGATTTATCTTGAATTTACAGCCATTTTCAGGTCAAAAGTAGATAACGCCCGCAGTAACCAGTAGCCCGAATCGTTACCCATATCTTTTTAATTTCCCGCTTCGTTCTGATTCCGGCTAGGAATGAATTCCCAGCCTCATAGCTCAAGTCTACTGAAGTAGACTCAGCGTTTTTCCAGTCCACTTAAGTGGACTTCAGCTATGAGCCAAGAACTTCAGTTCTTGGCGGAATATCGCTCAGTGCAATAGTTTGACTGTTACAAAAATGTGGGTAATGACAATGGTATGAACAATCCAAAAATATGGGAATTAAAGGTAAATCTCTTTAAATCGAATAAGTCAAAGGGAAAGACTTGGCATCCTTGGGCTTGACATACACCCGTTGTTGTGGTTCTAACTCTAATTCTTTAAAGCGATCGCGTGTTAAATGCGCCATCACCACTTGCCCTTCGTCTAAACTTAATTCTACTTGAATTTCCCAACCCAAATGTATCACTCGGCTCACGGTTGCAGGTGTAGTTGCACCATTAGCATGTTTCTCGACAATTACATCTTGTGGGCGTAAAAATACTTCTGGATGGGGAACTTCAAATTCACTGCTTTTGAAAATCCTCGAAGAACTAGGTAACACGTTTACCGGGCCGATAAAACTCATCACAAAGGAACTAGCAGGATGATCGTAAATTTGCTCTGGAGTTCCTACTTGTTCTACACGCCCTTTATTCATCACCACAATTTCGTCGGAGACTTCCATTGCCTCTTCTTGGTCGTGGGTAACGAAAACTGTGGTAACATGTACTTCATCATGGAGGCGGCGTAACCATGCCCGTAAATCTTTCCGCACTTTCGCATCAAGTGCGCCAAAGGGTTCATCGAGCAATAATACCTCTGGTTCCACAGCCAACGCCCTAGCTAAAGCTACCCGCTGTCTTTGTCCACCAGAAAGTTGTGAAGGATAGCGATCGCCTAATCCAGTCAATTGCACTAGCTCTAGTAACTGTTCTACCCGCCCTTGGATTTTCTTGACTGGGGCTTTGCGAATTTCTAAACCAAAAGCGATATTCTGGCGTACAGTCCTATGCTTAAATAAAGCATAGTGCTGAAACACAAACCCAATATTGCGCTCCTGCACACTTTGATAGGTAGCATCTTTACCAGTCAGGAATATTTTGCCACTATTTGGTAACTCTAAGCCCGCAATTAACCTTAGCAGCGTGGATTTTCCAGAGCCTGATGGGCCAAGCAAGGCAACTAGAGAACCTGTCTTCACCTCTAAATTTACCTGATCAACAGCTTGGAAACTTCCAAAATTCTTGGATACATTCTCAACTAATATGCCCACAGTTTTTCTTCCCCTGCCAATAATCTACGAATAATTGCTAGGATTACCGTATTACATATATACCATAAGACTATGATTTTTGAACTACTAAAAAATAATTAAAAATAAAAAAAAATTAGTTATCCACAGCCACCACAGTCAAGGAAGCTACAATCAGCACCACTACAATCTAGGGCACTACAATCCACTGCATGACAATCAAGGACGCTACAATCAGGAGTCATGCTCACAAGTTCAGCGCAATTGCAGCCCAGATCCGCACAATCAAAGCATTGAGTCCCGTCACCACCGCTTAAGGAAGATTTTTCTGCATTCCTACCTAGGGCTTTTTTTTGTGAATGCAGATTTGATTCTGACTCATCCTCACTTGCTTCTGAGTTATCAGCTTGCGATCGTAAAATCCGGTTGGCTTGCTTGCAAGCTTGAAATCGCTGACGGGATTTAGTAAGTAGTGCTTTAAATCCATCTGATGCAATTACCCGCTTAATATATTGAGAACAAGATTCGCCACCATATAAAACTCGGTGAGCGCAAACAAAACCTTTATGAGGAGAAACGTATTTTTGATATCCAGTAATTGCAACGATACCAGCTTTTCTGCCAAGAGAATCTAATAGTGAAATTTCCATTATTAATACTTATTAATCTAGAGTAGAAGTTCAAATTACTGATTATGGCTAGGTCAAATTTAACTCATACTCCAAATAAAGTCTGAGGGATTTCGCGCAATTTTATGGAATCACCATTGACAAATGACCAATTACTACTAACAACTGACAACTAACGACTGACCACTATCATTATTCGTGTCGAAATATTAAGGAATATTGCATTTCTGTCAAAACCAGAAGCAAGAGCGAGAAATGAGCCAAAAGTCCGTGGTACGATGCTTTCGGTAAATGTCAAGATTGGGGGAAAACCTTTGACACTACGGGTTGCTGTTGTTGGTTCGGGCCCAGCTGGTTCATCTGCCGCTGAAACACTGGCAAAAGCTGGGATTGAAACTTACCTAATTGAGCGGAAGCTGGATAATGCCAAGCCTTGCGGGGGTGCAATTCCCCTGTGTATGGTGAGTGAGTTTGACTTACCACCAGAAATTATCGATCGCCGCGTGCGCAAGATGAAGATGATATCACCCTCCAATCGGGAAGTTGATATCAATCTGATAAATCAAGATGAATATATAGGAATGTGCCGCCGTGAGGTTTTGGATGGTTTCCTCCGGGATCGTGCGGCAAAACTAGGTGCAATTTTAATTAATGCCACCGTTCATAAACTGGATATACCTACCAACAATACCGACCCATATACCATTCATTATGTAGACCATACAGAAGGTGGGGCACAAGGTATTGCCAAAACTTTGAAAGTGGATTTAGTAATTGGGGCTGATGGGGCTAATTCCCGGATTGCTAAAGAAATTGATGCAGGGGATTACAATTATGCGATCGCTTTCCAAGAGCGCATTCGTCTCCCCCAAGACAAAATGGCCTATTACAACGATCTAGCCGAAATGTACGTCGGTGATGACGTTTCTACTGACTTCTACGCTTGGGTATTCCCCAAATATGACCACGTAGCTGTCGGTACTGGCACAATGCAGGTGAATAAAGCCAGCATTAAGCAGTTACAAGCCGGCATTCGCGCCCGTGCTAGCGAGAAGTTAGCAGGCGGTAAAATCATCAAAGTAGAAGCCCACCCCATCCCCGAACATCCCCGTCCTCGCCGCGTTGTCGGTAGAGTCGCCTTAGTTGGAGATGCAGCCGGCTATGTCACCAAATCCTCTGGTGAAGGTATTTACTTTGCGGCGAAATCTGGACGGATGTGTGCCGAAACAATTGTGGAAATATCCAACAACGGCAAATCAATCCCCACAGAAAATGACCTCAAGGTTTATTTGAAGCGCTGGGATAAAAAATACGGACTCACCTACAAGGTGTTAGACATTCTGCAAACGGTATTTTATCGTTCCGACGCTACCCGCGAGGCGTTTGTAGAAATGTGTGCTGATCTGGATGTGCAAAAGCTCACATTCGACAGCTATCTGTATAAAACAGTTGTCCCCGCTAACCCCATTACGCAACTGAAAATTACAGCCAAGACAATTGGTAGCCTCATTCGTGGTAACGCCTTAGCTCCCTAACAGCTGTTGGTGGATAGCACTGTTGAGTAGCAGCAGAGGAGATGAGGGGCAAGGTTCACTTTTTGAGTGTATTGGCCTCTCCGCTCCTCTGCAATATTTTTACTTTCTCTATAATTTAATTTGAACAAAATTTAACTTTTACTTTACCCAAGTAAATACTGTAGTATATTTAGACAAAATATATACTTAAGTATGAATTTCTTAAGTAGTAATATAAAGTTTGTGTAAAAATTCAATTAAGTTTGCGGAAACTTCTTGGTTTATTTCCGCATCTTTACTAAGGTGTATAGGTTAGGTATCAGGTAGGAGTCGAAACCTGACATATGAACATTAGTTTGGTTTTTGCCACTGCTTTATCTGGTTGTTCGATGCTAGCCCTAGCAGCATTGGGGTTTTCCAGTCCAGCCCAAGCTTTCACTATTTCCGGTAACGCGAATGGTGTATGGAGCAACCCGATTCCAGATGACGATAATAAATTTTGCTCAAATATCAGTAGTCCTACTTGCTTTATTAGCGGTGTGGGAACCAATTCATTTAGCTGGGGTGAAGTCGCGAAGAGCGCGTCTGTCAAGAAACCCAATCAACTTACATTTACTGGAACTAATTTCTCAGCAAAAGATGGCTCTTGGTTTAAAATCGGTAGTCTAGACTACTACAATGGACTAATATACGCAGATACAAATGTAAAAAAGATAACCTTGAATCTAGATTTATCTTTTGGTAATGACAGTCAGGTAAATACGTTACCAGTAACCTTTAATTTAGTAAATACAACTAATATAGGCAATATTAAAGATATAGCCAATGCTGACCGTGTTGAATTCGCTACACCATTACCTTCAACCAGTTTCAAATATAATCTAGATTCATATCAATTTGAGATACGTGGCTTTAGTCCTTCATTGTTTCAACCTAAGACAAGTATCAGTGCTATTGAAGAAGAGTCCGCTAGTCCTGGCGATATTTACGCCAAAATTAGTTATCTTCCTCCACCTAATAACGTTCCACCAAAAAACGATGTTCCCGAACCCTCAACGATTGCTGGCTCATGTCTAGCAGGTATTTATCTAGCCTCCCGCAAAAAGTTCTCCAAACAAAAAGCTAAATCTTCATGTGGTTGAAATTAGCCCTGTAATCAGGACTAAAGTCCTGGATTGGCAGAAGGCAGAAGGTTGTACCTCTTCTTCCTCCTGCCTTTTTTCATGTGTGAACTACTTAAACTGACCTTGCGGTACAGTGTAGGCTTCCGGCGTCATTGACAGATGCCTTTCTACCTTTGTTTATTGGTCTTACTCTGCCTCAGCACGGCAATAACGGGGTTCCCTCCGCCATTGTTTTGCAATATCCGAATTCCTTCATTCCTGATTGGTAAGTTTTGCACTTCTTGCAATCCCATTCACGGATATCGAGCGTTAACTCGCCAAGAACCTAAAATTTGACCCATATTCATCAGATATTGTAGTGGCTGCTTTTAGAAAAATATTTCCGTGACTGAACGCTGTATTGAACTCAACCGGGAACTGCTATATTTGTAGCGACCTGGAAGCGATCGCGATCCTTCCCAAACCTTGCCTCTAAAAGCCAAAATAAAGTAGGAAGGTAATATTCACGGTGAATGTATCAGATTGAGTTACGATCTTGTCACACAGACAAGTTTAAAAAGTTCTAATTCCAGAATTTTCTGGTTAAAATAGTATATCTGTTCTACTCAGACTCAAACTCCAATCCCAACAATCCTGAAATCATATATTTAGAGGCTCTAATGGCTATCAATACCGATACTTCTGGCAAGCAAAAAGCGCTGAATATTGTACTCAGCCAAATTGAGCGCAGCTTTGGTAAGGGAGCAATCATGCGCCTAGGCGATGCTACTCGGATGCGGGTAGAGACAATTTCCACCGGCGCACTCACCTTGGATTTAGCATTGGGTGGGGGTTTACCGAAGGGGCGCGTGATTGAGATTTATGGGCCGGAAAGTTCCGGTAAAACAACAGTAGCACTACACGCGATCGCGGAAGTGCAAAAAGAAGGCGGTATTGCTGCCTTT
Source organism: Calothrix sp. NIES-2100 (assembly GCF_002368195.1). Taxonomy (GTDB): domain Bacteria; phylum Cyanobacteriota; class Cyanobacteriia; order Cyanobacteriales; family Nostocaceae; genus Aulosira. The sequence goes on along the minus strand of NZ_AP018178.1, from coordinate 4,808,745 downwards.
GTTGACGCAGAACACGCCCTTGATCCCACTTACGCAGCAGCATTAGGTGTAGATATTGAAAATCTTCTGGTTTCCCAGCCCGATACAGGAGAATCTGCGTTAGAAATTGTCGATCAGTTGGTTCGCTCTGCTGCTGTTGACATTGTAGTTATTGACTCAGTCGCAGCACTTGTTCCCAGAGCCGAAATAGAAGGCGATATGGGTGATACTCACGTCGGTCTCCAAGCCCGGTTAATGAGCCAAGCTTTACGTAAAATTACTGGTAATATTGGTAAATCTGGTTGCACAGTAATTTTTATCAACCAATTGCGGCAAAAAATCGGTGTTACCTACGGTAGCCCAGAAACTACAACTGGTGGTAATGCCTTAAAATTCTACGCTTCGGTGCGCTTGGATATTCGCCGCATTCAAACCTTGAAAAAAGGTACAGATGAATTTGGTAACCGCGTTAAAGTGAAGGTAGCAAAAAATAAAGTAGCACCACCCTTTAGAATTGCGGAATTTGACATTATTTTTGGCAAAGGAGTTTCTACTATAGGTTGTCTTGTTGACCTAGCTGAAGAAACAGGCATTTTGCTCCGTAAAGGTGCTTGGTATAGCTTCAATGGCGAAAATATTTCTCAAGGCCGGGACAACGCCATCAAATACCTAGAAGAAAAGCCAGACTTTGCTGGGCAAATTAAGCAGTTAGTACGTGAAAAGCTAGACAAAGGAGCAGTGGTTTCTGCTAACTCTGTCACCAAAGTCAGCGAAGAAGACGAAGAAGAAGAAGTTGATTTAGAAGAAGAGGAATAAAGGCAAAAAGATGGGATATATAGCAAATTTGACTGTATATCCCCTACAGACTATCGGAATCCGGTTTGATTATTGAAAAAATTGATAAAGTCATTCCTACTTGCCGCTGTTGTCCTTACCCTCCATGCTGCCCCGTTGTCCAGCATTTACGTCTTCGAGTCCGAAACTATTTCCGGCGCTGGTGACTTACACCGTGACGATTCCAGCGATCGCGGCCGAGCCTACGCAAGCAATCACCGGGCGTGGCAACCCCTCGAAGACTCGACTGCGGTTTCAACCACGCCTGCGGCCTCCGCACGCTCTCCAATCACTGTTCCTACCAATGGCTGGTTTCCTCCAGGCTGGGTGTCCCGCCGCACCGCCTTCCGCGACAGCCTTGCTGCCGATCAGGGTGCAGTCGTCTTTTTCGGCGACTCAATCACCGAGGGATTCAAGCAGGACAAAGCATTTCCGGGTTTGAAGACCGCCAATCGCGGAATCTCCGGCGACCTTGCTCGAAATATCTCCTATCGTCTTAATGAAGATGTCATCGCCGTCCACCCGAAAGCGGTAATCCTCCTCATAGGCTGCAACGATTCCAAAGACGGCAGGCCAGCAGAAAAAATCGTCGCCGACCTCCGGACTGCCGTGGAAACAATCCATGCCACTCTGCCTGACACGACGGTGATCATCTCCCGCCTTATGCCGCGCGCCCCGCGTCCAGAGCAACCGCAAGAGGCAAAATTCCTGCCGGGCGCGATCCTCAAAATCAACAAGCTCATTGATGCCATGCCCGCGCAGCTGCCGTGGCTCCGTCTTGCTGATCCGTTCACCCCCATGGCCCAGGCTGACGGAATGCCAATCCGCAAATTCTTCGTTGATGGAGTCCATCCCAACTCCGCAGGCTACGCGAAATTCACTGAGGCTCTCACCCCAGTCCTGCGTGCCGCAGATGTTCTGCCAAAATAATCAGCTTGCCGTGAATTCCACCCGCTTATCAGGCTTTGGGAGAGTTTTTGCACTTTGCGATCGCCATCTCGCAAAACGATTATCGAAGAAAGGCAGAGGGCAGAGGGCAGAAGGCAGAAGGGATTTATCCATTCTCTTCTTGCCCGATAGCGAAGCGTTAGCGACGCAGGAGCGTCACCATCTGTTGCACCGACATTGCAAGGCGAAACACCGCACCAAATTTTCAATTTCGTGGCTCTCGTCATGGTTGGTTTTGAATCCCCATCGCAAACGTTACCTTCTGCCCTCTGCCTCCAGCATAGCTGCCTTCTTCAATCAACCACAAAACCAGTCAGGCTCTAGGTTCGGTAACCTTTTACCAATTTGTGCTGAAAAATCCACCGACTGAAGTCCTGACTACGAACTTATTTTTCATGGCAAATTAATGCCATATGATGCTGATAAGTTGGCATAAAAAAACCGAACTATATTACGAAACGTAAACACCATTCAAAACCTTACCAATGACCAATGACAAATGACGACCCTAGCTAGTTATATTTAATTACGCCGACCTGCTTACTAATTTACAGATGATCGGGCTTGTGTCTGCTAAAAAAGCGATCTAAAATGTCTGACTTTTCTTCTAAAGTAAAACTGCTGTGCTGATATCTCAAATTATCAATTAAGTCTGAGCCAAAGTTCTGCTCTCGATATTTGTATTGCTCGTGGGAATTAAGTATATTCATTGAATTGTCATCCATTCCTGGCACAAGCTGCATCAGTAACTCCATAGCCACAGTCGGTAAAGTGCGGCTAGTATGATTGACAAAAAAATCAAAACTTACCATACCTAGCCGGATGCGATCGCCATCATCAAGTTTAGTTGGCTGGTAGACTGGTTCACCATTGACAAATGAGCCATTCGCACTTTTAAAGTCAATCAAGTAGAAGCCTTGATGGTCTATATATTGAATCGCAGCGTGGCGCTCGGATAGATATTTATCAGCAATATAGATACCATTGCTATCATCTCGACCTATAGTCCAGATTCCCTGTGGCTGTTGTAAACTTTGGGTTTGGCGATCGCACAGATTCGTAATTATATAAACCGTAGAACCATCTAAGACACCTTGTATATAACTTTGATTAACTGCAAATGATGGTTGAGTTAGGTTTTCTAGCTCAAGGATGTCATCTAGAACGTTGCTATGTTGTTCATATAACTTAAGAAATACTTGAAATAAACTTAATCGCCGTTCTAGTTCCTTGTGTTGCAACTCAGCCATCATAGATAAGCCTTTGACTGGCAAAAAATGTGATTTGCTGATTTCGGTCATTAATATTTCTTCTCAGCCTACTATCAGGAATAATTTACTTGCCGCTACTACTTAAAAAAAGCAGCAAATTAGAGCTTTAAGTGGTTCACCTTTGAGGTAAAAGTTTTCCTGGTATTAGCAACCATAAATAGATTTCATCAGAAGTTTTTATCAAAAATTATTGTGACAGTTTATTTTTTATTGTAAAGTATGATTGTTAAATTGTAACAGATCATAAATATAAAAGTTTTATTAAAATTTTCAGATAATAGTCCAAATAACGATATCACTACGACATATCATTGCTAAAAAATTTCCGCTTGGGCAATTGTGCTCCTAGCAAGGATAACTACCACACCATCAACCCTAGAGTTTTGTCACAGCGGTTTTAGCTGCCAGTATTTAGCATTCCCATCTGGGGGAGTTTGCTTTAGGTGTTAAATTACAATATGCCTCTTTTGCCATTAGGGCGCACTGTCATCCAATTCGTCTTTGCCAGTACCAGCTGCTCATCGGTAATTTTGGCACCAGTGAGATTAGCTCCACAAAGATTAGCGCCTCTGAGATTAGCATTGCTGAAATAAGCATGGCTCAGGTCCGCGCCGCGTAAATCTGCTCCTTCTAAATCAGCGCTGCTGAAGTAAGCTTTGCTCAGGTTAGCGTCCCTCAGATTAGCCTCAGTCAAGCTAGCTCTGCCAAAGTCACTATCGTGGAGATTGGCTCCCTGAAGGTTAGTTTTCTGCAATTGAGCAGAATGGAAATTTGTCCCTGATAAATCAGCACCTTGCAAGTTGAGCATACTCAAATTGTGGAGAGCAAAATCCCTTCTGCCTTTAAGATAGGCAGTTAGTAAACCTTGGGTATTTAATTTACGTACAACGTGAGAATTTTGACTTTGCGAGCCATTACTGTTGTTGCTCTCCATAAACGTTGGTTTTGCCATGACTACCCCTGGGCGCATTCCCCGAGGATGCAATCCCACGCTTTCAGCTGTCTTAGCTCGTCTAGCTCGAATTGCTGCTGCTACCTGTGCTACCCCTGTATTAGTAGGATTACTGGCGGGATTATTACACAAAATAGCAGAATCTGCTATTTGGTTATGTGTCTGTTCTTTAACAGCTACATCTGACTTAACAAGCAGTCCCTTAGCTAAACTTTCCAGATAGGGTTCCATTTCCAACCCTCTGAGTACTTCTTGGGCTGACTTGTAGCGGTTGCGTACCGACACTTCTAACATTTTCCGCAGCACACTCGCTAAGTGATCGCTCACTTGGACAAGTGGCTCCCAGATCATTTCACCTGTTGAGGGATTGTATTCTAAATCTTTAGGAGTTTTACCAGTCAATAGATAAATACATGTTACCCCTAGTGCGTAGATATCACTGGCGTAAACTGGACGCATTGCCATTTGCTCTGGCGGTGCAAAACCCGGAGTGCCGATTGCGTATGCCGTTAATGCTGTTTGCTCAGATTGCCCGGCTATACTTTGGGTGACTTGGTTTTTGACTGCACCAAAGTCAATCAGCACCATTCTCGCATCTTGAGTGCGGCGAATCAAGTTGGCAGGTTTAATATCACGGTGAATCACCTTTTGCTCGTGGATATATTGCAGCAAAGGTAAGGTTTCACTTAAAAACTGCTTGACTCCGGCTTCTGTAAAGTTACCACGACGTTGAACTTCCTGTTGCAGGGTAGCACCGCTAATATATTCTTGAACTAAGTAAAATTGTTGTTGAGCTTCAAAGTAGTCTAGTAACCTAGGCACTTGAGGATGATTGCCAATCCTACCTAAAGTTCTAGCTTCTCGCTCAAAAAGTTCACGCGCCATCTGTAAAACATGTGGGACGGTTGTTGAAGGACGCAGTTGCTTAATCACACAACTTGGTTCTCCAGGTAAACCTTGATCGTGGGCTAAGAAGGTTGCACCAAAGCCACCCTGACCTAATGGTTTGACCACCTGATAGCGATCGCTCAACAGTAGTTGTGAGCCACAAGATTGACACCTTAGGCTATGTGCCAAATTTTCTGGCTCTCGACAAGTAGGATTTAAGCAGTAGCTCATGCACTGTCAACTCGCTGCACGAATATGGGTAGCGTTACACTTTCTCTTCATTATTGTGATTTAAAATCAACTTGTGCCAGGTAATTTTTGCTGGAAAACCTTTGAAGAGTTCCTAAAGTTTGAATTTGGTTGACTGAAAAACCTCGTAAATTTACTAACCTTAGTCCTACTGAACTTTTACTGCGCAAAGTGTGTGAAAAGTCAATTGTTTTTGATCTGGTTTCCTGAATTCTTTTGACACGCGCAGCGAGTAAATTTACTGATGAATGTGAAATTTATATGGGGAATCTTGGTGTTAAAGAGGGAGAAAAATCAGGATTTTGCAAAGATCTGGTAATCCTACTAGCATGAAAGTGCCTTTATCGTTAAATTAAAGGCATGAGTAGCCGTTTAACCATGAATCGATTTCCTCCACAATTAACGCCGATTCACGAGTGGATTTTGCAGGAAACTCCACTCGGTCGCATGTGTGGCTCTCAAGAGAGATTTCGCGATCGCTATGAAATTATCAAAATTTTAGGTAGAGGTGGGTTTGGGATCACCTTTTTAGCCAAAAATGCTGTGTTACCTGGCAAGCCTTTGTGTGTAATTAAACAACTTTGTCCTCAGGTCACTAGTATCAAAAGTTGGGAAAGAGCTTGTCAGCGCTTTGAAAAAGAAGCAAGAGCTTTGGGTCAACTAGGTAATCATCCGCAAATACCCATGCTCTTAGACTACTTTGAAGTTAAAGGAGAGTTTTATTTAGTTCAAGAATATGTGCGTGGTTATACTTTAGGGCGGGAAGTGAGAAAATCCGGCGTTAAGAATGAAGCCGCAGTTAAACAGTTTTTGCAGGAATTATTACCAGTCTTAAAGTATCTTCATCAACATGGGGTGATTCATCGCGATATTAAGCCCCATAACTTGTTGCGTTGTGAAGAGGATCAGCGAGTGGTGCTGATTGATTTCGGTGCAGTCAAAGAGGAATTGCTTGATGCTGGTGAAAACGCTATCAATAGAAATCAGATGACTAATTTTGTCGGGACGATGGGATATGCACCACCAGAACAGTTTTCCCTAAGTCCAGTTTATGCTAGTGATATTTATGCGGTTGGTGTGACTTGTCTTTATTTATTAACTGGCAAAAGCCCTTTAGAATTTGAATATGACCAGAATACTGGTGAGATTTATTGGCAAAAAGAGGTAAATGTGAGTGATAGTTTTGCGCAAATTTTGGGCAAAATGGTCAAATTTTCCTTAAAGGAGCGGTATAAGTCTGCTGGGGATGTACTCAGGGCTTTGGATTTGGAAAACTATGTGCCAACTTTAACTAACTGTTTAACTATCCAACCACCGAGAAGTCAGACTAATAATACCAAAAAAGAAATTCCGCAAATTTACATGTCACCTGTCCAAAGAACTGCGATCGCTATTCGCGAATGGAAAGCCAAACACCAGAGAAAGTCAGTAGACCAAAAACTTCTGTGATTTGCCTTTAAAATTTACAAGGACCAGATTTACCATTAGGACAAATAGTTGAAGTATCAGTCTTCACCTCGTACAAAGTAGCACCCCTTAAATCGACATCCTTCAAATTAGCACCTTTTAAATTAGTACCTGTTAAATCTGCTTTAGATAAAGTCGCACCTTCAAGATTTGCTTTGCTTAAGTCAACCCAAGTTAGACTAGCGCGATATAAATCAGCATTTTTCAAATTTGCATAGCTGAGGTTGTAACGATCCAACTTTTTACTTTCTAGGTTTCTTCCTGTTTTAGGTTCGTTTACAATTTGCCAAATTAATTTAGCATTTTGATCGAGTTTGGCTGTAATCTCACCTGTTTTTGGATCGGTAATTTTTACTTTTCTTAAATTAGCACCTAGTAAATTAGCACCTAGTAAATTAGCTCGATTTAAATTTGTTTCTGTCAAGTCTGCACGGTAGAAGTTTACACCTCTCAAGTCAGCTCCTGCTAGACTAGCTTTATTAAGTCTTGCATTACTTAAATTAGCCTGACTCAAACGGGCGCCGTTAAGATTGGCACCCACCATATTTACGTTAGTGAGGTTGGCTGCTTCTAAGAAGGCTTTATTTAAGTTTTTACCCTGGGCATTCTTTGTTATTCCTAAACTCATGCCCCAAATAGTTCTAGTATATTCTAACTCTGGATTCGACAAAAATTGTGTAATTACAAATCCTGTAGACAAAAATATTGCTGGCTTAATTAAAGACTTTTTATTTATATTTTGAAAATTTTGGTTTTTAATAAAAATGCTTGTGTTTTGAATTGATAATAATAATATTTTCTTTGTTTTCTTAAATACTGTTAAAGATAAAATTTTTGATTTTTTTATTATATTTGGGATTTTTCCTATTCTCTTAGGGCTATAAATATCAGGCTCAGAGTTACTAGATTTGATTTCTGGTTCCATAACAACTGGAGGGACATGGACAACAAAATACCCTTGAGCATTCTTTTTGTCCCAAACATCCTGTGGATATAACATTATCCTATCGTTTTGTTGAATGCCTGCTTCTTCCAGTGTGCAATCATCCTCTAATGTAGACGAGGTTCTATATAGAACAAGTCGGCAAGGTGGCTTTTCTGGCAATCCTAGTAGTGTTTGTGCTGCTTCACGGACTTCACTTAACTTCACTTTCAGTGAAATATTTTCTTTCCGTTCAGCAGTACCGTCATATCTTTTTAAGGTTACTATAATTTCCAGCATTACTAACCTTTAATTGTAAACTGTTTACTGTTTTTGATTTTTTAGCAATACCTTTTGAGGTAATGATTATGAAATTATTAGTTTTAGGACTTATGCTAATCCAAGCTTATTTAGTTTCTAGCATAAGCCCTATTTTGTTTACTAATCACTTGCTATTATATTTTTCCACCTGGAGTATCTGTGTCATCACCAGAACTGATTTCTAGATTTGCTTTATTGTTTAGTAAATTCATTTTTTCGGCTACTTCACTAAAACCTTTACCTTTTTGTTTTTTGGGTTGCAAACGATTCAGGGTAATTCTGGCATCTTCTAAAGAAGCATTAATAGATTCTGCTTCCAGTTCTCTAATTCTCTCATTCACATATACGAGTTCAGCTTCATTTTCCTCATCTCCTGTGAGTTGCAAGCGTCGTTGATAAAGTTTATCGAGTTCTAAAGATTTTACTTCTTCTCTTTTAAATGAGTTTTCTAGCTGTTGAAGACGCTGTTTTTTTCTAGCTTCAAAAATTGCTCTAGATTCTTCTAATTCTTCCTGGTACAATTTTCTTTGGGCATCATATAGACTTTGTTCTTCTTCTGTATGTTCACGAGTAAGATTACTTATGTAAATTTCTAAACCGAATTGCTCGATAATATTATTCCTTGCCCACTGGTTAACAACACGCTCTATTAAAGACAAGTCATCCAAATCGTCATATTGCAAATGCTCTTTGTCGAAAGTATTCAATTTCGCTTTCAAACTTCTTTCGATTGACTCTTTGAGATCATTGATTTTTGGCTGCCTATCTCGAAATATGTACCAGCTATCTTTTTCAACGCTTAAAACCTGAAAGTCTCCCTGAAACTTAATTGTTACCCCTCCCTTTAAAGAAAATACTTCAAATTCAATAGACCCTATTTGTCGTCGCAATTCTTGGAAACACTTAGCAATATCTGTATCTAAGTATTTAGGGACTATACTGCTAACTTGAGCAGCAAAACTTTCTTCTAGTAATTTTCTGATTTTATCTTCTAATTCTTGTTCAACTGATTGTTTTTCTCCTAGTTGTTTATCATAGTGAGCAAAGCGCATATAAAAACGTTCTGGTTCTGTTTGAGTCAAATATTCTCTTGTAGCATCATAAATAGCTGACTTGATTAAATCTTTGACATCATCTTGTCGATTGAGATGATGCTTAATACTTGCAAGATTAGGAATTTTTGCTGTAACAGAGATACTCAGCTTGACATCAACCCTAGCATCTTTCGTAGGAAAAGTATCTTCTATTCCCAGAAGGAATTTGTCTTTTAGTTTCAGAGGTTCTAAGTCGGGAACAGAAACAATTTGGTCTACATGATATCCAAGCGCATTGGCTGCCTCTTCTATTTTGGCTTTAATAATATTTTCAATTGGATGAAAATCAAGTAGAATATCGATATATTCTTTTTGCAATAACAAAGGTTTAATAATACTTTCTAATTTACTCTTCACCCAAGTTTCCAAATTCGGAGATTGAGCAGCCCTATACTTACCAATGTCTTTTGGTATCATGTACAACTTGTTTTGTACTACTATTGGCTGCGGATAGCCTTTAACTGTACATACAATGTCGTAGGAACGGTCATTTAAAAGTTCTTGAGCAGGAGTAACTGAATTACTAGCAAGAGACAGATACTCTAATTTTCGACCATAATTGATGAGAATTCTGTTTAAATGCTGCAAAATTTCTTGACGAACAGTATCTTTTAAGTGATAGCAGAACTTGTGTAGAGTAACATTGTTACTCAAGTAATTTTTAACTTCTGCTTTAACTACATTCGCTAATAACAACTCTCGCCCATAGTTCAATATGGCTTGCACCTTATTTTGTTCATCAACTATAAGCTCAGTTGAAAGCTGAAGGGATAACTCATCATTACAATCATTAACATATACAGAAAATTGAATGTTATCTATGGGGAAAGTTCTCAGCTGTTCTTCTTTGTCTAAGGAAATCTTCAAATCAAGCTTTATACCAACCTCTTCTTGTACATTTTTTTTAATATATTCTCTTAAATGTTCTACTTGGAAAAAGTAATTCTCAATAAAACTTGCAGCATTATTTTGGGAAAACCTAGCAATCCATTTTTGAATTTTATTATCAAGTTCACTGCTGGGAGATTGACCATGATAGAGAGCTTCAGCGACTCTCTCTTCATTACCAGGGTTGCAACTAGCACGATAAGTTAGAGAAATCCTGATTTCACTGTCGTTAGCAAAATCAATCACGTTGCAAATTAGACTTTTGCGTTCGGCGATATTCGCTGCATCCTCATTATTAGCTACAAGATAAAATTTGAAATTACCACCAAATAATGGCTTTTTTGGTATTGCTTTTCCTTTATTGTTGTCAATAATTACTACTTTTTCTGTAGAGGAATTAGCTTTGGTAGTTTCATCTACTTTACGAATGACTCTATCTAGGAAATTGCCTTGATTCATCTTCATCTCCGGATATCGTTACTTAAGCTGTTTTTTGCAAAACCTTGAACTGTCTACTCAATTCTTTAACTAGATTCCTTTTACGAAAAGCTTGTTTTCTTAATTGATTGTCACCAGATTTTTCATAACCTTCCGCTTCTATAAGTAAATGCTCTGTATAATCACTCCAATATTGAACAAGTTCTTTTTGTAGAGAACGGTCAATAGTCAAAATTATTTTGTGAAGAAAGTCATTAAATACCGCAGCTACTTGTTGATTAGGTTCTTTCTTCTCTAACCCCCACAAAATGATGAACCATTGTGCAATCAAAAAGCTAACTAGCTGTGTAGCGTTAACACCTTCATCAACAATATGCCTGAGAGCAAGCTTGCCTTCATGATCTAAATGAAAGAGCCAACTGACTAAAGTCTCTAGCTTGCTATCGATTGAGCTACTCTGTAGAACCGAGAATAATGGATACTTAGATGGGTAGTAGCCATAATACGTAGAATCTAGATTCGATGTAGTTTCCAAGCAGTATTCAATAAACAGCTGTAGTGCATATTTATTAGAAGGAGAATAGCTATTTGGCGATCGCTCTCGTCCAGGTAACCATCCCTTTAACACCTCTAACAGCTCGTAAATACGATAACCGCTTTGCTTTAGCCAGTTGTACAAGAATTTATAAGCCTCAGACTTTATTTCTCCATTACCCCGATCTAATAGTTGCTTCAACCAGTAAAGTCCATTAAATTTTGGTGCGGAGCGCAAATTTTTGATAATTGCTAGCACAGCATCATATCGTTGCACTAACATCAAGCGATCGAGAAAGCTTTTAACTATATCCACAAGCTGAGAGCATTCCAGCATTTGGTAGAGTAAAGCAGAGATACGTGTAAATATAAACTCTCTTTTTGTGTTTGTTGAAAGTCTTTGCAATTGCTGCACTAAGTCAAAATTTATGGCAATATCACTATTAGCAGCATCGGTTGAAGCTAACACAATATCAAAAAGCCAATCTTCTCCATAAATCTTAGGATAAGAAGTAGCCATATTAACTGTTAAATCAATTGCATTACGACCCACTTTCAGCGAAGCATCAAACAGTAACAGTTTGGTACGATTAAACTGCTCTAACAAATATAAAGATTTTTGTTCCTCAAAATAGATTTTAAATTCACTTCTTAAATAAGGTAGATAAAAATCAATTACCTGGGACGAATCTTTCAAATGCACTGCTTTCAAATAGCATTTTTCTAGAAATTTATCGCGTTGAGTCAGGCTACTTCGCCAAATAGCAAGAAGTTGTTCTTTTTCTATACTTTGAATGATTTTGGGTTCTCCTTGCTCTGTAATTATTTGCGACTGTACGGTAATATTTAAAAATCGCTCTTCTAATAAAAAAGCAATAATTCGATCAAAATCATAAGGACTTAATTCAGGAAAAAAAGTTGCTGTAAATATTACTGTGTTTTCAATAGGTTCATCATCTTTAAATAGTGAGTCAGCATGAACTTGTTGATTTTCATCGCCTTGATTATTTGTCGCTGACCAATTGCGATCTAATTTCTGCTCATTAAAATCTTCAGTAAGAGTATAGAAGTCTGAATTAAGGCTGGAAGATTCAGTCTGATTATTTACTGAATAATTGTCATTTTGCTCTTGTGAAATAACATTCGAGTATTCATATATAGATTGTTGATTTTGAATGCTTTTACTTTCTTCAATATCTTTTTCAAGACACTCAATTTTGTTTTGCAATGATTCAAGCTGAGTTTCATAATCCTTTAGTTTTTCTTGATCTCGGATAATTTGCCTATCTAGTTCTAGCCTTTGTGTACTGCTAGCAGCATAATCCCTATCACTTTCCAATTCATGCAATTTTTTAAATAATTCCTGCCGCCTAACTTCTGTAAAGCTATAATCTTGCTTGAGCGTATCCAGTTTATTTTGTTTGAATAAAGACATAAATCATATTTTTTAAAATTTAAAAACTTTTTTCTACAATCCTTGAACTTCGCTTTCAAGTAACTCTATTTTTTGTGCTAATGATTCAAGCTGAGTGTCATAATCCTTTAGCTTCTCTTTATCTAGGGTAATTTGTCTTTCTATTTCAATTCGCTGGGTAGTGCTTGCCGTATAATTTCTATCTCCTTCCAGTTCGTGCAATTTTTTTAAGAGTTCGCGACACCGTATTTCTATCAAGCTATAATCTTCCTTAAAACGAGTTAGCTGCTTCTGTTTAAATGGAGATGAGGACGCAGAAGGCTTTTGTCGGCGATGATTTAGCAATAGTCTTTTGGCAACAGCCCTCAGTCGTTGGTTTCCAGGGTTTGAATTACACGCAGCACGAACTAAATCCTCGACCCATTCCTGAGAATTTGCTGTTTGTATTAATTGAAAAACAATATCTTGTAAATTCCCTTCGCCTGCAATTACTCTAAGATTTTTATTTAATTTAAATGACAACATCCGCTCTAAAGATGCTGTATCGGGAAAAGCATCAATCAAAGCGTCTTGTAGTTCTTCACGTTGTTGACCGGCTAAACCCATATTTATCAATCACTCATATTTTCACTAAAAGTTAGAAACCGTTGAGGATGGTTTCAAGCGATCGCGCTCATTGCCCCATTACTACTTCTGATATTTTTCGCACTTACCTCAGCCATCAAGAATCCTGGCAGAAAATTTCTCAGAGGTTTTGCTTTATCTGGTATGCCCTCTACAGGTACTTGTACACGTCCTACTGTTTCAAACTCATCTACTTGTTTCATCTCATCCAGGATGTATACAGTTTCATTTTCTAACTTTTCAACATCTGGATTTATCCAAGAAATGGTGAGACTAACTGTTGATTCGTTAATCATACTGAAGTTTCAGGCAAGTTTACTTGAACTTATGACGATTATTACGCATTTTTACTTATCATATCAGGACAAGTTTTATATTTTGTCAAAGAAAATTCTCTATGACAAAGATGAGGAGAATTAGTGACTTTAAGAATAAAGCGTATTTTGTCAATCAGCTAAAATACTTAAAATAGTTTTCATGAAAATGATAATCGTGCGTAGGGGTGGGGGAAGGATCACCTGTGTCAACTTAAGCTAAAAATAGCCTCTGTACAAGCGTCGCCCACCTAAGAATGAATTAAGAGGCTCATAGCCAAAGTAGGGGCGGGTTAAGCGAGATAGTCGTGAATTATTGGAGCATATCTGTGAACCCGCCCCTACTGAAGTAGACTCAAGATTTTGAGGATATTTAGTCATATTCAGATTACTTTGGCTATGAGCAAGGAACTTCAGTTCCTTGCGGTAACCGGGTTTCGCGTTAAGTTGACACCAATGGGGAAGGATGCGAGCGTCTCTCGCATCCTTATTATGGATAAAAGTTCCTGGGGTACAAGAGTTAACTCGTTTTTTAGCCAGAGCGCTGACGATAAAGGTAACGCGGATGAACCAGTTAAATATTTCGCTGTAAAAGAAAATGTGGCATACGGATTGTCGCCAAGCCGGGGGTTACCCGTAGCCGAAAGATGCATCTGTCTCATTCTCTTTTTCAATTGGTATAAATATTTTTATGCAATAGAAGTTTAAGTATTTACTGGGTGATGTTCTTCTGCTTAATTTAGCGTTAGTTGCATTTTACACAGATTAGAAAATCTGATTATTATATAATCAAAAAATAATTTTTCTGACTCTTGTAATTTTCCCCTAATTGAGGAAAATTGACTATAATCTACAAACGCTGACTATATTAAGTAATTCCCCATTCCCAACACAGGGATTATCTACCATCATTAAACAAGAGCCAGTTTGTCAACTAGGGAAATTTCGGGTAAAACTTAGCATAATTTGTCATGCAGTAGCGCCTGTCATCTCATGATCTGCTGCTTAAATCCTGATTGCTCAAATCCACTAAATGCTGATGAAAATAAGTTTTGCCAAGCTTGTAATACCCCACTCATAGGACTTCTAAGAAATCGCTTCCGTGTGATTCGCGTGCTTTCGGATGAGGGGGGATTTGGCAGAACCTATTTATCACAAGATGTCGATAAACTACATGAACGCTGTGTCGTCAAGCAATTAGCTCCAAAGTTCCAAGGAACTTGGTCGCAGAAAAAGGCGATGGAGTTATTTGCTGAGGAAGCTAAACGACTGCAACAACTCGGAGAACATCCGCAAATTCCGACTCTATTGGCTTACTTTGAACAAGACCACTGTCTGTATTTAGTGCAGCAGTTTATCAATGGGCAGAATTTGTTAATGGAGTTGCAGCAAGGTAAAACCTATAAGGATAGGGACATTCAAATACTTTTGCTCGATTTATTACCCATCCTCAAATTCATTCACGATCGCGGAGTAATTCACCGAGACCTCAAGCCAGAAAATATTATCCGCCGTCACATTGATGGACGCTTATGTTTGATAGATTTTGGCTCTGCTAAGCAATTAACAGCAAGAGTACAGAATAAAATTGGCACATCTATTGGTTCTCATGGCTACTCCCCCATTGAACAAATTAGAGATGGTAAAGCTTATCCAGCTAGCGATTTGTTTGGGTTGGGAACTACTTGCTTTCATTTGCTCACCGGAATTTCTCCGTTTCAGTTGTGGACAGAACATGGATATTCTTGGGTGACAAATTGGCGACAATATTTGCGCAAATCCCTGAATCCAGAATTGGAGCGGGTACTGGATAAATTGTTACAAAAAGATATCCGCAACCGCTACCAATCAGCAGATGAAGTTATCAAGGATTTGTCACAAAAACAATCACTGCGACTGCTACCTTCAGGGAAATTGTCTGCTAAATTAACCAAAACTCAGACACAATATTTACCTAAAAAATATAATTTTTTGCGACTGGTTGTCTTGGTAGCTTCTACTACCCTATTATTTGGATTTGGTGAATCTTGGTATCAACAATTTCAACAATTGCAAAGCAGCTTATTTTCTCGCCTGAGTCAACAAAATAATCGTCCTAGTAACACAGAAGCAGTTTTGACTCAGCAGTCAAAAATATCATGGGGGAAAATTTCTTTAACTAATACCCTACAAGCACAGGAAAATGGGGTTTTGTCTGTTGCTATCAGTCCTGATGGTCGGTTGTTTGCTAGCAACAGCGATCGCACCATCAAATTATGGAATATCGCCACAGGAAAACAAATCTCTACCCTGGAGGGTCATTCCCAGAGAGTGAATGTTGTCAGTATTAGCCCCAATGGCGAGACTTTGGTCAGTGGTAGTGATGATAACACCATCAAAGTTTGGAATTTAGCCACAGGTAAACTAATTCGCACTTTGCTGGGACATTCCGACTCAATTCATGCCCTAACTATTAGCCAAGATGGTAAAACCTTGGTCAGTGGTAGTGATGATAATACCATCAAAGTTTGGAATTTGGTAACAGGACAGGAAATTTCCACATTGGTAGGACATAAATTCTGGGTACGCTCTCTGGCTATTAGCCCAAATGGGAAGATTCTCGCTAGTGGTAGTTTTGACAAAACTATCAAACTGTGGAACTTATCTAAAGGATACGCGATTCGCACTTTGAGAGGGGATGATAAAACGATTACTTCTCTAGCTATCAGTCCCGATGGTCAGACCCTTGCTAGCGCCAACCGCGATGTCTACGACGGGCTACGCCTACGCACAATTAAACTGTGGAATTTATCTACAGGTCAAGAAATTCGGACAATAGTCGGTCATGACAATACTGTAACATCCCTCGCCATCAGCCCAGATGGTCAGATTCTTGCTAGTGGTAGTCGCGATCGCACAATCAAACTCTGGAATTTCACCACAGGAGAAGAACTTTTTACATTGGCTGGACATACCAACATCGTCACATCCCTCAGTTTTAGCCACGATGGTAAAACTCTCATCAGTGGTAGTGAGGACAAAACTATTAAGATTTGGCACGTCTCTAACTAGACCGAATCCCAGTAGCTAATATAACTTTCCTTTAAAAAATCTGGTAATATTTACTTTATAATATTCCGTAATTTTATTGATGTGCTTGCTATGTTGTTATGCAGCGTTCGGATATTGCTACTGGGAGAGCTGCGATGTCTGTAAATTTCACTTATGCCAAAATTAAACTTTTAACACCCACAGTTTTCCTGGTGTTGGGAGTTGGGGGAGTTTTGTCTTCGCAATTTCCTTTAGCTGCAAGTAGTGGAACAGCTGCTCCCAATAAACCTGTATCCGATATCTTAACTCTCAAAGAAGATTCTGGCTCGGTCAAGGCTGTAGCCATTAGCCCGGATGGCAATACCATTGCCAGTGCCAGTACAGACAACACTATCAAATTGTGGAATTTGAATACTGGGCAGAAACTCCGTACCCTAGTAGGTCACACCAATTGGGTAAATTCCATAGCTTTTAGCCCAGATGGTAATACTCTGGCTAGTGGAAGTATAGACAAAACTGTCAAATTGTGGAATCTATCTACAGGAGAGGAAATTCGTACTCTCAAAGGTCATTCACTTTCGGTTCAGTCTGTAGCCTTCAGCCCCGATGGCAATACTCTAGCTAGTGGTAGTTGGGATCAGACTATCAAACTGTGGGATTTGACCACTGGAGAAGTGATCCGCACCCTGGAAGGGGAGTGTGATATTATTAATTCCTTAGCTTTTAGCCCAGATGGCAACACGCTTGCTAGTAGCAATCATTTTGAAAAGAATATTAAAGTGTGGAATGTTTCTACCGGAACAGTCACACGCACCCTCAAAGGGCATACTGATATAGTTAATTCCGTAGCTATTAGTCCCGATGGTAAAACCTTAGCCAGTGGAAGCTGGGATGGCACAATCAAACTTTGGAATTTGAGTACAGGTCGGGAAAATAGTACTCTCAAGGGAGATACCAACAGAGTTTGGTCTGTAGCTTTCAGCCCTGATGGTAAATCCTTAGTCAGTGGCGGTTGGGATGGAACTGTCAGACTGTGGAATGTGTCCCAAAAACAGGAAATCCACAGTTTCACAGGTCATACCAATAAAATTTGGGCTGTGGCTTTTAACCCCAATGGCAAAACAATTGTCAGTGCTGGTAAGGACAGTACGATCAAGGTCTGGCCAGTGGAGCAGTGAAAGTGGATGGGGGGCTAGGAGCTAGGGGGACAAGAAAGACAAGGGAGACGAATGACAAATGACCATTGACCATTGACTAGTATAGAGTCAATCGATATCTACCGCGTTGTTGTGGATTAGCTGAAGTCACTACTACATAGTAAGTATCATCCCCAGGTAACCTGGCTCGGTCAATGAGAGCGCTGTACTTACCATCTTGAGCATTATCCGCAGCGATAATCTGACCTTGAGAATTTAGTAAGACTATGTAAGGAGAAAATTCTTCAAACACACTATCTGCACGAATACTAATCAGCTGATCCTTTTTGCCCTCAAACTTGGAAACATCGTAGGGGCTTTTATTTTGTTTTAAAGTCAGACTTTGGGCGGTTAGTTCGGCAGATTCGTCTAGGGCATAGCTGGCTCTGTCATTTCTGAGTGCTAGACTATAACGACCTGTATCGCCTGAGTTCTTACTAGTGACTGCAATCGTGTAAGTACCTTGAACAGGTAGCCTCACAAAGACAAATGCATCTTTAATCCCATTTGTTGTCTGTGTACTGCCTCGCTTGACAATCACGTTATTATCGGGGTCAAGCAGAAACATGTAAGGATTAAGGCTGAGGTTATTTGATTGGCGTGTATCTGTACTACCACCGAGTCTAATTTGAATTAGTTGATTTTCTCTACCTTCAAATTGGTAGAAGTGATAATACCTACCTTGAGATTTGAAATCTTTTTTGCTGAGAATACCAAAGGCAAAATCTACAAAGTTAATGGGTTTGTAATTCAAATTTGTAGTTGCAGGAACAGGTGACCCTTCACGAGTTGGCTGGTTACCTGTAGGTGGTTTAATTGTTGGTTGATAACCTCCTTGCGGTGGACGAATAGAACCATTATTGAGCGGTTGCGGCACTGGTATTGTTTGTACAGGTTGCGATCGCACTGGCGTTGGTGCTGGTGTGGTTTGTACTGGTTGCGATCGCACTGGCGTTGGTGCTGGTGTGGTTTGTACTGGTTGCGATCGCACTGGTGTTGGTGCTGGTGTGGGTTGTACTGGTTGCGATCGCACTGGCGTTGGTGCTGGTTGAGTATTTGTAGTTGTGGGCGGTACACGAGGAGGTAAAGGTGAATCAATAGGTTGGCTGGGTTGTGGCGCTACAGGCGTTTGAGATGTGGGAATTTGCTCAATTCCTTGCTCTACTGCTTCTGGTTGTCGTTCATCTGGTGTTTTGGCAATTATGAATTTTCCCAAAAATTGGGGGATTTCTAAAGCACTGATAGGTAGAGCATAACTACTTATCAAAACACTGCTACCCATCGCTATAATAAAAGCTAATTTAGCTCTAAAATGGGATTTTTTAGGGTTTTTTACTGGCATTATCTGACTCCTCTATAGTTTTTCTTAGGTGAACAAATTCGCAGAATAATTACTAATTAGTAATTCGTAATTAAAAAATAGTGGAACACTCAACCTCTACAAGTCGCCCCGTTCTGGTTGTTGTACTGTCCCTAACCTAATTACGAATTGTTAACTTATGTACATTAACAGTAAGATGCGATCGCTGCGCCAAAGCCTTAAGCTAACGCAGTTTTTTGACCCTGAATTATAAAAAGTAGATAGCTCATAGAGAAAGAACGCCATCAGCAGGAAGAATGCTGTAGGCGATCGCTCTCCAACGAATTTATTTTTAATTTTAAATTGTTGAGTTACCTATAGATTATTTTCCGAATGCAAAATAATTAGTCATGGCAACTTTATAGCAAAATTATGTGTCATGAATTAATATATACACAACCTGCATATGGATTCCCAGTATGCGCTGCTGCCTGAATCCCGATTGTCTCAATCCTCAAAATACTGACAATAAAAAAGTCTGCCAAAGTTGCAATACACCATTGATAGAACTTTTGCGGAGTCGTTATCGTGTCATTAAAGTGCTTTCTGATGAAGGTGGATTTGGTAGAACCTATCTAGCGGAAGATGCGGATAAACTCAATGAATGGTGTGTAGTTAAACAATTCGCACCAAAAGTCCAGGGAACTTCTGCATTAAAAAAGGCTGTAGAACTGTTTAAAGAAGAAGCTAAACAACTGCAAAAGTTAGGAGAACATCCACAAATTCCTACGCTTTTAGCTTACTTTGAACAAGACAATTATTTGTTTTTAGTACAGCAATATATCGAAGGGCAGAATTTACTCCAAGAATTACGCAAAGGCATAATATATGATGAAAATAAAATCATCCAACTTTTGTTAGATTTACTTCCTATCCTCAAATTTATCCACGAGCGCGGAGTCATTCATCGAGATATTAAACCACAAAATATTATTCGCCGTCAAAGTGATGGGCGATTAGTCTTGATTGATTTTGGTTCCTCGAAGCAGCTAACAGCAGCCGTACATACTCAAATCGGGACAACCATTGGCTCACATGGTTATACTCCTATGGAACAAATGCAGGATGGTAAAGCATATCCATCCAGTGATTTATTCAGTTTAGGTGCAACTTGCTTTCATTTATTGACAAAGATTCGTCCATCTCAACTGTTGATGCAAAAAGGCTATGATTGGGTTAACTCTTGGCAGCAATATTTACATCATGAGAATAGGCATAAAGTTCCCTTAGATGTAAATTTGGATCGGATTCTGAACAAGCTATTAACAACAGACATCGACAAGCGTTATCAATCTGCTGAAGAAGTCATCAAGGACTTGACAGGAGAGAGAGTACTAGCAGCATCTCTCCCAACTTTAATTTCAGGCACGACAATTACCCAGAAACCACATGTTAAAAATCTATTTTTGTTAGGTGCTGGTATTTTGCTGTTGCTATTAGGAGGAATTTGGTATTTACAATCTCGCCCGCAGCCAGTAATTAGATTATCTAACCCCAGTCAGCCTACAAACATTACAGAAAATTCCGATCAACCCAACACTCTTAAAGGACATTCCAGCGATGTGAATTCTGTTGCCTTCGCTGCTGATGGTATTACTCTAGCAAGTGGCAGTGATGACAATACAATCAAACTGTGGAATCTAGCAACCAAAAAAGAAATCCAGACTCTCAAAGGTCATTCTCAATGGATTTGGACTGTCGCTTTTAGTCCCGATGGTAAAACCTTGGCTAGTGGTAGTGCAGATAAAAATATTAAACTATGGAATATCTCTACTGGGGAAGAAATTCTTACCTTAAAAGGACATAAGGATGGAATTTCATCTGTTGCTTTTAGTCCTGACGGTAAAACCCTAGCTAGTAGTAGCTTAGACAAAACGATTAAACTGTGGAATCTCTCAACTGGACAAATAATTCGCAGCTTGGGGGGACATAATAAGGCGGTTTCTGCTATTGCTTTCAGTCCGGATGGACAGACTCTTGCTAGTGGGAGTTGGGATAAGAAAATTAAACTTTGGAATGTGGCGACAGGAAAAGAAATTCGTACTTTTATCGGACATTCTGAATTAATTCTTTCTGTTGCTTTTAGCCCCGATGGTGTAACTATTGCTAGTGGGAGTAAGGACAAAACAATCAAATTATGGAATCTGGTAACAGGCGAGACAATTCGGACATTAAAAGGTCATACTGACAAAGTGAATTCTGTTGCCTATTTACCCAAAGTAGCAGCTAGCAAAAAATTAAATAATCTGATTCTTGTTAGTGGCAGTAGTGACAATACAATCAAACTATGGGATACAACAACAGGAAAAGAAATCCGCACTTTAAAGCGAGATTCTGGTTACATTTATTCCGTAGCTACTAGCCCAGATGGTAAGACTATTGCTAGTGGTGGGAGCGCTGAGAATATTATCAAGATTTGGCATTTGTCTGATTAAAAATTGCTCTAATACCAATTCGACCAGATGATGCACTTAATATTAAGAAACTAACCGCCCTACCCTTCGGGAACGCTTTCAGCGAACGGGTTCAGCAGTTCCTCATGGGGGAAACCACGCCACTTGCTCCACTTGGGGAAACCCCAAGACCGCAGTGGCTCCCCAAGACCGGACTGCTTCACCAAGGACGCAAAGAACGCCTTCTCTACGAGACACTACGTGAACGCGGAGCGTCTCGTAGAGAAGGAAAACAGAGGTAATCAGAAGAGTGCAAGTTTATAGAGAATCGGCATAACGTACTTGTTATGCTGAATTAACATTCAGTCATAGGGAACGGTATCAACTCGTAAGGCAGGGGTTTACCCCAGGCCTACCATTTGGGATATTTTATCTTTTGGTATTCCCTTATTTGTTCGCTGAACCTGGCTCAGTAAGCTGACGGTGCTGCTCAGCATTGACGGTATCAGGCAAAATCTTACTCACAGTTCCCTGAATCTTCGTCTTCAGTGACCCAGCGATCGCATCATCCTTGTCAGCCATCAATGCTTCAAAATCTTGCTTGGCGACTAGAGCCGGATCATCTTTCTTGTTTGCACCTACCTTGGTGTCGTCCATACCTGCACGGTGGAAAAAGTTGGTATCGGTGGGACCTGGCATAAGTGCCGTAACGGTAATTCCTGTATCCTTTAATTCGTTGCGTAATCCTTCTGTGAAGGAATGTATAAATGCTTTAGAAGCTGCGTAGACCGCCTCAAATGGCCCAGGCATAATAGCAGCAGTGTAATTTCCTCAGGAGAAAGACAGCAAGAAATCCAGTGGCGTAAGGTGCAAGACGCGATCGCAATTATCTCAAAACAGTTCAGTTAAAGGGAATAGATTTAGCAAAATTTGCTGCGGATGCGATCGCGCAAGTAGGTAAACGGCCTACTGTTGTGTTGATTGAAGCTGATGTATGGCGTAATGAACGTGGCGAAGAAAATGGAGGTCAAGTTTGGTTTCAACTCAAAAATGAAAATCTCCTTGCAAAGCGGGATGTCTTGGATTTCCAACACGTTCCAGGTCATGCTTGTATATATAATCGTGACCATAGCCAACTCAGCAATTTACTGGGAATTATTCGCTTCCGCACTGGTGACGAGACAAACCAATACATTACTAATCGAAAAGCTTGGCATGAAAAATCCCCAGCGAGAGATCTAATTCGCTTAAGTGGCTTTTACGATAAATCTATACCTGAGTTGCTACATTACTTCTCTATTGGCAGATTACCAACAACACAAAAAGCACAAGATACGCCAACAGTACGCGAATTCTACATCCTCGACTCTCAAAATGAAGAATACAGTGCCAATATTGCATTCAAGCACCAGCAGATATTAGAAATCGTACCCTTTTTTGTTCATCCGGATTTTCAAAAAACCGCAGAAAGCCTCAAATCTCTTTGCCGAGTGCCACACTACTTAAGATACTCCCCAGCATGGTCTATGGGTAATATTCTCTTTCCATATCCGATGCACTTAGGTAAACAACTAATAGAGGATCACTTATGCATCCTTGGTGTAGAAGTCTAATTTTTCTTTAGAAAATTCACCAACCTATAGTAAAATGACTCACCATTGTTCTCAATACTTTTATTTCTATGACCAGGTTTGCCATATCAGTTAAACGATGGAGAGGGATGACACAATTTCTCTCTTTATTCTGTCTATGTTTATTGTTGGTTGTGAGTTGTACGCCTCGTTCACAGACAACTACCTCAACTAGTTCTGGGAATTCTGCTACAGGGGATGGACGGATAACTATCGGGACGACAGCCAAGCCAAGAACTCTAGATCCGGCTGATGCTTATGAGTTGGCATCGTTGGGTTTAGTATTTAATATGAGCGATCGCCTCTATACTTATGAGCCTGGTAGCACAGAAATTAAACCTCAACTGGCGACAGCATTACCCAAAGTCAGTCCAGATGGTTTAACTTATACCATCCCCTTACGTCAGGGAGTAGTTTTTCATGATGATACTCCTTTTAATGCGGAGGCGATGGTATTTACTATTAAACGCTTTATTGAAAATAAAGGTAAACCCTCATTTTTACTAGCAGATACTGTAGATTCAGTAAAAGCTACGGGTGAGTACGAGTTAACTATCAAGTTGAAAAAACCTTTTGCGGCGTTTCCCTCTTTACTGGCGTTTTCTGGGGTTTGTCCACTTTCGCCGAAAGCTTACGAACTGGGTGCGGGGAAATTTAAGCCAGAAACATTTGTGGGAACTGGCCCTTATAAATTAGCTCAATATGGTACTGATTCCCTGCGATTGGATGTGTTTGATAAATATTGGGGAGAAAAACCAGCAAATAAAGGTATTAACGTCCAAATTCAGACTAGTCCAGTGAACTTGTTTAACGCCTTCCGGACAGGCGCACTAGATGTAGCCTATCTTTCTTTGCAACCAGATCAAATCCGTAGCTTAGAAGAACGAGGAAAAAAAGGAGATTGGCAAGCGATTAGCGCTCAAGGTAGTGTAGTAAGTTATATGGTGTTGAACCGGAATCAGAAACCGTTGGATAAACCAGAGGTAAGACAAGCGATCGCTTCCCTAATTGACCGTCAACTATTAAATCAGCGAGTCTTGTTTAATCAAGCTGATGCACTCTACAGCATGATTCCGACCACATTTAATGTTTCCCAGCCCTTATTTAAAGATAAATATGGTGATGCTAACTTTGATAAGGCGAAACAACTATTAACTGGCGCTGGTTTTTCTAAAGAAAATCCGGCAAAAATTCAAGTTTGGTATCCTGCGAGTTCGCCTACTCGAAGTTTAGTAGCACAAACACTCAAATCACTGGTCGATCAAAAAATGGATGGGATCTTGCAATTGGAAATCAGCACTGTAGAAGGTGCTACCTTCTTTAAAGATATTGGTAAGGGTTTATATCCAGCCGCTTTACTTGATTGGTATCCCGACTTTTTAGATCCTGATAATTACGTGCAACCATTTTTAGCGTGTCAGAAAGGTTCTGTTGCCAAAGGATGTGAAGATGGTGGGAGTCAAAGTCAAGGTTCTTTTTATTACAATGAAGCCGTCAATAAGCTGATCGATCAACAACGCAAAGAACAAAATCCAGAAACACGTAAGCAGATATTTACCCAAATTCAAGAACAAGTAACAAATGATGTGCCTTATGTTCCCTTATGGCAAAATAAAGACTATGTTTTTGCTCAAAAAGGTGTCACCAACGTCCAACTTGACCCCACGCAAAATTTAGTTTATAAACCGATTAAAAAGTAGTTTTTGTCCTCTCTTGCAAAGTTCTGTTCGCCGGAAGCCGGCGCTCAGACTTTGCGCTTTGTCATTAGTCATTTGTCTTGTGTAAATGGCTAATGACTAATCACTAATGACCAATGACTAAATAAATATGTCTCGCTCCAAAGCTCTACAATATTACATTGTCTCGCGTTTACTTTTAGCACCACTTCAGCTATTAACAATTATCACCATTGTATTTCTCTTACTGAGAGCCACACCAGGAGATCCCGCCGATGCAATTCTCGGTGGACGTGCGCCAGAAAGTGCGAAAGCGGAACTACGGAAACAACTGGGTTTAGACTTACCTTTGTGGTTACAGTATTTAAATTATTTGGGAAACTTGCTGCGTTTTGATTTGGGAACTTCTTTAACCAGTCGGGGACAGCATATTGGAGACATCATTGGACAATATTTTCCGGCGACAGTAGAGTTAGCTGTGTGTAGTATGGCAGTTGCACTCATTGTCGGAATTGTAGTTGGGACGCTTTCAGCTTCTCGTCCTGGTACAGTTGTTGATGCTGGGGGGCGTTTATTTGGAATTATTACCTATGCACTCCCAATGTTTTGGGCGGGGATGATTCTCCAGTTAATTTTTTCAGTACAACTGGGTTGGTTTCCCAATTCCAACCGCTTCCCCCCAAATCTTCCTGCTCCGGCTCATATTACTGGGTTATATACCATTGATAGTTTACTAGCTGGTAACTTCAGCCAATTTTTAATATCATTGCACCATATCGCCCTTCCTAGCTTGACTCTAGGAATTTTGCTGAGTGGAATTTTTGAGCGGATTGTGCGCGTTAATTTAAAGCAAACTCTCCAAGCAGATTATATAGAAGCTGCTAGGGCTAGAGGTATTCCCGAAGGCAAGATTTTAGTTTCCCATGCTTTAAAAAATGCTCTAATTCCAGTAATTACAGTTTTGGGATTAACCTTTGCTTCGCTGTTGGGTGGGGCGATTTTAACTGAGGTAACATTTTCTTGGCCTGGGTTAGCTAATAGATTGTATCAAGCGATTTCCGATCGCGATTATCCCACTGTCCAAGGAGTACTGGTGTTTTTTGGTGCGATCGTCGTCAGCGCCAGTATTTTGATTGATATTTTAAATGCTTACGTCGATCCGCGAATTCGTTATTAAGACAGAGAATTTCGTGAAAATCAGTAAGTCCTCAGATCCCCGACTTCTGAAAGAAGTCGGGGATCTTGTTATTCACGAATGATTTACAATTGCTATAAATAATATTAGTTACAAGCGCTGTTACCAGTAAATTATTAGTGTAATCGCAACTTACTGTCTGATAATCAGAAAAAAGAAGTGCGATCGCCTATTTTGAGTGTTCTACTCTATTGTCTAGAAAAATAGTTGTTGTTTAGGCGAAAATCTCCACCCCCAAGGCGATGGAGATTTTTCATAAAATTTATCTGGGATAGTCAACTAATTGAATTGTGGAACCAGATAAAGATTTAAATTGATATCTTTTACCTGGTTGCAGCTGGCGAGGTGAAGTTGTTGGACTACAGCCACTTGCGCAAGTTGGATTAAACTCAATATTTAAATATTTATCAGTGTATTGTATTTTTTCTCCAGGGCGCAATGTATGTATATCACCATTCATTACATACACTATATCTCCAAATGTCTGATTAGCGATGAGTGTGGAAGTTTCCGAGTTATCTGGCTCAAGAATGGAGCGAAGAATTTTGTTGTTTGGACAAGTGTATTCAGTTTTTCTGCGGATATCAGCACACACATTGAGAGGAACCGCTGAGTTAGAACAGACAGTATTTTTAGTTACTGTAGAATCTCTACGTCTAACATCAATTTCTTTAGCAATCACAGATGTGAAGGAGCCGGAATCAATCACTTTGTTATTTTCTTTAATCTCGTATTCAAATTTATTTTCACCAGCTAGAACACTTAAGTAACTACCACGATGGTTTGTTCCAAAAGCCATTTGGGTGCTTTCAGAAGACCTTCCTTTATCGTATTCTCTATCTGTGTATGGATAGGGATTGCTTTCTAAACCTCTAGTGACATTTTTAACAACTACACGTCTTTTAGGAGCCGGAGGAGTTTTACTAGAAGTAAACCAAGCTTTCTTAGAACCTGAGTCTGTACCTGGACATTCACCCTCATACTCAATTTCTTTAATAGAAGCTTTGTTTAGTTCTGGAATTTCTGCAAATTCCCACCCCACTACTACAGGAGATTCTGTTTGTCCGGATAATTGTGCTTGTGAAGATGTTAAAAAAATTGTGACAACTAAAGTGCAGCTAAAAGCTATCAGCAATAAAAATCTAGTCATTTGTGGGATATGATGGCGTAGTTTGTTCCAGAATCGATTGATTTTCAACATAGGAGAATGTGACTTTAATTTAATAATTTAGGTTCTAGTATTGATGCACCTGTAAAAGTTTGTAATTTTTGGATTAGTATGCCACTAAATAGATATTACGCAGTATGTAGTGAAAATTTGAGAAGTCTCGTCTGTATACCTCATCAGACGAAAAACTAAAAAAAGTATTTCTAGTTCCTAAGTAGTTTCTCTAAATTATTAATACACCAGCTACTCTGCACTTTCCAGAAATAATTGGCGCTTGAAATAAATATTTTTCATGTGCTGTTTCACTGTATTGACGCTCATGTAAAGCTTGGAGGCTATTTGTTTGTAGCTATAATTAGTTTGGCGAAGATACCAAATCTCGGTTTCTCTGCATCTGCGTTTACAGTATTTTTCATAGTACTCATACCGAGATTTTCATGAGCTATTTTTTATTTAAAAAAATAAAATTTCTCAAGTCAAAAATGTTTAAATCATTGGCGTTAGATTGAAAATAATATAATATACTACAATATTTTATAAATAAGTATTTCTGCTTATCAACTATAGAAATCTCAGTATTATAGTGTCATGAAATTTGAATTTTCTGGTGTGACAAAACTTCTGAGAACTGTAGATTTGCCAAGAGCGATCGCACAATCTAATAACAGAGAAGATCGCTAACCATCTGACTCAGCCTCGATCGGTAGTACGAGCGCAGACATTCACAACCTTACTCAGTGCGAGTCATAACCACACAGCTAGTTTTACGAAGTCTTTTGAGTCTTCACAATAGCTGGGAAATTCACAACTATTGATTCTCCGATGGGGAATCAAGTAAGCTAGCTGCAAATGCGATCGCCTCTTTTGGTGTGGAGATTTTTCCTTCGGCCTGCGCTATAGCAATTTCTGTGAGAATTTTGCCAATTAATGGCGATGGAGAGAGATTTAATGCTATAATAATCTCCTTCCCACTCACAATTTGAGCGGGATGAGCGACCAGATCATCAGGGTTCAGGTAGCGGCCGATTAAAGGTGCGTAGACGCAGAGCGACTTGTCGCCAGACATCGCCTCTACCAGATTATCACAAGCTAAGGCCAACGCTACAGCAGTACTAAATACAGTGCCTGCTTCCTGAAAGAAAAAATACTGTTCTTTCAAAGTCATATTTGCTAATTTTAGCCTGGGCAACAGTCTTATGGCTGTGGTGACAGCTTGAATTTCAGCACGGCTGTAGGTTAGTTGGATTAGCTCTATTTCCGCAGCTTCGGGATCGGGGTGGACAAGACAAGCAAGTTTGGCGATACCTAAGCGAGTGGTTTTGATGGTATCGCGGATGTAATCTTGCAGTTCCACTCCTAGAGGCTGCCAATTTTTAGCGATGAAAGCAGCTGCTGTATCAACAGCTGCGATTTTTAGAAAGCTTTCACCTGTGGCGTTTTTAAAGAAAGGTGCAAGTACACCATCATCCCAAGCAGTGGCGATCGCCGCAGTACCTTGAGGTATAGCCAATAAATAGCCGATTTCTACCCTAACTCGTTCTGCTGCTACTGTAGTAATATATGCGGACAAAGAACGAATTGTTTGCTGGGTAGTGGGTTCGATAGTAAAACCCAGTTGGGCTGATTGACGATAGCCGCGCAGTAACCGTAAAGGATCGTCTTCTAAGTTAGCTGGTGAGATCATGCGTAAAACGCACTTTTCTAAATCAGCCAAGCCTTGAAGAGGATCGATAATTTCTTGGGTATGAGGATTGTAAGCGATCGCATTAACTGTAAAATCCCGCCTGTGTAAATCAGTTTCTAAACTCTCTCCCTCCTGTTGGGCAATATCAACTGTAGCGTTGGGGAAGACTACACGCGCAATTTGGCGTTGCGGATCGAGTAAAACAAAACCCGCTTGATAATGTTGAGCGATCGCTCGTGCTACCTTAACTGCATCTGTGGGAATAACAAAATCTAAATCTAAATACTCGCGACTTCTACCCAATAGGGCATCCCTGACCGCACCACCTACCATGTATGCTGGTTGCGGCAATAATGCTAGGTCAAAAGGCCAATTTTCCGGAGCTAAGGTAGAAGAAAATATATTTTGCATTGTCACAAAAATCAACCCAGCAACTAGTGAATATCAGTTTGGCTTAAGCTAGATTAACAATAAAGGTTCCTGGAGTTGGTTCTATTATGTGTATTTGCGTGAATTGCCACTATGTAGACCGCTGTTTAACCTATCATGCTGTAGAAACGCAGCACCAACAGCCCCACTTGACTGAAACACCCACTTTTGACCCTAATGAACCTTCCATCAATGTTAACATCCGCACCAAAGGGGAGATCATTGAAATGGAATGGGATGTAGTCGGTTGTCTCAGCTTTAAACAAGAAACTGGTAAGTGGGCGAAGTTGCGTCCCGGCGAATTAGTCCCAACCTGACGAACAAAGGATGAAGGATGAAGGATAAAAGATGTCAACATGGAGCATCTTGCCACAAGCGAGGATGAATTGATAATTGTTACAATCCAGATTGACCCATCCTTTTATAGGTAAGGTAATTTCAGTACGGGCGGGTTCACAAATATCCTCATTGAGCAACGACGATCTGGGTAAACCCGCCCCTACTACTTCATACTTGAGTTGACTTTTAAATACGCTTTTTTCTAAAGTTAGAAAACTTATATATATGTAAATTAATTTTGACTACTGAACTAGAACATCTCGCAGTCACAAAATACGGTTTGGCACTGCACACTACAACTCCTGAATTAGGGTTGGTAATTAATAATTTTGCAGGTGACTCTCGCTCTCAAGTATGGAATTTAGGGCGTGATTTATCCAGCCTGATACATCAATACTTAATTGAATTTATCCAACCACAAACTTGGTCAGATTTGGCATTTTTAGCAGTAGCCAAAGGGCCTGGTGGCTTTACAGGAACGCGGATTGGGGTTGTTCTGGCGCGGACTTTAGGACAACAGTTAGAGATTCCTGTATTCCCGGTTTCTACTTTAGCCGCAGTCGCTTGGACAGAAATCAGCAAAAATCAAACAGCCGATGCGATCGCAATCCAAATGGCGGCTCAAAGAGGTCAAGTTTTTGGTGCGATTTATCAACTTCAGCCTGATGCTTTAGGACTAACAGCTTTATTACCAGACACAGTATTTACACCAGAACTATGGCAGGAAACTTTAGCAAATTGGCAGACAACTTATCAATTAATTGAAGCCAAATCCGGATTAGCTGCGACGGTAACCAGTATTTTGTCACTAGCTCATCTAGATTGGCAACAAGGTAAGCGTCCTCATTGGGCTGAGGCTTTACCGTACTATGGTCAGCATCCGGTAGAGGTGTAAGGGAGTGTGGGAAGTGTGGGGAGTGTGGGGAGTGTGGGGAACAACTGACAACTGACTATTGACTATTGACTATTGACCAATGCCCCATGCCCAATGCCCAATGCCCCATGCCCAATGCCTAATCCCTATTTTTCTGTAGCATATTTAACAATTACCAAACAATTTCTCCCATCTGAACCACGTTCGTAGACAACACGATCGGTCAAGCGTCTGAGTAAAAACCAGCCATACCCTCCTACTTGGAGAGTACCTGGTTTTGGTTCGGCGATCGCATCAGGATTAAAAGGTTGTCCATAATCCCAAATTCTCATTTCCAGTTTGTCAATCCACAGACAAACCTCAATCTCGATCATTGTTTCCGGCGGTAAAGCAGAGTGAGCATGACGAACTGCGTTTGTAAAGCCTTCTGCTAATGCTAAGTTGAGTTTATAGAGTTGGTTTTCTAACCAACCTATTTGAGACAAATTTTGCCGACAAAATTTCTCAAACCATTGTTGCACCTGGTTTAGGAGCTTTAATTCGCTCTTCACCGTCAGATGGTCTCGCTGCACGATGCTAAGCATTGACCTTGACTTGAATATTAGTAAGTGATGAGTAGCTGACAATATATATTTTTGGTATTTGTGGGTGTTTAGATTTTGAAAGAGCTGTGAAATCCAAAACTAAATATCCAAGATGCAACCTATATTATAAAAATTGACGCCTGTAGATTTTTTTCACAAGCACATATTACCAGAATTATGAGCGATCGCTGCTATCTAAGTCAGGCTGATCGTCATCGAAAATCAATTCGGTACATGCTTTTGAAAATTACAGGCGTCAAAGTGCTTTTTGAAGACTAATTTAGAATAGTCCCAAAGTCAAAGATTTATCTAATGGTAAGGCAGCACCAATACCTAACCACAGAGTTACCAGCGTCCCAAACAGGAATACTGTAGTTGCAACGGGACGGCGGAAGGGGTTTTGGAACTTGTTGACACTCTCGATAAAGGGAACGAGGATCAGTCCCAGTGGTACTGAAGCCATCGCTAAAACTCCTAGGAGTTTGTTAGGAAGCGATCGCAAAATTTGGAATACAGGGTACAAGTACCACTCTGGTAAAATTTCCAATGGTGTGGCAAAAGGATTCGCTGGTTCACCGTTCATGGCTGGATCTAGCACTGCTAGCGCCACAATACAAGCGAACGATCCCATGATCACGATGGGAAATACGTACAGTAGGTCATTAGGCCAAGCTGGTTCACCATAGTAGTTATGGCCCATACCTTTAGCCAGTTTGGCTCTGAGAATAGGATCGCTGAGATCGGGTTTTTTCTGTGTTGACATTTTTAAATATGCTCTCCTGCTTAAGTTGAATTAAAGCATTTGTGACAGCCATCAGCCATCAGGCAAAACCTACCTGCGGACAGAAATGCTGTACACGCAGGCGGGTTTCTTCAGCTTTCAGGTTAAGATATCAAGTTTTCGTTGTTCTCATTGTTCATCAGTTTAAAACAAACAACTCGATCTTGAAACTGATTGCTGTTGCCTTTTATAGCTCAGGCGGAAATTACAAAGGACCAGAAATGCCTTGTTTGCGGATCATCAGGAAGTGGAACAGCATGAAAACCGCAATCAACCAGGGCAGAACAAAGGTGTGGGCGCTGTAGTAGCGGGTTAGGGTTGCTTGACCAACACTAGAACCACCACGCAGCAAGTCAGAAATTAGAACCCCAACCACGGGAATTGCTTCTGGAACACCGCTAACGATTTTCACAGCCCAGTAGCCTACTTGATCCCAAGGTAGTGAGTAACCTGTCACGCCAAAAGAAACAGTGATTACAGCTAGGATGACACCACTTACCCAAGTCAATTCGCGGGGCTTTTTGAAACCACCTGTGAGGTATACGCGAAAGACGTGCAAAATCATCATCAACACCATCATGCTGGCAGACCAGCGGTGAATGGAGCGAATCAACCAGCCGAAGTTTACTTCTGTCATGATGTACTGCACTGAGGAGAAAGCTTCAGTAACAGTCGGCTTGTAGTAGAACGTCATGGCAAATCCAGTCGCAAACTGGATGAGAAAGCAAACCAGGGTAATGCCACCCAAGCAGTAGAAAATATTGACGTGGGGAGGAACGTACTTGCTAGTAACATCTTCAGCGAGTGCTTGAATCTCCAAGCGCTCCTCAAACCAGTCGTAAACGTTCGCCATACAATCTCAAGTTCCTAAAAATCAGTTGCGGTTGATAAATCTCCCAATTAGCAATTTTGGGATTTTAGTAAAGAGGAGTTTGGTCTTTCCCCACCCTGCGATGCTGAGGGTGGATGAGGTTGCCGGAATACGTTAAGGATTCAGAGTGATCAGACTTTTAATAAACTTAACACTCTGTAAACATGTTATGTATTGCGTTTTTTGGACAACCCAACAATCCGAATAGTCGTCACATAGTAGATCTTATCGTGTGTTGGGTGGGATGCAAGCTAATCAGCTGACCTAACAACTTGATTAAGAGCTATGCACCACTTCTATAAAAAAAGTAACATAATCGAGAGATAGATTTCATCAAAAACAAAGCAACTGGGCAGTTCTAGGCAATTTGGGTGAAGGTGGAATTCAACATGGGCTTGTTCATCAACAAAAAAGTTTTTCGGCTGGGATTTTCATTGCTAATAGCAGTTGGCTTGGCACTGGGTATACTCATCCAGCCAGCAGCAGCTTTGACCGAGGATCAAAAATTATTATCAGAAGTATGGCGAATTGTCAATCGAACTTATCTAGATGACACATTTAATCATCAAAACTGGGCGACGGTGCGGCAAAAGGCTCTGGAGAAGCCATTGAAAAACCACCAAGCGGCTTATGCCGCAATTCAGGATATGCTCAAAAGCTTGGATGACCCTTTTACCCGCTTTTTAGATCCAGAACAATACCGCAGTTTACAGGTAAATACATCTGGAGAATTGACAGGGGTGGGTTTGCAAATTGCTTTAGACCCCCAGACTGGTAAGTTAGAAGTGGTAGCACCGATCGCAGGTTCACCAGCAGACAAAGCCGGAATTAGACCACGCGATCGCATTATTAAAATTGAAGGTGTCTCCACCGAAAATCTCACCCTAGATGAAGCGGCGGCGAAAATGCGGGGGCCTATTGGCAGTTTGGTGACGCTGTTAATCGAACGGGATGGCGAGGGAGAAACAGAAAAAAGAGTGATGCGCGATCGCATTGCTTTAAACCCCGTAGTTTCCGAATTGCGCATGACTCCCCAAAGTACACCTGTTGGCTACCTCCGCCTGAATCAGTTTAATGCCAATGCCTCAATGGAGGTAGCACACGCCATTAATGATTTAGAAAACAAAGGTGCTGCCGCCTACATTCTGGATTTGCGTAATAATCCTGGTGGGCTATTGCAAGCCGGTATCGAAATTGCCCGCCTGTGGTTAGACTCGGGAACCATAGTTTACACCGTCAATCGCCAGGGAATTCAAGGCAGTTTTGAGGCATTTGGCCCCGCACTCACAAAAGATCCGTTAGTTATTTTAGTCAATCAAGGAACTGCCAGTGCCAGTGAAATTCTCGCCGGCGCACTCCAAGATAACGGTCGTGCCCAACTAGTAGGCGAAACCACCTTTGGCAAAGGCTTAATTCAGTCCTTGTTTGAATTATCAGATGGTTCCGGCTTGGCAGTCACAATTGCTAAGTATGAAACCCCACAACACCGAGATATCAACAAACTAGGTATCAAACCAGACAAAGTTATTCCCCAAGAGGCAATTACCCGTGACCAGATTGGTACCCAAGCAGATCAACAATATCAAGCAGCTGTGGAATTGTTGACGAAAAACTCGGTATTGGTAGGGCTAGGGGCTAGGGGTTAGGGGTAGCCCTGTCAAGGTGACTTGAAAAATCTGTTTTTTCTCTGCGCCCTCTGTCTTGAAAAGTTTCCTACGCCGGGGAACCCGGCTTCGAGGAACTTTTCGCTGCGTCCTCTGCGGTTCAAAAGTATTTTATTGAACCACAGAGGCACAGAGTAAACAGCGAAAAGTCTGATCGCCGGAAGCCGGCGCTCAGAACTTTTCAAGACAGAGATAAGAGGTTACAGAGGAATTGATTGCGAGAGAATTTTTATCCACAGCAGAGTAATGACTGAACTGAAGATAACGAGCCTGAGAGACTATCGGGGGAGGATTGGGACTGGCGAACGGAAACTAGGGATTGGTCAGCCGCAGCGTCAGAGCTTGCTTGCTTTTCTCTCGCTAGAATCAAGGACAAGGATTTAATCGAAATTATCGACACTAAGCGGGGCTTACTTAGATATATTTGTATATTTAGGGACAAAAAACAATGACAGAAGCACAATTAACAGCTACTCAGATCCCCGTAAATGACATCGTAGGTATGCTTACAGCTATCGGTAACAAAGATTATGCTCAGTTTCAAGAGCTAGAGCAAGCTTTTGTTTCCCAACATGGGGAGGAGGTTTGGGACCAAGTTTTTAACTTTCGCGTCCTACCCGCGCTAGACAAGCCTGCTAATCAATGGCTATTAATGCAGTGGATGAGTCACGGTATCAACAGCATCAAAACAGTGGCTTAGGTCAACAGTCAACAGTCAACCGTCAACCGTCAACGGTCAACAGCCCCTCATCCCGATTCTTCAAATTGAGACAGAAGTTGGTAAGCTTGAGCGATCGCACCTTTGCCTCTCAAGAAACCTGTATTTGCACCAGGACAAAGGTATTGCAGAGTTTCTGGTGTAAAGCGTTCTAAGAGGTACTGAAGACTTTTGATTTGTCGCGGCCAGTGAAAGGTTTTGGCTGTGCGTAATGGTACTGGTTCGCCCTGGAGATTGGGTACTAAGTGGCGACCAGAAAACAACACTCCCCCCAAGTGATTATAATATAGGCAAGATGAGCCAGGAGAATGTCCTGGTGTCCAAATTATTTGGGTTGCTGAATCTAAGGTGAGTTCAGAGCCGAAGGTAGTAACAGTTAATCCGGGTAATAAATAAGCTTCTTGCTCTTGAATGACAACCTCGCAACCCAAGGCTGGCTGAATTTCGGCTGTTTTACCAATAGCACCGCGATGAGTGATAAATAGCCAGCGCACACCGCCATGCGATCGCAAAAAATCTAAATTTGTCTCTTCTAAAGCAGGGCAATCAATCAGGATATTGCTTTCATTTCTTACAATAAAATAAGAGGTTCCGCCTAATGTGTCCCGATTTGGTGGAAAAGCATAAATGCTATTAAGCGCGAAGTCCGAGCGCCGGCTTCCGGCGATCGGAACTTCGTAAGAGAGCACAGCCCGTGGTGGCTTAACTGTATGACTTGGCTGTTGGGGTAAGGGGCACATAAGCAAAAACCGAAACTGAGGAGTTGTAATCAATCTGGTTACAGAGTTAAACTTCTTCAGCACCGAAGCTGGAGAGTTAACAACTGCTGTTAACCTTAGTGGAAAAAATTGGGGTTTTTATAGTCTGGCTAGTAGTGAAAGCTGTGGTGCTAACCCTACTAGTAGGACATCGTTTCCAAATTACCGAAGAGCAAATGACATTTTGGTTTCTCCTGTTACTGGGACTGGCTACTTATCTAATGGTGCAGCGTGTCGTCGCTCATAGCACCCAGACACCTGTCTGGTTGTTGTGGCTGGTTTTAATGACACCAGCATTTTTGTTGAGCGCATGGACACTGAGGTATGGCACAAAAGTACAACCGCCACCAGGGCTGATCCTGTGGCCATCAATCATCTGTATTTTGTTATACTGGCTGTTATTTCAATGGGGAAGGCGATCGCCCAAAGATAAACAGACAGAACCATCCGCTATTGTAGAATCACAATCGGCTATCCATCCTACCGCAGAACCAGTGACAGTGCGTCCCATTGAACCAACGGAAGAAACCCAGCTGCGAAATTGCTTTCCCTGGTCTACATACTACATCCAAAATATTGAGTATCGACCCCAGGCGGTGATTTGTCGCGGTCAATTGCGAACTTCACCCACTCAGGCTTACCAGCAAATTAAGTCTAATATCGAAGCACAATTTGGCGATCGCTTTTTACTGATATTTCAAGAAGGAATCAATAGCAAACCGTTCTTTGTGCTTGTTCCCAATACTCAAGGCGGTAAAGCGATTAATTCTAAACCACAAGAACAGTTAACGCGACCAGCTTTAGCACTCTTGCTGTTAGTCGCTACTTTGTTAACTACTACCTGGGTGGGAACATTAATTGCTGATATCGATCCCAAAGCAATACAATCTAACCCTCAACTTTTGCTCCAAGGATTGCCTTATGCTTTAGGATTAATGACTATTTTGGGCATCCATGAACTAGGTCACTATTTGACAGCTAGATACTACAAAATTCGCTCCACTTTGCCCTATTTTATCCCCATACCTTTTTTCTTAGGAACCTTTGGGGCATTTATTCAGATGCGGAGTCCGATTCCTAACCGCAAAGCTTTATTTGATGTGAGTATCGCTGGCCCACTTGCGGGCTTTATTGTGACTTTACCTTTATTAATTTGGGGTTTAGCTCATTCTGAGATAGTTCCTCTGACCGCAAAAACTGGAATGTTAAACCCGGATGCTGTTAATCCTAAATATTCCATCTTGCTAGCAGTGCTTTCAAAATTAGCACTGGGGAATTTATTAACCGCAAAATCAGCTATTGACTTACATCCAGTCGCCATAGCCGGGTTTTTAGGATTAATTGTGACGGCATTAAATTTGATGCCGGTGGGACAATTAGACGGGGGTCATATTGTCCACGCCATCTTTGGACAAAGAACCGCGATCGCCATTGGTCAAATGGCGCGTTTGTTGCTGTTATTACTGTCTTTTATCCAGTCTGAATATTTCGTCTGGGCAATCATCTTATTACTTGTACCATTGGTTGATGAACCTGCGCTCAACGATGTCACAGAACTGGATAATAAACGCGATATTTTGGGTTTATTATCAATGGCTTTATTAGTGATCATTGTACTGCCATTACCCCAGGCGATCGCTAACCTCTTGCAGATTTAAATAGTTTAGTCCATCGCCGGATACCAACCGCTGATTACCCAACTTCTACGAGCAAAAACTATAACTAGATGATTCATTCGTAGACGCACGACTGTAGCACAAACAATTTTAGTCATACCCTCAACTTTTGTGCCATCATGATTCCCCACAAAATGCTCAGACCATTTATCTAAGCGAGGATGAAAAAGGGGTAGGGTTTATCCTCTCCTTATTTTCTTTCTTCGTGTCCTTTGCGCCTTTGCGGTACCCTACCCTGCGGGAACGACTGCGTCGAACGGGAAGCCGCTAGCCTGCGGCAACGCTCCGCGAACGCGTCTACGTTAAAAAAATATTTTTCACAACTCACATAAGATTACTATATTTAACAATTCCCTGTAGAAACGCAAAGATACAAAATATTCCTTCATATCTTTGCGCCTTTCGCTAAAAACTACATAATTCCAAATACCGACTCTACAGTAGACTTAATTGAATCTCTAGCATCCTTCAATGTTTGGGCGATGGGATGTTTTGTTTGTAAAAACACCCTAGCACAATTGCGTCCCGGCATCCCCGAAATTGAACCACCGGGATGTGTTCCCGCACCCGTTAAAAATAGATTATCAATTGGTGTTTTGTAGTTTGCTATTTCTGGTAATGGGCGGAAAAATACCATCTGATCTAGGGACATATCAACGTGGTAATAATTTCCTTTGTAAGCGCCTAATCTTTCTCCCAATTCTGCTGGACTTTCTACACGACGGGCAATTGTTGCATTTTTCACATTAGGTGAATAGGTCGCTAATTTATCAACAACTCTATCTGCAACTTGATTTTTTAATTCATCTGTCCAACCTGTACCTTTCAAACCTGTACCTTCTGCACCTGCTATTTGATAAGGGGCAAAAAATTCAATCCATACAGTATGTTTACCCGGTGGTGCTAAAGTTGGATCTAAAGCACTGGGCATGACTACATACATTGATGGGTCAGAATCAGGAATTTCTCCTAAAGTACATTTACTATGGGCTTGTTCCACATGGGCAACAGAATCGGCAATCAAAATTGAGCCAATTAGATATTCATCTTTATGCGCATGGTAGGGAAAGTGCAGTGGTTCATCCAAAGCTAAATCTATTTTGAGAATCGTTTCATTGTTGTTGACAATGCGTCTGTCTAATCGTTCCCACAAATCTGGATCGACTGCATCAATATCACTTTTATCAGTCATTTGTAAGAATAACCGTTTGGCATCAATATTAGAAATAACACCGTATTTAGCTCGATATTCTTTACCGCCACCGACCCGTACACCTACTGCTTTTTTATCATCTATCAACACCTTTTCCACATGTTGATCTGTGAGAATTACGCCACCTTTACTAGTAACTAAATTCACCAAAGCTTTGACAAGTGCGCCAGTACCACCGCGAGGTCTAGCCATACCCGGATTGTGACGCATTGCCATCATAATTGCACCAATAGCAATGGTTTTTTGTGATGGTGGTGCGCCGAGTTCTGCTGCTAATCTGGCTAGGGGTGCTTTGAGAAATTCTTCATCAAACCACTCGTTAAGTAAATCTTCAGCGCTGGTTAACATGGTGCGGATAAAGTCCAGCGTTTTGTTAGGCGAACCAATGACAGAAACTAAATCTTTGATTTTTGTAATATCGTAGTTGCCTAGGATATCTATAATTGATTTTGGTGGTGCATTAAACATCGGAATCATTGCACCTAATGCCCGTTGCCAATAGTCGGTAAATTCGGCGTATTTTTTCGCATCACGTTGATTGTAACGAGCAATTTCTGCACAAGTTTTTTCTACAGATTTATGCGCTAAAAAATATTTGCCATCAGGATGGGGACAGAAAACTACTGGATCGCATTCCAAATATTCCAAACCGTATTTTTCTAGTTCTAATTCTTCAACAACTGGCCCCAAATGAATAAATTCGTGATCAATAGCACACAAGTTAAATTTAAATCCCGGCGCTTCTTGAGGTAAACATTCTTCCGTGGTAGCTGCGCCACCAGGAACAGAACGCTTTTCTAGTAGCAGAACACTATAGCCAGCTTTCAGTAAATAAGCAGCACAAACTAGACCGTTATGTCCTGCACCAATAATTACAACATCGTATTCTTGCATATTCGGAAATTACAGATGAGTTAGTTTGATATTACAAAGAATGAAAGTAGTTTAACGCACAAATACTAAGTAAAGCTTGAGCCAATTTCCTGATATTTTACTTACTGATAGGCAGATTTTCTGGAGATGGTATTTGTTTGACATGCGCTTCTACTAAAAGGATGAGATTGTCTGATTTGACCTCTATATCTTTGAGGCTTAATTTCATATTTTCCCAGACAAAAGAAGATGATTTCAGCAATTCTTTGATCTGCGGCATTAAGGTTGTAATTAGGGGGATTGAAATTCCCTCTCCCTGAGTACAGTTGAAACTTTCCAATATCAAGGGCTGTGAATGTGTAGGTGGGCAAACCCTTGCAGTAAAACCTAACAGACGGCTTTGTCCCTTTTCTTTGATCAACACTGTGCCGCTAAATTCTATTTTAGCGCTACCTGGGAGCGATACCTGGATTTGTTGCAGCTGTAAACTGACAATTTCATCATCTACATTTAATTTCCAAATTAGTGTCTGGCTTTTAATTAAATCTGAGGAGAGGGCGGAGTTAATATCTACCTCTGTCATGACAATGCGGGCGATCGCATTTACTGGCTCATTCAGTTCTATTTGCCCAAAAATAGCACTTAAAGGATTGACAGCAATGCTATCTGTTTTGACTTTTATTTCTTGTATTCGGATATCTTTTTGCAGCACCAACCCTTTACCACTCAGGGAAACTTCTTCCACTTGTCCCTGGGCTACTTTCAACAAATCTGTTCGCACATCTACATCGATTTTTTCTACTTCATCTAGTCGGTTGGTTATGGTGTTTTCTGCTGCTTGTGATAGTATTTGCTCCTCCAAATTTTGCTGATCTGGCATGAGTTTGTATACTCCTAGTATCCGCTTACCTACTCAATTTAGTCTTTGCAGGCTCAGGATGGTATCTATAGTATGGTATATGCTATTTGGAAGATGAGAAATAATATCTATATTTTATTTAGTTGCGGGTTAATTTTTAGTAATAAAGTATTTTGTTCTGACTAATATCAAGGCTTGATATATCTATCAAATTGTAGAGATTCTGGCTAGCAATGCTTTGATGAAAGCTTAACTTTATCCAAAATTATGGCGATTTTAATTTTAATGCAATATATCAGATAGATGGTAGG
Organism: Calothrix sp. NIES-2100; assembly: GCF_002368195.1. GTDB lineage: Bacteria > Cyanobacteriota > Cyanobacteriia > Cyanobacteriales > Nostocaceae > Aulosira. Next base: position 4,768,325 of record NZ_AP018178.1, on the reverse strand, counting down.
GGCACAAGCGGGTAGACCTAGGGCGGGGAGACCCATTGGTGTCAACTTAAGTCAAAACGCTTATTCCACAGGCATTTTACCCCACCCCTCAATCCCCTCCCCGCTTGCGGGGAGGGGAGGTTTTGCGTCAGCAAAGCCGGGGTGGGGTGACGCGGATCTTGATGGGAAGCGAGAAAACGCAAAATCACGTCTTGGCAAGGGTTTCACGTTAAGTTGACACGTATGGGGGAGACCCCGCCCCTACGGGATGGGATGGGGTGCGATGTTTACGACAAGCCGCTTCTCTACGAGACGCTACGCGAACGCATCTACGCATTACTGATGCAATTTAATTGCAGGTTGCTGCATTAATATAACAGCCCGATGTATTAATATAACAGCCCGATGTTTTGGCATAACAGACCGACGTATTAATATAACAGCCCGATGTTATGCCATAACAAGCCGATGTATTCATATAACAGCCTGATGTTATGCCATAACAGACCGAAGTATTAATATAACAGGTCGATGTATTGGCATAACAAGCCGATGTATTAATATAACAGCCCGATGTTTTGGCATAAAAGACCGATGTCATCAAATTGCAAAGAGATGCGTAGACTCGGAGCGGCTTGTCGTTGACATCGCTAAAAACCTGCCCCTGTCGCCGAAGCGCTGCTCACTGAGCGAAGTCGAAGTGAGCAGCTCCTGCCGGGCGATGCATTACTATAACAGCGGGATGCGATCGCGTTACGTGTTTCCCACAAAGCATTAAGTGATGGATTTGATTGTAAATTTAGACTAAGGTCGATAGCGATCGCATTTCCACAAATTGTAAAATTTTTTGGGAAAAAATGCCTGTAAGCAATAATTAGAGCTTTGCCCATCGATGGAGGAAAGGTGAGATGCGCGATCGTACATTTAAGCCTAAGAAAGCAGGGACATCAAGTTTTTCTAATTCGTCCCTTGTCTCACCACATACTCCGACATTGGCAAACGCAGTCCGGGGTTTTGGTTTACCAACAAATAATGTCATCCAAACACAAACCGCAGAATCAATTAATCAGCAACAAGCGCCGTCTGCTGATGAGCAATCCTTGTTATCACCAGCCATTGAGCAACGGTCTTTTGCTTACGATTTTAGTCGCATACCGCTGCATCGTCCCCAAGCAAAGCTGACAATGGGAGAACCAGGAGACAAGTATGAGCAGGAAGCAGATTGGATGGCAAATCAGGTGATGCGGATGGTTGTGCCAGATAAATTGAACACTGCTAGTGTACAGCCTGGACAAGATTCCTTACAGTGCAAAAGCCCTCAACCTGAACAAGACATTAAAGATATCCCAGAAAGAATTGGGAACGGATTTGTGACAAAGGAGCAGCCGTTCATTCAACGTGAAGAAGCTCCTCAGAACACAGAAATATCACAGGAGATCGAACCGCAAGAGGAAGAGCTACCGCATGTTGCTGGTTCTCTTTTGAGTCCACTTTACAATGGTCCACTCACCGTTAAAATCATTGACATATTTGTTTTGCTTCAAAGCCCAGTGTTTTTTGCAACTGGTTCTGTGCTGCTGGATAGCCGTAAAACAGCAGCAGATGAGTATGAGATTGGCTTTGTGCAAAACCTGGTTAATTACGAGAACTTTAAGACCACGCATCGTGATAAGAATGGTAAGATTCACATTAAAGAGAGGTTTTATCATCAAGTTCCAATGCGCGATGGTGAACCGGAGATAGAACCGTGGTATGGACCAGAAACTGTTCAGTCAGTAAATGCCGAGAATGGGGCAACCCGGATGCAAGATAGGCCACAGGTTTGGCCCATAGTTCTGCAGACTTCCAGTGGTAGACAGTTAGTCTCAACTAGCGGTAGCGATTGGTATTGTTCTTGGCTGACGCTGCGGCACAAAGCTTCTAATAAGTTGCAATTTTTGGGATGGGTCTTGTGGCACGTTAACTATGACTGTACATTCAATGTAACGGAGGGATCATGGCAGGCAAATGGAGGAGGAAAAATAGAAGGTCAAGGAAAGGGACAGGGTCCATTTACACCACTTATCAACGGTCCAGTTGTGAATGAGGGAAGCGACTGGACCGTTGATGAATGAAGCAAAAATAAAATTTTGGGAAAAAGCGCGATCACTGTTTTGGTTTTTGGGGAAGCAGGATTGCACTACGAGCTATTGCGATCGCTCATCGTTTGAGTTGAGATGCAATCGCGGTTGAAAAGGCAGGAGGGCGATCGCTGTCATTGTCGAGAGATGCGTAGTTTACCACACTTCGGCAAGGCTCAGTGACCACCGCAGCCATCGCAGTTCTTGTATAGGCGAGATTGTCGCCATCGTCATCTGCTCACCCAATCTTGAGCCATAATGTGAAAAATGGTTCTCATTGCGATTCTATGGATGTTCCCGAAACAATCAGTACCCAAGTGACCTTACCGCTCGACCTATATCAAGCGATCGCTCAACGAGCGCAGGGACACGGAAATTCTGTGAATAGTGAGATTGTCGCACTGCTGATTTCCTTATTAGAAGATTCTGCTGAACTCGCTCAAGAATTTGCCGATTGGGAAGCCGCAAGCGATCAAGATTGGCTGAATCTGGAAGCAGCACTGGCATCTCAGGAGAATTAGATGGCAAAAGGAGACATTCTCCTGGTGAGTCTACCAGCTTCGGATAAGCGAGAAGAAAAGGGTAACCGCCCAGCAATTGCAGTGCAAACTGATATTGCAAATTCTCCCATGCTGATGATCGTTCCAGTTACGTCCTCATTAGGTGCGTTGCGGTTCTCGTTTACCGTAAAAATTGAGCCATCAGAGCAAAATGGTTTGACCTTGCCCTCAGTCGCAATGGTTTTCCAAATGCGGGCAATTGATCGACAGCGAATCATTCGCAAGATTGGTGAACTGGAATCAGAATACCTGGCAAAGGTCGATGCAGAAATTTGGCGAATGTTGAAACCTTCAGAAATCGAGGAATCATGAGGTGCGATCGTCCGTTTGAGTGAGTATGTTTCTAGTACATAAATGCTACAAAACTAGTAAGCGATCGCTCATCGTTTAAGTTGAGGCGCGTAGTTTACCGCCGCAGGCATCGCTATTTGCTCTCAAATACTTTTTAACTATTCTCACCCCACATATAACAAAGGCACAGTATTACTGTGCCCATGCGTAGACGCGAAGCGGCTTGTCGTAGACATCGCCTGCTATAATCGCAAAATATTAGATGCTGGTTGACTCTAACGCCCGCGATCGCAGCTGATGTTGTTGTTTCGCCACTATTTCAATGCTGCGATTTGGCCCTGTGACTAAACCACGGCGTTTTGGGCGAATCTCCAGATTCTCATCTACTAGCGCCAAATCCCAACTAGAGAGAATTTTTGCTAGTATAACTTTCATTTCATACTGGGCAAATGCCATGCCGATACAACGTCTTGCACCACCGCCAAAGGGTAAAAACTCGTAAGGGGAAAATTGACGTTCTAAAAAGCGTTCTGGTTTAAATTGCTGATGTTGTGGGTATAAATCTTCGCGCTGATGGGTAAGATAAATTGAACCAAGTACGACTGTACCGGGTTCTAAGTCATAACCACACAAAGATACAGGTTCTCTGACGACTCGTGGGAAAGTCAGCATTCCTACTGGATAAATCCGCAAAGATTCACAGCAAACAGCGTTGAGATATGGTGATTTAAAAACGCTACTGGGATCTGGATTTTCACCCAAACTATCTAATTCTTGTACTAGTTTTTGCCTAACTGCTGGTAATTTATGAATCCAGTACAAAGCCCATGTTAAAGCTGTGGCTGTGGTTTCATGTCCTGCTGTTAACAGCGTCATTAATTCATCACGCAATTCCTCATCCGTCATCGCTTCACCAGCTTCATCACGCGCCGCCATGAGTAAGCTGAGGATATCTGTGCGCGATGGATCGGGATTATCTCGCCGTTCTTGAATTTCTGCGTTGAGGAGTTGATGAACGCGCTCTTTGCGGCGCAGGAATCTTCCCCAAGAACTGCGGGGGCCTAAATCCATTCTCAAAGCCGGAAAATAAAGTTCAACTACCCTTAAAGGCGAGTTTTCATTTAGCATAACAGCTAAAAGTTCCTCTAATTCTTGGGCGCGTTGCCCTTCGTATAATCCAAATACAGCTTGCATAATCACCCGCATGGTAATGATTTGCATCGCTTCTCTGATATAGAAGGGTTTATCTATCTGCCATTGACTAATTACCTGTTCTGTGACATGGTTAATTACCTGCCCATAGGTGCGCATTCGATCACCGTGAAACGGCGGCATTAATAATTGGCGTTGACGGCGATGAACTTCCCCGCTGACTGTAATTACAGAATTTTTCCCTAGCATCGGTTCAAATACCGTGTTGAAATCGCTAGGCGCTTCAAATTCCTTGGTATCGCTAGTCAACATTTGCTGTAGCGCCTGGGGATTGCTGACAAACACCACTGGCGCATTCAATTGCATGGTAAAAATATCACCATAGCGTTTGGCGCAAGCTTCCATAAAAGGCATGGGTTGAAAAATCCACTGAAGCATTTGAACAAACGCTGAGTATTTAGGGCCATTGGGCAGTTTCATAGGCTTTACCTGTTGCGCTAGTTCTGTTTTGCCAATGCAGCCCACATAAGAAAATTAAATTTTTCTGAATAACTATTGAATCTGCTTATCTTTGTGTTGCGAAAGTGCAATAAACTGTTACAACCCGAAAGTTGTAAAATTTTTGTTAATTTGGACGAGCATCTACAGTTCCTCCTCATCCTTTTAAGGTATTCAGCATGACAGCAACCACCCCTAAAGCATCTTCAGCGGTTCCAAATTTTTGTGAAGGAATTCAATATTTTGGCGAAGCGTTACCAGGTTTTGAAACTCATGGTGCAACTCCGGCGATAGAATCAGACAAAGTAGCGATCGCATCTCCTACAGAACCGAATGCCGTCTATCAAACATTACTTGCTGCCGATGCATTACGTTACCTGACCCTACAAGTTACAGGTAGTAAAGCCTCTGGACACCCTGGTGGATTTGCTAGCCAAGCGGAAGCTTACGCGGCTTTGGTCATGTTAGGGTACAAAAACATTATCACCGAAGTCGGTCACCACGCCCCGGGATTTTATAGTGCGATGTTCCTCGATCGCTCTTTAGAGGATATGGGCATTTTTACAGTCCAACAATTGCGCGATCGCTTTCGTGAAAAGCATGGACTGTTAGGACATCTTTCCGGTTACATACCTGGTATTCTCGCACCAGCGGGGCCTTTGGGACAAGGGCAACACTTCGCCATGTCAGCTGCACTGCTGCATAAAGATAAGCTTTTCCCCTTCACCGTTGGCGATGGTGGACTAGGTGAACCATATATTATGAGTTCAATTGCTCACTTTAACACCGCCTACCCCCATGCCACTAACTTCTTACCAGTGCTGGTGTGGAATGGATACAGCCAAGAACATCACAGTATGGTTTCCCTGAAAACCAACGAACAGATGACAGCATACTGGCATGGTAACGGTTTTGCGGAAGTTGTTTTAGTTGATGCCAAAGAATTTGACGACCAAAACCAAGCCGGCGATTATGTTGATAGTACCGCTTTCTCCTTTGAGCAACGGCTAGCCTTCACCAAAGCTGTACTTGTGGGAGTCGATAAAGCAGCGCGTTCTGCTTTGAGTGGTAAGCTAACAGTCTTCATCATTAAACAACTTAAAGGTGCGGGAGTCCACGCCAGAGGCGCAAAATCTCACAACCTTTATCCTAAAGATACGTTAGATGCTCCTCATATTGTCAGCGCGTTAAAAGAACGTGCTTTATCTGCGTCAGCTTGGGAATTAGTCAGAACCAACGCCGAACGCGCTGGCGGTGGCCCTGCTGCGAAAACAGTGGTGACAGAATTTGAATTACCATTAGCAGACTTAGGCGAATTACCTTTAGAAGAATATGCAGTAGGTGGTGAACCCAAAGTTTCTACAACTGCGATGGGAAGATTGGTGGGAATTGTGGGTAAAAAAGACCCGAATTTCTTAGTAACTAACGCTGATGGTAACGAAGCATCAGGAATTGCCAATATTAACCAAGCATTGAAGATTATTCACCCCACAACCGACGACTTATATAATCAAGCACCAAACGGACAAGTTTACGAACCATTGAGTGAAGATGCTTGTGCTGGTTTAGCTGCTGGTTTATCATTAATGGGTGCAAGAACATTGTGGTGTTCCTACGAATCTTTTGCCATCAACGGCTTACCAATTTGGCAAACCGTAACCCAAGCAATGGCAGAATTACGCCGTCAAACTCCCTCAACAATTACATTATTTACTGCCGGCGCATTAGAGCAAGGACGCAACGGTTGGACACACCAACGTCCAGAAATTGAAGCTTATTTTGCCTCCTTAATGCGAACTGGCAATGTATTCCCATTATTCCCCTCCGATGCTAACAGTATTCAAGCTTGTTATGACTGGGCATTGCAAACAAAAAATAAGGGAATTGTCATTACAGCAAGTAAATCACCGTTACCAATTCGCACAACTTTAGAACAAACTCGTCAAGGTTTACGCGAAGGTGCAGTAGTATTGCATGAAGTTCCTGGTGATAAGCAAGTTGTGTTTGCTGTCATTGGTGATATGACATTAATGCCAGTATTTGAAGCAGCAGCTTTCTTAGAAACTGAAGGTATTAGTGCCAAGATAGTTTCTATTATTAATCCCCGCCGTTTATATCGTCCTAATGATACTGCATGGGATACTTGTTCCGAACCTGATGGTGGTTTCTTAGATGATGCCAAATTTGCCGAATTATTTGATGGCGATGCATTAATTGGTGTTACTGGTGGTGCGCCGGCAATGCTAGAACCAATTATGTTGCGGAGTAATTCTAAGCGCGATACTTTTGCTTGGAAGCGTGGGGAAACTACAGCCAGTGCTGGTGAATTGATGGCGTTTAATGGGTTGACTGCGGAGGCGTTGACGAAAAGAGCGATCGAGTTAGTGCATTAATTTTAGACTTTAATTTTTAACCGCAGATGCACGCAGATGAACGCACAGAGAAGGTGTTATCATGCGTGTATTTGCGGTTATATATTTTTTTATAATTTGTTAGTTTTAAACAACAAATATATAGGCTTAGCTCAGAAAAAGTGTATGAAAAATACTGAAAATAATGAAATTTTAGATAAACTGAAAAGATTATTTTCCTCTGTGAATCTCCAAAAGTATCCATCATTTATAGATGATTTATTTACTTTAATAAAAGAATTGCAAAAAGCACGAAAAGAAAAATTTACATTTCTGATGGTGGGACGGACAGGAGTTGGGAAATCCAGCACGATTAATTCATTATTCGGTGAAAATATCGCACCAGAGGGTAAATATGATCCAACTACTATGGATGTTAAAAGTTATGAACATCAAATTAATAATATTAATTTTACAATAATTGATACTCCTGGACTGTGTGATGATATACCCGAAGAAAAAAATGACCAAAAATATATCAACCTTATAAAAAATAAAGTTAAGCAAATTGATTCATTATGGTTTGTAACTCGCCTTGATGATTCCAGAGTTACTGCTGATGAGATGCAAGGTATTAAAATTATTTCAGAAGCCTTTACGGTAAATGTATGGAATTATGCAGTGATTATATTCACTCGTACAGATAAAGCAGATGACTATTTAGTTGATTTAAAAGAAAGAACTAAGCGTATCAGGAATGAAATCGCAAAGCATACAGGTGATCATATAGCAAATAATATTCCTGTAATTGCAGTAGATAATAAAAGTAAAACTCTCACTAATCCAGATGGTAAGAGATGGTTAGAAGAGCTTTATAGCAAAGTTTTTAAAAGAATGTCTGAGCGAAGTGCTGTTCCCTTTTTTTTGGCAACTTCTCAAAGAATAACAAGTAACAATAATTATAATTATAATAAATCAGATAAAAATAATGAAGAATTTAGTTTTAATGAAGAGCAGAAGACAAGCATAAAAAATAAACTATTTAGTGCTATTCCTATTTTAGAAAAAATAGGTGGTGCAATTGGTTCTTTCTTTGGTGGGTCATTAGGGAAACCATTAGGTGAATCAATAGGAGGTTTAGTAGGTCATGGTATAGACATAATTTTTTCTCTATTCTTTTAATTTTAATATCTCTCCCAACATCCTCAGAGGCGTAGGTTGGGTTGAGGAACGAAACCCAACATCTCAAAACTTTGTCTACAAGAGAGTGCTTGATTATAAGTAGCGTCACTGTCCAAATTGTAGCCATCATAAATCATTCGTGAACAACAAGATCCCCGACTTCTTCAAGAAGTCGGGGATCTGAGACTTTATCATGGCTGATTCCGTCTTCTGTTGCCATGACATAAAATGGCAAAAACTGCCATAATGTAGAAAAACAGATTTAAAAACTAAACTATTGTGAAAAGTATCAATATTTCCTTACCTGACACCATGCGAGCTTATATAGAAAAACAGGTAGCTCAAGGTGGTTACAGCAGTGTCAGCGAGTATTTTCGTGAATTAGTGCGACCAGACCAAAAACAGAGAGCTAAAGAACGTCTTGAAACAATGCTTCTGGAAGGATTAAACTCTGGAGATGCAACAGAAATGACAGCTACAGATTGGGAAGATATTCGTCAAACAATCCGGGAAAGAATTAACAAACGTCAAGGAAAATTTTTCTATGATGGTTGCAATTAAAAAAACCTCAAGTCATCCAGTAATTAATGCTCTAGCGCCTTACGATTGCTTCGCTCCATTCACAATGACATAGTTATAAATTTTACATTTAACTACTTACCTTTAACTTCTCATCAATATTTACCTATAGGTTAATAACTGTTCGCCAATGATTACGCATAGACTAAAATTGGTAAATAAGCCTTTTTTGAAATTACCACTATGCAAGTTAACGATCTCACTATTGATGAATTTAAAGCCCTGATTCGAGAAACTGTTAGAGAAACCATAGAAGAACTTCTAGTAGATCCAGATACAAATCAAACAGTCAAGGAAAATTTTAAACAAGAACTTTTAGCAATTCAGCAGCGTAGAGAAGCTGGTTCTAGAGGTATTCCCGCAGCAGAGGTTATGCAAAGACTGGGTTTAGGGAACGGATGAATTACTTAGTTGAGTATGAACCGGAAGCCCTAGCTGACCTAGAAAAGTTGACAAAGGCTGTCTGTGAAAGAATTGTTAACAAGATTAATTGGCTGGCGGAAAATTTCGACCAGATTACACCGCAACCTCTTACGGCTGACTTATCTGGTTTTTATAAGCTGAGAATTGGAGATTATAGAGTTATTTACGAGTTTGACCCTGACAAAAAAACTATTTTTATTGATCGAGTTGGACATCGTAGAGAAATTTACAACTGAATTGTTAGTGTATTTTGAGTCAAATATTAAAATATTGAGTTCAAAAGCTAAATATTTTCTATGGAAAACTCCCAACCTACATCTGAGAAGCTTTTAAATCTTCTGAAAGTAGGAGGCTTAGATGCTTTAATTGTCAAAATCGTTCATCAGGTGCTTCAACAAGAGACACAAAAGCTACAACAAGAGGATTTATCAAATAAACCCACACAAGCAAACTATCTACCACAAGCTTTTTTAGAAACCTTCGGAAACTGGGCAGACACACGCACAGCAGAAGAAATTATTGATGATATATATTCAAGTCGAAGTGTAAGCGATCGCAATTATTTATTCTGAAATATTCCCTTGATATTGGCACAATATAATATATGTAAAGTCACGCAAGGATGAAAGCATGAGTGATATTAACGGTATGGTTCATTTTAACTTAGATTTATCACCAGAACTTAATCAAATATTAGAAGAACTGGCAACAAAGATTGGCACAAGTAAAAGTGATGTCCTACGTCAGGCTATAACTTTGATGCAAGTCATGGTTACAGCTAAAGAGGAAACCAAAAAATTAGGAATCCCAGAAGCAAATCAACTAATAGCGAATGAAATCATTTTTTCATCTGAGCAACCAAAACCACACCCACTAGATACCTTTATGGAAAGGCTTGGCCCTTGGGAAGATGAAAGAACTGCTGAGGAAATAGTCAAAGAGATTTATGATAGCCGTACTATTTCTAAGAATGACATTAGTCTATGACTTATTTACTTGATACCGATACTTGTATTTATTGGATTAAAGATATTAATTCAGTCAGAACTAAAGTTAGTGAAATAGGATGGGAGCAAATTTCTATTTGCAGTATCACTGTTGCTGAGTTGTATTTTGGTGCTTATAATTCTCAACGAGTGGTGGAAAATTTAGCTCGTGCAGAAGACTTTATTCAAAATTTACCCGTTGTACCTTTAACTACTCCTGCTCTCAAAAAGTTTGGAGAATTAAAAGCAGAACTCCGCAGACGAGGACAACCAATTGCTGAGTTTGACTTACTAATTGCTAGTGTTGCACTTACAGGAAATTATATTTTAGTGACTAACAATACTCGTCATTACAGTCGAATTATCGGACTACAACTCGAAAACTGGACTTTGCCATAAAAACATCGAAATATTCATTAAATTATGCGATCGCCTGACTGTGCATTGTAATAATATTAGTGCATTACACTCTATTAAAGCACCCTACAAATTCCCGCAAAAATCCTCTAAAACTCTCTTCCTCTGCGTCCTCTGCGTCCTTGGCGGTTCATTAAAAAATTTATCTCACGCAAAGACGCAAAGGCGCAAAGAAAAGTTACAAAGTTTGATTTGTGTAATTGCGACTTCATTTGTTCAGCATTAAATTCTACTAAAATCAAAGCTGAAACGATATGCTCGAAAAACTTTAACAAACCATGTCGGCTAAAAAACTAGAAACTTTAATCAAAAAAGCTGTAAAAAAGGCGCTTAAAAAAGAAATAGGTAACCTAACTAAGGAGAATCTACGGATTGTCTCAAATCAGACTAATCAGTCATTAGACAAATTTGTGGAAACTTTTGGTACATGGGAAGACAAAAGCGATACAGAAGAAATTATTGATGATATATATTCAACTCGTTATGTCAGTTTACCTGCAAAAGAAGATGCAGAACTTGAGCGAAAGTTGCGCGAACTCAAGTTTAAACAGGAACTGAGAAAAGATTGGATATTATTTCTTTTAAAGGATGTAATAGTATATTCTGCAACTGTGATTTTTATTTTTACTGTCGCTGGTTTTTATCTAGTTACTATGATTTATAGGTATTAAGTTACGTATTATAGCATTTATCGATTGAGTGAGCTACAAGAACCCCACCCCCAACCCCCTCCCTGCAAGCGAGGAGGGGGCTATGAGGGACATCCAATTTTTTAAATACCCAATAAATTTGTAGTGCGAGCGTCTCGGAAGCTAATGTTAAAAAGCGAGCAAGATGCTCGCACTACGGAATATGGGTAATTTATTTTTTGTAATTCCCTGATATACCTCATGTGATTAGGAAACGCTATATATCGAGTGTTCAGCGTTATAATTATGATAGGTAATCAATCATGAAATATTATCTCTGTATGAAATTAAAATATCAAGGTCGCCATTAAGGATTATGTTCTCGTTGCAGTAAGGTATGGCAATCTATAGATAAAACCAATAAACTATGACTCCACAAATCTTAGATAAATTTACCACGCTCCCAGAACAGCGGTTTTTGTTACCTGGCTATTACACTTGGGAAGAATTTGAGAAGATTGAAGCGTTAACAGCAGATGCTCCAGGTTTACGGATAATTTATCTTGATGGGTGTATAGAATTTATGACTCTTGGTGAAAAACATGAAATGCTTAAAACCATTATTGGTTTTTTACTAGAATTTTATTTGTGTGAAATGGGTATAAATTTTATCCCTGTTGGTAGTTCCACCCGTCGAGCAAAAGAAAAAAGTGCTTCCTTTGAACCTGATGAGTCTTATTATATAGGTGAGAAGAAAGAGCATCCTGATTTAGCTATTGAAGTTAATATTACCAGTGGCAGTATAGATAAACTAGAAAAATACAAGAGATTTAAAATTACTGAAGTCTGGTTTTGGGAAAATAATCAGTTATCTTTATATGGACTAAATAATGATAACTATGAACCAATTACTCAAAGTACTTTACTACCCGAATTAGATATAAATTTATTAGTACGTTGTGTTTTAATGTCTTCAATTATTGAAGCGAGAACAGAGTTTCTCAAAGGAATTCGGCAGTAGTTTAGCCATCCTCAAATCTCTGTGTTCTCTGTGCCTCTGTGGTTAGATAAATTACTTTTTAACCGCTCCAGACGCAGAGGGCGCAGAGAGGGAAAACAGATTTTCTGGGAGATAATGCGATCGCCTTTACCATCGTCATCGCACTCAATTCAGTCTTATATACAACATTTATCTCAGTAAATATTCGTAATTAGTTTTACAGGCGACGAACCAAACTTGCGGAAAGTAGACTCTTGTGTATATCCAGAAAAAGTTGACTGGGTAACTCTGCAAATAAGTACCATGCTTGCTTGTCAGGGTGTTGAATTTCTCAAAAATGCAAGTTTGATGGAACTTTAGAAATATGATCGGGCTTTTAATATTTTTGGTTGCTGTAGTTGCCACTGTTGTTTTAGTTATCACTAGTAGCTACAACGATTTAGTTAAGTTTCGCAATCGCTACAAGAATGCTTACGCCCAAATTGATGTGCAGTTACAGCGTCGCTATGACTTAATTCCCAATTTGGTGGAAACTGCTAAAGGTTATATGAAACACGAGCGAGAAACCTTAGAAGCGGTGATTGCGGCGCGGAATTCTGCGGTTAATGCTAGTAGTCGTGCTGTACAAAATCCTGGCGATCCGCAAGCGATGCAGCAGTTGGGTAATGCGGAGGCGGCGTTGAGTGGTGCGTTAAGTCGCTTGATGGTACTTTCGGAAGCTTACCCGGAACTGAAAGCAGATAGCGCCATGACTCAGGTGATGGAGGAATTATCTTCTACAGAAAACCGGATTGCGTTTGCACGTCAGGCTTTTAATGATGCTGTGACACTCTACAACACTAAAAGCGAATCTTTCCCCAGCAATTTAATAGCGCGTAGTTTTAACTTTACTAATGCCCAATTGCTGCAAGAAGCTACACCAGAAATGAAAACTGCTCCCCGCGTGTCTTTTTAGGTGTCTATGAATTTCTTTGAACATCAGGATCAAGCACGCCAAAACACGCAACAGTTAATCGGGTTATTTGCTGCATCGATCGCCGTGATGATTGTGGCAATTTATATTGTCAGTTTATTTGTGTTTCGCATGGCTCCCCGGATTTGGTGGCATCCGGGATTATTTCTCTCGGTAGCTGCTGTGACGATGATTGCGATCGCTCTTGGAAGTACCTATAAAATCTTCTGTCTCCGCCAAGGAGGTAGTGTCATTGCTCAGGAGTTGGGGGGAAGACTCCTGATACCAGAAATGGCAGATGAACAAGGGCGACAACTATTAAATATTGTCGAAGAAATGGCGATCGCTTCTGGTATTTCTGTCCCCGCAGTCTATCTTTTGGAATCAGAATCAGGTATCAATGCCTTTGCTGCGGGGTTTTCACCTAATGATGCGGTGATTGGCGTTACCCGTGGCAGTTTGCAATGTCTTACCCGAGATGAATTACAAGGAGTGATCGGACATGAATTCAGTCACATTCTCAATGGAGATATGGGGCTGAATTTGCGTTTAATTGGACTGTTGCACGGAATTTTGTTCATTTACATGGCTGGGGACTTGTTGTGGAGTTGGCGCGTTCGCGGTGAAGACAAAGGTTTACCGCTGTGGGCGTTTGGTTTAGCATTAATGGCGATTGGCGGTATTGGATTATTCTGCGGACGCTTAATTAAAGCTGCTGTCTCGCGTCAACGAGAATTTCTGGCTGATGCTTCCGCAGTACAATTTACTCGCAACCCTGATGGGATGACTGGAGTACTGCAAAAACTGCAAAAGATGGATTCACGCTTGATTGCACCGGGAGCAGAAGCCGCCAGCCATATGTTCTTTGGTAATGCTCTTAAGCTTTCTTTTTGGGGAGATATGTTTGCTACCCACCCACCGCTGACAGAACGTATCCGCCGAATTGGGGGTTTAAATGCGAGTGATTTAGCAGCAATGCCCTCTCCCATGCGCCATCATACTCATTCCCCAGATGGGCTAACAATGGGTTTTGCTGGTGGTGGAAATACTACAGCCATTACCCCAGAACAGGTAGTTAACCAAGTAGGGAGCGTTGCGCCTGAGCATTTCGCCCATGCTCAAGCCTTGTTAGCCCAGTTACCAGAAAGCCTACGTTTGGGGGTAAGGGAACAGCAAAGTGCAAATGCGATCGCTTTTGCATTAGCTTTAGATCCAGAAAATCCCGAAGTTCAAGCACGCCAAATAGCTTGGTTAAAGGAAGTTCAGCCCCCTGAGTTGGTAGAGAAAACCCTGGAATTTAGCAGCGAAATTAGCCAATTAGATCCCAGCCTGCGTTTACCCCTGGTAGATTTAACAGTACCCACATTGCGGCAAACTTCCGCCAAAGAATGCCAAATGTTGTGTAAATGCGTCCAAGGATTAATTAAAGCTAGGGGAAGTTTATCATTGTGGCATTTTGTGTTGCAGTTAGTACTGTGGCACAGACTCGAACCTTGTATAAATCCCACGTCACCGACAACCGTAGAATTCACATCTATAGATCAGATTTGGTCAGATAGCATATTAGTACTGTCAGCATTAGCACGCGTCGGACAAACTCAACCCGATGAAATCGCCTATGCATTTCGTTCTGGCGTTTTTCGCCTTCCCGGAGCCGGACAACAAGAAACACCAGATACACCAGTTGCTTCTAGCTTTACCGATCTAAAGAAAAGTATCGATCGCCTGCGCCTTGCTAGTCCCAAACTCAAGCAAGCTGTTGTTGATGCGTGCGCCCACACTGTACTACTAGATAATAAAGTTACGTCATCAGAGGCAGATTTGCTCAGAGCGATCGCTCTAACACTAGACTGTCCCATACCTCCATTTTTAAATTCCCAACGCGGCTTTCCCAAAGCAAAACAGTCTTCTGCAAAGTGAAGAATACATGTAGAGACTTTATATGTAAAGTCTCTACATGGTTTTGGGTTTGACGCTTGTTCATCGGTGAGACTTTAAGATAAAGTAAGTTTCGTCAATCAGTTAAAATACTTTTACAATTAAAAAAGAGAGCTTCTGATACTGCGAATATCGTTAGCTCCCAAAAAATCAATACACTTGATGTAAAGCTCTGTTGTAAATCAGCAGAGCTTTACTTTTTATCATCCTTATCATCGTGATGTGTAGCTAGAGTAGCTAATACTTGTACCGTACCAGGAATAATCATTCTTGATTCATCCTGAAGATTTGGCGTAAATAAAGCCACAATGCTAGCTAATAAAACCATTGTTACTACAAACAAAGCGTAATTGATTCTGTTCATTTTTTTTAATATTCACTACAAAACAATACTAACGATTCCTGGTATTAAAAAGAAATTTTTATGAGGAAAATACCAAGCTTTTACATTATCTTAAAATTAAAGAAAAATTGCTTTACGCTTTCTTCACATATTTTATATAATACACTATGGATAAAAATATTTTCATCGATAAAACGCTGTAAAGGCTAATATATAAGTACTATTGACGACGTGAGTACATATAAAGATATAGATTAGTAAATATTTTAGATTTGTTTTCAATAACAAAAATAGATGTTTTTGAAAAATTTTGCAAAATTAGATATATGTATGAGTACTTTCAAAAAAGACGGTAAGTTGTAAACTGGTTTACAACTTAATTTTAAAAAGTCACTTTTTAAAATTGTCAAAAAGCATAGAAGATTCACTCGTAAGAGAATGATTCACAAAATTACATATTTGTCAAGATGCGTGGGAAAAATTTTCCTTAGTTCAAGCCACATCCCTTGATAGGTGAGGTAAGCCGAGGCATAATTTCATACTTCACTTGCCTCTTGAATTTTGACTACCTTAACGAAAGGATGTGCAATTCCAATGGGTAATACCATTTCACAAAAAATATGATGTGGATGTAGGTTGGGTTGAGGAACGAAACCCAACACTCCAAAGACTTGTAATTGTTGGGTTTCACTCCGTTCAACCCAACCTACGCATCTGAGCGAAGCCGAAGTATGCCCCCCCCTGCCTCTTCCTGGGAACCGTATCCGGGTAAGCTACCGTCATAGGCGAAAGTACAAATCATATATTGTGGAGTGGTGAGTGATGAGTTATCAACTTAAAACTCTCCAAAATATCTGTAATGCTACCGTATAGTTCCCCTTCTCATTCTGGTATATGGTGGTTAACAATGGGTTGAATGTGTTTTAAATAATTCAACTTTATGCCTAGAACACCGAATGAATACGCAGTATACCTTCTACTAGAAGGTGGTCACCGGGAAGAAGTACGTTTTACCACTTTTCAAGAATTTCAAAAGTGGTATAGTGGCGCGCTTATGCCTAAGTGTGATTCTAATGAATTGATCAACGTACCGATCAAGAATATTCAGCAAGAGTACTTAGTAGTACGCCCAGCTCGAATTATTGCCATCCGGGTAGAACCGATTTTTAGCTCTAGTGTTGAAAGATACGATTAAATGATGAGAAAAACCCTTGCCTTGTGTTCCTTAAGTCTAGGACTTGCCTTTGTAAATACACTCTGGTCAGCTGTTGCTCAGGTTCCTGATATTCCACCGCCAGGAGAGACTACTCCTCAGGCGATACCTATACCAGTACCACCAATCACCCCTGAGGTACAGCCACCACTCAAACCGATTGACTTAGGAAGCGATTGTCAGCCTAGCTCTGCTTGTTTGGGTTGGGATGAGCAAATTTGGGGTAGTAGGGGTAAACGCGGCGATCGCCAAGCGCTGTTAAAAGCAATTGATAACAGCTTAACTTATCTAGAAAAAGATAAGGCGATCGCTCTTTATCAAGAATATCCAATTAAAGAATTTAGGCTGGCTCGGGTACGTCGTAGCTTATTCCGCTTTCGTGAGTTAGTTCTCACATCTAAGTCGCCCGCAGAACTGCAAGCTGCTGTCCAGCGAGAGTTTACCTTGTACCAATCTGTAGGCAATGATGGCAAGGGTACTGTTAAATTTACTTCTTACTATGAGCCTATTTATCAAGCCAGTCGTGTCAGGACTGCGGAATATAAGTATCCCCTTTATCGCCTACCACCGGACTTTGATAAATGGGCTAAACCCCATCCCAAGCGGATTGACTTAGAAGGACAAGACGGTTTACTGGGAAATAAAAGCCAGTTGCACGGTTTAGAAATGTTATGGTTCCGCGATCGCCTTGACGCATACATGATCCATATCCAAGGTTCTGCGCAAATTCAGTTAACTGATGGTAAAAAAACCTCTGTGGGTTATGCCGGTGGAACTGATTACCCTTGGACAAGTATTGGCAAAGAACTCTCTAAAGATGGCAAATTGCCCCTTCAAGGATTAACCCTACCCCGCTTAGTCCAGTATTTCCATCAAAATCCCCAGGAATTAAGTAATTATCTGCCACGCTGGGAGCGGTTTGTTTTCTTCAAGGAAACAACCGGTAGACCAGCTACGGGTAGTATTAATGTACCCGTTACACCAGAGCGTTCGATTGCTACTGATAAATCTCTCATGCCTCCTGGTGCTTTAGCCTTGATTTCTACCTCTATTCCTTATCCTAATCAAGCAGGTAAATTAGAGTATCGTAAAGTGAGTCGCTTTGTCCTGGATCAAGACACAGGTAGCGCCATCACAGGCCCAGGTCGGGTAGATTATTTTATGGGCACCGGCAAATTAGCAGGCGATCGCGCTGGTATTACAGGCGGTAACGGTTCCTTATATTATTTACTACTCAAAGAATAGTAATTAAGGATGAAGAGTAAAGGATAAAAGCTGAAATTTCATCCTTCATACTTCATCCTTCATCCTTCAATAGGGTGGATAACCAAAATCATCCTCATCAGCGTAAATATAAGAACTAGAAACTCCCGCCATTTCCATCTTCGGTGTTTCTATTTTCACAGCTTCCTTACCAAACTCTTTATAATCTTCAAAATTCTTACAAATTATTGTAGACTCAGGCGAATCGGAAGCTATGAGATATTGTGTTAATGTGGACACTGTTGGATGTTTAAAATCTACAGTAGAAGCTACCAATACTGTATTTGGTTCAATGCCTCTTTCTTCACATTCAATGATGGGAGAAAAAATCCCGTGAGCATGGAACAAAGGGCCTTTTGGCGTAATAGGTTGCTTTCTGTATCCGGCATAAGCTCTTTCTAATTCAGCAACAAAACCACTCACCACTTTACCTTGCTGATATTCGCAATAGGTTTTACTGAAACTTGCCCCTGCTGCACCATTGAGAGTTAATTGTAATGGTGTATCATGTAAGAATTTTTTATCTTCTCCGACTATAAAAATTAAATAGCGAGTAAAAGTTTTAAATTTAAGTTTATCTGCTAGAAACGCATCGTAATTTTCTTTTAATGTACCTAGTTTTAGCCCAGTTTCTCTATCTTTGACAGACAATGGGCCTCGCCGCACTATGACTAAATTGGGAGTTGTCGTGATAAATACACTTTCCACTCCAGAGCTAAATTCATGCTCTACCTGTTGCCAATTATCATCTGGTTGAAAGCCTACGGCTTGGGCGTTATCAAGCTTAATTGCCAAACCGTAAGATTGGATACCATCAGTGCCATACCGAGGATTAATCATCTGACACCAGGGGATGACTTGAGAAGGCGGTGCGTTAAATTTCTCGTCCTCAAAGTCGAACTTAGCAGATGCTTTCATCGTTTTCGGCTATCAAAGTAATTTGCTAGACAAGTGTATCAGTTGTCAATGGTCATTTGTCATTTGTCATTTGTCAATAGTCAGTAGGCATGGGGCATTGGGCATTGGGCATTGGAAATTGCTATTTTTTCTTTGTCCTCCTTGTCCTCCTTGTCCTCCTTGTCCTCCTTGTCCTCCTTGTCCTCCTTGTCCCCCTTGTCCACCTTGTCCCTATTTTATCCCATAGTAATACTTTTGTACCATGTATTGAATCTTCCCCCAGAACCAAAGGGGCGATCGCATTTTAATCAATGATCTGGCTTCTGGTGGATTTAATCTGTCCGCGCTTAGTTTTACTGTCAAGGCGTTTTTTTTGAGAGCTGCGAGTGGGTTTGGTAGGTTTACGTTTTCTCTTGAGTACGACTGCGCTTTTAATCAGTTCTTTGAGTCGTTCGTTAGCCTCCTCCCGGTTCTGCTCCTGGCTGCGATGTTCTTGAGCCTTGATGACAATTACTCCCTCTTGGGTAATGCGTTTGTCGTTGAGCTTCAAAAGCTGCTCTTTATAGAAAGCAGGTAATGATGAGGCTTCAATGTCAAAGCGTAAGTGGATGGCGGTGGAAACCTTGTTGACGTTTTGACCACCTGCTCCTTGTGAGCGAATCGCGCTAATTTCGATTTCGCTATCGGGGATGATGATTTTTTGAGAAATTTGCAGCATACCTTATATAGAGTGCTATTAATGCGATCGCCATTCATGGCCTCTAGGAAAATTTCCCTAAAAAATAGGTGGACTCCCCGATAGCCTTTTGTTTTAAGCTGTTTCATCCATCAACTTAAATCCCCAAATTTTCAGAACTGCGATCGCTATTTCCCTATCTACACCTTCATAAGCCTCCCATTCAGATGGGTGATCTTTAGGATGTCCGTCGCCTACATTACCTGCAATTTTGATCACGGGAACACCCACCATGCGATCGCGCTCCATCCCTTTTGGGAGAGCTAGTTGGACTTTGCGACCTACGAACTTCGATGTACTTGTATTAGCTACAGATTCACGGATTAAACAGATATCGCCAGTAATCCCCCAAGTCGTTTGGTAGACGTGGAGAAACGATATATATGTTTCTGGTTTGATGGTTCTTTTGAAAACTTTCACTATCTGTAATCCTTATTTCATCCTTCTTGGTTCAAGAATTTCATGCAAACACTACCTCTATTTTAAATATCCTCGTTTAGTTTTCGTTATAACTCTAACTTTAACTGCCAGCGATTGCACCCCCATAACTTATCATCTGGCAAATACTGATTATTGCCAAACCAAAAATTAAGAATTAAGATCCGATTTCAACGAATCTAGAGCCTACCACTTTAGTTTAGTGATTGCAGCAGGGAATCAACCCTACTTTCTGCAATTACCTAATTTTGGGAAGTATACAACATCTGAGTAGCAATAAAGTTATTTTTTATAATTTTTTCGCTCTTTCCCGGAGAAAGCATTACAATTATAGGATTAATTAGGAGATAGGGATCATGGGTGAATCAAAACGTAGAAAACAGCACGATTCAAACTACGGTAAAGTGAAAAATCCTGTCAAAAAGCTCATGAAAATTTTTTGCCCGGTTTTTGAGGATTACGATAATTTGCAGAATCGAGATGATGATGATATATCTTTGATGATAGCTAAGGAAGGGTACAAAGAAACGGGCTTGCGAGGAATAATTTTAAAAGGATATCTAGCTGAACATTTAGTCAAAGATTATCCGCCTGAAGCTGAATTAATCGCAGGTTTCAAACAACACGGAAATATTTATGTTACTTCCACATTAGCTTTAAGTTATTTAGAAAATTCTTTGAATAAAGAGGAAAATCTGAGAAATTTTGATACCTACAACCCATTAAATGAATTTATCCGGATTGAAAGCGACCCAGAAGAGTACCAAATAAAATTGGTAACAGTCTGACAAACCCCTGAGATAGTAGCTGGTATTTAACCGTGTAGAGGAATCATATTTGATTTTTGTGCAGTTAGGTATACCTTGATTCTGTTAATGATATTCTTCCACCCCTGAACAAAGCCATATTCACGTCTCTCAAGAGTTTCAGCAATAGAATAGAGAATATTAATTATTTTGTCAATGCGATCGCCTTTTTTTCTCCTCGCTGCGGAAAGTTGTTTTGCTAAGATGGCGCGTTCGCTTAGATTTGATATGATGGGTCATCGTTTATCCCACTCTTTCTTATCGATGCTCATTTATGCGTCTGTCAGCATTACTAAATCTACCTCAGTTTCTCAAGTTAATCATCAGTCTCATAGTTTTAGGAACGCTGTTATTCCTCTGTCAGCGAGTTTGGGCGCAAGATTGGCTACCTGTTCGAGGTGGTATTTCTTTTGGTATTAGTGGGATAGCGCTGATTGAGCAAAAAAGCAATTCTCTAGATTTTCTTATTGTCCATGACAATAAAAAACCATTACAAGGTCGTTTAGCAATTCTTAATCTTTCTGGTAAGAATCAACCTGAATATTTTGCACTGAACTGGATAGGTAACGCAGAATTACCGTCAGATTTAGAAGCTTTAACATCTATTCCTGGGACAAAAAATAATTCTTTTATCGCTTTAAGTAGTTCGGGAAAAGCTTATTCTATTCAATTAGAGACTGACAAGAAAAATATCTCACTCATCAAAGAGTTTAAATTACCAGCAATTCCTCAAGAAAGTAATTTTGAGGCATTTTCCCTACAAGATATAGATGGTAAATTAGTTGCTGTTTGGGCGCATCGAGGCGAAGCAGAAGCACCAGCAGTTATATATTGGGGATTGCTGGATTTGACGAAATATCAAATTATGCTCACAGGTTCCGCTAATTTAAAAGTCCCATTTCCATCGGGTAATGTTCGCCATATTTCTGATATGAAAATCGACCCTACGGGGGTTGTGTTTATTAGCGCCGCCAGCGACCCTGGAGATAATGGGCCATTTCAATCTGCTTTATATGTTGCTGGTTCTTTGGGATATCGTAATCACAAAATAGTCTTCAAGCAAAATGCGCAACTTGTACCACTTTACCGTAAAAATTACCACAAAATTGAAGCGATAGAACTTGTCCCAGGTGCAGAGGGTGGTGTAATTGTTGCGACTGATGATGAAAATTTTGGTTCGGCTGTGTATATGGTGGGTGGGGATTGATTTCTTGCACGAATATTTGAAAACAAAAATTTTCCCACACACACAAACACCCAAATATTTATACCATCGTAGGGGCGGGGTTTCCCCAGCCTTGACGACTAAATCAGTATCGCGGCAAAAAACGTTTGAGTCTGTGTGAAATTTCTCCAGGATTACGATAACCTAAACCCAGTACCCTAATTGTATATGGGAGATGTCCTTCTGGAGCATCAAGACTAAATATAGCCTCTTCGTATTTACGCCATTCACTATTTACAAGATTTACCAGCCAACCAACGCGATCGCCAAAGCGTTTATAATCTTCTTTAGAATCTTGCCATATTTGCTTTTGAACACTAAAACCAAATTTCCCATCACTATATTTTATCCAAAGGTTATTAATGATTCGCAAGTCATGGCGCGGGAATTTCTTAATATCTCCATCATCTAACCAATTTTCTTCCTCTCGCTCAGATATTCTCAACATATAGGTAGAAGTTTCTTTATCAGCTTCTTGCCATTTATTTTCTGCTAATAAATCTCGCAATTTGCTGTAGTTTATACCTGAAGTAGGAGATACAAGGGTTAATTCAGCTTCTAGTTGAGAAAATTGCGATTGCAAATTGGATAAAGATGCCAAAATTACCTTTTGTGAATCACTCTCATCATGGGTGGGATATTGTTTATTTTGCAACAATTGAGATAATTGTCGCTTAAGTTCTGCTAATTCTTCAATAATCTGCAATGTCAAAAATTTCTGTGGCTGCTGAGGCTCTAACAGATAATTTTCTGTATGAGCATAATTTTCCATCGTATTACTCCAGAACTCACAAAGTAAACCATACCTGAGCCAGTCTTCCATAGCTCGTCTTTTCAAGACTGGAGATTTTTTGACTAAAGCAGCCATCCTCGCTGCATTTAGTTGAAGTTGTCCATAAATATTTATAACTTCATCAATTGAAGTATTTTCATTCAACTTGCTTAGTTCATAGCACTCAGTTAATTGATAAAGCTCAACGTCAGACAGCATCGCACCTGGTTTCAGCCCTATATTTAACCTCTGTCTACATTTATCAAGAGGATTTGGTAGAGCATGAGCCAAATGCTTTTTTAATTCATTGCTGATTAATTCTAGCTTTCCATCTATATCTTCGTTGATTTTATCTATTAAGTAATTAGTATCTTGAAATAACTTTTCCTCTAAAATATTAACTTGCTCAAAAATAATTTGAGTTATTTCTTCAGTTTGACTCAATGCTCTCATTACCGTCAAAGAAATTTGATTTATTCTATTTTCTAAATAAGCATCAACTTCACCAACTGTCTGTCTTACATCCCTGATAGCAGATTCACGGATTTCATTAATTTCTTGAAGATTCTTCTGAATTTTTTGCTCAGCATTATTTATCAGAGTTTCAATATCAGCTATAAACTGAGCTTCTAATTTCTCAGTTTGTTGTATTCGTTTTTTAGCTATATAGTCTATTTTGTCAGCCAAGGGGTAAACTTGTTTATCAAACAAGTCGTTTATTTCTTTACTACTTGATTTCACAAAATCCCGTGAAACCTTCTTTGCTGAACGTTCTAATTTTTTAACGAAACCACCAAAAATCCATCCCAGCATTTGGCAGGATTCCTTCAGTGCTTATTCAAGGGTATACAGTTTCAAAAATAACACTACTAAAAAGATGTGTCGAGCCTGAAGAAATTTTTAAATAATTAAGTACAATTTCGGTTGCGATTGACAGCCACTATTACCAAATTTACCTGCTGATATCAATTCAAATAATGTTGGCGACACTTCAATGATTCGTAAGGGCACAACAATGTTGTGCCCCTACCCATCTATTGTATTATTTTTCATCTTAACAGGAGGCGGAGCCTCATAGATATACGCTCCCACGCAGAGCATGGGAGCGAGGTAACGCAGAGCATGGGAGCAAAGCGAGGTAAGCGATTGTTTTTAATTACGAATTACGAATTACGAATTACGAATTAGTAATTATTTCTCCCTAAACGTTAAATCGGAATAACATCACATCGCCTTCTTTGACAATATATTCTTTCCCTTCACTTCTGACTAAGCCTTTTTCCTTTGCAGCATTCATCGAACCAGTTGTGACTAAATCATCATAAGCAACGGTTTCAGCGCGAATAAATCCCCGTTCAAAATCGGAGTGAATTACACCTGCGGCTTGGGGTGCAGACATTCCGGCGTTAATTGTCCAAGCGCGGGTTTCTTTAGGGCCACTGGTGAAATATGTCCGCAAGCCTAACAAAGCGTAAGTAGCACGAATTAACGATTTTAAACCGCCTTCTTTTACACCCAATGATTCTAGAAAATCAGCTTTATCTGCTTCTGGTAATTCTACAAGTTCAGCTTCTACTTGGGCGGAAACTATGACAACTTGAGCATTTTCTCCTGATGCAATTTGCCGTACTTTCTCAACAAAATCATTACCTGTTGCTAAGTCATCCTCAGAGACATTGGCGGCGTATATAATCGGTTTATTTGTCAGCAGTCCTAGTCCTTTAATTATCTCGGCTTCTTCTTCAGTTAAACTTACTTGTCTCACTGATTTACCTTCATTTAAAGCCGCCGATAATTTTTCCAGAACTGTGACTTCAAATTGTGCATCTTTACTAGTCCGTGCTTGTTTGCGGGTGCGGTCGATGCGGCGGTCAATTTGTGCTAAATCTGATAAACCAAGTTCTAAATTAATGATTTCAATATCTCGTGCTGGGTCAACAGAACCAGCGACGTGAATAATATCATCATTTTCAAAACATCGCACCACATGAACAATTGCATCTACTTCCCGGATGTGGGAGAGAAATTGATTTCCTAATCCCTCACCTTGACTCGCACCTTTGACTAAACCAGCAATATCCACAAACTCAACCCGCGCTGGGATGATTTGTGCTGAACCGGCAATGTTTGATAGCACATTTAAGCGCTCATCTGGTACTGCGACAACGCCGACATTCGGTTCAATGGTGCAAAATGGGAAGTTAGCTGCTTCGGCTTTGGCGTTAGCAACTACAGCATTAAATAAAGTAGATTTTCCGACGTTGGGTAGTCCGACAATTCCGGCTCGTAGCATTTTAGGTTTTAGATGTTGGCTTACATTACCAAGGATAATTTAAACAGGTTCGGGAATTGTTTGGGGTATTGTTCCGGGAACTGTTTGGGGAATCGGTGCGGGTACTGTTTGGGGAATCGGTTCAGGTACTGGTTCAGGGATGGGTTGGGGAATGTTGGGGCTTGGTGTGGGTTCAGGACTGGGTAGGGGATTTGGCCCTGGTGTGGGAATTTGTGGATCGGGTATGGAAATGGCTGTAGGTTTAATCATGGAAAGTCTCAATTAATTTATGCGACTTTTCCACGCTAGAGGAGAAGTTAAGTTAGTGACATCTTCCTAAATGGTCATTTGTCATTGGGCATTGGGCATTGGGCATTGGGCATTGCTTTGTAGAAGTTTAATTATTTTAGCGAATGCGATCGCATCACCAACTACGCTCAATTTTTCCATCCCCGTGAGGGGTAAGAGATTTAAAACCCAATGAACATTGTTGTGCCCTAAGCTAACGCCCCGTCAAATATTTAAGGTGCGTTGTCGCCTAGCGCAACGCACCCTTGTATATTGAAATAAGTGGTGGAGATTTACACCCGTTGTGCGCCTGGTTGACCGTTTTGCACGACAAACGAAGCTAGGGTGTTAATAGAAGCATTAGGGTTAATAATAGTTGATACAGCGCGATAATCGCTCTGCCAGAGTTTTGGGGTGAGTTTGCAACGGACATAGCCGCGAAAAGCACCATCAAAGAATTTTGTGTGGGGATTGTCTTTCAACGCTGCTTGAACTGGGGCGATAAACCCGGTTGGGAAGTCAGAGGAAATGGAAGTTCCGACAAACTCTGTACCAACTGTTGTTGAGGCTGGGTTGTTAAAGTCTGCTTTCAGGTCGTGTACCCAACTAGAATGGATATCCCCTGTAATTACCACAGGGTTAGCAGGTCGGCGTTGTTGCAGAAAGTTCAGCAATCGATTTCTTGCAGCTACGTAACCATCCCACTGATCCATGTTGAATACTCCCATTTCAGGGCGACCATCAAAATCATATTCAGCTAGCATAGTCTGTTGAGCAATCACATTCCAACGCGATCGCGATTTATCTAATCCCCGAAATAGCCACTGCTCTTGTTCTTTTCCTGTCATGGTAGCATTGGCATCGAAAGCTTCAACGCAACGGGGTTTGAGTCCGTCATTACAAGGTTGGTCGGTACGATACTGGCGGGTATCTAACACATTAAACTCAGCTAAATTACCGAAGGTGAACCGCCGATAAAGCTGCATATTTGACTTGTTGGGTAAGGAAGACTGACGCAAAGGCATATGTTCGTAGTATGCTTGGTAAGCATTGGCTCGCCGCATGACAAATGCCTCTTTGCTTTGATTCTCTTCCGGTATCAGGTTGGCGTAGTTGTTTTCAACTTCATGATCGTCCCAAGTTACTATCCAAGGAAAGGCAGCATGAGCCGCTTGCAAATTTCGATCTGTCTTGTATAAAGCGTGACGGTTGCGGTAGTCAGCTAGAGAGAAGATTTCCGAACTGTTATGTTGGCGTGGTTTTCCCAATTCTGGGCCGTATTCGTAAATGTAGTCACCAAGATGAACTACCAAATCAAGTTCTTCTTCTGCTAGATGTTGATAGGCTGTGTAATAGCCGTTTTGCCAATCTTGGCAGGAAACAAAGCCGAAGTTAAGTTGTTTGAGAGAACAATGGAGTGCGCTAGCTGTGCGAGTCCGCCCAATTGGACTAAGTTCATTTCCTACTCTAAACTGATACCAGTACCAACGCTCAGGTTCTAAGCCACGGACATCAACGTGTACTGAGTGTGCTAGTTCTGGAGTTGCTAAGGCTTTGCCTTTTTGCACAACTTTTTTCATATTTTCGTCAAGGGCAACCTCCCACCGCACTACAATATTTTCTAATGGCATTCCCCCACCATATAGGGGATTGGGAGCTAGTCGAGTCCATAAAACAACACTATCCGGTAAAGGATCGCCAGAAGCGACACCAAGGCTAAAGGGATAGTCGGAAAATTTAGGCTTTGCGATCGCTGGACGCCATTGGCTAGTCACCGCTAACCCTGTTAAGAATCCTGCACCTAGCAAAAAACTCCGCCGTCTGCAATGATAGTCTAACAGGTGATCGCTATCTATAAAATCCATATTCACTCCTCGTTGAAAGTGTCTCTGTTTTTACAACCGAAACTACCAACCCACAATCAAGCGAGGTTTAAGAGCGTGTTAATTTTGGCGGGAAAATTCAGCGAAATTTCTGTTTGACATTTAAAAAATTCATCCACACACCAAAGAAAAGCTTTCGGGATAAGGGACTTGCATGAAAATAAAGTACCAGTAAACCGACAATAGCTGTAATACCAAATTGGGATATGTAGTATTGTTTGAAAATCTTAGAACAGCCTTGTGTTCAGGGTTTTCAATCTAAAATCCAAAATCTAAAATCCAAAATTGGTATGATGCTCAATCAAAATCAAACGCCATTAATCGCCGCCTTAAAAGCCTGTGCAACAAATCCCCACGCGCCTTTTTACACCCCAGGACATAAGCGCGGCGAGGGAATTGCGCAACCTTTGGCTGATTTACTGGGTAAAGCGGTGTTTGGCGCTGATTTAACTGAGTTGGGAAATTTAGATAATTTGTTTGCACCCCAAGGGGTAATTCTCCAAGCGCAACAATTAGCAGCTGAAGCCTTTGGCGCGAAACAAACATGGTTTTTGGTGAATGGTTCTACCTGTGGAATCGAAGCAGCTATTCTCGCAACCTGTGGCACAGGGGATAAAATTATTCTGCCACGAAATGTCCATTCATCGGCGATCGCCGGTTTAATTCTCTCCGGTGCTATACCAATTTTTATTCATCCTGAATATGACGCAGGTTTAGATATTGCCCACAGTATTACACCAGGGGCTGTCCAATCTGCGCTGCAACAGCATCCTGATGCCAAAGCAGTGTTGGTAGTTTACCCCACATATTACGGTGTTTGTGGAGATTTAAAAGCGATCGCCCAAATCACCCATCAATATAATATCCCTTTACTGGTGGATGAAGCCCACGGCGCACACTTTGCTTTTCATCCCCAATTACCTACCCCAGCTTTAGCCGCAGGTGCAGATTTAACTGTCCAATCCAGCCACAAAACTCTGGCTGCAATGACCCAAGCTTCCATGTTACATCTGCAAGGAAACAGAATTGATATTGACCGTGTAAATAAAGCTTTGCAATTAGTCCAGTCTACCAGCCCCAGTTATCTACTCTTAGCTTCCCTCGATGCAGCCCGTCAGCAAATGGCGCTGTCTGGTAAACAGCTAATGTCCCGTACTTTGGAATTAGCAAAGTTAGCGAGAACCAAAATTAGCCAAATTCCCCGATTATCAATTTTATCACCTCCCCTCTCTGCTTGCTCTGAGGGGCTGGGGGTGAGGTCTTCTGGCTTTGTCGCTTTGGATCAAACCCGCCTGACTGTCACTGTTTCCGGCTTAGGTTTAACCGGATTTGCGGCGGAGGAAATTTTAGATGAAAAACTAGGGGTGACGGCGGAATTCGCATCAGAGCAACATCTCACATTTATTATTAGTCTCGGCAACACCCAAGCTGATATTGAAAAATTAATTCAAGGTTTGACTACCTTAGCTGAGATTACCCCACCCCCTACCCCCTCCCCGCAAGCGAGGAGGGGGGGAAGTGAAGCAAGAGAATTTTCTTTGGCAGGGAGGAGGGGGTTATTTTTATGGGATGATGTTTTTATGGTGGGTAATTCTGTGCAAATTTCTCCCCGCGAAGCTTTTTTCAGGACTACAGAAACTTTACCACTAGAAGAAACGAGCGATCGCGTCTGTGCAGAAATCGTTTGTCCCTATCCCCCAGGCATACCGATATTAATGCCGGGAGAGTTAATTACCAAAACTGCGATCGCATACTTGCGACAAATCCAAGCCACAGGTGGATTTATTACTGGCTGTCAAGATTTAAGTCTCTCTAGTCTCAAAGTTTTGAAATCATCTCTGTGATATCATGTCCGGTTAATTAGTTATGATTCCCATTATCTAATCATTGGTTCTTGCGTACTTAACGTGGTTTGGCCGTTTCAGGATTTAAGCATCAGCTGAAATAGCCAAAAAATGACCAAATACAAAATACCTATCCTTGAAAACCCCTAATATGATGTCCGCCTAATTACCCATAATAAAAACCTCTCCGCGTCCCGGTGTCTCCGTGTCCCCGCGTCAATCCTAATACCAATTCAAATAATGTTTGCGACACATCAATATATTCTAGAGGGCACTACCATCTGTCGCATTCTTTTTTCAAATTGGTATAACTATGGGTGTTTAACCGGACATGATATAAATCCCCTTCTCGCTTGCGGGGAGGGGAGACAAAGCGACGCTTTGTCGGGGTGGGGTTCTTCGGCTTTGGTAAGTAATTACCTGGACATGATATGACAAAAGTTCACCTATAACATTTAACATTCATACTTCTGTGATTTCGCTTCCCAAACGCAAATCGGCAACAGGGCGATAATGCTGCATGGTAAGATAACAGAAGCATGAAAGCGTGAATACAAAACTCCTCATCTCTCCTCAAGAAATCACGTCTCTGTTAGCAGAAAAGTCATCACAGACTGTGAT
This sequence comes from Calothrix sp. NIES-2100, assembly GCF_002368195.1. Taxonomy (GTDB): domain Bacteria; phylum Cyanobacteriota; class Cyanobacteriia; order Cyanobacteriales; family Nostocaceae; genus Aulosira. The sequence continues at coordinate 4,738,667 of NZ_AP018178.1, read as the reverse complement.
TATCGATACGCGCCCGCCAGCAGATTATGCTATTTCTCATATTCCGCAAGCTATAAATATCAGAGAATTTTTCACTTATCTTTTAGAAAATTCTGACCCAGCAGGATTAAAGAAATTGCATGAGTATTTTACAGAAATTCTCAGCCAGGTAGGAATATCAGGTGCAGAATCCTTAATTGTGTATGAAGATAGTTTCAATCAAGGTTATGGTCAATCTTGTCGAGCAGCTTTCTTGCTGAAATATTTGGGTTGCACTCAGGTATCTATTTTACACGGCGGATATAGAGCATGGCTCAAAGCAGGATTACCGACTACCAATGAAGTCCCATTATCTCAAAGCAGCATCTTTAAATTGCATCCCAACTCTGATATAATCGTGACTACCGCCGAGATGTTGCAAGCGATTAACAATCCGGAAATAATTAAATTAGATGTACGCGATCGCGATGAATGGCTTGGGTTGAGTTCTTCCCCCTACGCTCCTGATTTTTGTCCTCGCAAAGGTAGAATCCCTAACGCTGTTTGGTTAGAATGGCATCGTCTGATGACATCAGACGCAGAAATCCCCATGTTTCGCTCCAAAGCCGAAATCTTAGAAATTTGTCAATCTGTAGGAATTACTGCCGATTCTATCGTGTACATTTACTGTTTTAAAGGTTCCAGGGCGGCGAATACCCTGATTGCACTGCAAATAGCGGGAATTTCTGCGAGAAATTACTTTGGCTCTTGGAATGAATGGTCTAGTGACTTTTCCCTACCGATTGATAATAGAGTCATGAATTACCTACACCAGGACGGATGAAAAAGAGGCGCTTAGACTAGCGGCTAGTATTTTTTACTTAGTACACAGCACTTTTTCAAGTCAGGTCAACATAATTAGGGAATTCCAAAAAATAAATTATTCCGTTAAAGTCGTTGACGGTTGACGGTTGACGGTTGACGGTTGACGGTTGACTGTGAACAATAGCAATGGAATATTTTTTACTTGGAAGTCCCTTAAATGTAAAATATCATTGCACCCCACCCCTTAATCCCCTCCTCGCTTGCGGGGAGGGGGGACAAAGCACAGCTTTGTCGGGGTGGGGTTCTTCGGATTTAGTAAGTAATCAAGCGGACATAATATAATTTAGTTATGATTCTCATAGTCACTGCACCTAACCCCTTAATCCCCTCCTCGCTTGCGGGGAGGGGGGACAAAGCACAGCTTTGTCGGAGTGGGGTTCTTCGGATTTAGTAAGTAATCAAACGGACATGATATTACCGCTTCACTTGCGCCACAGCCGCCTCAGCATTAATCAACCCACTACCAAAATAATACTGTTCTGGTGTCACAGGTTTAGCCTTACCAAACACCCCAGAAGGACGCACATATGGAAAATCCACCGCAGAACCAAATCCCACATCTGCTTGCAAGCGGTAGCGATTGATATCACCTTTACTCAGCGTCAAACCATTATAACTCGCCGTAGATTTGAGAATTTTCACAATTCCATCTCGATTTAATCGCCGTTCTCCATCTTCCCCTTTCATCAGCGCTACCACACCCGACACCACCGGCGCAGAGAAGGAAGTACCCTGAACTTGTACATATTTACCCAAGGGATCTAAAGCCACACCCCAAGCATAATCTGGCACATTCATCCCCTGCCAAAAACCTTCCAGGAAAGTCCCGCCAGTTGTCAGAATCCCCCCACTGGAAGCATTTGTTAAATCTCCACCAGGGGCGACAACTTCCAAACCACCACCGTAGCTGCTGTAAGCGGTGCGATTTCCGACAACGTTTGTCGCCCCCACTGAGACAACTCCGGGAATCGCCGCCGGGAAACTCACACCATCTAAATTCTCATTGCCAGCGGAAGCCACAATTACCAGCTTGGGGTTATTATCCAGAACATCAAAAATTTGCTCGGTTAATCCTTCATCTGGGAGTAAGCTACCCAAACTCATATTAATCACATCTGCACCACGGGCGTTAGAGTAACCGATAGCTTCAATCAAGGATACCGAATCAATTTTACCGCCCAAGCCAAATACCCGCACCGGGAGAATTTTGGCATTAGGCGCAACACCCAACACGCCTGATTTATCTTCAGAATTAGCCGCTATCACACCAGCACTCCAAGTACCATGAAATTCGGCAGCAATTTCATTACGAATATAATTCTTGATGTAAAGTACAATTTGACTAGAGGAAGCGTTAGGAAATTTCTGCTTTAATGCTTCAGCAAGACTGGCATATTTCTTAAGTAATTCCGCAGATGAAAGTACAAAGGTGTTTTGAAAATGTGCTTTTACAGTTGCAAGTTCATCAGCATCAAGGCGCGTATCTGCATCACCTTCTCGCTCGCTAGAAAAATCCCAACCATATTGTTCATTGGGTAATTTGTCAGGACTATTTCCAGAATTGTAGAGACTCTTCGCTAAATCTGCATGATCCCATTGAATCACACTATCAATGACTGCCACAACCACATCTCGTCCGCCGTTGCTGTTTTTCCAAGCTTCCGTAGCGTGGATATCTGTACGGGGTAGAAATTGACCACGCCTGGGTGTACTGTTGAGATGCCATTGTAAGGGAAGTAAAGATGTAGTGCGGGGTGTATCTTTAGGTTGAGGTAAAGTAGCGAGTAAACTTTGCAGATTTGCTTTGGCGTTGGGGGTTTCGGTTAATGAATTCGTCGCCAGAGTTTTATAAGATGTAGACTGGATAAAATTCGGAGTGGCTGATTGAATACCCGCCATATCCGTTAATTGATTGGCGACAGATAAAACTGCTGTACCAGAAATTGATTTAGGACGTACTAAATAATGATTTTTGCTAAAACGCAGCTGTCTGACAACTTCTAGATTATTTCGGACTAAAATTAATTGTTTTTGACTATCGGAAAGTCCTGGTTCAAAATTGACGACAATTTCATTTGGTAGCACAATCGTTTGTTGCTTTTCCCCTGACTGACTATCTCCAGTAATGCGAGTCAATACAGGTAAAGTTTCTTGGACATAAGGCCGCTTTTGGATTAGCTGTTGTAAATTGGTAACAGAATCACGGGTAGAAGCTGGTAGTTTGACTAAAGCAAAGTTAGCACCCAAAGGATTGACTTCTACATTTAAACCAGTACTTTGACCAATATCTCTAACTCCGGAGCTACCAAATCGTAAATCCTCTTGTAATTGCTGAAACAGCGCTTTTCCCCTTGTCCTGACTGGTTTAAAAGCCACAGCTACCGTATCTTGACGCACAGACAAAGGAATTTTTTGACCATAGAAAGTATAATAAAGCTCATCATTTTTCTGTACTTGTGCGGTAACTTGCCGTTGCAGCGGTAGAATAGCAACGCTACCAATACCCAGAAGATAGCTGGTAAGCACAACGCTAGAGATTAAACGTTTCACAAAGATTTCTCCAATTTTTGGTGTTGGAGATACTTATCTCTGAAGGGTGAGGGGGTATGCACTCAGAAAAACATCTTCAAATTTCCAACGCAGCTAAAACTAAAATCCGCAACTCTGTTATACCGTTTCACTTTAATCATGATACAAATATGCTGGTAGGGGCATGGCATTGCCCATACGTGTCAACTTAACGTGAAACCCTTACCAAGACATGATTTTCAACTCACTCGCTTACCATCATGATCCGCGTCACCCCACCCCGGCTTTGCTGACGCAAAACCTCCCCTCCCCGCAAGCGGGGAGGGGATTGAGGGGTGGGGTAAAATGCCCGTGGAATAAGCGTTTTGACTTAAGTTGACACCAATGGGCAATGCCGTGCCCCCACGCGAAATCTATATGTATCAGGGTTTGGGTAAAATGGTATTACTCGCTGTAGCGCCGCATCATTTGAGTTCGCAGAAATAGTAATTGGGTTTCCCAATATAGTAATTGCTTACACCAATATAGCTTTTGGGTTTGCCAATATAGCTTTTGGGTTTGCCAATATAGCTTTTGGGTTTCCCAATGTAGTAATTGCGATCGCCGAAATAGCAATTGAGTTCGCCGAAATAGCAATTGAGTTCGCCGAAATAGCAAATGTAGTATCAAAAATGGCAATTGTATTATCAAAAATGGCAATTGTAGTATCCGAAATAGCTTTTGAGTTCGCAATTGCTATAAATGCTTATATTTTTATGCAATTACTTAAGCAAAACTTATAAACGCGAACATCATTGCCACAGATATTTGTAGGGGCACAACAATGTTGTGCCCTCAACCTGTTGTCTAGCTTTGGCGAGTATTCCGAATCACGAATTATATAAGGAATGCAAACGTAATAACCTGCTATTTTAATGAAATTGGGAATAATGTTGGCAACAGATAAATCATTCGGAGGGCACAGCAATGTTCCCTACCCATTTGTCACATTCTTTTTTAAAATTGGGATAATTTTGCAATCTCTTAATTACGAATTACGAATTACAAACTATCTTTCCCCAATCAGCGTAAACGCAGCCCAATCGCCGGGGGAAGGAAACTTCTCCTTCGTCTTCAACATCGCCTGACGCAACGCCAACGCCTTATCGGGCTGAGTTTGCAAACTCCGATAAAACTCCACCATTAAATATTGTGTCGGTTCATCCGGTACTTGCCACAACGACACCAACACACTCGGAACCCCCGCCAAAATCAAAGAACGCGACAACCCAATCACCCCATCACCCGAAAGTTTCCCTTTCCCCGTTTCACAAGCACTGAGAACTACTAATTGAGCATTGATTTTTAAATCTAAAATTTCCTCAGCCTTGAGTAAACCATCATCATTAAGAGATGGTGCAAAAGCAATCCAGCTACCCAAACCCCGGTTATCATCCGCCCAACCGTGAGTAGCTAAATGAATCACATCGACTGTTGATAAACGTTGCAAGATATTGGCTTTCGTCGCATCTTTACCCACAATCGCCTGAGTTTTTAACATCTTAGCAATAGTTTTTGCTTCAAGTTCAGCACCTGGTAGTGAACTTAACTGTGTTGCAGCTTTACCCGGTTCCGTAGACACTAAAGGCATGGTAGGATTACCGACAATTAAGGCATTATGATAATTAGTTTGTCTCCCTGCGCCTAATTGATGAGTAAAATCTAACACCTGAATCGCTGGAGCAGTCAGAATGGTATGTTTTTCAATTAAGTACTTACCTTGCTCATCACGCAAGGCTGGGAAGGGTGCAAGAAATAAAGAACTTTGGGGAATGAAAATAACTCTATCATTAGGATTTTTTGGTAACAAATCAGCGATATCTTTAATTAAAATGTCATGCAGTTTTTGTAATGGCTTTTGAACTTTCGCAGCATCAGGATTTACTTGGGCGATAATACCACCGCGCCCCCTACCAGCACCAATGTTTATACGACTATTGCTAACTAATTCATTTAAAGTGGTATTATCTTTTTGCCATAGGGTTTTCAGGTCAACTTTGCGGAATGTGACTTCACCTGTAGGTTTGACAACCCAAATATAGAGGTCTGATTCTTTCCATTGTTGTCTACCAGCAACTTTGAAATCATCACCAATAATTGAATATTGTACAAGAGTGGCATTTTGCTGTTTGGCGATTTGTTGAATTTCGGCAATTGTCGGTGGTTCGGATGATTTATTTGCCTGTTTATTATTAGTAGATACACGAGATGCTAACAACTCAATAAACGCCCTAGCACGACCGCGTTCGGCAATTTCTAAAGCAGCATCAGTTTTATTTTGGGCGATGAGGACTTTTTGTAAAATTCTGTAGGTGCTGCTTTGGGTGTCAAAAAGTGAGACTTTATTAGTATCAACTAACTTTTTACCTCGCAGAGATTCTTGAACCTTAATTCCTTCATACAAAGTTGTCTCTGCGGCGCTGAGATTACCTTGTTTGTAGAAAGCAAGTCCTAGATTGTTTAAAGACTGTCCCTCCCCTAGTCTATCTTTAATTTCCCGGGCGATCGCTAATCTCTGCTGCTGGTACTCTATCGCTTTTGGGTAGTCTCCCAACTGTAAGTAGGCAAGACCGAGACTACCCAGGGACTGTCCCTCCCCTAGTCTATCTTTAATTTCTTTGGCGATCGCTAAGAACTGCTGGTGGTACTCAATCGCTTTTGGGTAGTCTCCCAATGCATCGTAAGCAAGACCGAGATTACCCAGGGACTGTCCCTCGCCTAGTCTATCTTTAATTTCACGGGCGATCGCTAATCTCTGCTGCTGGTACTCAATCGCTTTTGGGTAGTCTCCCAATGCATCGTAAGCAAGACCGAGATTACCCAGGGACTGTCCCTCGCCTAGTCTATCTTTAATTTCACGGGCGATCGCTAATCTCTGCTGCTGGTACTCAATCGCTTTTGGGTAGTCTCCCAATGCATCGTAAGCAAGACCGAGATTACCCAGCGCCTGTCCCTCGCCTAGTCTATCTTTAATTTCTTTGGCGATCGCTAATGTCTGCTGGTGGTACTCAATCGCTTTTGGGTAGTCTCCCAATGCATAGTAAGCATTACCGAGATTACCCAGCGCCTGTCCCTCGCCTAGTCTATCTTTAATTTCTTTGGCGATCGCTAATCTCTGCTGCTGGTACTCTATCGCTTTTGGGTAGTCTCCCAATGCATGGTAAGCAATACCGAGATTACCCAGCGCCGTACCCTCGCCTAGTCTATCTTTAATTTCTTTGGCGATCGCTAAGAACTGCTGGTGGTAATCAATCGCTTTTGGGTAGTCTCCCAATGCATCGTAAGCAAGACCGAGATTACCCAGCGCCGCACCTTCGCCTTGACGGTTTTTGATTTCTCGATAAATAATCAGTGCTTGTTGCCACGATCGCAATGCTGCTTCAAATTGACTGGTATCAAACTGCTGACTACCTTGGTTAAACAGTCTATCAGCTTCGGCTTTCCGCGCTTGTGGTGTTTGCGCCAGTACTTGTAACTCTCCTGGCGATTCTGGGCTGAAAGTTATCGGTGTGGAAGCTGTGGCGATAACTAGGGCGAGGAAACTTAGAGCAATTTTGTGAAAACGCATGAGGAATTATGAATTATGAATTATGAATTATGAAGTTAAGAGTGGATGGGGCTTAAGTAATTAAGTTATGCTTTTTGGCTGAGTAAAAATGCTAAAGATTTGATAAATTTGGCTAAGTTTTGGCATAAATTAACCACAATACCAGCGTTATTTAATTGTCATTGCGAATGGAGCGAAGCGGAATGTAGGCGAAGCCTTCCCGAAGGGTAGCAATCGCAGGGGCTGGGATTGCTTCGCTTTGCTCGCAATGACTGTTAGCAAGCCGGTTATTTGATGGCTTACTTTTATATAACTCCCAGCAGGGTGGGGGGTATGCAACTTTCAACGTCAAGCCCAAACTTTAGGGACTTCCAACTAAAAAACATAAAATTTTTCTTGTGGGGTGGACATCTTGTCCGCCCAAGACCAAAGGCGATCGGGCGGGCGAGACGCCCACCCCACAAGATTGAATAATTTATTTTGGGAAATTCTTTACAGAAAACTCATATCTCTAGCCGCCCAAAAAACTGCATATCCCCAACGCGCCCAGAGTTAAGAATCAATAACGGCTCGAATCCAGGGGAGCGCTGAGCGAAGTCGAAGCGCGAGCAGGGGGGAGGAATAGTAGTGTTGAGTTCAAAAATTGGGATAATTTATGTTTTGGAGTTCACTAATAATTAAACAGACATAATTAATAATGAGCAAGTTAAAATACTGGACACTAGTCACACTCGATGGCACAGGCGATCGCAAAATCAAAGAACTGGAAAATGCCAAATCCTTTTTTGCTGCTACTTTTGCAGACTTAACAAATATAGATGAAGTTGCAGACACAGCAATCCAGCAGCGATTACTGGAATTATCTCGCCATCCTCACCCAGAGCAAAGTTTATTAGCTCAACGCTGTTTACTCTGTTTTATCTCCTGGCTAATTGAACAGGCTTGTTTAAACCTCGCCCGACAATTTGGGGATTTTCACGGATTTACTGAACGGGATTTATTCGCTTATGTTCTTGATGACGATGGTAGTTTACAACCATCAACAGGCTATCAATCCTTTGCTAGAGAAATTTTACAAACATTTGACCCCGAAAAAAGCCTTTTGACTACATGGACAAGCCGGAAGTTCAAACAGCACGATGAACTGGAAACCTTTCTTTTAGAGTGTGGATTGTATCTTGTCAGAGATTGGGCAATTTTAAATGATACCCAACCGAAACAATTACCCAAAATCTTAGGTGAATTTCATTACCTCACACCACCAGAAATTGACCAAGCCCAAAAATTACTCGTAGCTTATCACAAAATATATCGTGCTGAACGCTGGCAACAACTAGCTAAAGGAAGCAGAGGAAAATGCCAACCACCGACAACTCAACAATTAGAGCAAATGGCTAAATTTTTCGAGCATAAAACCATATATCGCTTATCTCCAGAAAATGTGCTACGACAATTACAAAAGTTAGCCGACAAGCTCCGACAGTATCGCATTCATGTCAGAGGGGGTTTTTTACCTACGGAATCTTTAGATTTAAATTTAAAGGAAAATTATGCCTATATTGATCAACTGGCTGCTCCTAATCCGGGAAATATGCTCGCAGATATTGATGATGAACAAGCATTTTTAAAATTATATAAACAACAAATTTTGACTTGTTTAGATTCCGCCTTAGATGAGGTGACAAAATCCCGTGTAAACAAGCTGCAAAAGAAAGATTTAGACCAAGCAAATAAATTTCTCCTAGCACTACAATTATTTCATTGTCAGAGATTATCAATGAGTGCGATCGCCAAACAATTAGGCTTAGATGCTCAATATCAAGTAACCCGGTTATTGAAACTCAAAGAATTCCGCGCCGATGTCCAACATCAGACATTAGCAAAGTTACGGGAAGCCGTGAAACAACTAGCAAAAGAATACTCCACACCTGAGCGTTTAGCCAACTTAGATCAGCAAATTATCGATGCACTCAATGAACAAATTACCAATCTAATCAACCAAGCAGAAATTGAAGCCGTCAGTATGCAAAATACTGTCCCCATGAGTAATTTCTCTCAAAGACTTTGCCAAAAATTAAATAATAATTCTCTCAACTCTTAACCCTTGACTCTAGACTATTGACATTTGACAAAAACTATGAATACTTTACCCGTGTCATTTGAATTTGAACGCTTACCGACTGAAACCATTAGCCTTGATGCTGAAGCAATTAATCAATCCATAGAACTTAGTCGCCACATCCCCGATGATGGGCGACAATGGCAAACCTACTTGAATGCTTTGGCGTTATTCGTCTTGAAAAAATGGCTGGGAGAACGTGATGATAACCTCACAGTTAATTGGGAAGAATCTACAATCAGTAAACCTGCTTTAGCCAATGTCATTCCTCATGTTGCTAATTTCCAAGTTGGTAATTTTAAACTTTGCCTAATTACCAATGGTACTTCCTGGAACGAACACATATCTTTATCTAGAATAGTCGTAAATATTCCCGAATTCGTTCCTCATTTTTACGTATTTGTGGAAGTTTTAGAATCAGAAGAATGTGGGGTAGTCAGGGGATTTATCTCTTATCCCCAATTAATGGAAAATATCGAGACTTTACAGACAATATCTACCCAACCAGATTGGAGTTATGAAATACCTTTAAATTGGTTTGACAACGACCCAAACCGCTTATTGTTGTATTTACGCGCTTTACAGCCAGACTCTATCACCTTACCAAATATACCAGATAATCGCCAGCAAACATTAGCGGCGATGGAAGGCGAATTAGTTACATTACTCCGACAATTACAAGCACCGGAAATAGAACTTTGGGAAATTTTAAATTGGCAACAGGGAAGTGCAGTTTTAACTTCTCCAGAATTAGTTGATTGGATATATAAACTACAAATCAGTAGTTTAAATCTAGAAAATCCCCCTTTAGAAACATCTTTATCACCAGCATCTATCAGGGATTTAATTAAATTAATTACCCAACCAGCAATCAATGTAGGACGCTGGTTATGGGATGAATTAGATGAAATTGGAGAATCATTAGCTTGGACATTATTACCAAGATTAGCGCCTCTGAGAGAAATGCGCAGTCCAGCCGAGGAATTAGAGGCGATCGCATCCCAATTGCAAACACAAGGTTTAGAAATACCTTTAGTAGCCAGGAGTGGATATCAGAATTTTCTCTTAGCCGGAATTCCTTTAAGATTGTATGCAGTTGCATGGAATTCCTCGACAGTCAGCGAGCCAAATTTATGGAGCTTGCTATTAATTTTAGGTGCTACTTCCCCAAATACTCTCCCGGAAAATTTCAAGTTTCGCGTCAGCGATAAAACAGGGATTTTGACAGAACAGAGTGTTAATCCCCAACAGCGCGATTCCTATTTATATACTTGTTTAGTTGGTAATTGGGATGAGAAATTTATTGTAACTGCAAGTTTAGGTGATGATGTAGAGGTGACATTACCGCCGTTTGCCTTTGACATTACAAGTTGACACTCCTTGGTAGTCATTTTTAAGGAGATATTGAAAGCGATCGCGACTACACCCAGAGCAAAAGTGCGATCGCCTGATAAGCAATAATACAGCGTAGGGGCACGGCAGCGAAAGCCTTTAACTCAGACGGATATAGCGCTTCTGGTGTTAGATGCAATACAAAATTATATCGTCGCGTGTAGGGGCACGGCACTGCCGTGGCCCTACTTTGTGTATTGGACTCAAGCGATAACCGCTATATCTTATTGATGCCGTGCCCTTACCATCCACATACAACCTATTTTCTGCAATTCTGGTAATTTGCAGGACAACTTCACGAAATCTTCAGCATTCTGACGCAGGAAAATACTCGACAATATCTCTAACCGCCAAAACTGCATACCCCCTCTTGGCTGAGAAGTAAGAGTAATTACACAGATGCTGAAGGACTAACAAATGCGCCAAAAGCTAGATTTCGGTAAAAACCGCAAAAATCATTTATCAATATCGTTTTATCGGACTGCGTTGACATCAGTCAGTGAGGTGGAGTGATGTCGAGTCAAATAGAAGGATGAATTTTCAAAAGTAAAGATTGATTTGAAATATAGCATTTCCTAATCACATGAGCTATATCATAGCCCCCTCCTCGCTTGCGGCGAGGGGGCTGGGGGTTAGGTTTCGCTATCTTCTTTTCCACATGACGTGAAAAGTCAGACATCATAGCCCCCTCCTCGCTTGCGGGGAGGGGGTTGGGGGTGGGGTGATTGTACCTCACTAAACAGAGAAACGCTATAAGGACTGAAGTCCTGACTACAAACTAATGATAAATCAGCTATGACTAATTTTTATTTAAAAATTCAAAAAGTTGAACAAACCTGCTTATTTGAATTGTCCTGGGGGCAGCATCAGCAAATGACGGCTGAAATTACTTACCCAGTAAATATCATCACCTCCCATGAACAATGGCAGAGAATTTATATTAATTTTTATAGAAACAAATTGCGGGGTAAAGTTGTCAACAAAGGCGTGATTATGCCGCCTCCTGTAGATTGGCAAGCTCAATTAGTGCAAGCAGAAGCTAAACTTTTATATGAGTTTCATCAATGGTTACGCAGTGAAAGATTATATGACATCCGGGCGAAAATTAGTAAGCAAGCTGTAGAAAATTACAAACATGAATTAAAAGGTAACGCTGCCAGCAACATTAATATTTTTATTAGTTGTAACTCTCCCGAATTAGAACATTTACCTTGGGAAGCATGGGAAATCAGCACCGAATTGACATCTGGTAAACTGCGGATTGTGCGTCAACCCCTGAATATTCTGCAAGCAGTGACAAATTTTCCGAGAAAAGGTTTGAGAAAAGCGAAAATTTTAGCTATTTTTGGTGATGATACTGGCTTAAGCTTTGCAGACGAATCCCGTGCTATATCATCACTCAAAAAACTCGCCAATTTTGAAGTTAAAGTACTTCGTTGGGAACAAGATAAAAATATTAATAATTGGAAAAATGAAATAATTAACGCCCTGACTACTCAAAGCTGGGATATGCTGTTTTTCGCTGGACACAGTAATGAAAGTACTTTCACTGGTGGTCAGATATCAATTGCGCCTAATGTTAATATTTCTTTAAGTGAAATCGAAAAGCCCTTAACTACTGCCATTAATAATGGTTTAAAATTCGCTATATTTAACTCTTGTGATGGTTTAAGTATTGCTAATAAATTGATTGATTTAGGCTTAAGTCAAGTTGCAATTATGCGCGAAAAGATACACAATCGCGTAGCTGGAGAGTTTTTTGTTCAATTTTTAAATGCACTGAAAGAATATAAAGATGTTCACGAAGCATTATTAACAGCTAGCGATTATCTCAAAGTAGAAAAAAATCTTACCTATCCTAGTGCTTACCTTGTTCCTGTTTTATTTCGTCATCCTCATGCAGAATTATTTTGTTTACAACCGTTTGGTATTCAACATCAAATTAAAAAATGGTTACCAACACGCTATGAAACTTTGGCGTTAGGAACATTAGTTATTTTCAGTTTTCTCTCTCCTGTACAAGAAACTGTACTCGACTTGCAAACTGGTATGCAAGCAGTTTATCGCGATGTGACTCAACAAGTACCAAAAGACAAAACCCCACCAGTTATATTAATTCATATTGATGAAAATTCATTGAATGCAGTTAAAACGAAAGCTGATAAATTTAATCCTCTCGATCGGAGTTATTTTGCTAGATTAATTGATAAATTGACAATAGATAATGCCAAGGTTATCGGTATAGATTATCTCTTTGATAGGGTGACAGAAGAAGATAGTATTTTAGAAAAATCAGTAGTAAATTCCATCAATAAAAATGGGACGTGGTTTATCTTTGGCTCGATATTGAATAATGATAATCTAGAGCAAGCTGTAAATAATAGCGTTGCGAATCTTCATCAAACTCAGCAAGGTTATGTTGATCACCTTTCTGGTCATTTGTCATTAGTAAATACAAATAAAGATTGTATCCAAAGCTGTCCATTTACTTACTTGATGACATTGGTATCTTGGATAAATCAAGAAAATTTATCTGAAAATCTGCCCCAGCCCCAATCTTTGAGAAATAATGATTTACGTACCGATGTAATTAAATATCTTGGTGAAGCGCCAGCAAATTCATCTTTGAGTAAAAAAGTCCACAAGTTACGTCTGTCAAAGCTAAGTAGCTTTTCTGAATATTTTGGACAAACTTGGTTATATCCAATTATTGATTATTCCCTACCACCTAATCAAGTTTATCAAGTAGTTAATGCAGGTAATTATTTACAGAACAATACAACTCTCAATCAAGAAAATTTAAAACAGCAAGTTGTCTTAATTGGTGCTGCTGGATATAAAGATTCCGGATTATCAAACGATCATAGCGATATTTTTCCCCTACCACTGGGGGTAGCTTATTGGCGGAGGCAATATCCTACAAGTGGGTTACTACGAGATTTCACCGGGGTAGAAATCAATGCTTACATGATGCAAAACCTCATGAAACAACACCTGATTATCCCCATTCCTGATTTGTGGATCATGGGAATTGCAGTATTTTTTGGTAAAGGGACACAATTATTTCTGTTGCAACGTCAGCAGAGTAAACGCAGTAGTCGTTTATTAATCGCTTTACTCGCAGGTGGTACTGTAATCTATGGATTGATATCCATGCAAATGTATATATCGCTAAATCTTTTAGTACCTTTGTTTTTACCATCTGCTACTTTCTGGTTTTATATTTTATCGGTATTGAGGACGAAAGATGCTTAATAAAATGACTGGAATTCGCTTGTTGATGTTGGCTGGTTTAGCATCAGTTTCCGTTATTCCTGCTTTGTTAATTGCTCCAGAAATCACAATCGGGCAAACTAGAATCGAGAGAGCATCCTTAACAGGTATGATTGATTGGTTACTAAAAAGGAAAAAAGAACGGCCAATTTCCCGCGATCCCCTACAGGGTTTATGTCTGATTACTCCTAATGGGAAAATTTATAGTACTAATCCCATGTTTTTATGGCAAGGTAATTTAAAGGAAATTGCTGTGTCAAAAGCACGCAGTCAGAAAAATTTTTGGAATCAAGAAATTAAGAGTCCAGAAACTTTGGCAATTTATCAAGGCGAACAAGCATTACAACCAGGGCGAAGCTATGATTGGAAGGGATTTATGGGCGATAATCCTACTATATTTGCCAAGTTTCAAGTGATGAATGGACAAGAACGTCAGAAAATCACTGATGAACTGAAGGCTTTAGAAAAGCGATTGCAAACCCAAGGTGCAGATGAAAAAACAATTGCTCTAGAAAAAGCCGATTTTTTTGCTAAACATGAGTTATGGTCTGATGTATTACAGCAAGTATATTCTGTTCCTAATCTCTCAAAGGATTTATCGCCGCATACAACAGATTTGTTAAAGAAGATATGTGAGACAGAACAGAATCAGCCCCAGGTTGTAAAAAAATCAGCGATGCATTCGTTGAAGCCCTGAATAATATCGCATTTTCTAATCACATGAGCTATATCGTAGCCCCCTCCTCGCTTGCGGGGAGGGGGTTGGGGGTGGGGTGACTGTACCTCACTAAACAGAGAAACTTTTTCTCGCTTCCCATCAAGATTCGCGTCACCCCACCCCGGCTTTGCTGACGCAAAACCTCCCCTCCCCTTGCCAAGGGGAGGGGATTGAGGGTTGGGGTAAAACGCTTGTGGGATAAGCCTTTTAACTTAAGTTGACACCAATGCAGTGAACCCGCCCCTACTGCTTGTGAGAAATGCGGGTGTAGTGTCCCGAATTTTTGCATACCCCCTGAGTCGCCAGAGATATAGATAAACAAGAAATTAAAATTGCTTCATTTGTGAAAACTGCATACCCCCTACTGGGCTGAGAAGTATATATCCATAAGATAACCAAAGTTAGCGGTTATGCATAGGTAACAAAGCCGAGATGACGGTGTATCTACCATCATTTTCTACGAAGTGCTAATTTCTCATCCATACTCAACGCTCTTTGTCATGCATTTTATTGGAGAACTACAAATGAAAGGATTTAAAGTTTTAGCTTCAGGAATGATTTTATTCGGTTTAATGGTTTGCGCTCCTAAAGCTAATGCTGAAAAGTTACCCAGCATTGAATTTAAACCCCAGGCAGAAAAGTTGCAAATTGAATCTAATTTTACTCAATCGTCAACTGATAATAATAACTTCAAATCCTCTTTAGAAGCAGGATTTGCATTGTTGGAAAAAGATGATTATCAGGGAGCTATTCAGGCTTTTAACCAATCAATCCAAATAGAGCCTAATAATCCCTATGCCTATCTGGGTAGAGGTGTTGCCTATTTTAACTTAAAGCAATATCAGGAAGCTAAAGCAGATTTTGACCAAACTATTAAGCTGGATACTAATATTGGTTATGCTTATTTGTTCCGAGGCGTTTCTAATTATGCTTTGGGAAGTAAGCAACTGGCTATTTCGGATTTACAAACAGCAGCCAATATTTTCCAAAAAGCCGGTGAACAGGAATTAGCTCAAAAGTCTCTTGATACTCTCGAACAGATACGGAATGCGTAATTTGTCAGTTGTTAGTTGTCAGTTGTCAGCTGAAAATTGAATATCAAAGTCAGAACCCCGCTTTGTTAACGGGGTTCTGATTTTTTAATTGGTTATTGGATTAAAATCTGACGGATTAAAATACTCATGACTTCCTCTGGGTTGGCGGTTGGTAGTAATGGACTCCAGTCTCCTGTGCTAGCGTAACCTATGACTTGTAGATGGTGAATTGTACTGATGACGACTTTAGGAGAAGCAATGAGTAAATGTTTTATCGGTTCTCTTTTAGGCGATGGATTTGCAGCAGGTTGATTTACTGGGGGTGTATTTAAGTTTTCGCCGCCTAGGTATTGGTGTAAATCTGATAGGGCGAAATTTGGATTTTCTACAAAATTTTCTACTTGTGCCATGATTGTATTTGTCTCCCATAATGGGGGTTTACAGAAAGGCGATCGCAGTTTCTTGGCAGAGGGCGATCGCCTTTCTTATTAAGAATTGTAAAGTATAGTTTTATACTTGTAAAATAGGTTAAAGCAAAATATTTTCCCGAAAAAAAAATCATGCGATCGCAGATTAGGCGCACAAAAAAATTGGCGTTGCTGAATCGGAGTATGAATTTAAATTTTTGGCACAATCAAATAACGACTCTTTGCGACGGACAGTTTGCTCAAGTCGGGAAACCCGCCCACGCAACTGTCCTCGGCTTTGCGTGAGACTTATTCATACTTCAATCAGCAACGCCCAAAAACTGCGATCGAAAACTTATCGCCATTCACCCAAAAACGTAAACGCCGCCCAATAATTAGGATTACGCCATTTCTCTTGTTGCCACATTTTCAACTGCGCTGCCCGTAAAGCCTGATTCGCTGGCTTGCCTTGCTGCCACATTTGCTTGTAAAATTCCTGCATAAACTCAGCCGTCCCTTCATCACTGACTTGCCACAAGGACACAACCAATCTTTCTCCACCTGCATACATTAATCCTCTTGTCAAGCCTACCAAGCCTTCGCCTTGAATTTCCTTACCTAATCCAGTTTCGCAAGCACTCAGAACAATTAAATCTGCCGGATAATCGAGGTTAAACAAGTCTGCTAACCGCAGATATCCGCGAATGTCTTTACCTTGTTCGTTTACCAGAGACAGCACAATACCTGATAACTCTGGGTTAGCATCATTAACAAAACCGTGGGTAGCAAAGTGTAAAATCCGGAATTGATTGAGATTGCTGCTGGTAGCCCAATTATAGTTAGCTGCAAAATCAAAGACTTCCACCCCTTTCGAGTCTGGTACGAGTTTAAAAATTGTCTGTGCTTCTGTGCGTGTACCAAAAAGACGCGGCCAACCTTGGCGATTCAGGATATCAGCAGAACGCTTGAGGGCAGAGCGTTCTAGCTCTAAATCGATGTCATCTTGCTGCTGGAGTTGTTTATTTTTGGCGGTGGTAACTCGCTCATCGGTAGCGCTGTATACTGGGTCGGCGAGGATAGCTAAGGCTTTGGGTGCGGGTTGACGATTGGCGAGTTGCTGGCGTTGAATGGCAATGGTAGATGCAGAAGGAAGACTGACAATTTCGTGATTAATAAATAGCGGTTGGTAGTCAAATTTATTCACAGGTGAATTTTTACCTGGACAGCTACTAATACCACCACCCACACAGTCAGGATTTTTTTGTTTTTCTCGGGAAACACTCACCTGTATTCCCAATAGTTTATCTTTTTCCCCTTGACCTTGTGTAGAACTGGGTTGAGAATTTAAATCAGCCACCGCCGCAAAGGGGATATATTGCAAAGCACCATCGGCGACAATTACTAAGCGTTTTGTCCCCAATTTATCTTTCACCGGTGCGAGAATCAGTTGACTGAGTTCCTTTGCGGCGACATCAATCCGGCGAATTTTGATACCAGCGCAAGGATGTTCTTTATTAGTTGCAGAAGGCGGTTTAGAACTGTTTTGGCTAATCAGGCAGAATAAATTAATCGCGCTTTTCTCTATCTCTTGTTTTTTGGGAAGTTCGTAAGTATCGAGAGAATTGGGAGAAACCACCCATAAAAAGCTGCGTTCCTCATCCAAGGAATATTGTAACAGCAGGGTATCTTTATCGAGTTGTTGCTGAATTTGCGATAAATTCAGGGGTTGGGGATACTTCAGGTTAGCGTATTGTGGGCTAGTTTCGCGGATTTTGGTTTCCAGTTCTTTTTGTTGGCGGAGGAGTTCATCAATTTCTGTTTGTAATTTCTCGGCGTTGGCTTTATATATGGGGTCTTTAATTTTATCGCTGTTAACTATTTCAAACCGTACTTTTTCTTTACCATCAATTAAAGCTTGTATGCGGCTTTCTTCGGCTAAGAGTTGGGGGTTTGCACCTTTGCGGATATTGGCGCGGGCTTCGGTTAACAGTTCTACAAGTCCCCTAGCGCGGGATGCTTCGCTGGTGTTGAGGGCTAATGCGTCGTATCTTTTTGATGGTTCTTTTTTGTGCAGTTCCATCAACAGATCGATTTTGAATTTGTAATAATGTTGGACTGTGGCGAAATAGGTGCTTTGCAGGTCTTTGTTAGTATATGTTTTGCGTAAATCTTCGATAATTTGGATAGCGCTGTCGATTTGTGTAAGTGCAGCTTGCAGATTACCTGCTTTGCGTTCTAAGTCAGCAAGATTCCCTAGAGTAGTCGCCTCCCCTTCCTTATACCCCACCTCCTTAGTCAAAGGCAAAGCTTGGTTGAAGAATTTGAGTGCCTGCTGCTGGTCTCCTAATGAGTAGTAGACAATGGCAATATTGTTGAGGGTATTCGCCTCCCCTTCCTTATACCCCACCTCCTTAGTCAAAGGCAAAGCTTGGTTGAAGAATTTGAGTGCCTGCTGCTGGTCTCCTAATGAGTTGTAGACATTGCCAATATTGTTGAGGGTTCTCGCCTCCTGTGCCTTATCCCCCACCTGCTGACTCAAAGGCAAAGAAGAGTTGAAGAATTTGAGTGCTTGCTGCTTGTCTCCTAATGAGTAGTAGACTAAACCAATATTGTTGAGGGTAGTCGCCTCTCCTGCCTTATCCCCCACCTCCTTCCTCAAAGGCAAAGAAGAGTTGTAGAATTTGAAAGCTTGCTGCTGGTCTCCTAATGAGTCGTAGACACTGCCAATATTGTTGAGGGTAGTCGCCTCCTGTGCCTTATCCCCCACCTGCTGACTCAAAGGCAAAGAAGAGTTGAAGAATTTGAGTGCTTGCTGCTTGTCTCCTAATGAGTAGTAGACTAAACCAATATTGTTGAGGGTTCTCGCCTCCTGTGCCTTATCCCCCACCTGCTGACTCAAAGGCAAAGAAGAGTTGTAGAATTTGAGAGCCTGCTGCTTGTCTCCTAATGAGTCGTAGACTAAGCCAATATTGTTGAGGGTAACCGCCTCCCCTGCTTTATCCCCCACCTGCTTCATCAAAGGCAAAGAAGAGTTGTAGAATTTGAGAGCCTGCTGCTTGTCTCCTAATGAGTCGTAGACTAAGCCAATATTGTTGAGGGTTCTCGCCTCCCCTGCCTTATTCCCCACCTGCTTCATCAAAGGCAAAGAAGAGTTGTAGAATTTGAGAGCCTGCTGCTTGTCTCCTAATGAGTAGTAGACACCACCAATATTGTTGAGGGTTCTCGCCTCTCCTGCCTTATCCCCCACCTCCTTACTCAAAGGCAGAGCTTCGTTGTAAAATTTGAGAGCCTGCTGCTGGTCTCCTAATGAGTAGTAGACTAAGCCAATATTGTTGAGGGTAGTCGCTTCTCCTGCCTTATCCCCTACTTCCTTCATCAAAGGCAAAGAAGAGTTGTAGAATTTGAGAGCCTCTTGCTTGTCTCCTAAATCTTCGTAAATTCTACCAATACCAAGGAGTGTGAAAGCTTGCCATTGCTTATCTCCAACTTGATGCCACAGTTTTAGCGCTTCTTGCCATTTAACAAGAGCCTGTCTCAACGATTCTGCTGTTCCTTGCTTAAATAATTGCAATCCTTCCTGCCTTAACTTTTCCGCTTCCGCACGAGTCGCATCTTGGCTGGTTGTCGCTGGCTGCTGGGCAATTTTTAACTTATAACTCCCTACACTGGCAACTGTTGACTCGGATAATAACAGCAGGGAGCAAAATAAAACCACAGCGCGAGAAGCCAACACAGGGAGTTTCTTCTGCTTCGTCATGAGCGTATATACTGATTTTTTATCTACAAATCAATATATTTCTCGGCGGTGTCGGGGTATGCAGTTTTATGGAAACTTTAAATTGAATTGTGAGAGTTACGTAGTAAATTAGCTTTCATCTGGTGGGGTGCGTTAGGACTAAACCTGGATTTGTCACAAATTTTGCAATCGTAGGGGCGGGTTAAGCCAAATAGTCGTGAATAATTCAGATCATATCTGTGAACCCGCCCCTACTGCTTGTGAGAAATGCGGGATTTGTCTCCCTTGTCTCCCTTGTCCCCCTTCCCTGTTGACACACCCGAAATTTATTCACCAAGTTGCATACCCCCCCATACCCCTAGAAGTATAAATAACCAGCAAATCTCAAATCTCAAATTTAAAACCTATGACTCAAATCAAACGCCGTCAATTTCTGCAATTTGCTGGTTCCACATTGGCGAGTATTGGTTTCAGCCAGTTAGATATCATGCAGCAGGGTGATAAATACGCCAAAGTCCTGGCGCAAAATGCACCCCGCAAGCTGGCGCTACTGGTGGGAATTAATGAATATCAAAATGGTATTCAGCAACTTAGAGGTTGCACTTATGATGTGCAGTTACAAAAAGAATTGCTAACTCACCGCTTTGGTTTTAACACTCAAGATATTGTTACACTCACCGACGCCCAAGCTACGCGCCAAAATATCTTGACAGCCTTTGAACAACACCTCATCGACCAAGCTAAACCAGGGGATATTGTAGTATTTCACTTTTCTGGACATGGTTCACGAGTAGTTGATCCAGACAAAGACGAAAAAGATGGACTCAACAGCACACTGGTTCCCGTTGACGCTAGCTTACCTCCAGGATATCCCGATCGCGGTGGCGTAGTCAAAGACATCATGGGACACACTCTGTTTTTACTCATGTATGCATTAAAAACAGAAAATGTCACCGTTGTTTTAGATTGCTGTCATTCTGGTGGCGCAAAACGGGGAAATTTTCTGGTGCGTACCCGTCCGGGAGGCGCAAATTTGCAAGCTATGGAGGCAGAATTTGAGTATCAGCGCCAATGGTTACAAAAGTTGAATTTGTCACCACAACAGTATAAGACACTGCGTCAAAAAATAGCTAAAGGAGTTGTCCTGGCTTCAGCAAAACGTGACCAATTTGCCGTTGATGCAGCTTTTAGTGGTTTTTCAGCCGGAGCATTTACTTATGCTTTGACTTATTATTTATGGCAAAAGCCAGGGAATCAATCTGTCAACAAAGTATTTGCTGATGTGAGTCGTACTACTAAAAATTTGGCATATCAAAATTCGGGAATTCAATACCCAGAATTAGAAGTCAACGTTAAAGGAAATCCTAACCCACCGCTTTACTTTACTCCTTTTATCACATCCTACGCCGATGCAATTGTGACTCAAACTCAAGGCGACCAAGTAGAATTGTGGTTAGGTGGTGTAGATCCCCAATCCTTAGAAGCATTTAACAAAGATAATGCAGCTTTTAGCGTTGTTGATAACAACGGCATAGAACGCGGATTAATTAATTTAGAATCTCGACAAGGTTTAGTTGCCAAAGGTAGAATTAACGCAAATTCAAAAGTCAGCACCCAATTACCAGCGGGCACAATTTTACAAGAACGTCTGCGGGGTATTCCTACGGATATAACTTTACAAATTGGGCTAGATGACTCATTTGATAGTAAAACTACTGCCCAAGCCACACAAGCTTTAAAAGCGCTCAACCGGATTACACCCTTACCTTTGGGACAACAAGAAGTACAATATATCTTTGCTAGGATGACCGAAGAAAGATATCAGCAATTACAAAAATTTCACACCCCAAATCTTCAGCTTGTAGGCAGTTTAGGTTTATTTTTACCATCACTAGACCAAATAATTCCTAAATCTTTCGGCGAGGCTAATGAATCTATCCCGGCGGCAGTAGAGCGATTAAAATCTAAATTAAAATCATTATTAGCAGCGCGCATTGTCAAGAAAATGGTAGGCAATACCAATACATCACGCCTGAAAGTTAACGCTTCTATGATTATCGCTAATAACAAAACAATTGTGAGTGAAACTTTTACAGTACGTGGGCGGCAAAATCCTCAACAATCCGCAAATGCTGCTAACAGTGAAGATGGTATAATTGCCCAATTACCTGTAAATACGCAAATAGCTTTTCAAGTTGAAAATCAAGAAACTGTACCTCTTTACGTCAGCATTTTAGTAATTGATGCCCAAGGGGAAATGGCAGTGATTTTTCCTGATAATCAGCTTGTTTCTGCTTCAGAAGATGCAGTCATGATCGCCGCAGGTGAAAAGCGAGTGATTCCCGAAAATGATGAGATGACACTCACCATTAGCGAACCATTAGGAATTACCGAAGCACTAATTATTGCTAGTACATCCCCATTAACAGAGTCACTCCAAGCACTAGAAAAAATTGCCAAAAGAGGAGACACCACCAAACGTGGGCCATTCGGTGCAACTGATGAGTTTTTGGAGATAACAAATAAATTACTCTTAGATTTAGATAATGCTACACGTAGGGGAACAAACGGTGAAAGTCAGCAGTTACCTGCGGGAGTGCGCGGCGTTGATGTCAAGAAACTGGCGGCGATGTCGATTACATTAGAAGTAGTTGGCTGAAGAAAGAAGAGTGCGATCGCACGATCAGCGCAAATCAAAAATTTCTTTTGGTATAATGCGATCGCATTTGATCGTACCTTCATTATTAAGGCAAAAGAAAGCCGTATTTTTTGAGTACCGCTTTAGCTTGACTGCTCGAGAGAAATTTGGCAAATTCCTTAGCTGCATCAGCATTTTTGCTGCTTTTGAGGACTGCGAATGGATAAACAATCGCAGAATGGTATTTTTCGTCAGCTGCCACCACAATTTTTACTTTATCTGAAATTTTGGCATCAGTGATGTAAACTAAACCTGCATCAGCGTTGCCACTTTCTACAGCTGCCAATACTTGACGTACATTGTTAGCGTAGACCAATTTTGACTTGATCTGTGGCAAAAGTTTCAGCTTCTGAAGTACTTGTTCACCGTATTGTCCTGCGGGTACGCTTCTGGGTTCACCAATGGCAATTTTCTTAATGTTGGAGTCTTTAAGGTTGTAGAAACTGGTGATGCCCACAACATTTTTAGGTACAATCAACACCAGACGGTTCTTTGCCAGGATAGAACGAGTTCCTCCTAGCAAAAGTCCTTTTTCGTCTAACGCATCTACCTGCTTTTTCCCAGCGGAAATAAAGATATCTGCGGGCGCACCTTGCTCAATCTGTTGTTGCAAAGCACCTGAAGCCCCAAAATTGTAATTAATGTTGGTATTTGCTTGACTTTGTTGGTAAAGAGGCTTTATCTCTTCTAGGGCTTCTTTCAAACTGGCAGCAGCAGACACCAGCAGGGTAGCCTGTGACTGTGCTAGTACCGGTGAGGGAGCAACGGTTGGTAAATTAATGGCTACTAGTAAGCTAGCAACTGCTGTACCAATTAAGCTAAGAATTCGTCTTCTGTGCATAGAAAAAACTGCAAGCCAAAGATTTTTTTATAAATTAGTTTTGGTATTGTAAGTTCTTGGTATTCGGAAAATTTGTAACTAACGCTACATTTATACCAAATATTTTGGTATAAAATATTTACCAACTAAGTCGGTTAAGAGGTTGAAGTATCAGTGAAATGTTTGGTCTTTTTGTAGCAATATAGATTCAAAATTTGGTAGTAGCAGCGTAATTAGTTCTAACAATATGTAATTCTTGCTAATTTATACCAACATAATTGGAATAAAGACCAACATAGTTGGTTTAAGTATATTTGAGGTGTGAGGGTAATGTCCAGTTTTGTACGCTCTTCATTGTTACTACTGCTAGCTAGTATGATGACAGCTAAAGCTGCATCAGCAAATCCAGTGGTAGGAGATAGCCAACGAAATCAGTCACAGACAGAACTATCCCAACAAAGCCAGCAGGTTCCAGATGAGGCGCAAGCAACTTCGGCGATGGATCAGGTGACATCTGTATCGCAACTTTCTGATGTGCAACCGACAGATTGGGCTTTTGCTGCTTTACAGTCTTTGGTTGAGCGCTATGGTTGTATTGCGGGATATCCAGATAGTAGCTTTCGCGGAAATCGGGCGCTGACTCGCTATGAATTTGCAGCGGGTTTAAATGCTTGTTTGAATAGAGTCAACGAACTGATTGCAACGGGTACAGCCGACTTAGTGACTAAGCAAGACCTAGAAACCTTGCAAAAATTGCAACAAGAGTTTGCTGATGGACTGGTGGAACTCAGGGGAAGGTTGGACGGCTTAGAAGGTCGGACTGCAACCTTAGAGAGTCAACAATTTTCTGCTACTACCAAGTTGAATGCAGAGATAATTTTCAGTCTTGGAAGTGTGTTTGGTGGCGATCGCGCATTAAACTCAGATGTATGGAACGAGATTAATGTTAGACCCGCAGGCGCAACCAGAGAAAATTTTACCAACAATCAGTATACAGCATCAGGAGGACGGAGGCTGCAAGATAGAGCGATATTTAGCGATCGCGTCCGACTCAACCTGATTACTAGCTTCACTGGTAAAGACCAATTATTTACCCGTTTAGAAGCCAACAACACCAATGCTTTTAGTGGTGCTGTCACAGGTACAAACATGACACGCACATCTTGGGACACTACCAATAATGCTGATAACAGTGTTCAGATGGGCAAGTTATATTATCGCTTTCCCATCGGTGAGCAACTCAACGTGATTGTTGATGCCATTGGTGGGGAGTTTTACGACAACTTCAATACCTTTAACCCGTTCTTGTCTTCAACTCCCATTGGTTCTTTGTCTCGCTTTGGGCGTTTCTCTGAGATTTACCGCGCCAGTAATACCTCCTCCGCCAGTAATACAGGTTCCGGTGTGAGTGCTGTTTTCAAGTTAAGTGACACAATCACCTTATCTGGAGGCTATTTGGCGCGCAGAGGTAGCGATCCGAATTCTGGTAAAGGCCTATTTGATGGGAGTTATGGCGCTTTAGCACAATTAGCCTTTCAGCCAAACAAAGACTTTACCTTAGGTTTGACTTATGCTCACTCCTACCTCAGAGGTGCTAACAATGATGGTGATGTGGTAGTTTCGGGTTCCTATGGTAGTGCATTTGCAAATAATCCTTTTAACTCTACTGCTACTACTCCGGTAAACACGACAACCAATCACTATGGTTTAGCAGCCAACTATCGTTTCAGTCCCCAATTTACCCTTGCCGGTTGGGTGGGATATACTCAGGCGATCGCCGAAAATAGTTCTGGTGCTAATGTTAATCGCGGCGATCAAGCAGATATTTGGAACTGGGCTGTGACTCTAGCCTTCCCCGACCTTGGTAAAAAGGGTAATTTAGGCGGTATTATCTTTGGACAACCACCGAAGGTAACTGGTAATGACTTTGGAAATAATATCGTTACCGCCACAAATCTTGTCCCAGACAGGCGTATAGACACTGATACCTCTTTCCATTTCGAGGCTTTATATCGGTATCAAGTTAATAGTAATCTTTCAATTACACCAGGATTGATTGTGATATTAAATCCAGAGCATAACAGCAATAACGACACCATCTATACAGGCGTTATTCGGACTACATTCAGGTTCTAATGATTCACTTTTTCGCCCACAATTCTACTCGGTTTTAAACCTTCGCTGTTTCAATAAAATTTAAAAAGCCCTGTGATAAATTCAGGGCTTTGGTTTATCTAACGTTTATTAAATGCTAGCCTTAAATGTTTTGCCAGCGCTGTTTATAGTATCTATTATGGCTCAATCGCTTGCTTAAAGATAGGGGGAATCTACCCATTTTCTACCTAATTTTGCTTAGGTAACTCCTTAATAAAGTCTTTAGATTTGCACTACTTAGGCTCAAACCCTTATTCAACAACCCTTTTACCCCACCCCTCAATCCCCTCCCCTTGCTAAGGGGAGGGGAGGTTTTGCGTCAGCAACGCCGGGGTGGGGCGGGGCGGATCTTGATGGTAGGTGATTTAATTCACGTATCAGTCTTGATAAGGGTTTCACGTTAAGTTGACACATATGGGTTTCCCCTGCCTTTGCGACCATTCATGACATACAATCATTAATTGAAACTGTATTAATTATTAAATGTCTATTGCACAGGGTTCGATTTTACATCTTTTTATAAAACCAAAGCATGGTTCAGAAATGAGAGAAGTTGAGTCAATCAACTTAAAAATAGGTCATGGTATAGAAGGAGATATTAATGCTGACCCCATCAGTCCCAGGCAAATTTTAGTTGTTAGGCATGAAGATATTATAGACCTGGCAATTCCACCAGGAGAATTACGAGAAAATATTGTCATAGCCGGGGTTGAATCTGAAAATTTTACCCCTGGCGCTCTCATAAGTTGTGATAGTGGTGCTGCTATTCGTTTAACCTTTCATTGTGAACCCTGTAAGCGCATAGCCAATTTAGTTGCTTCTTTAAAAACTATTCAAAGGAAAAGAGGAATTTTAGGTGTAATTATCAATTCAGGTCAACTTAGTGTTGGGAATAATGTTCAGATTCAGACTGAGAAATTAAGAGCATTATCGGAAAAACCTTATGAACGCTTTCTAGATTTTCTAGTCAAAGTACCATCAGGGAAAGTAGTAACATACAAACAGATAATTAAAGTAATTGGCGTAGATAACAGCTATCTTCGAGCTATTCCTACATATCTTAAAAAAACATCTGCTGATGATTATCCCATCCACAGAATCTTAGATTCTCAAGGCTATTTAATCAGATATGCTCCCAATCAAATCAATAAATTATCCTCCGAACATGTGGAAATTTTCAACAACCCAGATTTATCTACTCAGACAAATAGATATTTTGTAGATGTTGAGAAATATTTATATCACCCTGAAAGTTTATATTGAAACTCAATACCAAAGGTAATCTGAATTTACCAAGTTTGTTTAATTGGGTATTCAGTGACGACTGAACCTGTTAATTATTGGTTTAAGTAGGGTAGCACAGTTGCGTTCCCCTACCATAAAAAAGATTCTGAATGAGTTAGTCATAGCAAACAGAAACTTCAACATTAACTAGCCAGGTAACTACTAATTTCTTCCTTATTTTGTCTGAGGATTTTCAGAGCTTTTTGCTCTATTTGTCTTACCCGTTCTCTACTCAAACTAAGGCGCTGACCTACTTCTGCTAAAGAAAGTGCATGACCATCTATCAAACCAAAGCGGAGAATTAATACTTCTCGTTGTGGGGGAGATAATTTTTCTAACAGCTTTTGCAGGTCTTGTTGTAGAGATTTTTCTACAACATAGTCTTCAGGTTTAAGTCCAGAATCTTCCAAAACATCTTGTAATTCTGATTCTTGCTCTGAACCAATTTTTGCTTCAAGAGACATAGGTTTACGGGTCAGATGTAAATGCTCTCTTACCTCCTTAGGTGTTAAACATAAGGCTGTGGCAATTTCATTAGTAGTAGGAGTACGACCTAATTTTTGGGATAATTCCCGTTGTACACGCTTAATTTTATTCAATTTTTCTACCACATGAATTGGTAGGCGAATAGTGCGACTTTTTTGGGCGATCGCGCGTGTGATTCCTTGACGAATCCACCAGTAAGCATAGGTGGAAAACTTATAACCCAGATTCGGATCGAATTTTTCTATACCTCTTTCTAGAGCTAAATTGCCTTCTTGAATTAAATCTAATAGCTCCATATTTCTTTGTTGATATTTCTTGGCTATGGCTACGACTAATCGCAGATTGGCAGCCAGCATTTTTTCCTTAGCTTTTTTGCCTAGATTTAATTGTTGTTGCAGTGTATCAATACTTAAATTGAGATAATCTGCCCATTCTTGCAACATTGGCTCCTGCTCACATTGCCCAGCTAATTCCTTCTTAGCAGTGAGTAAATTCATCATCTGCTGTACTTGACGGGCGTAAATTATTTCTTCTTCATTGGTTAATAAAGGTACACGACCTATTTGTTGGAGATAATTCCGCATGTTATCAGTAAATTGGGGTGAGGCTTTTTGGCTTTTATGAGTTTCTTTTGTCAGCGAAGTTAAATGATTGATCATAATTGAATTCTCCGAACTTAGGTTTAGCAAAATTTTTCCAGATGATTGGCACTAATCATGCCGTGGGTTACTTTATCATCTAAAGCAAGAGGATTACCATTAGTGACCATCGCCCATGCTCCTGGTTCCAACCCCTCAGAATTGCCTAATCCCACTGTTGGCAAGTGATTCGCCGGAATTTTCACCACCGCAACATTTATCACCGCATCATCACCCGTAACCTTAACGTGAGTTCAATGGTAGTATCTCAGAGCTAGGAAGAAGGGGGAAAAGGAAAAAGGTTAAAGGGTAAGGGAACGCAAGAATCAGCCTTTTCCCCTTCCCCTTTCCCCTTGCTGAAGGCTTATTGAAGCCGTCTGTCGAACTCACGTTAACCTTACCTTTGAAATTACGTCCATCTTTGAGCATCACACTCACCGTATCAACACGGTTAACTACATGGGCATTAGTCAGGATTTCGCGATTAGAATCAATAATGAAGCGAGAACCTATACCCGGTTCGATTTCTGGCGACGGCACTTTTGGTAACTCGTTCACGGAGTTATTAGCCTCATTAACCAAGCAAAAAGCCTCATTCACGGAGTTATTAGCTTCATTAACCAAGCAAAAAGCCTCATTCACGGAGTTATTAGTCTCATTAACCAAGCAAAAAGCCTCATTCACGGAGTTATTAGCTTCATTAACCAAGCAAAAAGCCTCATTCACGGAGTTATTAGCCTCATTAACCAAGCAAAAAGCCTCATTCACGGAGTTATTAGCTTCATTAACCAAGCAAAAAGCCTCATTCACGGAGTTATTAGCTTCATTAACAAGTAAATTTTGCACAAGCTTCCACACTACAGCAAGGTTAATTTTTTAAAATCATACGTTCGCGCTCTTCTTTGCGCCTCTGCGCCTTTGCGTGAGATACAGCAGATTGCAAGTTGGTGAGGTACAAATAATTGTAAGGGCACCGATTGTGTTAATTTATGAAATGATGAATATAGTGATTTTGGGGTTGCTGAGTAGAAACAAGACTTACGCACAAATGAGACCACGCCCTTAAGGGCGTGGTCTTAAATGGGTATTTAAAAAATTGGATGTCCCCTATCCTTTGTAGGAGTGTTATGCCATTGATTGGAGGAGTGCTTCGAGACGGTTGAGAGTCTCGCCCAGTCCCTCTTCCATGCCAGATTGGAGATGTCCATCCCGCTGCTCTTTTGACTGGTGTTGGATGTAAATATGCAACGTTGTTTTTCCGTCAATTTCCGTCAGGGTTAGCGTATTCAAGTGGTCGCTATTGGCGACTGGTTCATAGATTTCGGTACTAACCAATCGTTCTGGGGGCACAATTTCCCGGTATTCTCCTGAAAATGCGTGTTCAGTGCTGTTTTTGTAATCTTGCAAGACATAACGCCAATTACCACCCACACGCAAGTCGATTTCGCAAACGGTCATTGTCATACTGCTACAAACCCCAAACCAGCGCTTAACGTGTTCGGGTTGAGTCCATGCCTCAAAGACAAGTCTGCGCGGGGCATTAAAAACGCGAGTCACGAGGATTTCCCGATCTGATGGCAATGTGACTGCAAAACCATTCTGTTGCTGTTGAACTTGCTTTGCTAGGAATTCATCAAGGCAATCGAAGCTAGAATTCCACCCAGCAACAACGCCCATCTCTTCATGCTTGCGGCGATCGCTTTCAGATGCGTGAAGAATCTGGAGAGTCAGTTTAGTCTTACCGTTCACATCCTCAAAAATAGCTGTCGTCACAATACCCTGTGGCAAATCGGCGTTGATAACTTGCTCAAAGCCTTCGTCAAATTCATCGCTAGCGACAATTCTTTCTGGAGGCACGATTTCGTGGAACACACCTTTGACGGGGTACTCCGTGCCATCTGGACTAATCATGACATAGCGCCATTGACCGCCCGGACGGAAATCCATTTCTGTCACATGAGTTGTGAAGCCTTTTGGCCCCCACCATTGGGCGATGTGTTTTGGCTCTGTCCATGCCTTAAATACAAGTTCTCGCGGTGCGTTGAAGACACGAGTAATGATAATTTCGCGTTCTGACTGAGGGGAAGTTGAGTCATTTTGTTTCAACATCTTGTATCTCCTTAAGAATGGAAGGATCTCAGCTTATGGTTCGCGATCGCGTTTCTTTTCCTCTGCAAGCAATTGTTGTAGATACTCGTCTAGACGATCCAAATTCTGTTGCCAGAATTGGCGATATTGTTCAATCCAATCTGCTGCATCCTTGAGTGGTTCTGCCTCTAGTCGGCAGGGTCGCCACTGAGCTTCTCGACCCCTTGTGATCAATCCCGCACGCTCCAGCACCTTGAGATGTTTGGAAATGGCAGGCAGACTCATCTCAAAGGGTTGGGCTAGTTCAGTTACTGATGCTTCTCCCTTAGCGAGATGAGCCAGGATTGCCCGCCGGGTAGGATCGGCAAGGGCGGCAAAGGTGACGCTCAATTGATCGGTGGACATTTAGATTGGAAGTATTTAACCGCGCAGTTAATTAACTACTAGGTTAAATGTACTAGTCTTGAATGTCAAGAGTTAATTGTTGACATCCACCCCATCCCTAAAGTCCGGGGATTCTAATTTTTTACCTGATTAGGTTTCCTGTTTCTGCGACTGAGCTTACTTGGGGGAATTTCCCCACCCACGCAGAGGTCGATGTCTCCAGAGGCGCTTTACGCCAACGTCAAAGACGAACAGAACTTTGTAACAGAGGACAAATGACTAATTTACTGTTTGCTTACAGAGCGCGATCGTCAGCAATGCAGCTGCCCCAAACGCGGCTATTGTGCGAACATGGTTCCAGAGCGTCCAGTTGATCAGATATCTAGCCCATAGATTTGCACCCTCAGTACTATCTGGTTTGGCGATCGCTAGGGCATCATTTAGCGGCACATTAAAGGCTATAGTCACCAGAATCGTGCCCACCAGATAAAGCAAGCTACCACCCAAAAAATAGACCGCACCAGGTTGATGCAATTTTGACAGCGAGGCGATCGCCAGAAACAGGCAAGCCAAAGCCGTACCAAACAGCGCCACCATAAACCACGGATTGATAGCTGTGATATTGATCGATTGCATAGCGATAATTGCTTCTCTCGGCTCAAGTCGAGCAAGTGCGCTCATGACAAAAGTCGAGAAGGCGAAGAAGACTCCCGCCACCAATCCGCAGCCCAAGGCAGTTAAAAGTTTTAATGCAAAAGGCAAATGCTCAACAGTCGTCATAAACCCTCCTACAAACAAATGCATTCCCTTGAGTTTAGGACTTATGCATTGACAGGAAAAACCAAATATGGGGTATGGATTTCCGGCATTTAACCATGATTTGTTGACACTTTTTAGGCGATCGCTTTTCTATTTTAGATGCAAACTTTTTGAGCTAGGGCAATCACTTCTCCAACAGGAATTAAACTTAATTTTGCGGTTGATAAAACTTGCGGACAGTTGCTCAAGCGAAATTAAAGTCTCTGCAAAATCACTACACAACCAACTACACTCTGCTAAAATGCAGAACTGCGGCATTCGCTTTCAGTCTTGGCGTTTACTGCTCATCTATGCCTTAAAACCATCCGTCCGCCTCAAACTGATGCCGCCACTGGCGACAGGCCGATGTTAACTCTGGAGTTTTATGTCTTTTTCTACTCTCGGCTTGTCCAATGAAATTATCCGTGCTGTCACCGAGCTAGGCTACACTAAACCCACGCCTATCCAGATGCAGGCGATTCCTGTGGTATTGTCTGGTGGTGATTTGCTAGCTGGTGCCCAAACCGGGACTGGAAAAACTGCCAGCTTCACCCTGCCGCTTCTGCATCGGTTGTCGTCCGATAATAGCGTTAAAACCACATCTAATGGATGCTCACCAATTCGGGCGCTGATTCTTACCCCAACTCGTGAACTCGCTGCACAGGTATCCGACAGCGTGGTTGAGTATGGCAAGTACCTAAAACTGAATTCAATGGTAATGTACGGCGGGGTCAGCTTTAGTCAGCAAAAACGGCGTTTGAACAGCCGCGTGGATATTCTAGTTGCGACCCCAGGAAGGCTCTTAGACCATGTGCAGCAGGGCACGGTGAACTTATCGCAGATTGAGGTGTTAGTGCTGGATGAAGCAGACCGGATGCTAGATATGGGCTTTATTCGTGATATTCGCCGCATTATCTCACTCCTGCCCAAACAGCGACAGAATTTACTATTTTTTGCCACCTTCTCCGACAAAATCAAAGACCTCGCCACAGGGCTGCTCAATCACCCGAAGATCATCGAGGTGGCACGCCGCAACGTTACCGCTGATACAGTGGCACAGAAAGTTTACAAGGTAGACCGGGACATGAAGCGCCCATTACTTGCTCAGCTGATTAGGCAAAACAATTGGTACCAGGTCTTAGTGTTCACCCGCACTAAGTATGGTGCTGACCGTCTGGTGAAGCAGTTGGGTCAAGAGCGCATTCAAGCACTAGCTATCCACGGTAACAAGAGCCAGTCGGCACGTACCCACGCGCTGGCAAAATTCAAAAACGGTAGCCTACAGGTATTGGTGGCAACCGACATTGCAGCTCGTGGTCTCGACATTAGCGAACTGCCTCATGTGGTCAATTTCGATTTACCCAATGTACCGGAGGATTACGTTCATCGTATTGGTCGCACTGGCCGTGCTGGCGCTACAGGTGAAGCCATATCGCTGGTGTGCGTCGATGAATACTCGTTGTTGTCAGATATCGAAAAACTAATTCAAAAGCGCTTACCTGTTGAAGTGGTCACTGGCTTTGCAGCCAACTCCCACACCCAGCCCGAAGCAATCCCAAGTACATCCAAACATCAACCCAGAACTGGAAGTAACCAGCGTCCAGCTCGCTCTCCTGCTAAACCGTTATCAAAGACAAAGGCTAAAAAATCGGCAGCGCCAACCGTGGCTGGTGGTAAAAAGTCTGGTAGTCGTTCCGGAGCATCGCGCCGTAAGGCTTTGAGGTTAAGCAAAATTGACGCTCCCCAAGCTGAAGGTACGGGGAATCTTAAGACATTGCTGCCTTAGTTAGGGTCGAGGGGAACATTACTGTTCATGGGTGTTAACTTAACGATAAACCCTTATGAAGACGTGATTTTGAATTAAATCACTTACCAATCAAGATCCGCGTCACCCCACCCCAGTTTTGTCTAAAGCCAAAACTTACCCTCCCCGCAAGCGGGGAGGGTAATGAGAGGTGGGGTAAAATGCCTGTGGAATAAGCGTCTGACCTTAAGTTTACACCAATGATTACTATTCCACCCCTCCCATCCGACTTTTCGTCATGACAATGCCGATATGAAGTAAACCCAGACTTCGCAGGCGAAACTCTGGTGCTGGGTAGAGCTACCAAACTCAGGCGGCTATTTTCCCTAAAAGTGTCTGTCGCACAAAGGTTTGCCAGAAGAAAGTTTAAACAATATTATTAGTGTGGACATTACTGCTGCCTTAAATGACAGTGGTACGACCAAAGTCACAGTCTGGGCGCAAGACGATCCGCAAGACCTCGCCAAGCCTCGTGGAAAGCAGGATTGGCAATTGGAACCCCACAGTATTTGGTATCCTCGCACCAGCGGAATTTGGCAGACAGTCTGGGTGGAACCTGTGGGGGTGACTTATATAGATCACATCCGCTGGACTCCTGACTTTGAACGCTGGGAAATTGGTTGTTATGCAGCGCTCGCAGGTAATGCTCCGGCTGCGGGTGTGCAAATGAAGATGAAGTTGACAGTGGGCGATCGCGTACTTGCCAATGATATCTATGAAGTATTCAATGGCGAGATTAACCGCCGCATTTCCCTGTCCGATCCAGGTATCGACGACTACCGTAACGAACTGTTATGGAGTCCGGAAAAACCGACAATCATCAATGCTGTGGTTGAGTTGTACCATAACGGACAATTGCTAGATAAAGTAATATCTTACACAGCAATGCGGACTGTGAGCATCCAGCGCGATCGCTTTATGCTCAACGGTCGTCCCTACTATTTGCGCTTGGTTCTTGACCAAGGCTACTGGCCCGATAGCCTAATGACTGCGCCTGACGATCTGGCTTTACGGCGAGATGTGGAACTGGCAAAAGCAATGGGTTTCAACGGAGTCCGCAAGCACCAAAAAATTGAAGACCCCCGCTTTTTATATTGGGCAGATGTGCTGGGATTGTTAGTATGGGAGGAGATGCCTAGCGCTTATCGCTTCTCTGTCAAAGCAGTGGAACGCATGACCCATGAGTGGACGGAAGTTATCAAGCGTGATGCCAATCACCCCTGTATTGTGGCTTGGGTGCCATTTAATGAGTCTTGGGGAGTGCCAAATCTAGTTGAGACACAGGCTCACCGGAACTATGTTTTGGCGATGTATCACTTAACCAAGACCCTTGACCCAACTCGCCCAGTGATTGGTAATGATGGTTGGGAAAGTACAGATACTGACATTCTCGCCATCCATGACTACGACACCAATCCCCAGCATTTAGCTCATCGCTATGGCCCAGAAGTGAAGCTATCAGATTTATTTAACCGTCAGCGTCCAGGAGGACGTATCCTCACCCTGGATAATTATCCTCATCAGGGACAGCCCGTCATGTTGACCGAGTTCGGCGGGATAGCATACGCGCCAGAAGATCAGCCTGATGCTAACAAAGCCTGGGGATACGAGCGTTGCTGGAATCTCTCGGAATTAGAAATCAAATACACTGCTTTGCTGGAAAGTGTGAATAACATCGATATGTTCAGCGGTTTTTGTTACACACAATTCACCGATACCTTCCAAGAAGCTAACGGGTTGTTGTACAGCGATCGCACACCGAAGATTCCACTGGAGACGATACGCGCTGCCACCCTTTCTGGAGGATTATGTACTCCCACAAGTTGTTAAAGCCAGATGGCCGCCAGCTGACTTTATATAGTCGATACCCGATTCCTGATGACATAAAGGCGACTAGTCCCAGTAATGAGCCAGTGCAAGCAAATCCCCACCTGCGCTGGCACCCCTTACGGGGGGAATGGGTAGCTTACGCCAGTCACCGTCAAGGGCGGACTTTCATGCCGCCCCCAGAATATAACCCCCTCGCACCCACCAGCAACAGAGAGTTTCCCACAGAACTACCGCCAGGGAAATATGACATAGCTGTGTTTGATAACCGCTTTCCTTCTATGACAGTAGCGGCACACAATCCACCAGCTAGTATTGTGGAAACTTTACCTGCTAATGGTGCGTGTGAGGTTGTGGTGTTTACCCAAGATCCTCATGCTTCCCTCAGTTCCCTAGAATTAGCTCACCTAGAATTGCTCCTGCAAGTGTGGGGCGATCGCACCCACGAACTCGGCGCAAATCCCCAAATTCAGTATGTACTGCCCTTTGAAAATAAAGGTGTAGAGGTAGGCGTAACTTTACACCATCCCCACGGGCAAATTTATGCTTATCCTTTTGTACCTCCCGTTCCCGCAAGGATGTTGGAGATGCAGCGGCAATTTTATCAGGAAAATCAGCGGGGTTTGCTAGCGGATTTAATTCAAAAAGAGATAGCTGACAACCAACGAATTATTTATCAGGATGAAGAGGCGATCTCCTTCGTCCCCGTATGTGCGCGATACCCCTACGAAGTTTGGCTTGCGCCCATACAACCAGTACCCACATTTTATGATTTGAGTGCAAAGCAACGTCAGGGACTAGCCAGGGCATTAAAAACCGTTACTCTCAAATATGACGGTTTGTGGAATCGCCCATTTCCCTACCTCATGGCTTGGTTTGGTGCGCCAACAGACGGTAAACCCAATCCAGAAGCCCATTTACACGCCCAGTTTTATCCACCCTATCGTACCAGCGACAAGCTGAAATACTTAGCAGGAACCGAACTTGCAGCCGGGATGTTTGCTAATGATGCTTTACCAGAAGAAAAAGCCAAAGAGTTACAGGCGATCGCTGTAAATATCGAAATGCCCATTTCCGTATAACAATTATTCTGTAAAACCGTAGATGGAAGCAGATAATTTTGCGAATTTATCATCTGTATCCATCTGTTTTATGAATAAAAACTGAGCATTTATCAAGAAAGCCAGTCCCGACGAAACTAGTTTCATCTGGACTGGCTCTTGCCTTCTTCAATTTCTAATAAAATGGCTGAGATCAAAGTTTTTGGTAAGTCCCCTTAAAAAATCCTTTTACCCTTTTTCATAAATAAATTTAGTTGCTCTGTCCCTTACTTAATATTTTTTACCTTCTGCCGTCTGCCTCCTGCCCTCTGACTTTCTTCGGTCATAATTTTAGTTGATTTTCTTGCAATATTAATAGAAGAAAATTAGAGAAGTGTATTCGCAATTACAAATTAATTTAACATCGTGTAAGCCTTTTAGGAGAGCTACACATTAATCTAAGGTAGCTCTCAAGAACGATGTAACCATTAGCTAATATTTGAAACTATGAAAGCACAAAACTTATAAAGACATAAAAAAAACCAATGAAATCCCAAGAGACTCAAAACGCAAAAACTGAGAATAATCTTCCCCCGGTAAAGGAAACACCTGACCATCTGTATCCCCAAGAATCTATGAAACCTGAGCCTGTAACTCAAATACAAAAAGAGAATGTAATTACCAGTCAAGACTTACCGGATTCACGAGTTCGCTATGGTTTTACTCTGGTTATATTGGCAAGTTTCTTATTTGTTGCCGCGATTTACTACGGAATTATTAATCCTTAAGTAACTCACCTAACTAACTCTGCTCAGTTAATTAACGGTTACAACCCCTATGGCACAAGTAATTTGTCTGTTTGGGCTTGGATGTTCCTCTTTGGATACCTAGTTTGGGCAACCGGTTTCATGTTCCTGATTAGCTGGCGTGGGTACTGGCAAGAGTTAATTGAAACGGCGTTGTTGCACGAATAGGGAGAATGGTAAATTTGATCTATCACCTGTTTCCTTTTCACTCCTAGTTTGAAGATGAAGACTAAAGCCAAAGCCAACTACCGAGTTCGCAATTGGAAAGAGTACGATGCAGCGCTCAAGCAACGAGGCAGTCTGAGTTTCTGGGTGAGTGAGGAAGTAATTGAACAATGGCTTAACCAACAGAAGACAGGACGTAAGGGAGCCTCCAATTATTACAGTGATGTGGCGATCGCTACGATGGGAACCATACAATCCATATTTCACTTAGCAGGAAGGCAAGCGGAAGGATTTTTGGAATCATTGTTTACCCTAATGGGAATTGAGTTAAAAGTGCCAGATCACTCCACCTGATCCCGTCGTTTAAGCAAGTTGTCGGTAGAACTGCCGATAGTTCCAAAAGAAAAGGCTGTTCATGTCGTCGTGGATTCAACTGGGGTAAAAGTCTATGGCGAAGGAGAGTGGAAAGTCCGTACTCATGGGTCTGCTAAACGACGGACATGGCGCAAGTTGCATCTAGGAGTTGATGAGGGAACTGGTGAGATTTTGGCTGCAGTAGTTACTACTAATGATGTTGCTGATTGTGAGGTATTAACCGACTTGTTGGAGCAGATTGAGCATCCTATAGATCAACTATCTGGTGATGGCGGCTATGACACATTTGACTGTTACGACGCGATCGCCTCGCGGGGTGCTAAAGCAACTATTCCGCCTCGCTCCAATGCTAAGATTCAGCAACATGGTAACTGTAAAGCACCTCCTCATCCCAGAGATGAAAATCTCCGAGCATGTCGTCAAGTTGGACGCAAGCAATGGAAACAAGAAAGCGGGTATCATCGACGTTCGCTGTCTGAAACGGCTATGTTTCGTCTCAAAATCATTTTTGGGGGCAAGTTAAGACGACGCTTTTTTGACAATCAAGCTGTTGAATTATTCTTGCAATGTGCTGCCCTTAATCGCATGATCCAGTTGGGCAAACCCGATAGCTACAAACTTGAACATTAAATTACACCTCTATCAAGTCAAGGTGTGTCTTTTTTTGTTTCATGCAACAAAGCCGCATTTCCGTAGAACGTGGATCGTCTTCAGGGGTGATAAAATGACCCATGAACCATCCCCAACGATTAACACCTTCAACGCCTGCGTTTCCATAAACAACTTTAGGCTGCATCACTTAACTCCAAGGAAGGAACCAAAATTTGTCCGTTATAACCTGCTTGCTTGTATTGTTCAAGAACATGAGTTGCAATACTTCTAGCTTCACCAACCGCAACCAAAGCGACACTTGCACCGCCAAAACCAGCACCTGTCAATCTTGCACCAAATACTCCCGGAGTTTTTTGCAACAGTTCTACTAAAATATCCAGCGCCGGTACGGAGACTTCATAATCATCTCGCAAACTGGCGTGGGATGCGTTCATCAATTCACCAAAGCGCACAGATGATACTCCCTGCAATACTTCCAAGACGCGGTTATTTTCTGTAACCACATGACGGGCGCGACGGTGTAGAGGTTCAGGTAGTTTTTCTGTTACTTCAACATCAGTAATATCTCGTAGTGCTTTAACTCCTAGCGATCGCGCCGCGTCTTCACACTCAGCCCGTCGCTGGTTATAGCCACTACTTGCAAGGGTACGGGGTACACCGCTATCAATAACCAAAATCTCTGCTTTCTCAGGCAAAGGCATTACGCGACGTTCTAAAGTCCGAGTATCTAAAAACAAGATATGTTCAGTATCAGCCAAGCTAGAAGCCATTTGATCCATAATGCCGCACTGCACGCCAGCATAATGAATTTCTGCTTGCTGGGCGAATTGGGCGATTTCAACATCATCTATGGGAAGGTTCAGAAGTTGGCGTACTGCTCGAAGTGTTGCTACTTCTAAAGCTGCGCTACTAGACAAACCCGAACCCATAGGAACCGATGATTTAACGTACACACAAAGCGATGGTATTGTGTATCCTGCTGTTTGTAAAACCTGAATACAGCCAAAAATATAACTGGCAAATCCAGACGGGGTATGATTGATATCTAAAATGCTGACTTGCTCGTTGAGATTTTCCGAGTAAAAGTGATGCTGGCTATCGCTACTCAAACCTAGCTGTACCTTCGTGGATTGAGGAATCGCAGTTGGCAGAACGAAGCCATCGTTATAGTCAGTATGTTCGCCTAGTAAATTCACTCTTCCTGGCGCACTGGCTTGAGTTTCCGGTGGTTTACCGAATATTTGTTGAAAATCCATAATTTTTAATTGTACAAAGGTACAGGGCGTAACCTTCCTTCTACCTCAACATTAGGAAAATTGGCATCAAAAGTCAGATTTTCTAACTTTCCATCCTGGAGAATTACAAAAGTATCTTCAACTTTTGCCCCTGGTAAACTGGGATTCCAAGCAACAGCAATGCCTTCTGCCAAAGTATCAGTCGTAGTTGGATTGGCGACGATTTCTCGCGCTAAATATCCAGTTGTTCCTCCCTGGTGATGTTCGCGGATGGCATGGGGAAATCCATGTTGTTCATAAGCCTGAGCTAGGGCGTGATAAGCTGTGTCGAGTGTGGTTCCGGGTTGGCACAAATTCAAAACTACTGCTTCTATTTCGCGCACATGACGATGCAATTCGGCCTGCTCGCCTGAAAGCTCACCAAAACAAACAAATCGAGTCAGATTTGCATACAAACCGTAACCTCTAGCGCAAAACACCAACATCGCTTGCCTTCCAATCTGTTCTCTAGTGGGGGTAGCATGACGGTATAGCGGTAAACGCCTTTCACCTGCTACCAGTGTCAGCGCTGGATGCAACCCTTTTGCCCATAATGCCTCTGCACCCGCACCCGCTAATTGATATTCTGTCCAAGTTGGCTTGGCGGCTTTGAGTACCTCTGTCATTGCAAGGCTAGCTTTTTGCCCAACTTGGCGATATCGCTCTAATTCACTTGACATCATTACCCGTTTATGATTTTGTAGACTTGGGGGTAACGGCTGTTCTAAATTAAAGATGGGGCGTTCGCGCTTCGCGTTGTCGCAGACATCGCTAGTTGTTATTCCTCCACCAGTCACATCACGAACAAAAGACTCACGGACAGCAGCATCAGCCCAAGGGTTGATATGCACCTGAAAATTAGCAGGCAGTTCTTCATCCTGAAGACGCTGCGCTTCAATTTCATCCGTCAATATCCAAGCATCTTCAGTAGTTACTAATACTTCTGCTACGCCAGTTTCAGCAGTCAGCAGCACGGTATTAGAAGCGCCAGCCGTTGCCCAAGCAAACCAGTCTGTACCACGCAAACGCACACCTTGCACTTTGGTTTTGCGCAAGGTTTGCCTGATTAACTCTAGCTTTTGGGAAACTTCCTCGTTCATACAAAACTTAGTTACCACATCTGAATACAGATAATTATGAGATTCATCTGTGTTTATATGCGTATGTCTGTGGTTTGAAAAAATGTGGGTATAGTATTATATTGAGTTTGGCATTTCAATTTTGGCGTTGCTGAATCCTGTCTGTTCGCTGATTTTGAATAGACCAAAATATCAACGGCGAGCTAGCCCCTATAGTAAGCTATTCTGCTTTTAAGTTACACAATCCATCGTCAGATCTGTTAACCGTTGACAGTCAACAGTTAACAGCCCTTATTAGTATTTATGCAATTTAGACGCGCATTAGCTTAATATTTTACACCCAATCAACGTTGGTGATTTAGTTTTTGAGAATTGCGATCGCCAGTTGTATTTGAGATAATTTGTTTTGCGATCGCCATGCAGTTGAGCTTTTATGACTTTAAGCCAGACCTGGAATTTTTTGGCGATCGCATTCTCCCACTAATGAAACAGGCAAGTCTCAGGTTATAAAGATTAATCAACATTTGTAGGTTCACCCAATATATGATTTGAATTGGATAAATAAATTATCAAATTTTTATGCTGTCTATTAATCTTTTCTCTAGCATTACTTCAATGGAAAAACATATTGCTTTTAGCTAATATGTATGCGATCATAATTTTCTAATACCATTAAATTTACTCGTTTAGGGTAGTTAAATTTACTTACAATTTAGCTATCATCTTATTTTCTTGAAATTCAATTTAAACTTAATTCATGGATATGGAAGATAGAAAAAATATTGCTATCTTCTGTATGGTTTATAATTAAAAGCTGTCGCAACTCTTACTAAATAAAATAATTTGTTTAATATCAAATCAGAACTCAGCTATTAAGTTTTTAAATATTGTACAAAACTTCCTAATTAAAATTCTGATATTTCCCTATCCCCCAATCGTAAAATTAACCCCACTTAAGTGATGAGGGGCGATCGCTTGTTGCTTCTTCCCTTCCACAATCGCAAAAAGCCAGCCTTTCCCCTCCAGGGTTATCCATTGGAGCTAGCGAGCCACCAATGACCTAGAA
Organism: Calothrix sp. NIES-2100; assembly: GCF_002368195.1. Lineage (GTDB taxonomy): Bacteria > Cyanobacteriota > Cyanobacteriia > Cyanobacteriales > Nostocaceae > Aulosira. Next base: position 4,697,632 of record NZ_AP018178.1, on the reverse strand, counting down.
ATTGCAAATCCCTCAAAGCGTGGGCTAGAGAGGGATTTTGGGTATTGGGTTTTTAACTGCTAAGTTAAATTACTTGCTTTCTTAACTACTTCCTTTAACTCTTCAAAGGAGATACTACCGTCTTTATCTCCATGCATAGCTAGCAATTCCTGGGGGCTACTGACACCTGTTTCAGCCGAGATGATTGCACTTAAACCAGGGCTTAAAAAAAGCTCATTAATGGAGATTTTGCCATCTTGATCAATATCCAAGGTATTAAAAAGAGATTGAAGTTCTTGCTCAGTTGCCATAAGTTTTTATTTGAATTAGTCTTTAAATTTAATATCTCAAAATTAAATAAACTTATATCCTCAGACGTAAAAATGGGTATCGCTGGGGCTGAGATCAGCAATACCGCCGTAACTGGAAGCGCAGCTTCAACTTTAGGTCGTCGGAATATCATATTTGAAGCACCAAATGATGAGTATCGCCAAGAACTGATCAAGCAGTCCCAATTACTGACTCGTCTGGGATTAATCAAACAACAGCCAAATTGGGATAACGCAATTGATACAACGTTGGCTAAAGCGATCGCGCTGATGAAAGGGTTGTGCATCCGACTGGGCACAACTGGTAGTGCTAATGCGCGATCGGCAACGTTATTCAACAAAGGCTGATTATGTTCCTGCAACAGCAGATAATCTTCTTGTGTACCATCTTCCATACGGGTATAGGTGGCAACATATCTTTTGGTAGATGAGTCTGACATCAATTTAGTCCTGATCTGATGGATTCGCGATCGCGAATTTCCTTTCATCATTTAAGCGCAATTATCTGAGTCATAAATAAGCGTCAGTCTTCTATGGGCGATTTCCAACGGGATATTGATGTCCTAAGATGGGATGGGGAGTAATGATGGTGTACTGCTCCTTGAGTTCTAAGCAGAGTTCTTCTACTTGACGGCTAGAGATGGGATCCAGAGAAGAGTACAACGAGCCTGGGAGATGGGAGCAAAACGAGTCTGGGTGCATACTTACAGTTTGGATGGATCTCATGCACTGGTAAACTACCAAGCACGAGGATTTAAAAGGCATTGCCCCAACTTGTGAAGTATAATGTATTATAAAAGTAATACATTGGTCAAATTACGGTAAAAGCATATGTAGTCCCTCGTCTCAATCAAATTCGGTTCAAGTGGCGAATGTTAACTTACTTATTCGTGTGATTTCGTCACGCAATTGTTTGATTACAGAAAAAGGGAAGATGTCAAAATCAGACAAGAAAAAAATGGCAACCAGTCGCGAGGTTTACCACCGCATTATCTGGGATGTGCGTCTTGATAGCAGCGCTTTTGTTGTCGGTTATCAAGAACGTCTTTCATCTACAGGAATGCGAGAAAAACCTCTGGCACAATGGGCGACAGATGGGGATATTCCTTGGCATCGCATCCGCTATATCCGTTGTGGAGATATGGTTGTTTGGGATCGAGAACAACATTTAGATTTAATTTCCTCTGGAGAATTACCTGCGGCGGCTTGGAAAAGCGAGACTAGAGAAAATATCGGGGAGAAAGTTGTCACTGTATTAGATAGCACAGCGATATTCACTCCGCGACCCATTTATAAATACCATATCCAAGGTTGGCAACTAGATACACAAAAAGCTGCATCTGTCAATTTAGAAACTTTGGAGATCGCTAGTTTTAACGTGCTTTGTGACCTCTACGAGAAAGAGAAAATCGCAACTGAAAAAAGATTACCAGCAATTATAGAGCAGTTACGTCAATGTAACGCCGATATTATAGCTATTCAAGAAGCGACCCCAGCTTTAGCAGAGTTACTTTTATCACAAACTTGGGTACGGAATTATTACATCTCCGAATCCAGCACAGCCGAAACAGTGCGACCATTAGGTAATTTATTATTGTCGCGTCTGCCTTTTACACTCGTTGAGCATCAATTTTCTGGACACAAGCGGGTATTAGTAGGGAGTTGTGAAATTAATGGTCAATTATTGCACATTGCAGTCGTGCATTTAACCAGCGATTACGCACAAAATGCCCTAGAAAAACGCCAGCATCAGTTAGCTACCATAGTTGCATATCTGCAAAAGCTACCAGGAAATAGCTTGATAGCTGGTGATTTCAATACCCGAGGTAACGAACAACAAGAGATATTAATGGGTGCTGGATATGTCGATATCTGGCAACAACTACATCCAGATGCCGCAGGTTATACATTTGACCCGCAACGCAACTCCTTAGCCGCGTTGATGAGTTTAAAGGGAATACCAGTAAGGCTCGATCGCATTTTACTAAGAAGTCCAAATCATGATTGGCAAGCGCAGTCAATTGACTTGTTCGCTTGTGAACCGATAGCTCTTACAGAAGGGAAAATTTATCCATCTGATCATTTTGGTTTGCGTGCAGTTCTTAAATTTGCGAAGTCTTTTCCAGCTTCCGCATTAAGTACAGTCCGCCCAGTTTATCAAAGTGCTGTAGTTGTGATTCCGCCAGACAATGTTTTACCTGCTATCCAAGCCATCCGTCAGCGTTATGATGCCAGAGTTGAGCGTTGGATGGCTCATATTAATTTACTCTACGGTTTTCTGCCAGAATCTTATTTTGCCGAGGCGGTAGAAATTATTGCGCCTGCACTTGCTCAACTACAACCATTTCAAATTACATTAACCGACTTCCAAACATTTACACACCGCAAAAGTTCTACAGCTTGGTTGCGTCCTGTTGTCCAGCCAGAAAACGCATTGCATGAGTTACAAACAGTACTTCAAAATCTGTTTCCCCAATGTAACGAACAAAGCAGCAAAACAAAAGCAGGTTTTACACCTCACCTCAGTGTCGGACAATTCCCCAGTCCGGAAGCAGCCTTGGCTGAGTTACCGCAATGGTATCCAGTGAGTTTTAGAGTTGACTCTATCGCCTTAATTAGCCGTCGAGGTGATGAGCCGTTTGCGGTGAAACATATTGTGTATTTGGGAGGAGGGGAAAACGGGGAACAAGGAGAGAAGTCTCTTGCGAGGCTTCCTCCGATCAGAACTTCGGAGAGACAAGGAGAGAAGTCTCTTGCGAGGCTTCCTCCGATCAGAACTTCGGAGGGACAGGGGGGAATTGAGTCGGCGGATCGTTCGGAATTGGGGGAGTTAGTTAAGCAACTGGAACCTGAACTAACTCCAGAACAGCAATTACAGCGTGACACAGTGTTAGAAGTGGTGACTCAAGCTTGTGCAGAATGTTTGGGTTTTCAACCATCACTACATTTATTAGGTTCGGCGCGTCTTGGCGTACAAAGTCCCGACAGCGATTTGGATGCTGTGTGTCTGATTCCGACTTATTTATCTGGGGAAGCGTTTCTAGTTAGCGTCCAGCAACGGTTGCAAGGATTGTGCCACACTCAACTAGTATTAGATGCACGAGTACCAGTACTGCGCCTGCAATTAGAAGGAATATCCTTAGATTTACTTTACGCAAGGGCAGAAAACTACCAATTGGCGAGGAAAACTCCGCAAAACCTTGACCCCATTAGCTTAAAAGCTATTATCGGTTGTTGGGAAGCAGATTTAATGGAAGAGGTAGTTGGTAAATATGTATCGCTAGACACCTTCCGGCAGCTATTGCGAGCAGTACGCGCCTGGGCTAAAGCCAGAGATATTTACAGCAATGCTTGGGGTTTCCTGGGTGGTTTTTCCTGGGCTTTGCTTTGCGCTTTTTTTTGTACATTTTACAAAGAATCAGAAGCGAGCATAGAGAAATTACTGGCTAATTTTTTCCAACTTTTGCACCATCATGATTGGCAACAGGCGATTGTACTTACAGATGTAGGTAGACAATATCAGGTACAATCACCAAGAGACTGGCTACCTGTAGTCACATCAATAGAACCATGTCACAATAGTGCTCGTAATGTCACCCGTTCTACCGCACAGATAGTGCAAAATGAATTTGCTAGGGGCGCAACACTGACTGGGCGAATTTTAGCTGGACAGGACAAGTGGACAGCTTTATTTAAGCCAATTGAGTTACACCAAGAAACAGAAACATTCTTGATATTAAAGGTGGGTAATCAAGATGCTCGTGAGCTAGAAAAATGCTGCGGTATTTTAGAAGGTTACATCATTAGTTTAATTATTCAGCTTGAGCAACTAGGTATCTTTGTACGACCTTGGACAGGTATTCAAAAAATGCAGAATACGGCGCGTTTAGTATTGGGTTTGCATCTTTATGCTGATTGTCAAAGCACTACCGTAGAACAGTTGGCGAGAGATTTTTTGTTGCAGTTAAATTTTCAAAATAGTAGTTTTGAGGTGGTGCTTTCAAACTAAATTTCTTGCCAAAGATTTAAATCACTTAGTTTAAGCACAAGTTATCAACTTCCTCAATGATTTCTAAGGGATTTACTTCTTGTTCTGACTCAATTTCATGATATTGGTCTTGGTCAACAAACAATACGTCTAGATCAGAAACTAGTGCCTGTAAATCTCTATGTGCTTTTCAAATAGAGGCATCTAAAATTCCTGGTTCAAAAGGCTTGAAATCCTTTTCCTGTAGAGATTTGAGCTAAATGGAGAATAGGAGACTCGAACCCCTGACCTCTGCGGTGCGATTAAAGAGACAAAACCTCTACAAACCTTTACAGTATTAAGTTATAGCTAATCTCAATAACAGATATATAATCATTATCTAGCTTTTGCCACTTTACAGGCGATCGCAAAAGATAATATTTTGGTCTGCTCTCAACTTTAGAGCCTATATCCCCAATAATCAAAGTCAGAGAAAGATTAAGCATTAATGCTTAGAAAAAAGGAGTTATCTGAGGATGTAGGACATAATTTAACTACATCTACAAATTATGATATGGGCTAATTAAGCGATGCTTTCTCTTTCAGAGACGCTACCGCGAACGGCAAAGCTTCTGGTGCGTTGGTGGAGCCAACGCTAACGCACTACCAACTTGAGTTTACCTTGGGAAGGTGACATTAACCTTAATTTTTCAATGCTTTCAGGCTTGCTCACAATCTTTACACCCATTTTACACCCAACCAAATATTTGGGGTCAGTCTAAGTCCAAGGTCTATCTTCGAGTACTGTGGACAAATTTTTGAGATTTGCCTTATGCACAGGCAATGAAATAATCTGGCTTTTTTGCTATGGCGGTCGCTATTACCGCCATATGATTGTTATGAGAATGGTGCGATCGCTACTGTTCAGACTAACTTACAGTATCTAGGATGGTACTCGAATGGTACTAAGTTAAGACACAGCCCTTGCCGTGACTGCTTCCCAGCCTCCAGGCTAGGAACTAATTCTGAGAGCCTCCGCCTCCAAAGGCTTGATCAGAGGCAGAGCCTCTCGAAATACATTCCCAGCCTACAGGCTGGAAACGAGGTGAAACAAGACTTTCGACTTATCTTAGTGCCATTCGATGGTACTCCAAGTATTTCGACCAACAATGCCATCATTTTGTAAATTGGCATAATGTTGCTGGAATGCTTCTACAGATGCAGCAGTTGCAGAACCATATATGCCATCAACTGCACCCGTATAATACCCTTGCTGTTTCAAAAATGCTTGGATATCCTTAACAGCTGAAATTGAGCGTGCTGGTTCGATTCTCAGAAATCGTGGGGTTCGTGATTGGAAAACACATAACATCTCTAATGCTCCCGATCGCACTCCTTCTAGAGCCGATGAGATGTATGGCGATCGCCTAAGAACTGTAGATACTCCCACTACCAGCAATGATTCCACAGTAGAAATTGTTGATAAGCGTCAACAGATGCATTAATTTCAGCGCAATTTTGCATAGCGATCGCAAATGCATTGATGAGAAAAGTTTATTGATATCCACCAGCAATAAAGCATAATCTATTGCTGGTAGTTTCTTTAAAATTTTTGGCTAGTTACAGCCAGCGTAAGCACTAAATCAGAAAAATACACCCATTATTTTATTAACATGAATGCAGAAATAACCGTAGTTTGGAAGCAAATTCAAGGCATGATCAATGGATTTATTACACTGCTTCGTAATATGGTGTTGGCATTAATTGTCTTTGTCATCTTCTTTATCATAGCTAGGGCAATTAAGCGACTGGTCAAACGAGTAACACGTAACCGTCGTCAAGCTCGTAATTTAGGACTGGTACTAGGACGTTTAGCACAGGGTACAACAATTTTAGTAGGACTTTTTATAGCTCTATCAATTGTGATACCGACATTTAGAGCAGGCGATTTAGTGCAACTTTTAGGAATCAGTGGGGTAGCAATTGGTTTTGCTTTCCGTGATATTTTGCAGAACTTTTTAGCAGGAATTTTAATTTTACTCACTGAACCTTTTCAAATTAATGACCAAATAGTCTTTAAAAATTTTGAAGGAACTGTAGAAAATATTGAGACACGCGCCACCACAATCAGAACCTATGATGGTCGGCGGATTGTGATTCCTAACTCTGAATTGTTCACTAATTCTGTGACTGTAAATACTGCCTTTGACAGTCGCCGCTTAGAGTATGATGTGGGTATTGGTTATGGTGATGATATTGACCGAGCCAAGCAATTAATTCTCGAAGCAATGCAGAGTGTCGATGAGGTGTTGTCAGATCCTGCGCCTGATGTATTGGTCATGGAATTAGCTGAAAGTACTGTGAATATCCGCGCCCGTTGGTGGATTAAACCACCACGAAGAGCAGACGATCTGACTTCACGCGATCGCGTCTTAACTGCAATCAAGAAAACCCTCACTGCCAATGGCATAGATCTACCTTTCCCAACCCAACAAATTTTATTTCATGACCAGACCGAAGAAACAGATGGCGATGTCTGGCGACAAGCCGCTCCGCGTCTACGCTCCCGTCAGCGTGAAGGTTGGCCGGCTGGTATCGGGAAGTACCAAAACCTCGCCGCATCAGCGATTCTCTTAGGTTCCTGGCGCAAAAACGTTCCTCTAATGATGGGAATGGCAAAATAGATTCTCAATTTGAAGAATAATAAGAAACGTTAAGTTAAGCAAGCTTTGGGATCAGCTCCACTCCAGTTACTGGTTTATTCCCGCAGTGATGGCGGTGGCAGCTACAGCTTTGGCATTCATTATGCTAAGTCTTGACCGCTCTGGCAATGCAGATATTAATTACTGGTGGATTTATACTGGTGGTGCCGACGGAGCGCGATCGCTACTTGAAGCTGTTGCAGGTTCGATGGTGAGTGTTGCTGCTACAGCCTTTTCAATTACAATCGTCGCCCTTCAGCTGGCTGCGTCCAATTTTGGTATTGCCATCGGTGCTGTATGGGAGGTTATAGAATGGTCGGCTGGCAAAATTTTGAGTACTGAAGTAATTGGCAGCTTAGATGACACCATCATCGATTTAATTATGGACTCTTTAGGGGCTGGTTTAGCAGCTTTAATTAGTCTTTGGGCATTACAATAATGGACAAATACTCATACAACATCTGAGTATTCAATTACTCATAGAGGTAGGTAATATGTCAACTGAAGGTTGAAGTCTAAAATTACCTGAATTATCAAGCGTAAAGTCGAAGGTATTAAATATGAATAGACGAGCAAATAAACAAAAATCACTAGTCTGCAAACTTGTTTTTCTGAAGGGAGTTACCCATCTAAAATCCAAAATTTTAAACTTAAAATTGTATTAGCTCCTGTTACCTTTTCCAGGAATAACGGCAGGATTATTGAGCATTTGTACTGGAAATTTATCTAGAGATATTAGCAAGGTTTAGGATAAAAGCTCAGTTACTTAACTACTGAATTAGCTTGCTTATTTTCTGTAATTACAGGTTGTGGTTCTTGATTATCTTTCTTATGTTCCTGCCAATTATTGAGTATATCTTTTACTAGAACTTCTTTGATCCAAGTTTGCAGAACAATTACCAATGGTACAGCCAGAAACACACCTAAAAAGCCAAAAAAGTTACCACAAATTACTACTGCTACCAAAGTAACTGCTGGCAATAGATCGGCCTGACTTTTCATGATAAACGGTAGTATAACTAGGCTTTCAAACTGCTGGATACCAAAGTATAAAGCTACTACAGCAGCAGTTTTCCAAGGCGCTACACTCAAAGCTAAAAGTGCAGGTGGAATTACACTCAATGTTGGGCCTAGGTTGGGAATAAACTCTAGCAATCCAGCCAAAGCAGCGTTTACTAGTGGTAATGGTATTCCTAAAATTAATAGGCCAACATAGCTCAATGTGGCAATAAGTAACATAGTCAAAAGTGTGCCTTTGATCCAGCCAGTTAAAGACGCTGCACATTTGTCAAGAATCTGATCGATCCGCCGACGATAGAAAGCAGGAAATAAAAGTATAAATCCTTGACGATAAGGCGCTGGATTAACTAAGAGCATGATAGTGAGGGCAACAAAAAGCAATAATCCTAAAGCAATGCTCAAAGACCTACTAATCAATGAAAAGAAGTTATTAATTAGTTGATTTAACCAAGATTGTAAACTTTGAGTTATATATCTCAACCCTTGGATATTTTCTAGCATTTGGTCAGGAATAACATTTAGTAACCAGTTATTCCACGATCGCAACCGTTCTAATGCCATCGGCATAATATCACTAAATTGTTGCAATTGCTCTACAAGACGCGGCACAATCAGGGCAAAGAAACCAACTAAAATAAGCAGCACAAGCACAACTGAGATAGTAACGGCGATCCCTCGTTTAATGCGAAATCTTTGGAAAAAAATCGCGAGTTGATTGAGAATTGTCGCTAAAACTATGGCTGCAAATATCACTAACAGGATTTGCCGAATTTGCCACAAAATGTAAAGAGATATCACAATAGCGAGAAAGCCGATTAATTGTCCCAACCCCACAATACACCCCCAGATTTGCTGTTATTTTTAGCATTTTTGTCTATCTATGTAATTTTAAATAGCTACTAAAATAATGATATTAAATCTACCTAAGGTTGAGTTCGTTTTAAATGGTAAAAAATGCGATTGATAAGTTTTGCACCTAGGATAGGCTTACTCAAACAATCATCAGCGCCAACTGCAAATAACTGCTCAACAATATTTACATCTAAACTATCAATAAGACACAACACTGGTAATGAGTTAAAGTTGGGTTCATTGCGTACTACCTGACAAATGTCGATGCCATTAATATCGGGTATATCTACATCTAAAATCAATAAATCAGGAGAAAATTCTAAGAAAATATCCCAAAAGCGTCGTGAATCATTCAAGGTATTTAATTTTAGTCCCCAAGGTGCCAAATGTTTTTGTATATCAGTGAAGACTTTTGGTTCATCATCAACAACCATGATTCTTTTACCAGTAATCTGATTTGGTTGTATGACTTGAGTAATAGCCTGTAAAATTTGCTGGGGTGGCAGAGATTTCTGTAAAAAAGAGCGTCCGCCAGCACGCGCTACTTCGAGACGCTCAAGAAAATTATTCTTGTCTGTAATTACTAATGTAGGTATTGCAGGCGATCGCCTAGACAACTCTTTTATGAAATTTAAGCTATTTTGAGTGCGTTCGCTAACATTCAAGTCAAGTAAAATTGCATTGGGGTTTGAAGATGCGATCGCATCACCTAAAGCAGCAAGATGATTCACTATCTTCACTTCCATTCCCTCAGTTGCAGCTTCTTTAACTAAAGGTTCTACTACTTCTGTATCCTTGCTAACTATCAATAGCAGATTTTGACGAGGTTCACTATTTATTAGCTCAACAGAAGTTTTATCTAACTCCTGTTGTAACTGCATCACGAGTTTATCTAAGCGTAAACATTGCGATAATGAGATAAATGCTTTACCTTCAAGTAAATTTTCTATTTCCTCAGCTAATTGTGAACCCTCAATAAAGCCAAAACTTCCCAAAGAACCAACTAGCTTATGAGCTTCTTGCTCTGCTTGCTGAAGCAGTTGAGCGTCAAGAGTACTTTTTCTGCAAGTATTGGCTACTTGCTCTAATACAGCAATGCGGGAGCCAACTTTAGCTTTGAATGCCTCCCGCGCCTGAGCAACTGCTGTTAACAAAGTTTGCTGCTGCTCTTGTGTTGCTTCTTGCTCGATTTCCTGGCATAAAGGTTTTAAGCGATAACCCATACCATAAACTGTTTCAATAAAGTCATAGTTAGTACCTGCGGCTTTGAGTTTTTGCCGCAGACTTTTAATATGAGACTTAATAGTATTTGCTGCTGGTGGATCTTCTTCCGCACCCCAAAGTAAGTCTACAATTGTACTCCGACTATATACGCGCTGGCTGTTACGTAAAAAAAGTTCTAAAATACTAAATTCTTTCGCGGTTAAATGTAGAGTTTGGCTATCATAAGTTACTTCAAAACTACTCGGATCTAGACGCAAACTTCCCCATTCTAAAACTGGAGGTAAAGAAGAATTTCCCCGACGAAGTAAAGCGCGAATGCGAGCTGATAACTCTTGAAAATCGAAAGGTTTGACGACGTAATCATCTGCTCCTGCATCTAAACCCATAACTTTATCAGTCTTGGTATCTTTTGCAGTTAACAGAAGAATCAGCATTTGATAGCCTTGTTGCCGTAATTGTTGACAAAGGCTAATACCATCTAGCTTGGGCAGAACGATATCGAGCAAAATCAAATCATAGTTACACACATTCACAAATTCCCAAGCCTCTTGCCCATCAGCAGCAATATCAACTACGTAATGTTGTTTAGTAAGAACTGCTGCAACAGCTTGAGCCAGGGAACTATCGTCTTCAACTATGAGAATTCTCATTCAAATATTTTGCCAATAACAATCTCCACAGATAGATTATGTCTATTTTTACGCGCTTAAACATCTATCAAAGGCAAGGAGAAATGCTGAATATTTTTGTAAATGGTAGCCTGAGTGTAAATGTTGCCCCCGATCTAATTCCCTAGCTCTATACTGTTAGAATCCAGTAAAGTTGTAACCAACTCCTAGCATCAGCCCCACATCCGTTTCATCTAAAAATGCGGCATTCACTCCTGCTGTTGCCGTAAAGTTAGTATTTAAAGGCACATCTACACCACCAGTTAAAAGTAAACCAACGTCTGGATCATCACTAGTTTCAATTGCTACGCCAGCTCCAACATCTAAAATACGTTCTGCTCCAATGTTCCAACTGGTAAAGTTACCATTTGGATCTAGCATGAAAATTGCATAATTAGTTACTCCTTCTACTAGTAACCGATAACGTTCTTCGCTTTGGCGCAAGCTATATTCACTTTGACGTAGACGCTCGTAATTTTGCTGAGCTTGCGATCGCGCTTGGCGCAGTGCAGAGTTGAGTGAGCTAATCAACAATCCTACTAACACAAACTGAACCAACCCCACTACCTTAAACCCACTGACAGCCAGAGAATCAAAAGGGGGTAAGAGAAAGTAGGCGCAGACTATAGCAGACAAAAAAGTTGCTACCAATCCGGGATTGAAGCCACCATACCAGGAACTCACCGTGACAGCAGCTAAAAACAATGGGTAAATAGAATTCAATCTGTGTAGCTGCCATAAAAGCAGTGTCAGCAGTAAAGCCAGTAGAACGCTTAAGCAGACAATGCTATAGCTTTGTAGTTGCGATCGCCTCAATCTCCACATTGCTTATTAACTCTAAATTATGCCCTGATGTTGATGTTGGTTCTACACGAGTTTTCCACTTTCAAGTTTTACCTTTGAAAATCAATCTTAAGAGTATGGTAATTATAAATCGTGGATCTTAGGAATTAAAGTAGTCAGAAATAATAATTTTCCACAGCAACTAAAATAAGAACGATGGATACTAAAAAAATTTTAGTTATAGATGATGAAGAAGACATCCGCCAATTGATTCAGACTTGTCTAGAAATAATGGGTGGTTGGAATGTGTTGACAGCTACTTCAGGTAGTCAAGGATTACTTTTAGCTCAGTCATCTCGACCAGATGCCATACTTTTGGACTTAATGATGCCTGATATGGATGGTTTGACAACTTTTCAGAAACTGCAAGCTAATCAACTAACTAAAGATATACCCGTAATTTTATTAACAGCTAGAGGGCGTACATTTGACCAGCGTTTATTTGTTCAAATGGGTATTAGAGGCATCATCAGTAAACCATTTAATCCTCAGAAACTAGCTATTCAAGTAGCAGCAGCTTTGAAATAAATACATAATCAATCAGAAATATTATTGACTATTTAGCTATTGTTAGCCCGAAATCATGACTAATCTTGCCATAAATTCATGGCTTATTTGCGTAGCGAATAATCTATCTATAGTTGGAGCAAGGTCTTTCTCAAGTAGTAATTTAAGCAAAATATATATATTCTCCACTAGTTTTCCACTTTTAATCTTTAATTTATAAATAGTTAATTTTTGGTTTTAGTTTTAATTTAACTGTAAATTAATAGGATATGCTTTACTATAAAATTTGCAAGATTAAGCAATTAAAATCTGCAACATTTTTTAAAGAGTTCCCCTGAACTATTGATGAAATAACTAGTCTGAGGCGTAAATGTTAAATAATTTAAAATCCTTTTCCAATCCACCCAGCAAACAAGAATTTGCAGTTACTTTTCGGTTAGTAAGCCGAATTAGTTTTTGGGTACAGTTATTGCTAGGATTAATTTCAGCTATTGCTGTGTCATTGGCTTACTTTAGCCGGAACATTACTACTCAGACAAACAATGCAGGTATAGGATTTGGCATATTTTTAGCTATTGTTGGTATTTTATTGCTGTGCTTTCGGATATATTGGGCTTTCCGTTACAGGAAATTAGCGAAATTGTTACAAACACAAAATCCTCAAAACCATCCCAGAAAGGAAGACATAATTAAAAATTTATGGATTGGATTTATCGTGAGTTTGGTAGGGCTATTAATAGCGTTTATTGCTTCTGAAGAAACAGTTGCCATTATATTAGGAAAAGCCTTATCCCAACCTCAAGGTGTGGCAATTTACCAACCAGAAAACTTGATTCGTTCACTAGATATTTTTGTCATGTTAGCAAATGTAAATATGATTGGCGCTCACTTTTTTGGTGGAGTTACTTCTCTGGGTCTCCTCTATTGGTTAGAAGATTAACGAAGTGCAGTATTCGTTTTATGCATCTAGCTACTACTATTGGCATACTAGTTCTAATACTTAAGTTATATTCTCTAAATCAACTCGAATTCTCCTCGATTTCTCCACTATTAGGATTTAGTCTCAAAATACAGTCTGTTTTCATGTCTCCTCTTTTGGTTGAGCAGCTCAATCTTATCTAGATTAAATTGGGAATATTAAGATAATTTCCTAAATGATAGTTACACTTTGGCTCTAGTGACAAGTATGAAAATTTTCCAACAAACAGTTAAAAAATAAAATTATCAGGAGGTATTTATGTACAATTTAAATCATTTTAATTTGCAGAAAATTGGATTAACAGGAACAGCTTTTGGCAGTTTAATAATCAGTCTGTCTACAATGACTTTATCAGCAGTAGCACAACAACAAACTCCTAAAGTTAATCCTTGTCCCAGTATTTTCTACGAAGAACCACACCGCGATCGCGTTATGGTTCCCGCCGGATGTCCGCCGAATGCTGCAACTTTAAGAATGCAACAGCAAAGACAAACATTAGGTCAACCAACTATTATAGTTGTTCCTATTCGTCCAGGTGTCAGACCTATACAACCACCGATTCCAGAAAATCGCCAAAGTGCGATGTCTGGCGACAAGCCACTTCGTGTCTACGCAACTGTGAGACCAACAGCAGGTACAGTGAATGTGAAATTGAAAAATAACACTAATGCTGGTATTTCTTTTCAAGCCATTGGTTATACAGAACCTCGCTATATTACAGGTGGACAAGAGTTTGTTCTCCAAGACTTACCAACACCCGTCAGCATTACTTTGGTACGTCAAGATGGTGGACTACTAAAAGTTATGCCTATGTCTACCTCTCAAGGTACACTTGCAGTCTCCTTAGATGAAACGACTAATTTTAATAATGACCAAGGTGTCTTAAGAATTCAAAGAGATGGTCAAGTCTTTTTGAATTAATAGAATTTTCCTCACTAATTTGGAAAGTACCAAAAGTATCAGGTTCCTTTGATAACTCACCGCTAGAACTTTAGTAACAACGTGAGTATCTCTGAATAATCATTCATCAAATGAGCCTGATATTGTAGTTAACTTAAATGGAGATTTGAAAATGTTGAACTTTCTTCAAACTAACTTGAGTTCCAAAGCAGCTATTGCTTTAGCACTCTCCACAGCGTTGCTGGGAGCTTGTACTAACAACTTAGAGCGCGAGGCCGCAGTACCAGAAAATAATGTTACTACAGAAGAAGTTGCAGACAATACAAACCAACTCATCGGTAAAACTGTAACGGTTAGAAGTACACCTATCAGAAAACTAGGCCCTTCAACATTTACAGTTAGCGATAAACAATTTTTTGGCACTGAACCAATAATAGTAGTTAACGCTTCAGGTCAAGTTTTTAATTTACCTACTGATCCAAACACGCCTATTCAAGTGACAGGTCAAGTTAATAAATTTGTCATTGCAGATATTAATCGCAATTACAACTTGGGTTTAGATCCAAACTTGTATAAAGAGTATGAGACTCAACCTGCGATTATCGCTCAATCAATTGCACTGGCTCCTAAACCAGGTGAAATTACCACAAATCCCAATCTATACTACGGCAAGAACTTGGCAGTAACAGGTGAAGTAGAAGATATTAGAAATGCCAATTCGTTCACCTTAGATGAAGACAAGTTATTTGGTGGACAGGACTTATTAGTAATCCGCGCTGGTACTCCCAAAGGAACTGTGAATGAAGGCGAAAAAGTTGTAGTCACGGGTGTATTGCGTCCATTTGTTGTTGCTGAATTGGAACGGGATTATGACCTAAACTGGAATTTGACTTTGCAGAAGCAACTGGAAGCAGAATACAGCAATAAACCTGTGTTAGTTGCTAATGAAGTTTATCCTTCAGCAATTCCGCAATAGAAAATAGAAAAGAAGAAACATAACACAGGGTGTTGAGTGTGGACAAAAATTAGGCTTTTCACAACAATCAAAACTTGAATAACCGTAGATAGAGACAGCTTTTTTACCATGAATAGCCTCAAGACCAAGCAAAATAAAAGCAATGACAACTCCCAAAGGAGAAGTGTATTAGAATGGCTTGGTCATGTGTCAGTATTAATTTTCCTGCTAGGACTGGCTTTGCTAGTTAGAGGAGGTAGCTTTTTTAATTCAGAAGCAACTGTCACTAACACATCTAATAAATCTGAAATTGCTAATAATACAGACGAATTTATTGGTAAATCTGTGACTATTAGAAGCAAAGCAATTCAGAAAATTGGTTTAAGTTCCTTCACTGTCAAGGATGCACGATTCTTTAACGACGAACCTATTGTAGTTGTCAATGCTTCAGGTGTGCCTTTTGATCTACCAGTTGATCAAAACATAGAAGTTCAAGTTACTGGTCAGGTTCGCAATTTAGCAATTGACAACATTGAGCAAGAGTTTAATCTAAACCTAAAGGATGAATATTACAAAGAGTACGTTAATAAACCTGCAATTATTGCTCAATATCTGGCGCTCTCACCCGAACCCGCTCAAATAATTCAAAGTCCTGAAAAATACAATGGTCGTAAGGTTACAGTAACGGGAAACGTGGCAAATATCCGCAGTTCGATTTTATTAACATTAGATGAAAATCAATTGTTTGGTGGAGAAGATTTACTAGTGTTATTAACAACACCACCGAAAGTAGCAATAAATCAAGGTCAGACAGTATCAGTAATCGGTGAATTGCGTCGTTTTGTTGCTGCTGAAATTGAGCGAGACTACAACTTTACTTGGAGTCTTGAGGCGAAACAAGAGTTAGATACTGAGTATGGCAATAGGCCTGTTTTAGTTGCTGAAACTGTGTATCCTTCTTAAAAATTCTAAGTATCTTCATTAACTGGCATCAGCTTTATGTCACGTTTTTCCTCTTCCATTGATTTTAATATCTCTCGTCGCTGCTCGTATTTATTGCTGTCAGGAGTAGTGGCGGTTGGTATTGGTGTAGCTTCACCCCAAAAAGCTGAGGCAATTTCGCTGTTTGACCTCTTGCGTCAAGGAGTCCAAATCTATCAGTTATCTAATATTTCCGATGCCGAAGAAGTCCAGCTAGGTAAGGAGATTAATCAGCAATTAGTTAGTAGTGAAATCAAGCTTTATCGCAATCCAGAGATTAATCGCTACGTTAATCAAATTGGTCAATGGTTGGCAGCAAATAGTACTCGTCCTAATATTCCCTATAAATTTCAAGTAGTTCAGGATAGTAATGTGAATGCCTTTGCCACAATGGGAGGCTATGTTTATGTCACTACCGGCTTGCTACAAGCCGCAGATAATGAAGCGCAATTAGCCAGCGTGATCGCGCACGAAGTTGGTCATATTGCTAGCCGCCATGCTATAGAACAGATGCAACAAACAGCAATCGCTCGTGGTTTGGCTAGTGCAACTGGTTTAGATCGCAGTACCGCAGTTCAGATTGGTGTAGATTTGGCACTACAACGTCCCAATAGCCGGCAAGACGAGTTTGAAGCCGATCAAAGGGGATTAAGAACTTTAGGACGTGCGGGTTATGCTCAGTCTGCCATGATTGCATTTATGCAAAAGCTACTCAATCAGCCAACTCTGCCCACATTTTTGAGTACCCACCCAGCAACAACTGACCGTATTACTGCTTTAAGAAGAGAACTTGCTAGTCAACAAACTAATTTGAGTGGTGGTTTAAATAATTCTATATATCGAGAAAAGATTCAACCATTAAGTTAATTATTAATCAATTTATATATATTTTATTGGAATAAAAAACATGGCTTTGTACAAACTTGATGAATACAACCCCAACTACGCTCAAGAAATTTTTGGTGGTAATGACATCAAGAATTTTGATGTTTACGCCGATGATGAAAAAGTAGGTTCGGTGGAAAACATTCTAGTTGATGAAGATGACGGTCGGTTCCGGTATTTCATCATTGATACAGGCTTTTGGGTTTTTGGTAAAAAAGTGCTGCTTCCTGTAGGTTTAGCTCGTTTGAACTATGAGAAGCAACATTTATTTGTATCTGGGCTAACCAAAGAGCAAGTAGAAAATCTCCCGGAATTTAGCGAAGGTTTAGCAATTGATCATGATTACGAAGAGCGAGTTAGAGGAGTTTATCGCCCTTTAGTACCTTTAGCAATGCCGGGTATGTTCGGCATGATTGGCGCTCCTGCTCCCTACAATTACACAATGGAGCCTTACTTTTATGAACTAACCGATCCCTACTTCAGAACCTATGAAGAAAACATGAGAGACAGAAAGAATTTAAATGGAAAAAGAATATGAAACAATCTGTTGATTGTAGTTCATCCTGGAGGAATATAAGTGTATGAATACTCAATTTATTAGCTCAAAAATTTTTCGATTTGGCTTGATTTATGCATTATTTATCGGGATGCTACCCTTCAATTTTGCACCTGCTCAAGCACAAGTAAATAGTAATGGCTCAATTGTCGGTAGGCTTTCTAGATACAATCCCGTGAATGCTCCGTTTCTTAGGGTTGGATCTCGTGGACAGGCGGTAACAGATGTGCAAGGTGTTCTGCAAAATTTAGGATTTTATCAAGGCGCAATTGACGGTATTTATGGTCTGAGAACCGCTAGGGCTGTAACAGCATTTCAGCGATCGCAAAGATTGGTGGGTGATGGTAGAGTAGGTGCGCTAACGTGGCAAGCATTACGCAATAGCACTAATGCAGCACCTCTACCTGGCCCCTTTTAACAGGCTTAATTTCCGCGTTATCTTTTTTGATTCTGGGTATGAAAAAAAAATACCCTAATTTCCAGATTATTAACAGAATCAATTTTGAGTAAGGCTCAAAATATTTAGTCTTAACTCAACCTGAATAACAATATGGCACTACGCGATCCACTTCCGGAAAACATTAAACAGCCAGTTAGACAAGTAGCTGCTTATCTTTGGGTTGAGCGATTAGCAAGATTAGGCTATGGGGCAAAAGGTTTAGTTTATTTTATCGTGGGTTTACTAGCAGCACAGGCAGCATTTGGTTCTGGTGGTAAAACTACAGATACTAGCGGTGCGCTAGAGACGATTGTCACCCAACCTTGCGGTAAATTTATACTGAGTATCGTTACCCTTGGGTTGATTAGTTATGCACTTTGGCGTTTTGTGCAAACTATTCTCGACCCCGAACATTCCGGTGAAACAATGAGTGCTAAACGAATTGCCAAGCGTCTAGGCTATGCTTTTAGTGCGATCGCTTACTTGAGTTTAGCTGTAACATCTATAAAACTAATTATTGGTATAAGTAGCAGCGATAGCGATTCCGTCGAAGATTGGACGATATATTTTCTCAATCAACCTTTTGGCAGATGGTTAGTTTTGCTTTTAGGTTTAACTGTAATTATTGTTGGGATTGCTTTCCTTTATCAAGCATACACAGGCAAATTTCGTCGTTATTTTAAACTTGCTCAAATGAGTCTGACTGAGGAAATTTGGGCAGTACGTCTAGGTAGATTTGGAATTGCTGCCCGTGGTATTGTTTTTGCGATCATCGGCATTTTTATGATGTTAGCAGCCATTCAATTAGATGGTACTCAAGCTAGAGGATTAGGTGGTGCATTGTCAGCTTTAGCAATGCAACCTTTTGGCCCCTGGATCTTAGGTGTGGTGGCTTTAGGTTTGATTGCTTATGGTATGTATTCCATAATCGAGGCTCGCTATCGAAATCTTACTAAAGATATAAATTTGCGTTAACTATTTAAATCATCAAGTTTACCCTTATGGCAAAGATTGGATATCACGCTTCCCACGAACAATACTTTTAATTATTAGCGCTGCTATTACCGTTGAAACCGCAGAGTGGCTAGGAAGTTGGGCAGATGGATTGATTACCATTTCCCGACCACCAGAGAAGTTAAAAAAAGTTGTCGATGCTTTCCGTAGAGGCAGAGGTGAAGGTAAGCCAATGATCTTAAAAGTCCAGCTTTCTTACGATCGCAATCAAGAAATCGCACTCCAAAAAGCACATCAGCAATGGCGCAATAACATCTTTAAGAATATCTTGATGACAGAACTCATAACTCCTCAACAGTTTGATGCAGCTGGGGAATTTGTCCAATCCCAAGAGTTATATGAGCACGTTCGCATTTCCCCAGATCCTCAACAACATATTGAATGGTTGCACAAAGATATGGAATTAGGGTTTGATGAATTGATTCTGCACAACGTTAATCGGGAACAAAAACAATTTATTGACTTTTTGGTGAGAAAGTCATTCCCACTTTGGTTTAAGAATCAAGATGTACACAGCAATATGTGCGATCGCCCTAGCTATCGTACATTTATTTTCCGGTAAACTACGATTCCTCGACTATACACCACGTAGTCGCTGGCTGTCTTTTGGTAGTGGGGTATCTGTCGCTTATGTTTTTGTTCATATCTTGCCAGAACTGAGTAAAGCTCAACAAACTCTCCAAAATAGTTTAGATACTGGGTTCGCTTTTTTAGAACATCATGTTTATTTGGTAGCACTTGCAGGTTTAGCAGTATTTTATGGCTTAGAGCGATTTGCTAAAAAGTCACGTCAACGTAATCAAAAAACAGGTAAAGGGGATGTAACTTCCTCAGAGGTTTTTTGGATACACATCGCTTCTTTTGCTGTTTATAACGCCTTAATTGGCTACCTATTAGTACACCGAGAAGAATCAGGTATCAAGAGTTTATTGTTCTTTTCTTTCGCAATGGCGCTGCATTTTGTAGTTAATGATAATGGTTTGCGCGAAAATCACAAACAAGTTTACGATCGCTTGGGACGATGGTTATTAGCAGCAGCGATCGTTGTTGGTTGGGTAATTGGTACTGTTACAGAAATTCATCAAGCAGCCATTGCAGTTCTCTTCGGCTTTTTAGCTGGAGGTGTTGTACTGAATGTACTCAAAGAAGAACTACCAGAAGAACGAGAAAGTCGATTTTGGGCTTTTGCTGTCGGTACAATCAGCTATGCAATTCTTTTGTTAGCGTTTTAATTGTTAGCTTCTTGCGGATTATTACTGCTCAATTCACTGGGACGAACAATATAGTTAGCAGCCTGTATATTGCTAGGTAATGGTTCAAGTCTTCCTTGATTAACCAATGCTTGGTAGATAAAAGCTGCGATCGCCCCACGAGAAGCTGGTTGAGTAGGATTGAGAACTTGAGGATTGGGATGATTGACAACTATAGCTGCTTTCGTTGCTTCTGCTACTTCATCAACCGCATACTGAGGAATCTTTTGAGCATCTGTATAATAATTACTAACTAAAGTAGAAGCCGGAACTGGCGGGGAAGAAGCAGCAGCAGTTTTATATACGGCTTGAGCATTCATCAGTGGCTGCATTAAATTAGTCATTCCTATAGGAAATAACAACTGTTTCCTAGCAGGTTGAGGGTTATTTGGTTGAGTTGCAACTGGCGTTGTCAAATTTAAGTTTTGCGCCAAAGCAACTAATGCTTCCACCCTGGAAACTGGCTGTCTAGGGCGAAAATATCCTCCCGGAAAACCATGCATAAATCCCATTTCATAAGCTTCTTCAATCGCTGGTGCTGCCCAATTGCCAGTAGGAACATCTTTATAAACACTACCACTGGCTATTTTTCGCTCTTGATTTTGGTTGAACGCTTGACGAATAATTGCCGCAAATTCATCGCGATCGACAGACTCATTGGGTCTATAAGTGCCATCTGGATATCCGGTAATAATGTTGCGTTCTGCTAACCTTTCAATGAATGGTTGTGCCCAGTGATTTTTGGTGTCGGGAAAGTTAGCTTCTGAATTTTGAGCCACGGCTGCTTGCGGATTTGCAAAAATCATAGGTTCTACAACACAGGTTAAAGCTATCAATCCTAAAAAAAGTGAAGTTGTAGTTATTGATGATTTATTAATACAGTCAGACATAATAATTCTCCTAATTACTGGGAATCTTTTTATCTCTAAGCTTAACCTCCCTCATCTCTATTTTTTTCTACCTCTTGGTATATTCAAGTATAAGAAAATTGATTATAAAGAATGTGAAATTATATATTCAGTATTATCAATCAAAAATAAATTGATTTCTCCACTAGTTTTCCACTTTTATGTTCTAAACTATGAAACTATAAAAATCACATCACAATTGTGAGATTTGCTCTAAATTTTTGTTGAAGATTGTCCCCACAGCTTTTATCGGAGATGACCTCCGATAAAACTTTTCTTATGCCCTATATTGAGCGCCAATCATAATCATCTGAGAAATATAATATTAATCAGGATTGATGATTTAAGGTGCGTAGCCTATACAGGTTTAAGTAGGTACTGCCTACAATCCTTATCTATCAAAATTTTGAACTCTGAGGCAAATAATATGGCACTCGTAAAGCTTGAAGATTTTTATCCCAACTACCAAGAGGATTCCTTTGAATTAGATGACATCAAAAAATTTGATGTTTATGCTAACCGTAATGAAAGAGTAGGCTCATTATCAGATATTTTAGTTGATGAGCAAACAGGTAACTTCCGCTATTTTGTTGTAGATACAGGTTTCTGGGTTTTTGGTAAAAAGGTTTTGTTACCTGTTGGGTTAGCTGACATTCATTACACGGAAAAGCACATTTATGCCAAAGGCTTAACCAAGGAGCAAGTAGAAAATCTGCCTAATTTTGATGATTTAGAAAAGGTTGATTACGACTATGAGGAGAGAGTCCGTGGCGTGTATCGAGGTTCTCTTACCACTTCTGATATAACACAGCCTGCCATGTACGATCGCAGCACTTACAACTACGAGCAAGAACCTTCACTTTACAACATTGATAACCATGATAAACAAAGTCTGAAACTTTACGAAGAACGTTTAGTAGCCAACAAAAAACGCCGCAAAGCTGGTGAAGTAAAAATTGGCAAACACGTACAAACAGAAACGGCTCGTGTAGCCGTCCCCGTAGAAAAAGAGCGTGTGATAATTGAGCGTGTAAATCCTACAGATACAAAACCAAGCAATCCTCAAAACGCCTTCCACGATGGTGAAGTTGCTCGTATAGAAATTTACGAAGAAACGCCAAATATTTCCAAAGAAGCTGTTTTAAGCGAGGAAGTCCGAGTTAATAAGGTTGTAGATACCGATACAGTAGAGGCTAGTGAGACAGTTAGGCGCGAAGAATTAGATATAGATAGCGAAGGTCTTCCAGTTGTGGAAAAGGGCAATAAGCAATAAATAGGGAAGATTTATAATTTTGAGCGATCGCAAGCAACGCTAAGCGATCGCTTTATTCTTACCTTAAACCTTCTTTACAATCGATTATATTCATAACCTTGGATACTAAAACCTTTTTCCTGCAAAGAAATACGACCATTATTGCTGTCACCAATGATCAATTCAGCTTCACCTGATTGAGTTTGAGTCAAAGGAATAAATCGCACTTGATAGACATTGTTATCTTTAAGTGCAATGTAGCTAATCCAGGGTTGGTAATTATCGCTTTTGGGGATTCGCACCGCAGTAGTACGCAGTAAGTCTGTGCTATCTGTTGCTTTTACATAGACATTCATATACGGCTGTTCCCCACCATAAACACGTACTTGTCGGCTTTGGGTTTCAAAAAACAGCCGCGTATCTGATTCTGATGGATTGGGATTTGGCACAATATTAATCACATCTTCACGTACCCAACCAATATCATTAGTACCATCCGCATACCGGATACGATACCAAGAATATCTATCACCAGAAGGCTGATTTTTCTCCAGAATACTGACACGAGTACCAGCGGGTTTTGTGAGTTTAACATTGCTGTTCAGCGAGGGGCCAGAACGAATATTAATTTGCAAATTCTGGTTATTGGGGTTATTAGTTTTAAGAATCCCAATTTGTTGAGTTCCAGTAATCATCAAGTATCTCCTTGCAATTGATATGTAAAAATTGAAAAAATATAATTATTTATTTTATGTATGCAAAATCTATTTTTCTAGCTAATCCTAATCTAAAATTCAAGTCATTGACTATGTTTTTTAAACATATTAGCTATAAATCCTAGGAAAAAGAAGGTCAAAATCAGTATTATAAGAGATATCCAGTTAAACCCAAGACTAAATCCTTGAGTAGTATTTTGCCAACGCAAAATCCAGAAATAATTATTGCCAATAATAAACGAAGGTACTTCTAAGATTTTCAATAGTGGTATCAGCAAAAAACTAGAAATTAAAAGCAGACACAAAGCCATTAAGGTCAGATTTAACAAGTATTTAACAACTGAACGAGGTCTACTTTTATCAGTTTGATCAAAAGGAAGCTCTCGACAAGTCACATTAGCAGGTGCATAAATTGCCACACCTTCTTCCCTATCTTCAACTCGAATTGATTGTGGACAACGTAATAATTGCACCGCCATCCAAATATCGCCAATTGCACCTCCTGTATTGAATGCAATTACCCAAATTAACCAAGGTGCTTGGGGAAAAATTGCTAGTAGTAGTAAACCAATAATATCAATCACTATTAATGGTGCTAGACCAATTACAATAAAACTATTGCGGCGGAAGAAATTACCAGGTGAAGTTGCATAAGCTAAAGGTAATAAATATTTAACTTTCAATCCATAACGTGGCGAACCACCAAAGGCAGCGAATGCAATTCCATGCACGAATTCATGAATAATAATAGTTCCAAAAGTAATCACAAATAAAACCACAAAGGGGATAATTCCTCGCCAAGGTTCACCTTCAGAACTTTCTACATTAAAAATCAGCGTTTCTCCGTGAATAATAGCGTAATACCAACTTGCACCTGCTGCTGCTAGTATTAACAGTAATGAACCTAAGGTAGTCCAAATTAGTGATATTTCTGGAGTAAGCTCAAATACGTAAATTGGCTGATGGCGATTTGTCAGATTCATAAATCATTACTCTTTGCTACCCTTATTTTCCAGACTAATCATTTCCCGTGTTTCTTTCCTCACTCTCTGGGTTTATATTAACGAGTTATTTTGATGTAAATTTTATGTAATTTACTCAAACATCAAAATTGGTCTGTAAGGTTAAAAATTAAAAAAAAGATTGTTGCAAGTAAAAATTACAAATAATAAATATTTGGCGTTGCTGAATTAAGGGATGAAATTGCACGTATTGAAATTTAAAACTTCTTATCCTTTTTGCGCCTCTGGGTGTTAGCGTTTGCGTTGGCGTAGCCTCTCGTAGAGAAAAGGGGCGTAGCCCGATGAATAATCCCGCATTTATGCAACACCAAATATTTTATTTGTAAAACTGCAAATTCTCTGTGGAAAGTACAACATTTTTATTTAAAAGCTTGTTGTAGTTGTTGATTATTCAGAGATTTAATTAAACTCAAAGGTAGTGGTTTCTGACTAATAGTTTTAGTATAATCTGCGCTGAGGTAAGAAAGATAGCTTGGCTGTTGGGCAGCATAAGTTTTGAAAAAAGGAACGCTTAAAGCTTCAACATAGCTACGTGCTAATGCAGGACTAGAACCAATTACTTGTGTAGGAACCGGAACAACTGCATTTGATGATTCTGCAATAGTTGAAAAGTGCGTACCGCCATTTATTAGCGCTAAATACTTATTGGGAGTAGTTAACCAAGTGAATGGTTTAATCTGTTCTGGTAAAGCTGGAGCTACTGTATCATTACTGCCAGATACAATCATCACCGGAATTTTAATTTGGCTAAGACTGTCTTGCCCAAAAATCTGGCTATCAACAGGATTAATGGCAATAATCGCCTTCACTCTCGAGTCAGATAAATTATATTGAGCCTGTGGTAAACCTATAGCCAAGCACTGAAAAAATAACGAAATATTTAATGTATCTTCTGGGGCTGGACAGTCTTTTTCTAGTTGTGAAAAATTAATCTTTGCACCCGCCAATGCTAAAGCTGTATAACCACCGTATGATTGTCCAACTACACCAACCTGGTCTAAATTTAAATGTCCTCTAAATGCTGGGTTAGATTGTGATAAACGAGTGAGTTCATCTAGTAAATATTTCACATCTAAAGGTCGGTCAACAAATTCTCTAGGGTTAGTAACTCTATCTGCTGTACCTGATAATAATGCTTGCAACTGCTGAGAATTGCTACCAGGATGTTCGGGAACAGCAACCACAAAACCATAGGAAGCGAGATGTTCAGCTAAATATGCAAAACTGTTTCTGTCAGAACCTAACCCATGCGAAATTACAATTATTGGGCAAGGTTTTTGAGTTTTTGGTAAATAAATATCAGCAGGAAAAGTCCGACTACGTGATACATCATTGAGCGTAATAGTCTGCTTTTGCCAAGTAAAACTTCCTGGTTGTCTTAGGTTTATTAATGGTGCAACCTTATTTGTAGAAACAGTAGTTGCTTGTTGTTGAGATTGTTGGTTAATTAATGCTACCGCCTCCTGGGTTTGATTTACCAAATCCTGTAATGTATCTGCAATTTCCAAACTCCGTGCCAAATTAATAGAAATTGATGGAGCAGGAAATTTTTCTAGCACATCTAAAAGGGTAAAATCTTTTGGCTCTGTGGCTGCTGCTAAAATTAGTGCTGCACGAATTGCATAGAAACCTGATAAATGAGATTCTGTCTGAATAACTTTTCCTAAATTTGTTAACAGTCGCTC
Source organism: Calothrix sp. NIES-2100 (assembly GCF_002368195.1). Lineage (GTDB taxonomy): Bacteria > Cyanobacteriota > Cyanobacteriia > Cyanobacteriales > Nostocaceae > Aulosira. The sequence continues at coordinate 4,671,999 of NZ_AP018178.1, read as the reverse complement.
ACCAATTGGCGTATAAAGAAACTGAGAAATTTCTGTGGCATTTAAAGAAATTGGAGTTACTAAGACTTTTCGTAATCGAGTTAGTTGCTTTTTATTTATAGAATTCGTATATGTAGCTAAATCCTCATCCACCTTACCTGTTTTAGCATAGGTATCAAGTGATTTAATTGGAATAGATTCTTCTAAAAGACCGTAAGAAAAATTTAGGCGCTCTGCACCTAAAGCCGGACGAACAGTTATTGTAGGCAAGATACTAATGCCAAAGGTGGCTAAAGCTAATTGTATACAAAGTGCTTTTTTTTCTACAAAATTACTATTTTTTATCTGCTTAACACCTTTTATTGCAGCAAAATATTTTCTGGTATTGCGTATACGGAAATATTTAGTAATTCTCGTTGGAACTGTATCAAAATTTAGCAATGGTGACTTCTTCATATTTATGAATTGGTATTACAAAATAAAATTTTCAGAAATTAAAATTTCGTAAAGATTAACATCGTCTTCTAGCAAACAGGCATGACCACTATCAGGTAAAATCTTGATTTGATGATTAGGAAAAATCTTAGCTAAATGTTGTGCTTCTTCTACTGAAGGTAAAAGCCGATCAGATTTACTAGCAATTATTAAGACAGGTTGAGTAGTTTGAGATATTTTTCGCTTGTCAACATCAAATTGTCTCATCAAAGTTAAACGCTGATTAGCTGTTGATTGAGGTGCAGAACGGGTTGATTTTAGAAGGGCTTCTTTAGCAGTAGATGAAATTTTACTTAAATGAGCCAGAAAAGGCAAAGCTATAAAAGATGAGAACTTATAAAAGAATTCTGGTGTCAACGGAAATAAAAGTGAACCTATAATTAACCAAGGTACACGAGAAAAAGAAGAAGCAGAATTAATTAAAATAACTCTTGTAAATAGTTGCGGAAATTTCTCTAAAACTTTTAGCGCCAAGCAACCCCCAAATGATTCGCCACAAAGGTAAACAGATGAACGTGGTGCTTTTTCTAGTTCTAGCTGAGTTAAAGCAGCTACTTGTTGTGTCATTTCATCCCAACCTTTTAAATCATCCGGTGGAATTACAAAACAACGTACATCAAAAGCAGTATCTAAACCTGCTGTTTGAATATACATCAATTCTTTTCCCGTCTCATCCATCCCTGGTAGAAATACAAATAAGGGGTAGCTAGGATTAGATGGTTGAGTATTTATAAAATAAGAATGACTGCGAACTTTAGATAGCATATTAGATTAATATCGATGATAGTTATGAAAGAATTTGAATTAAGAATCAACTAATTTAGCAACAGTACTATTTTTGTCGTCAACTATTTGTGTATTGATATAATCATTGGTTGATTGTAAACACTTTTGATCGGGTGGACTAGTTAAACTTAAATTAAGCAGGCTGGCAGCCCAACCAGCTGTCAGCCCTTGGAAAAAGACTGTCATCATAATTGTCAAAAATACTAAAGCTTTAATCGAATCACCGCCATTAATACCGTGTTTTGCAAGTGAAACTGCAAACAAAGAAGCTAAGGAAGCAGCTACAATTCCACGAGGAGCAACCCAACATAAAAATAATTGCTGTTGCCAAGTGTAACCTTGATTCCAAGTAGATATCAAAACATCAACAGGACGCACTATCAACATCAAGACTAAAACCGTCAGCACACTACCCCAACCCAAAGCGAAAACACTTGCAATTGATAAATCTGCTGCTAATAAAATAAACAATACTGAATTAGATAAAATGCTCAACTGTTCATTAAAGCGACGCAGCAAAGGCTCTGAAGATAGGTGACTAGCTCTTAAAACTATTCCCATAACTACAGCAACCACTAAACCAGATTCACCCTGCAACACCTGCGCTAAACTAAATAAACCCCAAACACTAGCTAAAACAACTAGATTTTTTAGCTCTCGCAAGAGGAATTTATCTTGCTTGAGAAGTTGAGATAGTAACCAGCCTCCGCTGATACCAATTGCTCCACCGATACCCAAACGCAAAACCAAACCTTTAATTAAGATTAGGGGTTGCACACTTCCACTCTGGACAAAGTGCAGCACAATTACAGACAAAATTGCACCAATTGGATCAATAAAAACGCCTTCTCCTTCTAAAAGTGTTGCAACTTGTTTTTCAACACCAATTTGTTTGAGTAGAGGATTAATCACTGTTGGGCCTGTGACGACTACTAAAGAAGCATAAAGAAAAGCAATTGTCCAAGGAAATTCACTAAGCCAGTGTGCAGCTATTCCAGCCCCCAATAAAGTAATTAACACTCCCAAAGTAACAAGATTGCGAAGACTAGTAGAAACTGCTTTTAATTCTCCTAGTTGTAAATTTAAACCACCTTCAAATAAAATCAGCGCCACTGACAGCGAAACTACAACTTCTAACCCTACACCTAACAAAGATGGATCTAAGAAAGCTAAACCATCTCGCCCTAGAAGAATCCCAAATAAAAGTAGTAAGACAATGCTAGGAATTTGAAAATAACCAGCAAAAACTTGAGCAGCAATACCAGCCACAACCGTTACACTGATCAAAATAGTAATCTGCAAGGATTCTTCCATAAGAAAAACTTCAAATTTTGCTGTACAACCTCCTATGCTCAAAAGCAAAAACTATCAGCAAGTTGGGTAACTTGTTGATGTAAAATTTTCGGTTCATAACACAGTTTTGATAAAAACTTTGTAAGAATTCAGCACCCAGGAGCGGAGCCGGAGACGCTCCGCCTCCGGTCAGAAGTCAGAATTTAGAAGTAATTTAGTAGATGAGTAAATTGATTCATCAAAATTATTTAACCCTTCTGACTCCTGAATTCTGACTCCTGAATTCTGACAAAACTCTAAACATTAGCTAAAGCTTTTCCTGGTACTAATTCTACCTTCACCCAGCCTGGTTGCCGTTTGTCAAATGCCTTGTATGCATCAAGAACTGACATTAGCGGTTCAATTTGAGTTAAGACTTTTGTGGGGTCTACTGTGCCATTACGAACCAAATCTACCAAAGTAGGAATATACTTGCGGTGATTACAATTACCCATGTTTATAGTCAGATTTTTGTTCATCGCCATGCCAATAGGGAAGAAATTGTGGCTTGGTGGATAAACTCCAATAATTGAGAGTGTACCAGCTTTGGCTAATGCTTGAACTGCCCACTCTAATACTTGAGAAGGAGCATTACCAGGATGCCAATTGCCATTTTGCGGATTAGTTTTAGGGGCAATTTGTTGTAACTGCTGCTGAAATTGTTTTGCTTCTTGTCGGGCTTTTACAGCTGCTGGGCCACTATCAGGAGCATTCGCATCTACACCAACTGCATCGATCGCTCGATCCACCCCTATTCCCCCAGTCAGTTCGCGGATCGCCTCAATCGGATCTTCGGCATTATAATCGATGACTTCTGCGCCTAAATCACGCGCCATTTCCAATCGTGAGGGAATTGTATCCACTGCAATGATGCGTCCTGCACCAAACAGCTTGGCGCTGACGATCGCAAACTGCCCAACGGGGCCACAACCAAATATAGCTACTGTATCTCCTGGTGTAATCTCTGCAATATCGGCTCCAAAGTATGCCGTAGGGAAGATGTCAGACAACAGAATTGCTTGGTCGTCTGTAACCTCTTTTGGTAGTTTGACTAACCCTGCATTGGCGTAAGGAATCCGAGCATATTCAGCTTGCAATCCATCAAAGGGGCCAGCGGCTTCTGGGCCTCCGAAAAAGGCTGTGCCAGCATTATGTCCGTGGGGATTAGCGTTATCACATTGAGCGTGATACCCTGTACGGCAGTAAGAGCAGTAGCCACAGGCAATTGTTGAGGGAACGACGACGCGATCGCCTACCTTAAGATTCCTGACATTAGAACCAATCTCTTCAACAATACCGACCCCTTCATGTCCGAGAATAGTACCGGGTTTCATCCCTGTGAATGTTCCCCGAATCATGTGTAAATCTGTGCCACAAATTGCACTGGCAGTCAATCTAATTATCGCGTCTGTTGGGTCTTTAATTTTTGGCTCTGGTACGTTATCTAATCTAATATCTCCAATGCTGTGAAAAACTACAGCTTTCATGACAAATGCTCCTATATTTATGAGGTTTACATTTCAAAACAAAACTCTGTGCGGTAATTTTATCTCCTACAAAAAAGAGAAAATCTTTATGTAATTTAGTCATGACTACTTATAACAAAATTAAACTTTATGTAGTTAAATCCAAAATAAGATTAAGTTTACTTTAGCCTACAAGACATACACACTCAGACACTATAGTATCGATATTGCTATAGTTTCTTATCGTCCTTTAGAAAGATATAAACTGTGGAGAGTGTGGATAGTAAGTGACTTGCAAAAATAATTTAATGATGGTGCTTGGCGTGATGGATTTTCCAGAGAAATTTAACAAAACCGAACTAGACAATTTTACACAATATATCTCTATCTCAAGAAATATTTTCTTACCAATTCAACATCTACATTTAAATAGAGGGGAAACTATACATAATTAATGTCACTGTCTTTACGGGAATGCAAGCCGAACATACAGTTAAAGTGAGTGGAGAAGCCAAAGAAATTTTAGAGAATCACGAACACTTTCAAATAACTTCTAAGTTAGTGTTTGTAGTGTTGTGGATTTGGCGCTGTATTACAAGAGAAAGGATGGCGAAATTTGCCATTATTTATTTTGTCATTACAGCGATCGCAGTCGGTGCAATTTTCTATGGCGCTCACTATGGCGGAGAATTAGTGTATGAATACGGTGTGGGTACAGCAGTACAGCCTGCTGTATAAAAACAGAAAAAGGCAAAAGAAATTTATTTTAGCTGATTGCCTTGTCCCATACATTGAAATAAGCATTGTTTAACATCAATGTAATTACCTAAAATAGTAGAGCTACTCCATACTTGGTGTTTCTTCAAATTGAACCATTATCAAAACAGCTGGCCCATCGCCTACGGTTCCAGAGAGATGACCCTTACGGCCTTGTGCATCCTCCTTTGTACCCTGATCTTCTCCAAAGGAAATTTCGCCAACACCCATCTCGACTCGCTGTCCGTCCATAGTCTCCACAAACCAGCGTCCTGACAAAGGGATGATCCACTGGGGTTTCGGGTTTTCATGCCAGTTACCAACCCATCCCACAGGTAGCACAGTGAAGGTGATTGTAGCACCAGACTGTTTCAAATTAGAAAGCCACTGCGGTGAAGTATCCGGGGCTATGCCTTTTTGAATGAAGTCTTCAATTTGACGACGGGATTGGTGACTTATACCGTCGTCGTCAGCCCAGACGTGCCAGTATTCAATTGTTGGTTTCGGTGATGAGTTATTCTGCATAATAATGGCTCTTTTTGATCCGAAATGTATTGAAAGGCGAACTAGAAATTAGGAATTACGAAATTCTAATCGTATAATTGCGTCCTTCCCATTTGCTGCTTTTAATCCAGAAAAAGCTAAAGTTGATGGGCTGTTGCTGATTATCATAAAGTTTAAACAAGTTTTTTGCTGGTGCAATAGCGAGGCTCGATACCTGGTGAACCAAATGCTTGTCCTTGACCAAGAATTTTTATCATAATTTATTGTAGAGTTCAGCGCTGTAATTGATATTTATTTGATTAAAATTTATTGAGAAGTTTGAGAAGTTCTTCGAGCAGTGGTTAAGGATTTAGCTTCAATAAAAATTTGTTTGATCTCAGGATGCTTTTGGCGAATGTTTGCTTCTAAACTTTCTACAGTTAAAGCTATTTCTTCACCTGTAAGATTGTGAGAGAATTGAAGTTCTAAGTTGAGTAATACTTCTTTGGGAGCAAGTTGCATTGTTAGCACTCGGATAACTTCTTTCACTCCTGGTTCCGTTTTTGATAAAGAACGGATATTAGCTATAGTTTGAGGCTCGGCACTTTCACCAACTAATAATCCTTTACTTTCTCTCGCTAGTACCACTGCTACTATAGCTAAGATAATGCCAATAATAATTGAGGCGATACCGTCCAAATAAACATTATTAAATAGATGACCTAAAAATATGCCTATTAAGGCAACAAATAAACCTAAAATCGCCGCAGTATCCTCAAATAATATTGTAATTACTGTGGGGTCTTTACTGCTTTTGATAGCCTGCCAAAAATTTTGTTTACCCTTCGTCGGCAAAAACTCTTTTAAAGCTACAGTCCAAGAAAAACCCTCCAATAATATTGCCATACCTAACACAATATAATTCCACATTGGGTCTTCTAAAGGGCTAGGGTTAATTAAATGAGTAATTCCCTCATAAATTGACATCCCGCCACCAATGGCAAAGATGAGGATAGCAACGATAAAAGTCCAGAAATAAAGTTCTTGACCGTAACCAAAAGGATGACTATCATCTGCTGGTTTTTGGCTCCTGCTAATTCCCAGCAAAAGTAATAGTTGGTCGCTAGTATCTACGATTGAATGAATACCCTCAGATATCATGGCAGAACTGCCAGTAATAGAAGCAGCGACAAATTTAGTAATAGCGATCGCTAAATTCGACCCCATCGCCGCAAAGATTGTTTTTTTAGATGAATCAGTTGCCATGATTGTAAATATTAGCTTCTAAACATTTTTATCAATTATCAGAATAGTTTTAGAGCAATTCCTAATTTGTAGTAGAAACTTCTAATCCACCATCAAGATAGGTAACTTCCCATTGAGTTTGTTCGCCATCGCGCCAAAAGCGTAATCCCACCGTAGCGTCTCCCACGGACAAATTTGTGAGTTCTAAATCGGGTAAGAAATCTGGTAGATTTGGCTGTACTTTTAACTGTGGTTTTGAAGCATCAGCTTCGAGTCCTAAAATAGTACGAATGAGTAAGAAAATTGAACCAGCAGCCCAAGCTTGGGGTATATTAGCGTCTGGGTAGGGGACTGGAAAGTTATTATCTTGGCGTTCAATTCCCGCAAACAATTCTGGCATTCGCCCAGCTTGAAAATAACTAGCAGCAGCAAAAATACCCTCGGCGATGCGATTAGCTTCTTGGTGATAGCCGTATCGCTTTAATCCTGCGGCAATAATAGAGTTATCGTGAGGCCAAACACTACCCCGTTGATAACTAATCGGGTTATATGCCGGATTTTCAGATGAAAGAGTCCGTACACCCCAACCACACCACATATCTGGTTGAAAAAGTCGGTTAACAAGTTTTTTTGCTCGTTCCTGTGGGACAATACCAGACCAGAGGAGATGACCAGGATTTGAGGCGATAGACTTAATTTGTTGCTTGTTATTATCTAAGCCCAGACAGTAAAAGCCTTCCTCTTCCATCCAAAAGCGATCGTTGAATCGTTGATAAAGTTCTTCGGCTTTTTGACGTAGCTTTTTGGCTTGTTCTTTTTCGCCCCAAACTTCATAAATTACAGCTGCCCTCAGCCATGCATCATAAACGTAACCTTGCACTTCACACAAAGCGATTGGCGGCTCAACTAACTGCCCATCAGGGTAAACTATTGCATCACCCGAATCTTTCCAACCTTGATTGCGTAATCCTTTTGACGAATGAGTTAAATACTCAACAAAGCCATCGCTGTCAAAGTCGCCGTATTTGTCAATCCAATTTAGGGCCTTTTCAAGTGGCGCTCGACACTCATCAAGCATACTGACATCGGCGTTCCAGTTATAGGCTTCAGCTAAAGTAACAATCCAAAGGATGGTAGTATCTACTGTTCCGTAGTAGGGATGATATGGAAGTAGATTTAATGTAGTTAACTCATCGCGGCGCATTTCGTGCAGCATTTTGCCCGGTTGGGCATCGTGCCAATCATCCAACTCAGTTGCTTGGAGTTGAGCCAGTTTGAGTAACGTGCCACGGGCAAATTCATGATAAACTGCGATCGCTTGCAAGCTAGCAATTATTGAGTCACGCCCAAAAACAGCAACAAACCAGGGAATACCAGCAGCAGGCATCCAAAATTGATGTCCATTATCATCCACCTCAATGCGTAACGCTCCCATATCTGCGATCGCTTGCTGATAGTATTCGGCAATTTCAGCATTAGACGATCGCAACTTTGTGGCATTAGTCAGAAATTCATCCCTAACCTTTCCCGCTTTTGTATTGTGAGGTACAGCGCAGGTATTTTGAGGTTTGAAAACTTTTCCATCTGCTAAGGCTGTAAAATTGACACAAGTGTGCCATGTTTTCCCAGGAGCGATGACCACATCAAACATTAAACGACCATTGGCATAGCGTGGCTTAGAAGTACCACAAACTGGCTCAATCACAATACCTCGCAAGAAAGAGCCGTTGCAATATTCAGTAGTGAGTACACCATTTTTCCATGTGGTTTGTATTTGACCTCGCGTTAATATTTGTTGTGATTTAACATCAAAAATATCCGCGAAATCAGAACGCACAGCTAGCATTAATTGAAATTTAACAACTTCATTGTGATAGTTAGTTATATCAATATCTTCATGCATACCTTCCACAATGTCTCGCCCAACGGTTACAAGCAAACTACCAGGGGGTAAAGAGCCGTTGATAATAGGAAGTTGTGGGTTAGTAAATTGATAAAGGGCATCATGATGGCTGATATTGCTAGAGGCTAACAGCGAAAGTCGGCAGCGGTTGAGGGAAATTTCGTAGTAAGAAATTAGCCGTGTGTCCCAAACAAAAAAACCTTGAGGTAAATTTTCGTCGATGGAACCATCACTAGCCGTTACTAAAAAAGAGGAACCATCGTTAATAGTTATTAAACCCGAATTGACAGTAACTTTTGTAGGCATTCTCAATTAACCATTCTCTGTAAAACCTGGATATAAAGTCATTCCACCATCTACAAATAGTGTTGTACCGTTGACATAATCAGAGTCATCAGAAGCCAACCAAACTGCTGCTTTAGCGATGTCCTCTACATCTCCCACACGTTTTGCTGGAATTAGTTTTAGTAAATTCGCCTCTGCTTGTGGGGTATCCCAAGCTGATTTGTTAATTGGGGTTTTGATTGCACCAGGCGCAATACTATTAACACGAATTTTGTGGGGGGCAAGTTCTTGGGCAATACTTTGCATCATCATATTAATGCCACCCTTGCTAGTAGCATAATTAACATGACCTGCCCAAGGAATTACCTGATGTACGGAACTCATACAAATAATTTTACCTGCCGCACAAGAAATATCAGGCTTCACACCTCGACGCAAGAATTCCTTCGCAGCTTCCCTAGCACACAAGAATTGTCCCGTTAGATTTATCCCAATCACTGCATTCCATTGATCGAGGGTCATATCTATAAATGCTGAGTCTTTTTGAATGCCCGCATTACTTACTAAAATATCAATAGTGCCAAATTGTTTAATGGTCTGGCTGAACATTGCCTTTACTTGGTCTTCTTTGCTGACATCGGCTTGAATAGCGAATGCTTCTCCATTAGTAGCTTTGATATCATCGACAAGTTTTTGGGCTTCTTCAGCTTCAGAATGATAGTTAATAGCTACTGCTGCACCTGATGCAGCCAAAGAGCGAGCGATCGCTTCACCAATTCCAGAACTAGCACCCGTCACAAGTGCTTTTTGACCTTTAAGTAGGTAAGGGGAATAACTCATAATACTTTTTCAGAATTTTTGCTATGTATTTTCATTTGCAAAGTTTGAGGATGGCTGATATTGAAAACTTATGATTGAATCCAAATTGAAGCAAGCTGTCCGACATTTAAATTTTTATACTAATTACACATTTTGCTTATGTGTTTAATTTTTGACAGCTATTTTGATGATTCTGTCATTACTTTAGAGGTTTGCCTGAATTAACGCTTCTAGCCATTGGAATAATAAATATCTCTACCGAAAGAACTATAAAAGTTTCATCACGATTTCATTATTGGATGAAATCTTTAAAGGATAAAGTCAGTTGAATGTATTTCTGAAGCTAGAGAGAAACTTTATAATATTTTTTTATGTTGATTGATTTATACAAGACTCAGATTGAATTTTTGCGAAGCTAGTACAGAATAAGTACAAAGTCTGTTGAATATGTCTAGTCAAACCGATGTACAAGTACAAAGAATTAGAGCTATTGGCTTAACCGTGACAAACTGCGATCGCTCTTGGGAATTCTATACACAAGCACTTGCTTTTGAACTCGTTTCTGACATTACTGTTGAAGGACAGGATTACAATGATTTAGAAGGTGTAACTGGGGCAAAAATTCGCATTGTCACTTTACGATTAGGTGATGAACTTATCGAGTTGATGGAGTATATTAATATCCAGGGTAAACCCATCCCCAGGGATTCACAAAGTAATGACCTGTGGTTTCAACATCTGGCGATTGTCGTGAGTGATATGGATCGCGCTTATGCACAAGTGTGTTCATTTCCCATTCAACCGATTTCAGTTGCGCCGCAGACAATACCACCTGGAAATGAAGCATCAGCTGGTGTCCGCGCTTTTAAGTTTAAAGATCCTGATGGACATGATTTAGAGTTAATTTGGTTTCCGCCTGATAAAGGACAAGATAAATGGCATCAAAACACGAATCGCTTATTTTTAGGAATAGATCATAGTGCGATCGCAATTTCTAACACCGAGCAGAGTCTACACTTTTACCGCGATCTTCTGGGAATGCAAATCGATAGCCACAGTCTCAACTGGCGTGCAACCCAAGCGCGTATGGATAATTTACCAGGAGCAGAAGTCAAAATTACAGGACTGCGACCTGCTCAAGGTGGCGTAGGGATTGAGTTGTTAGACTATCTTGTACCCCCTAAAGGTCGTCCTATACCCAGTGATTGGAAAAGTTCCGATATTGCAACGGTGCAAGTCCAAATCATCGTTTCCGACATCGAGCAGATTGTAGATAAGCTGCGTCAGCACAAAGTTCAGTTGGTTTCGCCCAGAATTGTGCAGTTTGCAGATAGCTCCCAGCCTTATAAGCAGGGTTGTCTAGTTAAAGATCCAGACGGACATACAATATTGCTGCTTACCCAATAGTGAAACCAAAGTCAGGAAACAACTATTGTTAGAGGGTGCTAAAAGCTTTGATGTCTTCAAACTTAGCTTGTTTTTGCATTTCGTAGCTAATGCGATCGCAAACTAATTCGCATAAATCAAATTTGAAAAATCTTATCCTATTAGGCTGTATGCCAGACCAAACAGTACAATCAGAGTCACAATTACATAGAAAAAATGGTTTTTCTCAACACCAAGCTCAGGGAACTACATTAGCTTTACTTGTTCCTCCTATTGATATCTTGGCTGCATGGACTTATTACAAACAAGGCTATGTAGACATTAAGATAGCTACATTGCTCTGTATAGGTTTTGTATTAGGTGGGTGGTTTGGAGCAAAAATAGGAACAGAATTATCGAATGTAATTTTGGCGAGAATTTTTGGAGTTTTACTACTGGGAAGTGCTATCAGAGTCATGTTTATAAATCCAGGCGATTCTAATTTATAATTTATTTCTTCTGTTCAATTGTTTTTGCTGTTATATTGGGGAATCTTTACTGTAAAAATTGTTCCAACACAAACCTCACTTTCTACATAAATTTCTCCTTGATGCAGTTCAACACATTTTTTAACCACAGCCAACCCTAGTCCAGTACCAACAATTTTGCTCACATTCTCAGCACGATGAAAAGGCTCAAATAAATGCTGCTGAAATTCGGAGGGGATACCTATGCCAGAATCTTTCACTTGGAAAAGTATTGCGTCTGATTCACATCTGAGAATTAACAATATATCTAACTCTTCTGGTGAGTATTTTATAGCATTAGAAAGTAAATTACTGAGAATTGAGTAGAGCAAATTCTCATCTAATTGGGCATGAGTACAGTTACTTTGCGTGACAAATTTAATCGGATGTTGTGGTTGATTGCAAAACTGGATGTCTTCAATTAAGTTAAGACAAAATGCTTCCAAATCTATAAGTTCTGGATGAAATTCAAGTTTACCAGCTTCTGCCCTAGTCAAAGTCATAATATCTGTCAGCAATTGATTCATTGACCGAGCTGAAGATTGAATCCGATGTAAATTTTTGACTTTCTTTTCTTCTGTCCACTGCTGGTTGCTCTGAGCTAACAATTGAGCCGAGCCTAAAATTATACTTAAAGGTGTGCGGAATTCATGGGAAACCATCGAAAAAAAACGCAGTTTTAGTTCGCTGAGTTCTTTTTCTTGAGCTAATGTCCGTTGAAGAGCTTCTGCTTGTTGGCGCTTAACTAATTGTTGATAAAGCAAGGCGTAAACAGCTAACAAAATAGCAAAACTTAGCACAGTACCCAAGAATTCAATCAACATCCGGTTGTGAATATTTTGCTGAGAATGTTTAACCGATATTTCTAGTAACTTTTCTTCCCTAGCCTGTAACTGAGCCAAAGTTTGGCGGATTTCGCCACGAGTTTGGTTAATTCGCGTAGCTTGTATAGCAAAGGTTGATTTGCCTACTTGTTGCAGGTTAAGCGACTTTTTGGAAAGTTCAACTCTTTGAGAAATTAAGACTTTAAGTCTCATTAGTTGCTGCTGTTGAGAAGAGTCATCAGCAAGTTGTTGTTGTAACTTTTCGACTTTTGCATCTAAGCTTTGGATTGCCTGATCGTAACGTTTAAGTTCTGATCGCTCTCCAAACAGAATATACCCTCTACGTCCAGCTTCAGCATCAGTCAGGGTAGCAAAGATATCGATCAGGCTTTTCATTACCTCATGTGTGTGCTTTACTTTATTGCTACTTTCAATTAATTGAGTAGCATTTTGGTAAGAAATAAAGCTGACAATACCCATTAATAAAAAGGATAAGCCAAAACCAGAGGCAATCCATTTTCTTTCTAGCGACCATTTCATAACGCTACCTTTAAACTACCCTATTTTTACCCGATATTTGCCCCTTAATTCTTCAAATTATTGTTAGATTAATAATTGAATTAACCTCTTATACACTATATATTCTCCCAACCATTTTAATTATTTGGTTTGGAGAATTTTAATTTTGAGCTATCTTTACCAACAAACATATTATATATAGTAGCCGAATTTGATTCATCAACTTACTTGTGTGGTACGCTTTACTCAGTGTAAGCGCGATAGACAGGCTTACCATCAATCCGATAGTGTGGGATTGATGGTAAGCCTGACAAAGGCTATGCGTTAGGCTGAGTACAGCACCTGGCTTTCTTGCAGATAGAGCAATACAGTTTAGAAGATTATAGTTTACAGAGGTTTTGGAAAAAGTTTTTTGTTTCTTTATGTTTAACCAGTTATTACCCGATTTCTACCCGATTTCTACCTGATTTTTCAACATATAAGGTGTACAGTTCAAAAAAGAGAAAAATTCCGATAAATATTTCAGTGTTGGTGAAACTTATATGTCTCGTTCTCCAGTTAATATTGCTAACATTGTTCTGACTCATGACCAGTATCATAAGCTCAAAGTTTATGCAGACAATCATCAAATATCTATTCACGAATCAATTCGGTTACTTATTGATTCTCTTCCTGAACCCTCTCAACCCAGGAAAAATTTAAACACAAGGTATTTGTTGCTATCTTCGAGAAGATTTCTGCAAAGCTTTTTTGATGTTCAAAATTAGCTGCTATAACTTGCTGACAGAAAATGTATAAATTTCCTAGTAGAGTAAAAGCTAAAACTTATCATAATCCAGTATTGAAAAAGCAGCAGAAGGATTATAGGCAAGATTCAAGAAATAGATTTTCCACTAATACCCAAAGCCAAATATCGAATACTAGAGAAAGACTATTTGTAGTTTGGTGCATATTAATGGTAGCAGGATTAGGACTGGCTATCAATTTGTATCAATTGCAAATTGTGCAGGGAACAAAACTTACCAAGAAAGCCCGAAACCAGCAAATGGTGACTTTGCGACCTTTTACGCCTCGACGAATGGTTGTAGATCGCAATAATCATGTCTTAGCTCTTGACCGGATTGTGTATACTCTATACGCCCATCCACAACTGTTTCAAAAATCGCAAGAGGAAATAGCACAACGCCTAGCTGTAATACTTAATAAAAATGCTGATGAATTAGGCAAAATATTTCAAGGTCAAAAAACTGGTATTTTGCTGGACTCTGCTGTCCCAGAAGAAATTGCTACTCAAATAACCGCATTGCACCTCAATGGCTTGGAACTAACTCAGAAATACTTACGATTTTATCCACAAGAAGATTTAACCGCAGATGTAGTGGGTTACATCAATACAGAACGTCAAGGTCAAGCTGGCGTAGAATACAGCCAAGAAAATTTATTAGCGCGTTCTGCACAAACTATAAAACTCAGGCGCGAAGGAAACGGAGCATTACTATCAGATGATGCGCCTGTGGGATTTCTCAGTGTTGATGATCTGCAACTACAACTGACTATTGATAGCCGCATCCAACGGATAGCGCGTACAGCACTCAAACAGCAAATGGAAAAGTTTGGGGCGAAACGCGGAGCAGTAATTGTCATGGATGCGTTAGATGGTTCATTGCTGGCTTTAGTATCTGTGCCCAGTTATAACCCCAATCAATACTCCAAAGCTGATATCTCACTGTTTAAAAATTGGACAATAGCAGATCTTTATGAACCAGGATCGACTTTCAAGCCTTTGAATGTGGCGATCGCATTGGAGACTGGTGTAATTAAACCAGATGATGTGTTTGACGATCCTGGTTTTATGAGAGTTGCCGATCGCATTATTAAAAATGCCGAGCAAAACAGCGATCGCATAATTAATATTGCTCAAATTTTACAACACTCTAGCAATGTTGGCATGGTGAAAATTATGCAACGATTGCCACCTTCAATCTATTACCAATGGCTCCAACGTTTAGGGCTAGGAGAAAGCATAAATACAGATTTGCCATTTGCAGTTAGTAGTCAGCTTAAAAGCCAAGAAAAATTTAGAGCCTCACCTATTGAAGCGGCGACGGCTTCCTTTGGACAAGGCTTTTCCTTGACACCACTACAACTAGTGCAATTGCAAGGAGCTTTAGCTAACGGTGGCAAACTAGTCACACCTCATGTAGTTAAAGGACTGATTGATAGTCAAGGACAGATGCATTATTTACCCACTTTACCAACACCACGCCAAATTTTCTCACCCATGACAACTCAACAGGTGATTCAAATGATGGAAACAGTGGTGGAAAAAGGCACAGGAAAAGCATCAAAGATTGCGGGCTATCGTATAGCTGGCAAAACTGGTACGGCTCAAAAAGCTAGTTCTACTGGTGGTTATAAAAGAGGCGCTTATATCACCAGTTTCTTGGGGATATTACCAGCCGAATCTCCTCGTTATGTAGTTTTAGCATTGGTAGATGAGCCGAAAGGAGCAAATGCTTACGGTGGTACTGTCGCCGCACCAATTGCTCAATCTGTGATCAGCGCACTGATTCCCCTTGAGCAGATTTCGCCAAGTCCAGGAGTCAAGTAAATATATGACATTGGGAATATTGCTTTGGCGATCGCGCTAATTTATCTTAAAACTTAGGGTGCTAAATTCTTTTTTAATACAACTATCAACAACAGAAAAATTAGAATTTTTAATCACTGATTTCTTAACTCAATTATTTATAAATCAACTTGGTATTTTCAGAAACTTTATTTCAGTTAAATTTACAAATAAGGAAGTAAAATTGCCGTGTCTTCGTATAAAAAATTTACCAACAAAACATCACAAATTCAGACTTTACCTAACCTGGAGTTTTGGAAAGGAGTTGGTCAAGTAGCGGGTGGTACGCTCCTATCAATTACTATGCTGTCAAGTTCTGTGTTAGCGGGAGGATTAGTTGGGTTAGCTATTAGTTTCCGGAATCTGCCAGATGTGAGACAACTACGAAACTTTTTCCCCTCAGAAACAACTTATATATATGATATTAAAGGCAAGCTTTTAGCACGTATACATGGGGAAGCTAATCGACAAGTAGCGCCCTTAGATGCAATTTCTCCCAATTTAAAACGAGCTGTATTAGCTAGCGAAGACAGCAGTTTCTATGAGCATCACGGGATTAACCCCGTCGGTATTGGACGTGCGGCGATTACTAACTTAACATCTGGAGATGTGCGAGAAGGTGGTTCTACAATCACCATGCAGTTAGTGAAAAATTTATTTTTATCTCAAAAGCGTGCTGTTACCCGAAAAATCGCCGAAGCAGTATTAGCCATTCGGTTAGAGCAAGTTCTTAGTAAAGACCATATATTAGAGATGTACCTCAACCAAGTTTACTGGGGACACAATAATTATGGTGTGCAAACAGCAGCACGCACTTACTTTAACAAATCAGCCGCAAATTTGACTCTAGGGGAAGCTGCAATGATGGCAGGTTTAATTCCCGCTCCAGAAGAATTTAGCCCGTTTGTCAACATGAAATTGGCTAAACAAAGACAAAAAGAAGTACTGGGGCGAATGTTAGAATTAAATTGGATTAGCCAACAAGAGTATAATGATGCTCTCAAACAACAAATCAAACTTGGCAAAATCAAGTCTTTTCAAGGTAGTGCTTTGCCTTATGTTACCAATACCGTTGCTCAAGAACTAATTAAAAAGTTTGGGCGTGAAGCACTGATCAAAGCTGGAATGCGGGTACAAACAACAGTAGACGCAGACTTCCAATTGATGGCAGAAGCAACTATCAAGAAATGGCATAGAACCCTTGAAAGTGAAGGGATAAATAAAAATCAGATGGCTTTAGTTGCAATTGATCCTCGCACACACTTTGTTAAAGCACTAGTAGGTGGTGTAGATGCAAAAACTAGTGAATTTAACCGCGCAACTCAAGCACAGCGTCAGCCAGGATCTTCTTTTAAGCCGTTTGTTTACTATACCGCTTTTGCTAGTGGGAAATTTACACCAAATACAACGATACTAGATACCCCTGTTAGTTATAGAGATGGTAGTGGTTGGTATTACCCACGCAACTACGATAATAGCTTCATGGGAGCAATACCAATTCGTACTGCCTTAGCACTGTCCCGTAATATTCCGGCAATCAAGCTTGGTAAAGCTGTGGGCATGAATAAAGTTATTGAAACTTGCCGTACTTTAGGAATTATGAGTCCAATGGTTCCGGTAAGTTCTTTACCATTAGGTGCAATTGGTGTCACACCACTGGAAATGGCTAGTGCTTATGCCACGTTTGCTAATTATGGTTGGCAATCACCAGCAACGATTATTGCTCGTGTGACTGATAGTAGTGGCAATGTGTTGCTAGATAATACTCCTAAACCGCAACTAGTTCTTGACCCTTGGGCATCAGCCGCAACTTTAGACGTGATGCAGACGGTAGTTAATGAAGGAACTGGTAAAGGCGCAGCTATCGGCCGTCCAGCCGCAGGAAAAACGGGTACAACCTCCTCAGAGAAAGATATTTGGTTTATTGGCACTGTACCGCAGTTAACGACCGCCATCTGGGTAGGGAGGGACGACAACCGACAATTAGCTCACAGTGCAACGGGTGGAGGTACGGTAGCTCCTATCTGGCGTGATTTTATGCAGAAGGCACTTCAGGGTGTACCAGTAGAAAGATTTCAGCCACCTTCTAAGTTTCCTCGTCCTAAATCAGATTGAAAGTATTAAGGTTAGATATTGGGATTGATTTTAGTTTTTTAATTCACAAATATTTGAGAAATGCGGATTTTGGTAGTTGAAGATGATGCGCAACTAGCAGAGATGCTAATGGAAGCCCTCACTGACCGTCAATATGTGGTGGATGTAGCCCAAGACGGAGAAGAAGCATGGGATTTTGTTAAGGGGTTAGAATATGACTTAGTAGTGCTAGATATTACTTTACCCAAGTTGGACGGTGTCAGTTTTTGTCAACGCTTGCGATCGCGTCACCATAGTCTGCCTGTCCTCATGTTAACAGCGCGGGATACCCTGGCTGATAAAGTTACCGGGTTAGATGCAGGTGCAGATGACTATATGGTCAAACCTTTTGAAATGCCAGAGCTAATGGCTCGTATTCGCGCACTGTTGCGCCGTAATCAAAGCGCCACATCTTTCCCAGACCTAAGTTGGGGTAGTCTCTCTTTAAATTCCAGCACTTATGAGGTCAACTATGCTGAACATCCCTTACATCTGACACCAAAAGAATTTGCCCTTCTAGAACTCATGGTTTCTAGTGGTCGGCGGGTACTCAGTCGCACTGGAATTATTGAGCGTATTTGGTCACTCAATGACCCACCTAGCGAAGAAACGGTTAAATCTCACATTAAGAGTCTCAGAAATAAACTTCGAGAAGCAGGCGCTCCTGATGATTTGATTGAAACAGTTCATGGACTAGGCTATCGCCTAAAACAGCTTTAGAAAACTACCCGATTTCTACCCGATATTTACCCGTTACCTCCACAATTAATTGTTAAAGTTCTATAAAGAATAACTCCTTTGGAACACCACAATTTCTCCAAACCATTTTAATTATTTAGTTTGGAGATTTTAATTAATCAAGAATTATTAAATATTGAAAACTGCAAAATTCCAGTTTTATTCCCGACGAACTTAAGAGTGCATTTACCCAAATAAAGCTCACCTATCCTTGGCGTTACTGAAAGGTAGGTGGGCTTTATTTTTGAACTAATTGTTTCTAGAATGAATTAACTTTCTCAATAAAATTTAAATTGGGGCTTTTGGTAAGCAACAAGGTTTGTTGACTGTCAATGGTTAACAGCTAAAACAAATATGTTTCACAACTAAAATAAGACTGCTAGAGTTAATGATTTTGATTAATCCCCGATTTTTACCCGATTAATACCCGATATTTTGACTTCTAAGACGTAACATCTCAGAAGACCAGCAATTTTGCAACATGGTTTTAGTTTTGAGTAAATTTCTATGTCGCAATTCTCAGTAAATATTGCCAATATTGTTCTGACTAGCGAGCAATATCTTAAGCTCAGAATTTATGCAGAGAATCATCAAATATCAGTTCATGAGGCGATTCGGTTACTCGTCGATTCCCTTCCTGAACCCTCCAAAGCCAGCAAAAAAATAGATAAAAGCCATCCGTTTTTAAGATCTAGAAAGTTTTTGCAAACTTTTTTTAATGCTCAGTAATTTAACTCTGAGCGCCAGCAGTTAATTAAAAATCTTTGAGTTTTGTAGGTAGAAATTTGACCATGAATAATCTTGTTCCTCTGAATTTAGTTGAGTCTCTAGAAAATCTGGCTCTAGAAACACCAAATTCTCAGCCAACTTATGCATTAATTTCAGTTCATGGTGACCCTACAGCGGAAATTGGCAAAGAAGGAGCAGGCGGACAAAATATCTACGTGCGGGAATTGGGATTAGCATTAGCAAAAAGGGGTTGTCTGGTTGATATGTTTACCCGACGTGAACACCCCAATCAAGAAGAAATTGTAGAACTAGCACCAGGGTGTCGCACAATTCGTCTCACAGCAGGGCCTGCAAAATTCATTTCCAGAAACGAGTTATTTGAACATCTACCAGAATTTGTAGAAGCTTGGCTAAACTTTCGTAAGTGTTCAGGGCGTAACTATGCACTGATTCACAGTAATTACTGGCTTTCTGGTTGGGTAGGATTACAACTCAAATCTCAACTGGGATTACCTCAAGTTCATACCTATCATTCCATAGGAGCAGTTAAATACCGTGATGAGCAAAATCCGCCACAGATGGCTGTGATTCGTCATCATGTAGAAAAAGCAATTTTAGAGCAAACAGATTGTGTAATTTCCACCAGTCCCCAAGAAGTAGATGACCTCCGCCAATTCATTTCCCAACAGGGAAGGATTAAAATCATTCCCTGCGGTATTAATACTGAACATTTTGGTTCTATTAGTCAGAAAATCGCCCGCCAACAGTTAGGAATTAGCTCCGATTCTCAAATAATTATGTATGTAGGGCGCTTTGACCATCGCAAGGGAATAGAAACCTTAGTCAAAGCCTGCGCCTTTTTGTCTGATTCATTTACACTCTATCTAGTTGGTGGTAGTCGCGAAGATGGCGCAGACTTTCAAGAGCAACAACGCATTCAAGCCTTAGTTAAAAAGCTGGGATTGGCAGCAGTTACAGTTTTTACAGGACGTATTTCTCAAGCCTTGTTACCTGCTTACTATGCAGCTGGAGATGTTTGTGTTGTACCCAGTTATTACGAACCTTTTGGTTTAGTTGCAATTGAAGCAATGGCAGCAGGAACACCTGTAATTGCTAGTAACGTTGGAGGATTGCAGCATACGGTAGTGCATGGGAAAACCGGGCTATTGGTTCCTCCTGGCAATCATCATGCTTTAGCCAGAGCTATTGGTAATCTGTTAGCAAACCCTAGTCTGAGGCAGTTTTATGGTAATGCTGCACATAATTGGGTTCAGTCTCGTTTTAGTGCTGAGGCTGTCACTAATCAAATTTATGAACTCTACCAATCTTTAACGCTTTCTATGTTTGTTCAAGAAATAATCCAAACTAATAATTTAACTCCAAACGTGGAAAAGCAAATTCAAACTTTGTTGAAGTCAAAAGCTTTAAAGCCTAGCGAAATTAAAGCTCTAGAGAAATTAGTTGACTCTTTTTCTAATGGTACTGTGCAGTGGGTAAATAATTGAGCCAAAATTAGCAATTTTCCAAGGCAATGTGAGTTGATTAATGTGAAATTTAACTTTCATCCGTAGGCAAATAGTGTAATGGAAATAGAGGAAAAAAAACTTATAACCCAAGAAGGGAATAATGTAATTGTGTTAAAACCTAAAGTGCGACTAGATATCAGCACATCTTGGCAACTTCGCTTGAAATTACAAGAGTGTATTTCTCAAATCAGTTGCTGTGTAATAGTAAATCTTGCTCAAGTGATTTTCATTGATAGTGCGGGTCTAGCTGCTTTGGTAGCTGGAATGAGGAGTATTCAGCAATTTAAGGGAAGATTCTGCATTTGTAATCTGCTTCCTGAAGCCAAATTATTGTTTGAAATCACAATGATGGACACAATGTTGGAAATTTTTGACACTGAAGAGGAAGCTTTAAATAATTTACTGCCAGCGTATCTATAACTGATAATTTTGACGTTCATGAGGATTTATCATGCTGGAATTAATTCATGAAATTTTGAATAGCGAAGAACGCATTGATTTACGTCAATTTTTACACCAACTACGTCAACAAAATAAACAATACTTACTCCGAAATGATATTTTGTCAGCTTTTAGTGATTACTGTAAAAGTCTGCAAAAATCAGAATTCTTTTGTAACACTTCTCAATTAGGAAAGCTGATCTATTTCACCCAAGAAATTATCCTTAACAATGGCAATTCTTGCTTGGTAGTAAGACCAAAAATTGCTAATCAACAGGTATTTCAGATAACTGAAGACTTGCAAGTTGAACCAATGACCGTAGAAGAATTGTTAGACTTGCGCGATCGCCTTGTCAATCGCTTTCACCCTCACGAAGGCAATCTCCTAGAACTGGATTTTCATCCATTGTACGATTATTCACCGACAATTCGCGATCCAAAAAACATTGGTAAGGGCGTGCAGTTCCTCAACCGCTACTTATCCAGCAAACTTCAGGAGTCGCAACAGTTGCAAGAAAGACTGTTTACATTCCTAAGTCTGCATAACTATAACGGTACACAATTACTAATTAACCCCCGGATTCAAAATCAGCAGCAACTATCACAACAGGTCAAATTAGCTCTTGATTTTGTTAACAAATATTCTCCAGCTACTCCCTACAGACAATTTTGCTTTGAACTGCAAGAGATGGGATTTGAACCCGGTTGGGGTAACACCGCAGGTCGCATTCAAGAAAGCTTAGAACTTTTGGATGGGTTAATTGACTCGCCTGATCACCAAGCTTTAGAAAATTTTCTATCTCGGATACCAATGATGTTTCGCATCGTTTTGGTGTCAGTCCACGGCTGGTTTGGACAGGAAGGTGTTTTGGGAAGACCTGACACAGGTGGACAAGTAGTTTATGTTTTAGACCAAGCCAGAAGTTTAGAGGAGCAACTCCAAGAAGACATAACTTTAGCTGGATTGGATGTGATTGATGTCCAGCCAAAAGTCATCATTCTGTCTCGGCTAATTCCTAATAGTGATGGTACTCGCTGTAATCAGCGTTTAGAGAAAGTTTATGGTACTACAAATGTCTGGATTTTGCGAGTTCCTTTCCGAGAATTTAATGCGAAGGTAACGCAAAATTGGATTTCTCGGTTTGAAATTTGGCCTTACTTAGAAACTTATACCATTGATGCCCAAAAAGAAGTATTAGCTGAATTTCATGGGAAACCAGATTTAATTGTTGGTAACTATTCAGATGGGAATTTAGTAGCTTTTTTACTGGCGCGTCGTTTAAAAGTTACCCAGTGTAATATTGCCCATGCTTTAGAGAAGTCTAAATATTTATTTAGTAACCTCTACTGGCAAGACTTGGAGGATAAGTATCATTTTTCGCTTCAGTTTACAGCTGACTTAATTGCCATGAATGCGGCTAATTTTATTATTAGCAGTACCTATCAAGAAATTGTGGGTACTCCAGATAGTGTAGGGCAGTACGAATCTTATAAAAGTTTTACCATGCCAGAACTTTATCATGTTGTAGATGGCATAGAGTTATTTAGTCCTAAGTTTAATTTAGTACCACCAGGAGTAAACGAAAGTTACTTTTTTCCTTATACAAACACAAATAGCCGACTTAAATCAGAACGCGATCGCTTAGAGAATCTGCTATTTAATCTCGAAGACTCCAACCTCGTATATGGCAAATTAGATAACCCCAATAAGCGACCAATATTTTCAATGGCGCGTTTAGATAGAATTAAGAATCTTACAGGTTTAGCAGAGTGTTTTGGTAAAAGTGAGGAACTACAACAACACTGTAACTTGATTTTGGTAGCGGGTAAATTACGCGTTGAAGATAGCAGCGACCATGAAGAAGCGACTGAAATCGAAAAACTCTATAGAATAATTGATCAATATCATCTCCACGGCAAAATTCGCTGGTTAGGTGTTCGCCTTTCTAAAAGTGATTCTGGAGAAATTTATCGCTTGATTGCTGACCATCAAGGAATTTTTGTGCAACCTGCTTTGTTTGAAGCTTTTGGTCTTACGGTTCTCGAAGCAATGGTGAGCGGATTACCTACCTTTGCTACTGAGTTTGGTGGGCCATTAGAGATTATTCAAAACGGAGTAAATGGATTTTATATTAACCCCACTCGGTTAGAAGAAATGGCACAAGTAATTCTGGATTTTGTTTATAAATGTGACCAAAAACCAAACTATTGGTTGAAAATTTCTCAACAAGCAGTTGAGAGGGTTGTGAAAAACTACACTTGGAAAATTCACTCTACTCGCTTACTTTCCCTTGCCAAAATTTATGGTTTTTGGAATTATACTTCCCAAGAAAATCGTGAAGATATGCTCCGCTACTTGGAAATACTATTTTATTTAGTATTCAAGCCAAGAGCACATCAATTATTAGCGCAGCATCTGCAACGCTAAGATTAATTGAGGAATACAGGGGTGAAAATATTTTAGAATTGGGATTGAAGAATATAATTCAAAATTTCCAATTTTTGATGCAGTAATATCCCTGTATTTTATCAAGATATTCATATTTTTTATTATTACTAACACTTTGTAATTTTCAGGAATTAAATATGAAACTACTTTTAGTGATTGATTTAGACAATACTCTGGTTGAGAAAGATAAAGGTACTAATATTTTAAATCAGCGGTTAGCAGGCTTCCGCAAGTATATTTATTTAGTCTATGTTACAGAGCACTCTGAAACTGCTATTCGTAAATTTATAGCACAAGCAAATATATTAAAACCAGATTACTTAATTGCTAGTCTAGGTAGTGAGATTTATCAACAGGGTTTGATTTTAGATCGGGATTGGGCTAATTATATCTCCAAAGGCTGGAATAGAGATACAATTTGGGCAATTGCCAGCCAATTCTCGGGATTGCAACTGCGCTCCAAAAGTGAACAAACCCGTTGGAAAATCAGCTTTAGTCTAGATACAGATGCCTCACTTCACGTTATTGATGATTTGCAAGATTTATTAAACTTTTCGGGACTATCGACTCAGGTTATTTTCAGCAATGGGTGCGATGTTGATATAGTCCCCAAAAATTGTAATAAGGGTAAAGCTACTGCATATCTGCAACAACTACTGCAAGTAGAACCGGAGATAACAATTATCTCTGGAGGTTCAGGAAATGACATTAGCCTATTTCAATTGCCATCGCCGGGAATTATAGTCAATAATGCTCAGACAGAACTTCTCCAGTGGCACTTTAAGACTCATTACCCTTGGCACTATTTAACTGATTCTCCTAACGCTGCTGGTATTATTGAAGGACTGGTTTATTTTAATATTTTGCCATTCCCTAACAGCTGGCGATCGCTACCCATTTCCAATTAATTCTCATGCTCCTAAATCAGCAATCGCTTGTACTAACTCAAAGATATAGGGATAGGGATTACCCTTTGTAAACTTTCTACCAGAATGTATAGCTGGTTATAAGTTTGGGCAAGACGTTCGCCATCAACAATCACTTCTGTGGTTGGGTAGTTTTGAATTATTTCAATTAACGAAACTTTGTTGTCTTTGTTAGCAGATAAAATTATCGCTGAACGCAAAGCCTGTCGATTGGCTTGACCAGAAGGAGTACTAACCGACTGACCAATTCGATCCAATAAAAATTCACCTATTTGGTTATTGAGGACACGATCTAATACAACAGGATTAGCATTTACCTCTTGTGTCAAGATTTTTTGAACTGCCTTTGGATCTTGTCCAGCCTGATTAAAGTAGAAATTTAGGCTTTGCGAAACTTCTCCGGTCTCAGCAAGTTTCGTTAATTCATCAACTGATACAGATGGACGAAAAATACCGGATTTAAAGGTAACTCTTTCGGCAGCGATCGCACTGTTAGTGTAAAGAAGAGTAACAATACTTACTATTAGAGATAAATTATATTTTAAGATCTGAATTGAGAATTTCATTGTTTTATCCTTTTAGTTATATATAAATTTGATAAATTAAAAATAATTGCAGAATTATTTATAAATAGCCAGATTCTATTGTAAAATCATCTAAATAAAAATGTTTTTATTCATGCTCTTGCATGATTTTTTCTGTTATTGATTAAATTACTTGTTATGAAAAAGCCTCTGCTAAGTAGCAGCTTTAGGAACTTCCAATTAAAAAATATTCTCTTATTATTGTTGACTGTTGAGCGTTAACAGTCAACAGTCACGTCCGTGTGAGCGAAATTGTGTTCAACAGCCAACGACTTTAAGCGGAATAATTGATTTTTTGGAGTTCCCTGACTCGTTATATACTTCAAGAATTACAATTCACGACTTCTCAACAGAGGCTATTGGTTTAGTAGGCTTTGCGGGTAAAAGTGTAGTAAAGCCAGAGACCAATAATGGCACCAATGATTGAGACTATAATACCGCCAATACTCAATCCTGCTGATGTAAAGGCTAACGTTCCTGTGGTTAACAAAGTGTATATGCTTCCACCAATGAGCGCACCAATCATTCCCAGGAGTATTGTGCCTAAAATGTTACCCCCTTGATGTCCGGGATAAATCATTTTTGCGATTGCACCTGCAATTAGACCTAAAACGATCCAAGCTATAATATTCATAAGTTTTCTCCATTAACAACATATTTCGTTAAACACACTGAACATTCAATCAGTAACTCTACCTGTTTTTGTAATCAAACAAAAATTACTATTTCTCTTTGATCAACGAATTAAGCGTGTTTTTCTAGCTATGTATAGAATATGATTTTCGTCAAGACTATTTCCACTATCTGAAGTAAGAGAATCTATCTAAACAGTGTCTACCTTAAAATATCTATTTTTTGATAATCGGGTTTTTCTTCATCAATCTTACACTGTTCCTTATTCATTGTTCTCTTTGGAAAAACTCCACTTCTCAACTTAGATGATAAATAATAAGCATCAGCATATCAAAATTAGTTTATTAAGAAATTAGGCGTTGCTTAAGATTTGGATGAATTAGCAAATGAAACCATTAATAATTAGTTCCAAGTTTAACGCCATCATCAGATGAGTTAGCAACGCCTGAAATTAAGCTGAGTTTGCCTTCAATACAAAGATAGTGATTTTTCAGTCTAAGTTTAACAATCAGTTGTAAAAATAACGGGCAAAATTTGGGCAGAAATCGGGTAGTTATTTAAAACCAGGTAGTTGCTGGAATAAGTTTTATATTGATAACTCCTTAAAGCTAGCAACACTACAGCACTTCAAGCTATTATGCAATACAGTTTTTCTTCTTGCCCTTTCCTATCATAGCTTTCAGCTATGAGGATGTACCTCATAGCTGCCGGAAGTGCTGTATTTAAAATACTACGTCTACAACGGACTACACATACTCTATTTTCAACACTTATGTCTATATATTTAATCTAAATCATGAAAATACAGGCTGATTAGGCTGATACATATAGATATGAAATTAGCATGAAATATTGTTAATCCATTAGAAATAAATATTCCTTATTACTATTGGCAGACGCATTTCCATTTCTACATTTATAAGGTAGGGCTAAAGGCAATTGTGCCTATAAATAAGTAAATCCGGAGGTAAAAATCTTGGCTGTACAACAACTAACCTTAAATCAAGTTAACCAAGAAATGCAGCAATGTATTCAAAACTGCTTAGATTGCCATAGCATCTGCTTGAATACTGTGACTTACTGCTTACAAAAGGGCGGTAATCATGCAGAACAAGCTCATATTCGGCTTCTGCTTGATTGTGCGGAAATTTGTGAAACTAGTGCTAATTTTATGCTGCGGGCATCTGAGTTACATACTCGTACCTGCGGGGTTTGTGCAGAAGTGTGTCAGCGTTGCGCTCAGGAGTGCGTAGACGCACAGCGGCTTGCCGACAGGCATCGCATGAGTAATGATGCTCAGATGAAAGCTTGCGCTGATATGTGCCGTCGCTGTGCTGAATCTTGTCGGCAAATGTCAATAGCAGCTGCGTAAATCATTATAAATACTGGCTACTGCATGGACAAGATTTCTGAATGCAGTAGTCAGTAAGAGAAAAATTATATCTAGTTAAAAGTGATTAAAAGCAAGGTTTCGCAAAATTTTCAGTGGCATTTTTTCATCCTAATTGCTTGCCGCACGGGACGTAATAACGAAGTAAACAGTACCAGCACAGGAATAATTTCCACTCGTCCCATCCACATAAAAAAAATTAAAATCAAAGCCAAATTTTGAACTGTAGATAGAACGGGCATTTGAGCGTTTATTTTCTAACAAAATGGCTGAGATTATGTTTTTTGCTAAAAGTCTTATGCTGTAAGCGTTCCAGATTATTCTCCGCCGAAAATAGTCAGATAACAGTGCAAGAAATAAAAAGATCGCACCGATCGCTGTGATTAAAATATTGAGTTCATCCAAGGGTCAGTAACCGATTTTGAAACTTGAAACTGAGTTTCTCAGTGTGTCAATTATAAATATATGTAAATAGTTTCTATTCAAGGCAGCATCTATCAATAGGAGAAGATGATCTTTATCTCCTTAGTTGAGATCCAGTATTTATGATTAATGATTTACCGCCCAAAAATCGCAGCATCAAGTGAATAAGCACCAGGGCCTAAAACTGCGATCGCAATCAACATCACGCAGTACATAAATGCTTTTTCCCAGCTTGGTGGTTCACCTTGTCCATTAGCTCCTTGATATTGCTCGGGCGGAATTAAGTATGGATCTTGGGCTACAAAAGGTTTATGACCAGCGATGTGTAGATATATTGCAAAAATCATTGAGCCGAGAATAGGTAAGGTTCCTAAGAGCGTCAAAAATCCCACAATCAGAAAAATTCCGCCACCTAACATAGACGCAGCTGATAAAAAGCACATAAAGACAGGCATTTTGAGAGACTCAGCCCACTGTCTCAGATGGGTTATTTTCGGGTAGCCGTGTAGTAAAAACAATCCGCCTACGCTAACTCTTAGTAGTAAAAGTGCTAATCCTGGGAAGCTATTAGGATACACATTATTGATTGAACTTAATAGATTGAGACTGATCTGTGGGACATGAAATGTAGTTAGTAGAAAAGCGATCGCTATACCCAGCACAAATTTATAAATCATAGCTGCACCCCACGGGTATTCAGGTTGATAACATATAAGGATTTGCCTGCTGTGATGAATAGAGAATCACGTTTCTTACCGCCAAAGGTGAGGTTAGCGCCTACTTCCGGTACAAGAATTTTCCCTAAGCGAGTTCCATCAGGAGCGTAAACCTGTACGCTGTCACCAGAAGTAGTAAAAATATTGCCATGTTTGTCAACTCGCAATCCATCAGGTTGACCTGGTTCGATGACTGCAAACACGCGTCCGTTCTTTGCCCATTGACCATCCACAACCTCGTAGACGCGAATATGATGAGGCCCGCCGGGAATATTAAACGCAGCCGTATCTGAGACATACAGTAGGCTTTCGTCTGGGCTAAAAGCCAGTCCATTAGGGCGCACCATGTCAATTACTACAGGATAAATCTCACCTGTTGCTGGATCAAAGCGATACACGTAACTTCCGGGTTGTTCCTGTTCGCCACCGTATCCTTGGTTTGGTTCAGTAATGCCATAGGGTGGATCGGTAAACCAAATTGTGCGATCGCTTTTCACGACCAAATCGTTGGGACTGTTGAGGCGTTTGCCTTGGTAGCGATCAACTAAAACCTTCCATTCACCGTTATGTTCCCGGCGAACGATCGCACGCAAACCTGACGAACAGGAAACTAGACGACCTTCTAAGTCACGGTAATTACCGCTTTGGTAATCAGATGTGTCTCGTAGAACGGTTACGTTATCAGTAGCACTCCACCGCAATAGGCAGTTACCGTGAGCATCACTCCACACAATACTGTCGTCTTCGTGAAAGTAAACAGGCCCTTCACTATGAACTGCACCATTGGCCAGCTTTTGCAGTAAAGCATCGGTCGGGACAATAGCACGCAGGCGATCATCATAAATCTCAATAGCTTCAGCCATAGGAATCTCCTGTGATCTAACTCGGTAGCTGACAATAAATAGCAGATTCAAATTAATATCCAATTGCTATAAAGCTGCATCATTTTTTTATAACAATCTGTATTTTATATAAAATTAATTGTGATTTTATTGATTTATGTTACCTCAACCTATAGATATACTATTATGTGGATTTTTATTTAAGTCTGTTTAATGTTTATTTTTTTAATTAATAGTTTAATAAATGCCATATAAATTTTATTTGTTACTTAGATTTATTAGCCCTACATATTTGATATTCTATATTTAAAAAATGAAATTAAAATGAAATTATTCCCTGTCTTTAGGTATAAAAAATATTAATTCCTTAGGCAGAAGCATTACTGCAATTAAAGTTTTAGCCTAAGTGTAGGAATCTATCTTTAGAGCTATATGATATTTAAAAAAATTTAGAATATAGCTGAAACTATTGCTAAATTACTGTGCATAAAATGACATAGTGAGACTTTTTCACTCGTAATAAACATGAAATTATGACGAGCATCTCAGACCATTACGACATCATTATTATCGGTACAGGAGCAGGTGGCGGGACATTAACTCACCGCCTTGCACCCACAGGTAAAAAAATTTTGGTGCTAGAACGAGGCGATTTTTTACCGAGAGAGAAAGATAATTGGAATCCACAGGAAGTTTATCAAAAACATCGCTACCATACTGATGAAGAATGGTATGACAAGGGAGGTAAGGCTTTTAAACCTCAGACTGGTTACTGGGTTGGTGGCAATACCAAACTTTATGGTGCAGCCTTAATTCGATTACGAGAGCGCGATTTTGAACAGGTAATTCACAAGGGAGGAATTTCTCCAGAATGGCCTTTGAAATATCAAGACTTTGAACCGTACTACACCCAAGCAGAAAAGCTGTATGACGTACATGGAAAGGAAGGAGAAGATCCAACCGAACCATCTCGTAGTGAGCCATATCCTTATCCGCCTGTGAGTCATGAGCCGGATATGCAGTCTCTTGTTGATGGTATCCGCGAACTGGGATATTACCCATTTCATTTACCCATAGGATTAAAGCTCAATGAGAGCGATACTACAAATAGTCCCTGCATTCGCTGCGATACCTTTGATGGATACCCTTGTCTGGTACAAGCAAAAGCTGATGCCGACGTTAACGCCATTCGTCCGACTCGTGAAAAGTATGCCAATGTTACCCTGAAAACCAATACCAAAGTTTTACGGTTGCATACTAGCGAGTCAGGACGAGAGGTTACGAAGGTAGAAACTGAAATTGCCGGCGAGAAGCATTGGTTTACAGGCGATATTGTAGTGGTTGCCTGTGGTTGTGTCAATTCAGCCGCTTTGTTGTTACGTTCTGCTAACGATCGGCATCCCAATGGATTGGCAAACAGTTCCGATCAAGTCGGGCGGAATTTCATGAAACAGTTGGAAACCGCTATTGTTTCTATACATTTAGATGTAAATAACGCTAAGTTTCAAAAAACCATCGCTGTCAATGATTTTTACTGGGGAGAGCCGGATTTTCCTTATCCGATGGGCATGGTGCAGAATACCGGTAATGTCCTAGCTGATATGATTCCCGCCGAAGCCCCTCCACTCATGGCTCCATTTGTCAAGCTAATTCCTCATTTTGAGCGCCATTTATTAGCTGAGAGGTCAGTTGGTTGGTGGTTGCAGACAGAAGATTTACCAGATCCTAATAATCGGATTCGTGTAGTAGGAGACAAAATTCACATTGACTATACCCTCAACAATACCGAAGCAAGCGATCGCTTGATTCATCGTTGGACTTCTGTACTCAAGTCAATCCCGCGTTCTGCTAAACACGTTCTGCCATTTAGCATTTATCCCCGTACTCATCTGCCTGAACAAGCAGTTGCCCATCAATGCGGTAGTTGTCGATTTGGCACAGATCCCAAAACTTCAGTTCTTGACCCCAATTGCCGTACTCATGATGTTGAGAATCTCTATGTAGTAGATAGTAGTTTCTTTCCGTCAAATTCTGGCGTGAACCCGACGCTGACAATAATGGCCAATGCTTTGCGCGTAGGCGATTATCTAGCTGAACAATTGAAGTGATACCAATTTCAAAAAAGAATGCAACAGATACACGGTTTCTTAATTTACGTTTAATGTGAATTACGTCTTGAAAGCCTTTAATTTCGTCGATAGTCACAAAACATAATTTTGGGCTAGTCTAGAAAACCTTATAAAATAAGCGGCGTTTCTAATTCACATAAGGCGTAATTTTGAATTTTGAATTGGTATGAGATGGTTAATTAATCAAGTCAAAAAGGACAAAATATTATGACAAACGATGAACGACAAATTACACCACAACAGCAACCTCAACAGAATGATTCAACAAGCAAATCTTATCCCTTAGCTACAGGTTTAGGTGCGGTGGGAGGTAGTGTAGCCGGATCTGCGATCGGTCGCTCAATTGGTGGTAAGGTGGGTGCTGCCATTGGTGGCGTTGCAGGGGCAATTACTGGTGGAGTTGCGGGTAACAAGTTAGCAGAGTACGGTGAGGAATTTATTGAGGAACTTCAGCCAACAGTTGGGTTGGAGTTAGGAGCCGATGACAAACCAATTGCATTACCCTGTCATTATAGTTGGGAGGAATTACAAGCACTATCAAAACCGCAAGGTGCAGAAATTCAACCCAATAGTACCAATGAGCAATAAAAGCGATCGCGATTCATCATCACAAACTACAAACTGATTTTCCACAAGCGCTTTTCAATCTGCTACCTGGCTTTCTCCTAGATGGAGGTCGCCTATTCTGTGCCCTTGTTTGGCTGTCTCATCATTACCTATATGCCAGAAGGAGGTAAATGTGTTTAACCGACAAGCACAATCACTAGAAGAGAGAATTACTAAGCTTGTAAAATGTGCTCAACGTCGAAATATCCGTGAGACAGTGGTTGCAGGCGCTCTCATTGGGGTCTTTGCTTTGATTATGGCTTACGATATTTATCAACAACCAGAAGACATTCTCGCAATCATTGGGAGCGGAGTGATAATCTTCGCGCTGTTGCTGGATATAACCGTCATCTGGTGGAAACTGCACATCCCCAAATCAGAACTGTCTGCGTTCCCCCCTACTCAGTTTCCAGACAAGTGGAAGCAGCGTCTGACCCATCAGGCTCGTATGCTCAGGCTCGTTTGGCTATGGTATCTTCTGCCTTTATTCTTGGGACTTTTTATCTATTTGTTGAGCGTTTACGACGCATCTTCCGGTGCTGTAATCATACCACTTTTGATTCAAGCCGTTGTCTGTATCGGAATCTGGCGGTTCAACCTAAAAGCAGCCAAACAGATTGAACGGGATCGTGACGCTTGGTTTGGCAATTTGCGTACTGTCTAACACAAGCTTGAAGGCAATGTATGGAACGACTATTCCTTTCTCGACTCGGATGACGGTTGTACGGTTGAACAATGGTGAATTATGGTGTCATTCACCAGTTGAACTAACTCAAGCACTGAAAACAGAGATTGATACACTTCGGTTTAGTCCGCCATCTCTTTTCACCTAACAAGATTCATTATGCTCACATTAGCACTTAGGCTAAAGCCTACCCAGAGGCGATCGCTATATCTTAAGTAGAATAAAAATTTCATAGTGATTTCATTTTTGCGTGAAAGCGTAATTAAAGAAGGCTTTTAGCACTGGGTTGACTATGCGGCTGATATTAGTTGAGGATGAAGCGGATTTAGGTGCAGCAATCAAACAAGTCCTGAGTCATGAGGCGTATGTAGTTGATTGGTTTCTGGATGGTACTCAGGCATGGCAATATCTCGAAACTGGATGGACTGAGTACACGTTAGGGATTTTTGATTGGATGCTGCCTGGAGTTTCCGGGATAGAGTTGTGTAAATGGTTGCGATCGCGTCAATTAACTTTACCCGTTTTGATGTTAACTGCTAAAGACCGCATGGAAGAAAAAATTATTGGTCTAGATAGCGGTGCAGATGACTATTTAGTTAAACCGTTTGATATGGCAGAATTGCTAGCAAGATTACGGGCATTACAAAGGCGAGCTTCTTACACAGGAACAGCACTGATACCCCAACCCCGACGCTTACAAGTAGGCTGCTTGACGCTCAATTACAGCACGCATGAACTTACTCGACAGTATCCTCACGGTGAAAAGCAAGTATTATCTTTAACTGCCAAAGAATTCCAATTATTAGAATATTTCATGCGGCATCCTCACCAAATTATCAGTCGCGACCAAATTATTAATCAACTTTGGGAAATTGGTGTAGAACCGGTTAGCAATGTAGTAGCAGCACAAATTCGCTTATTGAGACGCAAATTGGGAGAAGAAGACAGCGAATCTTTGATAGAAACTATCTATGGTGTGGGCTATCGCCTCAACATTCATGCTGCTGATTTTTGCTAACTTGAAGCAACACTTTGAGATCCTATTTTACTACCTTGGCATTAATGAGATTGCTTCCCTAGACTGCGTTTCAGTCGCAATGACATATACTAATTTTGATTGAAACTTGGTATAAGTAAGGTTCAAGAAATATGAAACACAATCCCATTTTCCACCAGACTCGGTTACGGCTAGCAGCTTGGTATACCCTAGTCATGGGTGGTATTCTAGGGCTATCGGGATTGGGCGTTTATAGTGTAGTTGCCCATGCTTACCAAGAAACTATAGACCAGGGTTTGGAATCAGTAACAAAAGCACTGCATCAAAGTATTGAACCTGCTTGGCAGCAACCTGGACACTTAGAAGAACTGGCTAAAGAACTTTCCTTAAAGTTATGTATAACTCAAACAAACTGTTTGCCCAAAACAACTATTATTCAACAACCAATAGCAGAGGCTGCTAACGGAGTTAATTACTATATACGCTTATTGGATCGTTCAGAAAAACTGTTTGCTATTGCCGGTATCTCATTTGATAAGTTACCGATAACCTCACCTTCAAAGCATTGGCAAATCCTCACAGATTCGGATGGCATTAGATATCGCCAAATCACTTTACCTCTATATACTCAAAACCAGCTTTCGGGTTATCTACAAGTGGCGCGCAGCCTCACTGATTTAGACCAACATCTTACTTATTTGAGATTAACTTTAGTGTTGGGATTGCCAATTTCCATGATTTTTGTTGGTTTGTCTAGTTGGTGGTTGGCAGGAAGGGCAATGCAACCTGTATATCATACATACCAACAAATGCAGCAATTTACTGCTGATGCTGCCCATGAGTTTCGCACACCTTTAGCAGCGATGTATTCTACGATTGAAGCTGCTATTAAGTTACAGCAAGAACCAAAATCGAATAATGGACTTTTAGATGTACTCAAACGCCAAAATCGTCGCCTGTCGCAATTGGTAGGAGATTTGCTGCTGTTAACGAGAATAGATCAAAAACAACTAACACAAGAATATCAGCCTTGCTGTTTGAATGATTTAATTAGCGATTTAATTGAGGAATTAGCATTTTTGGCAGTAGAAACTCAGATACATCTTTATAAGCAGATACAAGTTTCAGAAAAACTTTACGTTATGGGAAATGAAGAACAGCTTTATCGTCTAATCTCCAATTTAATTATCAATGCAATTCAAGCAACAGCTAGTGGCGGAACAGTCACGGTTTTTTTAGAACATAGTGAGCGTTACGCCATCATCAAAGTCCAAGATACAGGAATTGGCATTGCTGTTGAACATCAAGGGCGAATTTTTGATCGCTTCTACCGAGTTGAGCGCGATCGCTCTCGCACCTCTGGTGGTTCGGGATTGGGTTTAGCTATAGCTTGGGCGATCGCTCTTGCCCATAAAGGTAGCATTCAAATCCAGAGTCAGCTAAATGTGGGCAGTACATTTATCCTACGACTTCCCTTAGGTACTTCCAAATAAAAAAATATCCTATCGCTTTGATGGCAGGAAGCGGCTAGTCAGATAAATTAACATCTATCAAAAGATACATACAAATTTCATTTAATTTTCATTTTTTAATGAAACGCTATTGATATGAGAAAAAACATTTTAAGTATTTCTAACACCATCACTGATTAAAAGTGATTGCTAAAAATTATGTTAGTGAGGGGAAAAATTCTTTGGTTGAGGCTTTACCGCCAGATGCTTCAACCAAGACGCTTGGCTTTTGTTGAGGCTTGCGTGATTGGTTTGGTTTCAGGGCTAGCAGCAGTTTTATTAGGACAAGCAGTGGACTGGGCCGGAGCATGGCGAGTCCATGTTTCTTATCTTTGGCCTGCTTATTTAGTGTTACCTGGCATTGGGCTGTTGGGAGGAATCTTAGCTGGTTGGTTAGTAGAGCGCTTTGCACCGGAAGCATCAGGTAGCGGGATGTCTGAAGTTAAAGCGGTACTAGCTCGTGTACCTATGCCGTTGAATTTGCGGATTGCTCTAGTCAAGTTAGTCAGCGCAACCCTAGTACTAGGTTCTGGAATGCCTTTAGGAAGGGAAGGCCCAACTGTGCAAATTGGGGCAGCTTTAGCTAATCAACTGAGTAATTGGGTGCCGACTTCCCCAGAACATCGTCGTCAACTGATCGCCGCCGGAGCAGGGGCTGGGTTAGCTGCCGCTTTTAATGCACCCATCGCAGGTGTCCTGTTTGTAGTAGAAGAACTACTCCAAGATGTATCAGGTATTACTCTTGGCACGGCAATTTTGGCTTCTTTTATCGCTTCAGTCATCTCCCGGCTCTATGGTAGTCACAGCTTAGATCTGAGTCATTTGAATTTAGCCTCTTTGCATACAACTTTCTTCGCTCAGGAAATCCCTTTCTACTTGATTTTGGGTGTGCTGGCTGGACTACTAGGTATTCTGTTTAATAAAGGTATTCTTGCTAGTCTGGCACTGAACCGCCGCCTGCTACGTGTGAGTTTACCCTGGCGAATTGGAATTGTTGGGTTAGTTACCGGTGTTGCGATCGCCCTGTTACCCGTAGCCTTTCGCGATCATGCTGGACTGCGAGAGATGTTACTTACAGGTAGTAGTGATTCACTATTTGCGGCGATCGCTCTTGTTGTTCAATTTACCCTAATTATTTTAACCTACGGCTCTGGCGCACCGGGCGGTTTACTAGTTCCTACCTTGGTCTTAGGTGCTGCCCTTGGCTACTTAGTAGGTGCTACCCAAGAGAGTTTACTGGGCATGAGTGCAGCCACAACCTACGCCCATGTAGGTATGGCGGCATTTTTTAGTGCTGTCTCTAAGGTGCCAATTACAGCAGTTGTCATTGTGTTTGAGATGACAACAGATTTTAATTTGGTGCTACCGTTGATGATTGTGTCTGTAGTTGCCTATTTAGTAGCGGAAAAAATTGATCCTCGGTCGCTTTACGATTTGCTACTTGAATGGAAGGGCATTCATATTAAAAAAGAACCTGTTGCCGAGGGACTTTTAGCACAGTTAAATGCCGCAGATGTGATGCAGCGCCGTGTCGAAACTCTCTCCAGCAAAATGAGTATTGATGAAGCAGTACAGGCATTTTCTCATTCTCACCATCGCAATTTCCCAGTTGTAGAGAATGGCAAACTTGTGGGTATTGTCACTCAAAAAGATGTAGTCAATACTGGCTCACAGCAGTTAGCTCGTGATACAGCTATCAATCAAATTATGACACCAGAGCCAGTTACAGTCAGTCCCTCCGCTACCCTGGCTTATGTGCTGCATCTGCTCAACCGTTATAACTTGAGCTGTTTGCCTGTTACAGAAGGTCGCAAACTCATAGGCATTATTACACGCACTGATATTATCCGCGTCGAAGCAGAACGGCTGAATGGCAATCTAGAAAACATGGAGCCGACAAGGACATTAGAACCTTCTTATGTGATTCACCAAACTCGCGCTCCTGCTATCAGAAAAGGCAGGTTGTTAGTACCATTGTCCCATCCGCAGACAGCCGAGACCTTACTAGAAATGGCCGCAGCGATCGCTAAAGAGAAGAATTACGAAATAGAATGTCTGCAAGTGATTATAGTTCCACGCGATCGCACTCCCAGTGAAACACCAGTGCAAACCATCAAAAGTCATCATCTTTTGCAGCAGGCTGTACAGTTAGGAGAAGATTGGCGAATTCCTGTTCATACACAAATTCGGGTTGCCCATGATGTTGCTGGGGCTATTTTGGAGACTGTCAAAGAACGACATATTGACTTAGTATTGATGGGTTGGAAAGGCAATACTTCAACTCCTGGTAGAGTTTTCAGCCGAGTAGTGGATACTGTAATTCGACAGGCCGCCTGTGATGTTGTATTAGTTAAATTAAATGATCAAAAAGGTTTTAAGCGTTGGTTGCTGCCAATCGCAGGCGGCCCCAATTCCAGCCAAGCAATTCAGTTATTACCTGCGCTGAGTTCCCTAAGTTCATCACCTGCTATTAAGCTATATCAAGTTTTCCCACCTACTGAATCTAAACCAGATACAACATTGCTCGACAACTGTGTTCGTTTTCTGAAACCAAGAGTCAGCGGTAAGGTAACTGCTACCCCAGTCAGAGCTAGTTCTGTTCCTGACTCTGTCATTGATTGTGCCCAACAAGACCACAGTGATGTGATTATCTTGGGTGCTAGTCGTGAAAGTCTTCTCAAGCAAGCGATTAACGGCAATATTCCCGAAAATATTTCTCGTAGGAGTAATTGCACAGTTATTTTGGTGCGGAGTGCAACAGCATAACTAACTTGAAAAATAGGGCAGGGGACATTAAAATTTAGTTAAATAATTTGTAAGAATTCAGCACACAGGAATCAGTTGTCAGAATTTAGAAGGAATTCCAAATGATTGGTATGTTGATTCATTAAATTTTATCCTCATTCTGTAACTATTCTAGCTACTGGATTCTGATTCCTGAATTCTTACAACATTTTCACCATTTTCTAGTAATTAGTACAACATTATTTAATCAACTAAAATTCTCTAATTTTTGGCTTTTAATTACTATTGAATAACTTAATTTATTTCTTGAGATAGATGTCAAATATACAAAAACTAATACATCTTATAATTACAAAAAGTTGTCTCAAATTTACAATGTAAAATGCCACACGTCTTACTCGTGGATGATGAAGCAGCCCTGCGTGACAGTCTCACATATACACTACAAAAAGAAGGCTACACAGTGAGTACAGCCGTTGATGGGCATAATGCAATCAAACAGTTCCATAAGCAAGTACCAGATATAATTTTACTTGACCTGATGTTACCGGAAGTTAGTGGCATGGAAGTCTGTTGGCGAATTCGAGCTTTTTCTAATGTACCCATCGTCATGCTCACAGCTAAAGATCAGGATGTAGATAAAATTTGGGGTTTGGAAGCCGGAGCGGACGATTATGTGACTAAGCCCTTCAATACCCGTGAATTGCTAGCACGCATCAAAGCAGTGTTGCGTCGTCGTTCTGAGGAACAGCCTTCATGAGAGGCTTCTTACCCCGGATTAAATTAAACACAATTCACGCGAAGCTGTTTGGCACATACTTGATGCTGACAGCTTTTGGAACGTCACTCCTAGCAGGTTATATCCTGTGGTCGTTCTCTGATTATTTCATGCGAATGCGACAAGTAGATCTGGATAACTGGACAAGTGCATTAAGTGAAAGTGTTGCAGATGGACTAGAAGAAAAAGATATTCCTCAGGTAAAGGTGCTAGTACAAAGATATGGCGCACCACAAAATGTGACGTTGCGTGTTTTTAATCAACAAGGTAATCTGATAGCCACTTCTGACCCAAAGTTAGACTCTCAAGTTAAAGACTGGTATCAAATTCCAGGAATGCGCGCAGCTCTAAAAAATCGTGTAGAACAAGGAATTGCTAAAGGAGTTTTATCTAACAAAGATCGCCTCTACATTGCTAGACCGATTGAACGCCACGGTCAATTTTTGGGTGTCTTGCGAATGTCTATGACCCTGGAGCAGTTTCAGCGACAGTTTGCAAGGGTGTTTTGGAGTGTTTTGGGTACGCTAGCAATCACAATTTTACTGTGTGCATTGATTAGCAGTCGCTTTGCTCGCAGTCTCTCTAAACCGATTGAGATTATGCAGAACTTTGCCATTCGCTTAGGTGGTGGTCATTTTGGCGATAAGCTAACGATCCATGAAAACAATGAGTTAGATCAATTAGCAGCAGAACTCAACCGGATGAGTGAGAGGTTAGCTTCCCTAGATCAAGAGCGCCGGGTGTTTTTAGCTAATGTCTCTCACGAACTGCGTACCCCGATAAGTAATGTACAGGTAACAGTAGACGCACTTAAAGGCGGAGCTTATGAAGAACCAGAAATACGCGATCGCTTTTTTCAAACTATCGATAGTGAAATTAAACGTTTAGCACGATTAATTCATGACCTCCTAGATTTAGGACGTTTAGAAGCGGGAGTCACACAACTTGAACAGCAAAGCATTTCACTAGCGGGGTTGATTAACCGTGCTGTCAATGCAATAGAACCGCGAATGCAAGCCAGGAACATTTCCCCACAAGTAAACGTAGATAGCCTTATGATACAGGGCGATCCAGAGCGACTATTACAGGCGATTCTCAACTTATTAGATAATGCCATCAAACACTCACCAGCCGACTCTCAAGTATTGATTTCTGGATACAGCAAAGGAAAACAAGCAATTATTCAAATTCAAGACCAGGGAAAAGGCATAAATGAAAATGATTTACCAAGAATTTTCGAGCAATTTTATACAACAGACCCTGCACGTAAAGGTAAAGGTAACGGTCTGGGGCTAGCAATATCCAAGAGAATTATTGAAGCTCATCAAGGTAGTATTACTGCTATTAGTACTCTTAATCAAGGTGCAACTTTCACTATTAGTTTGCCTTTAAAAGGCTAAACATAGTTCCTCTGGTTATCGATCAGCAATGAGGGTAATGACACTGCACCTATTAGGCTATGAGAATGTCCAAGGTTTCCCACCTAGCTTTGCAGGCTGGAAAAACGCAAAAGAAGCGATCGCCTCCAGACTAAAACTAATTACCCTGCACAATTCTCCAAGAAAACAATGCTGGTGTTAGAGATGTTGGGCGATCGCTCTTTCCACAATCACGCCATCTTGCATTTGAATCACCCGCTTTGTCTGATCTGCTACCGAGGCATCATGGGTGACAATTGCGATCGTGGTTCCCTGTTGATTTTAAAAATATCACCTATTAATCTTGAGTAACAAGAAAGATTTAATCAAGCTTGATCAATTTATATTTGTCTTTCCACTTCAAAGCCAAGTGTGATTTTATTGATTTGATTTTTTAATTGTTATGTAATCAAAATTATGTTTCAGTAAGCGTTGCAATTGCCAGGATTTTGTATAAGTTTGACTAAAACATTCAAAAGGTAGAGATTATATTAGGTAAATTTTGTAAGGATTCAATCGTACAGATAAATAAACTCAAGCCGAAATTTAATCGAAACTCTACTAAGTAAAAACAAAGCTAGCAGATCAGAAACAATAATTTGACGAGTAACAGGCAAAGCTCAAAATTCAATTCGAGGAAAAAAATCTGAGGTGAAGTCGAATGTCGAGGAATGGAAAGCGAGTCGCGAAGTCAAGAAACTCGAACATCGAGCAGGTAAAGCTGAAGACTATGCAGCAACATTCTTAGCAATGGCGAAGATGGAAGAAGCCGAAAAAGCAATCTTAGAAGCGATCGCTGCCAGATTAGATGCTGAAACTGCTGCGGTAGCTACATAGAAATCAGATAATTCGTAATTCGTAATTAAAGACAGTTTTAGACCCCAAATAAAACTCCGAATGCTTGTATAAGCACTAGGTAAAATACCTTTTTAATTATGAATTATGAAGATTATTAGCATAAAACGAAACTACCGCGTTTAAAAAGTAAAAAACAGTCAATTGACGAGGTGAACAAATGACTTCAGCAAATGTTTCTGTTAGTCGAACTCATGAAGAGAAAATTACGACAGATATTATAAGCCGCGAAATTCGACTGGTCTCCCGCCCCAAGGGGATGCCAACCGCAGATAACTTTGCCCTTGTGGAGACCGAACTGGAGCCGCTTGAAGATGGGCAGGTGCTGGTTCGCAATCTATATATGTCAGTAGATCCATATATGCGCGGTCGCATGAATGACGGGAAATCCTATGTTCCAAGTTTCGAGTTAGGCAAACCCCTTGAAGGCGGCGCA
Organism: Calothrix sp. NIES-2100; assembly: GCF_002368195.1. GTDB lineage: Bacteria > Cyanobacteriota > Cyanobacteriia > Cyanobacteriales > Nostocaceae > Aulosira. Next base: position 4,630,896 of record NZ_AP018178.1, on the reverse strand, counting down.
GTAGGCGAAGTCATCCAGTCGCGTACCCAGGAATTCAAGGCGGGTGATGCCGTCACTTCCAACTTTGGCTGGCGAGAATACTTTATGGCTTCGCCGAAAGAATTGCATCTGGTCAGCCACGAGATTCAACCTCTTTCAGTGTACCTCGGTGTCCTCGGCATGACGGGCATGACTGCTTGGGCTGGGTTGAATTTGGTAGAGGTTAAAGCCAGCGATATCATTTTTATTTCGGGAGCTGCTGGCGCGGTGGGAAGCGTGGCCGGACAACTGGCGAAATTGCGCGGGTGCCAGGTGATCGGGTCAGCTGGTTCAATGGAGAAGGTCAAGTTTCTGCGGGAAGAATGTGGATTTGATATCGCCTTCGACTACAAGGTTAGTCCTATCCTTGAACAACTGAACCTGGATGTGCCGGACGGGATTGATGTTTATTTCGATAATGTAGGAGGCGAAATGCTCGAAGCGGCGCTCTCGGTGTTACGTGTACATGGCCGGATCGTCGCTTGTGGCGGTATCTCCAGTTACAACCAGGAAAAGCCGCAGCCCGGCCCATCCAATTTATTTAACATGACTACTAAACGGTTGACGATGAAAGGGCTACTTGTTCGCGATTGGCTAGATCGTCAAGGTGAATTTGAACAGGAAGTGGGCGGCTATTTCCGAGCCGGCAAGCTGAAGAATAAGGAAACAGTGGTGGTAGGAATTGACCAAGCGGTAGGCGCGTTCATCGGTCTGTTTGAAGGAAAAAATCTTGGCAAGATGGTAGTGAAGTTGGATTAGGTAGCGACACAAAGCTCATTTTCATAACCAATCTCCTCAACTTGATATTAATCGCGTCCAGCCACAGTCTACCACCAGTTCTTCACCCAAAACAAACGACGATTCATCGCTTGCTAGAAATAGTACGGCTTTGGCAATCTCTTCTGGTTCTCCAAATCGTTTCATGGGAATGCTTTGCTGAAGGTTTGTAGCTATTTCCCCTAACTGTTCTTGAGAAAATCCTAGCTTGTCATACAGAGGTGTTTTAATTGGCCCCGGACTAACGGCATTGACTCGAATTCCGCGTCCAATCAGTTCGGCTGCTAACACCCTCACAAGCGATCGCAAGGCAGCTTTAGAGGCAGCATAGATACCAGAACCAGGCATTCCCATTTGATTGTTGAATTGAAGTGTTAAAGACAATGCTGCTATTGGCTGGCATCAGGGGAACAGCTTTCTGCACCGCAAACAGTGACCCCTTAACATTGATATCCATCGTTTCATTAATAAATGCCTCGTCTACATCAAGTAATGGTCTAAACTTGGTCACTCCAGCATTGACAAACAAAATGTCGAGTCTAACCCATCGTTATTTGACTTGGGCAAATACCTTATCTAAATCAGTCAGCGATCGCGAATCAGCCAACAGGTGCCCACAAAATTGGGCCGAAGATGAGTTGAAAATCTGGTGAAACTTCCTGATTATTCTCGCTATATTGCAACTGCACAAAAGTACAATAGTTGTTGCAACTAACCATAGAGAAAATATCAATCACAAAAATTATCAACACGTAAATCTCGCCAGATGTCAGAAACCTGCCAGCCAGTGTTACCCACAGACTGGAGAACTGGAGCGTCTTGCGCTGGAGCAAAGACGTGAATATATTCTGTCAATTGGCTTTCTACCTCCAAATCTGGCTGCTGGTCAATGATAGGTTCATCAGCAGAGACTGTCTCTACGGGAGCAACTTCCTCAAGTGCTGGCTGTGAAGCAACAGACTTTTTGACAATCAATACTTCCGGTTTTTTGATAGGTTTCATGTTTATCTTGGTGTCAAAAGCTTGATAGCAGAAAAACAGATGTAGCTAAAAGTTGTGCGCCTCATCTATGGTGAGTGATTGAATAGCCCTTCACAAGTAGTGAAAACAAGCCAATCTGTTCGGTCTGTTGAAGGTAGCAATTTAGTATTCGCAAGTTCTTTCTATGGCTTGGTCTGATTCAGGGCATTAGGTGAAAGTCGGGCAGTATACCCAGTTCATGATTTTAGGCATCTCTTCTGGCTGATATAGTGCCTATGTACTATAAAGTTAGTACCATAGGATTGAACTTCTGCAAACAAGGTATGCAAAACACAAAGCGCTTGAGGAGCAAAATTGGGGATAAAAAAACATATTTTGCGGTAAATCTATGTTTTTGCAGTCAGTAAATGGATGAGGAAGATTATTCATGTTGATATGGATGCCTTTTACGCATCAGTAGAGCAACGGGATCATCCCAGCTACCGAGGCCAACCATTAGTAGTTGGTGGCAGTCCCAATCAACGCGGTGTAGTAGCCGCCGCTAGTTACGAAGCCAGAAAATTTGGCATTCACTCAGCCATGCCTTCCGCAGTTGCGATCGCTCTTTGTCCATCCCTTATCTTTGTTAAACCAAGATTTGAAGTTTACCGAGAAATTTCACAGCAAATCCACGACATATTTAAACGCTACACCGATTTAGTAGAAGGTGTAGCCTTAGATGAAGCCTACTTGGATGTTACCGAAAATAAGCAAAACATCACCTACGCTTCTACGATTGCTAGGTACATCAAAGCCGCAATACTAGAGCAAACTCACTTAACAGCAACAGCCGGTGTGTCAATTAACAAGTTTTTGGCAAAGATGGCATCGGGGCAAAACAAACCCAACGGATTAACAGTGATTCGAAGAGAGAATGCGAGCGCCTTTGTAGAAGGGTTAGCAATTGAGAAGTTCCACGGCATAGGAGAGGTAACGGCAGCGAAAATGCACGCTCTGGGCATTCACACTGGTGCAGATTTAAAGGCACGTTCGCTCTTTGAATTAACACAAAATTTTGGCAAGGTGGGGCATTATTACTACAAAATTGCCAGAGCAGAAGATGATCGCTCAGTTGAGCCGAATCGAGTTCGCAAGTCGATTGGTGCAGAAACATCGTTTGCTTGGGACTTAAGCGAGCGCCATCAGATGCTACAGGAACTCAAACAAATTGCTCAAATTGTAGAGCAACGCTTGGAGCAGCACTCCTCAGGAGGACGCACCCTGACATTGAAAGTCATTCAATTTTGGATTTTGGATTTACGATTTTGGATTAACCTCTCCTTATAAAGAAGAGGCTTAAATATTGAAAAATTTTTGTTTTTCTTCTGGGTCACTCAATTTTAGACTTTGGATTTTAGATTTTAGATTATCCCTATGCATTAATGCAGGGGCTTGTCAATAAATTTTAGATTTTAGATTTATTCCCAATCCAAAATCCAAAATTTAAAATCTAAAATCCGGTTAACCCAGAAGCTTGAAACCAAATACTTTAGATTTCAAATTTTCATTTAATCCAAAATCTAAAATCTAAAATCGTTTCGGTCAAGTTCTCTGATTACCATCAAATCACACGCAGTAAAACTCTTTTGTCACCCATTAAGAAAGGAGATATAATTTTTGAAACTGCAATCTTCTTATTTGATTCAATTGAATTGAAAAACCGTAGTATCAGGTTGTTAGGAATTTCATTGTCCAATCTGGATAATCACAAAGCATTTGAAGTAATTCAATTACCTTTATTTAAACTTTAGATAGAAGACTACAGTCCATATAACATAGCGGCAACTACTTTGGCTTTCCAAACAGGTATTGTTCAGGTAGAATGAGTGAGTTTTTCATATCAGCTAACATTTTTACTTCCCAAGACTATAGTCTGCCTGGACTAATAATAGCTGCTTCACCATCGATTTTAAAAGTCGGAAAAATTGTGGTTTATTCCTCACTGGGCTGGTGTCGCTGCGAATCCGGATGATGAGGACTTTACCTCCGAAAAGAGATTTACAGACACGCACAAAGTTGTTTTTACCAAAACGCTGAACCAGTCATAGTGGAACAATAGGGTATTAGCCAAGGGTGATTTTGTGGACGAAATCACTCAACTTAAAAACCAGGAGGTAAACTATATCATTGCTGATGGCGGAGCGACTTTTGTATCGGCTCTCATCCACCATAGACTGATTGATGAGTTTCATTTCTTTATCAATCCAGTTGCAATTGGTAAAATCAACATCCTTTGAATGCGGTGTTGTTGTTTTGAATTATGAGCCGAAACAGAACTAAGACAGGCGAAACATAAACAGCTTTCACATTGTTTGCCCAATTTAAACGGTTGTAAACCCTTAGCCGGACTGAATGTTAGGTTGAACTTCGCGCAACCGACGTTCCAGAAAACGACGCTCACTGTCATTTGTCACTAATTCTAGTGCCCGTGTATAGCTCCTCTTCGCTTCCTCTAATGCTCCAACACGCCGGAATAAATCTGCACGGGTGGCATGAAACAGATGATAGCTGTCCAGTTCTGGAGCAAGGCGATCAATCAGTCCAAATGCGGCTTGAGGACTGTCTGCCATTGCGATCGCCACTGCTCGGTTCAAGGTCACGATGGGTGAGGGCTGCAAGCGTTCCAACACTTCATAAAGCCGCATGATCTGCGCCCAGTCTGTTTCTTCGGCGCGGGTTGCCTGACAATGGAGGGCTGCGATCGCCGCTTGCAGGGCATACACTCCGGTTCCAAAGAGCAACGCTTCCTCTACTAGAGGTAACGCCTCAGCAATCTGTAGATGGTTCCAACGACTGCGATCCTGATCTTCTAGCAAAATCAAATCGCCTGCCTCATCTAGACGCGCATTGCGCCGCGAATCGTGCAATAACATCAGCGCCACCAATCCTGTGACTTCAGATGGGGGTTGGGGTGCCAGCAATTGCCGCACCAGTTGCCCCAAGCGAATCGCTTCGATGCAGAGGTCAGCCCGCACGATCGCATCTCCTTTGGTTGCGGCATAGCCTTCGTTGAAGATGAGATAGATGACTCTCAGGACTGCCTCTATCCGGGGAGCGAGATCAGTCGTCTCAGGTACTTTGTAAGGAATGCCTGCGTCTCGAATTTTGCGTTTAGCACGAACTAACCGCTGTGCCATTGTTGCAGTCGGTATAAGAAAGGCGCGGGCAATTTCGTCGGTTTCTAGTCCACCCAACATTCGCAGGGTCAACGCTACTTGAGTTTCCGTTGCCAGTGCCGGGTGACAGCAGGTAAAAATTAATCGCAGGCGATCGTCTCCAATTTCATCACTGTCATAGTTTGGTTCTTCAGTCGATGGAATTAAGCCAGATGCTGCATACCACTCCAGTTTTTCGGTCAGTTTCGTGCGTCGTCGGAGGCGATCAATCGCCTTGTACCGGGCAGTTCGGATAATCCAGGCACGGGGACGATCGGGAATACCGTCGTTTTCCCACTGATTCACTGCTGCTGTAAATGCTGCCTGTGCAGCTTCTTCAGCTACATCAAAATCTCCGACTAGCCGAATCAGAATAGCGACAATGCGCCCCCATTCAGTTCGATAAAGGGCAGCAATTGCTTGAGCCACATCTGTTTTTGGGATTGAAGCCATACCTTTGACAAAAAGACATAAAAAATTTTGGGCAAGGTGTCGATTTGAGCAATTGCCGTTCGACTAACTGATAAAGGGAGATAAGTTCAATTGTACTAAACAAAATTTTTGCACTCAGGTGTCGATTTGGACAATTCCCGTTCGACTTAATCACAAAGGAGGTAACCAAATGAAATATTTGCTGCTGATTTATATGGACGAAAACGCCATGAGCGACACCGAGCGGGAGCATTGCTATGGGGAATCTGCCCAACTCGCCCAGGACTTGCATACTCAAGGACAATTTCTGGCGACGGCTCCACTCCATCCTGTTGCAACCGCAACCAGTGTTCAAGTCCGTGATGGTAAATCACTCGTGACCGATGGACCATTTGCCGAAACCCGCGAACAATTGGGTGGATTCTTCCTCGTTAATGCTCAGAATTTGGATGAAGCCATTGCGATCGCCACCCGCATCCCAGGTGCAAAAGTCGGCACCGTCGAAATCCGTCCTGTCATCGAAGTTGCGGGACTACCAGCACAGCCCTGACCAAGCCCCGTTGGGGCGGGGTGTGGGGTGTGGGGTGTAGTGAATATTTAGCCCCAACAACCATAGGGTTACAAGCCCCGTCTTTTCAAGACGATAGTATTGGTGGGTGTTCAAGCCCCGACCAATGCAGTCTTCCCTACACCCCACACCCTACCCCCTACACCCTTCTTGTTGACCGTCCTTAACCGCTTGAATGCAAGGAGAACTCTCATGCAAAACAATTCCAAAATCACTCCCTGTTTATGGTTTGACGATCAAGCCGAAGCCGCCGCTCAGTTTTATACGTCGATTTTTCGCAATTCCAAAATTGTCCACGTCAGTCGATATGGAGACGCTGGACAGGAAATTCACGGAAAACCAGCCGGATCTGTCATGACTGTCAGCTTTGAACTTGATGGTCAGCCGTTCACAGCACTCAACGGTGGTCCGACCTTCAAATTTAACGAGGCGATTTCCTTCCAAATCTTTTGCGATACCCAGGCGGACGTGGACGATTACTGGCAAAAATTGTCTACCGGTGGGGATGAAACTGCACAGCAATGCGGCTGGCTCAAAGACAAATACGGCGTCTCCTGGCAAATTATTCCTCGCATTCTGATTGAGTTACTCAACCACCCCGACGCGGCAACCTCTCAAAAAGTAACCAATACCATGCTGCAAATGAAGAAGATCGAGATTGATGAACTCAAACGTGTTGCTGCTGATTAGCGGTTCCTTCGGAGTTGCGCTTTGTGCTAATCAGCACACCCAACCCTTCGCAATCTAACTCAAAACCATTCAACAGGAGATTTCACAATGAAAGTCATGGTCTTTGTCAAAGCAACCCAAGACTCCGAAACTGGGGTCATGGCGAGCGAACAGCTTTTAACTCAAATGGGGCAGTACAACGAAGAATTAGCCAGGGCAGGTATCTTGCTCGCCGCTGAGGGGTTTCATCCTAGCTCAAAAGGGGTGCGAGTTCACTTTTCAGGAACTGATCGCACCGTCACCCAGGGACCTTTTACTCCAGCGCAGGAGCTAGTGGCAGGGTACTGGCTGTGGCAGGTGAACTCAATGTCCGAGGCAGTTGCTTGGGTAAAGCGCTGCCCTAACCCTATGCCAGGAGACTCCGAGATTGAAATTCGTCCCGTATTCGAGGCAGAGGATTTTGGTGAAGTCCTGACACCCGCCTTAAGGGAGCAGGAAGACCGCATTCGCGCTCAGGTTGAAACGCAACAGCAAGAGTAACGTCAGCGAAGAGGACAAGGGGCAGGGGGCGGGGGGCAGGGGGGAGAACCCCATAAATAAATTTAGGGGCTTGCAACCCTTGTGGCAGGGGAACTCCAGTATCTTTCTCCCTTGCTCCCTGCTCCCTGCTCCCCTGCCTCTTTGGTCATCAGCAACCGCGCACATGATGTTTATATGCGAACGATCCGCTCATCAAAACGCAGAATCGATTACAAAAGGAGAAATCAATGCAACTCAATTCTTACCTGATGTTCAACGGCAACTGTGAGGCAGCGTTCAAGTTCTATGAACAATGTCTGGGTGGCAAGATGACTATGATGATGACACACAAAGAAGCACCTTCGGCAGAAAATGTCTCACCGGAATGGCAGGACAAAATCATGCACGCTTGCCTTGAACTAGATGATCGCCTCCTGATGGGATCTGACTGCCCACCAGGATACTTTGAAACCCCGCAAGGTTTCTACGTACAAATTAGCGTTCCTGAAATCGCTGAGGCAGAACGGCTTTTTCACGCTCTAGCAGAAAACGGCAAGGTGAAGATGGCGATCGCGCAAACGTTCTGGTCATCGCGCTTTGGCATGTTGATCGATCAGTTTGGGACACCGTGGATGATCAACTGCGAACAAACCATCTGAGCCTATACCAACATCTGTCATTCGTCCTTTGTCTTTTGTAAATAACCTGAGTTCGGGATAATAAATCCTCAAAAGCCTTGAATTATCGTTGTTCGGTCTAAAGCTCTGTTTTCATCTATTGTCAATAAGATATATTGCTGAGATTAGTTTCATTTGTGAACCTTATTGACAAAATAATTCCACTTTTATCCCTGCTTTGATCAATTCCAGTTTTATTCAATCCTGACAGAATAAGCTTTTTAGCTTCTGGCTTAACCCGAACTCAGGTTAAATAGCCACTGACCACTGACCAACAACTAACTACACCAGGAGAAACCATGAGTACTCAAATTTTCGTCAACCTACCCGTCAAATATCTCCACCAATCCATCGAGTTTTTCACAAAACTTGGCTTTCAGTTCAACTCCCAATTTACCGATGAAACGGCCACCTGCATGATTGTGTCCGAAACCATCTTTGTGATGCTTTTGACGCATGAAAAATTCAAAACATTCACACCCAACCCGATTTGCGATGCCACAAAAAGTACCGAAGTGTTGACGTGCTTATCAGTTGAGAGCCGAGAAAAAGTGGATCAGCTGATTCGTGAAGCCGTTGCTGCTGGTGGCACAACCTACAACGAACCTCAAGACCACGGATTTATGTACGCGCATGGATTTCAGGATTTAGATGGTCACATTTGGGAACTGATTTACATGGAACCCGAAGCAACCCATCCAGTTGAGGCCCAAAGGGAAGGAGCAGGAGTGTGAACCACAACAGAACAACCAGTGGAACACAAAGAAAGCGAACTCATCTAAACATGAGCACACCCATTCATACAAGAAGATGAAAGGTATTTGCACATCACTGAGGTTGATTCATGAAACTCTATGAATTTGCTCCCACGCGATCAATTCGAGTTCGCTGGGTTCTCCAGGAACTTGGGGTGGAATTTGAAGCAATCTCCATCAACATGCAGGCAGGTGAACACCGTACACCCGATTTTCTCACCATCAATCCCACTGGCAAGCTCCCTGTACTCATCGATGGCGAACATATCATCACTGAATCCGTAGCCATTGCTTTGTACCTCGGTGAGAAGTACCCAGAATCTAACCTGGTACCTACAGACTTGCTTGTGCGAGCACAGCTTTATCGTTGGCTCCTCTTTACTGCCACCGAATTGGAACAGCCGCTATGGCGTATCGCTCGCCACACGTTTATATACCCAGAAGAGTTAAGATTGCCTGCTGAAATATCTCTCGCTCGGCAAGACTTCACCAGTATGGCTGTCGTTTTAGAGAACCATCTGTTGGATCGGCAGTTTGTAGTGGGTGAACACGTCACAGTGGCTGATTTTGTGCTTGCTTACACACTGGATTGGGCGAACGAAGTTCAGCTACTCGCCACTTTCCCCACGCTGGTGGACTACATGGAACGAATGTACAAACGACCAAAGGCATCTGGGCGAATCGCAGCTGCACTTGCAAGTCTCAATCAGACCTCACAATGATTCGTGATCTGATCAGCCGTTTGGGTATCAGCCAGAGTGAAGTCTGGTAGATATTAGACTTCTTGCATAAGTCGGGAAAAGGTCAAGGGGGAAGGGGAAAAAGTTCTGTATTGTCCCCTTCCCCTCAGGGCAAACGCATCTAAATTACTCTCGATCGCAACCAAGATTGAGAACCAACGAAAAAATCACTATTTCGCGTTTGATTTATTCTCCAAGCTTAAAAGCGATCGCTAAACATATGTCAATAAGCAGCTATTAATGCGACTATTTTTCAGCTTATTGAGAATAAACTCTTTTTGTTGACATGATGCGGCCGCCCTGCCCTTCCCCTTTAACCTTTACCCTTTTCCCCAAGAGTGCAAAAAGCACTTTTGCAAGAGGTCTATTGTTTTACAGAGACATCCAGGACATCCAGGTTAATTTTTCCAGCTTCTACCAATTGCAGCGCTGCGATCGCTGTAAAAGATTTACTCAGTCAAGCGATCGGAAATTGAGTTTGTGGGGTGATAGGTTGCTGAGCGTCCGCTTTGCCATAGCCTTTGGAATGGATTGACATCGCGACACTCCTTGAATTACGTTGCTCCTTCTTCCAAAAAGCTCAATTAACCGAACTGGTCAAAGGAAATAAATGCTCCCATGATTCTCTGGTAAGCTGCCACTTAATCTGGCTCCACCCTTGCATATGCATCCAGCCGGAACCAGGTTGTGTACCGATCGCCTGGAATCCGTAACGTTCTGCTAGCCGGGATACTCTCAGGTTAGCACTCACAGAAAGACCAATAATTTCCTTTAGTTCCAAATCGCGGAACCCAAAATCAATCAGAGCTTTCCCAACTTCGATTGCATAGGCATAACGCCCCCAGTGCTGGGGTGCTAGCTCAATTCCAAGTTCTGCCTGCCCGGCAGCATAGCCATCCTGCCGCAATCCACCACAGCCAATTAACTCCAGATTGCGGAGCTCGACGATCGCCAACTGGTAATTGCATCGAGGAACTTCGGTTGCCCATTGTATGAACCGTTGAAACAGTTGATAAGTAAAGTCCGGGGTCACTTCTTCCGGTGAACAGAACTCGGCATAACGAGGATCAGCGTGATAAGCAAGGAATGCAGGCTCATCTTCCTGAACAAAGTCACGGAGAAGAAATCGTTTGGTGGTAATGTCCATAGCCATGTTTGAGGAAAGCGATCGCTGCTGGGTTCCTTCACCAGGCGTGATAAATAACACTGAACTGGGAGTACGAACCTTGCTTTGTCATCCCGCCGCTTTATCATCTGCTAAGTGATCGCGACTCTGGACTGGTTGCGGTCAGGTTTTCTCGTTCCCAGGCGATCGTTTGCCGCAACGCTTCCTCTTTAGTCATGGCTTCAACATAGCCTAACTCTTCTTGAAAACGAGTTGTGTCAGTTGCCAGATGATACTGCCACTGTAAATTCATCTGCAAATGAGAAGGGAGTTGATCTCTGGGAAGAGTTACTATCTCGCCATGCCAATTCACCAAATTTCCGAGCGTCTGGATTCGCTCCCGTAAAGTTGGAGTGGATGCTTCACCCAGGTTGTAAATGCGTCCAGCGGTACGATCGTCCGTGACAGCGAGTGCGATCGCTGCTGCAATATTCTCTACATAGCCATGAGAGAAGCGCCAATGGGCTTGTTCCTCCTCCAATAGAATCGGTTGCTGGTCAAACATCTGCCGAAGATAGGGTAGAAATCGATGCTGGCGATCGCCAGTACCATACATAGCTGGCAACCGGAGAATTGTGGCAGGAAGTTCTGGGTGCTCCATTAGCACCTGTTCCACCAGGAACTTGTCATAATCCTGCTTAAACTCAAAGTCTAACCCGTCCAAGTCTCGATAGGGGTATCGCGTTTCCCGCAGTGGTGCATCTTCAGTTAAGGGCACTGGGTCAGGGGGATGGCTTCCCTGACCCTGCAAACCCTCATAGTTACGGTAAACATCTCCACTACTGATAGCAACAAGACGCTGAGTGCAGTTGCTCAACACCTGAACAACATCCTGTGCTTGTGCTTCTGTAAAAGGGATGATATCAAGAACAACATCGGGAGAAAATTGTTCAAATTGGGCTTTGAAGTTGGGTAGTTGATTGCGTCTGCCATAGAAATGGGCCAGCGAATCTAATTCACTAGTAGTGGTGCTACCTCGGTGAAACAGGGCGACTTGATGCCCTTGCGCCATTAATTGGTGAGTGACATGTGAACCAACAAAACCTGTTGCCCCGATCGCAAGAATTTTCATGGCATAGGATGAATCATAGGTAGAGGTTGCTACGCTTTAGGCTTTGCCACTTTTGTCAGCCAAGCAGATGAAATTACCACAAGTGTCATCCAATACAGCGATTGTGACCTCTCGCCTTGGAGTTGGTTTGGAATGAAAAACCACACCCAATTTCTTCAAGCGTTCATAGCCTCAGAACTGAATGGCACTAAGTTAAGCTGAAGGGTATACAGTATAAGGATTGCAGAGGGGCAGGGGTGCAGGGGTGCAGGGGGGATTTCTATTTCTTGCGAACGCACAGCCTTAAACTTCTTTTTTCTCCCCTGCTCCTCCGCTCCTGGAGCCCCCCTGCTGCCTCAACGATTTCCCCTTTTCAAGCGTGCCATTCGCCTCAGAACTTTTTCCTGGTCATCAACAAACACACTGTTGAGTTTGATCTTCACCGCTCCTGCTCCCAAAGTTGAGGATAATGAGCGATCGCTTTTGGGTCTGTTATTTGATTAACTGGTGATGGCAGAGAATTAGGCACATCGCGTTAATATAAGCTCAAAAGGTAACTAACAATGACTTAACGAGAATTTCCCAATTGGGAAGCGCTCTATCAAGAACAAGCCGTTGAAACCATGCCCTGGTTCAACCCAAGCTTAGATCCAGATGTCGAATCAGCTCTCCTCACCCTTGAACTGAGCAATGGCTCGGTGCTGGATTTGGGAACAGGGCCGGGAACCCAAGCGATCGCCCTAGCCGAACTAGGCTTCCAAGTGATAGCGACAGATTTGTCAGAGACGGCCATTCGTCAGGCAGCAGCAAAAGCGAACCACAAGGGATTACAAATTTCGTTTCGGCAAGATGACATTCTCAACAGTCGTCTGGAACAATCTTTCGATTTAATTCTTGACAGAGGATGCTTCCACGTTCTGCCACCCCAAAGTCGAAGTACTTATGTGCAAACAGTTGCGAATTTATTAAAGCCTAATGGCTACCTGTTACTGAAATGCTTTTCTGACTTGGAAACAAGAGAACAAGGCCCTTACCGCTTTACGCCAGACGAAATTCAGCAGATATTTAAAGAGCGATTTAATCTGCGTTTGGCTCAACAAACGGTCTATCATGGGACACTTGATCCACTTCCCAAAGCGCTCTTCTGCATCCTGGAAAAGCATTGACTTTTTGGGTTGTGTCGTAAGTGTACCAAGCAAAATTCGATGTGCGTAAATTGAACAACGAACGCTCTGGTAGTATCTATTTCGATTTTCGTGCCGACAATGGCGGTGTTCGATGTGCGCCAAAATATTTCTCACTGCGATAACGCAGCCACACCCGCAAGACTTGCGGTATCTGCTGTTTTTGCTCTTTAGTTAATGTGTTGTAAAGGGCAAGCTGCGCGATCGCGCTCACCTCGACAAGCGGCATTGTTATGAGCATCCCAATAGCTACGAGCTACTCGAATGCGACGACAGACTTCTTTAATCAACGCTTCTCCTGTGAGCGGAGCATCTTGCTTTGCCATACTTAATACCTCTGCTATTATTGGATTCAGCCGTAGCATGGGTGCTCACAGCCATTTCGGTAATTGGGTTTTAGATTCTATAATATATCTAAATTTGTCAAAGTTGGTCACTAAGGAGTCAGAAAAACGCAGTGAGCCACCAAGTAGAACTAAGTGAATACAAGCAGCAGATAGCAGATTTATATAGCCGCCGGAGTTCTACTTACGATAACGGTGACTGGCATCCTCGCATTGCTCACCGTTTAGTTGAATATGCACATATTCGTCCTGGACAGCAGGTTTTAGATATTGCAACTGGAACAGGCATGGTGGCACTTGAAGCGGCTCAAATTGTGGGGGCATTGGGTCGAGTGATTGGGGTCGATATTTCGACTGGGATGCTCGAACAGGCTAGACGAAAAGTTGCTGCATTAGGGTTGAGTAACATTGAGTTCCAACTTGCAGACGCTGAAGCCTTGGATTTCCCATTGAACAGTTTTGATGACATCTTCTGTTCATCTGCGTTGATTTGGATGTCTGATCTAGTGGGTGCGTTGCGACTATGGTATGGGCTTCTTAAACCAAAAGGTTTACTTGGCTTTCATGCTTTTGCAGACACCGCTTTTGTCGAAGGGGTCGTAGCACAGAGGGTACTTGAAAAGTATGGCGTTTCCTTGTTGTTTAGCAAGCCAACTGGAACAGTTGAAAAATGCCAGAAAATGCTCCAACAAGCAGGTTTTTCAGAAATTGAAATTAAATCAGAGCTTGATGGCAGTTACATCAGTTTAGAGAAAGCAAAGGGAATGTGGATAGGTAATGCCTCATCTCCTGTACCCGGACAGTATCCTAATCCCTTATTGCAACTCACACCTGAACAATTGGCACAGGCTAAAGTAGAATTTGATGCTTCCTTGGAGGCACTGCAAACTGAACAAGGAATTTGGAACGATCTCACTATCTTTTACGTCTTCGGACGCAAGCCGAAATAATAATTCGTTGATAAAGATGAGACATTGGGGTTTGTACAAAAAACCCCATACTGATTTTTACCACACTGCTTGACGAAAGGAATAAAAGTATGAAGTCTGTGGAAACGAAACGGTTAATCATACGCCGTATGGCAGAGACAGACTTGCTTGATTTTCTGGCGTACCAAACTCACGCTGAAGTTTTACAATATACGCCAGTAGAACCACTTACGTCATTGCAAGCAATGAGCTTTCTCACCCGACAAGCAATAGTGGAAATCGGCGATGATGGGGGCTATATCATGTTTGGAATCTACCATATAGGCGATGCCAAAATAATTGGCGAGGTTAGCATAAACCTTTTACCAAGAGCACAAAGTAAAGGCGAAGTTGGGTGGTCACTTCACCCTAACTATCAGGGATATGGTTATGCAACCGAGGCTGCACAAGTATTGCTTAACTATGCCTTTGTAGATCGTAAGTTGCACCGAATTACCTCAATTTGTGACACACGCAACACAGCATCCTTTCGGCTCATGGAACGTCTTGGTATGAGGCGCGAAGGGCATTTAAGGCAAAGCCAGTTCATCAAAAGCGCATGGCAGGATGAGTATATTTATGCTTTATTGCACGATGAGTGGTTTCCTAATTTGGCGTAGCTCTGGCTCTGCGGTTTGACAAATTGGTTCTTGGCTACAGTCTAAAATCTCGTTTTTCAAGTCCTCACTTTTAGGAGGCTCAACAGCAGAGTGTTGTTGTGGCTTTGAAGCTTCAGGATGGGATCTGTGATATTGTTCTGCATTGAATCTGTAATGTTCAGTTTTGCACTAGCCGCTAGGAGAAAGTTTTATTTAATGGAAACCGCAGTGAAAAAGTCGGATTTTGTCCTGACTCCTTACATGAACAGCAGCGACTTACGGGCAACTTATCAAATCCTGAATACGGTTGTGCCTTATGTAGTTTTATGGTTTTTAGCACACAAAGCAGCTGCTAATTGTTTTTGGTTGCTTGTGCCTACTATAGTCTTGATGATGCTGTTTTCATCGCGTTGTTTTTCTTTAATGCATGATTGCGGACACTATTCACTCTTTCGTTCAAAAAGGGTTAATCAAATTATCGGTTTTATTCTGGGGGTAATCAACGCCATCCCTCAATATCCGTGGTCAAGAGGACATGCCTATCACCACAAAACCAACGGTGATTGGCAACGCTATCGCGGTCCTAGTGCATTACTCTCTACTGAGGAGTTTGCTCGCCTCAGCCCATCAGCCCAAAGGCGTTATGAACTACTGAGGCACCCATTGATGATCTTTCCGGGAGGTTTTTTCTATGTCGCAATTAAGCCAAGACTCGCCCTGATTTCCGGAACATATGATTTTATCATTCATCTACTGACTTGCTTGCAGCAAGATCCTTTTATGGATTTACCTCGAATCATCTCCTCTCATAAGTCTAGAAATTGGTACACTGCGGCTGAGTTTTGGCATCTGTTGTTCAACAACATTTGTGTAGTCGGCAGCTGGATTTTTCTGGGGTATTTACTTGGATTTGGTTTTTTCGTGAGCGTTTACTCAATCACGCTAACTTGTGCTGGGGCAATCCTCATCTGCATCTTCTTTGTTCAGCACAACTTTGATGGCTCTTACGCCCACAAAACTGAAGGGTGGGACTATCTCGAAGGGGCAATTAAGGGCAGCAGTTATCTGGAGTTACCCACTGTTTTAAAGTGGTTTTCCGCCGATATCGGCTACCATAACATTCATCATCTTTGTGACAGAATCCCCAATTACAACCTCCAAGCTTGCCACAATCAAAATATTCACCTGCTTAGGAATGCAAAAAGGCTGCGAATGGTAGATATTCCTGATTGCTTCAAATACATTCTGTGGGATTGTCCCTCCAATCGCCTGACGTCGATAGCATCGTTTCGTCAAGCTGCACAATCCATCGACCTAGAGAGAGCCAACGAGGCGTGAAAAAGCAGGGGAGCAGGAGAGCAGAGGAGAAAAACCACGCCACTTGCGGGAGTTGCTCTCAATCAAGGAAGCGAGGGAGCTATCGTCCACAAGAGGCGTGACTTTGAACCTTATCTTTTTCGTAAAGAATACCGTTGTTTCAAACAACGGGAGCATCCCAATTTGGCAAAATTGAAGAAGAATCCAGAAGCCAGAAGTCAGGAGCGGAGCCGGAGATGCTCCGCCAAGGAGTCAGAATCAATTAGTGGGGGATTCAGAGCCGCCACTAATTGTTTGCGTAGCGTCTCCCCTTGGGAGAAGACCACCAAAAAGTTCTGCGATCGCTAAAAAATAGTAGTGTATGATACCGTTTTCTGAGGGAATATAAAAAAGCTGACTGCTGTGGATATTTAATAAGTAAAACTTATTAAATATCTCGGAAATCAACCAAAATCACCCAGATGGCAAACAAACTTCGCTCTTTACTCCATAGTTGCGGTCTACTACTTGACGTAAAAACTCAAGCATCTGTTTGAGGGTAAATTAGACTTGCTCAAGGGTTTTGCCAAAAAATGTATCTAAGAATACGGTTTTTTTGACAATGATCAATTTATAGGTATCTTTCTGTGCGCGATCGCAGAACTTTTAGGTCTACTGATTGTAGATATTTTTAGGAATAATCGTCAAAATACTTGCTAGTAATCTTTTTGAGATATCTCATCAAGATAAATTTTTGTGTAAAATAATATACTTCATGTAAATAAAAGCACTTTTCACTTAGATTTGATTTTTAGCGATCGCACCTTTTTTGGCCGAACTCACAAAATCGCATTGCTCCCGCTTAAGCCTTCGGCTAGGGTGTCGGTCAAGTAATCACAATTGACAAAAAAGAGATAATGTGAAGTGGAAAAAACTAGGAACAAAAGGATGCGATCGTTAACACTCGTGTCGGTCAAGTAATTATGGTTGACAAACTAGATGTAATATGGGTAGGGATTTACCGAAATCAGTTGGGTATGATTTAGAGGTATAATTTATGCGTCCCCCCTACTGGAATCCTCCCATCGAATTGTCAGAGGCAGAACAAGCTATCATTTCTCGGATTAAGAGGGCCAAACTATTTATATTTCTACGCCACAATCGTCACCACCTCTTTGATGAGGAGTTTCAAGCAACTTTAGCCACTATGTTCAAGGACAGTACAGTGGGTCAATGTCCAGTTCCTCCAGCACTGCTAGCATTGGCATTAATTTTACAAGCATATACCGGAGTTTCAGATGATGAAGTGATTGAGGCATTGGTAATGGATAGACGTTGGCAGTTGGTACTCGACTGTCACGATTGCCAAAAACCTCCATTCAGCAAAGGGACTTTGGTAAATTTTAGACAAGTGATGATAGACTTTGAAGTTGATCGGAAATTAATTGAGCGCACGGTAGAAATAGCAAAGCAGCAAGGTGGGTTTGGTTCAAGTAACTTGAGGGCGGCACTCGACTCCTCGCCTTTATGGGGGGCGGCGAAAGTAGAAGATACATATAATCTCTTAGGTCATGCGCTACGTAAAGCTGTAAGGTTAATGGCGCAGGCTTCGCAACAGTCAACAGAGCAAGTAGCAAAAGAAACACAAATAGATGCTCTAGTCACAGGAACTTCCCTCAAAGCCGCGTTAAATTTGAACTGGGATGATCCAACTGAGCGTTCAATAGAGTTAGAAACCATTCTCAAAGCTTTAGAGGTTGTTTGAAAAGTTTTTGAGGGCTAAAAATTATGCCAATCGCCTCACCATAATACGTATCATTGCAAGATAAATAAAAGTCTCGGATGTTTCGGGCAATAACTCATAATCGCGAACTAATCGGCGACATCCCATGAGCCAACCAAAAGTTCGCTCTACAACCCAACGTTTTTTGAGCAACACAAAACCCTTAGCCTCTTGCGATCGCAAAACTACCTGCACAATCCAACGGCAAACATTCATCACCCACTGCATAAAAGGTTCTCCATCAAAACCACCATCTACCCAGATGGTTGTCAAACGAGATATCTTTTGATGAGACTGTTTGACCCGTTTGAGAACTTGTTTTCCTCCTTCTCGTTCAGCTACATTGGCTGCGGTGACTAAAACCCTCAACACTAATCCCAAGGTATCGACGGTCATAAATCGCTTACGTCCTTTGGTCTTTTTACCTGCATCAAAACCAACTAACTTGCTGACCATTGCGGCGCTTTTCACGCTTTGACTGTGAATTATTGCCTCGGATGGGCGCTTGTTGGCGTTGATTTTCTATCCGAACCCATTGTCTCAGGCTGTCATGAATTTTTAGCCAAGTTCCATCTTTACGCCAGTTCCCAATTGTGTGTAGACCGTCTGCCAAGCTGGAAAGTCTCCAGGCAGCGGTAAGCGAAGCTATGCCGAAGGCTTATCGCCATCTAACTCCTTCTACCAAAATGTAGAAAATCGCGTTAATCACCTCCCACATATTGACTTCACGTTTTCGACCACCTGGTTTCGCTTCCGGAATTAGGTCACTAATCAATTTATATTGCTCTAAACTCAGGTTGCTCTTGTATGCTTTACTCATACCACTCTCTCGGTGCTGTTTGTTATCTATTCACAGCGTATACTGAGAGAGCTTTTTTACAACATTCCCGACTTTTCAAACAACCTCTTAGGAAATTTTTGAGCAGCCTGTTCTTTGATTAAGTCATCGAAAACTAACTCCTTCATATGACGGCTGATAGTTTCTCGACAGTAACCCAAAATATCAGCCAACTTCTCAAATGTGATTCTGACCCATTCGTGCCCATAGTAATGTTTGCCATCAAGCCAAGACAGTATTGCTGCTTTACACTTCTGGCGACGGTTAAAAGTAGCGAGAAATTCAGAGAGAATATTGACGGGAGTTTATATTTGTCCGAGTACTGCGGAGGTGAAGCTAGTCATCTTCTACCTCCTATGTGTGGACGAAATGTAAGATTAATTCGCGTACTAACCAATTTCTTGGTCTTCGGAACTTGATGCAGGTGTGTAGCCTGACAAGCAGGGTGCATGATCAGCAAACTCCCATGCTCCAGCCAGAAATCAGTCGGCTTGCCCCCGATGGGCTTTATCTGAAACTTCCGCTCTGCTCCTAAACTCACAGATGCGATGGCTGGATTATGCCCCATCGATTGCTCATTATCTGCGTGCCAGCCAATAGAATCCTGGCCGCTCCCAGCAATTCTCAAAATGAGAATTGCTGTATAGTTTGAGGTATGGCAGATTATAATCTTAAGAGTTGCTCTATGATTGCTCTACCTGGTATTGCCATCCAAAACAAGATATATGAAAGTTCTAATTCTCTAGTTTATCGGGGCATTAGAGAGGATGGGGTCGCGATCATAGTAAAAATGCTAAAGCTTGATTATCCCTCACCTCAAGAACTAACCCGTTACAGACAGGAATATAAAATTACTCGTTCCCTCAACTTGGAAGGAGTTGTCAAAGCATACAGCCAGCAAAACTATCAACGCACTTTGATGATTCTTTTAGAAGATTTTGGGGGAGAGTCTTTAGAGCAATGGATGCACAAGCGTCCAGACATTTTCTGTCCCATGCCTTTATCCACTTTTCTTAGTCTGGCGATCGCCTTCACCGATATTTTGGGCAGAATTCATGCAGCCAATGTCATTCATAAAGATATCAACCCTGGAAACATAGTCTTTAATCCTGATACTGGCGTTGTCAAAATTATTGATTTTGGAATTGCCACCCAATTTAATCGCACAAATCCAACCTTCAAAAGTCCTCATGTTTTAGAAGGGACACTCGCCTACCTTTCTCCAGAGCAAACAGGACGAATGAACTGTTTGCTCGATTACCGCACCGATTTTTACTCCCTTGGTGTGACGTTCTATGAACTGCTAACCGGACATCTGCCGTTTGAAACAACGGACATACTTGAGCTAGTCCATTGTCATATTGCTAAACAGCCTGTTAGTCCTCACGAACTAAATGCAGCGATTCCCAGAGCAGTTTCAGATATTATTTTGAAACTGATGGCAAAAAATGCAGAGGATCGCTATCAAAGTGCTTGGGGTATCAAAGCAGATTTAGAAACAGGTTTTTGCCAGTTCGCAGAAACAGGTCAAATTGGCAGTATTCAACTGGGTATTCAAGACGTTTGCGATCAGTTTCAAATTCCCCAAAAATTGTATGGACGCGAAGCAGAGATTGAAGCATTATTAGCAGCGTTTGACAGAGTAGCAGGAACGGGGAATGAACATAAGAATGAAGAAAATTCTGAATTCCAAGTCGAGATGATGTTGGTATCGGGCTACGCTGGGGTTGGTAAATCAGCATTAGTGCAGGAACTCTACAAACCCATTACTGCAAAGCGCGGTTATTTTATCTGGGGGAAATTCGATCAATTTGGGCGCAATATTCCCTACAGTGCGATCGCCGATGCTTTACAAAAATTAGTGCAACAACTACTGGGTGAACCTGATGAGCAGTTGTTGCAGTGGCGATCGCAACTGTTAATAGCTTTAGGAACCAACGGACAAATCATCATTGATATCATCCCGGAAGTTGAATTAATTATTGGCAAGCAGCCACCTGTATCATCCGTTGGAGCAACTGAAGCTCAAAATCGCTTTCATCGCATCTTTGGGGAGTTTGTGCGGGTGTTTTGTTCAGAGTCACATCCCCTTACGATCTTTTTAGATGATTTGCAGTGGATAGACTCGGCAACGATTAAGTTAATCGAGCTGTTGCTGTTGGATGAGCAAACCCAATCCCTATTTTTAATTGGAGCCTATCGAGATAATGAAGTAAATTCAACACATCCATTAGCATTAATGCTAGAGAGATTAGGAAAAAAAGGGGCAGTGCTTCAGGAGATGATCCTGACACCATTAACCCTTGAACCGTTGAGTCAGTTGATTGCCGAGACACTACATCAAAATGCAGACACCGTTCGTCCCTTAGCTGAGTTAGTGCTTCGTAAAACTGAGGGCAATCCTTTCTTTGTCAGCGAGTTTTTGAGAATGCTATATAGCGAAAATCTGCTGATCTTTGATGCTCAAAATTTAAGCTGGCAGTGGAACATTTCTCAGATTCAAGCCCAAGATATCACTGATAATGTTGTGGAGTTGATGCTTCACAAGTTGAAGAAACTACCAGACAACACACAGCAAATTATTCAGTTAGCTGCTTGCATTGGTGCTGAATTTAATTTAGATACGTTGTCGATTGTTTGTGATCAACCACCTGAAACGGTTTTTCAAGATTTACAAGCAGTAATGCAAGTTGGATTAATTCAACCCCTCTCTGAATTAGATGAAAACTTGTTGATTCAAGAGTATAAGTTCTTGCACGATCGCGTGCAGCAAGCAGCTTACACTTTAATTGATGAGTCGCAAAAACAAGTTGTTCATTTACAAATTGGTCGCAATTTACTAGAAAAAACTTTGCCAGAGAGACTAATAGATAGGCTGTTTGAAATTGTCGATCATCTGAATTACGGGATTGAGCTTGTCACAGAACAACCAGAAAGAAATGAAATTGCTCGATTAAATTTAATCGCAGGTCAGAAAGCAAAAGCGGCGATCGCTTATAGTGTAGCAAAAAAATATTTAGCGACAGGACGAGCATGGCTGGCAGCTTCAAGCTGGCAAACAAACTATGATTTTACTTTAGAACTACATTCAGAAACTACAGAAGTTTCATTCCTATGTGGTGATTTTGCAGATGTAGAATCCTGGATGGCGATCGTTTTACAATCAGCTAAAACGGTTCTTGACAGCGTAAAGGTTTACGAAGTCAAAATTCAGACCTATATCGCGCAGGAGCAGCTATTGGAAGCGATCAATACTGGATTGCAAGTCTTACTGCAACTGGGGATCAGTTTTCCCAAAACGCATAGCCAGTCAGATATTCAGCTTGAACTTGACACAATCACATCACTCCTTAAGGAAAAGCGGAGCGAGGATTTGGTTCATTCGCCGAAAATAGCTGAACCGGACAAGTTGGCGGCGATGCGAATCTTATCAAGTATCATGATTGCTGCCCATCTTGCTGCCCCGGATATGCTGCCATTGTTTGCATCAAAACAGGTCAGTTTGTCAATCCAATATAGCAATGCCTTGGTGTCTCCCTTTGCGTATGCCTTGTATGGATTCATTCTTTGTAGGACGGTGGGAGACATAGAGTCTGGCTACGAGTTTGGGCAGTTAGCTTTAAGGCAGTTGTCACAACCTGATACCCAAGCACTCAAAGCCAAAACATTGTTGAGCGTGAATATTTTCATCATTCACTGGAAAAAGCATTTTAGAGAAACATTGCAGCCATTACTAGAAGGCTATCAAAGTGGATTGGAAACAGGAGATTCAGAGTTTGCTGCCTACTGTGCTGAAGTTTACTGCTTACTATGTGTCTTTGTAGGTAAGGAACTCGTGGAGCTTGAACGCGAGATCAGAATGTACAGCCAAGTAATCCGTCAACTCAAACAGCAAGCAGCACTGACTTGGACTCAGATGCATCATCAGGTTGTCTTAAATTTGATGGAACGCTCGGTCAATCCTATCTGTCTAGTTGGCGAAGCCTACAATGAGGAGAATAGACTGCGACAAAATGAAACAGAAAATAATGGAACCTCAATCTTTTTCGTACACTTCTACCAACTTTTTCTGTGCTATTTATTTTATGAGTATTTCCAAGCAGTCGAAAACTCAATTGTAACGGCACAGTATGTGAGCTATGTAGCATCATCACCTCCTGTTCCTTTGTACTATTTCTATAGCTCTCTGGCAAGACTCGCAACCTATCTTGAAAGCAACACTCAAGCGCAGTCAGAAATTCTTAAAGAAGTTGCAGTTAACCAGGAGAAAATGCAGCTATGGGCACATTATGCGCCCATGAATCATTTGCATAAATACCACCTAGTCGAGGCAGAGAAAGCACGAGTTTTAGGTCAATTGCTTGAAGCAGAAGAGTTCTATGAGCAAGCCATTGAAGGGGCTAAAGAAAATGAATATGTACAAGAAGAAGCATTAGCCTATGAATTAGCAGCAAAATTCTACCTATCTCGTGGGAGGGAAAAGATTGCCCGAACCTATATGAAAGAAGCTCACTACTGCTATGAACGTTGGGGAGCGACGGCGAAGGTCAAGGATTTAGAAACTCGATATCCGCAGCTATTTCCTCCATCATCGAGCATGGCTCATACGCCAATACCAAAAACTTCTGTCACCACCTCTAATCATTCAGACATCGCTTTCGATTTGGCGGCGGTGATGAAAGCTTCCCTTGCTATTTCTAGTGAAATTGAACTGGAGCAGTTGCTTAGTTCCTTGATGAAGATATTAATCGAGAATGCTGGCGCACAAACCGGATTTTTACTTTTGGAAAAATCCGGAGAATGGGTAATTGAAGCTTCTGGTGAACTAAATGATGTGGCTGGCGAAAATATTTATTCTACACAAGTACTGCAATCTATCTCAACGGCAAATCACCTGCCTGAATCAATTATTAATTATGTAATTCGGACTCATGAATCTGTGATCTTAAATGATGCAACTCGTGAGGGTCATTTTATTAATGAGCCATATATTAAACACAACCAAACTCAATCACTTCTGTGTTTACCACTGCTGAATCAAAGTAAGCTCGTAGGAGTATTGTATTTGGAAAATCAATTAGCATCTGGGGCATTTACACCGGAGCGATTCTCCGAAGGAGACGCTACGCGATCGCAAGTTTTACATCTGTTATCAACCCAAGCAGCGATCGCTATTGAAAATGCCAAACTCTACTCCAAACTACAAAAGAGCGAAAGTCAGATGGCACAATTCCTAGAAGCAGTGCCAGTAGGAATTGGAGTCGTAGATACACTAGGTCGCCCTTGCTACGCCAATCAACAGGCAATTCAACTATTAGGCAAAGGAATTATTCCTGGTGCTACACCAGAGCAACTTGCAGAAATTTATCAACTTTATCTAGCGGGAACAGAGCAACCATATCCCATTGAGAACTTGCCAGTGATGCGGGCGTTGAAAGGCGATCGTACAAGAATTGACGATTTAGAAATTCGCCAAAACAATGCGATCGTTCCAGTTGAAGGGTGGGGAACTCCAGTATTTGACGAACAGGGCAATGTGATTTATGCGATCGCAGCTTTTCAAGACATCAGCGAACGCAAACAAGCAGAGCAATTACTAGCAAATTATAATCGT
The DNA here is from genome assembly GCF_002368195.1 of Calothrix sp. NIES-2100. GTDB lineage: Bacteria > Cyanobacteriota > Cyanobacteriia > Cyanobacteriales > Nostocaceae > Aulosira. The sequence goes on along the minus strand of NZ_AP018178.1, from coordinate 4,606,724 downwards.
ACCTTAGAGCAACAAGTAGCTCAACGAACAGCCGCTTTACAGAAAAGCGAGGCAGAACTGCGCGAGAGAGAACAGGAACTAAGATTGATTACCGACGCTCTCCCCGCTTGTATCTGTTATATAGATACAGATCGGCGCTATCGATTTGTCAACCGAACTTATGAGGTCTGGTTTAACCGTAGTCGAGATGAAATTTTGGGTAAGCAGGTTCGTGAAGTCATGAGCGAGGCAAGTTTTGAAATTATTGAACCGTACATGAATCGAGCGCTAGCAGGGGAGATTATAACCTATGAGGCAGAAGTCCCTTTCCCGTTGGGCAAAAAGTATCTTGCTGTCACCTCCATTCCCGATTTTGATCGCCACGCTCAAGTTAAAGGATACTATGGTTTGATTGCAGACATTAGCGAACAGCGCAACGCTGCACTACGGGAACGCCAACGTGCTGAAGAAGCATCAATTCTACAAGAGCGCAACCGCATGGCCAGAGAAATCCACGATACACTAGCCCAGGCTTTTACTAGTATCATCGTTCACTTAGATGCTGCTTCCCAACGTCTTATCCTCGATCCAGATGCTGCCCAGTCACACCTCAAAACAGGCCGCATCTTGGCGCGTTCCGGGCTGACGGATGCCCGTCGCTCAGTAGAAGCGCTCCGTCCGCAGATATTAGAAGAAGGGGATTTACATAGCGCACTTGACCGCCTCGCGTCTCAGATGTTTTCTCATACATCAGTGCATGTCGTCTGCGAAGTGATCGGCAAACCATATACTTTACTTAAAGAGGTGGAAAGTAATTTACTTCGCATTGGGCAAGAAGGGTTAACCAATGCCTTTAAGTATGCCAATGCCAGCGAAATCCGCGTTGAGTTGCGGTATGAATCATCGCAAGTCGTCTTGCAAATCAAAGACAATGGGCAAGGGTTTGAAAGCCAAAGTTTATCAGTCAGTCGGGGCTTTGGGTTACTGGGAATGAGTGAACGCGCCCAACGCATTGGAGGAGAATTGACGATTGTTAGCCACTTGGGACAAGGCACAGAAATTGTAGTGAGAGTACAAACGCCATGACCGAAAATGAAAAGGATACAGAGCCATTTGATACAGAGCCAATAAGTTTATTTATGAGTGTCTTTAATTTTGAATTCGGAGCAAAGCGACGTGACCCAATGCTCACCCACTACACCTGACTCCTCTGTAATCTGCATCTTGATCGCTGACGACCATCCATTTATGCGAGAAGGTCTAGCAGCTGTACTCGATTATCAACTGGATATGACTGTGGTTGGGCAAGCCTGCAATGGCTACGAAGCAGTAGAATTGTTCCGCCAACATCAACCCAGTATCACATTAATGGATTTGCGGATGCCGGAACTCAGTGGCGTGGAAGCGATCGCTTCCATTTGCGCTGAGTTTGCCGACGCTCGAATCATTGTCTTGACAACCTATGACAGCGACGAAGACATCTATCGGGGACTGCGAGCAGGCGCAAAAGGTTATGTTTTAAAAGATGCAGAACCAGACGAACTACTGACAGCAATTCGGTCAGTTCACAGAGGTCAGCAGTACATTCCCCCTGCCGTGGGCGCAAAACTAGCAGAACGGTTGCGGAGTCCAGAACTGAGTGATCGCGAATTGGAAGTGTTGCGCCTGATGGCAACAGGTAAGAGTAACTTAGAGATTAGCATTGCTTTGGCGATCGCTGAGGGAACGGTCAAATTCCATGTGAAAAATATTCTAGGCAAACTGGGAGTAAGCGATCGAACTCAAGCGATGATTGTTGCGCTCAAGCGCGGTATTATTACACTTTAAGAATTCAGCCAAAGCAACAGAAGAATAAATTCAGAATTATCACCTGCTCTTGAGGATAGTTTGTTTCTAGCCCTAAGAGTAAGTTGATCCCTATCCCTAAGAGTAAGTTGATCCCTATCCCTGTTGTTAGTACAAAAACTCCCCACAAGGGATGCGACAAAGTGGGGTCAATTTTTATATTCTTAGAATCAAGAAACGATATTCAATTTCTTAGTATTATTTCTAGCATTTTCATCGCTAAGATGCTATCCACATAATGCATAAAACAGCAATGAGTCAGACAAGCGATAGCAACAAGTTGCTCATGCCTATTTCAGAACAGGATCACATTCAAGGAGTAATAGAGGCATCAGTTGTTTTAGTGGAATACGGTTATTATCAATGTCCTTCCTGTCGTGAGGTTTACAGAATGATTCAAGCGATTCAGCAACAGATCCCCTTGCGCTTTGTATTCCGTCATTTTCCCCAAATTCATCTTCATCCCCAAGCTCAAAAGGCATCAGAAGCGGCAGAATCCGCCGCCGCGCAAAATAAGTTTTGGCAAATGCACAACATTTTATTTGAGCATCAATCTGCCCTTAACGATGGATATCTTCTAGAGTATGCCAGTGCAATCGAGCTTGACATTAATCGATTTCTGCGAGACATGACAGATCATGTTCATGCTGAACGGGTGACTCAAGATATGCAAGGTGGAATACAAAGTGGTGTTAGCAGTACACCAGCTTTATTCGTTAACAAAATTCGCTATAGAGACGCTTGGGATACAGAGAGATTACTCGCAGCGATTCTCGACTAGAAGCTACGCCAACACACAAGCTAGAAATAAATCTTAAAACAATTCGCAACTTTTGGAGACGCTAAAAGCGAAAGCTCCGCAACGCTTTCGCAATTACGTTTTGTGATGGGGATTTAAACCCAGACCCAAAATATGGTGCTTGTAGAAGCAGGGGACTTAAACCCCCAAAGTTGGTTAAATTTAAGCTAAATTCTCACAACTAAAGATTCTCAAATATTTCACAGGTTTCAACAGGAGGTTCATAAATGAAGATTTTTGTTGCAGGCGCAACGGGAGTGATCGGTCGGACGCTAATCGCGCAACTGCTAGCGCAAGGACATGAAGTAGTTGCGTTGACACGTTCTCTAGAAAAAGCACAAACTTTAGCGGAACAAGGTGTGGAATTGGCGATCGCAGATGTGTTCGATGCCGATGCTGTTAAAGCTGCCATCACCAGCACTCAGCCGGAAGTAGTGATTGAACAACTCACTTCCCTACCCAAAACCTATACTAGCGAGTCCATGAGCGCAGCATCAGGCCTGAATACTCGCATCCGTCGAGAAGGGGGTGCTAATGTGCTGGCGGCAGCACAAGCGTCTGGCGTGCGCCGTTATCTGAGGCAGTCGATCGCATTCTGGGCGATTCCCGGTACTGGATTAGCAGATGAAGAAACGCCACTAGCTTTTGATGCCTCGCCTGCGGTAGCAGCAGATGCTCACATAGTCACTGAAATCGAGCGTGACTTACTAGGGAACCCCAACCTAGAAGGAATTGCTCTGCGTTATGGCTTCCTTTACGGGCCTGGTACATGGTTTGCTCCCGATGGCGATGTTGCCCAACAGGTGCGCCAGCAACAGTTCCCGATTGTTGGGAATGGGGAAGGTGTCTGGTCATGGTTACACATTGAAGATGCAGCGATCGCCACAGTTGCAGCAGCAGAGCGAGGCAACCCTGGCATTTACCTGATTACGGACGATCACCCCTTAACAGTGCGCGAGTGGCTCTCAGCTTATGCCCAATGGCTCAATGCTCCACCACCTCCGCAAGTATCGGTTGAGGATGCTTTGCGAATTAGTGGTGCGGATGCTGTTTATTATGGTACTCAGATGCGAGGCGCATCGAATGCTAAGGCAAAACGCGAATTAAATTTTCAGCCTCGACCCTTGGAATGGATGGTTAACACCGCCGTGGCTCATGCCAGTTAAAAATTTAAGGGAGAGAAAGATGAAGATTGCTCAATATGGAACAGCGATCACGGTCATCCATGCAATCGTACATGGATTACATGGTTTAGCACACGTGGAAATCCCTGTTCCCCTCTCAATACTTCAGAGTTTATTTGTGGGTATTGTGATTTATGCGATTCCCATCATTGCAGTCATTTTACTTTGGACACAGTTTTACCGCATTGGTAGCTGGCTCTTGCTCTTTTCAATGGCAGCATCAGTCATTTTTGGAATCTACAATCATTTGATTGTGATTAGTTCGGATCATGTGTCTCAAGTTTCCTTTACAGGTTGGGGTCTGCTATTCCAAATCACAGCCGTCCTAACATTAGTTTTGGATGGATTCGGCTGTTGGGTTGGCATCTGGGCATTGAAAACGATTCAGGAACCAGAAAAGGTTATATGAATTGTTTTGATTATTTTAATCACCATCATCTGTTATTGTTTACTTGCTTGCTTCCAATTTAGAGCAGTTTTCTTTCATTAGAAATACACCCTAAATTAGCCAACTTCTCATTGTACGGTATCTAAATGAACCACATACTCAAGAATAAACGCGCACTCATTACTGGAGGCAGTCGCGGCATTGGGGCAGCGATCGTCAAACGTTTAGCAAGTGAAGGTGCTGATGTCGCTTTCACTTATACCAGTTCACCCGACCGGGCTAACGAAATCGTGCAGGCAGCGCAAGCATTAGGTGTCCAGGCTCTTGCCATCCAAGCCGACAGTGCCGATGCCAGTGCAGTAGTCGCAGCTGTTGAAGAGACTGTGAACAAATTGGGCAGTATTGATATTCTCGTCAACAATGCGGGTGTGCTAGCGATCGGCCCAATCGACGATTTCACACTGGCTGACTTTGATCGAACTTTTGCCATTAACGTGCGTGCGGTGTTTGTGGCGACGCAAGCCGCAGTCAAGCACATGAAAGCGGGCGGACGCATCATCAACATCGGCAGCACTAATGCCGAACGTATGCCATTTCCTGGTGGCGGTGTATATGCCATGAGTAAATCTGCTCTGCAAGGGCTTGTGCAAGGACTGTCGCGTGACCTTGGCCCACGCGGGATTACGATCAACAACGTGCAGCCCGGGCCGATCGCTACAGATATGAATCCCTCGGAGGGGGAGTTTGCTGAGATGCTCAAAAAGCAGATTGCGGTAGCCCGCTACGGCACGGTTGACGAGGTTGCGGGGCTGGTTGCTTATCTGTCCCGCCCTGAGTCCGGTTACATCACCGGCGCAAACCTGATGATTGACGGAGGGTTCAGCGCATAACTGTTTAGCGATCGCATTTATTTCTCATAGAGGTTGATAAAATATGTTTGATCTTGACCAAACTATTAAAGACCGCCACTCAACACGTAAATTCTTACCCCAACCAGTGCCACGGGCTTTGCTCGATGAAGCCCTGACTCTAGCGCAGCTCGCACCATCGAATTCAAACATCCAGCCGTGGCGATTGGTGTTTGCCCAAGACGGATGCCGCGATCGCTTGCAAGAGGCTTTGCTAAACCAAGCCAAGCAGCAGCCCACCGTCTCTCCTCTGCCTTCTGCCTTTCAGCATTACCGCCAGGAACTAGGAGCGCAAGTCTACGGTGCGATGGGGATTGCTCGTGACGATAAAGTGAACAGACAGTTGGCCGTTCTGCATAATTACGAATTTTTTGGCGCACCTGTAGTTGGTATCGTCTGTATGCACCAAGATTTGGGCTTTGCCGATGCTTTAAGTGTAGGGATGTATTTACAAACGCTGGTGTTAAGCCTAACCGCTCGTGGCATTGGCACTTGCGTAGAGGTTTCGCTAGCGACTTATCCCGAAATCATCCGCAACGAGTTGAACATTCCACCGGAATTATTAATCATTTGTGGTTTAGCCGTTGGCTATCCTGATCCTGATTTCTGTGCTAATCATTTGCATATAAGCCGTGAGTCCGTTGAGAAAAACGTCTTGTTTCAGGGCGATTGACATAAGGCTGGATTTTTTTCTACTAGTGGTTTGTCAAGTAAAGTTTGAAGGGTAAAGGAACGAACCGCGAAGACGCGAAGTACGTGAAGGAAGAAGGAAAGAAGAGAAATTGAAGAATTTATCTACTCGTCAAAGTTGATGTAACAGAACACTAGTGGTCTGTCCCATTAATTTTGAAAGGTAAAAAAACGAACCGCATTCGACGGAGTTGTTCCCGCAGGGTAGACGCGAAGTACACGAAGGAGGAAAGAAAAGAAGAGAAATGGAAAAGTTAATTTACTCATCAAAACTTTTGGGAAAGACCACTAGACGTTAAACGCAAGTCTAAAAGAGTATCTGCATTCCTACTGTCATCAATAAATGATTTCCGCTGAAGTTTTTTATTTATAAGAAAGTAAAGATGAAGATTTCTCAATATGGTTTAAAAATTCTTTGATTTGTTTGATTCAGGAGGTTTTATGTTTAGAAAGATTCTAGCTGCGATTGACCGTTCTCCAAATGGTAATGCTGTTTTTGATGAAGCTCTTACTCTAGCAAAGGCAACTAAAGGAAGCCTGATGCTGTTGCATATCCTATCTAGTGAAGAAAAGGATAGCCCCCAAACACCTACACTGCTTACTGTCGAATACCACCCATTGAATGGAGAATTTCTAGAGGATTATTGGAAGCAGTGGCAAACTTACGAAGAAGAGGGTTTCAAGTTATTGCGATCGTATACAGAAGAAGCAACCAATGCAGGGGTAAGTACTGAATTCACCCAAAATTCTGGCAACCCTAGCCGGAATATATGTGAAGTTGCTCGAACTTGGGGCGCTGACTTAATTGTGATCGGTCGTCGAGGACATTCTGGTTTGAATGAATTGATTTTAGGCAGCGTGAGTAATTATGTTGTTCACCATGCTCCTTGTTCGGTGCATATTGTTTATACTCCAGTTCCTCTTAAATCGGAAGTACCCGTAGTCAATGAAGCTCAAGTAGTTCATTAACAAGGGTAATGCAAAAGTTAGATTCATAAACTTCAAGCTTTTGCCTTAGTTGTTGTCGTGGAATTGAAATTGTTCTCAAGTAAACGCTAATTCAGGAATTTTTGACATGGATAATGTAATAGCCCCGACCAATTCACCTGTTGTAAAGCCACCCGAAGTTACATTAGTTCCCAATAACTCACTATTGACTGAGACCCCAGAAGAAGGACGACAACTAGCAGTCAAAATGTCACGATTAATTATTAAATTGACTCAGCCGGATGAAGAAAAACGCAACCAACTGCGAGATGTTTATGGCAATGATGCCATGATGCTGATTGCAGTTGGACAGACGGTTGCAACAGAGTTTGCCACGATCGCAGCTGCTAATAACTACTGGCGCAAGTAATATCTCGAAATCGTCAAATCAGTGATTTGTTCTGATTCTAGAGGAATACAGTATGAAAGTTTTGATTCAAGCGATCGTCAGTTTTTTTGTATTTATTGTCGATTTCGTCTACGGAAATCGTTCTTACCCTCGGTTTTATGTCCTGGAAACCATCGCTCGCGTTCCTTATTTTTCCTATCTCTCGGTACTGCATCTTTACGAGACGCTGGGTTACTGGCGCAAAGCTGACTTGTTGAAAGTTCATTTCGCCGAAACCTGGAACGAATTACATCATTTGTTAATTATGGAATCAATGGGTGGCGATCAGTACTGGATTGATCGCTTCGTCGCTCAACATATTGCAGTGGCGTACTACTGGGTGGTTGTCCTCATCTATATGCTGTTTCCCAAGTATGCCTACTACCTAATGCAACTTATTGAAAATCATGCCTACCATACCTATGACGACTACTTGAAAGCCCATGAAGCAGAACTGAAAGCTCAAAAAGCGCCTAAAGTCGCAATTAACTACTACCGTGATGGCGATTTATATATGTTTGAAGAAACCCAGTTTACATCAGATCATAAATTTCGCCGCCCGAAAGTGGATAATCTCTACGATGTATTCGTGAATATTCGGGATGACGAATGCGAACACGTCAAGACAATGGAGGCTCTCCAGCTACCAGAAGCACGGCAAACTTTCAAAAGTCCCCATACGGTTTTTGAATTGGTGACAACCAGTGCCGATCAACAGGATTGATTCTATAAAGTTCCTATTTGATTTTTGAACAACTAAACCATAAGGAAAATTATGAAAACACTACTGAAAAGATCCACGCTATTTCTTGCTCTAACAACCTGTGTTTGGGTTAATTACTCCTTAAGAGCTTCTGCTGATTCTACTGCTGGCTTAATCCTCAGTATGAAATGCCAGGGTGGATACAATGTCAATGTTTGGAAAAGGTATTCTTCGGGTGAACTTCTCTACCGTTCTACAAGTTCGCACGGTGATTTGAGTTTAAACAAAGGAACTAGCAAAGCGACAGAAGGCGTTCGAGTGTATAAGTTTCAAAGTGGCAATTATAAATACTGGGTATGGGACGGTACACTAGATAGCCAGCAGTCTGGAACTTTAGAGGTCTATCAAGACAATCGTCTCCTAATGCGGCAGGCTTGTACAAAAAGTTGATGGGGAGGTAAGAGCTGCTTCCTTGGGTGACTCAAACCCATATTTCCCCCTTCATTCCACAGTAGTTCTTAATGGGGTCATTTCCCTCTACTTCCTGCCTCTTCATTGAAACCCCGATCAAGCTAGCTCTGACTTTTTCTATTTTAACTATGAGCTAGCTCAAAGAAATTATTGAGAAAAATTGTCAGAGTAAAGGTAGTTTAAGGCTATGAGGATAGCAATATGGCTCTTACAAAAGTAAACACAAATATATTCCTTGTGGAAACTCTTGCTAAACTCTACCTAGAAGCCAAACCAGCCGAGATTTCTGACGAAACCATCACCCAACTCTGTGACTGGCTCATGGGTGAATTCCACCAATTACCTTTAAATCTGCAATTCTCTGATTATATGCGTTACCACAACGCTCTTGAGATGTTTGCCGATATTAGACTTCAGCAACTTTGGGTATCCGCCGATAGTTACGATTCTTCCGTTTATCCCAATCCGATCTATGGATTTATTTTTCAGGGAATGCACGATTATGACCACTACTTGACGGATAGCGACTTCAGCTTGAAGGGGGAAATCGTGGCTTATAAATTCACTGCAAAACGTGCGCCTTCTTTAGACATTCAAAAGATTCTCTACTCCGAAATTGTACTGCGATCGGCTGCCAATCTTTATTTAGGATATGCAGCTAGTCCTAAAATTGTTTTTCTATGAGCAATGACACAAAAGAACGATCATGAATAACTGTTCGTATTGCTCTTACCCATTACTCCGACATATCCAGCACCATGAAATTTGCTGGTTTTGTTCCCGCCGTTGGACAACATTACCTGTCTTTTTTGAAGTATTAACCGAACGATGACACAAACTACTCTCAATCTGACAACAGCACCAAGTCATGTTGTCCTGGCGGCTGCGGGTAAAACGGTTCTCCGTCCGGGTGGACGCGCCGCTACGGAACAACTCTTGCAATGGGCGAATTTCAAAAGGGGTGAAACCGTTTTGGAACTCGGTTCTGGGTTAGGAAATAGCGCAATTGTTTTAGCAAAATGTTACAACCTCCAGGTGATTGGTATTGAACAAGATTCCAACCGAGTAGCGATCGCCCAAGCTAAAGCCCGATCAGCTGGCTTAGATCATCGGGTTCAGTTTATTCAAGGCAATATTTTTCAGCTAGAAACTATTTCGGCATCGTTTAACTATGTGTTAGCAGAAGCCATTTTGACGATGCAAACCTCTGCTGGCAAAGCCAAAATTCTGACAGGTGTGCGCGATCGGCTTAAAGTTGGTGGCAAATTTCTCAGCCATGAACTGCTAGCGCGTGACCATTTAGAATCGCTTCGCCAAGACCTGACACAAGTGACTTGTGTGAATGCTACACCACTGCCAGAACGAGACTGGATCGACACCTTCGCTCAGGTAGGGCTAACAGTAACACAGCGGCAAATTGGTGCAATGAGACTGCTTGAGCCGGTTCAGGTACTAAGAGATGAAAGAGTAATTCACACGGTTCAGATTGCCTGGAATATTTTGACTCAGCCTGTGATTCGCGATCGCATCATCAAGATGCGGCGAGTCTTCACTCAACACCAACAAGACTTGGGCTACATCGCTTTGTGTGCTGTTAGAGAATTGTAATCAACCTGGAAATGATAGGAGATAAATCATGGTGTATCCCTCAAAAAATAATACTGAAATGACAGCTAATCTGCGGGAATTGGCAGATTACACGAAACCTGGAGTGACTCGCAAAGCTTTAGTACAAGATGAACAAAACAGTTTCTCTTTACTCTGTCTCACTGCCGGAACAAAAATGCCTGAGCATACTGCTCCTCGGAATATTTCGGTGACTGTAATCGCAGGACGCGGAGTACTCACTTTGCAAGGACGTGAAATTACTTTGCAGCCAGGGGTATTTGTTTATTTACCCGCAAACACCCCCCATGCGCTCCATGCATTGGAAAATCTTGCATTTCTGCACACATGAAGTTGAATATACAAGTGAGAATGTCATGACTCAATACGATTATGTGGTGATCGGTGCTGGTTCAGCAGGTTGTGTTGTTGCCAATCGTTTGACAGAAGATGGTGAAACAACCGTGTTGTTACTCGAAGCAGGCAATCCGGCGACTAAACCAGAGATCCAAATTCCTGTGGCTTGGCCAAGCTTGCTAGGAACGGAGGTTGATTGGGCTTACTGGAGTGAACCAGAACAACACCTCAATGGGCGGAAAATTTTGTGTTCGCGTGGCAAAGTCACTGGCGGCTCTAGTTCACTCAACGCCATGATATACATTCGAGGCAATCGCCACGATTTCGACTGTTGGCAAGAACTCGGCAATCCCGGCTGGAGTTACGAAGAAGTATTGCCTTACTTCAAGAAATCAGAAAACCAGCAGCGAGGCGCGTCCGAATTTCACGGTGTCGATGGAGCCTTGAGCGTTACTAATCCGCTTGCGCCTGCTGTCATATCAGAGCAATTTATCGCAGCAGCAGAGCAACTCGGCTACGCCCGCAATCCCGATTTCAATGGCGCACAACAAGAAGGTGCGGGATTGTATCAATTAACTATTAAAGACGGGAAGAGACATAGTGCCGCCGCCGCATTTCTTGTGCCGATTCTTGATCGTCCTAATTTAACAGTTCAAACTGGTGCGTTAGTGACTCGACTATTGTTTAAGGGAACTCGCACGGTTGGGGTAGAATACCTGCACCAAGGAACGCTGCAACAAGTTTATGTCAATCAGGAAGTGATTTTGTCGGCGGGTGTATTCGATTCTCCTAAACTGCTGATGCTTTCTGGAATTGGCAATGCAGAGCATCTGCGATCGCTCAACATTTCTGTGGTTGCTGATTTACCCGGTGTCGGTGAGAACTTGCACGATCACCCATTGGTTGCTGTTGGCTACAAGTCTACCCAAGCGCGACCCGCGATCGCACCTACTAGTAATATAGTCGAAGCTGGGCTATTTCTGCATAGCGGTAAAAGTAACGAAGTTGCACCAGACTTACAGTTCCTCTTTAGCCCGGCTCTGTTGTCTCCAACCCTTACCCATGAAGTTTCGGGAGCCACATTGGTTGCTTGCTTAATCAAACCTCAAAGTCATGGTACTGTGACGTTGCGCTCAAAAAATCCGCTCGATCCAGCCGTTATTCAAATGAACTATCTTCAGTGTGAGACTGATTTACAAGTGTTGGTAGAAGGCATTAAGATTGCCCGTCAACTTGCTCATTCGGCTGCCTTCGATCAAGTATTGGAAGAGGAAGTGGCTCCCGGTAAAGATATAATCAGTGACGAAGCACTTGCTGCTTACATTCGACAAACGGCTAATACCTATTGGCATCCTGTAGGTACGTGTAAAATGGGCAACGATCTAATGGCGGTGGTTGATGCTCAACTTCGAGTTCACGGGATTGAAGGATTGCGCGTTGTCGATGCTTCTGTAATGCCAACTATTCCATCGGGAAATACGAATGCATCTACAATCATGATTGGTGAAAAGGCAGCCGACTTAATTAGATCTGCAGGCTACACATTTCAAAGCAAGAGTGCCAAGGTGAATTAACGCTTTTACAAGCCTTCAAAGCAGTTTTTAATTGTGAAAAGACAAGCGATTGCTCCCGTCTCACCAACCCAATCCCCACTTATAACCGTGCTTCCCTCGCCCTTATTGAATTTCAACAAGTTTGCTTTGAACCCTCCACAATATTGACGTAACTCGCTTTACAATTGCTTTTACAACAATCTATCGAGCTAATTTTTTTGTACTGCTGAGTAAGATTGCCAATTACTTGAACATTAGTGAGAGATAAGGTTAGTTTGAGTAATTCTGTTTTGTCTTCTTCGCTTAATAACACTGGATATTTACCCTTTATTCTGCTTGCTACAAGAGACTGGAGGTTAGGATTCAGTACATTTATATCAAAGGCTACTCTTTCACCGCTCTCAGAAATTGGCGAAAAAGAATACTCATCTTTGTTATCAAACCAATGTCTACTTACATAAGTGTATTTTCCCTGGTGTTGTCCAAGAAAAGGGTATTTGAAATGTCTTTCCCATAAGTCAGATTTAGGATTTTCGTAATCCTGTTGAAATTCTTCAGGTAGTCCTTGCTGGTTATTTGGCCAAATAGCAGCATGATCTACAACAAAAACTGTATCTAATTGAATAACTCCCTGATTAGCAGCATCTCCGCTACAGAAAAACAAATATGATCCTCCTGTAACGTATGCAGTATTGCTGGGAGACCTTTTTAATTGTGTAGCATGGCAGTATGAGTAGAGCCATCTTTGTGAAAATACAAATGGATCTTCATTCCCACCTGGGCTATCTACCCAAACATGACCTTTCCAATCAGTAACTTGATTGTTAATTAATACTTGTCCATGCACTTCAGTTTTTTGCCTTGCATAGTCTGGATGAAAAATTAAGTAATGCAGTGGTTTCATAAATAACTAGGATTTAAACAAGCTTAAGTATTAATTAACTTAACTAGTAAGCTAAATCTTCAGTAATTACAATATATTTATCTCCTCGTGTTAGCTAAGGGAAAAGGCATAAAACCAAGAAAATTTTAGATATCGATACTATTGAGGCACAACAAGTAGATAGTGACATTTAAAACATGATCACACTTTGCTTGCAGTGTTACTGCTGCATAGGAAACTGCTGCATCATCTCGGCTAACGCCACAGCCTCACCATCTGCCGTGTATACGACCTCACCCGACATCGCAATCACAATCCTGTTTTTCCTCGCCCACTCAAACCAAGCGATCGCCTCCGACTTAGCCTGCTGCACCTCCGGTTTCCTCCCCTCCTTACAAGCTGCCACAAACACAGCCTCCGGCGACTTGATCCCTTTCCAAGTTCGTATCGCTTCTTTGAGATAGGCGATCGCCCCCGGTACATTCTGCCAACACCGTTTGACGGTACGTTAAATCTCTGCATTGAGACGAAACTGCGGAGTACAGGGTATTTCTCGTAGCTGTTGCAGCACTGATTTTTCCATAGATTCTGTAGCGCAATAATCATCCTCATCATCAATTGAGTCTATGCTTTGAAAATCTGATGTAACAGGGGCGGCGGAAGAATGATCCTCATGAGTATTTCTCTCGTTAGTCGAGTTATCTTGTTCTATCTCTTCAACGAAGTGAGTAATTTCAACTAACTCTGGTTCTGGGGTATAACAAACCCCTTCCTGGTCATAGTCCAAAATCTCGGCTTTCACTTCCTCACTTTTTTCAAGCTCAACAGCAGAGTGTTGTTGTGGCTTTGAAGCTTGAGTATGGTTTCTGTGGTATTGTTCTGCATTGAACGTGGCTTGTTCAGTTTTGCGCTTGCCGTGTTCTAATAGTCGATTCAGTACTTCACTGTTTAATTTATACTGCCAAGTTCGATCCTGCCCATTACCAGGATTTTTCTGCTTTGAGAGAATCCCCATTTCCTCAAGCAGTGTGATCGCACTCCTAATCACATGAAGACTATGCTCACCCATCAGGTCAGCGTAAATTCGCTTGAGTGGCTGGTAAACCCAAGGGGTGCGATGATTTTTGAGCTTCCACTTTGTCCAATGTCGAAAATACTCAATCAGCTTGGCAGCACAGAAGTTACCAGTAATGTCCAGATACTCTCGCCGCAATATCACCAGCACCGATGCTTTTTCGGTAGAGACAACAGTACTCATTTGTTGCCTCCAATATGCGGACGAAAAGTTAGATTAATTCGCGTGCTAACCAATTTCTTGGTCTTCGGAACTTGATGTAAGTGTGTGGACTGACAAACGGGGTGCATAACCAGCAAACTCCCATGCTCCAGCCAGAAATCAGTCGGCTTCCCTCCGATGGGCTTGATTTGGAATTTGCGAACTGAACCTAAACTAACAGATGCGATCACCGGATTTAGGCCCATCGATTGCTCTTCATTCCAGCCTGGGGGTATGAAGTCGGCTGATGGGGGCAGGAGGTTTTGGATTTGGGATTGCAGTTGAGCGTTAGCGAAGCTTAACGAAGTTATCGCTTTACCTTGATCTGCTATTTTTTGCTCTAACTCGACAACCCGCAACTCGACTGCGTTTGATAACGCTAGCTTTGCTTTTTCAAATGCTTTGACCAAATGCCGCTTGCACTGCCTAACCCGTTCGGTGTTACGACTGTAGGTCATTAACAAAGTTGCTTGGGGTTCAGTCAGTAGAGCATATTTTACTGAATTGCTTGCTCCGACTGAATTTGTGACAGTCTCCGTTTCAAACGCGACCTGTCCCCAGTCCTCTTCTATCTCATCAATATACTTGTCTAGTGTTGCTAAAAAGTTCTTGTGCTGGATACCTAAATCTTCCGCTATGAGTCTCGAATCAACTACCAACACCCCAGAATGCTCAACAACTGATAACTCGATAACTGATGTTGAATTTTTCACTTTACACCCGCCTAATCAACAATTTGTGGGTTACGGTGATCGTTTCTAAATCTGCAAAATCTGCTAGTACAGTGACGGTAATTCCACTGACCCCATCATTAGTACATTAGTACGGGTACAAAATCTCAATTCATCTTTGATTTGAAATGTCAATGCGTCCATACTAGACATTTCCAAATTTTGACGCAGTAAAATTTCGGGGCATTGCAACCAGGCCGCACCCAAATGAGTTGAGTCTTCAAAACTGGTACGCTAGTAAGAAATACTCATCAAATACCAGATTTGAACGACCACTTTACGTTCTCTTGAAGGATCGTTTCTAATTTTGGTTATTGGCAAATACTGAAAGCAGCAAGTTGAATGGATTCTTTAACAGTCAAGTTATTTGTTACTTAACCATTTGAAGACGCAAGATAGAGTCTGCTTTCTCCTCAACGCTTTTAACTGGCTTTTGTTTCGTTGTCTTCTTCCCAAGCAAACCCAAGCATTTTCCTCTCTTTACAGGCAATAACTTTTGAAATTGGTCATTTGTTAATGCTAGTTCTTAGCTCAATGATAGATTAGACATGACTACTATGACTGATAGTGGCGTAGTTAAGGCGATCGCATTGCTTTGGTCGGCGGGCGGTCGCTTCTAGTGTTTAGGCTGCTTTCAGTAGATCAACTTCAGCGCTTTCGCCCGAAATTTTCCTCTTGTTTCCTAAAATCTCTGTTTTTGCTGGGGAATCGAAAGTAACACCTTTTTCTATCTTTGATCTTTTTGGTGGCTCACCTTCCTCAAGCAAATCTCCTGGTTTGCAGTCAAGGGCTTCACAGAATCGTGCAGCTGCTTCTAGTGTGAGTGATTTAACCTTATTTTGTTCAATTTTTTGGATGAACTGAGGACTGTAACCAGTTTTTCTAGCTAGGTCGCTGGTGGGTCAACAGAGCGTCATCAGACCATCAGCAGCAAGTACCCTGTGATTCTGCATTCGATGCCGTGTGGTCGTTGTCGATGGTCGAAGTATTGCCTAGTCTCGAAACTAGGTCTTGTGAGGAGTTGTTGGATCAGCCGTTTGATCAACTGACAACTGAGGAATGGAAGCGGCTTATCAGTAAACCAAAAAGTTTTTCCCCAAAGAGCGATCGCTAATCACTCTTACGTAGAACAAGGTAGTGTAAACTACTAAATGCATAATTAATGCTTATACTGCTCTTTTGGGGTTCAAAAAATGAAATGATGAAAGTAGTGTGTAGCATATTGGCTCTTAAAATTGACTGTTTCATCAGAAGAACTGGTTTTAACAGACTCAGAAACCCTTGAAGAGGTTATTGAGTGTTTAGTAGAAAATTTTTCCATTGAAACTCAGGGGGGATGTGACCAACAAACTTTATTTGAGATTCTTATAAAAGCAGCCAGCAGTGGAGATAGTATTGAGAATACAGCCAAATTATTAAAAAATGTTCCTACAGCTAATGATATTAGATATCATCTTAATAAAATCAACAATTTTGAGGAGTTAGAGACACGAATTAATCAAGCATTGAAAAGTCGAATTCCTTTAGGTTTAAAAAAAGGATGTTTAAAAATAGCGATTGATTTAAATTTAATTTGTTATTATGGTAAGCCAACATTCTTAGAATTACCATACATATATAAAAGTGAAGCTAAATCTGGTACTCATTCATTTTTGACGGCTGCAACTTTATATGTGATTAACAAAAACAAGCGTGTAACTCTAGCCGTCAGAGGTGTTCGCCGACTAGATACTAGTGTAGCGATAATTACTTATTTATTGGCGGAACTTGAATCCCTTAAAATAAATGTAAAAAAACTCTATTTAGATAGGGGATTTTTTAATACTCCTGTAATAAGATGGTTGCAAGCATTAGATATTCCATTTATGATGCCTGCTATCAAGACAGGAAAAAAGGGAGGAATTAAACAGTTTTTGAAGGGAAGAAAAAGCTATAAAACTACCCATACTATTACAAGAGACAAAGATGACTCAGTCACCTTTGACTTATGGATTGTCTGTAAATATAGAAAAGGAAAGCGTAAAAAATATGGGGTGCAATACCTTGCTTATGTTACTTATAAAATCCAAACTAATTTAGATTATATATATCAGGATTATCGAAAAAGATTTGGCATCGAAAGTAGTTATCGGCTGCAAAATCTTTGTCGAATTAGAACAAATAATAAAAATCCCGCATTAAGATTACTATTCGTTGGTATATCTTTTCTTTTAGTTAATATTTGGGTTAACCTCCTCTGGCTTAGAATAAGTCGGAAAAGGCTCATGTTGCCGATTAATTTACCGGACACTTTTCGTACTTAAACAGATGTTAGCCTTTTTATCTCAAGCCCTACAGCGTAAATATCAAGTAGTAGAAAGCATTTATATTCCACGACTGTTAGCACCAACAAATTATCAATCAGCTAATCATAAGTAATCATTATCCATACTATGTCTGCTGGTTAAAGGAGCGAGTATTAAAAAGTATCGTAGGCTACAAAATATTTAGCGATCGCTCTTTGGGGAAAAACTTTTTGGTTTACTGCTGATGGCAGATGTTGAATAGTACTTTTTCTCTTCGGTGGCAAATTTTTTGCTTGTTTTATCCCAACCCTACCTGATTTGAATTCAGTGGGGTGTTTATTTTACCTAGGAGTTTTATTGAAGTATTTTTGCCTGGTTTTGCAGTTTTCATAAAACTTGATATTAGTCAGACGTAATTGAGATGTGGGTAAATTTCTTTGTCAGGTCTATGTTTTGGGCGTTACAGTTCCGGTTGAGTTCCGATTTCCTTCCGGAACTCAGCTAACCATATGCATTCTGTTGCAACAAGACGGTTAAGGAAAATTTTCCACAAGCGTTAATAGTTTTGTGAAGTAGAGTTTAGGTACTCTTGTCTGTGGCGCATCATCATTTCAAGCACGATGGCACTGGCACTACTTATTACGTCTGCGATCGCTTGAATTAAAAGTTTAAGTTCGATTGGTTTAGCGATATGTCGCTGAAATCCTGCCGCCATTGACTGCTGATAATTAATTTCTCCGGCATCAGCAGTAAGTGCGATCGCTCTTATTGTACAGAGCATCTGGTGAGGGCCGATGAGGTCAATGGCAATGCGGGCTTAATTTTGTTAAATAAATTTATTTGCATTTATTAAACAAGAAATTTTACTATTAAAGTATTAAAAAAAATAATAGTCTCTAAAAATTTGAATTTCGCTCTTTAAATTTACTCTATGGAACTTTCGCATAAATTTGAATACGCTCTGGTTGCTATGTTAGAAATTGCCAAAAGCTACGAAAGTAGAGAACCACGACAGATTAAAGAGATAGCAGAAATACAAAATATACCTGTTAGGTATCTGGATCAACTGCTGGGGATATTAAGAAGTGGTGGTCTAATTAAAAGTATACGTGGTGCCAAAGGTGGCTATATTTTAGCACGAAAACCTAAAAATATCACAGTGCTTGATGTTTATAGATGCATTGAAAGGTTAGATGATGTTGTATCAGTTTTTGAAACTAAGATTCAATCACCAAATGTGGCTCAGGAAATCTGGCAAGAAGCAACTGATGCAGCTCAGTCGGTTTTACAGAAATATACGCTCTTTGACCTTTGTGAAAAACTAGCAGTTCGCAAACAAATGGAACTTATGTACTATATTTAGTATAAAGATTATGTATCATGTTAGATATTTAATTTTATATTGAAGTGTTATAAACAACCAGAATTTCATAGCTTACTAAAAGCTGCACAGTTGGATATAGAAAGTGAACCAAATTTCGTTTTAGTCTGGTGTGGGGAAAGATGATTACTAAAGCTACACCACAGATTCGGCATATGGCAATCCGCTCTTGTATTTGCGAAATCTTACATCAAGGGTTGTGGACTGTTAACTGTTGACAGCTAACAGCTAAAACCGATATGTGTTCATAACTGAAATAAGTTTTTTTCAAGTTAAGTCAAAAAAACCTTAACTTTTCTACATCGACACAGAAGGCTAGAAGCTCTATAAGTATGACAGTCAACTTTATGATGCAATGCATCAATTGAGAATTTTCAGGTAGAGGATTACCCGTGCAAAAGCTTACTTCATCCTATGAATATCAAGTTGGTGGTCGCCTCAGAGTTGATGCACCCAGCTATGTAGTACGACAAGCTGACGAAGAACTCTACAATGCTTTAAAGGCAGGTGAATTTTGTTACGTTCTCAATTGTCGGCAAATGGGTAAATCTAGTTTGCGGGTACAGGTGGCTAAACGTCTACAAGAGGATGGAATTGCTTGTACAACGGTTGACCTGTCAGGTATAGGAAACAGCAACATCACTGCTGACCAATGGTATGCAGACATTATCATGCGGCTGATGCGGAGTTTTCGGTTGACTACGCAAATTAATGTCCGTGATTGGTTAGCGCAAAGACAAGACCTGTCTCCAGTGGGTCGTTTGGGTGAATTATTGCAATCTGTTTTACCGGAATTTATTAATCAATCGATTGTAATTTTTTTCGATGAAATTGACAGCACAATCAGCTTACCATTTAATACAGATGACTTTTTTGCCTTGATTCGTTCTTGCCACGAACATAAGCGTTTTACTTTTGCACTGCTGGGAGTAGCTACACCTTCAGATTTAATTAGTGATAAAACTCGCACACCTTTTAATATTGGTAGAGCAATTGAGTTAAATGGGTTTAATATTGCGGAAGTTCAACCATTAGAAATAGGGTTAGCGAATAAAGTCGAAAATCCCCAAGCTGCACTGAAGGAAATACTTGTTTGGACGGGAGGACAACCGTTTTTAACTCAGAAACTTTGCCAATTAATTGCACAACATTGGCATGGGGGAATAGGAAAACAGAGAAGCCTTTCTGCCATAGAATCGCCCTACCTGAAGAAACTGATGCAGGAGATATTGATTCCCAGTGAGGCTATAGCGGATCAAGTTTCTACAATAGTGCGATCGCATATCATAGATAACTGGGCTTCCCTGGATGAACCACCCCATTTAAGAACCATCCGTGACAGATTACTTTGCAACGAACAACGAGCTAGTAGATTATTAGGACTATATCTACAAATCTTACAAAATGGTGGTGTACCTGCTGATGATTCGCCAGAAAAAATTGAATTACTTTTATCGGGATTAGTTGTTAAAAAACAAGGTAGCTTACAAGTTTATAATCGCATCTATCAAGAAGTTTTTCATATTGAGTGGGTAGAAAAGCAATTAAAAAAGTTACGCCCTTACGCAGATTTAATTAATGCTTGGGTGAAATCAAATTACCAAGATGAAACCAACCTGCTACGAGGACAAGCCCTCAAAGATGCTCAAGCTTGGGCGAAAGGCAAAAGTTTGAGTAACATGGATTATCGCTTTTTAGCCGCTAGCGAGGAACTAGAAAAACGCCAAGTACAAAGTGCGCTCATAGCATCTCAACAAGCCAATCAAATTCTCCTCAACGCTGAACAGCAAGCGAAACAAACGATCCGCCGGGGAATGATGGGGTTATCGGTGCTGTCTGTTGTCGCTGTGACTCTCTTGGGAATCTCCGGGTTACTTACATGGCAAACTGCACAACAAAAGCGACAAGTAAGCTTGGGTGAGATTAAAGCCTTAACGCTCTCATCAGAAACAGCTTTTGAGTCTCATAATACCTTTGACGCTTTACTTGAAAGTCTCAAAGCTGGTATTAAGTTAAACCAGATGGGCTGGGATAATGCAGATACAGATTTAAAGGTGCAAGTAGAAAAGACCATTAGCCAATCTCTCTACTGGGTACGGGAACGCAACCGTTTAATAGGACATGGGGATGTAGTTACAAGAGTTAAATTTAGCCCCGATGGGCAAAAACTCGCCAGCGCCAGTTGGGATAAAACCGTGAAAATTTGGCAGCGTGATGGTAAGTTACTCCACACCCTACGCGGTCATACAGATGCAGTATGGAGCGTGAATTTTAGTCCCGATGGTAAGATGTTAGTTAGTGCCAGTCGAGATAAAACCGTGAAAGTCTGGCGTGTTGAAGATGGTAAAGAAATTATCACTTTCAATAATCAAGATTGGGTAGCTTGTGTCGGATTTAGCCCCGATAGCAAGACAGTGGCATCAATGGAATGGAATGGGACAATGAGACTCTGGAACCTACAAGGACAAGAGTTAAAATCTTTCCGTACCCATAAAGCCCCAGTCGTCGCCATTCATTTCAGCCCCAAAGGACAAATGATTGCTACCGCCAGCCGGGATGGTACGGCGAAGGTTTGGAGTTGGGATGGTAAAGAATTGTTGAACCTGGGAGGGCATGATAATTGGGTAATGTATGTTAATTTCAGCCAGGATGGTAAAAACCTGGTGACGACGAGTCGAGACAAGAGCGCGAAAATTTGGGATTTAAACGGTAAACAATTGGCGACACTGCGCGGTCATTCTGATACTGTTGCGAGTGCAGTATTCAGCCGCGATGGTCAAATTATCGCTACCGCCAGTTGGGATAAAACAATTCGACTCTGGAATCGCAAAGGCGAGGAATTGCAAGTTTTGCGAGGACATACCGATGCTGTTTGGGGGGTGAATTTAAGCAAAGATGGAAAACTTCTAGCTAGCAGTGGCGAAGATGGAACTGTGAGATTGTGGAATATGGATAACGGGGAAGCCGGAAAATTCCAATCCCTAAGTTTTAATCTTGGTGAAGCGGCTGCGGGAAGTGTTAGTTTTAGTCCTGATGGTAAAATTCTGGGTACAACTGGTCGTTACACAATGGCGAAACTCTGGAACCGTCAAGGACAGGAATTAGTGACACTGAACGGTCATAGCGATACCCTCAGAAGTTTGCAATTTAGTCCTGATGGACAAATTATTGCTACCGCCAGCCGAGATAAAACCGTCAAACTGTGGAATTTATCTGGAAAAGAAATAGCAACTTTGCGCGGACATCAAGCAGATGTGAGAAGCGCAACTTTCAGCCCCGACGGTAAAACCATTGCTAGTGCAAGCTGGGATACAACAGTTAAACTGTGGAATTTAAATGGTAGAGAAATCATGACTTTGCGCGGACATCAAGCTGGTGTGAGAAGTGTAAGTTTCAGTCCTGATGGTCAAATGATTGCTACCGCAAGTGAAGATGGAACTGCTAAACTCTGGAATCTTCAGGGAAAAGAATTGGTAACACTCAAAGGACATCAAGCTGGGATACAGGCTGTAAGTTTCAGTTCTGATAGTCAGCTTATCGCTACCGCCAGTAAAGATAAAACCGTGAAACTGTGGAACCGAAAGGGTAAAGAACTATTGACTTTGCGGGGACACGGGGGTGAGGTGAATGCTGTAAGTTTTAGCCCAAATCGAGAGACGATTGCTACAGCGAGTGAAGATATGACAGTTAAGCTGTGGAACCGTAAGGGAGAAGTGCTGCAAACCCTTGCAGGGCTTGATGCTGGGGTTAAAAGCGTGAGTTTCAGCCCAGATGGTCAGGTTTTGGCTTCTTCTGATTCTCTGGGTAAAGTCACTCTTTGGAATTTAGATTTTGATTCTAGTCCAGAGAAATTGTTGGCGCAGGCTTGTAATTGTGTGAGAGATTATTTAAAAAATAGTGCAGATGCTAAGGAGGAGGAAAGGAGTTTGTGCGTAGGCGTAGCCAGTCGTAGACATCGCATTGGTACAGTAAAAGTATCTCAGTAATTAGCTCTTGTATTGCAGAAAAGTGCTGAAAATGCAGTGACACGATATCTTAGAAGTGGGAAATACTATAATGAATGCCCATGTCTGCTAGAGATGTCTTTCATGAGGTTGTGAAAATAGCTTTACAAAAGGACGGTTGGCAGATAACTCATGACCCACTTTTGTTTAACGTGGGTGGGGTAAAAATGTCAATTGATTTAGCAGCAGAAAAACTGATTGCAGCAGAAAGAGAAAATGAAAAAATTGCTGTTGAAGTCAAGAGTTTTCTAGAGAAATCTTCTGCTATTTCAGAATTCCACACAGCGTTGGGACAATTTATCAATTATAGAGGTGCATTAAGGCGACGAGTCCAGAGCGAATTTTATATTTAGCAGTACCTTTGACGACTTACAGAACATTTTTCCAACTTGATTTTCCCAAGAAAATGGTAGAAGAAAATCGAGTCAAAATGATTGTTTATGATGTTGAAAACGAGGTGATTATTGAATGGAAAAAATAGTACGATATCGCCAGATTGTACAACAGATGCTTTCAGAGTATGGTAAACAAAAACCTGCTTACGGAAATATTGAAGTTGAGACAATTTTTGACACCGAACGAGACCATTACCAAATTGTTTATGTAGGTTGGGAAGGTCAAGAATGGGTACACAGTTGTATCATACACATAGATATTAAAGGTGGTAAAATTTGGCTGCAATGGAATGGTACGGAGGATGATATTGCAGCTGATTTAGTGAATGCTGGAGTTCCAAAGGAAGATATTGTTTTAGGATTTCAGTCACCATTTATGCGACAGTTTACCGAATATGCTGTGGGTTAACGTGGAAATGTTAGCATAATGGGCTGTAATGAAGTGCGTAGATGTAGACCATCTTAGGCATAGCATTGGTACGGTAAAAGTATCATAATTGCAAATTAATATTCAACATTGTCAATTAATATTCAACCAAGGAATTTCAGCGAAGAAATCTGTAAGTTGCTGAAGTTTCTTGACAATCTCCTCAATGTGTTCTTTAGATTCAGGGGTGGCAGAAGTAATATCCCTAAGATGTGGAAGATATTTGTTGCTCCAGTCAACTTCTACTGCATCAGCACCCTTCTCAAAACTATTAACAGTATCTTGCCAATATTCATCAATTCCTTTTAAAAACTTTTGGCATATATGTTGTTCCTCAAAATATTTAACTGTTTGCTTTGCTAAACGCTTTTGCCAAGAGTCACCAAATAAACCCCATACTCCAAAAGCAATTGCAGCAGATAAACCTATAAAAAGCACAATAGGGCCACCAATAGCCGCAACAGCAGCAATAACTCCAGCAGTCCCACCTGTAAAACCAAAACTAATACCGAGTGCTGATAAAAAGCTGACCAATTTAGCAACTAAGATGTAACCACCAAGATTTCCCAGTGCTGCTGCCCAAGCAGATAAGGCTCCGATACTACCTAGACCTGCAAGTCCACCTAAAAAAGCACCTAGAAAATCAAAAGGTATGTTTATACATACATTTAAATTCGGAAGCTTTACTTCATATGACTTCAAGAAATCTTCAATTTCATGTCTGAATTTATCAGAATTTACTTTTATGATTTGTTCAATTTCATTTTGAAGTTTCTCAACTAGATAACCAGCAAGAAACTCCTTTGCTTCTTTCTTTTCGTCATATTTGTTGCGGATAATGCTTTCTACAGACTCTACAGTAAGTAGTTGCTGTGCATAGTTTTGAAATGAAGTTCTCGTATCTTGTTTTAAATCTTGAATACGTTGATAAACTTTTTCGCGTTTCTCCTTAGTTTCTTGTTGACGACTAGATTCATTTGCTTCAAGTGCTTCTAATTGCGATCGCTGTGCATTTTTTACTTCTATATTAGTAAGAGTTGTTTCGTATCCCTCAATCAAACTAAGGTACTTTTTTGTGTTATCCTCCTTTACTGCTTTCATTTCTCTGTCAATACGATGCATACGTGCTTCAGGGAGAGATTCACCCAATATTTTGGTCAATTCATCAAATAGATGCTGACATCTATCGGGCCTTTCTGACCAAAATGTGAAAAGTCTTTGTCGTAAATCTGCTTCAGTAATAGCGCGATTTATTTGTACTCTCCGACGCTCTAAAACCGTTTCGCTTAGGTTGTTGTATAATCTTTTTGCAGCTTTCTCTGATATTCCTTTCAACTCTTCGTCAGAGATACTGGGATCAGCATGGGTCGCTACAATGAAAAGATTCCCCAGCGTCGGAAAATTACTGCATTCAGTTTCTGGGTTAGGAAGTGAACGTAGTAAGCTACCTAAGCGGATCATGTCTTCACCTTTAATATGACCCTTAGCTAGTGAAGCATACAGCAAGACATCGGCTATTTGTGCCGCGCTAGTAGCCTTCTCAACATCCTTGGACACTTCATCAGGCTGATCGGAGTAGCCTGGAAGATCAATTAAATTGCAGGCTCGTAGTAGGGGAGAATCTAGATAAACTACGGCTGCATGGGCAGGGATCTCATCATTATTGCCATGTACCCCATATTTTTGCAAAATGTCTAAACTTCCAGCTTGGATACAGCAATTTTTGTAAGCTTCCTGCTCATCCAAGCGTTGTAAGTCAATGATTTGCTTACCTTTCTCATCTTTGAGCCAAAAGTCCTCATCAACAATCAAAACATCATCTTTGCACCATTCAGGACGGTCTTCGATGTGACGAATAAATGTAATTACTCGTGTTGCAGGCTGATAACCAACTGGCAAATTTTTGCTACCCAAAAGAGCGTTTGCCATATGTGATTTGCCTGCGTCAAAGCCTCCAGTTAAGACCACATTAGGCTTTTGCTTGTAAAGCTTTAGTCGTTTTTTGAGATCATTCGGAGTAGCTGGTTGTGTTGGCAGATTCAAGGTGTCTACAGGAGAAGCCGCATCAATGTACTGATTCAGTAAGTTCAGCCTGCGATAAAGTTCAGTATATGGAGTCCCTGGATCAATCGCTTTAAGTGGTGGAATCGGTGCTGACATAGCAGTGACAATGTCAACCCCAAATATTTGCAGCCATTTTATTAAAAGCCCCATTGGAACTGTTTCAGGAGCCTGTTCATAAAGACAAACTTCTTCGTGAGAGATGCCCAGGATATTAGCAAGCTGTTCTTGACCCATGCCTGCCTTCTGACGATATGCCCGCAAATCAATATTCATCTGTGGTTCTAATCTTTTTAGTAAAAATTACTTATTCAGTTGTATAAAATAATTTATTTTATGGCGAGTAGAAATTACCCACCCCATTTTAGAAAAGTTTAGGATAAGCACCAAT
Source organism: Calothrix sp. NIES-2100 (assembly GCF_002368195.1). Lineage (GTDB taxonomy): Bacteria > Cyanobacteriota > Cyanobacteriia > Cyanobacteriales > Nostocaceae > Aulosira. The sequence goes on along the minus strand of NZ_AP018178.1, from coordinate 4,581,033 downwards.
TAGCAAATATAATACCTTTGTTACACTCACACAATATAATTAAACCTTTAGCATAATTACATTCACAGACTAGCGATCGCATTACCCATACCCTACAACCTGATAATTATGGTAGGCAAAGCTGTACATCTTGGTAGCATTGAGTTAAGTACCTGTCAGCAATGGAGCGAGTGCGATGTACGCAGCCGTTACACAACCACTGACTTTTGAAGAATTTCTTGCCTGGGACGATGGTTCAGGTAGAGATTTTGAGTTATTGGATGGGATTCCTGTGCCATTATCAGAACCAAATGCCAATCACGAAGATTTAATCCAGAGGCTGTGTGCCTACCTTGAAAATTACTGTCAAGAAAATAACCTGCCGTATGTGTCGCGCCAGTCAAAGCAGGTGCGGCTCAAAACAGCACCACCAGAAAAAGAAAAAAGCCGAAAAGCTGATATTGTCATATTTGCTAGGGAAGAATGGCTGCGGATGAAAACTCTCTCTAGTTCTGCGGCTGCATATATTCCACCACCGGGAATCATTGAGGTTGTTAGTAACAATTGGAAGGACGACTACCTAACAAAACTTGCTGAATATGTTCGCGTAGCGTCTCGAAGAGAGGATTTAGGCGTTTTAGAGTACATCATTGTAGACTATGCGGCTTTTGGTGGTATTCGCTTCATTGGCTCTCCCAAACAGCCAACGGTTACAATTTACCAACTTGAAGATGGTGAGTATTTACCCCCAAAGGTGTTTCAAGGAAATAATCGAATTGATTCGAGATTGTTTCCCAACATTTCCTTAACGGCTGAACAGATTTTTGCCATGAGTCGCTGATTGCCAAAGAAGGAATTTACTATTGGTAGCTTGATCCAAACCTTTTTGCGGAACTGAAAGTTAGTGAAAAGTTAAGTATCTTTTGGCTCAAAAACTGCATAACTTTTATATATCGACCTAAATAAAGGTAAATCTTATTGTGATATCAGTAAACGCTAGTCATTCACAGAGATTAACTTATGCTACTGTCTTATCGCGGTTTTTGTTACGAACCAATCAGCACCAAATTACCTAAGCAGCAAGATTTTACAACTGCAAAGTATCGTGGTGTTAGTTACAAGGTTGTCAAACCTATAACGATTACAAATCAATGCAAATCTCAGTTTAAATATCGCGGTGTTACCTATATTCAGTAGTCAATGAAAAAAATGTAGGTTTTGAATAATGATGCATTTACAATTAGCTATTCAAGCTCAAGTTTATCCCAGAAAACAAAATGATATTGCAATCAATCCGCTAACAGGATATTTAATCATTTCTTTACCGCTAATTGTACTTTTAGCAATTACTGGGTATCGCAAGTGTCAAGCGCAAATTCTCCGCCGCCGAATTACTAAGTTAGAAAAGTTGTGGCTTTTAAATATTCCAGAAAAAACTTCCTAAACTTCTAAACTACAGCACCCAAAGATTGCAGCGTTAAAATCGTCGCATCTGTTAACCCTTTCACGCCAGTAATATTCATCCCCTCATAAAGCCGTTTCGCCCGCAAAATCTTGATACATTTGCCCGTTTTTACATCCCAAATCCTTACAGTTTGGTCTTGAGAACCACTGGCTACGACTTCCCCATCTGGACTAAAAGCTACGGAAGATACTAAATGTGTATGCCCAACGCAGACATGATGACATTCTGCTGTGTTGAGATTCCAAATTCTCACAGTTTGGTCATGGGATGCACTAGCAATGGTATTACCATCATGACTAAAGGCAACAGCAAATACCCAGTTTGTATGTCCAGTCAGTGTTTTGAGGCATTTACCAGTGTTAACATTCCATAGTTTCACTGTTTGGTCAGTGCTGCAAGTAGCGATGATTTTGCCATCGGGACTAAATATGGCTGAATATACGCGGCTGTTGTGTCCTTGTAATGTGCTAATGCAACTACCTGTGCTGTAATCCCACAATTTTACCGATTGGTCAGCACTGGCGGTAGCTAAAATTTGCCCATCTGGACTCCAAGCAATTCCCATGATTTTATCGGTATGTTCGCTCAAGGTTTTGAGACATTGACCTGTGCTAATATCCCATAGCTTGGCTGTACAGTCGGCGCTACCAGTGGCGAGGATTTTACCTTGGGGATGAAAAGCAACGGTATATAGCCAATCTGTATGTCCCAGTAGAATTTGGAAACATTGACCTGTGCTAATATTCCACAATCTTACTGAAGAATCTGTACTTGCACTTGCCAAAATTTGTCCATCTGGATTAAAAGCAATTCCATAAATAAAGTCTGTATGTCCTTCTAAGCTTCTAATGCAATTGCCAGTTTGCCAATCCCACAGCTTAACTGTTTTGTCATTACTACCACTGGCTAAAATTCGCCCATAAAGACTAAAAGCTACAGGTAATGCCCAATCTGTATTACCGTACCAAGTCTTTAAGCATTGACCAGTCAAATAATCCCACAGCCTAACGCTTTGGTCTAAACTGACACATACGAGTGTGTGACCATCTGGGCTGAAGGCGACGGAACAAACTTCATTAGTATGTCCATGTAGAGTTTTGATGCAAGTATGGGTTTGACAATCCCAAATTTTGACAGTGCGATCGCCACTACCACTGACTAAAATTTTACTATCAGGACTATAGGCAATGGAGTAGACGCTGTTAGTGTGTCCGGTGTAGGTTTTCAGACACTCACCTGTATGATAATTCCAAATTTTAATTGTGCGATCGCCACTGGCACTAGCTAGGGTTTGTCCATCTGCACTAAACGCCACCGAACGCACCCACCCTGTATGTGCTTGCAAAGTTCTCAAGCATTTACCTTGATGCACATCCCACAGTTTAATTGTGTGGTCAGCACCGCTACTAACTAAAGTTTCACCATCAGGACTGAAAGCAACGCAACGTACCCAATCTGTATGTCCTGTCAGTGTTTGCAAGCAAGTACCATCGTGGATATTCCAAATTTTAACAGTGCGATCGCCGCTTGCACTGGCTAAAATCTTACCTTCTGGATGAAATGCTACAGAAAATACTTCATGCTCATGCCCTGTTAACGTTTTTATACAAACCCCATCCCGGACATTCCAGAGTTTAATATTCTGGTCAGCACCGCAACTCGCCAAGAGTTCACCATCTGGGCTAAACAGTACAAAGCGCACCCAATTGATGTGTCCTTGACAAATCAGCAATAATTTACCTGTTTTCACTTCCCATACACGGACATGACAATCGGTATCGCAGGTGGCTAAAAGTTGACCATTTGGATTAAAAGCAGCAGATAAAATATTACCTAGTGTTTCCGTAAAAACACAGCGCGATAAATCTGAGCCAGTAAAATTTACATCATGCAAGTTTACACCCTGAAGATAAGCTTGCCATACAGTTAAACCGGAAAAATCATAGCCAATGAGGTCAATTTGGGCTTGATGTAGCAAATTCAGTGCATTTCCACCAACATAGCCAGTTTCTTGGGGTGATTTACCACGTAGCTGCGCGAGAATTTGCTGCAAATAATTAGCTATGTTTTCTCGACTGCCAAGTTCTGTAATTAATTGATCAATTAGAGGCTGAAGAATCAAATTAATTTGACTCTCCCGCAGATAATCTTTAGCTTGCGCTTTAATTAATGCATGACTTGTAAATAAGGGAGTATGCTTTTCCATATCCCATACCCTAATTTCCTGACATACTTGCTCAATTAATTGATTGCTGACATACTCCATGACTACAGGTTGCTGAGTAAAGCCACCAGCACTTTTTTCAATTACAGAACGCCTTTGTAATGAACTCAAAGACTCTAATAATTCACGGGGTGGGATATAAGCCACAAAATCTGCTTGTAACTCTGCTAGAGAGATAGGTTCGCGGTTGATGGCTAACCAGTACATAATCTCTCGTTCCAAAGCTGTGAGACGATGGAATTGTTGGTCAAGCAAGTCGCGAATATCATCAAAAATAAATGTACCTTGCTGGGAAATTGCCAAAAATTGGGAAACATCACCGTCAAAAAAGTCTCGGATAGAAGACGCTACAATCTTCAGAGCTAGAGGATTACCGCCATAGCGGGAAATTAAAACTTGCCATTGGTCTGGGGAGGCAGTAAATTTACCTTTAACGTTAAATAATTCCCGCCCTGCTGTTTCTAGTAAACCTGTAAGTTGCAAAGAACGCACGGGTAAACTATCGCCTTCATACTTGGCGAGTCCTTGGGGTTTTTCCCGTGAAGTGAGAATTAGACAACTTTGGTGAGAAGTTTCAGCTACACATTGCAGAAGTTGTCCGTAACCTTCACATCCAGGACGATAACGACCAGTGCGATCGCCTGCTTGTAAAATTGATTCAGCATTATCCAGAATCATCAAACATCGCGACGAACGTAAATATGTGAGTAACAGCGAAATTCTATGCTGTAACTCACTTGGTAAATTTGTTTGTTGCTGTTCAGAAAAAAATTGAATCAATTGAGCCAAAATATCTTCCACCGGTGGCGCGTTGCGGAGGCTACGCCAAATTATGTACTGGACTGGGGAATGGGAAGAAGACGCAAACAGAGATAATAAATTTCCCGCATAATTTTCTTCTCTACTCCCAATAATTTCCTGCGCCAGCTTCACAGAAAGCGTCGTTTTACCAATCCCACCCATTCCCAGCAGCGTTATTAAGCGACAATTTTCCTGCATCACCCATCGCTTAACAGTTTCCAGTTCTTCACTTCGACCATAAAAAATCGATACATCCGGTGCTTCACCCCAATCTTGGGAAGGATGAAGTGTCAAGGATGAAGTATGAAAATCATTTACTTCATCCTTCATCCTTTTGCCTTCATCCTTTCTCTCAACCACCTCTTGCCAATTCAACCCAAGCACTTGACAATAGGCTTTAAACGCCTCAGCATTAATCGCTTGCTTTCCAGCTAAGAAACGTTTCCAAGTACCTTCTGATATGCCAACAGCAAGAACGCCTTTTTCTTGCCAACAGACACCTAAAACTTCACTAGCTAACTCTATCCATCGAAAATCATCAACAGACCAACCCTTTTCACTTCTAGCTTGTTTTATCCTTGCAAGTCCCTGTGGAGAAGCTTTGAGAGTAGCCACAATTTTAAGTGCGTCCTGCGATACCCCTTCATAGATATATTTGCAGAACTACAACACTTATTGCAATAGCATAAAATTTTGCGATCGCCAAGATCAGTTATGGCGATCGCAATCAACCCAAAACTGATCTTGGAAAGTTCGGATTATATGACGAATATTTAATAAATGTATAGAAATTGTACAATATCATTTCTCTACAGATACAGAAAATTGAGATAGTGAAATTAAACTATTTACGCATGAAAGAAATATCATGATGAAGCTGTATCATTTTGAACTTTCCGGAAATTGCCACAAAGTGCGATTGATGCTGTCGCTACTAGGTGTTGAGTACGAACAGATATTGCTTGATTTTGCAACCAAAGAACACAAATCTCCACAATTCATCAAACTCAATCCATTTGGTCAACTTCCTATACTTGTGGATGGGGAAATTGTGGTGCGAGATTCTCATGCAATTTTGATTTATTTGGCGCAGCGTTATGGGAATGAAAATTGGTTGCCAACTGATGCCCAGTCCATGAGCAAAGTTATGCAATGGTTGTTCACCGCAGCTAACTACATTCGTCAGGGGCCAGAATTTGCTAGGCTTTATCATCTGTTTCAAATTCCTCTAGATGTGGAACTAGCCACAGAAAAAGCAGCTGAAGTCCTGAAAGTATTCGACGAACATTTGAGCGATCGCCAATGGCTAGAACTCAACCGTCCGACAATTGCAGATGTCGCCTGTTTCCCCTACATTGCGCTAGCTCCAGATGGCAAAATATCTCTCGACACCTATCTAAATGTGGTTGCATGGATTGAGCGGATAAAACAACTACCTGGTTACATTGGAATGCCAGGAATTTAAAACTTGAAAATTTCTGTCACTTCACTCGAAGTTAAAAGTAAAAATAAAGATGAATTCAATATCTATTTTTACTTTTTCATACATCTTTATCAAATTGTCTAAATTCATTGATTATAAATTACGAATTAATACAATGTCTTTTCATGATGGAGAAATTACAGTCCAAACCCAGGCGGGGGTGAGAGACGAGGCGCAACGTCTGTGTCACGTCATCAGCAGCACAATCAAGCCATCTGCTCAAGAATTCCTTCGCACGCAACAATTAGCAGTTGCAAGTACAGTGGATGTAAACGGTAAAGTCTGGGCATCTTTATTAACAGGACAACCTGGTTTTGTACAAGTATTGGATGAACAGAACTTACAGATTAATGTAACCCTCATACATATCGATCCCATACACCAAAATTTACAAAATAACAATAATATTGGCCTATTAGTAATTGATTTAGCAAACCGCAGGCGTTTACGTTTAAATGGCAAATCAGATGTAAATCAAGAGAAGATAAAAGTACAAATTCAACAAGCATTTTTTAACTGTCCTAAATACATCCAGGTACGTCACATAGAAAAAGCTGTGACTGATTCATTAGCAAAACCTGAAGCTTTTATTAGAGATGCTTTGAGTGAGACAAATCAACTTTGGATAGCCCAATCTGACACATTTTTCATCGCCAGTTATCATCCAGAAAGTGGGGCTGATGCTTCCCACCGGGGAGGCTTTCCGGGATTTGTGCGAGTTTTGAACAGCCACAAATTAGTGTTTCCTGATTATTCTGGTAATAATATGTTTCAGACCTTCGGTAACTTGATTGTGAATGCAGGAGCAGGTTTATTATTCATCGATTTTGCACAAGGTCACACATTACAATTGTCTGGAAAAGCAAAGGTAATTTGGGATGTCGAAAGATTAAATGAGTTTGCTGGGGCGCAACGTTTAGTCGAGTTTGATATTGAGCAGGTGTTGGAAAGTAGAAATGCTTGTTCTCTGCGTTGGTGCTTTGGAGAATATTCTCCTTTTAACCCTGGATAAGAGGGCAATTCTTTATATCAATAGTATTTATAATTTCAATTTTACACCTTGATGATTCTCTAAATAAAAACTATACTTTATGTTCGCGCTGACTTTCAAGAATTATTTTGTCTATTCTTAGATACCATTCTGTGCCAAAATATTCATTAAGAAGAATAATTAACTTTTCTCCTGAAACAAGCTCAATTAGATGATCTTTGTTTGCTAGTTCTTCTGCTTGAGGAGTAAAACGGTGAGTTGTAAACAATACTCCTTTGTTATAACCTCCGTATTCTACTACACCACGAATATTACGTACAATATCTAAACCAACAGGATGGTTGTATAGCTTGCATTCGACTGCTATTTTATGTTTTTGTCCAGGCAATTCTTTGGTTGCAATTACATCAAGACCACCGTCTCTAGTTCCAGGTGTTAATACCGTATCATATTCCATTTGATGATAAAGCCTTTCGATTAAATGCTCAAATTGTCTAAATTCTAGTTCTATGATAAATTTAATTTTTTCTGCATTACTACCAGGTATACCTATAAACTTTGCACGAATTATACTCATAGCATCAGTCAATCCCCATATTCGCCTGTCAGGTAACAGTAAACAGTGAGCTAAAAGATAATTGTCAAGAACATCTATTGCTTTTTTAGGGTAGTGTGGTAATAGTTCTAAAATCCATGTGTTACCTTCCCAAGGGGGAGGATTATTATTGTCCTGAAAATACATAACTAGCCTCATGTAATAAGGATTTTTTGCCAACCATTCACTTGGATTAGCTTGATATCTGGGAAAATTAAGAAGCTGCATTAAATTTAAATCGTCGTATCTAAAAGAACTCGATCTAATCAATAATTTGTTGAGTAATTTATATACTTCATCCTGGCTTCTTGTATGAATATTTACAAGATATTCTTGAGCGTGTTTATCAGTAGGAAAGCAATCATCTATAAACTTTATCTTTTTATGTGTATTCAGCAATAAGTCTAACCATTCATTAAGAGTTATTTTTGTTGCATCAATAGATTGCATATAATAAATTTATTATAAATTAAATTTAAAAGATAAAATTTGCGGTACTTAGTATACCATGAATTCTGTATTATGAATGTAGTAGTAGTATGTGTAAAACACAACTTAAGGCTTAACAAGGAAGCTTCTAAGTTCATCCATTAAATCCAAAATTATTTCTAAGCAAACAAGAACTGCCCCGTATTACTAGCTTCTAAATTCAGTCCAATATTGTTGCTGGTGAAGCCAGTCACGCCATGCAATTCGACCAGGACTTGACCGGAACCAAATCCGCTATTGCTTTCAATTTCATCGCTGAGGCGATCGCACGATCTCGCATAATACTTCTAACGGTCACTGCCGCATTCTTTCCAGAATTACAAAATGTATTCTTTGTCAAGGTCAGTTTTTCAAGGGCTGCTGCGCTACAGAACTGATCTTTTATTATGTGGAGCGATCGCGTAATCCTAGAAAGATAAAGATCCGCACACTGCCAACACAAGCGTTAATAACTATGCCGCAAAATCCTCTTGATATCGGTATCGAAGCAGCCCCCAGCAAAATTATTAACTTCGCTGCTTTCAAGAATGCAGCGCATAACAATATTCTCATGTCTTTTCCTGCCAAACTCACCCGAAATCAGTTAAGGAAGGCTCAGGTAAAACACAAGGCTAAGTATGACTCGCAACATACTCAAGAGAGTTTAAAAGCCGAAGTTGCGGCTTTGCAACAGGAATTGGCAATTGTCAAGCAGCAGAAAGCTGAATTAGAAAATCTATTAAAACAGCAGGAAGAGGCGATAAAAATCCCTGTTTCAGAGATACAAATCGAGGTTGATTTAAACAAACTCGCGCATCAAATAGCAGAAATTACTCAAACTGATTACTTTCAAAAATTGCAAATAGAAATTGAATCCCTTAGCCATACCAAAATACATTAATTACGAATTATGAATTAAGAATTAGTTATGCTATGTCTAAAATTATTGCAATTCACTCATTCCGGGGCGGAACTGGTAAATCTAACATAACAGCAAATTTAGCAGTAACAATGGCACTACAAGACAAACGAGTTGCTATTGTAGATACTGACCTGCAATCTCCTGGTATTCATGCTCTATTTGGGATTGATGAAACAATTGCATATAAAACATTGAATGACTATTTATGGAATGGTAGTTCCATTGCTGATACCGCCTATGATGTTACTTCTTTTATAGCAATTTCTCCAGGTAAGATTTTCCTAATACCTTCTAGTATCAATGCTGATGAGATTGCCAAAATTATCACTGAAGGATACAACGTTAGCTTACTTAATAGTGGATTTAAAAGATTAATTCAAGAGTTAGAGTTAGACTACTTATTTATTGATACCCATCCTGGCTTAAGCCGAGAAACTTTACTATCTATAGCTATTTCTGACTTATTAATTGTGATTCTGCGTCCGGATCGCCAAGACTTTCAAGGCACAGCAGTTACTATTAATATTTCTCGTCAATTGCAAGTTAGCAATATGATGATGATAGTTAATAAAACTCCAAGTCGCATGGACTTTTCTTCGCTACAGCAAAAAATAGAGAAAACTTATAATGTTCCAGTCGCAGGTATATTTCCGCTTTCAGAAGACATGGCACAACTTGGTAGTAGTGGATTATTCTGTTTGCAATATCCTGACCATTCTTTTACTCAAAACTTGCAAAATTTAACAGAGAAAATAAGTTAAATTTTAAAAATTAAACACTAAAATCGGAAAAATATTTAGATAAATTCATCAAGTAACCGTAAGACAATGACTGAAAATGTTCAAGAACAAGCAATAACATTTGAAACTGCTTTAAAAGTAGCAGATGAATCCGTATTTGCTAAACATAAGAGACATTTAAAAAATATTGAAGTAGCTGTATTGCGGGGAGCTTTACAAGGTCAGAAGTATGACCAAATAGCAGCAGAATGTGACTATGCTCCAGAGTATATCAAGCATGATGTGGGGCCAAAATTATGGCAGATACTTTCATCTAGCTTAGGCGAAAAAGTCAGTAAAACAAATTTGATGGCTGTTCTCGCACAAAGAACATCTGAAAAATTTAAAGTTGAAGAATTTTCTTCATTTCCTAGTCTGCAATCCTCAGTATTAAATTCTCAATCTCCAGAAATAGAGTCACCTGTTGGACTGATACCATTGGATTCTACTTTGTATGTAGAACGTCCTCCGGTAGAATCTCGCTGTTATGAAGAAATTACTAGGTCGGGGGCATTAATTCGCATTAAAGCACCTAGTCAAATGGGTAAGACTTCTTTAATGGTAAGAATTTTAGCTCATGCTAAACAACAAAATCCTGCGGAAGTACGTACTGTAGCTTTAAGCTTGCAGCGAGCAGAACGTTGTATTTTTAATGACTTAGATAAATTCTTGCGTTGGTTTTGTACTTCGATTACTCGTAAGCTTCAGTTACCTCATAAAGTTGAGGATTATTGGAGTGAAACTTTTGGTAGTAAGAGTAACTGTACAGCTTATTTTGAAGACTGTTTGTTGCCAGATATAAATGGTGTTTTAGTCTTAGGTTTGGATCAGGTTGAGGAAGTATTTTTACACCCAGAGATTGCCGATGATTTCTTTACACTATTACGTTCCTGGTATGAAGAAGCAGCTTATGGAGATAGCGGTAATCCTCTGTGGCAAAATTTCCGTTTGGTTATTGTTCATTCCACAGAAGTATATATTCCTCTAGATATTAATAAGTCCCCATTCAATGTAGGTTTAGCAATTGAGTTGCAAACATTTACTTACCAACAAGTATTCAATTTAGCCCAACTTTATCGAATTAATTTATCTGAAGCTGAATTGGCACAATTGATGCAGCTTGTGGATGGACATCCATATTTAATACAACAGGCTTTATATCATCTAGCGCAGCAAGATTTGACTTTAAAGCAGTTAATCCAAACCGCAGCTAAAGATGCAGGTATTTATAGTAATCACTTGCATCGCCATTTGAGAAGCTTACAAGAACATCCGCAATTAGCAGCAGCGTATGAAGAAGTAATCCATTCCTCAAATCCTGTAGAATTGGAACAGATTTTAGCATTTAAGTTGCACAGCATGGGGTTAGTTAAGCTGCAAGGAAATCAGGTGATATCCAGTTGTGAGTTATATCGACAATATTTTGAAGAAGCCTTGCAATCAAACGCTACGCATAAATAAGTTGCCATCAACCTAAGTCCTTTGGCATTATGTCTTTGAGCTTGATTTTAGCAAAAGCAAGAAATAGCGCGATCGCTCTCTGATTTTATCCGAGAAATCTATTGTATTTTTATTAGGCGAGCGCTCACAGCAAAGAATAACTCAACATTGAGCAGCGTAGACTAAAAAATGCGTGAGACAAAAAGCCTCACGCATCCTACATTTTACGTATGATTTAGAGTGTAAACTAATTCACTCCCTCCACACCGAAGTAATTAGCTAACGTTAACACCACCTCTTGAGTCAAACCCTCAGATAACTCTGGCAAATAAACACGGACAGCGTTCCTGACAGCAGCATCGAATTGGGCAGCTTTAGCCGTAGCATTACGGACAAATGGCTCAACTAATTTGATTAATTCGTAACTGCTGCTCAAGTCAGTATTCTGAATTGCCCGATCTAGTGGTGGGGCTGTGGGGTCGGGGAACTCTGGAAGGATACGGCTGACAAAGGTGACGCGGTGGAAAATGCGCCAGCAAGCGGGGCCGCCTTGGGGTTGTTGTGCTTGACGCAGTGCGATCGCATTGGGGGAATTACTCTCTTCTAACCACTTGCGGTCAACAACGGTGTTAAAGAAGGTGTCGTAGTTTTCCGTATTGGGAGTAAGGTAAAAGCTTAAGAAGCGGTAGGCGTTGACTTTACCAGGAGTGTCCAAAGGATTGCCGTTGGCATCATACACCCGGATGGGACGACCAACTTCGTCTCGCATCAAGTTACCTCTGTCATCCATTTGAAATCTCTGTAAGTCAGCTTGGGTATTGTTTTTGACTTCAATTTTGAAGGATTGACTGGCTTCTTTAGTTTTGGATTTGGTGAGGTTTAAACTGCCACCAAAAGATGCTTTTGCCTCCAAATCTAAAGTGACACTACCTATTGCAAAAGAACCGGAAGCATTTATACTACCATTACCTGTAAAACTATAAGCACCACTGGTACTTTCTTGTTGGACATCGGTTGTTTCTGTCGATTCAGCGTAGAGTCCACCGTCTGCTGTCCAGATATAGCTGTTGACTAAGTTACGCTTACTGTATTGCTCTGGCAAATTATTGTTGTTAGTCAAAGCATCAACTAAACCAGTGATGGCTATCCCAACCGCCAACCCAGTCGGCCCACCGGCAGCTAAACCTGCAATTGTGCCATTGTCTGCTCCAACTCCAATACCAGCTGCACCAGGGGGTGTGGTGCGAAAGTCTTCGTAGTAGGTACGTAAGCGGGTTTCTTCGGACTGGATGCGTTGGCGTAGGGTGTAAGCTTCGCTGGGTTTGAAGTAACTTTGTTCGCGGTAGCCTGTCAAACCTCTATAATCTGGATCTAAAACTTTGCCGTTTTGATCATAACCGACAGCACCATCTAGTGTGCCTTGTTTGGTGTAATCAGGTTTGATAGGGAAAGGAATAATATTGGTATCTTTGGGAATATTCGGATTAGGAATCATCCTGAAAGATACTAGGGCGCGGTTATGTGCCAAGCGGATGGCATACATATCGGCAGTTTCCGATTCCACTAGAGCAAAGCCTAAGTTTGATGGTTGATAACGACGAGGCATCGTTTTGTTAAGGCGTTTGTTGATATCTGGGTCTTCCCAAGCGCCACCCAAACCCACAGATGTCATTTTGCTGACATTGGTTTGGTTACTTTGTTGCTGGTTACTCGACCATTTCAACTCGGTGTCTAATTTGGCTGAAGCACCAAGTTTAACGCTGGCTGCAAGAATATCCCTGGTGATAATTCCAAAACCCAAAGGAGCAGTTACAGAATCAATATGCTGACTAACTTCTCCAGATAAGGATGCTTCAAAGGAGGAATTGAAACTACTGTCTCTACTAGCAGCTAGGGTGTAAGAAACGCTATTAGCTTCGACAAATTCTACAGTAGTACTATCTACATAGTCGCGTACTGAATCATCGATAGGGCCGGCGGTGAGGTTTTCGGAAGGAACGGGGGGCGCACCTTCAATGTAACCTTTGATTTGTGGTGCAAATTGAACTTGGCTGACCCATTCTGTAATTAAGTTACCGACTTTGTAGCCTGTGAGCAAATACCATTGCCCATTGTCGATGAAACTGTAGCAGCGTTTGTGAACTCCGGTGATTTCGCCATTATTGCCTGTTTGGATGTCTGCATATTCGCCAATACCAGGACGGCTAGTTATTTTACCGTGGAAGCGGTTGGCAATACTACCCAAAGCATTCCGCACGAGGGCAATTTCATCGCCTATGGGTGCTTGGGACAGGGTTTGTTTGAGAGTACTATTAGCAGATGGTGTGAGATGATTACCACGCAAACTGCTGTCATTGACGCGGGTAACTTGCGGTTCTTGGGCTGCGGGGTTGACGGGATCTGATTCAAATTCGTAGTAGGCGATGAGGTTTTCTCTTTCTCCTTTGATTTGACCAAAGAGGTTGTCGAGGATTTGTTCTGGGGTGCGGGACTGTTTCCAAATGCGGATTTCGTCCATCTCGCCAAAGTAGTCTTTACCCAAGTTGAATTCGTTGAGGGTGAGGTTTGGCTCGCTAATCGGATTAGTTTGGGCAGGGATACCGTTGAGGTAAAGTTCTAGTTTGGAGGCTGTGGGGTTGGGGTCTACAACCCAGCTAGCACCAAGAATCCGCGCTTCGCTGTTATCGATGGTGTTGGTGGTGGTGTTACCGATACCTTCGTTTATGAACCATTCACCTGCTAGTTTAGAGCGATCGCTTGTCCCTTGTTGAACTTCATTGGCGGTTAGAGCACGATTCCACACGCGCAACTCGCTAATTGTACCCCGCAAGTAGTTAGGGGAACTACCAACAATCCTTTTGCCTAGAGGTGTGTCTGTCGGTATACCAAAACACTTACTTAGTTCTAAGGATTGGAGATTAGTTACGGGTACACCAGACAAAACCGGCGCGTTGGGATTGAGTAAAGTACCATTCCAATACAATCTGATGCTGTAACCGTTATCTATTTTGATGGCGGTGACGGCAATTTTGATAGCAGTATTGAGACTAATGGAATTTACAGGGCTATAAACTATTCGTTGTTCAGAATTACTATTTTCATAGGCAAAATAAAGGCTGTAGTTACTACCAGAATCTCGCTTCAAAGCCATCCATGCGGTCAATTCTGGCTGATTTCTCCCCAATCTGCCTTTTTGCAATATGGGATAAATATCTCTATCGAGACTACTTAAACTCAGGGTGAGTTCAATACTCAATTGATTTTCTACACCCAAGGCTACTTGATTACCACAATCGAGGTAATTATCAACACCGTTAAAATTTAAAGCGTAAGCTTCCAAGTAGGTGGCGGCGATATGTTCCCAAGAATTTGTCCACAGGATTTGACTGGTGCGGAGGTAGCGGTTTCTCACTCCGGCAATTACATTGTAGGCTTTGAGAGGAGATTTTATTTGTTGGGGATTGCCAATAATTGTGCCATGATTAGCCTCATTGCCAGTGCGATCGCTCACATTGCGATTCTCAAAGTAGTAGTAGGCAAGTAATCCCGCTTCGTTGCCATTTAACCGACAATCTTTATAGATATTAATTTCCCCAGCACTGCGTACACCTCGCCAAATGCGGATTTCATCTATTCCGCCTTGCAAGAAGAAGGTTTTACCAGGGTTATTCATCACCCCAATTAATAATCTACCTTTACCTTGATAAGTCGTAGGGGCAATATCTTTGGCAACCTCTACGCCATCACGGTAAATTATTCTTTGACGAGTCTGGATATCGAAGGTACAGGCGTAATGATGCCATTGATCGTCATCAGCTAGGTCTTGCTCCGTGTTTAAATCATTGCGGTAAAAACCAAAGCTGAAACGATGGTTTTGGCGAAAACCGATGTGTAATTGTTCATTGGTTCTGTCTACCCCTTGGGAGAGAATCGCTGAGAAAAAGGTATTGGCGGTGACACTAGCAGCTTCCCGTTTTGCCCAGAATTCAATGGTAAAGGACTGATTGAGCAGGTTGATATTACCAGCTTCAATGTAGTCATTAGTACCATTAAATTGCAGACCAGAGTTAACATCTTGGTTTTGAATGCCCAAACAATAATTCGATGTGGGAGAATTTTCTGAGACAATCCAAGCATGATTGATGTCTCTCCTTTCGGGACGAATCCAAGCTTCTAGGCTGATATCTCCCTGATTTGCCATCCTGTTAGCATCACCTGTGAGATGACCACTCTCAATTTTCAACGCATTTCCGGGGGCTGCTGTCACCCAAGCATTGGGTTGAGATACCCCAGTCAGAGGACGAGTAGCGATGTTCTCGACGTTGTTAGCGTTGGTCAAACCTGCAACTTCTACGAGAATTGAACCATATTTGAGATTATAGGGAGAGTTGAGGGCAGTGCCTTGATTACTGAAACTGCTGTAACGGTGATAATCGTATTCGATTAAATTGATGCTTGTTCCCGCAGGTATAGTTGCATCTAGGGTAATTGAGTCCACTGCTATTGTTTTATCGCCAGGTGCGATCGCTTTTCGTAAAGAAATAGTCCCCGCACCAATTACCAAAACTGCACCTACTTCGTAGCGTTGTGTTGCAGGTTCAGCCAGGGTAATGATATCCACAGTACCCGTTACCGATTCGACTAAACGACCGAGGTATACTGCTTCTCGTGCTTGTCCACTCAACACCTTAGCAAAACTGCCACTATTACGGGGAACTCGATCCCAAATCTCGGTAATTTGTAGGGAACTGTTAGTTAAAGTTAGTTTGCAGACATTGGCATCTAGACTATCGGCAATATTTACCGTTGTCCCATCTAAATTAGTATCGTCGGCTGCAATCACCTTCATTTCACTGCGTCCCAAACCAGGCGATCGCTCTTGCAATTTGACGCTGTTAGATAGCAAGATATTAGAGCGGGAAACATTAGTATCGTAAGCCACAGTAAAGAACTGGTCAGTATTGCCGCGGAAGTACAAATTCACCATGCCATTGGCGCTTTCAAACAATTGCGGTGCATCGTTTGTCCAAGCAAAATCTAACAATCCTCCTACCACATTCAACCCACTGGGATCGATATGAATTAACCGCATAGGGAAAGCAAATTTTCCTTGCAGTTGTTTGCGTTTATCGAGTAGTTCTGCTTGTAAAGTTTGCACTCTTTCTCTAACTACGTCTAACTGCTTTTGTAAATCAGGGATGGTTTCTGTGCGAATTTTAGTGATTTTCTGCTGAATTTGGTCAATTTGAGAATTGTAGAGGTCAATTTGACTCACAGTACTATCAGTCAGACGTACCTTAGCACTTTGATAGCTAGATATAGAGTAAGTACCACCATATCTCCTACCATCTTGGTACTCTACGCGGGAAGAACCACCAAAGTTAGGTTCATCGTAGAGAATGATATATGCTCCGGCATCTAAATCTACTGAAAAGATTGGTATCGATAACCGGGGATGTTCGCCTACCTGCAATCTTTGTTGTTGACCCTCAAAGCTAGGCAAAGAATAGACCGTTACGCCATTATTCGCTAGATTTGTTTTTAGTTGTTGTTTCTGAGATAAATCTTGCTCAAGAGTAGCAATGATTCTCATTTGATTATCAATCTCAGATTCCAAAGATGCGATCGCATTTGTTGTATTCGGAATTTCTATTTGTTCTAGTTGATTGATACGTTCTATATATATGTTTGGGTTTTTCGCTGTGATATCAATTAGAGGTAAATTAATTACATCAGGAATTTGTGACAATCGACCCCGTTTAGTCACCGCAAAATCCAAAACCGCGACTTTCTTTTGATCGTTATTAGCCTTTCCGGTAGCTACCGCCACCATCACCCGCGCACTTTGTTTGGTCGGTGCAGGCTTATTTTCATAACCGGCTGGTAATTCTTCTTGTTGATAGTAAAGTAACGCCGATATCCCTTTTCCCGCAACAGTACGACTATCACCAAAGCTAAAACTACAACGACGAATTCCGGGATTATCGCCTACAGGTGCATCTGATTGTACCCACTGCAAATTACCGACAATTCTGCCATTATTCAAACTATCAGTTTGGTCGTAAACAATTTGACCATTACCTTCATCAAATTGCCAGTAGGTAATCAATCCTGGCTCATTTCCAGCTTTACGGATATTTTGAGTTTCTGCAACTTCAATTTCTGAACGTTCCCGTCCCCAAATAGATAACTCATCGATAGTTGCTCTCAAGGAAGAAGCAGGTTGTGTTCCGCCATACAAAGAACTCACATTTCGTCCTACTAGCAAGTAAGTTCTCTGGGTTGAATTGATGGGATATTTAGGTAAAAGTAAATATTGATTTTCTCTTCCCCCAGTATTGACAACTTTATCGCCAACTTGAATTCTCACTAAACCTGAATTTGCAGGTGAATTTGGTTCTGTAGGACGTACTAAGGAAATACTAATATGATTCCATTGCCCCATATTAATTACATTGGGCAGAGAACGTAAGGTTTGAGATTTCTTAGCATTATCGTTATAAGCAGTAACTTCTAACCCATAACCAGGAATTGTTTGTCCATCAATTAATATTTCTGTTGCTACCAAACTAACAGTAAAGATAGCATTGGGCATCCCTTCAGAGTAAATTACACCTGTGGTTTCTGGTTTAATCCAAGCAGAAATATTAAATTCATCTTTATTGATGATTTGGCTTTTAGCTTCAATATAAGTATTACCATCTAGCCGTAACGCAGTTTCTGCAAAACCTAGTTTTTCAAAAGCTGCTGGACTTTCTGTACCTTTAGTGTTAAATAATCCATCACTAGACCGTTCAATATTATAGGCATCTAGGCGATTAGTCTTTTGATTATGGACAAATATTTGCCAGCGTTTGATATCAGGAATACCCGATGGTACTTGAACTACAGCAAATCTTCCATAATTTAAATTCCGGATAAAATTTAACTCTAATGTCGGTTCATAAAATGGTCGATTATTCATATCGGTAGCACCGAGAGTATCTTTGGCACTACTTTTAAGAATTTTATTCCGACTCCGACGATAACGCACCTCACGCGAGGTTTTGAGTTTGTTACCAGAAAGAATAAATCTATCAACTAACAAGGTATTGTTAACAATCGGGATGTCCTTACTATCAGCACCTTTGACTGTGATATTATTCGCATCTTTCTCATCAACAGATTGACGGAATAAATATAGATATTGTCCATCACTGAGGACTTTAAATGGTGCATCGGCTGTTAATCTAGCTGTAGATGAACGGAATACATCAACTTCAGAACGATTGAGAGCAGGTTCACCATTTGTTTTTACCGATGGTAATACTTTATTAGGAATAATCCCAAAGCCTACTTCAGCTATTTCATTAGGGAAAGTTAATAATTCTGGTGTCGGCGACCAATTTCTAGCATCAATAGGATTGGGGCTATTTTGTTGGTCAAGAACAGTGTAATAGATGCGGCGATCGCTATCCATCGCCAAGGATATCAATACCCCTGTATGTTCTACCAGAGTTGTGTACTGATAAGCTCTGTTAGTATATGTCTGTAAATAGTTGTCCCATTGAGGCTGCATATTTTTCTCCTAATTATTAGTTCAGTTCATGGTTATTTGATAAGTTAAATCTAAAGAACTTACACTGATAAATCTTTGTGTAAGTTCTATTAGTTTAAGTAGCTACAACCAGAAAAAATTAATTTGAGTTATAGATAAATCTGGCTGATTTTTCAAGCTTAGAAAAATTTAATTACCAGCTTGATTGAGCGAATAATTAATAGAAGTTTCTCCAGTAGTTTGTGGAGAATCTATTTTTGCATAACGAGGATTGCAAGCTTGTGCAAATAATAAAATGCTGAATGATAAGGCAAATGTAAACAGTTTGTTCCAGCGCATATTGTTCAGAGAATTTGTTAAAGTCTTCATCAGTTCAACTCCTTGATTGCAGGTGTTATTTTATCTTTATAGAATTTGCCAAGTTAAAAGTCGATACAGAAAAGTTAAGGAATTAAATGTAGAAGCTAACTTAACTTGAGACTTAACTTTTACAGCATCATGCTTAACTAGAGGGAAATCTGCAATTTTTGACGTGATAAAGGCTTTCTTTCCAGCAATTGAAGGGCAATTCTTTTACCTGTACACCAGCCGTAATATCCATAAGTTGCGGATCTAGCAAAAGTTTTCTCAAAACCTACAAAGTAAAGTGTAGGGTCAACAATAGATTGGCATTTACCATCTGTTTTTGGCAATAACCTATCGTTCACATTAAGATACAATTGCGGCTGTTTGAATATTTTATTAATGCCAGGACGAAAGCCAGTACCTAAAATAATTGCATCGTAATCTTGTGATACACCATTGGTAAAGATTACGCCTGTGGTTGTGAGTTGCTGAATACTATTAGAGATGACTCGAATATTACCTTTTTTGATTTGTTTAATAGTACCTCTATCTACCCAAGCTACACGGCCTTGATTAACTTCCACATCCATTGGCCCTTTCTCTTCTGGATAGATAGAGTATGCACTCAAATCTAAAGCAAAACGCTGAATAAATTTATCAGTTTCCTTGATGTCTGCTTGTAATTCTTCTGGAGAAAAATCTATGGCTTTTTCCATAGCTTCTATTCGAGAATCTATTGTATTGTTATTAAACAAACGTTTAAAATATGACCTACTGCGCCATAACCAATATTGTAGCGATCGCAGTCTCGGATAAAGAGGAAATACCCAACGTTTACCGCGAATTAACATATCTACACGTTCAGCACCGTGTTCATATAAATCTAATGCTATTTCTGCTGCTGAATTCCCCGAACCAATGACTAAAACCTGCTGATTTTGATAAGGAATGCCGTTTTTATAGGCACTACTATGAATAATCTCACCTGAAAAATTTTCTTTCCCCACAAACTTTGGTATCACAGGTTGATTAGTTAGCCCAGTACATATAACAAGAACCTTGCAGTGTAGAATGTCTTTAGTTGTTTGTATTTGCCAGTTATCATCTATTTGATTTTGATTATAAATTTTGGTAATATTTTGTACTTCTTCACCAAAACGAATATGTGAATCAACTTGAAAGTGATCTGCATATTCTGTTAAATACCCCACCATTTCCGCTTTCGTCTTAAATGTGGAATATTTTCCCTTACCTTCAAAAAAAGGTAAAGTAAAATAAGGATTTTGGCTAACTAATCGCTCGTAGGCGTTTTTCCAGATAGTTGCGACAGTTTCACCTTTCTCTATCACAACAAAGTTATCAATTCCAAATTTTTTTAAACTTGCAGCTACAGTAATACCGCAAAAACCAGCCCCAATAATGATAACGTCTAGTTCAGCGTTCATAAAATTGACTTGGATTGTAAAACTTAACTCTTATCTTTATAAAATTTGTGACTTCAATAGTCGATATAGATTAGTTAGGGAATTTGAGCCGTTGCCAACCTACTTAACTCTCGTTCCTGCTTCCTCTATTCATTAGTTAAGTTTGCAAGTTAAGTTATTTCCCTGCCTAACTCCTTAACTTTTCTGTATCGACACTGCAATCGTCTACTTCTAAATATAAGTAGTTAGACTAGCTATAACGAAAGAGTTGAAATGAACTTAATAACTTTGCTGTTACGTTCTTCTTGGAAAATTCTGACTCTTGCTACCTGCATTGGGTTATTAAGTGGGTTTAGTACAGCCGGATTACTTATAACAATCAATACACATATTAATCAATCATCCCTGAAAATAACATTAATTTGCAGTTTTATCAGTCTTTGTTTTGTCAAATTTTTAACAAATATTATTTCTAAATATTTATTAATAAATTTAGCAGAAAAAGCAATTGTAGAATTACGCCTCACATTGAGCGAGAGAATTTTATCTGCACCACTATATGATCTAGAAAAGTTAGGGAAACATCGTATATTAGCTACATTAACAGACGATGTTTTAGCAATTTCTCGCACAGTCTACATTATTCCTACGTTGTGTATTGATATGACCATCGTAGTGAGTTGTCTTTTGTATTTATTTTGGTTATCCCCAACGATATTTTTTCTGGTGGCCATTTCTCTATTGCTAGGAATATTTAGCTATCAACAGATTGCATACAAAGCAACCTCATTTTTTACCCTAGCTCGTCAGCAAGAAGATCAACTTTTTAACCATTTTCAGAGTATAACTGAGGGAACTAAAGAACTAAAGCTTCACAAAGAACGACGACAAATATTTTTAAAGCAAGAACTTAAAGAAACGGCACAATTATCTAGACGCAATAATGTAGTTGGAATGACTATATTTGCAGTTGCTGCTAGTTGGGGAAATAGCTTATTTTTTGTAGTTGTAGGATTGGTAATTTTTGCTTTGCCTATTTTCCAAACTATCCCCACTCATATTTTATCTGGATATGCATTGACTATTCTCTACTTGCTTTCACCTTTAGACTACATTATGAGTGCTGTTCCTACCTTTAGCCAAGCAACTGTTGCTTTACAGAAGCTTGAATCTCTTAAACTATTATTGTCGAATCGCTGTTATGAAAGTAATTTAATGAATTGGGATGAAGCAGATAATTTTTGTTACAGTTTAGAATTTTTGGGTATCACTCATACTTATCATCAAGACTCAGAAGATACAGCTTTTACTCTTGGCCCAATTGATTTGACAGTTTCGGGAGATGAAATTGTTTTTATTGTTGGTGGTAATGGGAGTGGAAAATCTACGCTGATCAAATTAATCACTGGTTTATACATTCCTGAAAGCGGAAAAATTTATTTCAATGGCAAATTAGTGACTGCGGAAAATCAAGAGTGGTTCCGCCAACATTTTTCAGCAGTGTTTTCTGATTTTTATCTATTCGATAATTTATTTAATTTAGGTAAAAATATTACTGATGATAAAATTAAAGACTATTTAGTTCAATTACAACTGGATAAAAAAGTTCAAATAAGCAATGGAATCCTTTCTACCACTTCATTATCTCAAGGACAGCGAAAACGTCTAGCCTTATTGACAGCTTATTTAGAAGACCGTCCTATATATGTATTTGATGAATGGGCTGCCGATCAAGATCCTATATTTAAAAAAATTTTTTATACCCAAATATTACCTGAATTGAAAAATAAAGGTAAAACTGTAATAGTAGTCACTCACGATGACCAATATTTCTATTTATCCGACAGGATAGTCAAGTTAGATTATGGCAAGGTAGAGAATATTTATACTTGTCTCATGCCTAGTGAACAAAATTTATTTTAATTCAGATATGTACCTTAAAGACAGCACTAAAAAACGCAGCCATGCCTACATGGGCATAGGTTGTAGCAGCACTCATGCCCAGAAAACTCTCTTCGGTAGCACCTACCAGCGAAAACCCTTCGGTGTAGCTGTCGAGATATCAATGGCGGGAGCAGGGAGTATCATACCAGATGCACTGTATAGGAGTACAACAGTCAGCGAAATGATGGACAAGTTAATAACTGGCGGGAGATGGTAATGACATTTGATTGACTGCATATTCAACCAATAGGCTTACTATACTGTTGTAAAAGCACTAATTTAGGCATATTTATGCTATAGCGATCGCCTTTTTATCCTGCTCAATTTTTCGTTCCTGATGTTGTGCTTCATATTCACCAAATTGCTGAATAAGTTGAGCAACTAATCCTGTCCATCCAGTTTGATGACTGGCTCCAATTCCGGCTCCATTATCACCATGAAAATACTCATGGAATAAAATTAAATTCTGCCAGTGTGGGTCATTTTGAAACTTCTGTATCCCACCATAAACAGGTCGTTGACCAGAGGAATTTTGCAAGAAAATTCTAGTTAACCTTTGAGATAATTCTGATGCAACTTCCCAAAGCGTCATCATCTGACCAGAACCTGTGGGACATTCCACTTTGAAATCATCGCCCAGGTAATAATAGAATTTTTGCAGAGATTCTATTATTAAGAAATTCACCGGAAACCAAATAGGGCCGCGCCAGTTAGAATTACCACCAAATAAACCACTGCTAGATTCAGCAGGTTCATAATCTACACGAAATTGCGAACCCTTGACATCAAAAGTATAGGGATGTTCGGCATGAAATCTGGAAACTGCGCGAATACCGTAAGGACTGAAAAACTCACTTTCATCAAGCATTTTTTGCAGAATACTTCTTAATTTATCCCGTGAAACAATTGCTAATAATCTTCTAGCACCAATTCCTTTTGTTTCCATACAAGCTACATTTTGCCGCAAGTCAGGACGGTTTTGAATAAACCATTCCAGCCGCTTCTTAAAGCCAGGAAGCATCTTTAACGTTTCTGGTTCCATGCTTTCAATAGCAAATAGGGGGATTAATCCCACCATTGACCGGACTTTTAAGGTAATCTGCTGTTCATGTAAATGTAGCACATCGTAGTAAAATCCATCTGATTCATTCCACAAACTGGCTTCCATTTCGCCAATTTTATTCATCGCATCGGCTATGTACAGAAAATGCTCAAAGAATTTTGTGGCAATATCTTCATAAACAGGATTAGTTTTGGCTAATTCTAGAGCAATCGCTAACATATTTAAACAATACATCCCCATCCAACTAGTACCATCAGATTGGTCGATGTGTCCGCCTGTAGGAAGGGCTGCACTGCGGTCAAATACTCCAATATTATCTAATCCTAGAAATCCCCCTTGAAAGACATTATTCCCCTCAGCATCTTTACGATTTACCCACCATGTAAAATTGAGCATTAACTTTTGAAAAACCCGTTCTAAAAACTGTCGGTCTGTGCGTCCATAAATCTTCTGTTCAATTTTATAAATGCGCCAAGTTGCCCAAGCATGAACAGGGGGATTAACATCACCAAATGCCCACTCATAAGCAGGAATTTGCCCATTGGGATGCATATACCATTCCCGTGTGAGAACATCCAATTGGTACTTCGCAAAATCTGGGTCAATCATTGCTAAAGGAATGGTATGGAATGCTAAATCCCAAGCTGCAAACCAGGGATATTCCCATTTATCAGGCATAGAAAGAATATCTTCATTGTAGAGATGGAACCACTCTTGATTTCTACCATTTTGCCGTTCTGCTGGGGGTGTTGGTGTGTTGCGATCGCCTTTCAACCAATCCTCTACAATATAATGATAAAATTGCTTGCTCCAAAGCATTCCGGCAAATGCTTGTCGTTGCACATTACGCATATCTTCACTTAGAGGATATGGAGTAATACGTTGATAAAATTCATCAGCTTCTTGTTGTCGTCGGCTAAAAATTAAATCAAACTCCTTACCAAATGGTTCAACTAAATTGGCTGCATTACTCAGTCGTAATTTGATAGTTTGAGTTTCACCAGTCTCAACTTTTAATACATAACTGGCAGATGCTTTTGTGCCAATCTTATCAGGATTTACGGCTGTTTTCTGACCATTTACAACATAGTCATTAATCCCATCTTTTACATAAGACGAGGTATTGGGAGAAGCAAATAATCGCTCTATATTTGTCTCATTGTCTGTAAAGAGAACCTCTTTTGTTTCTTGACAATACAGCCACCTATTTCCTAAACTTGGGTGAGATGCTTCAATAATATTGAAGCTACGATCTGATTTAATCTCTTTTAAAGTAGGTTTATCTGCATCTCCATTCCAACACCAAGTATTGCGAAACCAGAGGGTAGGTAACAGGTGCAATGTCTTCGCTTCTGTACCTCTGTTGACTACTTTAATTTGGATAAGAATATCTTCCGCAGAATGCTTGGCATATTCCACAAAAACATCAAAATAGTGATTATCATCAAACACGCCTGTATCTAGTAGTTCAAATTCTGGCTCTTGACGATTTCGGCGTTGATTTTCTGCAACTAATTGGGAGTAGGGAAAGGCTGTTTGAGGATATTTATACAGCGCTTTCATGTAGGAATGTGTGGGAGTGCTGTCTAAATAAAAATAATATTCTTTAACATCTTCACCGTGATTACCTTCATTACCAGTTAGACCAAAAATTCTTTCTTTGAGAATAGAATCTTCACCATTCCAAAGAGCGATCGCAAAACAAAGTCGCTGATGATTATCAGAAATCCCGAAAATCCCATCTTCACCCCAACGGTAGGCGCGAGAACGAGCCTGATCGTGGGTGAAATAGTCCCAGGCTGTACCGTTGGGGCTGTAGTCTTCGCGTACTGTTCCCCATTGGCGATCGCTTAAATATGGCCCCCATCTGCGCCAATGAGCTTTGTGATGTAAAGCTTCTTGTAATCTAATTTCTTCCTGGGTTGGAGTTGTCATCATAGCATTGTACTTTCATTAATTTGCTATCTGGAGTATCCCGTTTTTATCTAAGATATAGCTGAAGTTTTGGTTAAACTTGATAGAAATATTAGTAAGTAAAAATCTAGGATAAACTCAGGAAAAACTTATGTTAATTTTTGTTGGTAGTGTCAATTGATATTGATGAAGAGTTAATCCGATATCTGAGTTATAAGAACACTAACCCTCAGTTGCTAACCAAGCACGTAAAACTTCTGCAACAGTCCACGCCTGGGCAATACATCCCCGTGGAGTCATCGGCGCATCACCATCAAAAATTTCGCTGAGACTACCAAGACCGTGTGCGGTGAGATGATTAGCCATTGGTTGGAGAAATTGACGCGCCTGCTGAAGATTTTTATAGACGCGCAGGTGTGCAAGGACAAACGGCCCTAATAACCAACCCCAAACAGTACCTTGGTGATAAGCACCATCACGTTGATACTGATTTCCTCCATATTTACCTTGATATTGGGAATGGTCGGGGTTAAGGGAACGCAACCCATGCGAAGTTAGTAACATCTGCCCACAAATGTCTACGACTCCTCTTTGTTGGGCTGGCGTGAGGGGACTTTCGGGTAATGAAACCGCAAAAATTTGGTTCGGACGCACAGAAGAGTCATTTCCATCAGGACTATCTAGCACATCGTAGCAGTAGCCTGTATCCTGATTCCAAAAGCGAGAAAATCTGACTTGAGCGCGGTTAGCAATAGCCTCATACTCTTCATGGGGCTTGCCAAGAAGATGGGCAAACTTTGCCATTGTCCGCAAAGAATTATACCAAAGAGCGTTCACTTCTACAGGTTTACCAATACGCGGTGTTACCACCCAATCTCCGATTTTGGCATCCATCCAAGTTAGTTGCACACCTGTTTCCCCTGCATACAGTAAACCATCGCTGGAATCGAGGTGGATGTTGTAACGTGTGCCGCGACAGTGCCAATTGATGATATCTGCCAACACGGGAAACAGTTCCATCAGCAAATCATCATCCTTAGTCACATTGTAGTAAGCTCGAATGGCTTCAAAATACCAGAGAGTTGCATCAACTGTATTGTATTCTGGTATTTCACCTGCATCTGGGAAACGATTGGGTAACATTCCCTGGTCTACATACCTAGCAAAAGTGCGGAGAATTGAACGTGCTATTTCTGGGCGACCAGTGGCAAGAGTCAAACCAGGTAGGCTAATCATTGTATCGCGTCCCCAGTCACCAAACCAGTGATAACCAGCGATGATGGTTTTGCCATGAGGGTCTTCGGGAACGGAGCGATCAACGATAAATTGGTCAGCAGCCAAAACTAAACGATTGACCCAAGCAGGACTGGATGATTTCCAGAGTCCAATTAACTTTTGTTCAAGAGCTTGACGATGTTCGAGTGCTGCTTCAGCATTTAAGTCTGGTTGCTTCTGAGTACTGGCAACTAATGTGTAGGTGCAGCCCGTCGTAGACATCGCTTCCCCTGGATTGAGTGTAACTTCAAAGGTAGCAGCGTGGAGGTGGTCTTCTTTGTCGCTCAATCCCCGATAACGCTCAACTGCTAAGTCAAAGCCATAATACCAATTGTGAACAGGCGATGCACTGCCACAGTCACTCAACAGATACAGTGGTACAGCACCGGGATAAGCAGTTACACAAATTCCCTGTTGTACCTGCTCAACAGACATCTGCCAGCCGTTGCTTTGGGTATCGCCGTGATAATCACGGTAGTTGACTATTGCTTTGAGCGTCAACTTTAGCGGTTGGGTAGCACGACGCAAAGTATACTGGACATAAGTTGTGTTAGCTCCTTGCTGCATCCATACCCGTTTTTCTAACAAGGCATCAGCAACAGCAAAACGCCATACGGGAATTGTACCTTCCAAAGAAAAACGTTCAATGTATTGATAACCGTGAGGACTGACGATACCATCTACCCAACGGTTTGTGTTGAGAGAATAAGAGCAAGTATCATACAGAACAGTTTCATCTAGTTTTGCTAGCATTAAAGTGCGACCCAGCGGCGGTTGCAAGGCTGCTACTAGTAACCCGTGATAGCGGCGGGTTAATAAACCTGCCACCGTTCCAGAAGCGTAACCACCAATACCATTAGTAACTAACCATTCCCGTGACTCTGCGGTGTCGAGATTGCCGCAGATTTCCCGTCCAAATTCAATACACATAAGTCAACACTCTTTCTGGCGATCAATATTTGGATTATTGTTAACTTCTCGTTTCTTACAGGATTGCTTTTGAGAAACTACTTCTGCACCACCCGCATCACATGACCATCTGGATCTCTGACCAAAAAGCCCTTTTTAAACCCCAACTTCTCCTCAGAAATCGCCACAACACTAGGAGAAACAAACGTAGATTTATTGATTCGCAACTGTTGAGCGACTGCTTCTGCATCCTTGACTACCAGGGTTGTTTGCCAATGTAGCAAATCATTGGGACGCGCATCATTTGGTAAAGAACGCCCATCTTTTGGTGTCAAATATTCCAAAAATTCAATCCCAGGCCCAGCAAGGGAACGCAAACCACTAATATGCAACTTGGCTCCTTCAACATTATTAAGATGCTCCTGTTCTGTACCGTAATTCATGCTTTCTCCCGCCAATCTCAAGCCAAGTAAATCACGGTAAAATTTCAAACTGGCTTCGGTGTTGGATACAACGATCGCTGTATGGTCAATTCCCAAAAATAACTGATTGCTCGGTTTTTGCCACTTCGGATCGCCTTTTCCTGGGGGAAAGTAGATAATCTCTAGGTTGTGTCCGTCTGGATCTTTGAAATAGAAAGCGCGAATTCCTGCTGCTGCTTTGTTAGAGTTGGGGATGCGCTGGGGTGCAGTGGAGGCGTGTTGCACCTTGAATTTACGTAAATGCTGATAAGCTTTATCCATATCGCTAACTGCTAACGCAATATGTTGAAACCATCGGTCATTGCTACGTGAATCTACAGGGATAGGTTTGCCTTTTGGTGTCAGATATTCCGTTAGTTCAATCGACTCGTTGCCCAACTGCATCCGCACCACCCGCAACCGTACCCCAAACAGTCCTTGCAGCTTTTCGTACTCAGTACCCAACACTTCTACATCTGAGACTTTCTGGAAGGATAACACCTGAGAGTAAAAATCAACGGCTTTATCCATATCAGAAACCGTCATGCCTACTGATTCTATTGCGGAAACTACTGCTTGTGACGGTAATTTTTGAATCTGGGCTGTTTGTGTGGAACGGTTGTTTTCCCGTCGGTAAACCTGGGATAAAACCGGATTTTGTGTCAGGGCAATTGTGGTAAATACTCCAACTGATAGAATTACCCCAGCTATTTTTTTACTGAATTTTGCAGCCATAGTGACACTCCATCAAATTTAATTTTTCATTATTCGATGCTTTAATTTAGTAGGGTAGATTTTTTGCTATTGCACTGTGGCTGCATCCCCAAGACAGAACCATGAGTGTATTTAACAACCCCAGAAACAGGAATGACTTCTTGATAGCAATACTTGCAAAACCAGTAAATATTTCCAGAACGGATGTGGCGAAGTACTAAATGAGAGCAAAAAAGACAAGTAGGACTGTGAATCATCAGAGTTTTGATGCTTGAAGCAAGGCTTTTGAAGCTGGGAAAGCAGAGTTTAAAAAAGCTGTGATTTGCTGGCGCTGCATATCTGGTTCACTAGTTAATTTAGAAGCAGTTAGAACTGCACCAACCCAGTTTTGAGTGTGCCAAAAACCATTACCATCAAGGGGTAGAAGATTTTCAGAGTTGGGGTAAGGATAAGGAGAAACATACCAATACGGTTCGTTGTAGCTGGTATCTCCTGGTGACATCCCAATTCCTACAGTCATCGGTTCTCCGTTTTTAGTGCCACCAAGAGTAATGAGTGTGGCGATATCAAAGTGATGAGGCCAAATATGGATAGCAGATGCTTCCTCTGTGATCGCAACTATTTCTTGTAAAATTTGATTGGTATTGGCGTAGTAATTTGCTAGTTCCTGTCGTCCAAATTGTCCACTGTTAGCATCGAAAGTTGCACCATAAGCAATAACATGGTCTGGAAAATCTGCTCGTGGATAGGTAGGAAGCTCAATATTGCTAACATTAACACCTAATTTAGCAATCTCCTGTTTGTGCCAATCCAAAGCATCTTTCATGGTTTGTTGATGTAGGGGAAAAGTTGCAATTGTATCACTTTGTTTATCTAAAATTATTGCAGTGAGGCTAACTGGATCTAGTGCAACTCGAAAGGGTTTTATTGTCCGAATTAACTTTCCGACAAACACTTCTAATTCAGGATGCCATTGCAAACTTGTGTGACTGTAGTCTGGTAGGGGTTCTGCAAGAGCAGATCCAATAATACTAATGAACTGAACTGCATAGTGCATTTGCAATCTAGTTTCAATCAATTCTTGGGGTTTATTTTTGCCTATAGGTTGCCATAGATTACTCATAATTAACTTCCTTTGATTACAATAATCCGTGCTTTTTCCCAAACAAAAATTTTCTTGAGAAAGGTGCGGAGTGCAAGTAAAAATCCAAAAATCAGAATTTGTTGCCAGGTTCTCAGGTCTATCATCCTTAACAGAGAAGCGGAAAGCATAAAACTCAAACTGTTAATTACTCCTTCAGCAACCATAAGCCTTGAACGGTCAACATGGCGATGAGGAATCAGAAAAAGCGTGGCAGTGATAACATAAGCAGCAATCATTAAAGCTCCAATTATCTGAATTATCCCTGCCCATACAGAGAAACTAAAAAGATTCATTGGTCACAATATTATTTTTCTTTGTGGCTTGCTCGATTTCTTTACTTAAGAAGTAATTAAGAACTGTTCTTAAAGCAATGATGGCAGCCAATTTACCAATATCATCCCAAGTTGGAGCAATTGTGCTACGCAGGATATCAGCAGCCAGTGCAAATTCAAGGGAAAGAGCCAACCATTTACCAAGTGATAATCGAATTTGCTCTTTAGCACGATCCATATTTTTACGGTAATTAAAATAAAGCATTATGGTTTTGACTGTGGCTTCTAAGACCGCAAAACCAATGATGATCCCAGTCAAACTATCAATTAATGTTGCTAACGAAGTCATCAAATTGGTAATTAGATATTCCATAATGCTTGATTTCATTCATTCCGAAAAATGTTATCAAAAACTATTATTGAACCACAGAGAACGCAGAGAACACAGAGTCAGAGAAAAGAGAGAGTGATTATTTCATTCTTTCTATCAAGCGATCGCCTACTCGCAAAGCGTTGGCAATAATTGTTAGTGTAGGATTAACAGCACCACTAGAACAAAAGAAGCTGCCATCAACAATGTAAAGGTTATCTATATCATGTGTGCGGCAATCTAGATCTAACACTGAAGTTTTAGGATCTTCGCCAAAACGTGCAGTACCAACCTGATGTCCTACGCCATCTAATGGTAATTTACCTGTATAAGTTTTGCCTGCTCCCACAAAATAGGCACAATTCGGCATGATTTCTTGACCGCACTCAATGGACTTGATAATCTCAATCCAGCGTGTTTCTAGACGGTTATAGGATTCGCTGTTGTTTTCAGTATATTCAAGGATAATTTTGTCGCCATCAACACGCACATGGTTATTGGGGTTGGGTAAGTCTTCCACCGTTAACCACCAGTCAATCGAATGAGTTGCAACTTGTTCAGGTGTCAGAGGTGCATAAGCCTCTGGATTACCTTCTAGTGCTTCTTTGCTGACTTTACCCAGAGTTTGGATTTGTCCCATTGGGTAGTCGTAACCTTCTTCACCCCAGTAAAAATCATTGATAGAGAGGGTTTTCTGGAAGAGAGTCGGGTTAGGCTTTTTGGATACGCCAATGATGGAACCAAGTACATGCTTCATGAAATTACGCCCCAATAAACCAGAACTATTGGCTAGTCCGTTGGGGTGTTTTTCGTTTGCAGATTTGAGAAGCAGAACAGAGGAGTTGATCGCACCACAGGCGATCGCTACAATATCCCCTGAAAACATCCGCACTTCGCCTTGTACATCCACTTCTACCCTGGTGATTTCTCGCCCAGAGGGACTAGTGTGTAATTTCAGTACTTTGGCTTCCGTCAGCAATGTGACATTCTCCTGTGCCATTACTGGACGAACTGCACTGACTTCAGCATCGGATTTAGCTTGTACCAAGCAGGGATAACCATCACAAGTGTTGCAACGAATACACGAACTCAGGTAACGCTGGGCTTCATTTAAGTGAATACCTACAGGGGTGTGATAGGGATGTAGTCCTTTTGAGTGCAACACATCATTGATTTCTTGAATGCGGGGTTCGTGACTAACCGCAGGATAGGGATATTCTTGACTACGAAATGGTTCTGTTGGGTCTTCCCCACTTTGACCATGCACTTGATAAAGCTTTTCTGCTTGGACGTAATAGGGTTCAAAATCCTGATACTTCAGCGGCCATTCTGGCGAAATGCCGTCTTTATGCTGGAATTTCTCAAAATCCTTTTCTCGCAAGCGGAATAATGCTGCACCGTAAACTTTAGTATTTCCACCGACAAAGTAACTCATGCCAGGGTGTAGTTCGTTACCGTTTTTGTCGTACCAGACTTCAGAATTGTGGTAGCGATCGCTATGAAAAACTGTCTTTGTGTCCCAATTAGCTTTTTCTCTGGGTAAAAATGGCCCACGTTCCAGTACTAATATTTTCTTGCCACTCTGGGCTAATTTGTAAGTGAGGGTTCCGCCACCTGCGCCTGTGCCAATGATGATAACATCGTAATGTTCAGACATACTGCTATCTCCTTGATTTGAAATCATCATCAGACAGGACAGCAGTAGGAGAATTATAAACTGCTAAGGATTTGAGTATGGGAATGCTAAGAGTTTGACTAAAGTATTCTTATTGAGATTTCAGCAGAAATTAAGCTGGAGAGATGAGAGTGCGATGGATGCGATCGCCTACCAACATCTTGATATACTGTCCAATCAAAATTATGAGGTAACGGTCGTGCTCACCGGATGCAGATGATTTTTGCTACTCAACCGACCATATTAATGCATTCCGGTGCAGCAAGGTTGTTAGGCATGTATAGGCTTAATAAAGATGTGAGCTATCAGGCTTCCTATCTTAACTCAGCCTAAGAAGTTGCCTCACAGTATGATTGTATCGGATGTGTAAAAAGCGTGATTAATTTAGATCAGATTTGTCAATTCTATGGATAATTCCCGATCTGTATATGGGCGGAGTGGTTCTCGATCATATGATGAGTGTCCGGTGCCTGTTCCCCCCGAAACTCTTGCTAACACTCTTGCAGAACTTGCAGATGCACGGGGATTAGATGTGGTTTCGCGAGCATTACGCACTCGTGGAGTTAGCATTACCCTTGAAGAGTACGATAACTGGGACGGTGGGATATGGACATGGCTAATCACAGTGTCTCTATCTCCACGAGATTGGGCTGTGTTTAATGGCACAGAAGAACGAACCACAGTTGAGAAAGATCTGGCTGAACTCGCCAACGCTATTGTGGTCAGTGATGCTCATAATTTTATGGTTCGGCTTTCAGCAATAGCTATTTCGTCCTCCAAGGGCTTGACAAATCAAGGGCGTGCACACTCTTCTAATCTAGCGACTATCGAGTATGAAGGATTGCTATTTAGATCTCAGCCAGAAGTCCTGCTATTCGTTGCTTTACGTGATACAGGGTTGCCAGTAATACCATTACCCGTCGTAACATCCAACCAACCCCGCTTTAAGCGGATTGAACCTGATTTCGTTCTTATTTGTAGGGGTATGACGTTCGTCGTAGAGGTGGACGGCGATCGCTGGCACCAAGAATCACCATCCGCAGCACAAGAACGCTTACGTCACTTGGAAGATCAGGGTGTAAGAATCATTCGTGTATCTGCTGAGAACTGTAAATCGAGCGATTCTGCTAAGGAAACTGCAAAGAATATCCTATCGAGGATTGAACGAATGTTGGAGAGTCGCTAGCCTAACTATTTATTATACGGAAAGTTTCCATATAATCTTTTACTCGATGACGATATACAAGGATTACATACACCTCTTGTCATAATATACGGAAATTTTCTTTAAAACATCCATATTCGGATATTATGCAGAATTTTTCCGTATAACCACCCTGATCGAGGGGATTATATGGAATTTTTCCGCATAACATCCTTAAATTATGACATCAGTAAGATTTACTCACCAAGTGATTGCATGAAGGTTTTCAACCTCTTGAAAATGAGCATCGCGTGTAACCAAAGTCAGGTTATGCTGAAGAGTCAGGGCTGCAATCCAGATATCGTTTTCTGGCAAAGGTCGCCCTTTAAGACGTAGCTTATTTTTTACTTCCCCATAATAACGAGCAGTCTCGACATCACATCCAAGTACAGTACTGTTGGCTATAAATTCATCGATACGCTCTAAATTCTCTTTTGAGCGTCCTGATTTTCTTGCACCATAACACAACTCACCAACGGCAACACTGGGAATGAAAACCTCGTCTGCTTGTGCAAGCATATTTTTGACAGCTATCTCCGAAGCAAAAATCGCAATGATAATATTTGTATCCAGCAAGTATCTACCACTCATCGATATCAATCTGCTCACAATTTTGTTCAATTGCTTCGCGCATTAACTGGATATCATCTGGTGATATTGTCCCTGCAAAACGCAGTAATTGATGACCTGGAACACCTTGAACAGTTGAACCAGCCAAACCGCGTGCAAATTCGAGTACCTGTTGCTGTAGGTTTTCAGGCATGACCTTCAGTTGTTCAACCACTTTATCAAGAATAGATGTGTCCATTTTGCTGTTTGCCCAACATTTTAAACATATTCTAACTCGGCTAAATTTGACAGCAAGTGATGAAAGCAGTGGGGTTAGAGGTGTTAAACGATGCTCTTGGAACGGAAGCTAAATATCCAACACCACCCTAGAACTTCCCGGTTGAGAAATACAAATCAACACCGAACCCCGATCAATTGCAGCCGTTGGTTCTTCCTGATAAGCAACCTCACCAGCACTGATTTTACACATACAAGTCCCACAAATTCCCGCCCGACAACTAAAGGGAGGATTAATATCATTTGCTTCGGCAAATTCCAAAATACTACCATCTCCCTGCTGCCAATTTAGGGTTTGACCAGATTTTGCAAAAACAATCTCGGCTTGTTGCACTTCCTCACCTGTAGTTGCAGTAAGGGATTGACTGTCGGATGCAACTTTCATCGGTTTCCCAAAAGACTCAAAGAAGACTCTACTATCAGGTACTCCCGATTCCTTCAACCCTGCCATAATTGACATCATAAAAGATGGAGAACCACATAGAAAATACTCAGCTTCTTGTTGTACTAATTCTTTAATTAAAGTAGCATCAACATAACCAATACTGTGATAATGTCCCTCATCTTCAGGCGTGGGACGACTGTAGCGATAATGCACATTTAGGTGAGGATTTTGTTGGGCTAACTCTGTCACTTCATCATAAAAAGCATGGAATTTGCCATCTCTAGCACCATGTATAAACCAAATTGGGCGGTTAGGGTGCAAACGAGTTACGGCTTTTGCCATACTCATCATTGGCGTAATCCCGACACCATTGCTAATCAGTACCGCAGGAATGGATTTTTGCACATCTAAAACAAACTTACCATTTGGTGGTTTCGCCGGAATTATCGAACCTTCGTGAATGCGATCGTGCATAAAATTAGACGCTATACCAGGCGGTACATCTAATCCTTTTGGGGCAGGTTCACGTTTAATCGAAAGACGATAATATGTACAAGGTTCTGGATAATCAGAAAGAGAATAAGTACGAATTACAGGTTTGTCTTGTCCGGGGATATCCAGTTTGATAGTTAAAAATTGACCTGGTTGAAAATTAGGAATTTCGCCTTTGTCTTCTGGTTGCAAGTAGAATGAGGTAATTTCTTCGCTTTCTTTTACCTTGCGAACAACCACAAAATTTCGCCAATCTTGCCAATTCTTGCTATGGGATTTTACCTCTGTAGATACTGATATTTCCTGACTGGCTTTGCTTGTTAAGACTAAGCCAAAGATAGCACCACAACCTGTTCCTAATAGTGAGGAATAAACACCAACTTGAGCAGCAGATTTATCTTTTGGATTAATTAATCCAATAGCCACACCAGAAACTATGGTAACTACTGAAAATGCGATACTTGCAGTCGCAGCACTTCTGATAATGGGATTCTGAATTCGTCGGATATTTTCTAACATTTCCTGTTCCTGTTTATCTGTTGGCACTAGTTAGGGACGGGGTAGGCGAGCCTCCTTTGGAGGAGCTTCGCTAACGCTTTAGTATCCATTTGGTATCACCAAGCTTTTGCTGGCGGTAGCCACAGCGAAAGATACAGCGTTTGTTGTTGTGGTGATGCAATTTCGCGCACTTTACAGCATTTCTACCTCTGGTTCTCACGTATACCTCAGCAGCTGTGAGCATCCCTAAAAGTGGTGCGGTGAAATAAACCCAGATAGCTGTCCAATTTTGAGCCGGAATCGCCGATGCTAGAGTACGGGCTGGATTCATACTCATACCTGACAGTGGTGCTTCTACGGTGATGTAAGTTGCAATCAGCACTCCGGCAAATATGCCTGTAAATGGTGATAGTTTCGGGGTATTGGATACAAATAAGATCGTGAGCATTACCCCAAAGGAAATCACCAGTTCAGCCAAGAACGCCACACCTGCACCACCTACACCAGGAATTGTGATTATATAATTTATAGCTGGATCGGTAACTGCATTTTTAAACACCACTGCGGCTAATAGCAATCCCAACAATGCACCGACGAACTGAGCCAAAATGTAAAAAAGAGCATCCCACGGTTTAATTTTGCCGAGACGGAAGAAAGTTAAGGTGACAACTGGATTAATATGTGCGCCTGACTGCTTACCCCAAGGGGAATAAATAATACAAATAGCAGTCAATCCCATTGCCAAACCAATAATGAACCGCCGTAAAAGTGGGTCAGCAATTGCCTGTCGAATTGATGAAGCTGGATGCTCTAATAACGCAGTCACTACCGCCGCAGAAATCATAAAGATGCCCAGCCCCGCAGCTTCCATCAAATATTCGGGATAATGTTTCCGTAGTATTTGCATCATTATTGTTCTTGATAGTTCCAAAGCAATCCCCCATCTACAAAGAAAGTGCTACCTGTGATGTAGTCAGCCTCCGAGGAAGCGAGAAATGCTACTAGGGAAGCGACATCTTTTGGTTGACCCAAGCGACCGAGGGGAATGTTCTTGAGCAACGCGCCTAGTTTTTCTGGGTCATTCAACAGCTTAGTATTAATGGGAGTTTCAATTGCTCCTGGTGCTACATTGTTAATTGTGATTCCCAGTGCGCCCAATTCTACTGCCAGATTGCGGGTAAACATTTTCATTCCGCCTTTGCTGACGCAGTAAGCTGTGAAGTTGGGAAAGGGCAAATCTTCATGTACCGAACTGATGTTGATAATCTTTC
Source organism: Calothrix sp. NIES-2100 (assembly GCF_002368195.1). Classification (GTDB taxonomy): domain Bacteria; phylum Cyanobacteriota; class Cyanobacteriia; order Cyanobacteriales; family Nostocaceae; genus Aulosira. The sequence goes on along the minus strand of NZ_AP018178.1, from coordinate 4,544,143 downwards.
CGGGACGTTTGGTTTCCAGCAGGTGGTTCACAAATGCTTGGGTTGCAAAAAATACACCTTTTAAATTGATATTGAGAACCGCATCATAATCTGCTTCGGTCACTTCCCAGAAAGGAGCATGTTTTTCAATTCCGGCATTGTTTACCAAAATATCCAGCTTGCCAAAGTGTCCAACGCTCTCTGCAATCAGTTCGCGCACCATATCCACATTGCCTAAGTCTGATTGAACCGTATAAGCCTGGGAATTTGGACACTCTGCTAGATAGCACTTACCACCGATCGCTTTCACTTTTTCTAGAGTTTCTTCAGCGCCTTCTGGGTGAGAGCGGTAGTTAATCACAACATCTGCTCCTGCTTGAGCTAAACGTAGAACTATTCCTTGTCCGATACCTTGACTACTGCCTGTAACCAAAGCGACTTTACCTGCAAGTGTCATGAGTGTTCTCCTGATAAATGTTTAGGGGTTGATGACACTCATGATTATGATCGCAAGCCGCGATCGCCAGATGATTGATTTCCCAGAAGTCGATGCCAAAATGCTAATATTTCGGTGAGAAATCTTTTAGTTTATTTTCAGCAAGTTTTAATTTTGACCTGATTGAGATCGGAATCCAGGCTCTAAGTACCGCTTTGTGTAAAATCGTGGCGAATTGAGGGTTGAAATTTAAACGCAAAGGGGCGCGGAGGTAAGCGCAAAGGTACGCGGAGAATTCGCTACGAATTAATGAAATGTTGTACTAAGGGTAGTTGCACTTTGACGATTGTTCCTGTGACTGCCGATGACTCAATGCTGAATTCTCCATCATGGGCTTCGACAATTCGCTTGACGATCGCCAATCCTAAGCCAGTTCCACTTGCTTTGGTGGTAAAAAAGGGCTTGGTCAGCTGCGGTAAAATATCAGCCGGAATGGGTGTGCCCTGGTTGTGAATCTGAATGCAAACTTGCTGATTTTCAGTTACTTGTATCCCAACTGTGATAGTTTCTCCAACATTTACGGCTTCACAAGCATTAGTGACTAAATTAATCAATACCTGCTTGATTTTATCGCCATCTGCCAGAACGTTTAGAGGTTGAGTAGCAGCAACAAACTTCAGATGTTTTCCGGAAGCGACAGGAATTGTTTTTAATGGATTTAATGTTGCCAAAATAAAGCTATTTAGCTCTAAGGGCGATCGCTGGAGGATTTGCTGTCTGGAATAGAGCAGAATTTGATTTAACAAGCGTTTCAGGCGATCTGCTTCATCCAGTGACAAAGAAAGATACTCTTGAAACCGCTCGGAAAGTTGCAGCTTTTTGAAGGCATTTAAGCCCATTGAAATGGTGGTTAAGGGATTCCGGACTTCGTGGACAATCATGGCTGCCAGCTCACCGATTTCGGCTAGTCGCTCTAATGCCTTTTCCGCCTGTTTCAGCATGGTAATATCAGTTGCAACTGCCAACAGACATGGCTCATCTTCTAGATGAATCATCTCGGCTGAATAGAGAGCAGGAAAGATTTCCCCCGATTTTCTGCGAAACTTGACTTCCAGATTAATCACACTGCCTTGCTGGTGCAGTAGTTGCTCAATTGTGTCTCGCTCCTCTGGCTTTGCCCAAACTCCCAAGTCGAGGGCGTTATGTCCAATGATCTCCTCTTGACTGTAGCCCAGCATCTTGAGACAACTATTATTCACCTCAATGTAACAACCATCCTTCATTGTGCTGATGGCGATCGCATCGGGAGAGGAGCGAAAGGCTGTGGAAAACTTGGTTTCTGAAACTCTCAGGGCATCTTCCGCCTGTTTGCGCTCCATCTCAGCCGCCGCTCGTGCAGCAAAAATTTCCAACACAGCTTGAGTCCGAGATTCATTTTCCAGGGGGCGATCGTCCACTACTGCCAGATGTCCCAGGAGGTTACCAGTTGAGTCGAGTAACGGAATTCCAGCATAGCTTTGTGCCTGCATTGCCTGCAAATCTCGATCGTCAGGAAAAAAGGACTGGATCTGCTTTGGAAAGCACTGGGAGGCTCTGCTGTGGAAAATTTGTTCGCAGGGTGTACCATGCAAATCGTACTCAAACTCGTCTCCAAACCCATCTCCCCGCCAAATAGCAAAGCTACGCACACGGGTCGGCTCAGTGTCCATACATTCGCTGATGAAGGCGTAACGGACACCGATCGCTTGTGCCAGAGAGCGCACCAGTGAGCGAAAGAAGTCTGCTCCGGTGACTGAAGCCGTACCTTCCACAATCATTCGCAGGGTTTGCTCTGATCGTTGGCGTTCTAAAATTTCAGTCTGGAGGAGATCGTTGGTTTGAGTGAGTTCTGCGGTTCTTTCTTGTACCCGTAGCTCCAATTGATTATAGAGTTGAGCGTTATCAATGGAAATTGCGGCCTGGGTGGAAAGGAACTGCAAAATTTCTAGCCGTTGTGGTGTAAAGGCATCTGTTGTTAAGTTGTTTTCCAGATACAAAATACCAGAGAGCTTTCCCTGGTGCAGCAAAGGAGTGCAAAGGATTGATTTTGGTTGATGTTTGCGGATGTAAGCGTCTTGGTTGAAGCGGTAGTTTTGGGTGGCATGATTGAGTACCACGCTTTCTTGGGTACGAGCGACATAGTTGACGATCGCTAAAGGCACCCGATTTGTGTCTGCTTCAATGTTAATCGAAAGGGCTGGCAAAATCGCAACACGGTTTGCGTCTACATTACCTTCAGCTGCGATTTGCAATTTACCATTATTTTCCAGTAGTAAGTAGCCCCGTTGCGCTCCAGCATTTTCTATGAGAATAGTCATCAATTTGTCCAGCAGTTTGTCCAGCACAATTTCGTCAGAGAGTGCCTGCGCTGCTTTCATCAGGGCTACCAGATCAAAGGCTGCTGTTTCGGTACTGGTGGAAGAGGTGTGCTGGCTGCGAGTAATTGTGGAGGTGCTTTCAGTCCGGCGATCAAAAAATTGCGGATATCGTTGATCGAGATCGTTGACTTTCGCGGTTGCACCCCATCTGAGATAGCAGTAACGCGCATCCAACAAGTAGGCGCGGGCAATTTTTAGTTTACCCTTGGCTAAATAAAATCTACCCGCAAGTTCGTTTGCTAGGGCTTCTTCATTCAGGTATTCATGGGACTGAGCAAGTTCGATGGCGCGATCATAGGCATCGATCGCTTCTGTATCCTGACATAAAATCCGGTATCGTTCTGCCTCAACAAGGTGAAACTTATGCAGATAATTCATTGGTGCATAGTTTGCCCAATGTGCCATTTTTTGCTGATTTGCATTGACTTTTTGGAGAATCTGCTGCTGTACAGTTTGGGAAACTTGAGGAAAAACAGCAATTATGGCAAGTGAATCGTAGAAGTAGAAAACGGGAACGACTAATAACCCAATGGCACCTTCACAGAGGAGATGATCGGCTGCTGCTGCATATTCTGCTGCTTGTTGAGCATTCTGGAATAAATAAGAGAGAATCAATTTATTCAAATACAGATGAAAAAGAATATATTTATCATTGGCAGCAATCAGTTGGGGTAAGCTTTCCACCTCATTGAAGCTTTTACCCAGCAAATTAGCAGGATTTGCGGATTTTTCCCTCAGATTGAGAACTGACTGCCGATAAATGCGCGTTAAATTCAAGGGAAGTACTTGCTTGAATTGCGCGATCGCATTTTCATAACTTGCCATTTCCTGCTCAAGTTGTGTCAGTTCTCGACCAATTAAATAGGAGTGGTAGAAGCGGAAGGCGATCGCAAAGGTCGCATACTCTAAATCCCCAGTTTCTAAACCACACTGGTAGGCTTCCAGTAAAGGATTCAGCGTTTCTTTCAAATGTTCTTGCCAGTGTCGCAGATACATATTCACCAGCAGATTTGTTTTGGGGATAAACTCTTTTGAGTTTAATTGCGACTGTAGTTTCACAGCTAATTGAGCGAACTGATAGGCCACATCAATATTTTCTTCCACAGCACACTGAATCATGCCATAGTCTGCATAACCAAAGGCTGATCCGGGAGCATTGCCATAAAGAATTGAAAGCTGCACCTTCTGAAAAACCATCAACTCCCAAAGTTCTGGTACCAGGAAATAGGTAGGAGTACAAACGCTGGCAATCATCTGCATCGCTGCTAACTTATGCGGATCGGTCATGCTCGGCAACTGAGCTAAATCCTCGATCTGTTTTTCTGCCAAAATACGTTTTGTCTCAGATAGTTCTTGAGAAATGCTTTCCTGGTCGGGAAGTATGGGGATTTTAATGCCTAATAAATCTAGAGCTTCCAGAGCAATTTGGATTGCCTCCATAAATCGGTCTTGAGCAATACAAGCCTGAATTTTGACCAGATAGACATTCGTTTTTTCTAATGCGGTTGTGGCGTGATGCAGAACTTCTTGAATTTGTTGCTCCATCTGCTCGAAGTCACCGGCAAGATAAGCTGCCTTTGCTGTCGATTCACATAATGCCAAAGTCAGATCATAGGCTGTCTGCCAGCTATCTTTTGATAGCAAAGATCGCCCAATATTCAGATAATTTAACGAAGATTCATAGGCGATCGCAGTTTTGGCTTTTTGTCCGGCGACTAAATTCAGCCAGGCTAGCTCATCTTTTTGCGCCTGTTCTGCAATCATTGTTGTAGCAATGTTGAGATGGTCAACAATCTCAAAAATTTTGTCTTCCAGATGTTCTTTTGGCGTTACTCGCCGCAGGTATTGACCAATTTCTAAATGATATTGAACTCGTTTGTTTTCAGAAATTAGAGAATAGGCAGACTGTTGAATGCGATCGTGCATAAATTTGTAACTGACATCAAAATCAATCTCAGTTATTTGAGCAGATGAATCAAGATATTTATAGTCATCCCCAAGTGGTGTAATTAAGTTTGCTTGTGAGGCAAGGTGTAAGGCTTGGTTGATTTCGAGCAGCAATAATTGCTCACTAACAATCACTAAGGTTTGCAGATTAAATTGACTACCAATACAAGCTGCTAAAGCGAGAATCTGCTGAGTTTGGGCGGGAACTTCCTGAATTCGCTCTGTGACTAACTCCATCACATTATCGGCAAGTCGTGCAGTCTGAATCTGCTTTAAATGCGTATCCCATATCCCCTGTTGAACATTAAAATTAATCAGCTTTTCCTGATGCAGACATCTCAAAAATTCATTCACAAAGAATGGATTTCCATTTGTTTTTTGCAGTGTTAATTCTGCTAATGGTAAAGATTTTTCCGAGCCACAATGCAGAGTATCTTGAAGCAGACAATTCACATCGGCTAATCCTAACGGAGATAATGCAATGTGATGAACAGTTCCTTTGGCTTGTTGAATTTCCTGGAGCGATCGCGCTAATGGATGATCGGCATCAACTTCAGTGTCTCGATAAGCGCCGATCACAAGCAACTGTTGATCGTTCATGATGGTGATCCAGCGCTGGATCAATTGCAGAGATGCACTATCTGCCCACTGTAAATCATCTAAAAAAATCACCAATGGATGAATTGGTTTAATATCAATGGTGAAAGGTTGAGTGAATACGCGGATGAACTTCTCCAATGCTAAATAAAATCGGTTTTGCGCCTCCGCAGGTGGCAGTGCGATGGCGGAACGCCCAGCTTCGCTGATCGCCTCTGGTTGCTTGCCAATCAGGAATTCCAGATCGGGAATTACATCAACGACAATCTGGGCATTATCACCTAAAGCGGCTAACAATTTCTCTCGCCAGTCAACAATCTGCTCTTGCGATTCACTCAATAACTGTCGAATCAGTTCTCGAAAGGCTTGAATCAGCGCGAAATACGGGATGTTACGTTGCAGTTGCTCATACTTGCCAGTAATAAAATATCCATTTTGATGAGTCACTGGTTTGTAGAGTTCTTGCACCAAAGTCGTTTTGCCAATACCAGGATAGCCAGAAACGAGAATGAGTTCAGCAGCAGCTTTCGGAGTAGATATGACTTGCTCAAATACCTTTAGCAGGCTCTCTACCTCGCTAGCTCTACCATATAGTTTTTGCGGAATTTGAAATGTACTAGCAATATCCCAGCGCCCGACAGCAAAGGATTCAATTCGTTGGGTTTGCTTGTGCTGGTTACAGCACTCTTGCAAATCTGCCCAAATACCATGTGCGCTTTGATAACGGTCTTCGGCATTTTTTGCTAGCAGTTTCATTACCAAGTCAGAAACTGGCTCAGGAACGGCTGGATTGGCTTCATGAGGCGGAAGTGGCTGTTTAGCAATATGGCAGTGAACGAGTTCCAGAGCATCGGTGGCTGCAAAGGGGAGGCGATCGCACAACAACTGATAAAACGTTACACCCAAAGAATAAAAGTCTGTGCGATAGTCCATTGCCCGGTTCATCCGTCCGGTTTGCTCTGGTGACATATATGCCAGTGTGCCCTCCAAAACATTCAGATTCCGCAGCGTGGGATTTTCCCGCGACAGGACAGTGGCAATTCCAAAGTCAATAATCTTCACCTGCCCAGTTGTGCGATTTAGCACAATATTTGATGGGTTAATGTCCTTGTGGATGAGGTTATGTTGGTGAATTTCGCCAAGAATAGATGTCACCTGAATCGCTAGGGTGAGGAACTCTTCCAAGTTAAACCTGCGCTCAAGCAACCATGTTTGCAGGGATTCGCCACCAAAATCTTCTAGAACCAGGACAGGGCTTTGCCGATAAGTCTCCAATGCATAGGCTTTAATGACACCTTCTGCTTTCAAATTTTGCAGTATGTCATATTCCATCTGAAATCGGGCGATCGCCACAGGGGAAGGATACTCCTGCCGCAACACCTTCAGTAGCACAGATTTCCGATCTGAATGACGTTGTGCACGGTAGATCAGGGATCTAGAACTTTCACAGAGTTTTTCCAAAACCTGGTAACCCGAAACACTGAGCATATAGCTTAACGGTCAGAAATTTGAACCTGATTTGAATTGTCTCTTTTGCCAGCTTAAAAATAAAGCTTTCGTATTAACTCTTTATTGAAAGCAGCGAGCTTCAATTCTCTTCATCCACTCTGTTATGGGTTGTTTGCAAAAAAGATGACAATTCTTTATTTAACTTACCTGCGCGGACAAACTCAGCATAGGTATCAGCTTCAATTGCCAGCAGTTCCCCTCGCAGTTCTTCGGTTGTAAATTCTTGTAAATTTGGATATTCATCGAGTAACTTATCAATTTCTGCTTGCAAACAGGTAATTTCACTTGAAAGTAGCGTCTTCTGGTAACGATAAAACTCTGGCTGAATGCCGGGACGCTTTTGTGCTGTTTCTAAATATTCCAGCACCCTTTGGAGAGCAACTTGACGGGCAATTGCTTCCGTATATTTTTGACGTAGCGGTTGCGAACCTAAAAGTTGGAGTTTTTCTAATAATGCTTGGGTGCTTAAACCCTGCACTAACAATGTAAATAAAACTACTCCAAAGACTGTGGCAATAATTTCTTCTCTTTGCGGCAGTATAGCTGGTACACTCAAAGCCAAAGCTATAGAAACAGAGCCACGTAATCCACCCCAAGTCAATACAGCTTGTTCAGCTAAAGGAATTTCGGATTTAGCCAACCAGTTACTAACACTACTTAAAGCATAAATAGATATCGCCCTTGCCAAAGTCATCGCAGCAATTGTGAGTGCAATAGTTTTGAGGTTATTTCCTAATACAGCAAAGTGAATCTGATCGCCAATTAACAAAAACACAATCGAATTCACAAAAAAAGCTAGAAATTCCCAAAATTCAGTCACAATGATCCGCGTGCGCGGGTTCATGCCGATGCGCGAGCCAAAGTTGCCTAAAATTAAAGCTGTAGTAACAACTCCAATCACTCCAGAACCACCTAAATATTCTGTAATTAGGTAAGTGCTGTAGGCAGAAACCAGGGTAAGAGATTGTTCTACTAATGGTAAATCGAAACGTTGTGTTAGATAGGAAATACCAAACCCAATTAATCCTCCAACGCTGATACCAATGCCTACTACTTGAAAAAATTCTAATAAAGCAGACTGTAAATCAAGTTTGGCAGTACCTAACGGCAGAGCAACTAATAAGCCAAAAGCCACAACAGCCATACCATCATTAAATAAACTTTCTCCTTCCATCAGCGTTCTTAGACGTTTGCTTGCTCCTAGTTGCCGAAATAGAGCCGTTACCGAAACCGGATCGGTTGCTGATAGACTAGCTCCAACTAATAGAGCAATATTCAGTTCAAGTCCAGCGAATTGATGAAGGCCAAATGCTACTCCAGCAATAGAAATTATCACTCCTATTACTGCATACAAACAAATAGGTAAGAAATCCCGTTTTAAATCTGACCATTTCAAATTCCAAGCAGCTTCAAACAGCAGTGGCGGTAAGAAAATCATCAGAATCAATTCAGGAGAGAGATTAACCAATCGTACATTCACGAATGCTAATCCTAATCCCACTATGACCAGTAATAGTGTATAAGGAATGCGGCGCAACCAACTAAAAATTTGTGGTAGTGTAGCAACACCCAATGAGACAGATAGTACTAGTAAAAATTGCTTGAGTTGTTCTGCAATTACGACTTCACCAGTGGTAGAATCTAATGCCATAAGGGTATTGCAGTTAAATAGAATATTTAGCATCAAGTAAATATAGAGAGATTATCAAACTCCCAACATTTTACCCCGATGGATGCTGTACTTATAGCAATCTTATCTTGCACCGTAATATACTTCTTTGGTCTGAGAATCTAGAGACTGTCACCTTTTCTTTTTTTTCAGCAAGCCCTAATTATTCCCATTCCAGGCGATCGCTCGACAGACACGACCAACAGCGATCGCCTCTCACCACATTTAACTGAATATTTCAGGTAGGAAAACATTTACCAAATGCCTGAAGTAGCTTAAGAGAACCACTAACCCGAATTTTACACCGCAGCAATGCCCAAATTAGGTTTTGTTCCTTGCCAAGAAAACCCAGCCAAGTTTTGCTATCTGCGGTGACAGAAATATCTGCTTTCCCAAGATGTCCTTCTTGAACTCGTACCATTTTATTTTGAATCGTCACTGTTGCAAGACGAGACTCAGCACCAGTAAAGGTAAAGTGATAAACTGCATTCAATCCCTGTGACTGGTTGCGTTGAAACAACAGTGGTAGCCCAAACAAAAATCCTTGAATCGATTGAGGACGAATGCCACTGCTCACAAGCTTCACCGTTTTATTGGGAAAATGTTTGGCAACATAGTTTTCGGCATCCGATCCCGGCACTACATAGATGGTTTCGGTTTTGTCCTGCAATGGCTTGACCACATCTTTAATAAATGCTTTGCGATCGCTCAAGAATGGGGCAATTACATCCGATCCCGCCGGACATGCCGCAATACAGTAGGCTGCTTTGTAGTTCGGCTTGAAAGACAAGCTTTGCCACATTGAGGCTGATTCAGAAGCACTGACTTTTTGGCGATAATCACTAGCACTTTTGCTGTCAGCGATCGTCTCTGTCCAATCTGTGAATCCGCCCATGAACTCGCGGTAATTATGAGTGTAACAAGCTGAAAAGCTAAAGCTACCGTCAGCCCCGATCGCGCCTACAGGACAAGCCGCAACACACAATTTGCACTCAATGCAGGGATTGTAATCGATCGGGTGGGCGTACTCAGTTACTTCTGTATCGATTAAAACTGTACCGAGGGCAATGAAATTACCAAACTTAGGATGAATCACATTTCGATGAATTCCTATGTGTCCTAATCCTGCTTCAACAGCCACAGGTTTATGAGATATAACCCAGGCTTTTTTGTCTGGATAACGATCCATTTCCATTGGGAATGCCACTGACGGATTCAAGGCTCGGACACCAATCTGCGCGAATGCTTTGACGAGGTTTCGAGCTACTTCATCTGCATGGTCGTAATTGGCATGAAATTCCAGATTAGCGATTGATCGCGCTGGAGTGCGAACGTTTTCCCGATTCATGCAGCAGACAAAGCTAATCAATGTTTTGGTGGGTGGAAATACTGCCAGAATTTCGGCATGTTGGTCGGCGATCGCGGGTCGATAAATTTCCACAAATCCTACATCATCAGCACCCGCATCCAAACAAAGTGTTCGGAGTGAATCAGAATTCAAAGCGACTGTGCTTGTTTTTGGGTTGTTTGTAGACTGCTCACGCCACCATCTCACGGTAGGATGGTTATCAAATTTAGCCATAGAAGCCTCTAGCGTTGATAATTGTTTTTATTGATGTCGCTCATCAACTTTTCTCCATAGAGTAATTTTCAATTGGTTTGAATGGGTAATTTATACCCAGCGACGCACTCGTGCCTTGTACCGTAAGTATTCATCGCCAAATTTACGCTCCAAGTAACTTTCTTCGCGCTGAACGACTCCGATTTGCACAATCACTAAAAGGGGCAATAATAGTAGTAATGCCCAGAGCGCACTAAATAGCAACGCGATGCCGATGTAAAGCAGAGTCAGAGACAAATAAATTGGGTTGCGACTTAACCTAAAAACTCCGTCCGAAACGATCGCTGTTGTCGGACGTGAAGGGTTAACCTCTGTCTGTGCGCGATTCATCGTCCGAAAAGCTGAAGTTCCTATCAAACCCGCGCAAATAATTGCTAATACTCCCAAAACTAGTGCTACCGATCGCGATAAAAAGTCGATTGGAAACACGAAACTAAGTACTAATCCGATTAATAATGTTCCAGCATAGAGTGCTGGCGGAAAAGCAATTACTCCAGGATTATCCGACATGCCCTGTTCCATGATGAGCTACCTTTTGTAATGATTTTGCTAATAATGCTGTGAGAGGAAAGATGATTTTTTTGAATGCTTATCATCAACTGCCAACATAGAGAAATTAAGTGCATATACACTTTTTGGAGAAAAATTTTAGACTTAACGCAAGAGTGCTGTTGCTTCCACTAAATGCGCCAACAAAGTGTTCCATCGTTGCTGTCCAAGCACTTCCTCAACCATGCTTTGAGCTTGTTTCCACAATGGTAAAGCTTTCGCTAAGACAGCTTCTCCGGCTTCGGTCAAGGCAATTATACGAGTTCGCTGGTCTTGTCCAGGTTCAGATTTTAACCATCCTTCGCGTTCAAGGGGCTTGAGATTCCTGGTTAAGGTCGTGCGATCCATCACTAGCATCTCCGCTAACTCGTTGATTGTGGCTGATTTTGCGATCGCTACAGCAGCCAGAATGGTGAACTGAGTCACTAGCAATCCGCTCGGCTTGAGTACTTCATCAAAGTGTTGTGTCATAACACGAGAAGCCTTTCGGATATTGAAACAGGCGCACGCTAAACCCACTTGATCTAAAAGATCGGTATTGATTGAGTTAGTGTGTTTATCCATAGCTTAAGTGTATATGCACTTAATTTTGATGTCAAGTGGCTGCATGAAATTTTCTGCTCACTCTCAGGCTAAAAACATCCTTGTTGGAACTCTGGTAAGGCAATACTACCGAATGGCACTAAGATAACGGCGAATCCATTATTTATCAGGCTTTTGGGTGTGGGGAGTGTGGGAAGCATAAATTCTCTTTCCTCCCACACCTCCCACACCCACTCCAGGCAAAGGTTTCACATGAATCTTAGTGCCATTCGCGATACTACATATTTCATTAATTTTCTCTTAGTCCGCACAGGCGGACGAGAGTTTGTGTAGCCACTGTTAGAAACGACGACGGCGCACGGGTGCTATATTACTGCGTAAAGCTTGCCACGTCAGCGCTCCTACTCTACCATCAGCAACTATTCTGTGCGATCGCTGAAATGCTACTACTGCTTTAGTGGTTCTAGGGCCAATTTGATTAGCTTGTAGTTTCTCAAAAGTTGTCAAACCATCCATATCAGGCATCATTACGTCCAAAAGGATGGCATCGGGTTGAGATGATTGAGCTAAGAGTAATCCTTGATTACCTGAAGTAGCAGTCAACACCTTCCAGCCGCCCATAATTTCTAGACAAGTCTGAATCAATTGACGGATGTCATCTTCATCATCAATAACTAAGATTTGCTTAGAGGTCATTGTTATTATCTTCCTATTTTAATTATTCTTATTCCTGAGTTATTTAATTCTTTCGGTGTAATGAGGGTATTGTTTAGATATACCATTTTCTTAAGATTGATTTTTATGGTAAAACTTGAAAGTGGAAAACTAGGGTAGAAGTTTAATAAATAGATAGCATAAACAGAAGTAATATAAAATGTGGAGATTAACGCGATGGGCTTTGCCCCGCCTTTGGCGATTCTCCTACGGAGACGCTACGCGATGGTCTCCGACCGACCGGAGGTCATCGCAACTACAAGGCTATAGCATTGCATTATTAACGGTTTTACTAGCTTTACTGCTGACACTGCTTCTATGGCAGCTACACAGGCTGAATTCCATTTATCCACTGTTTTTAGCTGCTGTCATGGTTAGTTCCTGGTATGGTGGCTTAAACCCAGGACTGTTAGCAACTTTTTTCTCTGCTATCGTCTGCGCCTACTTCCTTTTACTCCCTTTCTATTCTTTGTCTGTTGCTGGGTTTGGTGCGTTGGGGTTGCTTCAGTTTGTGCTAGTAGCATTGTTGATTACCTTACTTAACACTGCACTACGTCAGGCGCGATCGCAAGCTCAAAAAAACGCGCGAGTAGCCCAACAAAATTACGAGTCTCTACTTCAAATTCAAGACAGTCTGCGTCAGAGTGAAGAACGTTATCGGTTGCTAATAGAAGGAGTAACTAATTACGCAATTTTCATGTTAGATCCAAACGGTAACTTTACTAGCTGGAACATTGGATCTGAACGTATTTTAGGCTATCAAGAAGCAGAAATTATTGGTCAACCTTTTGAGCGCATTTTTTCACCAGAAGCAATTGAGCGCGGACAACCACAACAAGCATTGAGCAAAGCCGTAACTGAAGGTTTTTCTAAAGAAAATCGTTGGCATCTCCGCAAAGATGGGACATTTTTTTGGGCGCATTGTGTAATCACACCTTTACGAGATGAAAATGGAAATCTGCGCGGATTCTCTAAAATTATGCAAGATATTACTGAGCGCAAACAAGCAGAAGAAGAAAAAGAGCAATTGCTGCTGCGAGAACAAGCTGCACGCGCTGTTAGCGAAGCGGCGCAAAGTGCAGCAGAAGCTGCAAACCGTTCCAAGGATGAATTTTTAGCAATAGTTTCCCATGAATTACGTACCCCCATGACTGCAATTATTGGTTGGGCGGGGATGTTGCAAACGGGTGCGCTAGATGAAGCTAAAGCAACTCTTGCACTTGAGACAATTGAACGCAATGCTAATTTGCAAATGCAACTTATTGAAGACCTACTTGATATTTCGCGTATTGTTAGAGGAGAAATTTCACTCTCGATTGATTTGGTAGATTTAGTAGAAGTAATTACATCTGCGCTCGAGGTTGTACAATCATTGGCAGATGCAAAGGATATTCAAATTGAAACTATACTTGATACTTCAATAGAAAAAATTTCGGGTGACTCAGATCGCTTGCAACAAGTTGTGTTAAATCTACTCACCAATGCGATCAAATTTACACCCAACGGCGGACGGGTTAAGGTGCGGTTGTCAAAAGAAATAGACGCGATTAATTGTGTCTCTAAAGAAGAGTTTTCCCAATGTTCAATTCATAACTATGTTCAAATTGAAGTGAGTGATACGGGTAAGGGTATCAGTGCTGACTTTTTACCTCACGTTTTTGAGCGCTTTTGCCAAGCAGATAGTAGTCATACTCGGTCAGATAAAGGACTAGGTTTAGGGCTAGCGATCGCCCGTCATATAATAGAACTGCATAGTGGCACAATCCAAGCCCAGAGCCAAGGAATAGGTGAAGGATCGACATTTACAGTCAAATTGCCCGTTTGACCTTAAACGGATGTAGGATTTACGATCGGAGTCGGTTACAACTTTACTGGGTTCTAAAAAAGACTGTAATAGCCATCTGGCAAATGATTGTAGATAGTTTTCTACTGTCTTTGGAAGGAAGTTTTCTACGAATTTAGAGTGATTAAGAATAGCGATCGCGTAAAGAATGAATGTAACCAGACTCAAAACCAACAGTAGAAAGTCGTGAGCATCATTAATGGGATGATTGCAAAAATATTCTTAAACCTTGCCTTTGATAGATGTTATATAAAACTGAAAAGGAGATAACCTAAGTTATATAAATTTGATGACAGTGCTTAAGGTTGCTTCTCCAAGCAAACATTTTCATGAGAATTCTGTTAATTGAAGACGATGATTTGCTTGCTCAAGCTGTAGCTACAGCTCTTACCAAACAAAATTATGTGGTTGATATTGCTGCTGATGGTGAAGCTGGTTGGAAATTGATAAGTGTTTGTAACTATGACCTAATTTTGCTAGATGTGATTCTGCCAAAGCTGGAGCTACTGGATCTTGATATTCACAAAGATAGCTTGAAGTTATTAACAGAATTATCCCAGCGATCGCCACTGCCAGAAATACCAGTGTTAGTTTTTACAGAGCGAAATAATTTTAGCTATCGCGTTGAGGTTGCACGAGCTGGCGGACGTGCTTTTTTACAAAAATCTATGCCTCCTAGCCAAATTTTAGAGTCAGTTAGTCAAATATTACAACAAACTTGTATTACCGAAGCGAGAGTAATGGTTGTAGACGACGATTCGCAGACATTAACTTTTATACAACAATCTTTAGAACCATTAGGACTGACTCTAAAAACTCTTGAAGACTCAAGATATTTCTGGGATACTCTGACAGAATTTTCTCCAGATTTGCTAATTTTAGATGTGGAAATGCCTTATATCAATGGCATTGAACTTTGTCAGGTATTACGTAACGATCCATACTACAAATTTTTAACAGTGCTGTTTCTGGTTGATAATTTAAACACAGATATTGTCGAGCAAATATTTGCAATCGGTGCTGATGATTGTATAAGCAAAAATGCTAAAAACTCACAACTAATTACTCGTTTATTGAACCGTCTCAAACGAATATAACTAGTTAGAAAAATAGCTTAAGTAAATAAAAATAACCAAACACATGAATAACCCTCAACATCAGCCAAATGAAAAAACTTTCTGGAGTAAATTTAGTACTAATACACTAGTTCGTTTCTTACTGTTTGCTGCTTGTGGTTGGGTATTAGTAAAAGTTTTTTGGTATTTCAAAGATGTAGTTTTTATATTTACCTTTGCAACAATTTTAGCACTCATTCTTAACTATCCTGTACGCTACCTAGAACGGTTCTTGAAGAGAGGTCTTGCCTTGGGTACAGTTATAGTCATCAGTCTATTAACAATCATTTTTCTATTTGTATTTGTTGGTAATGTATTAATTACACAACTACAACAATTAGCAGGTTTGTTATTACAAATTATTAGTTCTACTAACAATCCTATTAATCAATTACAAAGCGTATTAGCCACTCGAAATATTCCCATAAATTTAGAGGCAGTAGAAACACAAATTCGCAACTGGTTTGTGTATGGCGTGAATATGATTTTAGGCTTTTTGCCCAATTTCTTAGAAAGTTATGTCGGATTTATCATTATTATTGTAATTGCCTTTTTTATGCTGACTGATGGAGAGCAAATCTGGCAACTGATTCTTAAGATGATTCCCCATAATCAACGCGATCGCTTTGCAAAATCTATTCAAAAGAACTTCATTGGTTTCTTGCGAGGTCAATTGCTAATCTCATTTATTCTGAGTATTGCTACTTTTTTAGTTTTCGCACTTCTGCGTGTTCCATTCCCGTTTTTGCTAGCTATAACTGTGGGACTTTTTGACCTGATTCCCGGTATTGGAGCTACACTAGGAGTTACCTTAGTTTCTCTAATTATCTTAGTACAAAGTGGTTGGATTGTTGCTATTAAAGTATTGATAGCTTGCATAGTTTTGCAACAGATTCAAGATAATTTTATTGCACCTCGTGTAATGCAAAGTACAGTTCACTTAAATCCTATAGTAGTATTTTTTGCTCTTTTAATTGGTACAAAAATAGCTGGATTATTAGGAGTATTCCTTTCTATCCCCATCGCTGGAGTTATTGTAAGCTTGTTAGATATTGAGGAATTAGCAAACTAATTAAAAAATTGAAAATTAACTTATTTATTTGAATAAATAAGAAATTGTGTAATTCAAATGTATGTCTTAGTTTCGGAATTGCTTACATTTGTATTACGATTTATCCAATTTCGTAACCCCCAAAAACTAATTAAAGCTGCTAATCCTGCCCCCAGAGAGTCCATAATTAAATCGATAATGGTGTCATCCAAGCTTTCAATCACTTGAGTATTAAGAATTTTACCGGCAGACCATTCTGTAACTTCCCACAAAGCACCAATGGCAATTCCAAAACTGGTAATTGTCACTAGATATAAGAGTGTATGATTACGAAATATATTCAGCATTGAACCATAGACTAAAAAACTGAGCGCGAGGGTAATTGCAAAAGTAGTATAACCATGAACAATCTCATCATAAGGGCCTGGCATACCAAAGAAATCCCATACCCAACCAGTAGCATTTAGCAATGCAGCCAAGACAAATAGAAAATCAAACAAGGTAGGTAATTTATCATCTTGAATGACAAATACAAAGGATGCAATAAGGAAGATTGCAAGACCAAAGGCATTTGTCCATTTACCTTGAACTGCTGCGGCTATGACAAGAATTGTTAATAGAGCTTGTCCTATCCACGCAATAATTCGATAACCTTTCCAATTGAGATTTTTCATTTTTTTCTTTCAGCTAAAGTCTGATTTCTTAAAGCTTGAATAACATTGTCATATTGCTTTTGCACATCCTGGCGGTCTAGTTCTTCTGGTAAACCGTCTTGGCTACCGCGCAAAATCATCTCTGCATGACGCTGTAAAACTACTTGGTATTTGGGATTGTTGGTGTAAGTTGCAATATTCTCGATCGCTTCTAATAAACGAATGGTTACTGATGTATCAGAGCGTGCATATTGGCGAATTCCATTAAAGGCACTATCAACCAATCCCTCAAATGTTACCCCAAAAGCGATCGCACGTAATTTATGATCTTTATCGTAGCGGTAAGGTGAAGGAAAATCTTTTTGGGCTAAACGGGATAGTCCAGCGCCTAGTCTATCAACACAGCGAATTGCGGTAAATGGGTCATTAATCCCTGGAGAAAGCGCACGTAGGGCAATTTCTACTAACTGATCGATGGGAAACTCAATATCTTGTTGTTCGCTACGTTCTTTACCCAAAATAAAGCAATCATTGATTTGTTTGGTTAATTTTTTATTAACAAATTTACCAGGAAAAACCATAACTAAATGACTGTCCTTAACAATAAACTTTCCTGGTCGAGACTCAACGCGCAATAAAAGATTGTTTTTTCGGGCAATTTTCATCAATTCTTCGTCGTCAATTGCTTGTATGTAACCATTCTTATTAACTATTACAGGACTTGCAACCAAGTCAAAATTGTCAGGTATTTCTGCAACTTCTTGTCCCAATGGGATGCTACGCCCGATTTTTTGGGGAAACAAGCGATCAATGGCTTTATCTAAGTCATCACTAACGTTTTCAATGATGTGCGAAGCCTGAATTATTGTAGAAGCATGATCGATAAAATAAATCAAAACTCCGATGCTAATAATTGCTAGTAAAATACCGCAGGTAACTGAAAGTTGCGGTACAAACTGACTATATCCATCTCCCTCACCATGAATAGTCCGAAGTATGAGCAAGCAGTAGATAAACGTACTTATAAATGTGCCAAGGACAACTTGATTGCCAGTGTCCTGCATGAAATTACGCAGGAGACGGGGGCCAAAATTGGAAGCAGCTAACTGAAGCGCCACGATTGTAATTGAAAAGGCAGTAGCAGCAACGCTAATCATTGAACCTGCAACTGCTCCTAAAACCGATCGAGCTCCATCTGCTCCACCAGTGTAGCTCCACCAATAACTAAGACCCGCCTTACCTGTGCGATCGAGCATTAACATTATGAATGCCAACGCAGTGGTAAGTATAGCCATAGTTGAGGGAATGAACCAGTAACTTGAGTGGAGCGTATCCCACAGTTTACCTAATTTGACATTTTTCATGTTTCATTATTGACCTTTGCAGAATCTACCTTACTATTGTTATCATCTTGCTTTTGAGCGAGTAACCTGAGAGAACTGCTAATACTGCGGGGTTTTGGTACTTCACCTTTACCAGATGGCCAACCTTCACGCTGACGAGAGCGATCGCCATCTGTCTCTTCGGTCTGATCGTGGAATAAAATTTGTTGAGTTGGGAAGGGTAAATCAATACCATTTGCGACGAGCGTTTTCTTAATAGCAGTAATCACTTTATCCCGCGAAATCAGATTATCTGCCCGTCGTGGTGGATGAACCCACCAGCGCACCCGAATATTGACAGTACTTCCGGCTAGTTCCATTACTAGTACATCAGGAGCTGGATCTTTTAAAACCTGATCTACGCTATGCATTGCGTCTAGCATTAACTGCTTGGCTAGATCAATATCGTCGCCGTAGCCAATGCCGACATCATACTCTAATCTGCGGTTATCAAAGGCAGTATTCACGGTGACAGAATTGGTAAATAATTCCGAGTTAGGAATCACAATCCGCCGACCATCGTAGGTTCTGATTGTTGTTGCTCTTGTTTGGATATTTTCAACTGTTCCCTCAAAGCCTTTAAACACAATTTGGTCGTCAATTTGAAAAGGTTCAGTCAATAAAATTAAAATCCCAGCTAAAAAGTTTTGCAGAATATCACGAAAAGCAAAACCAATTGCTACCCCGCTAATTCCCAAAAGTTGTACTAAATCGCCAGCTTTAAATGAGGGAATTACAATAGAAAGAGCGATAAACAACCCAATCAAAATTGTTATGCCTTGAGCTAATCTTCCCAGCACTAATCCAAGATTACGGGCGGAGCGACGGTTACGAGTTAACCGCTTAACCACTACCTTAATTCTGCCAGCAACAAAGAAAAATAGTATAAAGACAATTAACCCTAAGACAATGTTTGGTAACAAAGCTATAAACCCGTTAATCATGCTTTGAACTTTATCCCAAGCTGCGGAGATTTCTGCATTCATAAACTTTCCTCAATTAATTAATATTTGCTAACTTCAACGCTGTGAATTTTGATGCAATAATTCTTGAATTTCCCCTCGCAACGCTGCGATTTCACTCTGAAGCATTTGAATAGATTTCGCTCCAGCTAACTCGGCTTCATCATCATCGGCATCACGGCCAATAAAAAACGTCGCTAAAGTTGCAGTGACATAGCCAAACACGGCAAACGCATATAACGCTAAGAAAAAACAAAGCACCCGTCCTTCGGGCGTTTTGGGCGAATAGTCAGAACCCATCGTTGTCATGAGCATTGCTGTCCACCAGAAAGCAGTGCTGTAATCGTGCAGCCCTGATTCCCCAGGAACTTCGTTTTCAAAGGCATACATCCCTGCTGCTCCTATTACAGTCACGATCGCAGTTAATGCCACAACATAACCAAACCCTCGACGGCTAATACTTGCTCCTAAAACCCGCATTCCTCGGTTAGCACGAGTCATGACTCGCAACAGTTGTAGCCCTCGTACAACCCTGGTTGTTCGTAGTATCCGTATAACTCGTATAATCCGAAAACTACGCAGTGCTGGCAACATTAGAGAAATAGCTGTTAGCCAGTTGTTTTTGATATAAAAAATTTTATGAGGAGCGATCGCTACTTTCAGGAGAAAATCTAAGATAAAAATAATCCAAATAGTGATGCTAACGGCTTCCAGGAAAGGGTTTAACCCCCAGACTATCTCGATGATGAATAGTGCCAGCCATACAAAACCCAGCACCAGCATTGGAATTTCTAGCCAATCTTCCAACTGTTGCAAGACTTCGCCGCGTTCTTTTTCTAGGGCTTGCTTTTGGGAAAGCTTCAGACTACTCATAAATGGGCTTATTGTTTACTCGCAGGTGGTTCTAGCACGTTGACATCAACTAAAGGTGTGACATTTAAATCCTGTTTCAATAATTGAGCTTGAATTGATTGGGTGAGGCTAGAGCCTATTTCTTCATTAGACGCTGTAACCCCCGGTTGACGCTGCACATAAACAACAGATAGCAGGGTATCCTGACCTGTAATGTTGGATCGTGTGAAGCGCACATTCGACTCGACCAATTTTGCTAAACCAACTTGCTCTACAGTTTTCTGGACTTGGGCGTTAGCACGTTGGGCAAGGCTAGAGCGTTGGAGATTGGGAGAATTGGAGAACTGCCAAGTTAGTAAAAGAGCCAATGCGATAACAGTGATCGCCAAGGCAATAGTAAATACCCGTTTTTTACCACGCTGATAGCGAGTTGCTTGAGGAGACAGCCCATAAATTCGGAACAAGAGGGCTGCTGAAAAGTTGATGCCACATAGTTGCAAAAACAGTAAGAACAGTCCCGAAATTGCCATATCCCACCGACCAATTGCACTTGCCATACCCACAATTCCCGCAGGTGGAGCTAAGGAAGCGGCAACTAACATTCCGGTTGCTGCCCCAGAGACTAAACTACTCCGTTCTGACTGAACCAAGGTGAGCGCCCCTGCTGCTCCGGCTGCCAATGGTAAAATCACTGCCACTGCCGAAATCTGGCTACTGTCTAACATTAAACTAGTAGGAATTTCTTGCCTTAAGATTAGGCTAAGTAGGCAAGTGGTGGCAATTGTGACTGATAAAGCAGAAAAATATCGTAAAATACTCCGCCCTAAGAGTTTGCGATCGCCCCATGCAGTTGCGATCGCTGTATTCATCGCCGGGCCTGCAAACGGAGCAATCAGCATTGCCGCCACTAATAAGTAAGTTGTATTAGTATACAAGCCAATCCAGACCACAAAGCCTGCAAGCGATGCATAACTAAGAAAACCTCGCCAAGAGCCAACACTTTGCAAACCAGAAAGAAAAATCTCAATCGGACTGCGTTCTTCCACATCCACAACTTGCTGGGCTGCTTCCGATGCAGGTGGTTGCAAAGCGATCGCACCAGTTGGTATGAGCGTGATGTGTACTTTGGGCAAGTCTTGCAATTCCTCTAGAACTTTCCCAACTTCTCGATTAGAAACGTGAACAATCACCACATCAATGGGTTCTTCTGCATTTCCTTCAAATCGTGCCACATTTGTGCCGTTATGAGATTTGGCAATATCAATAACTGCTTTTCCATTTCCCCGTGGTACTTGGATAATGAGTTGACGCATTTTACCCTCCTACAGCTAACCATGTTGCTTTTTAAGGCGATAACTCTACTACCCAAAGAAATATTTTTCAAAAAATGTATCTCATACTCAATCAACATTGTTTTGATTTATCGCTTCGTTTGGGAAAATTGGTATAACAAAAAATTTCATCCCATTATCGTTTTAGTTTTACATTAAATCTAAATAGTGGAACAAACGTGAAGGAATCAGCTATATTTTTTCCTTTCTTACCCCAGTGTTTAATTTTTATTCTCTATATTGAAAAATTTGAGTTTGTTATAAGTTATTATTCAAACACAAATTCAAACACTTAATTTTTTTGGTATTGCTTAATTCATTAAATATCTCTTGATGAATAAGCAGAATCAGCCTATAGTAGTATTTTAATATGTATATGAAATTTCTCCCCGAAATCTCCCCGAAATCTGCACTATTTAATAATAATATTGAAGCATTAGAAGAATAAATTTTTAAAAAAAAAGGGGGCATAGATCGTGATGCAGTTAACGAAGGTAGTGTCAGCAGGTGTATCTTTACTATCTTTAAATTTAATAGTACTTGCAGTTGGAGCATTAGATACCTATGCTCAATCCTCATATGTAACTACTTTTAGCGATGTTAAATCTAGTTATTGGGCAGAGCCATTTATTCAGGGTTTGGCTGCAAGAAACATTGTAACTGGATATCCTGATGGTACATTTAGACCAGAACAACGAGTAGACCGAGATGAGTTTGCAGCAATCATTCGTAAAGCTTTTGACCAACCAGCAATTCGTCAAATAGAAAGTGGTGCTGTATATAAAGATGTTCCTACTAACTATTGGGCTACTCGTCCCATTGAAGAAGCATATCAACAAGGTTTTATGTCGGGTTATGCTGGTGGTTATTTTCGTCCCAATCAACCGGTTTCTAAGGTGGAGGCTATAGTTGCCTTAAACAAAGGGTTGAATTTAACTACTAGTGCATCAGCAGTTACTGTCCGCACAGTCGAGCAGAGAGTAGTTCCTGAACAAACCACACAAAAAGCTGTAAAAAGACGTATTTTCATGCCCCTTGGATTTACTACTTTGATGCAACCGTTATTAATACCAAAAGCCCAGGCTGTACCAACTGATGCTCTAAATCTTAATCGTCCTGCATCATTTATTATTACTAACACTTACGCAGATGCCAAGAAGATTCCGCAATATGCAGTTGGAGATGTAGCAGCAGCAACTGAAAGAAATATAGTGGTGAATTATCCAAATACCAAAGTTCTTAATCCAAGGAAACCTGCCACGCGCGGAGAGATTACAGCTTTAATTTATCAAACTTTAGTTTCCCAAGGAAAAATCGAACCACTTGCTATTAATTCATCTGCTAGTCAATATATTGTTCGTACTCCTATCAGAAACCAAAAGGCTAAATAAATAGTGATGTGTCTTTAATATAGGCTAATATATCGGTGGAGTTTTACAAGCTAATTACTGGGCAATTTTTGAGATTAAAAGTTAATTCTGAATAGGTTGCGAACGCCATCTTTAAATTCGGTTGATATCTATTTTATTTGTGAGGATAATCTGATTTTTCTCCTCTGACTTCTTTCACCTGACTAACTTCAAAAATTAGGGAAAAACGTTGCCCAGTTTCTTTTTCAAGAAACGCTTCTAAAAGACTTACTTGCTTTGATGTTACAGGTGATTGTGCGCTAACGCTCAAGCGAACTTGAGGCGGATTACTCAGCCAATTAGTATCAGTTTTCAGTAGTTCCAAACGCTGAAAAGTTACAGTTCGGTTCAGCAGTGCTTTTCTCAAATGGGTTTCGAGTTCTGCTTGTCTAACTAATCGGGTAAAGCTGACAGTTAAAGGTATCAGTAAAGCGCCTGTTAATGCTAATGCCCATAGCAGCGCTTTTTGGGCGCGATCGACAGGAGAATAGCCAGTGAATAAAAATGTCAGCATACAAGCAAGGCTAATACCCAAAAGGTTCGTCAGGTAGAGCAAACTCGCTCCTAAGCTGAGTGACAAGTTAAATTTTGCTAGACCTAAACCGATGACACAAATTGGGGGCATAAGGGCAACAGCTATTGCTGTCCCTGCCACACTAGCAGAGATTTTTGAATTAACCTTAGCGTAGCCACTGATAAAACCTGCTGCGATCGCAATACCCAAATCAAGCAGATTAGGTTTGGAGCGAGATAGCACTTCACTGCCGAAACTAGGTAGATTAACGATCCAACCTATACTGCAAGAAATTAAAAGTGCTAGTAATGTGCCTAAGAATACTGCTATTACGCCTTTACGAAATAGGTTGATATTTCCAATTAATGCACCAAAGGCTAAACCTCGAATTGGCAACATTAGAGGTGCGATAATCATTGCGCCGATAATTACAGCAGTGCTATTGGCAAGTAGACCAAATGTAGCGAGCCTCTTTCAGAGGAGCTTCGCTAACGCACATGAGCCAATAATCAAAATCAAATATGTTGCATCGAGACTAGACTCTTCCAATAATTCATGTACCAACTGTTTGAGTTGTGATGGTTCAACCCTTTTGCGCTTAAACCCCCTAAAGCGATTGCGAATATTATTTATCAAAACTCCTCCAAATCAAATGATCTTAGATTCTGAATTCGAGAACACCGATTCAGTATTCGGAATCATGACGAAAAAACCAGGTTTCATGAGTTGTAAAAGGAATATTTCGTTGTAGGAGACGTTAAAACAGGGTTTTCAGTCTCGTATTTTATTAGTGAATCGGTGTTCTAGGATTTTAAACAAAAGCTTTATAAAAAATATCCATCTCAAGACAAAAATTAAACTTCACACCTTGAATAATTTGGCAATGATTTCCCCTGGATGGCTATTACTTCAAGTCAGTCTCGACTGGTTTGAGCAATCTGTAGTCAGATTCGAGCAATTCCGTCTACCCGAAAAGAAAACTGAACAGCAGTAATTAGCACTGATTATTGGCAAGGATGGTCATGATTTATTATCAGCGATTTATGCAACCACAAACCCTTCATACTTACAGAACATAGATTCAGTAGAAATTTTACACTGTGTTTGGGGACAGCAATATTATTTAGTTGATAATGTAGGGTTGATGGCAACCGCAATATCGATACAGAGTGACTGCAAATACTACATGAAAAGATTCGAGTAATTTAACAGTTTTTTGGTGGTTCCTTTGAGTAGAAAGAGCCGGACTGGACTTGTATTAGTACAGGTAGGCGGAAATAAACAGACCATATTGGTAGGGCAAACGCATCTAAATTACTCTTGATCACAACGAAGGTTAAGAACCAACGAAAAAATCAGGATTTCGCGTTTGATTATTTTTAAAGCCCCAAAGCGATGCCTGCGGCGGGCTACGCCAACGCCTAAGTTATTCGCAATAAGCAAGAGTTAATGACATTATTTTTAACTCTATTGAGAATAGACTTTACTTATTGACATGATGCGGCCGCCCTAAGCATATTGGTGGGATAATAAATAATCAAGCTAAAAGAAGTTTCGGGGGCGTTTTTAACTATGTGGACAATTAGCGACATCAACGCTTCAGGAAACTTTTCGACAAGCCTGTGCATATGCTGTATTGCTTTCTGGCACTATTCACACTACCTCAATCTGTCAAGGTAGACAGATTTATTGAGCGTTTCGTATTCTTTCTTCAATTCTTGATTCTTACATACGCTCTGTCATCAAAGATAGTATTTATTTTATTATCTAATATTCAAATTATTTCGGAAATAATTCAATAATATTGCATAACAAAACTAACCAATATAGTTTGATGATTTATACTTCTTGCTTTTTCTTTTTTGGCTTACGCCTGAAGGTAACTGAAGGTATTCAGAAGCAATTAACTATGATTCAGGCAATAGATTTTGAACAAACATTTGTTACCCATCTCGAAAAATTTATGGGTAAAGCAGACAAATTCATCAAGTTTTATTATACGGGTATAAGTGAAGAAACTCATCTAAAAGAAATAATGCTGGCGGTGAAAAATCTCGCACTTGATGCAGACTTACAACAGCTAGAAGCTGAGTATCAGATGTGCAGCGAAAGAAAAGATTTCATGGCTGACTGCGATGATTCAGCTTGGTGGTAATCTGTTCCAATGATGGGCTGAAATTTAACACAATATTAAGTTGAATTTAGTAAGTCGAAATTCAGAATTTTCAAAATAGTTCTGACTTTCGACTTGCTACTTCTCTTAATTCGTTGGCTTACGCCATTTGGTTAATGAAGTTTACGAAATATTGTATATGCCGTCACGCAAATCTTCTACCCCTACTCTTCAACCGATAGATGGTTCAATATTAGGTGAGTATGCCGTGAGCAACTACTCGGAGCGTGTCTACTCAAAAGTTTACTATTCTATCCGTTCTCTTTGTGGACTTGTTGCCAAACGAACGCTCAAAGACACTTTTGATTGGGATGAATTTAAAGAACGCTTTACCAGTGATTTTGGTAATGTTGAAGAAAAGCGATACACTCTAGAACAACTTCTTGAATATGCAAATCGCAAGTTTGGTAAAAGCCTTGAAGATTTGATAGTTCAAAATCAAATATCTTGGCAACGTAGACAAGAATACGCCGAGCGCAATCATATGCATTACCAATCAGAGACGATTGAAGATAGCACTCACTACTAATCCCAAAAACTCATAGTAGCAATTTTCAAAGCCTCCAGTATGATTCCCTACCGGAGGCTTTTTATTAAAAGCAATTTATCTCATCAATTCAACGCTTTTAATAACTAGATAGCTGTGGCTATTTGTCTACTAGATTACTCGCTTCATAACTTGCCAACTCATCAATATTCAACTATCTGCTGTTATCAATATGCTACAGAACAGCTATATTGTTTGGTCAGGAGCTTCTCTATTGGACGGTTCTGAGATAGCCCTGATTTTGACCGGATTTGTTTACCCTACATCCAATCGCAAAACTGGAAGATTGATTCAATCTTGGATTTTGCAGCAAGAATTTGTGCCCACGTCAGCAGCAAAAAACGGTTTAGACCAAGGTATTTGTGGGAACTGTCCCTTGAAATTAAGTCAAAGCGGTAGCTGCTACGTTAATCTGTTGCCTATCAACAATATTTACCGCAAGTATAAAACCGGAACTTACCCAAAACTGGGTACAAATGAAATAGAAGTGTTAAAACGATATCGCGATCCGGTGAGAATTGGCTCTTATGGAGACCCAACAGCAGTACCAATAGAGGTGTGGGAGCCAATCATTTTACAATCATCATGCTCGCATCCTCATTCCAAGAAAAATGTTCTTTCCATAGCTGAAGTTGGGGATGAAACAAAGGAACTACCTGCTCTGTAACTGGGTCGATAATATTTTGACGGTCGGCTTTGTAACGATTGCAGTTCGGACAAGCTAAACAGAGATTTTCCCAAACTGTTTCCCCTCCTGCCGAACGCGGTACAATATGTTCAAATTCAAAGGTTGTTGCTGTCAGTGCTTCCACAGTCCGACAATAAATACCTACAAAACTAAATCCTTGAAGTTTTCTACCCATAGCAGCCAGTCTCCCTTGTAAAAAATTGACTGACTGCTTATTTACTACTCCCAATATTTGATTATCAAGATAAGCAACAACAGTTGGTGTTTTACGCTCTTGAGTTTGACGCACATCCAAAGTAATATTTACTTGCTCACCCAGCCATTGACGAGTTGCAAAAGCATATTGATTAACGCTATCAATTTGCAATTTATGGTCAGGATTTTTCAAACTGGTAACAATAAAGCTCGTACTGGGAGCAGAAGTAATAGCTGCAATTGCCTCACATCCGGCTAGTAAATGAGGAGAACGAGCATCCAGTGTACCGAGCTTTTTACCCTCTAAAATTACCCAACGAGCAGTTTTAGTTGAGTCACGAGGATGCACGCTATCCTCAAATTTAATCGCCACTTTTTCACTCTGAAAATTTTTCAGAGCATACTCATTAAATTGAGTCCCGATGACCCTCATCTGGGTAAACTGTAACTGCTGGAGTTGACCTATAACTTCATCTGAAAAAATAGCAAACGCCACACCTGCTCTTTTGAGTCCCAGATAATTTTGACTTGATTCAGTATGACTGACATCGTGAATAGCTGCTGCAAGTTGTAATCTTTCTGCTGACAGTGTTTCTTGTCTAATTGACTCAACATATTCCCTAGTTTGCTGTTTTAAAGCATCAACCATCCCATCACTAATACCGAAATGAAATTCAACCTTACCTTGCTTGATTGACATTCCCGGCTTGAGGTCGTGTTCTTTCATTGATTTTATGCTAATTGTGCCGATAGCAATATACACATCCTGACCATCAGGGGTGATAAATTTCGCTTGAGCAAACAAGGTATGAGGCATTTTTTCAGTTGGATTTCTTGCACCAATCTTAATAGTGAGTTCCGAAGATTTCCAGAAATGAATATTTTTAGCAGCAGGAAACTTAATTAAATTAGTAACCTCTAATTCCTTGGCAGTAGTTGGAGAAGTAATTACAAGATATGGACCAGACTCTATTTTTTGCTCATCGCTAACATCGCCAGGATTATTTGGTTAAATTGCCGCATCGTTGTCGCGTTGATCTGCGGTAGTAGGCATTGCAGGAGTGATAAAATATCTGGCATGGGCTGCTTGTAGTTTTTGAGTTGTCGTTGTGAGAGACAATAACTCTACTACGAAACGCCCTACCTCTTCATCCTCTTATTTTGGCAACGGTATTGAAGGATGGTTCACCTTATTTCTATTTAAAGATTTGACAATTTGGGATAACCAATTACTACGCTTGTTTTCATCCACCTGACATTGAAGTAAATTCAATAATTCAGATGAATAATATTGTTTAAATTTCCTTACCAATTGACCTACATGAACAGCACCATTGTAGGTAGCTAGCCCAGAGTTAGCTAATAGCCAAATATAACGATTGTGTAAAGATTCAAAGTCAGGTAATACCCCAGATTGAGATAATAAAGTTGTAGCATCGTGGGCAATAGAAAGCAGAAATTTTTGATTTGAATCAGATAAATCTAAGCGACGGGGTGTTGTCAAAAGTATTGATTGCTGGGCAGAAAAATACTCACTGCAATTGCTATGATTACGGGCTGGGGCTTTACTTAATTCCAAAAAAACATGATGGATTGGGCAAACTTCTACTCCAGATAATTGGTGAAGGCGATGCCAATATGTCTCACCAAATTATTAGTGGATAAAGATGTCTTTGTAGAGACAAAATTTTCTGGCTACAAAAAATTACTCAAACCTGTATCGTCGTAAGCATGATTTCCTGCATGAGTGCGAAGCTCATTAATAGATGTAGCTTGAAGGGTTGTTCCACTTTCGTTTGCAATCTTTAATGGACTTAATTGAGTAAATTGCATTTGAACTTCTAAGCAAGTATCTTCCAAGCCTGCTAACTCCAAAATCTCTTTTGTCTGCTTTCTTAAAGCCTGGACTGAAGCACGCGCCACACGCCGCATCTGCTCTCTTGTCAGGGAATCCCCAGCTATTGCATAAGGTAGCCAAAATGACCGCAGCGCCAAAAGTATCAT
Source organism: Calothrix sp. NIES-2100 (assembly GCF_002368195.1). GTDB lineage: Bacteria > Cyanobacteriota > Cyanobacteriia > Cyanobacteriales > Nostocaceae > Aulosira. The sequence continues at coordinate 4,515,443 of NZ_AP018178.1, read as the reverse complement.
CTCGGTTTTACTAGTAATTTGATTGTCTTGGATATACTCCATCAGTTGCACATCCATTTGCTTACGTGGTTGATATCGCCAGCGAAAATCTATTTGCTCAGACATTACAGACCTCTGGATCTCGCCTTGTTAGTAGGAAGAAGACGTTTGTTGACTTGTTCTGAAAAATATAAAAATACGATGTAAACATCAGCCAGCCTAGTTCTCAAACCGAAACTATCAATTTGTTCGGGTATTTCTGCACCCACTCCCCACAAACAAGGAGTTCCTGGATAGTGCAAGTTCAACTCTTTTCTTAGATAGTCCGCAGTACCACCGCAAAATAAGATTTCGTCTACCGAACTGATAGAAATTACTTGGTCTAACCAACTTATCAGTACAGCAGCATACTCACTTCTGCCAAGCTTTACCGCTTTTTGAAGTTGCTGTAATTCATGCTGTTTATTGGCATGATTCGTACTTCTCAATAATCGGAAAAAAGGAGTTGCGGATACATCACTACCAGCAGCAACCACAGCCGGAGCTAATTGTGAAGCAGTTTGCCCAGATGTTTTGGCCAGTATTTTCTCTAAAAGTCGAATCATTCCTAAATCAGAAGTCTTACCATCAGTTGCTACTATGCCTTTATTGCTGATTAACACTGATGCATTTCTGTAACCTATCATCGCTAGGGCAATGACTTTTGTTTTGATAGCTTGTCCTAATTTCTTTTGGTAAGCCAGATAAATTTCTGCTCCTTCTGGTAAGCATTTAAACTCGATTAACTCCACTCGCATTCTTCCAGTTGGTGTTACAAAGTCAGCAAGTACAGTTAGAAGTTGTTTGTAGAAACTTTCTTTATTCTCTAACTCCCCTGGTGGTAGCAAACAAGCAAGTGCAAGCCGACATTTCATCCCCAATTTCAGCTTTTGTGAAACTACCCAAATAGCAGATACCGTTTTGGCGGATAATTTTAGCTTTGTTATTGTTCCTCTTGATGCTACTGCAACGAAAGAATTTCAAGATTTGATCTATGTGGCAATTAAAGAAAATACAAATGAAGTACTCGAAGCAGCATGTATAGCAAATTCTCCCAAAATATATAATGACCAAGAGGCGAAGGATCAAATAAAACAAAAGTTTCCGGATGCTTCGTTTGAAATTTTACCAGGGTACTTTTGGAAATCAGAATTAAGAAGTTTTTTAAGCACTGTACGCTGTTTCACAATTGGTAGTAAAGAGATATTTTTACTTCCAAAAGGAGACGTAATTGATAATTTTGATGAATAAATTACCTCGCCTATCTTTAGCATCAATAATTACATTACCATCAGGGGTTGCTAATTACTTGGCTCTTGAGCATTTCTATTACATTCATAAGATAAACAGCCGTGAATTCTCCCAACCAATAAGCCATATTGGTCAAATACCTCGATAACTTCTGGGCAATAATTTCTATCTATTAGTGGTAGTTCAATGGCTTCTATAATCATTTCGAGCCATTCAGGATAGCGTGACAAAACAGAGAAAACATCTGGACTGCAATTAACTGGATATGCTTGCATAATTAGACTTCTAAAATACATTGGAAAGTTCTTCAGGAGATGCCAGAGAACTTGATTCGGGAACAGGAAATAACTGTTGTGCTAACTCCCGACGTTCTAAAAATTGTTGAGAGCGTTCATCATCGCTTATTTGTAACGAATTATTTTGAATTAGTCTCTCACGCACAAAATCCCACTTACTTTCCGACCACTTCATCTCATCAATATCAGATGAAGGAACCTTCACTCCTTGCAGCAGAGGAACATACGCTTCTGTGCCACGAGTGTATGCAGGGTTAATAATTACAGCCCTTCCTGTACCCATCTTGGCAAACTGTGCCGGTTCAAATAAATGTCGCTTTTGGTGATGTTCGTTAGAACTACGAGAACCGCCTCCTTTGCCAGTACTGCGAGATTTAGAACTAAATTTAATCTCCATTTCACCCAAGTAATCACTGAAAAGCTTTGCAGATTCTGGGTCTTGGGGGTTGAAAATAAACTTGGTTGCAGTCCCACCTAGAATTGCCCGTGCCATCATCAAATCGCAATATTTATCCTCACCTGTTAGGGTTTTAATTGCTTTAGTAACGAGCAAAATACCTTCAACTAAACTATCTCCAGCTTCCTCGAAAAACTTATCACTGCTAGCATGAACACCTCTGTCGAAGTTGCGAGAGATGACTTGGGTAAGTTGTCCAGCCGCGATCGCATCTTCCTCATCCCTCAACAAGTCCAACGGATTGCAAGTTTCGCTCTCAGAGAACCCCGGCGCAAATACTTTAACGGTGTAACCTCGTTTAATTGCATAGGCTACAGCTCGTTTAGTCTGTGCCGGAAATTTGAAATCGTAGAGCAACATGGGAAAACCCTGGTCAAAAGCACTACGAATTAGAGGGTCTATTACGGAGAAGGTTTTACCAGAACCAGCTGCACCAATAACGGCTATTCCCCTCTGAGCATCAGGTACATATAAAGTTGAATTGGGGGAAATGAATTGCTTGTAAAAAGTTGGTTTGGTTTTGAGTAACCCAGCCTCATACCATTGTTTTTGAAGAGTAATTCTGATGTCACCAGGAGTACCAACATACAATGCGACAGAATTACGAGTTGGTTTTGATATCTGTTTTTTAGCTTTATGTGCAGCTAATGATTTTTCTCGACTACCTCCCCAATAACTAGTGGCAACTTTACCTTTAGAATTTCTGCCTGATAAAACTTGAAAAATAGCCATTACTGCAAAACAACCCAGCAATATCAGTCCCGATGGTGATTTCATTAAGTCTGTCAATCTTTCTATCTGTAAGCTTTGGACTGGGGCAGGTTTTACTTGCTGTACTTGTAAATAATTACTCATAGTTTTAATATTCTAATGCACCAACATCTGTCCAAGTCTCGCCAAAGCGCGTGTATCGACCAGAATCAAAGCAATAATCAGTACGAGATACCATATTTTCCATGTCTGTTGTCTGCGTAAAAATTAAGCAAGGAAAAGCTTGTAGATCGCGGCTTGAAACCTTAATCAAATCTTCTTTTGGCGGTAAGTGAGGATTAGCTATAACTTGCAAAAGTAGTTTTCCTGATTCGTGATAAACCTGATACAAACACCCACTTGCACCACAAAGTTGAGGTGAACGAAAATCAAATACAAATACATGGACACCATTACTAGAGGTAATTGGCATTACTTTTACAGCTTGATCATCAAGCTTATTTGTAGAAGCATTAGCTAGTACTTTTTTAAATAGGGGTGCATTCACAATCTCTTTGGCAGGTTTCCAAGTAGGTGTACGACTTTTATTGGATGAGGAATTAAATACCCATAAAAAACAGGCTAGTGTTAAGCTCAAAAAAGCTAAAATTAACATCAAAATTATCAAAAGTTTTATATTATATGTTTTCAGTTGTTTTGGCATAGCTAACTACCCAGCAAAAATTATTTTAAGCAGCCCATTGATTCCATAGCTTTTGAATATTTATGAGCTACGTTACTGCCATATTCTTTGACTGAATTTTCTTCCCTAACATCACTAATCAACTCATCAGCAGGAATACCCACACCAGCAAAATGTATTTGAGCAGCACGTTCAATTAACCTGTCTCCACTAAAAGGCTTGACTGTAGATGGGTCAATTTGTTGCGATGCGGTTGACAATAAATTATTCGTTTCAATTTCAATTAAAGATTGCTGCTCGGTGGGTGAAAAGTACTGCATCATTTCCTCACCAGTCACTTCTTTACCTGTATCCAACTTGGTGAGGAATTGTGATCCACCAGATTTACTTGATATAATCTTCCTTACATCAGAACGATAGGACATCAATTCCATTGCACCCAGCGCTCGACCGCAATTACCATTCGAGTCACAAACATAACTACCCACAGCGTTGTAGTTATCTTCAGTACTCAACAGTGCATTACTCAAAGCATCAATATTAATACCTGATGAATGAAGCTTTTTACAATCACCTTTCGCTGCTGGTATTAAATTAGATAGCGCATTTCCAGATGTTATCGGAGGCTTATTAAAAGTAAATCCACTACTTTTTAATCCTGTGGGAGTAGAGACAGAATTTTTACTCTCATCAATAGCACCTAAAAATATCGGTTCTTTCTCCCTATAACTCATGAAAGGCACAGGGCCAATAAAGTAGGGTGTACATCCCAAATCAATAAAATTATTCCGCATACAAGCTCGGAAGAATAAAGCTTGGGTAATCATTCCATCTACTTCCGAGACATCCCATATAGCCACCTTGAACGCATCACCGAAAGGTTGTCTCCCTGTGGGTTCTTTTCCACTATTAACAGAACCCAAAATACCTTTACCACCTTTGACTAACTGATACTTACCGCTAACCCAAGCTTTACCGTTGACAGCAGGTGAACCAGATAATTCAGTATGGGAGCAATCTTGAGCGCATGGCACAGCAAAGCCTTCTTTATCGCTTCCTGAAATAGTACGATTTCGCTGTTGTTCGTTGGTTGCAAAAGCAATATCAACTATTCCGACTTCCGTACCTACAGGGTTGATGGGATTGGGGAACTGGGAAAATGGTACGTTTGCTAGTCCAGGTATTTCGTCAATGTAAACTCCTTGCCATTTTTCAAAACTACCAATGGGAGTTGTGGATAATCCAGGAATTGAATTCAGGTTGTAAGATTTTAAATTCAATGATGATAAACTTAATTTACCCAAGTGGGGAGATTGTTGTAGTAAATTTCCTATAGTTTGATTGGTATCGAAGGAATTGGATAAGTATTGATCAAGTAAATCAAGAACAGATTTAACGTCGGAAACATGAAATTCTTTTAAATCAGGAATAGCTTTCACCAAACTTTCTAAGGTTTGAAACTTCATCACACCAAAGCTTTCTAAGTTCAGTTTCTGTAAATCCAAGTCAACAATTTGGGCGATATCTGTAAGTGAAAACTTTTGGAGTTTCAAAGAATCTTGAAAATCACCTAGCATTGTAAATGAATTTGGCTTTTGTCCCGCATTCCAACTACGAGAGGGGTTATATCCCAATTTTTCTGTCACTCCTGGAGGTATTTGAAATGAGCCAGATTCGTTAATTGCTGGCATTTTAGAAAAAGTAATTTGGTTCCAATCTGGTAAACGGGTATTTTGCCAAGATATTGTGGGAATCTCTGGTTGTTTTGATATGCCTTGTTGCTGCCATGTAATGATAATTGCACTAAAGATTAATATTGATAGGCTTAATCCTGGCATCAATGCCAAATACTTATTTGAGAATTTCATTGTCTTTGAATAAATATTTTTTCAGAAAAATGTTAAATATTTAGCGTAAACTACCGATTTGTGAGTTACTTCCTAGCTCGATTAAGCGATTGACTAACCGTAAGGAAATTCCACTTCTACGAGCAGCATCATTGATTAAATATCCCGACTTTATTAACATCAAAAAACTCTTTACTCGTCTTTGTAAGCGAGAGTTAGGTAAAATTAAACGTTGTTGCTGGGCAATTTCTAGCCCCGAACTAATCACTTGTAGATTTGTGATATTGGTGGCGCTAGGCAAATTTCTAATTTCAGGTTCTTCTCTTAAACTTGGTGTAACCTCAACGATGTGATACTTAGGAACTGTATCGCCCATTGCTACGCGAAATACATAAACTCTTCGTCCAGAGTTACTCTTTGTTATTACCGTTAGCAAACTGCTATTTGTCTTGGGTAGTTGTGGTATTTTGAGCAGGTTGATTCGCCGTAAATGCAGTACAGTTGCACCTGATTGTTCGCACTCCTGTGCTAAACCTGATAGACAACCATCGACATCTAATGAAGCGAAAGCCGGATTATCCAGCCAAACTTTCTCGACTATCTCGCCACTCTTGATAAATGAAATATTCACCCCATAGCCGGATGACAATTCAATCAGAGGTATATTACTACTGTTACCAGTCGCTATATCTTGTGAAATATTCCTCACTCCTTTTTTTAAATAATTTTCACCTCTCGCTGATTGCCAAAAAACAGTAAAAGTCAGAACAGTCGAAATAACACTCAAATTTTGTAAAAAAGCCTTCATAACTAAAAGTGTTTACAACTGAAATGATTGATTAACAAAGACTTGAATATCTGTACCAGCACGGATGTACCACACTTCCTCTCGTTGCTGAATTTCTGCAAGTGCTTGTTGATTGCGCTGAAGAATTTGTTGAGTGAGCGGTTCAAATCCACCTTCTAAAACTGCTCCCAAAATATTTTCGCTACCTCCACTGATAGAAGAAAAAGTATTTGTACCACCTAACCAACTAGATGTTGATATTTGTTGAGATTTGGGTTGATTTAATACCTTACCGACTTTGGCAAGGGAACCTACTATAAATGTTTCAGCATCACGGGAAGCAATTTCTCCACCTTTGTCACTCCATTTCGATGCGATTAAAGGTTGACCGGAATTACCACGAATACTAATTGCTCCTGGTGGAAGCAGATATTCCTTACCATCAATTAAAACCTGTGTTGCTTCGAGTTGAACAAGTCCTGATTTTTGAATATCAGTCACCTGAGCAACAATTTGAGAACCTTTTGGTAAAGTGATCAAACAATCTTCTTTCGTTAAAGGTTCAATAAGTTGGATAACAAATTTTTCACCTGATGTTGTAGTTTGTGATTTGTTAGAAGAGTTATTAGTTGAATGTTTACTCCAAATTAGCGGAGTTACTAACTTTCCAGATGCAGATGCACCAACTTGTAATTGTTGTATCGGTTCGCCATTGATAACTGCTGCTTCTTCTGTATACAAGGGTTCAGGTTCAATGCTCTGAGTAGATGCTATTGAAACCAAGGTAGTACGGGGAATTTTTATTGATGAATTTGGTTGTTCATTGGTTATAGTATCCAAAGTTTTACCGTTTGCTGGCTCGTTAGTTATAGATGCAATTTGCGTATGACCATAACTGCCCAAGCGACTAATTTTTTCCCATTCCTCTATTGGGTCAACAGATTCTTTTGTGTTTGGAGATGCTGCGTTTATGGTGGCTTGAAATCTAGGAACAGAAGCAACACGAGGCAAATCATATCTACTGCTTTCTTGTATTGGGTTACGAACAGAAGAAACCTGGGCTGGGCGTACTTCTGCGTCAGAAATTCGATTAATCCGGTTGTTTGAATCATTCCTGTGAGAAACTTTGCGTTGAATTGTTGTTTTAAGGCTTTTAGAACGCTCCAGCGATTGCATTTTTTCTACTTGACTGCCTAAAGCTAATTCTCCTTTGAGCTTTCCTGTTTCTGTTTCTTGAGGATTTGCGTTATCAGCCATTTCTAGTTTTGGTTTGTCAGCTTCTTGATTAGCAATTGTTGGTGCTACTCTGGGTTTACCAAACATAATGCTATTTAAAACAGTTGCCCCAGCACCAAATACCACAAGCATAACCAATCCAACTGCGCCAAACTTTGCAAAGGGATTACCGTAGAATGTGGGCTGAGTTTTACCTATTTGGGGGTCATCAAATAGTTCATGAGTTGCAATTGTATTTTGAATAGATTCCTTATTTTCAGTCTCCGCAACTTCACTGCCAACAGATGTTTCTTCAGCAGAGGAGATTGAATTCTCTAGCTGACTTTGGTGATGAAAACCAAGTAATTGAGCCAGACTGGACTCATCCCAATTTGTACTTGACTCATAGCTTTGGTTTACATTATTCTCCTGCATTACAAATTCTCCTGTGCTAAATCCCGAATCGCATAAATTTCTAAGCCACTCGCACGCACCTGGTAAATTACTGCTGCTAAACCATCAACTTGATTTGGCGATTGTGGTGGGACAACTGCCCTAATAAATATTTCTTTATTAAATGGAATTATTTCCCCTAAATTGCTATTCTGAGCAAAAACTGTCAGGTTAGCAACCATTTTTACTTTCCATTTACCCTCGGAGATTTTTATTGGTGATTGAATTGAAAGCGGGACTAAAACTACTTGTGTCTTGCCTTGAAAAACTCCTGATGGTGTAATCGCAGCCAGCACTTTTAAAAACTCTTTACGGAAATCTTCTGATAACGCATAAGATGCTTGCCATGCTGCTGATGTAATCTTACTACCTCTAAATTCTCTGTTGCCAATATTTACACCGGGGTCAGGTTTTGGTTTAGCTGCTTCTTCAACAGTAGTAGGTGGTAGCGTTCCCGACCAATTCATCATCAAAGTCATTGTGTCAGAAACAAAATGCAGAATTACTTGAGGAGTGCGTTCTAGACTACCAATAGGTGCAACTTTAATTGCAGAACCTGTCTCTAGTTGTACTAAACTTGGAGGCGCTTTTTTATTTAACTGTGAATAGGAACCATACAATAATAAAAGTACGAAAAAAGTAATGAGGTGTAATCCAAAAGTACCTAAAGCAAATAATGCTAATGCGTCACCAGTTGAAACACTTTTTGAAGCACGATTTAAAAATCGCAATCGATTTTTTTGTGTAGACTCTGAATCTAAAATAGCCATAAACAATGTTTTAGGATTTATTAACTATCCTCATCACAACTGAAGAAAGCCCAAAACTCGCCAGACTGGAGAAACTTCTAAAAATTGCCATTCCTCCACCCGCAGCTAAAACTACAGATAAAATTGGGGCGAGAATACCAATTGCAAAAGCAAAAATCATTGGGTCGTTGTTGTTAGCATTCAGCACTATTGTGGCGACCAAACCAGAAATAATATTGAAACAAAGCTTAATCATTCCGACGGAAAAGAATCCTGTTAACCATGCAAAAATTGCTTTATTACCGACTGGGAGTAATGAACCTCCTACTGCAAGCGGGCCTAATAGGGCAGTCAGTAATAAGCAAACTTCGACTATCCATTGAAACGAGATCGCCAATGCTAGCAACCAACCCCGCACTGTTAGCTGAAAAATGTTGGTGTTAAAAAAATCGCTGACTCCTTTGAGCCAATCAGGGCGATTGTCGTTATCTAGCTGGGATTCTATGTCCTTAGCTTGCTTGGAAGCATTTTGAAGACATTGGGCTTGTTGCGTTGGGTCAGCGATCGCATTACATTGAGCGATCAATGATTGAATAGCATCTCCCTTTCCCGTCTTGAGCATGACTTGCTGATAAGCTTCTTGCAACTGAATAGAAGCAGATGTCGAAGCTAAAAGAGTTTGATTCGTTTGGTTAATAATTCCTCTAAGTCCTTGGGTGACGGCTGCTAATGGTTGAGCATTGTTGGCAAGTAGGACGATGACTACGATGGGCCAGATTATTTCTGTAAATCCCCTGGAACTGTCACCATCTATCATTTCTTTCGTCCATTGGACGATGAAAATTAGGAGAGTACCAACTGCGAAGAAGATGCCGAGATTTGCGATCGCACTATACAATCCTCCACTTAAAACATCGTTCCACAGCTTATCTATTGACTTGGCAACAGCTTCACTCGCAGCTACACCATCTTCGGTGATTGTGGAAGCTGCTTGTCCAGGGTTCGGCACTTGAGCTTGGGAAAGAATTAGTCCGTATCTCAAAAAATAGTAGAACATCCGGGTGCATCTTCAACTAAAATAGTCGTGCTTGAGATGCAGTTCTCAAATTGCTGAAGCCTTGACCTACAGTTTCTTTTTGACGTACTTGATTTTGACCATCCAATGAGCGGGAAATATTAGTCAAGTTAAGATTCGCCAAATCTTGAGATTGTTTTGATTTCAATCCATCAGTTCTCATTGCTCCTAAAATTCCGGCTATTTGGGTATTTTGTTGAGCCATCCTTTTCATCACATTTTGGGTAACAACATCATCTTGAGCAGCACTAGCATCAGCCTGAACTTGTTCAATCGAAGTTTGGGTTTTTTCAACTTGCTTTTTTGTAAGTTCTTGCCCTTCTTTACTCAAAGTTGTATCTGAATCAGCACGGGTAATTTGACGGTCAATTTCATTGGTTACTTTGTCAACGCTATTAACTGCGCTATTATTTGAAGCTGCAATCTCTTCAATTTTTTCTCTCGTTTCTGTTGCATCAGGTAAACCCAATGCCCCAACTGATTCATTAACTGCTGCTTGTAAATCTCCTTGTACAGATTTTGATAAATTACCTAATTTGCGAGAGACTATTGAGTTAATATATTTATCTAGAGAGCTTAATTGCTCTTGCCATTGCTCAAATACTTTTGCTAGGGGATTCGATATCTCTAATGCATCAGCACTTGAAACGCCAATTGTTGATATTATGGCTATGCCAACTATGCTTATTGTCAATTTATTGAGGTTGTTCATACTCTGAACTACTTTGTTTTTACTAGTTGCCTAGAAAGCTCTGTCAAAGCAACAAATTTATCTGGATACTTCGACAAAGCTTGTGTTCTCTGCTCTTGCTCTGAAGGATTATTTGCCACTACCGCTAATAAGTTAAATGCTGGATAATAACGACAAAAAGTAAATATTCCGTTATCATCCAGCAGCCATTGTGAATAAAAACCCTCCTTTTTAGGAAAGAAACTTTCTGTGGCATTACGAGAAATAATCTCCTGGGGATACTTCAAAATGCTTGTAAAACTATCAACAGCAGTCGGTTGAATACGTCCAATCAAACGAGTGGTTAAGTTTTGAAAAATCTTGGAACCTGATGGAGATTTTGCGATCGTATCGGGGTCTTGAGCGGATAAAATTACTCTGATTCCAGCTTTTGCACCATTGGCACAAAGTCTGCCAACCAAGGCGGAGATCGCATCAAATTCAAATAAAATTGGGCTTTCATCAATGAAAAAGATGCTTGCCGGAGATGCTAAAGCTCTTCGTAATGCAGCACTGTAAGCACTCAGACTCAAAATTGCTGCATCTTCATCGTTGGAAAGGTTACGTAATGCAAATATCAATAGTCGTGCATCGCTGCGGAAAGTGGAAGGTTGCGCCAATGCTTGTCCCACTCGGCTAGAAAGCCAGAATCGTAAACGCAGCCTTATAGTTTCCAAACCTGCTTTGATATCGCCAGTTAGGGAATCTAAGCGTAATCGTTCGTGGGAGCAGAAACTTAGAAAGTCTTGCAATGTCGGCATTACAGACCATTCATCCGAGCCAAAGCCGTTAGTGTATGCAGCCGCATAGCGATCGCGGATTAAATCATCACTAAAAAATGCTTTCAAAGCCAAAGCAATAAGCGATCGCACGTTATCTGTAAGCACATTCGATTCCTGACTACCTCTGCGGTTTCCTGAAACCATTGCCAGGATCGCATTAGCGAGAAAATCTTTATAATCCTCAAATCTTTCCTGCTGCAACTTTGGTGGTAAATCCCGTAAATTTGGTAACTCGAACAAGTTACTTGATTCCTTCCCAATATCGAAATATGCACCATCCTTACCCATAAATTGGGTGTAGTCCGTAAAAGTGCTAGTTCCATCTGGTTTCGGATAATCCATTGCTACCACAGGCATTCCATGAGCCAAGGCTTGCGTAATAATCCCCGATGCCAAAACACTTTTGCCTGCACGGGTGGTAGCCAATAATCCCAAGTTTTTGTGTTGGTTGTACAAATCGAGAAATACTGGCGTTCCTCCTTCTTCTGCGATTAACTCAAAACCGCTACTATCCCAAGCTTTGGTTCGCACTAGTGGCATCAATCCTGGTACTTCACCACTTAAGTAAAGCAACCTACGATTAAAAGGTGCAGTCATTAAGCGTTCCCAAACTACTGGTAAAGTTTGTAACCAAATTCGCCAGGGATATTCGGTTTCTCTAACAACCCAAGCTGGACGCAGAAAGCAGGATTGCAAGTAACGGCAAGCTTCGTCTAATTGTTCGCGGGTTTTGCGGTATACCAAAAATACTGTCGCTACGTGAATGGGAACAGCACCTTCATAAAGTTCCTCTTGTGCAGCAACAGATTTTTTGATGTTAAGTAGCGATTTTACATCAACTGAGTTTTTATTCTGTGCAAGTGCGGCTGATGTGTTTGCCTGTTTCGTCAAACGCTGCATATTAGTTTTCACCAACGTTTCCGAAGCTCGCATCAACTGACAGTAAATCTCGGTGTCATAAACTCTTTCTCTTGATAAAACCTCCCATAAATAATTCATTTGTCGTTCTTTATCCGCCCAACCACCGGGTTTATTTACAAAAGTAAGGGCTGCAATGTATTTTTCTTTGAGATGTACCCAACATCTATCTGCAATAGGAATGGAGGATTCGGACTCCATGAGGAAAGATGTGGGGGCGACATCTGAGTAAATTTCCTCTCGCAGTCCGTTTTCATCGAGAATTAAAAGTTGGGGAATTGGACGGGGTGGTGTGTTGTTAAATCGCTGCCATAGTTCTGACCAAAGTTTATCGGCATTCATTGGGTGGATATCTAGCCCCATTTTGTTTGATAGTAATTGCTCCCATAATTGGAATCCGTCAGTAAAAGATGCGTGTAATAATCGTTCGATGGCGATAAATTGTAGTTCGTTGATTTCTCCTGTAAATGATTTCCAAGAACGCTCTAATTTTGAGAGGATTTTTTCAATTGCATCACTTGTACCAGTGCTATTGGTTTCAACTGTGTAGGTGCAATAAAGACGTAGCTTTTTCGGTTTGCGAACTCCTTGAATCGTGAGTTTTTGTGTCCTACAGCGTTCTCCTAGCAAGAGATATTGCAGTTCTTTGTTAGGGGCAATATCGCTCAAATTCTTCAGTTGTTGCTGTCGTGATGTGTCGTTGGTAAACGAACTAAGATGGATGGTTAAACGTTCCCCGGATGGTAAATCCTTCAATCCTGATTCAATCGCATCAAACACGGGGTCAATTTGTTCGTTGCGTAATGTGGAATGAATACCTGTACATTCAAATCCAAATTGAATCAAAAAATTGTCAACACCTTTGCGTAGAAGATAAGCACCAATTGAACGCCCTTGTAGATTTATTTGCAACATTGTCACTAGTGCAAATGCATCTTCAAGAGGTGTTAGTCGAATTTTTCTCTCTCCATTTTCTACAATCCGTTTACCAACTTTTGATTTGATACTCACATCGCAACCTACTATTTTCTAATTTGATTCTCTGGTTTCGGATTAGTGATAGTTGAATCTACAATCGGCTGGTATAAACAGCGAATCCTTGTCCAATGGGGAGTAGCAACAAATTTGGATAAAATACGCCAAGCGCCATTGGCTGTAAGTATCCACCAAGTTGCAATTCCCCAAGCTGCTGCTGCACAAGTCCAAACCCAATTCAGTCTAAATAAACCATGTGCCAAGTAGTAAGAAAGTCCACAAATTATTGCCCAAGGGATTAATTGATCTGATGGAAATAGTCCAATATTTGGTACTTTTCCCACTGTGCCATTAACTTTACGGTATTTTGATTTATCCTCCATAGTTTTATCCTCCAGTTTTAGTTCAGGTTCCAGTACCACCTCCAATAATTAAATTTGCCAGAATATCACCCATTGTCACCGCAATCAAAATAATCATCGGTGTCCGGGCTAAATTTTGCCAATCTTCATCCTGACGAGCTGCTTGGACAACACGTACCAAAGAAATTCCCAAGTACAGTATGAATAATCCTCTCAGGACGTTAAACGATAAAGTAATTGCTTCTTGAGCACCTGTAAATTGCCCTGTCATCCAAGTTTCTGCATTTTGCAAAAATTGTGCTTGTACGGTCGTTGAAAGAGCATCTAGAAGTAAGAATGCACCCAAAACTGTTAATGCAGATGAAGTTATTTTGTATTTTCCAGAAAATTTGGCGATGGTATGGAATAAACCGTCCAACTCGCGCCGAAAAAATATTGCGCTCGTTCCCAATGTCGAAATAGCCAATGTCGTAATTCCAATCAAACTTGGGTTAATGACTACATCTATGATTGTTGTGGTAGTTGCCGTCAGGATTAACCCAGATGAACGAGCGTGATTTCCTTGACGTAAGTCACAATCTTTGGACGGTTTCGAGAGCATAGGAATCAAAAAAAATTCTATATCCATAATTAACTTTCGATTGATTGCATTTACATCAACCAATTGCCGGATATTTAACTCATATGTTTATAGGGTTAAATAATTTATTTATTGAGTCAAAATATTGACTTTTAATTTATGTATAGATACCCAAAAAATAGTTATTGCGTATAATTTTATCTTCAAAAAGTATATTATTACGTGGTTATTTTGATAAAAATTTACTAGCAAATACCCGTAGTATACATAGAAATATATTTTATCTTTGGAAGCAAAAGGCAAGAGGAAAACTGACCTCTGACAAATGCTGTGACTCGAGAGAACAAGAGTTTAAGACCCCCACTGAACGAAGTTCAGTGGACTCAGAACATGAGGGGTTAGAATCCCTTTCTGTTTTGTCCCTTCTGCCTCCTGCCTCCTTTAATTGTCTATATTGCTGGAAGGACAGTAACTTAAATATTTAAACTTACAACTTCCTGTGGTATGCCCACAAACAGGACAAGGATTTTTTTTGCTGGAATGCTTGCCTTTTTTCGCAGTTCCTGGCATGAGTTTCAGCTCTTGAATACGGCAATTTTAGCTAGCCAAAGTATAGAAATGAAGTTCTTTTGTTATAAAATTGGCTCAATTGGAGATTTATAGCTATTTTTTAGACCTTTAAGGGTATTTTCGCCGATTGGGCAGCTTGTAAAAGATGATGACAAGTCCAGTCCACTAAAGTCATTCCTGATGCTCGTGCTGCGTCCTCAAACATTGTTTGTAAGTGCAATGGCAATGTGAGTGTGAAATACGAGTTCTTTGGTAGAGATTGACAACTGTCAGATTCACTTACATTCCAGCGATATTGCCATCCAAGACATTCCTCGCCTCTTGTTTGAGCATCCTTCTCTAGAAAGCTCAACAAACCGAATTTATAGCAATAGAAGGTGTGGTTATCCTTCACCTGTTCTTTACTGCAAAATTGACAATTCCAACAACTGCGTTTAGGGTCATCTGTTTGTTTTGCACTTTGGGATGGATGTGCTTTTATCAGTTTGGTTGCTGCATCCACACTTTGCTCATTTAAGGCTTTTCGTAAATCACTAGCGGATTTGTCATTACCTTGTTGTCGGAGCTTATCTATTGCTGTGACTACCTTTTTAGCCTTGGAATAGTTACGACCACTACCTAAACCTACAAGCTTTGCTACTTGATCGCGGGTTTGTCCTGGAGACGATACAGGAAAATTTTCCTGAAGCGTTGTTTCTGCACTCCTGCCTAATTTTTTATTAGTAGTAGCTGCTGCTATTTGTTGTCGTTGCTTGGCTTTGGCTTTTTCGATTCGTTCCCAAGCAATGGCTTCACGCACTTTTTGTTCGTTCGTTTTTTTGCGGGCAGCATTTTCCAACAATAGCGCTTCTATTTCAGCTTCTTGATGAGGAAATTCTCTTACTTCGACTGGAATGCGATTCCAACCCAATAACAGTGCAGCTTTCCAATAAGGATGTCCGTTAACGATGGTATTTTCAATGGTTATCAGTAGTGGTCTAGGGTACTGAGCGTTTTTAATTAATCCCATCACATCAGAAACATCCTCTGCTTCTCCATAAATCGACAAATACAACGGATGGGGTTTTATCGAGTTGGGGTCAACTGATTGAAAAATTGAATTGGGTTGGGAAGTCACACTCATAGAAACCCTTATTTTGTAAAGAATTGCCAAAAATCCTGATGCCAGTTACTCTTCACGTCATCAGAAATGCCAGATGTAGTAAAGTAAAATCGAGATAGTTCTCTGGCCCAATAGCTATGAAAATCTTGCCGCTTCATCAAATCCGGAAAAATCTGCCAGCCTCACCAGCTGTTTCTTGGTTGAGTGGCAAGATTAGGTGGGGAAAAATCGCCCCACAAGATCCAAACTCCAACCCAAATATTCCTTTGTGATGGGGCGATTTTTCCGGAGGCTGGCAGATTTTTCTAGGTTTTTACCCAACCCTTCCTCGTCCTGTGTCATGGATTGGCATAGTTAAACGCAATTAGTATAAAAAGTTCATAAGTCTCAAAAACGAGGCATCTGACTTTTTATAACTACGCAAAAATCTCGATTGACTGATTATTTAGTCATATATGTCTAATTAGTTGGACACTTATTCTTAGTAATTTACCGCATTAGGTACGCTCTGATTAGCTTTGACACTAAAATCACACCGAAAAAGTATAAAATCTTAATATGGCAACCAAGGCAGAAAGATTAGCGGAACTCATTAAAGGGCTACGAGGTGCTACATCACAACGTCGTTTCTCTCAACAGTTGGGTGTGAGTAAATCTTGCGTTAATTTCTGGGAATCTGGCTTGGCTTTCCCTGATACTGAAAATCTTGAGAAGCTGGCAGCTTTAAAAGGATGGACGCTGGCAGAATTGCAAACCTACCTGGTAAAAGGAGAGTTGCCGTCTGACGATACATTACAGCAGATTATTACTAAATTGCGATCGCTCCCCACTGAGGCTGTGGTTCAAGTAGTTTCTGTGGGAGTAGAAACCTTAGCAAGCAGAAGCCAGTCTGTACAGGCAGTTATTAAGTAAGTTTGACTTGGGTGAATAGTAGTGATGCCAGCCTTGACATAATTTATGCTCAGTAAAGTCGTTTTTGGCAATATAACTCAGTCGCTTTCTGACGACAGTTTAGTTACGATACAACAGTTTCTAGCAACGACAGTTTTAAATCATCGTCATCTTGATGAATGGATACAGGTAACTGCAAAGTGGTGATACTGGATGAACGAAAACTTTTTTTCAGTGGCTTTGATAGACAGTTTTGCAGCTTGACTAATCGACGCTGCAAGGAGATTCCTTTGTCAGCGATCAAAATGCGTACTGCCAAAGCACGGGTTTTTCTGCTCTTCATCATGATTTGATTGTGTGAGTGTTCAGTAATTTTTGCCTAGTGCGGTAGTCGTGTTTAAATACACGAATGCTTCCCTGTATGAGAAATAATTGAACGATTTCCTTTGTTGCGTTTGATACTTATTACAAGATTTTGCCTAGCCTAAATCCTAAAAAAATCTACCAAAAGTAATAAATAGTGTTGAATAATTTATTGCTCTCTCTTTGGGTAGATGCATGAAGTATATTCTTGACTGAGACATTGTGTATATTTTATACAAGCATTTAACAGAAGATTTTCAATAGAACTACACAAACTAATATGTGGTTAATTGTCAAAGATGATTTTTCTAATTTACACTAAAAATATATATAACAAGAACTTACGTAACACTTGTGAGCAAGGATATTCACCTTGTATTCTTCATCTAAAAATCGAACAAAATTTAATTAATAATTCATTCTAAAATCTATCTTGAAAAAATACAGGTTACAATCGAATGTGTAAATAATGAAACATCTTACATGAACAGTATTATTTTTATCTTAGTGATATAGGTAGCAAATTAATTTTCTATAATTGCTGAAAGCTATTTGCAGCAAGATACTAATGAATTAGCAATTCAGGATACTAGAATGTCATAAAATTTCAGTGTTCGGTTATTATTTATCACTTTAACTACTTAATTTTAAAAAGCATATGTGATCCTTGATCGCCCTAAGACCTTCTCTAAAAGGTTTCACATTACATAAATATCATTGAGCTTAAGTATTAAAAAAATTAAAGCAGAAGCATAATATACATCTTGAGAAAAATCTAATTATTTTAGATCCAAAAAAAATTGTCAAAAAATAGATAAATTATGTATAAATGAAGCAAAGTGCAGGGTTCATCTACAACAGCTTCACTTAAGAGATTCAAGTTGTGCCTTTTGTCTAAATGATAGTTACATCTCAAAGTGTCGGGAGCATCATCGCATAGCGTTGCCGGATAGGGACATTGTGTATTGAAATTATCTCACTTTGAACGTGGGGCTAAATTTGGCATTCGATTATAGAGTTTACCTTTGATGCAACCAATGGAGTATCATTTCGTCTCTACCTCTAAAATTCAAGAGCGTTTAGGTATTTCTGCAAAAGCTCTGGCTGAGTATATCAACAGAGGATTACTAATCGCAGGAGTACATTTCTCTGTTCTTCCTGGAGGACATAAGCGCTATAACGTAGAGTTGTTAACTGACTGGCTTGCTAACCAGCAAGATCCTACTTCCCATCAACGGGCTATAGATTACTATCTCAAGTCATTGCCTTGCAATCAAGCAAGGAAACGAGCTAACTAAGAAAATCGTGAGTTTTGGGTTGGTGAATTACAATCCCAGCATATGAATCTAGGAGCACTTTAACATCGTGCCCTGTGGACTGAGCAATCACCACAGGATTTTCACCATTTTGAAGCCAATGGGAAATTAATGTAGAACGAGTTGTGTATGGTTTTCGATATGGAACTTTTACTGATTGCAATATTGCTTTCCATACTCGTTTGCAAAAATTATTATCGTTCATTGGGCCACCTTTCGGTGCTGGGAAAACTAAAGCTTCGTCTTTCCATTGCGATCCACGCCGATTCAGCAAAATCTCCTGCACACGTTGAGAAAGTTTTACATATCTAGCCTTCTCATTTTTTGTATCCTTACGTGTTCCTCTGACAAAGGATTCTCCAATCCACATTACAGAGCAATCGTCTGAAAGGTGCTTCCACTGTAGCCCGATCGCTTCTCCAGGTCTACAGCCAGTCAAAAACATGAACTCCACATAGTCTGCATAGTGGCAATAGTGTGGGTGATTACGAAAGCCTTCAAGAATTGCCAGACATTCTTGTTTAGTAAAAGGTTTTGGGCGAGCTTTTGGGGGAACTTTTAATGCTGAAAGTACTTCAGCCCAAGGGTTGGGGTTGCTTTCTCTAAGCATCTTCTGTTTGATTGCCCAATTCCAACAGGACTTCAAAACCGATAAGCGATCGCGAACTGTAATCGGCTTTTGTCGTTCCAAAAGAAATTGCTTAAACTTCTCAGCATGTGTTTCGTTAATGTCGTGTGCAAGCTTATTTTTGAAAACTTCGCTTAGGTGATCGGCAATGATTTTGTACTTAGTCAGCGTTTGGGTATCTAAAGAACTACGTTTGCTGTCGGTAAATCGTTCCATTAACTCTGACGCATTTAAACGGTCGGTTCTTTGATCATCTGGTTTGTACTTGTTGAGAGTGCGGTCGAAGTTGTTGCTGATAATATCATTAGCGATAGTAGCTGCTTTGCTGGTAGCTACGTTACGAGCTGTAACTCCATCTGGTAGCCCCAAGTATAGATAGTAAGCTTTTCCTTCGTATAACCAATACAGTCTCAACCGACCGTTGCTAGACTGAACCTTGACTAATTCTTTGCTGGATTTGCGTGGCATATTTGCCCCGATTCTAGATAATCTTTATCTAGTAATTATCTAGGATTATCCAGATTTGCCACATTTTCAGCTATAATTATTGACAATAGAGGCATCTAAAATTCCTGGTTCAAAAACCTGGAAACCCTACGCCTGTATAGATTTGAGCTTAATGGAGAATAGGAGACTCGAACCCCTGACCTCTGCGGTGCGATCGCAGCACTCTACCAACTGAGCTAATTCCCCTTATTTTAAGATTTTGGTTATCCTAATCTTTTTTTTCACCATTTTTTATTATATCATTACTCTGCCTTTGATTTTAACTCTTTTTGAGAAAAAATTTCTATCACTCGTTCTAGTTCCAAATCTGTCAGATAATCCACAGTCCAGTTACAGCAACGCTGTAGCATATGAAATGGGTACGTATTCGCCACACCCAATACCTGCATTTGCGCTGCTTTTGCGGCTTGGATACCTGCGGGGGTATCTTCAATGGCTAAACATTCCTGTGGTTGCAGATTTAAATCAGGGTATTTTTGGTTGAGACGTTTTACAGCCAAGAGATAACCATCGGGTTTTGGTTTGCTGGTAGTGATATCATCACCAGCGACTATCACAGAAAAATGTTCGGCTAGGTTAGCGCCCTCCAGTACTAAATCTATTTCCTTGGCAATTGCACCACTAACTAGCCCTAATTTGAGATGGCGCGAACGCACTTGAAATATCAAGTCGTCTAAACCTGAATACAAAGGCAATTTTTCTAATTTCTCTAGTTCTAAGATATAGTTCTGCGCCTTGCGGTTGAGTAACTGAGTTAAATATTCTTCACTGACGACTCTACCACGATTATCTAACAATTCTTGGAAAAAAGCGCGATCGCTCCTTCCTAAAGAAGCTTGACGCTCTTTGTCACGTAGGGGTTGGAGATTTTCCGCAATCAAAATCTCATCGATCAATTTCAGGTGGATTCGCTCATCGTTAATGATAACACCATTAAAATCAAATAAAACTGCTTTTAAACTCATGCTCTTATGCCAAAAACTGGGGAACCTAAATCCTCCAAATCACTGCTATCTGTGGATTTTGATACGTACTGACGAACTTTTTTGTGAATAGTGACATCTGCTTTAGACAAAGGTTTAACGCCGCTATTTACCTGATGTATCCACCAAACATCCTGGGTGGGTAAGGTTGCAAATCCGGCTTTACCCATACTTTCATCCAGATTAAAAGTGGCATACTCGCGAAGATATGGCTCCTCAATAACATCATTGAGCCATTCTAGCTGACGCAGGGCCTTTTGATGACTATCTAAAATCAATAGTTGTCCACCTACTACGAGTAAACGAAAACATTCTTGCACAATTGCTTGGGATACAGTCGTAGGGATTTCCCGAAATAGTAAACTAGTTGTGACTAAATCAAAAGCCGCATCAGGGAAGGCTGTTTTTTGTGCATTACCATGTCGCCAAAGTATATCTAAACCAGCACTTGTGGCTTTATGATCTGCTATAACCAACATATAAGCAGATAAATCTAATCCGATTACCTCCGCTTGGGGGAAAGCGTGTTTCAACATCAAGGTAGTCGAACCTGTACCGCAACCCAAGTCAAGTATGCGTCGGGGTTGAACCTGAATTGCATTAATCAAAGCTTGACGTACCAGGGTTTCGTTAGGCGGCAACAGGTATTGCATAATTGCATCGTAGGAAACTACTACCTTGGGATTGAGATAACCGCCCTCAATGCCGCGAAATTTATGGTTACTGTAGTAAGAGGGAATGACAACATCGGATCGTTGAAAGCGATCGCTCTGTTTTTTCCAGTCTATACTTAGTGCATAACGTTCTAACCCCTCTTCATCAATCAAAAATCGGACTACAGGGGATAAAAAACGTTCCCAGAATAGATTTTGCGGAATCGCCATAGGATTGGGCTGTTACAACCACGGTAATATTCTTTACAAATTTTAATATATTTCTCGCGATCGCAGTTGCTTATTGCTTAAGTTGACAGATGTAAATCATGTATACTACATTTGTAGTATATCAGTTAAAGCTGCAAAAAACTGCAACAGCCTCCAGAACCTTGAGGAAGCCAAGCAAAAACCCACAAATAATGTAAATTTATACAATTTATCATGACCAATAACCGTGATTTTACTTTACATTTCCAACTACACTGACAAAACTCGAAATAACGAAAATTATGCCCTACGAAAAGTTAGAAATTACTACCCCAACACCAGTATTATCTTGGGCGAATCACCCTTTAGGGACAGATGAAACCAAGATGGCGAAGAATGTAGCCTCATTGCCATTTGTCTTTAAACACGTAGCATTGATGCCAGATGTGCATTTAGGTAAAGGTGCTTTAGTTGGTTCTGTACTAGCCACAAAAGAAGCCATTATTCCTGCTGCTGTAGGGGTCGATATTGGTTGCGGAATGGCTGCGATCAAAATGCCATTTACTGGTGAAAAACTAGAAGGAAAACTAAAGAAAATTCGCTTAGATATTGAAGCAGCAATTCCTACTGGATTCAACGAAAACAAAGAGGTTGAAAAATCTGTTACTAATTGGCAACGTTGGAGTGATTTTAAAGATTTGCATCGCGGTGTGCAAAATCTTGAAAGTAAAGCGATGAAACAAATGGGTTCTCTGGGAGGGGGTAAAAGATTGCTCCTTACTGTAGTAATGCAGTAATCAAAACTCGTCCAAATCGGTGAAGGCTGAGATTGCTAATACCGAGGGAAGCGGTAAAACGCCCCGTAGAGAGCAGAGGGACTTGAGCATCCTATTTATTTAGGATGAAGGTGTGCTCCGAACTATACCGAATAAGAAGGTATAGAATCAAGCAGAAATGACTTGATCGATTGCAAATTTCATCTATGATATTATGGTTTCATGTAACCCACTGATATCAATCTCGACAATCCCTATTACGCCTACTTATTTGGGTTCATTCAAACTGATGGTCATCTGTACAATAACACTCGTGATCGAGGTCGTCTAAGTATAGAAGTCAACAAGAGAGATGAACATATATTGTGGGCTTTCAAGAGTCTAGTACCGTTTCATTCTTCAATCACTGAGCGTGTACGTAACACTAACTTTAGTGCTAATCATACATCAGTTATTTGGAGAGTTTATGATAAACGATTTCGAGATTATCTTGAATCATGGGGTTTATCAAATGGTTGTAAGTCGGAGTTAATCAAACCTCCTAGTTGTAGCTTCTCAAAAGTAGATTACTTTAGAGGTCTCATAGACGGAGATGGATCACTAGGGCTGACTTCCAAAGGGTTTCCCTTTCTCTCTTTGGTTACTTCTAGCTCACATATTGTTGTTGAGTACAGAGAATTAATTAGCCAAATTACTGGCAAAGTCAAGACTTCTAAGAGAAATACTAGAGATAGCATTTACAACATAGTCGTGTACAAAGAAGATGCTCAACTATTAGCAAAGCATTTGTACTACGATGGCTGTCTAGCTTTAACTAGAAAGCTCATCAAAGCTAATGAAGTCTTAAGTTGGAGCCGTCCTCCTAATATGAAGTGTATCAAGAACCGAAAATCTTGGACACCTGAAGAAGATGAGTACATTACTAACCATTCAGTTGAGTGTTCGATGAAAGTGCTAGGCAGAAGTCGAAACAGTATTGAAATAAGACTGTGGAGATTAAATAAGCAAAGCAAGCAATCAGTAACAAATTGAACCATTTTATCGAGGTTTGTCTCGATACAGAGAACTACGTTTGGTTGATGCTGCATTCTGGTTCGCGCAACATTGGCAATAATTTAGCCCAGTGCCATATTAATTCAGCTAAAGAATTAGCAAAAATGGTAGGTAATAACTTACCCGATCCAGATTTAGCGCATTTTGTAGCTGGTACACCAGAATTTGAGGCTTACTGGAATGATTTACAATGGGCGCAGGAATATGCGCGTTTCAATCGTGATGTAATGATGGCAAGATTTAAGCGCATTATCGAAAAACATCTGACAGGAGGTAAAGCAACTAAACCCTTATTACAAGTAAATTGTCATCACAATTATGCCGAAAAGGAAGTACATTTTGGCGAAGATGTGTATGTTACTCGTAAAGGTGCAGTTCGTGCCCAAATTGAAGACTATGGGATAATTCCTGGCTCAATGGGAGCGAAATCTTTCATTGTTAAAGGTAAAGGTAATGCTCATAGTTTCTGTTCTTGCAGTCACGGTGCAGGGCGTTTGTTGTCTAGAAATAAGGCAAAAAATGTCTACACACTT
The DNA here is from genome assembly GCF_002368195.1 of Calothrix sp. NIES-2100. Lineage (GTDB taxonomy): Bacteria > Cyanobacteriota > Cyanobacteriia > Cyanobacteriales > Nostocaceae > Aulosira. The sequence goes on along the minus strand of NZ_AP018178.1, from coordinate 4,491,970 downwards.
GATGATTTAATTGAGCAAACTAAGGGTGTAGAATGCCGGAAAGATGAGGATATCTTAGATGAAATTCCCGGTGCTTATAAGCCGATAGAACAAGTAATGGCAAATCAAGCAGATTTGGTTGAAGTTGTAGCCACACTCAAGCAAGTCTTGTGTGTTAAGGGATAAATTACGTAAGGGCACAGGATTGCTGTGCCCTTTTGATAATTTAATATTCAAAGTGTGTATTTAATTTAAATGAAATACACTGTAAATAAATGATTGTTTTAAGCGAATCTACCGAACAAATAGAAGCATCCGCCAGCGCGAATGAAAATAAATTCATGACTGATGCTGCTCAAATATTGGGCTTCAAAGTCTACCATATACCGAGAGATTTTGAACGTTGTGGCACAGCAGAAAATGCTTTATGGCATATTCCTGAATATGCTCAAGAAACTGCTGGAATTTGGGTAGGATATATTCCTGAGTTAGAGCGGTACGAAGCTATATATCAAGCGGCTTTGGCTAAGAAGATAAAATTACTCAACACTCCGTTAGAGCATCAGACAGCACTAGAATTTGATTTGTTTTACCCGCATTTACAAGGATTAACGCCCGATAGTGTAGTTATTACATCGACGCAGGAATGTATCAAAGCAGGTGAATTATTAGGATTTCCTGTATTTATTAAAGGCGCGGTGCAATCAAGAAAGCAACAAGGATGGGAGTCTTGCGTAGCGAATAATCAAGACGAATTAGTCAAGTTAACAGAATGGTTATTAAAACTCAAATATGGTTCACGAGGTAGAGTGATTGTCAGAAAGTTAGTGAAGCTGCGATATCGACGTTTAGCGCCTAATGGTTTTCCTATGGGAAGAGAATTTAGATGCTTTATTTATAATCATCAAATTCTCAATTATGGATATTATTGGGATGGTAAGGATGATTTGAGCAAGTTATCTCCACAAGAAGAAAAGCAAGTTTTAAACTTGGCACTTCTAGCATCTGAACGTCTTGGAGTTCCCTATGTGGCAATTGATATTGGGCAATTAGAAACTGGAGAATGGATTGTAATAGAAACAGCAGATGCTCAATTTGCTGGGATTTGTCACATTCCTGCACTTGAATTATGGAGTAAATTAAAAGATATTTATTAAAGCATATAGGGGAAATTAATATTCAGAGATGAACCGCCAAGTACGCCAAGTACGCCAAGGAAGATAAAAGTACTCATTATGTGAAAGTTTATAGAAAATTGGTATTATATATTTTGTTATTTTATTAGGAATATATAACTATTTATGATACCCCGTGTCAGAGCGCCAGAACTACCACAAAATTATTCTTGGTTTAATACAGAGAAACCATTATCTATTAAACAACTCAAGGGTAGAGTTATAATATTAGATTTTTGGACATACTGTTGTATTAACTGTTTACATATCTTACCAGACTTGAAATATTTAGAACAAAAATATCAAGATAGCCTGACAGTTATTGGTGTCCACTCTGCGAAATTTGATAATGAAAAAGAAACGGAAAATATTCGTCAAGCAATATTACGCTATGACATCGAACATCCTGTTATAGTAGATAGTGGTTTTCGGGTTTGGCAAGAATATGCTGTACGTGCATGGCCTACCTTGATGATTATTGATCCTGAAAGTTATGTCATTGGTTATGTTTCTGGTGAAGGACATCGTGAAGCTTTAGATGAACTAATTACCAAGCTAATTCAAGAACATCAACAAAAAGGTACAATTAATTTCCAAGAACTCAGTCTGAATTTAGAAAAACAACGCCAACCATTAATTACACCTCTGGCTTTTCCTGGTAAAGTTTTAGCGACTTCAGCAGGTTTATTTATTGCTGATTCTGGACATCATCGTTTAGTGATGAGTAGTTTTGCTGGGGAAATTCTGCATGTAATTGGTACAGGGAAATCTGGTTTAATTGATGGTAATTTTAGTGAGGCACAATTTTCTGCACCTCAAGGAATGGTATTTGATGCAGATGAACAAATTCTTTATGTTGCTGATACAGAAAATCATGCTTTACGGCGAGTGGATTTGCAGCGCCAGGTTGTAGAAACGATTGCGGGAACTGGTGAACAAAGTCGGAATATTCGTCCTCATGGTGGCGCTGGTTTGGAGATTCAGTTAAATTCTCCTTGGGATTTGGTAAAGGTAGGAAATACCCTGTTGATTGCAATGGCGGGAAATCATCAAATCTGGGAAATGGATTTAGCAACTGGGGTAATTAAAACTTATGCTGGTATGGGTGCAGAAGCTTGTATTGATGGTTCGTTGAATGAATCTGCTTTTGCTCAACCTAGTGGTATTAGTAGTAATGGCGAAGAGTTATTTATTGCTGACAGTGAAGTAAGTTCAATTCGCGGTGTGGGAATAGTGGAACCGCGTTTAGTGAGAACGGTGTGCGGTAGTGGTGATTTATTTGGCTTTGGCGATGTGGATGGACAAGGTGAAAATGTGCGGTTACAGCATTGTTTGGGGGTGGAGTATTCTGAGAATTATTTATGGGTAGCTGATAGTTACAATCATAAGATTAAATTAGTGAGTCCTAGCACGGGGAATTGTCAAACAATTTTGGGTGATGGTGCGATGGGTTTGCAGGATGGTGTGGGGAAGAATACGCGATTTTTTGAACCTTCGGGATTGAGTGTTATGGGGTCAAATTTATATATTGCTGATACTAATAATCATGTAATTCGCTGTGTGGATTTGAATAAGTTTGAGGTGACGACGTTGAAGTTTAAGAGTTTGTGTGCGCCGGATGTTTGTGTGCCGGCTAATTTGTAGGATTATGTTTCACGCAGAGGCGCGCAGGGTAGTACAAGAACCCCACCCCCAACCCCCTCCCCGCAAGCGAGGAGGGGGCTATGATATATCTCATGTGATGAGGAAAAGCTATAAAGTAAAAATAATTCAAGGTGCGTTAGCCTTCGGCATAACACACCCTAAGAATTGTTGATTAGAGTTTTAAAGCTATATCTTCCAACTTCTCATTAGTAATTATAAATTTATCTGCCTTGATACCTTTAGGAGTATCGAATAGTAAATCTATAGAACGAGCTTCACCTGGAGCAAAAGGTTTACCTGCCAAATTAATATCATATTTGCTCTCTCTCTCTTTAGTATCGTATTTGTTGCCTTTTGAGTCAACTAACTTTGAAAGTACAAGATAAACCCATGCATCTTCTTGTCGTTGTCTTTTACCACTTGTGTTTTTAAGGGTTACGGAAACCACTGTCCAAACTTCGGCTGCTTCATATGTTCGGTACTTTCCTTCAATTTTCTGTCCTGCATATTTAATACCTGTAACTTTAATTTCCCAACCTTTAAGATTAACTTTGCCTTTGACTGCTTTTGAAGTTGCTTCAACTTTAGGAGTATCAGCAGCATTTGCTTGAGATGATGAAGGCTCTACTTTTGCTTACTGCGAAGGTGTACAGGCTGAAATTATCAGTAATAATGCTGCAATAGATAGGTATTTAAGGTTCTTCATGCTTGCACTCTGGTTAGATATCAAAACTTCTTTCTGTCTTTTGAAAGGTTCGTTATTATAGTTCCCAGAATTTTATCAACATTAACAAATGATAAAATTTACTAGGCTGAAGCCTATCTTCTACATCACCCAATGCGAACAATGGAAATCAGCCAAATATTTTCTGTGATTGCGTTCGCGTAGCGTCTCGTAGAGAGGAACGAAGCAATCGCAAAGACTGGGATTGCTTCGTTCCTCGCAATGACATCTTACGTTTAAGTATGCCCGTCTACTTATTTCACGCAAAGGCGCAAAGGCGCAAAGTTTTTTAGGTGGTTTATTTCAGTATTTTTACCGGATTGATGTGAAAAAATGCGGATTAAAATATTTAGTTAAAATTATCACCTAGACATTGGGTACATTGTGATGAATAATAACTTTACTCCCCTAGATTGTGATGACGACATCATTCTAATTGCTACAGACAGTTTTACGGTAAGTAGGTTAAAAGAGTTGGTTATAAAAGGAATTAGAGAAAAGCAACCTTTGAATTGTGGTAGTAACGTTACTGTTGCAACTTTATATTTTATTTCTCACTTTCAAAGTTTTAAAATTTATGAGCAAGATATTTCTATAGATTTAATCAAGTTCCAAGTTGTAAAACAATGTAAATTATTAAAAATAGGCAGTAAAGGTTGGGAGTCAGGAGAAATAACAATAATTTTGTCTATTTCACCCAATGGAAAAAAAAAGATAATGTAGATCTAGAATTTTATTCCAATGAGCTAACTGAACCTGAATCGCCTTTAGATGATATTCGCAAAATGATGCAAACAACATGAAAAACATTCTCCATATTACGCAAGCTGAACAATGGGAAGATGCAAAAATTATCGGTAGCTATCGGGCTGATTCTCTGGATATTGAGGGGTTTATCCATTGTTCGGAAGCTAATCAAATAGTTAAGGTGGCTAATAGGTTTTTCTTTAATCAAAAGGGTTTGGTATTACTATTTATTGATGCTGATAAAGTTCAGGCGGAAGTTCGTTATGAGGAGGCGGAAATCGGTGAGTTATTTCCGCATATTTATGGGGAGTTAAATATTGATGCTGTGTTTGGGGCGATCGCTTTTGACTCTGGAGAAGATGGTATGTTTGAGTTGCCGCCAGAGGTTGTAGATTTAGGTTAAGGAACTGCACCAGGCGCAGAGGGCGCGGAGGAGGAGGGATGGAGAGTCAAGGGTTTGATGTGGGTGAGTATGTGGATCGGATGGCGTTGCTGGTGGATTTGCGGTTGCGGGATGAGTATCGTGATGGGGTGGTGGCAAATTTTGAGAGAATTAAAGCGATCGCTTCTCTTGTTAATGAATTCCCTATACCGGAAGATATTGAAGTTGCACCCATATTTGAACCATGAATGATGCTGTATCCATAGCTGCGGCTGTGCGTGAGGGTAAAATTAGCGCGGTGGAGGTGACTCAGGCGGCGTTGGCTAAAATTGCTGCACGCGATCGCGAATTGAATTGTTTTACGGCGATAATTGCGGAAGCGGCTTTAGCAGATGCAAGCAGAATTGACGGGGAAGTTGCCCAAGGTAATGATCCTGGGGTGTTGGCTGGTGTGCCTTTTGCAGCGAAGAATCTCTACAATATCGCTGGGTTGACGACTTTAGCCGGTGCGAAAATTAATGCGGAAAATCCCCCAGCTAAGGAAGATGCAACAGCAGTGGCGCGGTTGAAGCAGGCTGGTGCGGTGTTGGTTGGTGCTGTAAATATGGATGAGTACGCCTATGGGTTTGTGACGGAAAATTCCCATTATGGTGCAACTCACAATCCCCATGATTTACAGCGTGTGGCTGGGGGTTCTTCTGGTGGTTCAGCTGCGGCGGTGGCGGCGGATTTGGTTCCGTTAACGCTGGGTTCTGATACTAATGGTTCGATTCGTGTGCCGGCGGCTTTTTGCGGGATTTTTGGTTTAAAACCGACTTATGGTAGGTTGTCTCAGGCTGGGGTAGCTTTATTTTCTACCAGTCTCGATCATGTTGGACATTTTGCGCGTTCGGTAAGGGATATTGCTACAGTATTTGATATCCTCCAAGGTGCAGACGATCGCGATCCGGTATGTACAAAACGTCCCCCTCAATTATGTTTACCACAACTCAATCAAGATATATCTGGTATCAAAATTGCGATTGCTGATGAGTATTTTGCTAGGGGTGCAGCGCCGGAAGCATTGGCAGCATTAGAACAGGTAGCAAAAGCTTTAGATGTGAATGAGTATGTGACGATACCAGAGTCAGCCAGGGCTAGAGCAGCAGCATTTGTGATTACAGCCAGTGAAGGGGCAAATCTGCATTTAGATAAATTGCGATCGCGTCCCGAAGATTTTGATATTGCTACGCGCGATCGCTTTTTGGCTGGGGCGTTAATCCCCAATCAATGGTATTTGCAAGCACAGCGGTTTAGAAGATGGTATCGCGATCGCCTCCGGGAAATATTTAAAAATGTCGATATCATTCTTGCGCCCACTACACCAATTGCTGCTCCATTAATTGGGCAACAAACTATGATTTTAGATGGTGAGGAATTGTTAGTTCGTCCCCATCTCGGCTTATTTACCCAACCATTATCTTTTATTGGTTTACCTGTGTTATCGGTGCCAATTGTGCGCCCAAATTCTCTACCTTTAGGTGTGCAATTAATCGCTGCACCCTACAATGAAGCGTTAATTTTAAAAGTTGCATCTGTGCTGGAAGCCAAAGGTGTGGTATCAGCACCAGTGGTTTAACGCTGGGCAGAAGTCCCCAGCAAGGGAAAAATCCGACATGTAGCAAATACAACTACCCAAAATAGCCTTGATCTGTAATATCAAGTCCGGGTAATTAGTTATGATTCCCATAGTCACTGCACCCCACCCCTTAATCCCCTCCCCGCTTGCGGGGAGGGGAGACAAAGCGTCGCTTTGTCGGGGTGGGGTTCTTGGGATTTAGTAAGTAATCAAGCGGACATGATATAAGACAAAAGCACAAAAAGCATACCTCTTGCGGTTGTTGGTGAGTAGTTCATGAATTACAAGTTCAGTCTTAAGGGAGTTCCCGATAAGGGCGGAATTTGAATTCAATAGAAAAGACCGTGTATGCATACGGATGAAAATTCATGAAACGCGACGCCAGTGGTAAGTTTGTTAGCAATTGGAAGGAAGAAATAAAACAACGGGTTAGCTTATCTCTGACGAATACAGCTTGGCGATCGCTCGATGAGGCGGCTCATAAGCGAGGAATTTCTCGTTCGGAGATGATTGAATTTATTGCCCGTAGCTTTGGTGATGAAGCCGATCCCGATGATAATTGTTTTAGGTGTATTACGCAGCCGGAAGCGATCGCCAATTTACAACGTCAAAAACAAGATTTAGAAGCTTTATTAGACAATGCGCCCGATGCGATCGCTCGGTTCGATGCGCAAATTCGTTACCTCTATGTTAACCGGGTTGTGGAGGAAGTTCTGGGATGTTCCCGAGATGTACTACTTGGTAAATCGCTGGCGGAAGTTATCTCAGATCCAATTTATCGGTTTTGGGAAGAGCATTTAAGACTGGTGTTTGCGACAGCTCAACAACAAGAGATTGAATTTGAATTTACCACTCCGTTTGGGATACGATTCTATCAGGCTCGGTTAGTTCCAGAATTAGATAGTGAAGGAACGCCCATATCAGTTGTCGTCATTAGCCGAGATATTACCGCCAGCCGGGAAGCCCAACAACAGCACAGTCAACTGTTTGCGGCTCAAGAAACTGAGCGCCAAGTAACAACGATTCTGGAAAGTATTACGGATGCCTTTGTCGCTTTTGATAGCAATTGGCGCTACACCTATGTAAATCAGGCAGCGGCGAAAATTCTTCAGAAAACGCCAGATGAAATCCTGGGAAAGCATGTTTGGCTTGAGGTATTTCCGGAGTTAGTAGGTAGTATATCGTATCAAGAAATCCATCGCGCAGTTGCCGAACAAGTCCCTGTTTCTTGGGAAGAATTTGGTGAGCCTGTTCAGTGTTGGATAGAAGTTCATGCCTATCCATCTGCTGAAGGTGTGGCGATTTATTTCCGTGATATCACACAACGCAAACAAGCCCAGGCGGAACAGGAACGATTATTGCAAGAGTTGGAAACCGAACGCAAGCGGTTTGAAGCGGTGTTGCGACAAATGCCAGCAGGTGTGATGATTGCTGATGCTGCTTCTGGCAAACTGGTTCTGACTAACGAACAAGCCAAACAGATTCTGGGGTACGGCTATGAACAGTCGCTAGAACTGGAGGAATATGAGCTGATTGTGCCATTTACAGCCCTGCGCGGTAATGGCGAGATCTATGCTACTAATGAGTATCCCTTGGTGCGATCGCTCTTGAGGGGTGAAGCGATCGCCAACGAAGAAATCGAGCTACATCACAGTGATGGTAGCCATATTTTTATTACTGTCAATTCTGCACCAATTCGCAATCAGCAAAATCAAATTGTGGCAGCTGTTACCGTCTTCCAAGATATCACCGCACGCAAGCAGGCGGAAGCCAAGCTAAGACAGCAAGCTGAGATTTTAACAAATCAGCAGCGGTGGTTAGAAACAGTCTTAGATTTGATGCCCACACCAATGGTGTTTATTGAACCAGAGACAGCAAAAATCACCTTCGCCAACCGGATGGCGAATGAATTAGCAGGCGGTGACTTAGCGAAACACAAATCTGTTGGCGAATATCCCCAAGCTTCTTATTGCACCGATGACAACGGGGTGCGCATTCCCACCGCCAGAATGCCTGCGGTACTCATCGCCCAAGGAGAACGGTTACAAAACTATCAGGTAAACTGGCATTCTTCTAAGGGAATACGCGCAACTTTATGCTGGGGTGAAACCTTACCCGCCATGTATGGGCATCCGGCTATAGGCATTTGTATGTTTCAGGATGTAACTCGACTCAAAGAAATTGAAGACAACCAGAGGCACACAGAAGAACGCCTACAGCTTGCTTTATCTTCGGCGCAAATAATTGCTTGGGACATAGATTTGCTCGCCAATCATGTAGTATGTTCGCCCAATGCCGTGGATGTATGGGGCATTCAAGCAGGGACAGTAGAAGGTTTTTTTGCGATTATTCATCCAGACGATCGCCCACAGGTAATACAAACGGTGCAACGCGCGATCGCCGGCGAACCAATCTACAATTTAGAATATCGGGTAATTACCCCAGACGGGGCGATCCGCTGGTACAACGGGCAAGGGCAAGTTTATCGCGATCAAACTGGGCGGGCAATCCGCATGACTGGCGTTTCCGTGGAAATCACCCAACGCAAGCAAGCTGAACAGGAAAGAGAACTGGCACAGCGCCAACTGACAACGATTTTTGAAACTTCTCCGGTAGGAATTGCGCTGTTAGATGGCCAGCAGCGATATATTGCCATTAATCAAGCTTTAGCCACAATCAACGGACTCAAGCGCGAACAACACTTTGGGCGTTCAATTGCCGAAGTTTTTGGTGAATCCGATGCCAATATAGTGGAAATTTTTCACTCGATTTACACCACAGGCAATCCCTTTATCTGCCCCAATTTAGCAATCAACGTTCCCGCACGTAGCGATCGCTCCCCCGGTTACTACAATGTATACTATCTACCCACAAAAACCTCAACACATCAGGTAGAACAGGTATTAGCCTATGTTTTAGATGTCACAGAGCAAGTAAAGTTAGAGCATGGTCAACGCTTTCTATCTCAAGCGAGTGCAGTCCTGGCTTCATCCCTGGATTACCAAACTACCTTAGAGCAAGTAGCACAGCTGATAGTACCTGAGTTGGCAGATTGGTGTACAATCCACATGGTTACAGAAGATGGTGGAATTGAGCAGATTGCGATCGCCCACACCGACCCAGCCAAACTCGAATGGGCGCATCAAATTAACGAGAAATATCCCCTGAATCCCGAAGAGCCGCGTGGTGCAGCATTGACATTGCGAACCGGGCGATCGGATTTTTTAACCGATATTCCCGATGAATTACTTGTCCAAGCCGCCCGCGATTCAGAACATTTAGAAATTTTGCGCGAGGTTGGGTTTAAATCGGTAATGACAGTACCGCTACGCACCCAAACCCGAATTTTCGGTGTCATTTCCTTTATTGCTGCCGAATCTGGCAAACAATATGACCAGAGCCATTTACAACTAGCAGAAGAACTAGCTCACCGAGCTTCCTTAGCAATTGACAATGCCCAATTGTACCGCACAGCGCAACGAGATCGCGCCAAAGCCGAAGCCGCCAACCGCATCAAAGACGAATTTCTCGCCGTTCTCTCCCACGAATTGCGATCGCCCCTGAATCCGATTCTCGGCTGGACAAGAATGCTCCGGACTCAGCGCCTAAATCCCACAAAAGTCAACCTCGCCTTAGAAACAATCGAACGCAACGCCCAGCTGCAAGCCCAATTAATTGAGGATTTGTTGGATGTCTCCCGCATTCTCCAAGGCAAAATTACTTTAAATATCGCTCCCGTTAATTTAGTTGCCACAATTGAAGCAGCCACAGAAACAGTCAGACTAGCAGCAGCAGCCAAAAGCATTCAAATCCAGACTAAAATCAACCAAATCACCGGCAGCGTTGCTGGGGATAGTAACCGCCTGCAACAAATTGTCTGGAATTTAATCTCCAATGCTGTGAAGTTTACACCTTCAGGGGGAAGAATTGAAGTAAAATTAGAGCAGGTTGACATGTATGCGCAAATTCAAGTCAAAGATACAGGAACTGGTATCAGCCGAGAATTTTTACCTCATGTGTTTGAATACTTCCGCCAAGAAGACGGTACAAGTACACGTAAATTTGGCGGACTGGGTTTGGGACTAGCGATTGTCCGCCATTTAACTGAACTGCATGGCGGAACCGTTCACGCAGAGAGTTTAGGACAGAATTTAGGTGCAACATTCACCGTGCGACTACCTTTAAATCCAATCGCCCAGAAACTATCAGGCGGGAGCAGTCATTCACTACCAACCAACCTCACAGATATTCAAATATTGGTTGTAGATGATGATAGAGATATGCGTGAATTAGCAGCTTTCATCCTCACCCAAGCAGGCGCACATGTCACCACAGCCGCTTGTGCAACCCAAGCATTGAGTATGTTGAATCAATCTCTCCCCGATTTGCTACTATGTGATATCGGGATGCCAGACACTGATGGTTATTCCCTGATGCGGCAAATTAGAAAATGCTCACCCGAACAGGGAGGAACCATCAAAGCGATCGCCCTGACTGCTTACGCCGGAGAAATCAACCAGCAACAAGCCTTAGCCGCCGGATTTCAGATCCATATCACCAAACCGATTGATCCCGATGAGTTAGTGCAAACAATTGTGCAATTGCTGAATCGCGATCGCTAACGGATGGCACAATAAGAGCGATCGCTCTTCCAGTTCCCTCCTCTCACGCAGAAGGAGAGAAAGGACTTTGGCAGGAGTGTTGAATAAAGCTAACAATCGGGAAACTATAAGCACATGCTAGCCATTCATATCATGTCCGGGTAATTAGTTATGATTCCCATAGTCATTGCACCCCACCCCTTAATCCCCTCCCCGCAAGCGGGGAGGGGAGACAAAGCGTAGCTTTGGCGGGGTGGGGTTCTTCGGATTTAGTAAGTAATCAAAAGGACATGATATCACGGGAAAATCCCACAACCAAACATAAAAAACTCTCTTTCCCATGCCCCTTGACCCATGCCCCATGCCCATTTTCCAGTAAAGAAGATATACTACTTTTGTGCTTTTCTTTACATGGTATTAAGTATGACATTTACACCAAAGCTGGAAGATATTCAATACAATAACTTAAAAGAAGTCAAGTTAGGCAGAGTACAACCATCAGGAGATATATACAATCTGGAATTACCAATATTTCAACTACGTAGTTTTCTCGAACCCTACGAAACTTTGCTCGGTAATTTAATACAACAATTAACCGATTTAGTTAATCATAGTTTAAATCTAAACTTTGATAATGCTCATCATATTTTAAATATTATTAGACAAACTTCTGAAGTTGATTTTGTATTCATATTGGGCATCGAACAACAAGATAATTGGTATGTTAAATCACATAGCAAACCCGATCCAAATCTAGACCATAACTTTTATTTTAATACTTTCAACTCACATATTTTACCTACTATTTCCCGATTAGCAATTTTTAACCCTGGTTATCATGGTATTTATCGACTACATGAAGATAAAAATGGTGAGAGCAGAGCTTTTGTACTTATACCTTTAAAAAGTCTACCCGAAGCTGAGGTAATTGTGGTTTGTGGTATCCCCCAAGATTCCTATCTTTTGGGAGATATATACGGGCGGATATTATCAAGCTTTTATCACGCTTGTCATAAATTCTCGTATAATCCGGCATTAGTAGAAGCAGCTATTCTTGATGATCTAAAGAAAGATTTTGGATTTGTGGCAGCAAATTTATATGAACGCAGATTTCAACTATTTTGTGAGCGTCTGCAAAGAATGATAGTTTATTTTGAACCAGTTCTGCATTTAGATGCTGACGAATTATTTATCAGCAGTTGGGAAGCTTTAGCCAGAGATCCCGATACCTTAACCGCGCCTGTAGATTTATTTCAGGCTGCGGAAATGTGGGGGCCAAGATTTACCATTGAACTCGACCAATATTTTCTCAGAACTGCTACTTATAGTTATCAAGAAGCGAGAAAAAAATCCCAACAAAACAGATCTAAAGATATAGTACCATTATCAGTTAACGTTTATCCAGAATCTTTAATCAGAACTGCTTATTTTCAAACAGTCCGTCAAGTTCTGCAAGAAAAAACGATTACATCTAGAAATCTCATCTTGGAAATTTCTGAAAAAACCGAAATCCCACAATTTAATGATGGTGTGCGGTTGAATTCACCTTTAAGATTTTTCAAGCATAAATTGCTGGAATATGTGAAACAATTACATATTAGATTTGCCATTGATGACTTTGGAGTTGGTTACGCTTCAGTTTCTCGTTTAGCCGGATTGAACCCATCCCATGTCAAAATCGATCGCAATATTTTGGATCATCAACCTTGTGATATAATTATTCGCTTTGTGCATGAATTAGTAGGAGCAAATAATCTCAATCCCTCGAATGTAATTGTCGAAGGTATAGACGAAACTACGCCGATTAGCTTACATCGGCTACAAGAAATTGGTGTGAAATATATTCAAGGACATATTGTCGGTAAACCCAGTCCAGAAATTTATCGGTTGAGTAAAGAAAAGTACGATGACTTGAGAAGAATGATTTTAGAGGATGTCTGAAAACTTTTTAGTGTTGTATTTAAGACCTGTAGATCCCCCTAAATCCCCCTTAAAAAGGGGGACTTTAACGGGAGCATCCCAAATGTGTAAATTTATTTTTTTGTGGTGCGGGCATCTTGCCCGCTGCTTTAGCATTAGGGAGCAAGATGCTCCCACTACAAATTTATTTTGGCAAAATTGGGATGCTCCCACTTTAACTCTGGTTCCCCCCTTTTTAAGGGGGGCTAGGGGGGATCAAGCGCAATATTTAATACTTCTCAGACATCCTCTTAGAACAGCCATGAGGGGGAGGGGGGATGAGGGAGTGTGGGGAGTGTGGGGAGTTTTCTTCCCAATGCCCAATGCCCAATGCCCAATGCCCAATGCCCCATGCCCCATGCCCAATTACAAACTACCTTTCCCCAATCAAGGTAAAAGCCGCCCAATCGCCGGGGGAAGGAAACTTTTCCTTGGTCTTTAACATCGCCTGACGCAAGGCCAGCGCCTTATCTGGTTGAGTTTGCAAACTCTTATAAAATTCCACCATTAAATATTGTGTGGGTGTATCCCGTACTTGCCACAGGGAAACCAGCACACTGGGAACACCGGCAGAAATTAATGAACGGGATAACCCAATCACACCATCACCGGAAAGTTTTCCTTGACCAGTTTCACAAGCACTTAAAACTACTAATTGGGCATTGATTTTTAAATCTAAAATTTCCTCAGCTTTAAGTAAACCATCATCATTACCCGATGGTGCAAGGGCTATCCAACTACCCAAACCCCGGTAATCATCCGCCCAACCATGAGTAGCTAGATGAATCACATCTACTGTTGATAAGCGTTGCAGAATGTTGGCTTTAGTCGCATCTTTACCCAGAATCGCTTGAGTTTTTAATAAATTGGCAATCGTCATTGCTTCAAGTTCTGCCCCTGGTAGTGAATCTAACTGCTTTGCAGGTTCCCCTGGTTCCGTAGAAACTACAGGCATAGCCGGATTACCGACAATTAAGGCATTATGATAATTAGTTATTCTCCCGTGCCCTAATTTATGAGTAAAATCTAACACCTGAATTGCTGGAGTAGTGAGAATAGTATGTTTTTCAATTAAGTACTTACCTTGTTGATCACGCAAAGCTGGGAAAGGCACTAGGAATAAAGAATCTTGAGGGATGAAAATAACTCGCTCGCTAGGGTTTTTTGGTAACAAATCAGCGATATCTTTAATTAAAATATCATGCAATTTTTCTAATGGTTTTTTAACTTTATTGCCGCGACCTCTAGCCGCACTAATGCCTATGCGACTATTAGTAACTAATTCATATAAGGTTGTATTAAATTTTTGCCACAGGGGTTTAAGGTCGGTTTTGCGGAATGTGACTTCACCATTTGGCTTGACAACCCAAATATAAAGTTCTGATTCTTTGATTTTTTGTTGACCAGCTACTTGAAAATTATCGTAAATAATAGAATATTCAACGAGAGTGGCATTTTGCTGTTTGGCAATTTGTTGAATCTCAGCAATTGTTGGTGCTGGGGTCGATTTATCTGTTTGTTTACTATTAGATAGGCGAGATGCTAACAATTCAACAAACGCCCTAGCGCGACTGCGTTCAGCAATTTCTAAAGCAGCATCGGTTTTATTTTGGGCGATGAGGACTTGTTGTAAAATTCTGTAGGTGCTGCTTTGGGTGTCAAAAAATGAGACTTTGTTATTATCAACTAACTTTTGATCTCGCAGAGATTCTTTAACTTTAATTCCCGCATACAGAGTTTTCTCTGCGGCGGTCTTATTACCTTGTTTGTAGAAAGCAAGTCCGAGATTGTTTAAAGACTTTCCCTCACCTAATGGATCTTTGATTTGCTGGGCGATCGCTAAACTCTGCTGATAGTACTCAATGGCTTTAGCGTAGTCTCCTAAAGCATTGTAAGCATTACCAAGATTACCCAAAGACCCACCCTCGCCTAATGGATCTTTGATTTGTCGGGCGATCGCTAAACTCTTTGAGTGGTATTCAATCGCTTTTGGGTAGTCTCCCAAAGCATAGTAAGCAGTACCGAGATTACCTAGGGCGTTTCCCTCACCAGTACGGTCTTGAATTTCCTGGGCGATCGCTAAACTAGAAGAGTAATACTCAATCGCTTTTTTGTACTCACCCAAAGAAAAGTAAGCAATACCAAGATTAGCTAGGGACTGTCCCTCACTATTACGGTCTTTAATTTCCCGGACGATCGCTAAACTCTGCTGCTGGTACGCGATCGCTTTTGGGTAGTCTCCCAAAGCATTGTAAGCATTACCGAGATTACCCAGCACTGTACCCTCACCCTTACGGTCTTGAATTTCCTGAGCGATCGCTAAACTTCGCTGATAGTAATCAATGGCTTTTTTATAGTCTCCTAAAACATTGTAAACAATACCGAGATTACCCAGAGACTGTCCCTCACCATTACGGTCTTGGATTTGTTGGGCTAATGCTAAACTCTGCTGCTGGTAATCAATGGCTTTTTTGTAGTCTCCCAAAGCACCGTAAGCAGTACCGAGATTACCCAGCGCCGTAGCTTCGCCATGATGATCTTTAATTTGCTGGGCTAGTGCTAAATGCTGCTGATAGTATTCAACTGCTTTTTTGTAGTCTCCTAAACCATCGTAAGCATTACCGAGATTACCCAGATCCGCACCTTCGCCTAATGGATCGTCAATTTCCCGGGCGATCGCTAAACTTGAGGAGTAGTAATCAATGGCTTTTTTGTAATCTCCCAAAGAAAAGTAAACAATACCGAGATTACCCAAGGCGTTTCCCTCACCTCTACGGTCTTTGATTTGTTGGGCGATCGCTAATCTCTGCTGCTGGTACTCAATGGCTTTTTTATATTCTCCCAAATCTCGGTAAGCAATACCGATATTACCTAGCGTCTTTCCCTCGCCTAATGGATCTTTAATTTCTCGGTAAATAATCAGCGCTTGTTGCCATAATTGTAATGCCGCTGCAAATTGACTGCTTTCATACTGCTGATTACCTTGCTCAAACAGTCTATCAGCTTGGGCTTTAGACACCGATGGGGTTTGCGCTAACACCTGGGTAATTCCCCCAATTGCGCTTCGGTTAATCGGTGCTTGTGCAATGGTGCTGAGTAAGGCGATCAGGGTAATAAGTGCGATTTTGTGTATCTTCATCGGTATTACTGAGGTGATCCTATCAGTAACATATATATTTGTGATGACTCAAAGTATTCAGTTTTGTCGTTGGGTATTGGGCATGGGGCATTGGGCATTGGGCATGGGGCATTGGTGAAGATATAAGAATAATTATCGGCGGGATATTCGCGAAATTGGATTGCAGAAATAGTAATTGGGTTCTCCGATATAGTAATTGGGTTCTCCGATATAGTAATTGGGTTCTCCGATATAACAATTGGGTTCTCCGATATAACAATTGGGTTCTCCGATATAACAATTGGGTTCTCCGATATAACAATTGGGTTCTCCGATATAGTAATTGGGTTCTCCGATATAACAATTGGGTTCGCCGATATAACAATTGGGTTCTCCGATATAACAATTGGGTTCGCCGATATAACAATTGAGTTCTCCGATATAACAATTGGGTTCTCCGATATAGTAATTGGGTTCTCCATTTCAATAAATGCTTATACTTTTAGCAAAGTATTAAAGTAAAACTTATCAATTTCAACATCATAGCAACAGGCATTTGTAGGGGCACAACAATGTTGTGCCCTCAACGCGTGGTCTTAATCACTTCATCAAGAATCAGCTTGTAGCGTTACTCAGCCTTTCAGGGCACAGCAGTGCTGTGCCCCTACGGTGGATGTGGTTTAAATCACTGTTTAATTCTATTATGTGAATACATTGCCTGAAATCTTCGGCAGCGAATATGCCTTTAACCTTGCACATCAAGCTATTAGGTGGATTCTCCCTTTCTTATGGGGGGAAGCCTGTGGCTGGTATGCGCACAGAACGTTTACAAGCATTACTAGCTTATCTCGTGCTGCATCGCCATACGCCGCAAAGTCGTCAGCGCTTGGCTTTCCAATTGTGGACAGATTCAACCGATACTCAAGCCCGGACTAATTTGCGTCGGGAATTACATCAGCTGCGTCAGGTACTCCCCGATGCTGACAGCTTTATTTTAGCTGATGCCAAAACTTTGCAATGGCAGTCTGATGCATTATTTATACTTGATGTTGAGCAATTTGCACAAGCATTAGCAACAGCAGAAGCCGCTCAGGCAGCAAAAGATATTGAAAATGCAATACAATATTTTACTCAAGCAAGCAGTATATACACTGGAGAATTACTACCTGATTTTGAGGATGAGTGGATTGTACTATTGCGGGAACAACTGCGACATAAATATATCTGCGCTCTGGAATCTTTAATACAGTTGTTAGAAGCCCAAGGTAATTATCGTGTAGCAATTCAATCTGCACAACGTTTGCTGGAAATTGAGCCGTTACATGAAATCAGCTATCTAAGTTTAATGCGGCTACATTCGCTTTTAGGCGATCGCACTTCCGCACTTCGCGTTTACCATCGTTGCATGACAATTTTACGCGAAGAATTAGGCATCGATCCCAGCCCTAGTACTCGCCAGTTGTATGAGGAATTACTCCGCGACGAATCCGGTGATCTGGGCACTTCGACTTCTCTGCGAGACGCTACGCGAACGCTCAGTGCCCAGGGAGCAGAGAAAAATGACACAGCCGTTTCCCCCTCATCCCCCCCATCCCCCACTAGCGATTGGGGTGAAGCAATTGATGTATCTATATTTTACGGGCGCGAATTGGAACGGAGAAGGCTTCAGGAATGGATTATCAAAGATAACTGTCGTTTGATTGCGTTGCTGGGAATGGGTGGAATTGGGAAAACTGCATTAGCAGTGAAGATTGCCCAAGAATTAGTGGAAAATGGGGAAAGGGCTGTTGATTTTGTAATTTGGCGATCGCTGCGGAATGCTCCACCATTTGAAACTTTAATCAATGATTGGGTGTTGTTTCTTTCCCAGCAACAAGAGTCACAGACTGATTTACCGACTTTACTGGCTTATCTTCGTCGCCACCGTTGTCTGTTAATTTTAGATAATGTGGAAACTTTGTTTCAGGCGGGAAATCGTTCGGGAGAATATCGTATTGGGTATGAGCGATACGGTGAACTGTTCAACGTCATTGGGGAAACTATACACCAAAGTTGCTTATTATTGACTAGCCGAGAGAAACCTGGGGAAGTGGCTACTTTAGAAAGTCTAGATTCTAAAGTGCGATCGCTCAAGTTGTCAGGTTCACCAGAAGCCGCACAGGCTTTGTTAGCCGCGAAAAGATTAGTCGGCTCACAGACGCAAAAGCAGATATTATGCGATCGCTATGATAATAGTCCTTTAGCAGTGAAAATTGTTGCTACTTCAATTCAAGAACTATTTGATGGGGATATCAGTGAATTTCAAAAGCATGACACAGTTATTTTTAACGGAATTCGTCGGCTATTAGATCAGCAATTTGAGCGACTTTCACCATTAGAACAAACTATCATGTACTGGTTAGCCATTAACCGGGAATGGACAACTATTACTCAGTTACAAGAAGATATTGTTTCGCCCATCTCCACAGGCAGGTTATTGGAAGCTTTAGAATATTTGAATGGTCGCTCTCTTATCGAGAAAAAATTGAGCAGCTATACTCAACAATCTGTTGTCATGGAATATGTGACTGACCGATTGCTTGAGCAAATTATCAATGAATTGACTACGGGAAAACTTTCCCTATTCCTCAGCTATGCACTAATCAAAACAACAGTCAAAGATTATGTGCGCGAAAGTCAAGTTCGGCTAATTTTGCAGCCAATTATCGAACAAATCAGCCGAATTTTTCCTTCAAAATCAGGACTAAAAGCGCAAATTCAGGAAATTACCGAGTTACTGCGACAACCAGAAAATAAATTATCAGGGTATGGTGGCGGAAATCTGCTCAATCTTTGTCGTTATTTACAAATCGATTTAACCAGCTATGATTTTTCTAATTTAAGAATTTGCCACGCTTACCTTCCCAGACTAGATTTACATCAAGTTAGCTTTGCTGATTGTGATTTTGCTAAGTCTGTTTTTACCCACAGCTTCGGCGGAATTACAGCTTTAGCCTTCAGTCCCAACAGCGAACTTTTAGCCACAGGTGATGGTAAAGGCGATATTTATCTATGGCAAATTGCTAATAGCGATCGCCTGACTATAAATATAGGTCAACCATTCTTAATTCTCAAAGGACATCATAACTGGATCTGGTCACTGAGCTTTAGTCCTGATGGGCAAACAATCGCCAGTGGTAGTGAAGATGGAACAGCGCGACTGTGGAATCTCAGCACAGGTGAATGCTTAAGAATTTTATCGGGACATACGGGGATAGTCTCTTCAGTCGCCTTTAGTCCAGATGGTAGTGCGATCGCCACTGGTAGCGCTGATTTTACCATGAGATTATGGGATGCCAATACAGGTGAGTGTTTGCAAGTTTTCTTAGGGCATAATCATCAAGTACGCTCAGTTGCTTTTAGTAGCAATGGTAAAATCCTTGCTAGCGGTAGTAGTGACTCAATTGTCCGGCTGTGGAAAGTCTCTACTGGTGAACCTTTAAAAGTTTTAACCGGACACACCAGCGAAGTGTGGTCAGTCGCCTTTGCTGCTGATAAAAATATCCTCGCCAGTGGTAGCTATGACCAAACTATCAAGCTGTGGGATATTTCTGAAGGTAAGTGCTTAAAAACTCTGACCGGACATCAAAGTATGGTGTGGTCTATAGCTATCAGTCCAGATGGGCAATTCCTGGCTAGTGGTAGTGACGATCAAACTATCAAGCTATGGGATATTTGTGAAGGTAAGTGCTTAAAAACCCTGACCGGACATCATAGCATGGTGTGGGCTGTGGCTTTTAGTCCAGATGGGCAATTCCTCGCTAGTGGTAGTGACGATCAAACTGTGAAATTATGGGATTTAAATACCAAGCAAGTTTTAAGGACATTGCACGGATATGCAATGCAAGTGTGGTCAGTCGCTTTTAGTCCTGACGATCAAATCTTAGCTAGTGCTAATACTGGTTCAGTCAGTCTGTGGAATGTAAACACAGGGCGATGCTGGAAAATATTACAGAAAGATACCAATTGGTCAACATCAGTAGCTTTCAGTCCCAATGGTCAACTTCTCGCCAGTAACGGTTCTGAACCAACCGTGAGAATTTGGGATATCAGCACAGGTGAATGTCTGAAAATATTGCAGGGACACCAAGGCTGGGTAGTAGCATCTATCTTCAGTCCGGTAGCAGAAATTCTGGTAACTTGCAGTTTTGATCGCACGCTCAAAATCTGGGATATTCCTGAAGGTAAATGTATAAAAACATTAGCAGGACATACAAATTGGATTTGGTCTGTAGCTTTTAGTCCTGACGGACAAACCTTAGCTAGTGGTGGTTTTGATAAGACAATTAAAATTTGGGATATCCGTAATGGTGAGTGCTTAAAAACCTTGCAAGGACATACCAACTGGATTTGGTCTGTAGCTTTTAGTCCTGACGGTCGAAGATTAGCTAGTGGTAGTACCGACCAAACCATTAAACTCTGGGATATTGCCACAGGTGATTGTGTGAAAACGCTACAGGGACACACCAATCAAATTTTTCAAATCAAGTTTAGCCCGAATCAGCGAATGCTAGCAAGTTGCAGCACTGACCAAACAATCAGACTGTGGAATATTGATTCTGGGGAATGTCTAGCGATTTTACGCGGACATACAAATCAAATCCGGGCGATTGCTTTCAGTGCAGATGGACAATTGATTGCCAGTGGCGGCGCGGATGAGACAATTAAGCTTTGGGACGTAAATACAGGTAAGTGCTTGCAGACCTTGCAGAGCGATCGCCCCTATGCAAACATGAACATCACAGGCGTGACAGGCTTAACCGACGCACAAAAAGCCACCTTGAAATTGCTGGGTGCGATCGTCCCTTCGTAAGCTAATGCGCGTCTAAATTGCATAACTACTAATAAGGACTGTTAACAGTCAACAGTCAACAGTCATCAGTCATCAGTCATCAGTCAACAGCCCTCACAATGGATTATGCAACTTAAAAGCAGAATAGCTTAATTATGACGGTTTCGGATCGCTTTGGGAACGGTTGGCGATCGCTTCCTTCGCTAACTTAATAAATGAAACACAGAGAGCAAAAAAATTGAGTTTTTTCATATTTTGTTCTCTAAAAAAAATTATTACTCTCTTGCAATTTATGTAAGGTGGGCATTTCCCACCCTACTTTCTACTGACAACTGACAACTGACAACTGACAAATTATGCATCGACCTCTTAGCATTACCGAACACAATTTTTGGTTATACGATCAAGTCGCAATATTTAATTTTGCCATGACTGCCCAAATAGCAGGAGATATTAATATTAGCAAATTAGAACAAGCACTTGATTTTGTTCAGCAAAGACATCCATTATTAAGAGTAGGTATTGTTCTCGACACAGCCAGGAAACCTTGGTTTCAAGAATATTGCGCGAAAATTCCTTTGCGAGTTGTACAGCGTTTAGGAGAAGAACATTGGCAACAAGAAGTTGAAAAAGAAATTACCCAACCATTTGATTGGAGACAAGCGCCGCTAATCCGAGTAGTACTAGTTCATTCTCCTGAAGTTTCCGAACTGATTGTTACTGTTCATCACTCAATTGGAGATGCTTTAGCGTCTGTTTACTTGCTGAGGGATATTTTGCAAGCAGTCGGTTTACCAAATAGCGAACGAAATATATTACCTCTACGTCCTGGTTGTGAAGACATGATTGCAGAAAAGCTTTGGGGTTTCCACAATCTACCCAGCCTAGAAAACATTAATACTGAAGTTTCACCCTCAATTATTAATGATTTTACCAATGCAGCAGCAAATACATTTGTAGATTGGCGTTGTCTTCGCCTACTGGCTTGGTCATTGTCAGCAGCAGAAACGACTTCGTTAATTTCACGGTGTCGGGAAGAACAAACTACTGTACATGCTGCTATTTGTGCGGCTTTTCTCTTGGCGGTTTCTCAAGATAGCGGACAGCAGTTTGAACTTAAATGTATATCGCCGATTAACGTCCGAGGTTTCCTAGCACCTTTGATAGCAGAAGATTATGGCTATTATGCGGCTGTGGGGATAACTAGGAATAGCGTTACCCCTGATCTTACACTTTGGGACATAGCGCGATCGCTCAAATCGCAACTTCATCAGCAAATGACACTAGAACACATAGCTGAAAAAATTGCCCCAAGCCAAGCTTTTTTGAATACAAATCCTAGCCCCCAGCAGCTACAGCAAGGATTTGTTGAAGGCTATAATCATGACATTGTAGTCTCTAATCTTGGGCGTTTAAATATCCCCCAACAGTTTGGCGACATCCAACTAAAAGCAATCTATGGGCCTGCTGTAACAACATACATGAAAAACGAACGTCTCATAGGCGTTGCTACCCTAGGCGATAAAATGTTTTTCACCTTTACCTATTTAGACCCAGAAACTTCACCAGAGAAAGCTGTGCAAATTCAGCAAACAGCAATGGAACAACTCAAGCAAGCGCAAGCACTGAAAAATGAAGTATTAAGTATGAAATACCTCTAGTACTCTGTTACATAAACAATGCTTAGTTTGGGCTGGGAAAAGGAGAAAGGGGAAAGGGGAAATGTTAAAGGTTTTTCCCTTCACCCCTTTCCCCTTATTAATATAGTTAATACCAATTTAATGTGAAGTTGCACATATCATGATCCCCCTAAATCCACGCCACTTGCTACAACGGGGGGAACCCCCGCAACGCAGTGGCTCCCCTTTTTAAGGGGGACTTTAATTCTTTCCCCCCCTTTTTTAAGGGGGGCTAGGGGGGATCGAATTCTATGCAACTTCATAAAGAATTGGTATAAGCTTATTTCTGTTAATCTACTTAAATTTTCATTCTTTATTAGCTCTAGTTTCTTGAATTACATGAAAAATCGATGGTAGCAAAGAAACAACAATAATCAAACCAATAATCGGTAATAAATATTTATCTACTTGTTCCGGTGGTAAAGATTTTCCTAAGAAGAATCCTAACAAAGTAATCCCAAATGTCCACACAAAGCCACCAACTAAGTTATAAGACATAAATGTCCGATAATGCATAGAACCAACACCTGCAACAATTGGGGCAAAAGTTCGCACAATCGGTACAAACCGCGCTAAAACAATTGTTTTCTTCCCATGTTTATCATAAAAATTTTGGGTTTTCACAATATGTTTTTTATGAAATAACCATGAATCTTCTTTACTAAATAATTTTCTACCAAATCTAAATCCAGTAGCATAGCCTACATTATCACCAAGAACTGCACAAACAAACGCACCAAAAATTAACACCCAAATGTTGAGTAAGTGCTGAGAAGCGACAAATCCAGCAGTAAACAGCAAGCTATCTCCAGGTAGAAAAAAGCCAATCAGCAAGCCAGACTCAGCAAATATAATTCCCCATACACCAAAATAGCCGAGTGATTTAATTAGTTCTGGTAAATCCAAATGCATATAATATCGAACCTTTTACGCATAAACATACAACATCTTAACGTTAGGCTATTTTGAGGAATGCAAACTAATATTAAGATTACGTGAATATATTGTTTTTTAGACAAAGTATTCATGACAACTAGTAGATTTTGGGTTAAGGGTGCAAAATGCAGAGATATTGGAAAGTCCTCAGACTATTTTGGAGTACTGCGATCGCTGCTGAGATGGAATATCGTGTTAACTTTATCGTTGCTACCATCACCAGCTTGGGAAATCTCGCAGGTAGCCTGTTTGGGCTATTCTTGTTTTATCGCACTGGCTACACTTTTGCTGGCTGGTCATGGAATGCAGCTTTAGTTGTTCTCGGCATTTTTACACTCTTACAAGGTTTTTCTTCTACCTTTCTCGCCCCAAATTTGAATAGCATTGTCCGCCATGTGCAAGAAGGTACTTTAGACTTTGTTTTACTTAAACCTATCCGCAGTCAGTTTTGGCTATCTACTCACACCATATCGCCTTGGGGAGTACCCGATTTAGTTTTTGGTACTGCGATTATTGGCTATGCAGGTAAACGCCTTGGCTTGAGTATCAACAACTACCTAGCCAGTGCAGTTCCCTTATTGTTGGGTTTGGTGATTCTTTATAGCCTGTGGTTTATGCTAGGCGCGACAAGCATCTGGTTTGTGAAAATCTACAACGTTACCGAAGTACTACGGGGTTTACTAGAAGCTGGAAGATATCCCATCGCCGCTTACCCTACTGCTTACCGCTTTTTCTTTACCTTCGTAGTACCAGTAGCTTTTTTAACTACAGTTCCAGCGGAAGCCATGCTAGGTCGGGGACAGATTACCTGGGTCATAGGTGCAGTGGTATTGGCATTAGGGCTATTTTTGGTTTCCATCTGGTTTTGGCGGTTTGCCTTGCGTTTTTATACCAGTGCTTCGAGTTAGAGACAAAAAGCGATCGCAAATAGTCGAAGTCAAAAATTAAGTTTTGCAACTCGTAAATCAACTTTTGCGATTCGTACAATTAAGTTTTGCAACTCGTAAATCAACTTTTGCGACTTGTAAACTAACTTTTGCGACTCGTAAATCAACTTTTGCGACTCGTACAATTAAGTTTTGCGATTCGTAAACTAGCTTTTGCGACTTGTAAACTAGCTTTTGCGACTCGTAAACTAAGTTTCTGACTTACTTTTTAGAGCGATCGCTCAGACCAGAGCGCTCCTATTGATCGCAATTTCCAGTTAAATTTTCCAAATATTTGTCAAAATCTTAGAAAGTCTTCAGGAACTTTATATAGCAGATATGATTTCAATATAAATATCGTGGAAATCACTGTTGACAGTCAACTGCTTTAAACCTGAAAGGATACAAAATGAGTTCTGAATCTAAAGTCAAACTGACCATCGCTCTTGCCAATCCCGATTTGGATGCAGAGGAACAGGAACAGGAAGCACGAAATCTCCTGGAAGAGATAAAAGACTTAGATGTAGAAAGTGCAGAACTCGTAGCTGTGACAGAAATACCCGAAGGCGCAAAGTCTGTTGGAGGTTTTTTGGTAGGAGTGTTGCGAGCAGAGGTAAGCCTTGCCAATTTTAAGAAACTGTTGGGGGTTTTGCGCGATCGCTCTTAGTTAAAGGCTGGTATTGTTGATTATCATCTAAATGCCATCCCTGCAAAGAATTCGGGTCAAAGGGGTCATAAACAAAGTAATCTGAGGTATGAAAAGTTTGTTCGTAAAGATTTTTCTTGATACCTTTGTCGATTGCGGCGGTAGATGGTGACATTAATTCCACAATTACATCAGGATAACGACCATTTTCTTCCCACACTACCCATCCTTGTCGAGAATTATTACCGTCAACATTCAGTACAGCAAAAAAATCCGGCCCGCGAAAGTCACGGTTACGAACTTGGGTACTGCTGTAGTAAATAAACATATTTCCCCCAGTAAAATAATCATTGCGGTCAGCCCAAGCTTGCTGCAATGACCGAATTAGGGTATTCATCGCAATGCGGTGGCGATTTGATTCCAAGGGTTCACCATCATCAAATATTAAATCTGTAGGTGGCATGGGGGGTTCCCAGTCCACAACGGCTGTTGGTTGCAATATCGCTGCTGGGTTGTTTTCAGTAGTCATGAGCGATCGCCTTTCTCTTGAAGCCTTAAAATTCCATCTTAATGCTCTCAAAGCTGACTAAAAAACCCGCAGTCTTAACCCAGATTTCCGGTAAAATCAAGATCCTAAAGACTGTGGATCGGGAGAAACTAGGGGTGTCTACACTTGGCGTAAATATTGACCATATCGCTACCATCCGCCAAGCACGGCGAACGGTGGAACCTGACCCCGTAGCGGCGGCTGTGCTGGCTGAATTAGGCGGTGCGGATGGCATTACGGTGCATCTACGGGAAGATAGAAGACATATTCAAGACAGGGATGTGCGAATCTTACGCCAAACTGTAAGAACGCACTTAAATTTAGAAATGGCCGCTACTGAAGAAATGGTAGCGATCGCTCTCGATGTCAAACCTGATTATGTAACTTTAGTACCAGAAAAACGGGAGGAAGTAACAACAGAAGGTGGTTTAGATATTGTGGGGCAAATTGCTAAAATAGGGGAGATAGTTGATAAATTGCAAAATGCTGGCATTCCAGTTAGTCTATTTATCGATGCCGAACCGTCACAAATTGCAGCATCTGCCAAAGTGCAAGCAAAGTTCATTGAATTGCATACTGGCCAATATGCTGAGGCTGTCGATGAAACTAGTCGCAAGCAAGAGTTAGCCGTATTAGCTAAGGGGTGCGAGCAAGCGATTCAAGCAGGATTGCGAGTTAATGCTGGTCATGGTCTGACCTACTGGAATGTTTATCCTGTGGCTAGTCTTCCCGGAATGGAAGAACTCAACATCGGTCATACCATCATCTCTCGCGCCGCTTTAGTTGGTTTAGAAAGAGCTGTCCGGGAAATGAAACAAGCAATCCGAGGAGAACTTTGAACTAGACACGGAGAAAAGATTCCACTCATATTGGTCGTAGCACTCTCCGCGTCACCGCGTCTAAGCATCTTTGCGTCATCTTCGCCAACAGTGAACTGATTAACAATGCAAAAGCTCAGAGGGGTCAATAACTGCGTAATCTGTGAAATTTGGGAGCAAAATCTTCAGCAAAGACTTCTATGAGCGCAACACAATCTAACAGTCTGCCACTTTGGGTACAGGATCGAGATAAAGTTATTGAAGGAAGTACTGATGCCCAATGGCGCTATCAGACACCTCCTGATTATTCTCGGTCTAAAGAGAATTTGGCGAAAGAAAGTACACGTAATCACTTAGAGGGAACCCTGGAAGCGATCGTGCAAAACCTGGTAAGAACCTTTGAGATGGAAGTGTCTTTCAAAACTAACCCACAACAGTGGTTATCTGTTGTGAATGACAAGTTTCGTGTAAGTACTAATGGAGGTCAAGAATACACAGCTACAGATTTATCAGCCCAAGGTACTTACAATTTATTTATGGCTGATTCAGCGCATTACAAAGCCTCGGCTGAAAGCTTTGAATCCTCAGGTGAAATCTTCCATTCCACATTTCCCCAAGGATTTCCTTGGGAGGTTTTGGAAGTGTACTCCGGCCCGCCAACTGTGACATTCAAGTGGCGACACTGGGGACATTTTAACGGTGCATACAAAGACTATGCACCAACTGGAGAGACAGTAGAAATTATCGGCACGAGCGTTGCTAGAGTTACCGATGACTTGCAGATAATTTCTTTGGAACACTACTTTGACAATACGCTGTTTTTAGAAAAACTAACAGCTGGCGGTAAACTGCCAAGTAGTAACAAAGCCAGTGCTTGTCCCTTCGCTTCTTGGTTTAAAAAAGTCAAGAATAGTTAATTTTTCAGGGTACAGTATATAGACTGTACCCGGTAATTAATCATTAACAACCACAGGATGAAAATGAAAACATACTATTACGTTTTGGCTAGTCAACAATTTTTAATACACGAAGAACCCATCGAAGAGGTTATCAAAGAACGTACCCGTCACTATCACGAACAAGAAAAAGAAATTGATTTTTGGTTGGTGAAGCAGCCAGCTTTTTTAGAAGCACCAGAAATGGCAGAGATTAAAGCCAACTGTCCCCAACCTGCGGCGGCAATTATTTCTACCAATGCGCAATTTATTACCTGGCTAAAACTGCGCTTAGAATATGTGATCGTGGGAGAATTTTCAGCACCTTCTGATACGATTTCTAACCCCATAGCATCTCTAGCTACCGTATCATAATATACTTATGGGCATGGGGCATGGGGCATTGGGCATGGGGCATGGGGCATTGGGCATTGGGAAGAAAACTCCCCACACTCCCCACACTCCCTTGTCCTCCTTCTCCCCCCCTGCTCCCCCGCTCCCCTGCCTCCTGGGGGAACAAAATCTATCTTGATGAAATCTTTAAAAAAATCCTCTTTATGTCTCTTACTGTTGTGCAGAGATTTCCGAATTTACCACATGCTGTAGTATTAGCGATCGCCGGATTGATCAGTTGTATGAGTTCTGTTACCGCTCAACAAGCGCTTTCTGCTTGTCAACCGCCCAATCCTGGTGAGTTTCTGTTATTGATAGTTAGTCCTACAGCAGATAATCAGAAGCAGCTGCGCAATGCTCTACCTGCTGAAATTAAAAGCTCTACCTGCCAATACTTATCAGATACAGTGACGCGAATCGGGGGGTTTTACAAAATTGATGATGCTCAACGATGGGCGAGATATATCAACAATATTGTCGGGTTATCTGGCATTATCACCACTAAACCCGCAGATACACCGCCACCGCAAACAGTGACCTATAATCCTCAAGCTCTGGGAGAAGGTTATGCGGTATTGGTAGATTATTTCAACCGTCCAGAACTTGTATCTAATGTAGAACAAGTAGTCGGGGGTGATGTGGGATTTGCTTCCTACGGACAACGCCCTTACTTGCTGGCAGTGTATACCACTAACCAAAAAGAAGCATACAATACATTACAAAAGCTCAACGAACGTGGCTTTGTTGCCTATCTAGTAGATAGTCGTAAGGTAATCCTACTGCGGTCAAATGTGCGGGCACAGTAATTAGGTATTTGTCATTTGTCATTGGTTAAGAAGGCAATAGGCAATAGTTCTTGTCTCCCTTGTCCTCCTTGCCTCCCTGCTCCTCTCCACCCCTGCTTTTTCATTGCTACAGCCTTCTACGTCAAAGACTAGTGACTAAGAAAGACCTAGCTAACCAAGTGATGGTTATGCCCAAAGCCGAACCAGCTATAACTTGAACTGGTGTGTGTCCCAGCAATTCTTTGAGGCGGTCTTGGCTAAAGTCATGCTTGTCATCAAATAATTCATCTATCATTTGATTGAGAATCCGAGCTTGTTTCCCAGCGGCTTGGCGAACTCCAGCGGCATCATACATAACAATGATGGCAAAAACAGTGGCCAGGGCAAAATCAGGAGATGCCCAGCCGAGAGTTTGGCCGACACCGGTGGCGAGAGATGTAACTAGAGCCGAGTGGGCACTTGGCATACCTCCAGTGGTGACTAGAACACGCACATTCAGTTTGCGATTTTTGACTAGCTCGATGACGAGCTTTAGAGATTGAGCAATTAAACAAGCTACCAGAGCAACCAGCAGCACCCGGTTGTCTAAGATGTTGCCTATGTCCTGCATGGTATTTTGGGGAAGTTAGTAAATATTAGCAGCTGTTATTTTTTTTGGAAACTACAAGATGCGACTCAAAAACCAATGAGAAGTTACCCTACGGGCGACGATGTGGGCAGAATCCAAAATTGGGATAATTCCCCGTAGGGGTTGACTTAGTTATTGCGACTGATAATAAAATGAGCGATCGCCTTTAATGGTTGTGCTTTGTCTCCAAAGGAATCTAATTCTGCACAAGCTGCTTCAATTAGCTGTTGGGCTTTGGTACGGGATTCTTCAATTCCCCACAGGCTGGGATAAGTTACTTTCTGGGCTTTCAAATCCTTCCCAGCCGTTTTACCTAATTGTTCTTGGGTTGCGGTGATATCCAAAATATCATCGACAATTTGGAATGCCAGACCAATATTCTGAGCATACCGAGTCAGTTTTTGTAAATCTTCTGGGGATACTCCAGTTAAGATACCGCCACAAACCACACAAGCTTCTAAAAGCGCGGCTGTTTTGTGATTGTGAATAAAATTCAGTGTTTCCTCTGAAATATCCGATTTACCTTCCGATTCTAAATCGACCACTTGACCACCAACCAAACCAGCAGCCCCTAAAGCCCTGCCGAGACGCGCCACGACTTGCAATACCCTATCTCTAGGCACATCTAGGGGTGTCTGGGTGGCAACAAACTCAAAAGCCAAAGCTAACAAGCCATCACCAGCTAAAATTGCTACATCTTCACCATAAACCTTGTGATTTGTCAACTTACCCCGACGGTAATCGTCATTATCCATCGCTGGTAGGTCATCGTGAATCAAGGACATAGTATGGATCATTTCCACAGCACAAGCAGCCGGCATGGCCATTTCGATTGTGCCGCCAGTCATTTCACAGGTAGCAAGGCAAAGGATGGGACGTACACGCTTACCACCAGCTAACAAAGAGTAGCGCATTGCTTCATAAATTTTTTCGGGATAGACGATGGGAATAGCCCGATCCAAAGCAGTTTCGCAAAGCTGTTGTCGCTCTTTGAGATAAGCTGATAGGTTAAACGTGGCTGTCTGGGGCGTTTTTTTAAAGTTATCAGTTGCTACCATTCTTAAAATTCCTGAAATTTTGGTATTTTTGTCATATACGTCACAATTTTAAGGGGCTTTGGTACTCAAAGTGCGAGTAATTAAGAGTTAAGAATTAGGAACCATCACTCATAATTCATCATTCATCATTGTTAATTCCTAGCCGCCTTAAATAGCTGGCAAATGTATTTTGCAACAACATAGCGACAGTCATAGGACCAACACCGCCAGGAACTGGGGTGAGAAACTCTGCTACGCCAGATGTTGATTCCCAATCGACATCGCCGACTAAACGACTTTTGCCATTGGGATCGGTGACGCGATTCATCCCCACATCTACCACAACCGCGCCCGGTTTCACCATTTCTCCTGTAATCAATCCCGGAATTCCGACCGCTGCAATCAGAATATCGGCATTTTGGGTGATGGCTTTTAAATCGTGCGATCGCGAGTGAGCAATGGTCACCGTCGCATCAGCTTCTAGAAGCATCAACGCCATTGGTTTACCTACCAAAATACTACGTCCTACCACCACTGCTTGTTTTCCCTGTAAAGGAATTTTATATTCTGCCAACAGCCGCATCACACCTGCGGGGGTACAACTGCGTAAACCTGCTTCTTGGCGCACCAGTCGCCCCAAATTCACTGGGTGCAATCCGTCAGCATCTTTGTCGGGATCAATTTGATTTAGCAAGGTAACAGCATCTAAGTGTTTGGGTAGAGGTAACTGTACCAGAATGCCATCTACCTGTTCATCTTGATTGAGTGCCGCAATTACATCTTCTAGTTCTGCTTGGGTAGTTTCTGTGGGGAAATGCTTACCAAAGGAAGCAATACCCACCTTAGCGCAGGCTCGCTCCTTATTTCGCACATAAGCAGCCGACGCTGGATTATCACCAACCATCAATACAGCTAAACCAGGAGGACGACCGATTTCTGGTTGTAAATTTGTAATACGCTCTAAAAGTGTGTGGTGAATTTTTTCAGCTAAAGCTTTACCATCAAGAAGTTTGGCAGTTTTTGTTTCCATGAGAATTCAGAGCAAATTCGCCTTAAATCTAAAGTCCAACATCTAGCCGTTTGTAGCGGAGTCAACAGTCATCAATAAACCTTGGCTATTGACTATGATGGTCTTGCTATTTTATGGCGTAGCGTTGTGCAAACAGCAAAATCATGCTGCCTTATTTTCTCAGATTAACTGCATCATCTCCAATATCTTCTGGGGGCAGGGGGACAAAGAGGACAAGGGGGACAAATGACAAATGACAACTGACAACTGACAACTGACTATTAACAAATGACCAAACAAAAATTTTCGCAAACTCACAGCATTATTCGCTACCGCTTAGGATTGTTGTTACTGCTGGTATTAGGACTTTGCAGTTGTGGTACGGTAACACAACCTGGTTTTACAGTCGGTAATTTCCGTATAGGGAGTAATATCACCCCAATTCGGGAAATTAAGCCAGAACAAACCAATCAGGCTAAAGTTTACATTCAAGGTAAGGTAGAAAGGCAAGTGCCGCTTTTGAAGCGGTGGGCTTATCAAATCGATGACTCAACCGGCAAAATTTGGGTTATTACTAGTCAAAATAAGTTGGCAAAAGGAGAGCAAGTTGTCATTAAAGGCAAAATTAAGTATCAAAGCATACCCTTGGCGGGAAAAGAGTTGGGAGAAATATATCTCGAAGAAGATTCGTGAAGTACCCCAACTAAGCAACGCTCAAGTTGGGGCTTCCAACCAAGACAAAACTTAGGACGGTCTTACTCGTCATGCGGAGTTTCCCACTTCATTGGCAGTTGCCACGTTAGATATATCACAAAGATATCCGACACCAAAGTCGGTGATGGTCTGACACTCCCTCAGTAGGCAGTCGCCCGTCTTCCACAGGCAATAAATTGTCTTTGTGCCGTTTGGTTTTCACGGACTAAGGTTGGTACTCCAACCTTCATGAATACCACAAGGTATCTTGCACTCTTGTTTTTTGGATGCCAATTAGCAAACGGTGGGCGAGTTCATCAACGTGCAAGGACTACTTCTCTAAACACCTGGCTAACAGTCAACAGCCCATGCACTACCATGCAGACCTATGTTAGTTGTTTTTATATTTAGCATAAGTATGTACGTAATGCGAACATACTTATAAGCCGATTTTGTTAAAGATGGCGCGATTTACTAAATAAAAATTTATGAGTAATCAACAGGTGGAGGTTGCGATCGCAATTCTCTACCAACAAAACAAGTTTCTCATGCAACTGCGGGATAACATACCTACTATTCTCTACCCTGGTTACTGGGCGCTGTTTGGTGGACATATCGAGTCGGGCGAAACGCCAGATATTGCTGTCAAGCGAGAAATTTTAGAAGAAATTGCCTACGATTTCCCTAATTTCTCTGAATTTGCCTGTTATTGGGATGACAAAGTGATCCGTCATGTCTTTCATGCACCACTCTTGGTAAGTTTAGATCAACTGGTTTTAAATGAAGGCTGGGACATGGGTTTGTTGACACCGGAAGATATTCGCCAAGGTAACTGTTATTCGCAAAACGCTGGTGAAATTAGACCTTTAGGGCCGATGCATCAGCGAATCATGCTGGATTTTATTGATAGTCAATAGTTAGTTGTCAGTTGTCAGTTGTCAGCAGTCAACAATCAACCGTCAACAGTCAACAGTTCCCCCTTTTGTGGAGTTACCAATGCAATCAGTAAACAAACTACCGCGATGGTTAAGTATCGGATTGGCGTTTCCCGTCGCCATTCTCAACGGTTGGCTATTACTTCAGGTTGTGCAGTATTTTCAACCGCTAGTAAGTATTTTTGCCGCCGCTGTCTTATTAGCTTTTGTGTTGAATTATCCTATTCAGTTTCTGCAAGAACGTGGGGTACAACGCAACCTGGCTATTGTGGTAGTGTTACTTTTGGCTGTGGTAATCTTAGTGGGTTTAGGTATCACCTTAGTCCCGCTGATTATCGAACAGCTCAATGAATTAGCTAACATTCTCCCCTATTGGATTGATTCTGCGGGTGAACAAATCCAAGCTTTCCAAAACTGGGCGGCGACACAACAACTACCAGTAAATTTAACTGGTTTAGCCACTCAAGTATTAGAAAGATTGTCTAATCAACTGCAATCCTTCACTGGCAGAATTCTCTCTGTTGCGTTTGATACGATTGGGGTAGTAGTTAATGTACTGTTGACAGTGGTGCTAACTGTCTACATGGTATTAAATGGCGATCGCCTTTGGGATGGACTTTTTCAGTGGTTACCGCCGCACATTGGCCCGAAAGTGCGGGAATTATTGCGCGAGGATTTCCATAATTATTTTATTGGTCAGGCCACATTAGGTGCTGTCTTAGGGTCGGCGATTACATTAGCATTTTTCTCACTACAAGTTCCCTTAGCTCTACTTTTTGGCATTGGTATTGGTTTTTTCTCACTCTTCCCATTTGGTACGGGTATAGGTATAGCTATAGTCAGTTTTTTGGTGGCTTTACAAAATATTTGGTTAGGGGTAGAAGTATTAGGTATAGCTGTAGCCATTGACCAAGTTAATGCGAATTTTATTGCGCCTCGGATTTTGGGGAATTTGACTGGCTTAAATCCTGTATGGGTTGTAATTTCTTTATTAATAGGCGCTAAATTAGGCGGAGTTTTAGGTTTATTAATTGCTATACCTATCGCCAGTTTTATTAAAGATATTGTAGATAGTTGGCGTGATGGCGCATTTAGTCAAATAGTTGTCTCTAATGACAATATCAAACATTCAACTCCTGTTCAGGTGGGAGACTAGTAGTAAACCTTGTCCATTTTGAAATCTGGAGTAGTGCGGGACCCAAAGCCCGCTACTACTTTCTCTAGCAGCAGGGAGCAAGATGCTCCCACTACTTTTAAAATTATGGTTCTCAAAATAGATGTGGTTTAATACCGTTTCACTTAAAGGTTGATACAACTAGGGAGCAGAAGAAGCAGAAGAAGCAGAGGTATTTTATTTGTATTTCTCCTAAGCGTGAAATGGTATAAGTAGGCGTTAATATTTCCATGCTGAACCCGCAGGGTGTGGTATAGATAATCGTAGGGGCACAACTACAGGTTTAATTTGCTATTCACGAATCAAGGTGTATAGGAATTGTAATAATAAACTCAGTGCCTTTTCCGACAACAGATAAACATTGCAATTGACCGCCATGTTTATCGACAACAATTTGATAGCTGATAGATAAGCTTAATCCTGTACCTTTACCAATGCTTTTAGTAGTGAAGAAAGGGTCAAATAATCGCTTTTGCATATCTTTGGGTATTCCCAAACCATTATCGGCAATGCGAATAATTATATGGTTATCATCTATAGATTCAGTACGAATCTGAATTAGGGGAGATTTTGGCTCGGAAGATGGTAAAATTGAATAATCATAATTGTTAAAAATAGCATCTATAGCATTGGCTAAAATATTCATGAATGCCTGATTGAGTAGACCAGGATAGCATTCGACTAATGGGAGTTTTTCATACTCTTTAACAACGGTAATTAGTTGACCTGTTTGCTGATTTTCTAGGCGGCTTTGTAATAGTAGTAAAGTACTATCAATCCCTTCATGGATATCAACTGTTTTTTTCTCGGATTCATCAAGACGGGAGAAATTTCGTAAAGCCAGAACTATCTCGTGGATACGTTCAGTACCTACTTTCATCGACTTGAGCAGATCCAGAAAATCATCTCTTAAAAATTCTAGTTCAATATCAGCGATCGCATCTTGAATTTCTGCGGCTGGTTCAGGATAATACTTTTGGTAGAGACTGACTAAATCAAGTAAATCCTGACTGTAGTTGAGCGCATGAACTAAGTTCCCGGCAATAAAGCTGACAGGGTTGTTGATTTCGTGGGCAATACCCGCAACAAGTTGCCCTAAAGCTGCCATTTTATCATTTTGCAGTAATCTTGTATAGTTATTCTTCAAGTTACGAAAGCCGGCTTTAGCTATTCTTGATTGTTCTTCTACTTGCTCTAGTTGCGCCAGTGTTAATACCTGAATTTGGGAGTAGGCTAAAAGTAATTGGTGAAAATCTAAGAGTTTATAATTACCCAATTTAGTTTTTACTAAAATCGGCTCATAGGCTAATTGGGATGGACGCTGTAATGCTAGCTGAATTGCTTCGACTATGGATGTATCTTCAGAAATTATACACACTTCTAAGTCGAGAAATTTCAGGAGATTTTCGGTAGGACGTTTGGCAAAGAGTGCAAAACTATAGGGGCGACTCATGTGTTCAAAAAATCTTTGCCGAGAAATCATTCCTACATATTCTTGATTACAAGTCAGAATGATTCCTGGTAGTAAAGGCTGTTGCTCAAACAGTATATTTAGATCCTTGGCCGGATGAGCTACTTCAACGTAAACTGACCAAAGTGGTAATTCTTGCAAAGTTGACTCTAATTGCAAATTCAGATCATTACCATTTTTGATGGTATCTATAGCCAGCATACTTTCAATCCTTTACTGTTGAAATAATATTCCTAGTGACACGGCAAGTAACGTACTGTAATAATTGCAAAATTAATCAAACGTTATGAATTTATATTTCCCTCATAATTCGCCAATCTCACATGGCTGGGAAAATACTGTCTATTTAGATAAACGTTGGATGCGCTGTAGGGCTACCTACTTGATCTCAGAGAACGATGTATGCTTTAAATTAGAGAAAATATTTAAAAATCAAAGCTTAGACCGTGGTCAAAATTACCTGAGAAGGCTCTGAAGAACTATCAGAAAAACTCACATATTTGTGAGCGAGGTAGTTTGCGATCGCATTTTCACATCAATATATTTCTAGACGCTGTGGGGGTATGCAGGTTTAAGGAAAAATTGAGAGTTTGAAACACAGATCGGTGGGTTTTGTCTGTTGACATCATCGCCACTCACCTTGTAAGGTAAAAGCCGCCCAGACATCAGTTCGAGAATATTTGGGATTGGGACTGCGCCACATTTCTAATTGTGCAGCCCTTAGCGCCGCTACAGGTGGTAAATTCTCTTTGAGCATTTTTGTGTAAAATTTCGTCATTAATTCTGCTGTTCCTTTGTCGTCTACACTCCATAAACTGACAGCAACTCTTGGACTACCTGCATACATAAATCCTCTTGTTAATCCTACTAAACCTTCACCTTTTACTTGTTCTCCAAGTCCGGTTTCACAAGCACTTAACACCACTAATTCTGCTGGTAAGTTGAGGTTGAAAATATCCTGAATTTGAAGAAAACCATCTTCGGCATTTCCTTTTGAATCTACCAAAGACAGGACTACACTAGAACACTTAGGATTGTTAGTATCGAAAAATCCGTGAGTTGCAAAGTGGACAATTTGGTATTGACTCATTTGTGAATTCGTTACGGTAGTACGATTAGCATCAAAATCAAAAGCTGATTTGCTTGCTGATTTGGGAACTAAACTCAAAATATTTGTGGCTTCTGTGTGCGTCCCTTCAAGGCGAGAAAAGCTAAGATTTGAATCACAGCTTGAACGTCTCAGTGCTAAAGTATTTAACTCAGGAGAATTGGAATTTTTTCCTCTATTTTGACCACCTTGAGCTACACTTAGCTTTAAGCGATTATCATCTTTACTAAATACCGGATCTGCCAACACAGCTAATTTTTTCCCAGCCACATGGCGGTTTTTAGTTTCATTTCGCACCACCGCAATTGTAGAAGCCGAAGGCGCATTGACAATTTCATGTTCTACTAATAACGGTTGTAATTTTGTTTGGGTTGGATTTGGCAATGCTGCAAAGGGAATGTATTGTAAAATGCCATCAGCCACAATCAACAATCGCTTATTTCCTAATTCTTCTGCTACAGGCTGAAGCAACATTTGACTTAATTTAGTGGCAACTTTTTCAGGATTTTCAGCATTTGTTCCAGGTTGAACTGTAATTCCGCCTCGTGAATATAATTCCCCGCCACCTTTGATATTTTGATAAAACTTCTTAGCAGCAGTTTCAATATCTTCACCTTTGGGTAATTCATAACTTTTCATTCCTGTCTTTGTCACTAACCAAAGATAACTGTGTTCTTTACCAAGGGAATATTGTAAAAGAATAGTGTTGTCATCAAGAACTGAGGATTGAATTTCTGCGAGTTTCTTCAGGAGTTTGGGTTGGGTAATTGCTGCATAACCTGGACTTTTAGCGCGGATAGAAGCTAAGACTTGCTGATATTTTTCTGAAAGTTCCTCAATTTCTTTATTTAATTCATCTACTTGTTCTGGGGGTTTTTTACTTGATAAAAGTTCAATCCGGATTTTCCTTCTAGCATCAATTTGTTGCTGTAGACTACGTTCCTCTTCTAAGAGTTTTGCATCTACGCCTTTACGGATATCTGCATGGGCTTCAGTGAGGAGTTCTAGCAGACTGCGGGCGCGGGAGCTTTCGCTGGTGTCGAAGGCAAGGGCGTTGTATCCTTTTGATGGGTCTTGTTTGTGCAGTTCCATCAGGATATCAATTTTCAGTTGATAATAATCTTGTACTGTGGCAAAAAAGGAAGTTTTTAAATCTTCACTAGCAACTTCTTTGCGGATGTTTTCGATAAATTCGATTGCTTTATTTATCTTGGTTAAAGCTTGTTGAAGTTCGTTATTTTGGCGTTGTAATTTGGCGATATTGTAGAGACTTTGGGCTTGTTGAGAAAGTAAGCCCATTTCACCATAGAGAGTTAATTGTTCTTCATAAGTTTGAATGGCTTTTTCGGGTTGTTTGAGGGCGGCGTAAGCTTCAGCCGTTGTAGTCATTACATAACCTTCTGTCTGCTTATAGCCAGATCCTTGGGCTGATTTTCTGGCTTTTTGAGAGTCTTCTAGAGCTTGAGAATAATTTCCTTGTTTTATCTCAACTTGAGCGCGGATATTAAGTGTACTCGCTTCAAATAATAATTTCTGCTCATCAACCCCTAAATTATGAGATAAATTTAGAGTCTGGTTAGCAAAACTAATTGCTTGTTGATTATCTCCCACCGCCAGGTAATATTGACTAATACGTTCTCGTAAATAAGCTTCATTGTTACAGTCTCCCGTGTCTGTGGAGACTTTTAATGCTTTGTTGTAATAATTCAGAGATTGTGGATTATTTTGCAACTTGCGATAAACATCACCCATCCACATGAGAGTATCAGTTTCACTGCTGTGTTTACCAATATCTTGCCATATAGATAATGCTTTTTCATAAGTATGTAAACTCTCGGTATATGCGCCTAAAGATGAGTAAACATTAGCGATAGTTATCAAAGTATCAGCTTCATCTGGACGAGCTTTAATCTGACGTTGAATGACTAAGGCTTGATTGAGTTTATTAATCGCTTCTTGTTTTTTCCCTTGCTGGTTTAAAATATTAGCAATATCGGTTAGTGTCTTTGCTTCTTCTGGCTTACCGCCCATCTTTTGCCGCAGTGTAAGTGCTTGTTGATGAAATTTCAGGGCTTTTCTATAATCTCCAATTCTGGTAAGCCAACTACCAAGATCTGATAAGGCTTCCGCTTCAGCAGGAGGAATTTCTTGTGTGCGATATTTTTGGATTTGTTGGTTGTAGAATTCAATAAGATTATTGGTAGCTGCGTCTGAATTAGGAGTTTTTGATTGCTGTGGTGTATTCTTGGGTTTTTTGAGTTGGGAAGGCTTTTTTAATGATGCTAATTTATCTTCACAACTTGCGGCGTTTAACCCAACGTACAACAGATCGTATAGCTTTCTATTTCTCTTAAATTCAGGATCGAGAATATTAGCCTGCTTGATGTAATCAAAGCTTTTGTTGATTTCACCTGAAGTGAAGTTAAAAAAAGCAATCTTATCGAGTGATTCAGCTTGTTGCATGACATCACCTTTTCCTTTCCAGAAAGCCAAAGCTTTGTTGTAATACTCAAGTGCTTTGTTTTGTTCACCTAATTCACCATAAATATGTGCAACTGAGCTATAAACGATAGCTGAACTTTCAGGGTACAGTGAGGCATATTGCAGCAGGTTGTCAATCGCCTTTTGATATTCTCCTATTTGCTTATAGATCAAGCTAAGTGAAGTAGTGACTCCACCTTCACATTCGCGATCGCCTAAAGCTTGACAAATAGGTATGGCTTTCTCAACATATTCCAAAGCTTTAGAATAATCACCCCTAAGAAAGTATAAGCCAGCAATTCGATTTAAGGTTAGGGCTTCTTTTTTGCGATCGCCTGCTAAACGCCAATATTTTAGGGCTTCTTCCCATTTAGGAATGATTTTGCTCAATAAGGGTGCTTTCTGTTTACCTAATTGTCCGGCTTCTGCTTCTGCTTTTTGGGCTGCTGCGCGGTTGCTGTCTGGGGTGTTGGTTTGGGTTGGGAGTTGCGGGGGTGGGGTTGAAGGTGTCGGTTTGGGATCGGCGTTGACGCTTTCTGAACACAAGGATAGACACAGCAACAGGATTAATCCCAGAGGGTGCGCTTGAGGTGTTTTGGTGTTAACGGTTTTCAGGACAAATTTGCCCCATTTTGAACAATTTTTAAGCATAGCTGTACTTTCTCAATTTCATATTTACGTAGATTTCTGGAGGAATGAGATTAACTCTCAAAGCCAGGTAGCGATCGCATTTTTACATCAATATATTTCTAGACGCTGTGGAGGTATGCACTTTTACAGAAATTTTCAGAGATTTTGACGGTAAAAATCAAGCTAGCAGAGAAGAAACCCCCATTTCCCAAAAGCTGTAGGGACGGGTTAAGCAATATTCTCGTGGGTAATTGAGCATATCTGTGAACCCGCCCCTACTTGAACTATCGCCATTCACCCAAAAAGGTAAACGCCGCCCAATAATTGGGATTACGCCATTTCTCTTGCTCCCACATTTTTAACTGCGCCGCCCGCAATGCTTGATTTGCCGTTTTGTTTTGCTGCCACATTTGCTGGTAAAATTCTTGCATAAAGAAAGATGTGCCTTCATCGCTAACTTGCCATAAGGACACTACTAATCTCTCTGCACCTGCATACATTAATCCTCTGGTTAAACCTACTAAGCCTTCGCCTTGAATTTCTTTACCTAAGCCGGTTTCGCAAGCACTCAAAACAATTAAATCTGCGGGATAATCGAGGTTAAATAAGTCTGCTAACCGTAGATAGCCGCGAATATCTTTACCTTGTTCGTTTACCAAAGAAAGTACAATCCCTGATAATTCTGGGTTAGCATCATTCACAAAGCCGTGGGTAGCAAAGTGTAAAATTTGGAATTGCTTGAGATTGCTGCTGGTAGCTGCGGTGTAATTTGCGGCAAAATCTAAGAGTTGCACGCCTTGAGATTTCGGTACTAGGTTAAAAATTGTCTTAGCTTCTGTGCGTGTACCGAAAAGTCGCGGCCAAATATCACGATTGAGAATATCAGCAGAACGCCTGAGTTCAGAACGTTCTAGCTCTAAGTCAAGGTTATTTTGCTTTTGCAGTTGTTTATTTTGGGCGGTGGTAA
Organism: Calothrix sp. NIES-2100; assembly: GCF_002368195.1. Taxonomy (GTDB): domain Bacteria; phylum Cyanobacteriota; class Cyanobacteriia; order Cyanobacteriales; family Nostocaceae; genus Aulosira. Next base: position 4,451,394 of record NZ_AP018178.1, on the reverse strand, counting down.
TTCGCTCATCGTTAGCGTTGTATACTGGGTCTGCGAGGATAGCTAAGGCTTGGGGTGCGGGTGGACGTTTGGCGAGTTCTTGACGTTGAATTGCGATCGCACTTGCGGATGGTAAACTAACAATTTCGTGGTTTACTAATAAAGGCTGGTAATTCAAATTCTCCGGTTCGGCTGATGAACAGACACGAATACCACCTGCATTAGAACAGACAACATCTTTTGGTTTGTCTTTCACTTCCTGTGGTGTAGAATTCGGTTGAGAGTTTAAATCAGCCAAGGCTGCAAAGGGAATATATTGCAATGCACCATCCGCGACAATGACTAAGCGTTTTTTGCCTAATTTATCTTTCACAGGTGCGAGAATCTGTTGACTGAGTTCTTTGGCGGCGATATCTATCTGGCGATTTTTGATACCAGCGCAGGGATTTTCTTTATTAGTTGCAGAAGGCGGTTTAGAACTGTATTTACTAATCAGGCAAAATAAATTGATAGCGCTTTTTTCTATCTCTGCTTTTTTGGGAAGTTCGTAAGTATCGAGAGAATTGGGAGAAACTACCCACAGAAAGCTGCGTTCATTACCCAAGGAATATTGTAACAGCAGGGTATCTTTATCGAGTTGTTGCTGAATTTGCGGTAAAGTCAGGGGTTGGGGATACTTGAGGTTAGCGTATTGTGGGCTAGTTTCGCGGATTTTTGTTTCTAGTTGCTTTTGTTGACTGAGGAGTTCATCGATTTCTGCTTGTAATTTCTCAGCATTGGCTTTAAAAATGGGGTTTTGAATTTTATCGCTGTTAACTATTTCAAACCTGACTTTTTCCTTACCATCAATTAAAGCTTGTATGCGGCGTTCTTCGGCTAAAAGTTCGGGGTTTGCACCTTTGCGGATATTGGCGCGGGCTTCGGTTAAGAGTTCTACTAATCCTCTAGCGCGAGAGCGATCGCTTGTTTGAATTGCTTGGGCATCGTATCCTTTTGATGGTTCTTTTTTGTGCAGTTCCATCAATAAATCGATTTGGAATTTATAGTAATTTTGGACTGTAGCGAAGTAGGAAGTACGCAAATCTGAGTTTTTGACGTTGCTGCGGATATTTTCGATGATTTCAATTGCTGCTTCGATGTTGGGAAGTGCGGCGTTGAGGTTTCCTAGTTTGCGTTGGTTAACAGCAATACCATACAGTGCATCTGCTTCTGCTTTACTGTCTTTTAACTCTCGCCGTATTTTCAATTCTTCATTCAAAATATTTATGGCTTGTCGATAATTTTTCTGTAGTTCATAAGTTACGCTCATGTCACCTAACATTTGAGCTTCCCAAATACGCAATCCGGCTTTGCGATAATGCGCTAAAAGGTTATGAGATATATCTAATGACTTTTGATAATCCCCTTTGGCACGATATACTGTTGCTAATGCATAAAGAGAAAATTCCTCATAATAAGATTTTTCTTTAGATAATTTTAATGCACGATTAGCTAGTTCTAATGCTTTGGGATAATCCTTTAATGATGTGTATATTTTCGTCATACCCCAAATTACTTGGATTTCAGATTGATAATCATCTTTGTTTAATAAAGATAGTGCTTTTTGATAATATTGAAGTGCCTCATTGTACTTGTCTTGCCATTCGTAAAGGCTGGCGATAGAGTTTAAAGTTCTAATTTCTGCCGTTTTATTGGGTGTAAGCTTATAAATATCTAGTGCTTTGTTGTAAGTTTCAAGACTTAACTTATAATCTCCTAAATTTCTATAAACATATGCAATATCACGAAGTATACGAGCTTCATCCCTAGGATTTGGTATAGAACGTTGAAGTTCTAAAGTTTTATTATATTCATCCAGTGCCTTTTGATAATTAGCCTGTGATAAATGGATATCAGCTTTTTGTCCTAGAGTAAATGCGTAGTTATCTTTATCATCAATTTGAAGCTCTAGCGCCTTGTCTACAAATTCCAGTGCTTTTTCATAATTACCTGAAAAATTTTTGTGAACATTAGCAATCATCACGAAAGTCCTAGATAGCATCCGGGTGTTTCCCGCTTGCTGAAAAAGTTTTCCTGCTTGTTGATAGTAATCAATTGCTGTGCGATAATCTGCTTGTCCAGCATAAATTTCCCCTATATCAGCAATCGTGTTAGCTTGATCTGATAAATTAAAACCTGCCTGTTGTTGTAGTTTTAATGCTTCTTTTAAAGATTCCACTGCATTTTTTGCATTACCCAATTTATCTTGTAGGGCTGCAATGTCACGAATAATTTCTATTTCTGCTTTAAAATCATTTCTTTGACGCTGAATTTTTAAAGCCTGTTCATAATAATCAAGAGCTGTTTTAGGTTCACCTGATAATGAATAAATCGCACCTATACGCCAAAGAGTATAGGCTTCTCCTGCCAAATCTTTTAACGGTTCACGATAGAGTTTTAATGCTTCATTTCGATAATTTAAAGCTTTTTTAGTATCACCTAGTTTCATGTGAATAGTAGCAATACTGTTAAAAGTGCTAGCTAAACGACGATATTCTTGGTTTGCTAAAAATATTGACTTGGCTTTTTCTAAGTAGGTAAGCCCTTCTTTTGGCTCGTTTATGTTATTGTAATTAATGCCAATAGAAGCCAGTAAACTTGCTTCAATCAGTGTTTTTTTTAGTTCGCGTGAGATTTTTAATGCTTGTTGCAGATACTCTATGGCGGTTTTGTACTCATCAATAAAATTATATAAATTAGCAATATAGGCTAATATATTAACTTCTTCTTCTCTCAGTCCTAGTTTTTGGGCAATTTTCAAAGCTTGTTGAGATTTATTTATCGCTTGTTCAGATGCTTCTCTAGTCTCTTTCTTCTCTAACTCCTCTGCTTCTTCAACTAGCTTTACACCCTGCTGGTATAACTTTTGTTGCTCCGCATTCAAGGGAACTGACGGCGTAGGCGCTGGTTGCTGGGCAATTTTTACCCCATAACTCCCCACATTGGCGGCTGTTGACTCGGATAATAAAAGCAGGGCGAAAAATAAAGCCGCAGCGCGAGAAGCCAATGCAGGAAGTTTTTTATGCTTTTTCATGAGGATTTATACTGATTTTTGCTACAAATCAATATAGTTCTCGGCGGTGTGGGGGTATGCAGGTTTACAGAAACTTTAAGAAAATACGCTGTAGGGGCACGGCATCCATAATCTCTCGGCAATACAGAAATTTTATCGGTGCCGTGCCCCTACTTGTTGGCTCATTTATTTTTTGGTATTGTCTATCTGGTTTTATAAGAAATTTCATATAAAATGACAGATGAACAAGATATTACCGAGGTTCCTTTACGTCCAATTGTTTGGATGGGAGACTCTCGTAAAAATATCCGTGAGTTTCCTGAACAAGTGCGTGCATCTGTAGGCTATGCATTGCAATTGGTGCAAGCAGGGGAAACTCCAATAGATGCTAAACCGTTTAAAGGTATTGGTAGCGGTGTATATGAAATCGTCAAACGCTATGATACGGATACTTACAGAGTAGTTTACGCTGTAAAGATTGGGGAAAAAATTTATGTACTGCACGCTTTTCAAAAGAAATCAAAACGGGGGATTAAAACCCCACAGTCGGACATTGATTTGATTAAAAAACGCTATCAAGACGCGCTGGAAAGAGAGAAACAAGCATGACAGAAGAAACAATTTTTGAAGAAAGCAGTGGTAACGTATTCGCTGACCTTGGGCTGGAAGATGCCGATGAACTTCTTACCCGTGGTAAAATCGGCATTGTGGTACTACGTCTGTTGAAACAACGCAACCTCAAGCAACGCGAAATAAGTCAACTGTTAGGAATTCCACAGCCAGAAGTATCTCATTTAATGAAGGGAGAGTTTCAACGCTTCAGTGAGGGTAAACTCCTAATGTTTCTTAAGCGACTTGATACTGAAATCACTTTACATCTTCGCCCACGTAATGCAGAAAACCAATCTGCTGAAACTGTTATATCGCTGTAAATCGGCACAATAAAACCTTGAGTGATGCCTGCGACGGGCTACGCCTACGCAATTACTATATCGCCAAACCCAATTACTGTATTTGAGATCCCAATTGCTATATCGGAGAACCCAATTGCTATTTCCGAGATCCCAATTGCTATATCGGAGAACCCAATTGCTATTTCCGAGATCCCAATTGCTATATCGGAGAACCCAATTGCTATTTCCGAGATCCCAATTGCTATATCGGAGAACCCAATTGCTATTTCCGAGATCCCAATTACTGTATTTGAGATCCCAATTGCTATATCGGAGAACCCAATTGCTATTTCCGAGATCCCAATTACTGTATTTGAGATCCCAATTACTATATCGGAGAACCCAATTGCTATTTCCAAGAATCCATTAGACAAATCGCCAATGCCCAATGCCCCATGCCCAATGCCCAAAAAGACGCTATCATCAGATCCTGTGGCATCTCCCTGCGTAACTCCTAGGATTTATGACCGCTTCTGACTTTGACTTTCAGCCAACGGAACCAAGTAACTCTACTGCGCCGCATTCGGATACGCGGCTAGTAGACCGCAGCAGGCTGAGTAAAATGTATCAGCATTATGTAGAAGTGAAGGATAAGTATCCCCATGCGCTGCTGCTGTATCGGGTGGGTGATTTCTTTGAAACTTTTTTCCAAGATGCTGTAACTGTCTCGCGGGAACTGGAATTAGTTCTGACTAGCAAACACGGCGGTGAAGTTGGGCGGGTGGCGATGACTGGTGTCCCTCACCATGCTTGGGAACGCTACACTACCCAACTGGTGGAGAAAGGCTATGCGGTAGTAATTTGCGACCAAGTGGAAGATGCTTCGGAAGCTGTAGGTTTGGTGCGTCGGGAAGTAACCCGCATCCTCACACCGGGGACTTTGCTAGAAGAAGGAATGTTAAAAGCAAGTCGCAATAATTACTTAGCTGCTGTGGTAATTGCGGCTAATCATTGGGGTTTAGCTTATGCAGATATTTCAACTGGGGAATTTCAGACAACTCAAGGTAGTGATTTAGAACACCTCACCCAAGAATTAATGCGGTTGCAGCCTTCGGAGGTGCTGTTTCCCACCAACGCCCCGGATTTAGGGACTTTACTCCGTCCGGGAGAGACTTCGCCCCATTTACCCCAATGTTTACCACCAACTTTTTGTTATAGTTTGCGATCGCAATCGCCATTTTCCGCAGGGGAAGCTAGAAGTAGATTATTGCAGAAATTTAAAGTGCGATCGCTCGAAGGTTTGGGTTGTGAACACCTACCCCTAGCTGTGCGCGCTGCTGGTGGGTTGTTGGAATATCTGGAAGATACCCAAAAAGAAAATTCTGTTCCCCTGCAATTATTACGCACCTATACCGTCACCGACTATTTAATAGTTGACCATCAAACCCGCCGCAACTTAGAAATTACCCAAACTGTCCGCGATGGAACTTTTCATGGTTCCCTACTTTGGGCGTTAGATAGAACTAGTACCGCAATGGGCGGGCGGGCGTTACGGCGGTGGTTATTGCAACCATTAATTGATATTAAAGGCATTCGCGCCAGACAAGATACCATTCAAGAATTAATAGAAAATACAGCCTTACGTCAAGACTTGCGCCAGTTACTGCGACAAATTTATGATTTAGAAAGGTTAACAGGTAGGGCTGGTTCTGGTACAGCGAACGCGAAAGATTTAATGGCTTTAGCAGATTCTCTCTCCCGCTTACCAGAATTATCTGAGTTAGTGGTAGAAGCCAATTCTCCGTTTTTAAAAGCTTTGCAGAAAGTGCCATCTATATTAGAAGAATTGGCTGCAAAAATCCACGCCCATATAGTAGAGTCACCACCCATACATATTAAAGAAGGTGGCGTAATTCGTGCAGGTGTTAATACTTTACTAGATGAAAGAAAAGCCACCGTAGAAGCGGATCAACAATGGATTGCAAATTTAGAAGTTGACGAAAGAGCCAGAACAGGCATCCCCACATTAAAGGTAGGATATAATAAAACCTTTGGATACTATATTAGTATTTCCCGTGCCAAAGCCGACCAAGTACCGGCTAACTACATTCGCAAACAAACCCTGACGAATGAAGAACGATACATTACCCCAGAATTAAAAGAACGGGAAGCCAGAATTCTCTCAGCTCGTGATGATTTAAATCAGTTGGAATATGAAATTTTTGTCGCCTTGCGGGAAGAAGTAGGCGAACAAGCCGAAATCATTCGCAACCTTTCGCGGGCGGTAGCAGCAGCCGATGTCTTGTGTGGTTTAGCAGAGTTAGCCGTAAATCAAGCTTATTGTCGCCCCGAAATGCTACCGGGAAGAGAAATCGAAATTATCGAAGGAAGACACCCAGTAGTAGAACAATCTTTACCTGCTGGCTTCTTCGTCCCCAATTCCACCCAGTTGGGAGGGAAAGAAGACGGGGAGACGCGGAGAGGGGGAGACGCGGAGACTGAAAATTTCTTTGCGTCCCCGCGTCCCACTGTCCCCGCGTCCACTTCTCATCCCGACCTAATTATCCTCACCGGGCCAAATGCGAGTGGAAAGAGTTGTTATTTGCGTCAGGTAGGATTAATTCAATTAATGGCGCAGACCGGGAGTTTTGTACCTGCCAGATTTGCTAAATTGGGAGTATGCGATCGCATTTTCACCCGTGTAGGTGCAGTGGATGACTTAGCCACAGGTCAATCTACCTTTATGGTAGAGATGAATGAAACCGCAAATATTCTCAACCATGCAACCTCAAGGTCATTAGTGCTATTAGATGAAATTGGGCGAGGAACAGCCACCTTTGATGGACTTTCCATAGCTTGGGCGGTAGCTGAATATTTAGCCACAGATATCAAAGCCAGAACAATTTTTGCCACCCATTACCACGAATTAAACGAACTCGCCGCGATGTTAACCAATGTCGCTAATTATCAAGTGACAGTCAAAGAACTACCCGACCAAATAATCTTTTTGCACCAAGTCCAACCAGGAGGCGCAGATAAATCTTACGGAATCGAAGCCGGAAGACTCGCCGGTTTACCTGCGGTAGTAATTCAAAGAGCAAAACAAGTCATGGGACAGATAGAAAAACACAGTAAAATTGCGATGGGTTTACGGGAAAATTTATAGGGGCTAGGGGCTAGGGGAAAAATCTTCTCTGAAACATCCAATCTCTTATTTTCTCTGCGCCCTTGGCGTTCTTGGCGGTTCAAAATAATACCAATTTCCAACAACAAACCCACAAATTAGGTAGGGGCACAACATTGTTCATTGGTGTCAACTTAAGTCAAAACGCTTATTCCACAGGCATTTTACCCCACCCCTCAATCCCCTCCCCGTAAACGGGGAGGGGACGTTTTGCGTCAGCAAAACTGGGGTGGGGTAGCGCGGATCTTGATGGTACGTGATTTTGTATCAAATCACATCCTGGCAAGGGTTTCACGTTAAGTTGACACAGGTGAACAATGTTGTGCCCTTAATCATCATTTATATGTCGCCAAAATTATGGGAATTGATATTACCCTACACCTCCACCGTTTCACCCACATCACCGGCGAAAAACTCCGGCGTATTGTGATAAAGTACCGCATCAATCCGACAACCTTGATAAGCTAAAACATATAACTCTTTCAAGTCCTTCATCAGCGGATAGCGGGGATTTGCACCCGTGCATTGGTCATCAAATGCTTGTTCCGCCATTTCTTCTACTTTGGCGTAGAACTCCTTATCTTCATCACCCAACGCCTGTTTAATCGTCGCCGGAATATCAATTTGTTGTTTGAGATTTTCAATCGCCGCAATCAATAATTCCACTTTTTCATCGGCTGTATTTCCACCCAAATGTAGGTGGTCAGCTATTTGCGCATACCTATCTTTCGCATTAGGATATCTATATTGGGGAAATATTGCTTGCTTAAAGGGAATATCCGTAGCGTTATAGCGGATAACATGGGAAATCATCAAAGCATTAGCCAGTCCGTGGGGAACGTGAAAAGTAGCACCGAGTTTGTGTGCCATTGAGTGACAAATACCCAAGAAGGCATTGGCAAAAGCCATCCCGGCAATTGTCGCAGCATAATGTACCTTTTCTCTTGCTTTCGGGTCATTGGCACCATTTTGGTAAGCACTGGGTAAATATTTAAACAATAATCTAATTGCTTGCAGCGCCAAACCATCGGTAAATTCGCTTGCCATTACTGATACGTAGGATTCTAAGGCATGAGTTAAAGCATCAATCCCACCGTATGCTGTGAGTTTTTTCGGCATATTGGCGACGAGTTCCGGATCGGCGATCGCAATATTCGGAGTTAGGGCATAATCTGCTAAGGGGTATTTCATGCCGACGCTGTCATCTGTCACCACAGCAAAGGGTGTCACTTCCGAACCAGTTCCCGAAGTTGTGGGAATCGCCACCATGATGGCTTTTTGTCCCAAAGGCGGTAATTCATAAACTCGCTTGCGGATATCCATAAACCGCATCGCCAAACCTTCAAATTCCACATCGGGTTGTTCATACATCAACCACATGACTTTAGCCGCGTCCATTGGCGAACCACCACCAATAGCAATAATCACATCTGGTTGATAGCTTCTGAGTAAAGCCAATCCTTTATTTACATTAGATAACGTCGGATCAGGTTCAACATCGTGGAATACGTCATGCTTCACACCAATTTCGTCTAACACCTGGGTGACTTTATCGACGATTCCTAAATCAAATAATTGTTTATCGGTAACAATAAAAGCCCGTTCCTTCCCAACTAAATCCCGTAAAGCTACAGGTAAACACCCATATTTGAAATAGACTTTGGGTGGAACACGGAACCACAACATATTTTGTCGCCGTTGGGATACCGTTTTAATATTTACTAGGTGATGAGGTGTGACGTTATCGGAAATTGTATTACCTCCCCAAGTCCCACAACCTAAAGTTAAAGATGGGTCAAGTTTAAAGTTATATAAATCCCCAATCGCCCCTTGAGAAGATGGAGTATTAATCAGGACTCTTCCTGTTTTCATCTTATTCTCAAAATAAGCAATATCATCCAGATTAGCGGGATTTGTATACAATACCGATGTATGTCCCAATCCCCCAAATTCTACTAATTGTTCAGCTTTCTCGACAGCTTCAGGGAAAGTTGCGGCGCGATACATAGCCAAAATTGGCGATAATTTCTCATATGCAAAAGCCTCACTATCGGCTACTGTTTCCACTTCACCAATCAAGACTTTATAAACCTTTGGTGCTGGGGAAGCATCGTCATTGGATAGAGAAATTCCCGCTAACCTAGCTAAATTCTCCACCGACTGTCCGACAATCGCCGGATTTAATCTGCCTTCTTTCAAAATTATCTGACCCAGCTTTTGTTTTTCCTCATCATTGAGAAAATATGCCCCACGACTGATAAATTCCTGCTTGACTTTTGCGTAAATCTCATCAACGACAACAACTGATTGTTCGGAAGCGCAAATCATGCCATTGTCAAAAGTTTTACTTAACAAAATTGAACTAACAGCAGTTTGAATGTGGGCGCTACTATCAATTACCGCTGGAGTATTACCAGCACCAACACCTAAAGATGGATGACCGGAAGAATAAGCAGCGCGTACCATTCCCGGCCCGCCAGTAGCTAAAATTAATTTAACTTCTGGATGCTGCATTAAAGCTTTAGATAACTCTACAGTTGGCTCATCAATCCAACCAATAATATCTTCTGGCGCACCTGCCGCAATTGCCGCTTTCAGGACAATTTTAGCTGCTTCCATAGTGCATTTTTTTGATTTGGGATGGGGTGAAAAAATAATTGCATTTCTTGTTTTTAAAGCAATTAAGGCTTTAAAAATGGTTGTCGCTGTCGGATTAGTTACAGGGACAATTCCGGCAACAATTCCTACAGGTTCTGATATTTTTTGAATACCAAATGTATGGTCTTCTTCAATGATGCCGCAGGTTTTTTCGTGTTTGTATTTATTGTAAATAAATTCGGAAGCAAAGTGGTTTTTAATTACTTTATCTTCCACAATTCCCATACCTGTTTCGGTAACTGCCAATTTTGCTAAGGGAATCCGTTCGGCGTTAGCTGCTAATGCAGCCTTCTTAAAGATGACATCAACTTGTTCTTGAGAGTAATTGGCATATTTTGCCTGTGCAGCTTTTACCCGTTGCACAAGTAATTCTAATTCTTCGAGATTGGTAACTTTCATATGTTTATCCTCTTGCGGAATTTACTACAGATATTTCACTCGTGCGCCATTCATCCAATTAGGAATCAATCATCAATCGCATCAAATGACCAATGACTAATGACAGCCATCACCAATATTTTGATTGCACCGATTACTCAAATCGCAAATATTCCTCGACTGCGAAAAATATCTAATGTTGCTTGTACTTGTTCTGGAGATGGTGGAAGAGTATCTGCCAATAAGTATTCAAACCCTAATTCCTGCCATTTGTATTCCCCCATTTTATGAAATGGTAAAACTTCGACTCTTTGCACATTATTGAATGGGGCAATAAAATCAGCTAAACCGCTAATATTTTCTGGGTCATCAGTGAGACCGGGAACTAAAACAAATCGAATCCAAGCAGGCTTATGAATGACATTGAGATATTTAGCTAAGGCTAATGTTGGTTCAATTTTACGACCTGTAACTTTAGTGTAAGTTTCCGGGTCAAATGATTTAATGTCAAGCAGGACTAAATCGACAAACTCTAGTACAGATTTCGCCGATTCTAAATCACAAAAACCAGAAGTATCTAACGCTGTATGTATCCCTAATTCTTGACAACGCTTAAAGATTTCTCGCACAAATCCCGGTTGCATTAATGGTTCGCCACCAGTGATTGTTACACCACCGCCAGAAGATTTCATATAAGATTGATACTTCTGAATTTCGGTCAATATTTCATCAACACTGGTTTGTTTTCCATGTTCCAGATAACGACAATCAGAATTGCTGCAATAAAGACAGCGTAGCGGACAACCAGATGTGAAAATTACGAATCGAATACCAGGCCCGTCAACTGTTCCACAACTTTCTACTGAATGTATATAGCCAGAATTAATAATTGCTGGAACTATGTGACTATTTTCTAGCTTGTAATTTTCGCTGGTAAAAGTTGGGAATTTTAGATTGTGCATGAATTTTACCTAATTTGACAGCACCCATCAACCTGTCTTTTGCCTCTCATCTATGAGTTATAGATAACAAATGTGAGGAACTTGTGTGGATAGACTGCTGTACACAATCAATTTTAGAAATAAAATTTTGGTTCCTATGATCCCCATTCGATATATATCAAAATAGGGGTATTGTGACCTGAATTTGAATTCAAAAACTTACCATATTTTAATTTTTTTGTCAGTGATAAAAGCTAAATATCTAGCAATTCTATATCAATTGTGAAAAATATCCGTTGTGGCTGTTGACTGTTAACAGTTGACCGCTATATCCAAAAATTATGAATTAATGACAATTTGAAAAAAATCTGTAGGGGCGGGGTCTCCCCGCCCTTTACTTTGCCAAAATCCATATGTTATACCAATTCAAATAATGTTTGCGACACATCAATATATTCTAGAGGGCACGGCAGTGTTCCCTACCATCTGTCGCATTCTTTTTTCAAATTGGTATTACCCTCATTAATTGAATCGGTATAACATGATTTTTTAGTGCTTTTGTGCGCTTTCCCAAACAATATCCCCGAATTTTCTCGAAAGTCGGGGATATAATCAACTAGCATTTTAACTGTTTAGACAGGTAGGTTTTAGGCTGTTCTCAAACCTAAAATCGGTCGTGGAATGTCCGCTGAATCACATCAAGCTGCTGTTCTCGCGTCAATTTAATAAAGTTCACCGCATAACCGGAAACCCTAATAGTTAGCTGCGGATATAACTCTGGATGATCCATTGCATCAAGTAACATTTCCCGCTTCAGGACGTTAACGTTGATGTGGTGTCCGCCATCATGGAAGTAACCATCCAACATTCCCACAAGGTTGCTGATTTGATCAACTTCTAACTTACCTAAAGCCGATGGAACAACGGAGAATGTGTTGGAAATTCCATCTTGTGCGTATTGGTAAGGAATTTTCGCTACCGATTCTAAAGAAGCGATCGCACCTTTACTATCCCGTCCATGCATAGGATTTGCACCTGGCGCAAAGGGTTCACCGGCTTTTCTCCCGTCGGGTGTGTTACCTGTTTTCTTCCCGTAGACAACGTTGGAAGTAATTGTTAATACTGATTGCGTTGGTGTGGCTTGGCGATAAGTTGGATGTTTACGCAGTTCGTTCATGAATGTGGTAACTAAATTTACCGCTATTTCATCAACTTGATTGTTGTTATTGCCATATTTGGGGAAATCGCCGGTAATTTCATAATCAACGGCTAATCCGGCTTCATTCCGCAAAACTTTGACTTTTGCATACTTAATTGCCGATAAAGCATCTGTAACCACCGATAACCCGGCAATCCCGCAAGCCATTGTCCGGAGAATGTCGCGATCGTGCAGTGCCATTTCGATGCGTTCGTAGCAGTATTTATCGTGCATGTAATGGATGACGTTGAGGGTATTAATATACGCCTTAGCCAACCACGCCATCATGATTTCTAGCTGATCCCACACCTGTTGGTAATCCAGATATTCGGAAGTGATCGGTGCGATCGCACTTGCAACTTGTTCGCCAGAATTTTCATCCTTACCGCCGTTGATCGCATACAGCAAACACTTAGCCAGATTAACTCTCGCCCCGAAAAACTGCATTTGCTTACCAATGCGCATGGCGGAAACGCAACAGGCGATCGCATAATCATCTCCCCAGTATGAACGCATCAAATCATCGTTCTCATACTGTATTGAACTAGTATGAATTGAAACTTTGCTACAAAAACGTTTAAAGTTATCTGGCAAGTGTTCCGACCACAACACCGTTAAATTAGGCTCTGGTGCTGCGCCTAAATTATACAAAGTATGCAGAATCCGGAAACTATTTTTCGTCACCAAAGGTCTACCATCTTCACCCACACCGCCAACACATTCCGTTACCCAAGTGGGATCGCCAGAGAAGAGTTGATTGTAGTCGGGTGTCCGCAAAAATCTCACCATGCGCAATTTCATCACAAAATGATCGATGAGTTCTTGCAGTTCGGATTCGGTGATTTTCCCTTGTTGTAAATCCCGTTCAAAGTAGATATCTAGAAAAGTAGAAACTCTTCCCAAAGACATCGCCGCACCGTTTTGTTCTTTAACTGCTGCGAGGTAGCCAAAATATAACCACTGCACAGCCTCCTTCGCCGTCGCTGCGGGTTGGCTAATATCAAACCCGTAGCTTCCAGCCATTGTCTTCAATTCAAACAGTGCTTTGATTTGTTCGGAAATTTCTTCCCGCAGGCGAATTGTCGCTTCGTCGATGACATCTAATTCTAAAGATGTGAGTTGTGCTTTTTTGTCTGTGATGAGAGCATCAACACCATACAAAGCCACTCGCCGATAATCCCCAATGATTCTGCCCCGTCCGTAAGCGTCTGGTAATCCGGTGATAATACCATAGTGGCGGCATAAGCGCATTTCGCGGGTATAGCCATCAAATACCCCATCGTTATGGGTTTTGCGGTATTTGGTAAATATCTCCGCAGTTTGGGGATTGATTTCGTAACCGTAAGCTTTTAATGCATCTTTCACTACGCGAATTCCACCTAAAGGCATAATCGCACGTTTCAGAGGTTTTTCCGTTTGCAATCCCACTATTTGCTCAAGTTCGCGGTTAATATAACCCGGTTGATGAGAGGTAATTGTCGAAACAACTTCTGTATCTGCATCTAGAATGCCTTTTTCGCGTTCAACCGCCATTAAGTCTTTGACTTGTTCCCAGAGTGCTTGAGTTGTTGGAGTTGCACCTGTTAAAAAAGATTCATCGCCACTGTAAAGGGTGTAATTTTTTTGGATGAAATCACGAACATTGATTTCTTCTATCCATTTGCCACTTTTGAAACCTTGCCATTGTGCCAACATCTGAGATTCCCCCCAGTTGATGAAGCTGATTATTGACTGCGGTATCTGGTTTGTGGATAACGTAGCACATTCGATTTTGATATTAACCCATTTTTTAGGTGTTCAATTTTTATGAGTCAAGTGAGATGTAGCAACCTTGATGGTTTTGGGCAAAAATTAAATTTTTATATGTAGCAATAGTTGCATTTAGCTGAAAGGCAGTTTGCGACTTGTAAATTAAGTTTTTGACTCGTATGTTAACTTGTGCGATTCGTAAACTTAGTTTCTGAGTCGTAAATTAACTTTACAACTCGTAAACTTAGTTTCTGACTCGTATTTCAACTTTGCGACTCGTAAATTAGGTTTTTGACACATAAATTAGGTTTACAGCAGTTTTCATGTATTTAGACCACAATGAAAAACTCTACCCACAAGGCGATGGAGTTTCCCACCGACTGCCAATGAAGATAAAAGAAATCTACCCCTGTTTAGTTAATTTCAAACAGAGGTAGGTTAGCGTGGAGAGGAGAAATCAATTAGCAATGAAAATTTATCGATTATTAGCGAATAAATTAGTTACCAACAGTCAATGCTTGTCCAGCTTGGCTGAAGATATCTTGAGCATTAACCAAGGTAACAGTACCAGCGCCAGCAGCACCTGCAAATGTCGATTGACCAACTGTTAAATTACTTTGATGAAAGCTGCTATTGGTATCT
>NZ_AP018178.1:3697420-4434286 GCF_002368195.1 Calothrix sp. NIES-2100 | reverse complement strand
ACCTCGTGAATTTATAAGATTTAGCAGCTTGTATTAACCGGGTGATAATTTTTAGTTTGGTTATTTCGGCTGCGTTTTTCGTTTCGCTTGATGTGTTCATAATAGGAAATTCAACAAGGGATACACATCGGAATAAAGTTCGGATTGAAACCAAATTTATCTCCTCCAAACTGTCTCCAACTAAAGTTGGAAATGAATTAGGGATGGGGCGATGAGGGGGACAGCCTTCGACTCCGCTCAGGCTTCTCTGCGAGACGCTCCGCGAACGACTCCGCTCAGGCTTCGGGGGACAAAGAGGACAATTGACTATTGACTATTGCCCAATACCAATCTGATCGAGTTAACAGGCGCCAGATATATAGATAAAAAACACCGTTGAGGGAATGTGCGAAAATGCTTGCTCGTCTTAAACTGGCTTCTCAATTTACGCTGCTGCTGTCACTCATCTTTATTACTGGAATCGGAATGGGGGGATTTGCATTGTCAAAAGCGCTGGAACATCAAGCGCTGATGGAGATGAATGCACGGGGACAGATGGCAATGCATATGATCAACTCGGTAAGTAGTTATACCAGTAATGATATTGCCCCATTAATTACCCAACTCGCAGATCCACAAACTACCTTTATTCCCGAAACTATACGTAGCATTGCAGCCAGAAGGGTATTTGAAAATTTCACAGCGAATTGGCAATACAAAGATTTGATGTACAAACAGGCGATACTCAACCCGACGAATCTCGATGACCAAGCTGACCGATTTGAGGCAAAATTAATTGAGCGGTTTGAGAGCGATCGCACTTTAACAACTCAGTCTGATTTTCGCTCCCAAGCTGGAGAGCAATTATTTTATACCGCTCAACCGTTAGCCGTGACTAGTCCCAGTTGTCTGTTGTGTCATGGTAACCCGAATCAGGCTCCCAAAAGTCACGTCAAAAGCTACGGTACACAAAACGGTTACGGCTGGAAGCTCAATCAAGTTATCGGCACTCAGATTATTTATATACCTGCCAGCGAAGTGTTTGCCAACGCCCGCAAAGCACTTTTTTTATTCATCAGCATATTCATGGGCATTTTTGCATTAGTTATCCTCTCCATTAACTACTTACTGAAATGGAGAGTGATTCAACCTTTAAAACCAATGGCTCAACTTGCTCAAACAATTAGTAGAGATACGGTTAGCGCTACCGAAGCGCGAGATTTAGAACGTCAAGGATTAAGCAAAATTGCCCACCGCACCGATGAATTAGGACAACTCGGAAGAGTATTTCAGAAAATGGTACGGGAAGTATGCGATCGCGAACAACAATTATCTGCCCAGTTACAACAGTTGCGCGTGGAAATCGATCAACAAAAGATTATACATGAAGTTGCGGAAATTGCTGAAAGCGATTATTTCCAGAAATTGCAACAAACAGCCAAGGAAATTAGGCAGGGGAAGGCGGAAGGGGGATGACGGATGACTGTTGACTGTTGACTGTTAACAAATGACAAATGACAAATCACAAATGACAAATGACTATTGACAAATGACTAAAATTATCTCAATTCATTCTTTTCGCGGTGGTACTGGTAAATCTAATGTCACTGCAAATCTGGCTACTTTAATTGCACGTACTGGTTTACGGGTGGGAATTGTGGACACTGATATTCAATCACCAGGAATTCATGTCCCTTTTGGTTTGGATGAAACTAAAATTAAGTACACGTTGAATGATTACTTATGGGGACGCTGTGCAATTGAAGCTGCTACTTATGATGTTAGTTCTGTATTTGCAACAAAAAAAGGCTGGTTTACAAATAATCGCGGCAAAATTTATCTGATTCCATCGAGTATCAAAACCGGGGAAATTTCGCGAATTCTCCGAGAAGGATATGATGCGCGTTTACTTAACGATGGTTTTCGCCATTTGATGCAGCGTTTACAGTTAGATTATCTATTCATTGATACTCATCCAGGAATTAATGAAGAAACCCTACTTTCTGTGATTATTTCTGATGTTTTGTTAGTAATTATGCGTCCTGATAAACAAGACTATCAAGGAACAGCCGTCACAATTGATGTTGCCCGAAAATTAGAAGTTCCAAAGATGTTATTAGTTGTAAATAAGGTATTGCCAAGTTTAAATAATCATGCCTTAAAACAACAAATTCAAGAAAGTTATAAAGTTCCTGTAGCTGGGATTTTACCTGTTTGCGAAGAAATGTTTCATTTAGCCAGCAGCGATATTTTTTGTCTGCGCTATCCAGAACATTCTTGGACAAAAACTATCACAGCGATCGCACAATCTTTAACTGAGAATCCTCAACCTGTCAATCAGGCATTTAATTTTGGGAGAATGAGAAGATGAGGGGAAGCGGGGAAATGAAAAATTATATTATGTCCGCTTGATTACTTACCCCCAAGAACCCCACCTCGCCAAAGCGACGCTTTGTCTCCCCTCCCCGCAAGCGAGGAGGGGATTAAGGAGTTGTGTAAGTCCTAATTATCATCACTTGCGCCAGGGTTGAAAACCATTTTCCACATTAGCCAAAATGGGATTGAGTTCTCTGTGGTGACGGCGCAGTACTGTTACGAAGCTGTTGTTATCAATCCAATCTAGACCAAACTGAGTATAAATTTCCGAACGATAGTCTTTGGTAAAGAAGCGATCGCTTTTAAGTCGGCGTGATGCCATCAGGATAAATACGCGAAAAGCAGTATCACTAAAACCAAAGCCTTCGGGAATATCCTCAGCAAATAAACCAACCATTAAGTCTACCTTATCGATGTCGTTATGATAAACTTCACGTAGTTCTTTTGCCCATTGCGGTTTGCTGGTAATATCTTCAAAAGATTTGACGCGATCGCGACCAATAAGTTCGCGGAAACGATTGTAACGCGGCACACCTCTCTCGCGATCGCGCAAAATATCAATCGCAGCTAAATCAAAAGTTTCGCCATCATCTTTAGTGAGATTCCGTAGAAATGCGGGGTAATTGTGTAACTGTAAAGCTCCAGGATGGGTGACACCAAATGAGTAGAGTAAATCTGACATCCCTACAAGTTCTATTAAGCCTCGCGCTTGTTTACCAAAACCAACATGGAAAGGCTTTTTACTCAATAACTTTCCATCTTGATGAGAGTAAAACTCAAATTCATCGGGAATGAGAGGATGCATCCGGTAGACAGAGACAAACTCTTCGGTTAGATAGTAAGGTGCGGCATGATGCTCGGTTGATGAACCGATGATACCACTGAGTAATTCACTATCACCTAATCGTCCAATCGTCTTTTTAAAATCTTTCCCCAAAAATCCCCACCAATTTGTATTCATGGCAATTTTGGTCGCGGGATGAGGTAAGATTGCTGGCGTCCATTCCACAGTATGAATCTTCGCCATCAAAGCAGCGTTAATCAGTCTGGCATGGTCAAAAAGTTTATTGTCATCCCAGTCAGGATTTAATTTTTTCAAATGGTCGCAAATGACATTATGCTCTTTGACAAAGAGAGTGTGCAGCAGACTTAAGCCTACCCACCATGTACCAGGAAAACCAACTTGGTCAATTCCTGTTGCAGGTTCAAGTGGTAGCAAACCGTCTGCACCAATGAGCATTTTGCCATCAACATGCGATCGCAGTTGATCGATCTTCTCTTGATCGCTGCCATAAAGCTGGGAACCATCCCACCAATGAGTCACTTTATTAATAAAAGTGGCTGGGTGATTGTTACCATCATGACGAGAGGAGTCATTTGCGGTTTTCCCAATCTCTAAGGTTCCGTGTTCTTGTTTCCAAGGGTCATCATCGGCGACGGGAATGTTAAATTTATTATCCCGTTGGTTATCGCCATGTGTAAACCAGTCGTGGGTTTGAAACTGAATCCAGGCCGCTGCATGTAGATTTAAGATAGTTGCTGGGTGGAATGTATCTCGTTTTAGTAAAGTGTTACTCACAACCCGCGAATTCGGGTACATCAGGTTGTTTTCATCAACCGTCGCATCACTTAACGGGACATTGCGTCCAAAGCGAGTCCCCGCCATCCCCATTTCTGGATGGGTGAGGTCATTGTAGCTGCCATCTGATGTCCGAGTAGTATAATGCTTGCCATCCGGACTGGGAATAGGTTTGGGTAGCTCTGCGGAATTGGGAATTTGCGAAGTATCATGAAGATTATTTTTCCGCAATGCATTGCGAAATTTAAGTAATTCTAATAAGGCAAGTGGTGTTGGTAGCTTATGCCAAGGTATGCCAAACATAGTGATTTTCCTGACGCTCAAGACTGCGATTACACGACAACATCCTACAAACTAGGGATGAAAATCCTTCTTCCCCTATTAAGAGTTCCTCATTTTCAAGCTAGGTAATTACGGAAATATCCCACAACCCCTGCGTCTCCCTTGTCTCCCCAGTCCCTAGCCCCTTCCTACAGTCTGTCCTTCAGATGCACCGTGCTTCAATTCCTGCTGTAAATCACTCATAAATTGCAAGAAAAAATCTTTAAAAACACATTCTCTTTCGGAACTGCCAGTACCAAAAGTAAAAGCTATATCATGGGTTGTAGCCGCTGCTTTGCCAATCATGAATAACAGCACGGTTTTTCTAGGAGTTGTCGGCGATCGCAACATGCCATCAAAAGTTGATGATTTAATGGCTATTCTGGGCACTTGTGGTGTGGGAGCATGTGTGGTAAATGTTTGTTCGATTGGCTCGTCAAGGTTATCTTTTAATCTTCTCAAAGCCCCAGCTGTTGCTTGTACAACCTCACCGATATTATGCCCCACATCGAGAATATGCACGTCCTGGGGTAAGCTATGTTCGCAGTAAGCCATAATTTTTTGCTGGGCTTTCTGACCACGGATATATTTCCAAGGCAATAGGGCTTCAGTAAATTTCTGAACTGTATCTTTTGCCGCATGAGTAATTTCTGAGGGAATCTCTGTGTCAAAAAATCTTCGGTTTACGACTTGCACCATTTCGTGTGCTAATACTTCATCGCTGGCATTTCTTCTTAATAATTCGGCAATTTTTTGGACATCTTCTCGACTATAACTGAGCGCAACTTTCTCTTCTAGATATGCTCGTCTAGGATAATAACTAGGATCGGCAGTTGATTCAAAAGGACAAAACCACAAGTCGCGCTGGCGATCGTGAAACTTGGTTGCTGAGAAATAAAACTTCACCCACCAGGGTAAAGATGCCGTATCGTAGCTATGCAATCGATCCACATCCCCTGATGTCTCAATGAGCCTAATTTGTACTGGATCGGAGACAATGATGACATCCAGTAAAAATGGGATTCTGATCCGCAACGGTTTGAACAAAGACTTAATGAACATCTCTGTAGCCCCAGTAGCTTGGTTAATGAGTGAATATCGCCTGAAAATTTATGGTGACAAGTGCGAAATAATGCCGGAAACTTTGTCTACTCTCTATTCTCAATTATGATGAATCATTTTACAGTACCCTCAAGGGTACTATTACTCTTTGGAACATTGAAAGTACGTTTCTTAGATATTATCTAATGACTGATATAATCCCACGATCAACTTATTGTTTTGTTACAACTACCTAGAAAATAGACGCGGTGACGGGGAGACGCGGCGACGCGGGGAATGAGATTTTCATGTTTGGTTGTGCCAAAACCTGGCGTGAAGGGCTAACTTGAAAATAGCGTTGACTGTTGACTCTTAAGAGAGATTTTCATGGTAGGTTGTGGGTTTTTCACATGAGGGGCTAGCTAGAATATGCGTACTTTAAGAACATTAAAACCTGGTGATGAAATGTTGCTAGAGAATTTTCTGTTGCAACATCCTGATACTTCAATGTTCCTGCGTTCCAATTGGCGAGAGGGGGGATTAGTTGATCGGGGTGCAAGATTTCAAGGAACATATATAGCGGCGATCGCCAATGCAGATATAGTTGCCGTCGCCGCCCATTATTGGAATGAGATGGTAGTTGTGCAAGCGCCAGTCTATCTCCAAGAAGTCGTGCAAGCAGTAGTAGCAGAGTCTCATCGCCCTATTTCGGGAATTGCTGGCCCCGCTACCCAAGTCGCAGCCACAAAGACAGCTTTGGGACTTGCTAATCGACCAACTCATCTAGATGAAAGTGAAATATTATTTACCTTGAATTTGCGTGATTTACAGATACCACCAGCTTTAGCATCGGCAAACGTCAAGTGTCGATTGCCACAAAAAGAAGAATTTGATTTACTCAGTGAATGGTGTGTTGCTTATAATGTGGAGTCTTTGAGACAAGCAGAAACTCTAGAATTGAGGTTATCTTGCGATCGCGCAATCGAAGCGCGTCAAGCTACAGCTAAACATTGGGTATTGATAGCGGAAAATACTCCAGTAGCCTATACTACCTTTAACGCCTGCCTACCTGATATTGTACAAATTGGTGGAGTATGGACACCTCCAGCTTTGCGGGGTAACGGCTATGCTAAAAGCGTAGTAGCAGGCTCATTATTAGCAGCGCGATCGCAGGGAGTAGAACGCGCTATCTTATTTACCAGTCGAGAAAACCTAGCAGCACAAGCAGCTTATCGCGGTATCGGTTTTCAAGCTACTGGCGAGGAATTTGGCTTGGTATTATTTGCAAATTCCTCACAGTATTGAAATAGGACTTACGCAAAAAACCTCTCAAACTCTCATTTCCACCGTTCGCGCAGCGTCTCCCCTTGGGAGAAGTTCTGATCTAAGGAAGCCTTATCTCAGACTTATCTCTGTGTCCTTTGCGTCCTGGATCGGTTCGTTTTTCCGTATAAATACACAAAAACTTCAGTATCCTGTAATTACCTGCGGAATATATTTTGTAGTACTTGTAGTGTAAAAAGGAAATAGATAGTAAAATATGCATTATGAACCGCGATCGCTTTCAACAATCCTTTACTGTTAATCCTTCTATCAGCGGTAAGCTTTTTGACTTGTTAGAAATCACATTTCCCGGAATCAGCAGTTTAGCTGAATGTGGGAGAAAACTTGGTGCATCTTGGGAAGCTGCTTCGACTCCCTTTATCCGCTTTCATGAAGATATAGCGATTACCCATGTGGGAGTAGTAGAAATTCCCATGCAAATCATGGGACAAAGAGTAACTGTTGGCGGAATTCATGCAGTAGCTACCCGTCCGGGGTTTCGCAGAAGAGGTTATTACCGCGCAGTCATGAATCAAGTGCTGGAATATTGTGACCAAATTTATGAAACGCTGGTATTGTCAACATCGCACCCAGAATTTTACCTACCTTTTGGCTTTCGTGTAGTTGAAGAACACATCTTCAAAGTTAAGTGTAGTTCTACAGGTAGCACGAATGGCTGGAGAACAATGGATTTGACAGCTGTCGAGGATTTAACATCACTGCACAGACTTTTAGAAACACGCATACCAGTCTCTAATATAGTCGGGGTAGTCCAGGAAAAAGCCGTATTCTTTGTTAATAAAGGAAGTCGTCCTTTGTATTATGCAAAAGATTTAGATGCGATCGCCTGCATAGAAATAGAAGATACTCGACTGCATCTGTTTGATTTAGTAACAACACAGATATATCCTTTACAGGAAATCCTTGCTAGGATACCTCAATTAATTGAAGAGGTAGTGATTTACTTTAGCCCAGAACTTCTCAATATTGAGAATGTGCAAGCATTTCCCCATGTAATTGATGATACTGTATTAATGGTGCGCGGTAAATTTGCCGCAGAAAAGGAAAAATTTATGCTACCGCGTTCGGCTCGTTGTTGAAAAAAATGAAACCAAGCGCTTAGTTAATCAACTATCAGTATAGTTGACAATCATGAACCTCAATCGACCGATTAAGCCGCCAAAGCTTACCCAGAGCAATATTCCCATAATAAAGCAGAAAGTTTTGTCTGCATGGTGTTTCACTTCCAGCAAGCTAATTGCCAAGACTTTCAAACTCTAAACTCTTCCCTGTTTACCATATAACCACCTGCTAAACAAACGGCTAACTCTAGGCATAATCACATATGTCAATAGTACAACCATAATAATGGTAATGATCAGCGAAACAATCAAAGAAGGTAAACCACGCAGCAACGGCGTTAGAAACGTATTCAATAAATTAATCAATATATATACACATACCCAAGTGAGTAATGCTGTTTTATAACGTGGTGGAGTTTTCAAAGGTTGACCAGGAAGAGAAAACCAAGCTTCTAAGCCACTAATTTCTTGAATATGAGGTTCAGATTGCACCAAATGTTTACCTTGATTTAGCCAGTATTGGCGATCTCGTGATGTCATCCACGCTTTTAAGTTTTCATAGTTGTTAAACCGCAGGATAATTACATATTCTGCTCTTACACCTGGTTGTGGACGAATTATATTTGTCCCCAAGTGACCAAAATAAGTTTTGGCAACACCAATAATTTCTTTCATCCAAGCTTCATAATCTTTTTCGCATCCTGGTTTTACCAGTTGTGAAATGACTACAGTGACCAATTCTTCCTGTTCCATTGCCATAAGTTATACAACCACAGTATGGTTACTTAACTTTCAACCCATGACTTTGCCTTCTAGACTCGCATGGATCTGCTGATTTCCATCTGGTGTAATGCGAACAATTGTACCGATTTCGTGATTAGTTACAAATATTGTGCCATCTGGTGCGATCGCTAAATTTTCTAGAAAAGTATTGACGGGAAATAAGGTAATAACTTTGGCTGGTGCTAATTCTATCGGCGTATCCGCGTAAATGGGGGGGGGTAAACCTGCTGAATTTTCCATATTGACCTAAAGATAGGTGAAATACTCGTAGCCATAGCCATTTTACTTGACAATGGTCTGCTAACTTCAACCTGTCTTCGGCCAACCTCTGATTTGTGTTTTTCTTCCTTTGCACTGTGGAAGATTAAAAAATCAATCACAACAAAAATCGGGACTGAGAAATAAATCCCAGTCCCGATAAAAAAGCGGACTAACCGCTATATACTTGGTTAGCCCGTGCAGCTTTGGGAACGCGCAGAGAAATTACTATTGCAATACCAATTTGACATTGGCGTTTTGCAAACCGCGCTGTTTTACTTCAGCTAAGGTTTTGTTAACTGCATACTTTTGGTTGATGGAGTTGATCAACTCGGTTTGATTATGCTTTTTAGCTACGCCCCACAGGTCAGCAATGAGGTCGAAAGAACCATCACTGTTGCGAGACCAACCTAGGTCATATTCGCCGTCCAACACAGCAACGATGTCAGAACGTACACGCTGGCCGTTATAACCACGGACATCAGCTTCAGTCTTTACGCTGATACCTAGGTCGCGCAAGGATGCTTTGAGGATTTCTGCATCGGTGATCTTGGTGCGCAGAGTGCTAAAGTGAGACATTTGGGTTTCCTCCAAAAGAGAAGATTGAGAAAAAACGACAACGGTTTGTTTTTGGGGAAGCCGCACTTAAATTAAAAGCGGCTTTTTTATCTAACTGCTAGCATTTACTGCTAGCCTTTCCCCCTGGGTTAGCAGGAGAAAGCTTTTAAAACTCCATTCGCTGATATTCAGCAACGGAGGATGCTGCGGGTCTAGCGCGCTGTCTGGCCCAGTCTCTCAAAGCTGTGACCTGTTCTTGCATCGTACGAGACAGCGGCAGTGTTGACTTCAGTGCAGCTATAATATCTAATTGGGTGAACTCGCGCTCTTGGGCAAAGGCTTCATACATCGCCGCCACGATCGCTTGTTCAATTTCTGCCCCAGAAAATCCATCGGACATCTTCGCTAGTTGTCCTAAATCAAATCGTGATATATCTTCACGACGCTTCGTCAGGTGAATATTAAATATATCCTGACGTTCTTCGGGAGTGGGCAGATCCACAAAGAAAATCTCATCAAAGCGACCTTTCCTTAAGAATTCTCCCGGCAAACGCTCTACTCTGTTAGCAGTTGCCATTACGAATACAGGAGATTTCTTTTCTTGCATCCATGTTAGGAAAGAGCCGAATATCCGACTGGAAGTACCGCCATCTGAATCACCAGAACCAGCACTACCAGCAAAAGATTTATCCAATTCGTCGATAAACAGAATCGTTGGGGAAATTGATTCTGCTGTTTTTAGGGCATTACGCAGGTTAGCTTCACTTCGACCCACCATTGAGCCGTCGTAAACTCTACCCATATCTAAGCGTAAAATTGGTAACCCCCACAATCGAGAAGTAGTTTTAGCAATTAGCGACTTACCGCAACCTGGAACTCCCAGAATCAACATCCCTTTTGGTTGGGGTAGACCGTACTCTCTGGCTTTTTCTGTAAAAGCATTAGAGCGTTGCTTGAGCCACTTTTTCAACTCTTCTAAGCCACCTACAGCATCAATGGTTTCATCTTCTTCGATGTATTCCAATATACCATTGCGTCTGATTAGCTGCTTTTTCTCAGATAAAACTATATCTACTTCATCTTCCGTCAAACGCCCTGTAGTTACCTGTGCCTTCCGATAGACTTTTTCAGCCTCATCTTTCGTTAAACCCAAGGCAGCTCTGAGGAGCTTTTCTCTCGCCTCTGTTGTCAGTCGTCTCCCACGATTTTGATCTAAATGGTGAGTTAACACTTTATTTAACTCAGCCATGTCTGGTAGTTGAAAGTCGAGAACTACAACTTCCTTTTCCAGTTCGATGGGGACTTGTTGAACCGGCGACATTAAAATAATGTTTTTTGGTGAACTAGGCGACGATACTTTAAAACTAGCGATCGCATCACGTAACGATCTGGCCGTCGCAGGTGCATCTATAAATGGATGTAAATCTTTAAGAATAAATATACCAGGTTCTTTATGGCGAATGATCCACTCAATTGCTGCCTCTGGAGAAACAGTATTATGTTGGGTGACATTCCGAGGTTGACCATACTCCACGATGCCGTGAGTTACTGTCCAAACATATACTCGGCGTTGGGGCTTTAATGTTTGTGCTATGTTGGATATCGCCTGCTCAGCCCGCTCTTCCTCGGAGGTCACAAGGTAGATTAAAGGGTATTGAGCTTGAATTAGAATATTGAGCTCTTCTTTCATACATCGACCTACTTGAGACCTTAGTACAGTACAGACATCGTTTTGGTGGTAACGACAACCGAATTATGAATTTAGCTATTCATAACTCATTCATATCTAGCAGGGAACTAACTCTTCCTCACCCAGAGGATGGGTTTTTTCTTTATCCATTTCATCAATGGAAATATCTTCGTGACCAATTACCCCTGGTTGATTATTTAAGGTAATTAGTTCGCCATCACGTAAAACCAGTGAACTTTCACATTCGGGGCAAGAATATACTCTGTGAGTTCTTCCATAAGCAGAAGCTTCTACTTCTTCAACCAATTCTGAATTAGATAGGTAGAAAAAGAGGGCACGCTCTGCAAGATCTGACATTGGTTCAGAATCAACTGCTGAACGAATCTTCAGCCTTCTGTGAAGTTCTGGTGATAAATACAAAGTAACCTTTTGCTTAGTTTGCGTTTGCATATTTCTTTAACGGCCTTACCCGGGTATGTATATTACGTTATCGGCTCTTCTCTAGCTTGTCAAGACGGTAAAACGTTTTGATGGCAATATTGTTACATTTGTTAATAATTGGTCAATAGTCAATGGTCATTTGTCATTGGTTCTTTGTTAGCGTCTCGTTCCGCCTCAAGAATAGAGAAATCCCACCCTGATATACAGAGTGGGATGATTTGGAAAATTGGAGAAAAGCAAATCTTCAAAATCAAGCTTCTACTAAGACGGCTGGCTTTTCGCTATTGGCTATGCGCTGGTGCAAGTCTGGCCAAGTTACTCTTTCCAAACTGGGTAATACTACATTAGCTTTAGCCAATCGCTCGACTGGCCCTAGTCCCACAGACCACATCCCAGCGGCGTTAGCTGCTTCTACCCCGGCTATGGCATCTTCGACAACAAGACACTGTGATGGGGAAATGCCAATTTGTTGAGCAGCAAATAAAAATAAATCTGGTGCGGGTTTGGGTTGGGAGACGCTGTAACCATCGGCGATCGCATCCAATTTATCTTTAATGCCTAAGCGTTGAATTACTGTCTGAGCATTTTTACTAGATGAACCCAAAGCTACTTTAATTCCCGCATCTCGCAGTTCTTGCAAGAGATTGGCTACTCCAGGTAGTAAATCTTCTGTGGTAATTTTCTCGATTAATTCTAGGAAGTAGCCGTTTTTGCGCTCCATCATTTCCTGAATTTTTTCTTCAGTGGTGGGGCGATCGCCTAAAATTTGGAGTAGTGTTTCTCGTCGGGGTAATCCTCTGATAGCGTCGTTGGTTTCTCGGTCAAAGGGAATGCCTTCTTCATCGGCTACTCGCTTCCACCCTAAATAGTGCAATTCAGAGGTATCGGTCAAAACCCCATCCAAATCAAAGATGACACCTTTAATTTGTGGGTGTGCGGTTTGCAGATTCACATCTGCTTGTGGATTGTCAATTTCCATGTCTGTTTTTTGTCGCAAGTCGAAGTCATACCACTCATTGCGCCATTGCAGCCGGAATTTCAAGCGTTTCCAAGTTGGAGGCAAATTAGGACAGGCGACAGGGCCCAATTTAGTCATCCGAATACCGCCAAACCCGAATACCACTGCTTGCCATACTCCTCCAGCACTGGCGGCGTGAATTCCTTCGGCTGCATTACGCCTTACATCTTCTAAGTCTACCAAGGCTGAGCGGAGAAAGTGAGTGTAAGCGTGGGTGGGTTGGTTGAGGTCGCAGGCTAAGATAGCATGAATGGCTGGGCCGAGAGAGGAACCATAGCTATGGTCGGTGCGTTTGCTGTAATAATCCCAGTTGATGGCTAAAGTTTTATAGTCATAGCGCCCTCTAAGTAAATAGAGCAGCATTAACACATCTGGCTGTTTAAGAATCTGCTTTTGGTTTGTGGCTTCAATTCCCAATAAACCTTGTAAAGATTGGCTGCGGGGTTCGTAATCAGCGAGATTAACATCTTCTAATTGGTAGAAGCCTTCAAACTGCTCGATTAAGCCAGTTGATTTGTCTTGATTTACATATAAACGCTCTTGAATATCCGTCCATTGATGGAGACGCTCTGTGGTTAACTTCAATTGTTGCGCCAGTTGGGCGGATTTTTCCGGATAGGTGTGCTTCAGCCATTCCCAAATTGCTAAAGCTGATTGCAAGTGCCACTGCACCATTAAATTGGTGAAGGCGTTATTATTGACGCGATCGTGGTTTTCATCAGGGCCAATTACATCTAATATGTCGTATGTCTGACGTTCTGAATTCCAAATAACGCGACTTTGCCAAAAAACTGCTGTATCTAAAATAATTTCCGCGCCATAATCCCGCATCCAATCGTCATCATTGGTATTTTGCCAATAATGCCAAACAGCATAGGCGACATCAGCATTGATATGGACTTCAATATCACCGCACCAAATTCTGACTAATTCACCGTTACCGCTAGCATGGGGAACCCAGCGGGGTGTGACTTCATCACCAGTATCCGCACTTTCCCAAGCAAACATGGCTCCTTGATATCCGGCTTCTTGGGCTTTGCGTCTAGCTCCTGGTAAAGTGTGGTAGCGATAGGTAAGCAAATTACGAGCCAAGCCTGGTTGAGTTAAGGTTAGGAACGGAAGAATAAAAATTTCTGTATCCCAAAATATATGTCCTCGATAGGCAAAACCGGAGAGGGTTTTGGGTGGGATGCTGACACGGTCATCGTGACGCGGTGTTACAGCTAATAATTGAAATAAATTGTAACGGACACTTAACTGCGCTTGGCGATCGCCTTCTATAATAATGTCACTGTCTTGCCATACCTGTTCCCAGGCGGCTATGTGAGCTGCCAAAAGAGTTGAGTAACGCGGTTCATCTGCTAATCTCTGTAAAGCTGCGGCGATGGGAATTTCTGTTTCCCGTGAGGTAAACAGGGTAACAATTTTTTCTACACTAACGCTTTTTCCTGGTACTACCTGGAAGGTTGTGCTTAAGCTGGGGGAAGTATCAGCATTTTCGAGATTGATGAGTGGGGGATTTTCACCTTCTACTACTAATTTAGCTGCCATCCCCAGCTGAATTTCTGAGTGACGAGTTTGGTTGTATAGCCAAATAATCTGATCTACACCACCTTTATTCAGGGTTTTCCAATGTGGTACGCCTTGGGTTTGGGGTTCTGGCTCAAAGTTAATTTCAAAAGAAACTTCACCCTCAAAGTCTAAGGATGTGACTTGAGCGCGAATTGCTAAAACATGCTGATCTGCTAAACTAGCAAACCGCTCAAAGTGGAAATCTAATGTATGTCCTTGGGGAGAACGCCAGCGCACGTCACGGCTAAGTATACCTAAACGCAAGTCTAGCCGTCGTTCATAGTAAATAATTTCACCACTGTCCATACTAAAGCGATCGCCTGCCACTTTCACCACTAATGGCAGCCAGCTGGGACAATTCACAAGTTCAGTATGAGCGATCGCCACCTTGTCATACAAGCCGTTTATGAGTGTGGCTGCGGAATCTTGAGGATAACCTTCTTCAAAACTACCCCTGGTTCCTAAGTAACCATTACTCAGGGTAAAGACTGTTTCTTTATGGTGCAGCTGGGTGGGATCAAATTCTGTTTCAATAACGTTCCAGCCTGTAGCTTCAATCAGAGCCTGATTTTGTTGGGAATCGCGAACGGATAAGTTGACCATGAGTACACATACCTAATTTAGGGGGTTAGTTTGAGTTAGAATCAAATCCAATTTATAGAAGTGCGATCGGCAATGGATCTTCTCTATGTTGTCTCGACTTCGATGTAGTCTCAATTTTGGATCTTGACGTTGTTGCTAATATAAACGTTCCCGATTTCATCCGTCTATAGATAGATTTTATTAATAACTCATATTCTTAGCTATTAATATTAGAAATTTTACGAATATATATATATGGTTGAATTGCGTAACATAAGAAAACTTTTATGCAAATTTGCTTCTAAATAGGCTCACTGTCTGGAAATGAATAACTACTCCAGAAGCCGATTAGCACTAATAAATTGAAATAATTATTAAGTTTTCTAGATAACTGCGCAGTCGGTAATTTTATAATTTTTTTACTGTCTCAACCATAACTGTGAAAACCCTGATATTATAGGCATTTCACATCACCGTTGACTACTCAAAAAAATGTGTGATTTGTTTAATTTATATAAGATGAACTAAATGCAAGATATTTAAAAGTCTCTGTTTGACTGCTGTTATGAGCAATTCCTGAATATAACATCTAAGCTGTGTATTATAGGATGATATGTAGTTGGTGGTTAAGCAGCATTGTGACAGTTATATAAATTGACAGTACGAATTTTAGATTTGAGATTATTTCGCCAATTCCGTCAGATGATAGCAAAACAAATCCTGGTATCGAAAATTAAAAATCCTTGAGCAATGTACGGTAGTTACTAAGCCATGCTCTACAGCTTATCCTTTGCTGGCGGTACAATCCCAAACTTGTTGAGATTGATGTCAATTTCCTGAAGGACTTTAAAATCCTCTTGGGGTAAAGGATAACTATTACTGTTGAACAAGCCAGCACTGACGGCGGGTTGCTGTTCTAGGAAAGAAAATGCTTGACGAAACTGATATGGCTCAGCTTTGATTGGTGAGTCAAAGTGACAAGGAATAATCCATTTAAAATTCCAACTTGCTATTTTATTAGCCCAATCGATGGTTTCCTGGGGTGCGCGGTTGAGAATGAGAGTCTGTAATATAGGTGCTACAAATAAACGACCATC
The DNA here is from genome assembly GCF_002368195.1 of Calothrix sp. NIES-2100. Taxonomy (GTDB): domain Bacteria; phylum Cyanobacteriota; class Cyanobacteriia; order Cyanobacteriales; family Nostocaceae; genus Aulosira. The sequence goes on along the minus strand of NZ_AP018178.1, from coordinate 4,418,586 downwards.
ACCCCGTAGAGCATAAAATGAGCGTTGCCAATCTGACTGCCATTTAAACGGGTACAATCCAAAATAAGCTTTTTTAGAACGTTCTGATGCTGTAATAGCATCGCGCAATACTTGACCTAATCCAATTACGTCTAGCACCCTTGGTTGAAAGTATAAAGCAAATAGCGAAATCCGTTGCCATCCTTTACAGCGGTTGGCATGATTATCTGCAACAATATCGCCAGCATTCTCCTTAGCGTGGAATAGTAAAGGATAGGGGTCTAACTGCACGATCGCAGGCGGTTCCTCTGGTACAGAAATTACTGAATCTGTGACTAATAAAGTATGCGATCGCTTGTGGAAGAATGCAACTTCCGCAAATTTCCCTGGACCCAAGTTGATGGGGCCGAGAATTGCATAATCAAACTCGTCAGCAAAAGGTGCTTTTTGGCTATCTTCTGGGAGGATTTGAGTCCTTTTCGGGGGTAAACCAAGCCAGCCCAGTGGTAGATTTAAGGGAAAACTCCACTGTTGGGGAGTGACAAAAACCTGTGCTTTGGGAAAGTATCTAGCAAAGGGGCCGACGAAAACTTTATGTTCTAATCCAGAGATAGTTGGCAAAATAATATACTTGACTTCACCATGTTCTGCTACTAACTGATTCACTAAGCGGATACACTCAGAAGTTGGAGCAACAGGAGCATAAACTAAAAGACCTCCTGCTTCTAACTTGACAACAGTCATGCGAATGGGCACAACAACATAGAAAATGCCCTGCATTTGGTCAAAAGTCCAGACTGTATCCTTAATTACTTCTTTGCGGATTGTCCGCCGTCTACCGTAGGGGTAGAGTGGCAAAGTAAACCAGAAAAACCATGAAAAGTCCCTTGGATCAATTTGTTCTATGTTACTTACACGTTCTTCTTGAGCCACTTTGCGAACCCCCCCAATTCCCAGTGAGCTATTTGCCCTCTAGAAGTTGGAGTTTAGCAAATTGTTGCGCCATTAACCTAGCTTTAATAAAAATTCTCGTCTCTGATGACCCACGAACTAGGGAAATCATTGATGCTTCCAGTCCAAGCTTGAAAATAAACGCGCAGAGGGAGTGAGGGGGAGACGCGGAGAATGATATTTTCATGCTTGATGGTGGGCGATCGCATCCCTAAAAAGGTCATGAAAATTAATACCCAATTTCCTGGATTGTTTCTAATTTGTCATGGCTGCTGTCACTTCTTCTTCTAATTTAGGTTTAGTTTTTTGAAATTCCTCACATAAATTATTTAGTTTTCTCTTGCTTATACACTCCGATATACTTTGAAAAATTGCACTTTTTTTATACATGGTGTGGAATTGCCTTTGAAAGTTAACAATACTTTGGAAATACTAGAGCTTAATTCTTAAAGTAGAGGAGAGGCGTAACCATAAATACATATACTACTATTACCAAGCAATAATTTTATAAGCCCCTAGTTATAGACCAACTAGGAGCTTTTTCTTTAAATTTTTATGTATAAAATTTCTGGCATATATCAAAAGGTATATAGCCATATTATTTCAGTTGAAAAAAATCTACTTTGTGGCTGTTGACTGTTAACTGTTAACAGTTAACATTCCACAAGCCTTTATGAAATATTTCATAAATCCTAAACGGATTGCTATAGTAGCGTTTTTATTAGTCTTTGGATATATACATAAATAAGGCTAATGGTAGATTGGTTAATGATAAGGAAATTGATAATGTGTAGTTGTCAGTAAAAAACGTTATTCAATCACAACACGAAAATGAACATTATTGCTTGGATACTTTTAGGACTAATTGCTGGTGCGATCGCTAAAGCTATCTATCCCGGTCATCAAGGTGGTGGAATCCTCGGAACCATTATTCTCGGAATCATCGGTGCATTTATTGGCGGTAGTTTGGGTGTATTCTTTAGTACGGGAACTTTAGCATTAGCCGCGCCTACTCTCAGCGTTACTGGTATCATCGTCGCGGTTCTTGGCGCAATTATCGCCGTTTTCTTGTGGAATTTGTTAAACCGCAGTAGTGCTGTTTAGAAAACTAGATTGCGAGTTGATTATTAGTAAAAATCAGGGAGTCCGCGTAAATATTATTTATCCCTGAATTTATATAAAAAACATAGCGCCTACCTCTATTGAGGTGGGTGCTATTATTAATTATGCCTATAGCAATTGTCAATAATTTGTAAAAATTCGCCTTCTGCTGATATGCGACTTCTCAAAGAAGATGGAGATCTAATTTTTAATGCTGTATAGCAATTAACATACAGCATAATTTAATCTACTGAGGTGATAATTTATTGATTTGTTCGATAGCATCTTGATAATCTTTTGTTTTTCTCTGTTGCTGATACAAAATAGCAGCTTGATTGTAATCGTTAATAGCACTTTGTTTGTCGCCTAATATCTTACGAAGACTACCTCGATTGTAGTAAGCATCGCCATCTTGAGGGTTAAGCGCAATTGCTTGGTTGTAGTCTTGTAGAGCGCCTTGTTTGTCGCCTAAGTTTTTCCGAACTATACCTCGATTGATGTAGGCATTGACATATTTAGGGTCAAGCTCAATTGCTTGGTTAAAATCTTGTAGAGCGCCTTGTTTTTCGCCTAAGTCATCGCGAACATTACCCCTAGCATAGTAGGCATCAACATATTTAGGGTTAAGCGTAATTGTTTGGTTATAGTCTTGTATAGCGCCTTGTTTGTCGCCTAAGTCATTGCGAACTATACCCCTACCATAGTAGGCAAGAGCATATTTAGGGTTAAGCGCAATGGCTTGGTTGTAATCTTTGAGAGCAATTTGTTTGTCGCCTAAGCTCTTACGAAGATTACCTCGATTGTAATAAGCATCGGCATCTTTAGGATCAAGCGCAATTGCTTGGTTATAATCTTGTAGCGCACCTTGTTTGTCGCCTAAGTTTTTCCGAACTATACCCCGATTAATGTAAGCATTGACATATTTAGGGTCAAGCTCAATTGCTTGATTATAGTCTTTGAGAGCGCCTTGTTCGTCGCTTAAGTCATCGCGAACTATACCCCGATTGTAATAGGCGATCGCATATTGAGGGTCAAGCTCAATTGCTTGGTTGTAATCTTGTAGAGCGCCTTGTTTGTCGTTTAAGTCATCGCGAACTATACCCCGGCTTACATAGGCATTGGCATATTTAGGGTTAAGCTCAATTGCTTTATTATATTGTTCTAACGCTGCTTGATTATTTCCTTCTTGTCGGAATTTTCTACCCTGCTCATAGTATTTTGATGCTAAGGCTGATGAGTCGGACAGGGAGGGAGAAGGGGAATTTGATGGCTGAGTCCCTAATGAAGGAATGGTACTCGGTGGCGACTGGACTGAAGGTTGGAAAAATTTATATATCGTCAAACCCACCACAATAGTAATTACAATCCCGATAAAATTTCTCAGCTTGTAATTTAGTGTTGGTGATGGGGTAGGCGGTGTGATTTTTTGTGGTGTTGAGACTGGTAGGGTTGGATTTGGTTGTAAATCTATTAAAACTGCGTCTGCTGATTGATAGCGCTGGCGGATGTCTTGTTGCAGCATTTTATCCAAAATCTGCGCTAGTTGATTACTCACAGATTTTCCTTGAGAAGCTATCACCTCTCGCCATGTCCAGCGCTGTTCTTGAGGATTGTAAAGTAAGTGCGGAAAAGTGTTAGTTAGCAGATGAATACAAGTTGCACCTAAAGCATAAATGTCGCTTGCAGGATAGGATTCACCATAGGTCATTTGTTCTGGTGGAGCATATCCCACAGTTCCAACCGTTGTACCTATGGACATGACTGTACCACTAAGTTCTTTAGAAATGCCAAAATCAATTAATAATAATTCGCCATCTCGGCGACGCATGATATTTTCTGGTTTAATATCTCGGTGAATTACACTCCGCTCATGGATGAATTTCAGCGCGGGTAGCAATTCTGTCAATAGCTGCAAAATCTGCGATTCGTTGTAAGTTCCCTGTTGTTGCAATTCCTGGAGCAAATTCTTTCCATCGATAAATTCCTGCACAAAATACAGGCGTTTGTCTTGTTCGATGTTTGCCAGGAGTCGAGGAATTTTACTTGACTCATCCCCCAGTGTATCCAAGGTTGCCGCTTCTCGGTTAAAAAGTTCAACTGCTTTTTGGTATGCAGTTGGATTGTTGAGAATCTGAGGAGCTGGGAAAAACTGCTTAATCACACAACGCTTTTTCGATGGGGTACGTTCATCCATAGCTAAAAAGTTTCTCCCCATACCGCCAGCACCCAGTAACTCAGTCGCTCGATAGCGATTATCCAGTAGGAGATTAGTGCCGCAAATCAGGCAAAATTTTGTATCCACTGGGTTAAAAGTGGGGTTTTGACAACTGGGATTGAGGCAATAACTCATACTGATAATTTGGGGATACTAGTAACTATTTTGCCTCTAAATAAACAGTTCAAGACAATCTTCTCTATAAAGATGAGATAATGGGCGGGGATAATGGGCGGCGTTTCCCCGTCCCGACAAATTTTGTTGTATTTGTTTCCATCGCCCAGATTAATCTGTGGGATAATTATGAATTATGCTGAAACTGGTTGTTCATTAGCCGTTGTACGCTGACTAAGGCTCGGTTTAACTCGTAATTTCGCCTATCTGGATTTTGTAAATACGCTTGTTGTTCTTCTTCAATCATTTTCACATCTTGAACTACTAAACCATCAAGTAGTTTCTGCGCTGCACCAAATAAACTGTCTTTGACTAAGCGGCGAAACCAAATAGGTAATTTGTGCAATCGCCAAAATGCATTTAATGATGTGAAATGCACTAAATAAGCTTTCGTCTGGGTTTCATTGATAGGACACAGTAGACAGTAAATTTGAAAATCTTGTCCTAATTTTGAAGCCCAGTGCGGATAAATATAACTCACATCTAAAGGTTCAGGATGTAATCGCCGCAAAGCGGGAAAAAATAATTGAGATATCGACCAAATTTTATCGATTTTATAATAACTTTGGGCTGTATAATGGGCATCTACGCGATTGGCATTTTCTTCTATATCTTGTAAAGCTGCTTCTGCCCAAGCTTGCAAATCCTGATGTAAATGTCCGTGATACATATCCATCAGGTTTTCAATTAAATAAGAATAATGGGCATGACAATTAATAATGGAAACTGTGGCAATGTAATTGAGATGATCCCATTCGGGTAAACTGAGGGGTTCTACTTTTGGTGTTTCATCTCCAGGGAAAAGCCAGATAAAACCGTCTTGTTCTTTGACTGGATAGGAGCGAATTTTACAGCTGGGTAGTTTCTGATTTTCTGCGAGGTAGGGAACGGCTGCACATTCACCGGATGCATCGAAGCGCCATCCATGATATGCACATTCTAAATTACTACCAACGACTTGCCCATGACTGAGTTTAACTTGACGGTGGGGACAACGGTCTTCTAAAGCGTGGATTTTGCCTGTATTATCTCGATAAAGTGCGATCGCCTGCTGCCAAAGTACCACATTTATAGGCTTATTTGTGACTTCACTACTACGAGCAACTACATACCAGTGATTGGGGTTAATACCCAACTGACGGATATCACGATTTTGCACAGTTTGGGAAATAGAGGACATAGACTCGCGTGTTCTCGGTGTCTCAGGTCAATTTTATCTGGCTGAAAACCAGACTATCACTTTGGGAAGCTCAAACTAGCTGGTTTAGGCGTTATAAAGTAGGTGTAAATAAATCAGTAACCATATTCAGGAAAAAATCTGTATGACAAACTACCAAGAAACCCTAGCCAACAACGAAGTCGTCAACGATCCCATCGTCGCAACGGCGACTATTAACCATGTGGAAGTGATTGAAAATGTCATCGATAGCTTGGAACAAGATGACAGTGCAATGGTTAGCCACAGTCCAGAGGGTAATTATCTCTGGAAGTTTAAGTACGGCAGTGTAGAAGTATTTGTCCAACTCAGTGGTACAAGTGATGAAGATACTATCACAGTTTGGTCTGTGGTATTAAAGTTACCGGCTAAAGATGAATCCAAATTGATGCGGTACTTATTAGAGTTGAACTGTTCTAGCACCTTTGAAGCTCGTTTTGGAATTATTGAAAACCAAGTGGTTGTTATTTCCACCCGTACACTAGCAGAATTATCCCCCGGCGAAGTCTCGCGCTTAATTACGATTGTGGCAACGATCGCAGATAACAACGACGAAGCTTTACAATCTGAGTTTGGTGCAGCGTAAATCATCGCTATCCTGGAGTTATTTGACCAGTAGGGGCACTGTATCCCAAGACTTTCGGTAAAATAGACATTTAATTCTGTACCTTGCCCCCACAATTTTGGTATTTTCTTAATTGAAAGTCTCTCAGGAGCGATCAATTAAGAAAAAATTTGCAATTTCCGCGTTCGGAACTGGAAAGTTTGACTGATTATCTCCAACTTCCGCCTGCGAAACTCGAAAGTTCGACTTCCAATCTGCAAATTCCGCCTTCGGAACTCGAAAGTTCGACTTTTTATCTCCAACTTTCGCCTTCAGAACTCGAAAGTTCGACTGATTATCTCCAACTTTCGCCTTCAGAACTCGAAAGTTCAACTTTTTATCTCTAACTTCCACCTTCGGAACTCCAACATTCAACTTATAATCTCTAATTTCCGACTCTTGAACTCGAAAATTTGGCGACTAATTCCTTTACTTGAAGCTGCTGGTAATGTGCAAATGGCGATTGATGACTGGTTGCTAGCACAGCACCTGTCGGGAAAACATCCCCCGACTTTGCGATTTTACACTTGGTCGCCAGCTGCTATTTCTCTGGGCTATCATCAACGCCAATACCCCGAATTCTGGGAAAATCTAATTTGGCAAGGAGAAAAACTGGATGTAGTACGCCGTTCTACTGGTGGGAGAGCAGTTTTACACCAAGGTGATTTAACATATACTGTCGTCACATCAGGATTGAATGGCGTAGACGCAAAGCGGCTTGTCGCTAGACATCGCCTCCAAACATACCAGAAAATTTGTGAGTTTTTGATTCAAGGTTGGCGATCGCTGGGGGTGGAATTAAACTACGGTACGGCGGGACGAGGTTATATTCATAACCCTAATTGTTTTGGTACTGCTACTGGTGCAGATTTAGTTTTACCTGATGGGGCGAAACTCATTGGTAGCGCCCAATTGCGACGCGCTGGGGCAATTTTACAACATGGTTCTATCCGCTTACGCCAGGATGCTGAATTGTTTACCCAAATATTTGGATCCCAATCTTGGACACAGGTACAATTACCGGAATATTTAAGTTTAGAAATAATTATTACAGCTTTGATGGCTGCTGCTAGTTATTGTTTTGACATAGAGTTAGTTGTGCAACCGCTATCTTCATCTGAGTGGGAGGAGATTTTGGGTTAAAGCACTAGCTACAAAACCACTAAAGCATCAAGTAAAAATAAGTAGTGCGAGCGAGACGCTCGCAGATGTTCATTTATCGAGCAAGATGCTCACACTACTACGGAATATGGGTAATTTATTTTTTGTAATTCCCTTACTCAGGTTAACATCTGGGCGATTTTTACAGCAGATTGCAACTTTGTGAAGTACAGATGATCGTGAGGGCACAACAATGTTCATTAGTGTCAACTTAAGCCAAAAGCTTTATAGGGCGGGCGTTGTACAAATCCCCACACCCTCATCCCCTAACCCCTTCTCCCTAAGGGAGAAGGGGAATTGAATCTCTGGCTCCCCTCTCCCTTAGGGAGAGGGGCTGGGGGTGAGGGCAAAACGTTGTCACAAAGCGGGTTCCACGTTCAGTTGACACGTATGAACAATGTTGTGCCCCTACCCATGTACTTCATTTACCTGAAATCGGCTGTATTACTGAATTAACTTTTCAGTATGCCTATATTGAAGTTCTAAATTTGCTCTTACCCACAAATCTGCTGTTGACCAAATGTAAAATTTATTCGGAGCATCGGCAAAATGTTCTCTTTTATGAGTGACAATTGCATGTAGTTGACGATGACTGACACAGGCTAGTTCAACAGCAGATTCAAAGTCTTTGAGAGTGGATGACCTCGCTTGTTGTAAAATTCTATTGTCTATTGGGCAAATTTTGATTTTTTCTTGTAAAGAATTAACTACTAATTTAGCGATTTTCGGGTTTTGTAAGCAACTAATATAGTTATAAATTTTTTGCCAACCAACATCTGTAATATATACGTGAATTAAAGGATGTATTATATCTAATAATTTGCCTACATCTTCAACACAGTTATGGCGATTCATTAAAGCTTCTAATATTAAATCAGCATCAACCAAAATTTTCAGCACTTTTAACCTCGAAAATTAAATAATAAAAAATGAGTGCCATAGGCCAGCTAATACGCATTGAGTTAAATTCCTCTCATTTTGTTTGAGAAATTCTGCAAACGCGCTTAAATAGGTATGACGCAAAATCATTTATTGAGTTCCAAATTTGGGAGAATAAATAAATTTGCAATAAATACTTATAGATGATGATTATGTAATTATTGAAATAATACTTGGTATCCGCATTGTGTAAGGTATAGCCCTACCGATAATAGGGTTCAAAATTTATTTTTGAGGTTTAAGTAATAAATAAAATAATTGTCCATTACCCACTGTGACACCAGCGCGATCGCCTGCTAATTTACCGGTTCCTAAAAAATAATCCACCCTCCCAGCACCTTTAATTGCACCGCCTGTATCTTGATCGAGTACGTAACGACTGACAACTCGATGCTCTAATTTATCTTTACCAACAGGAAAGGGAAAATCCGCACGAATTAGCGCTAAAGCACCAGGGGGCATTAAAGATTTATCTGTAGCAATTGAACGTTCTGCTGTGATTGGTTGTCCGATTGAACCATGCGCTGGCGCGTTTTTAGTTTCTTGAAAAAACACAAAGCTGGGATCGCGAGGAATATATACATTTAATTCTTGGGGATACTTTTGAAAATAATCGAGAATAATCGGCATAGTCATTCCCTCTAAGGGTAATTTGCCATCATTCGCCAGTTCCCGCCCAATGCTTTTGTAGTTATAGGCGATATTACCTGCGTAACCAATACTGGTTTTAGTACCATCAGTCAATTGCAGTTTTGCCGAACCTTGAATTTGTACCATGTATGGTTCGAGGCGATCGCGAAACCAAAATAACTCTAACCCCCGGAGTTTACCTTTTGCCGCTTGTAAACCATCTGCACCTTCTAGTTCTAGGCGGGTGGGATGGGGTAAACTCCAGGATTCTAAATCGGGGGGTGCTTTATACACAGGATAGCGGTATTCGGCTGTGGGTACACGACTTGCAGTGTACATTGGTTCGTAATAGGCTGTGTATAACACAGCACCTTTGCTATCTCTCCCAATTGACTGGTAATAGACAAACTCCTTGGCGATCGCATTATGAAGTGCGGTTGCGGATTTAGTTGTCAGTAACAGTTGACGGAATCTGATCAAACTTTGATAAACGCGATCGCGTGTGATTCCTGGTACTGAATAATTTTCATAAGCCGCATCCGCCCTAGGAGTTTGTAGGTATCGCAAACTGCGATCGATGGAATTTAACAGCGCTTTTTTATCCCCGACTTTACCATTTTCACCTTGATATATTGCCTCATCCACACAAGAGCGATCGTCTTGACAACAAGTCACTGGTGATCTCTCTATTAATACTGGTGTTTTTTCTGGGGAATTTTTAGTCAATAATCCTGGTATATGCCATTTTTTTAGTTGACATTCTGGCGGACTTAATGGTCGATTGCCTAAAGATGGCATTCTTACCAGTAAAATCAACAGCACAACAGGTAAACTAATCAAGTAAGTGAATCTAAATTTCATGGTGAGAAATAACAACAGTCAATCAATTTTGGATTTTGGATTGACGATTTTGGATTGACTGCACCCATAAAGGGTAGGGGCGGGTTTAGTTGGATCTTTGTGAATCAACGAGGATATTTGTGAACCCGCCCCTACTAGGGATTTTAAATTGACGATTTTGGATTTGTTCCACCCACGGCTGTGCATAAACCGAAATAATCTAAAATCTAAAATCTAAAATTGGCGCGGTCAACCGTCAACCGTCAACTGTTAACAGTCAACAGTCAACCGTCAACTTTTATTCATTCATATTATGATACGTGGCAACTGCGGAAGGTGATATCCGGTTTAAATAGCGGAAAATCCAGTATTTGAAAATCGTATCCAAAATCACTGGGAATGTGGCAATAAATAAGAAGATAAAATCTCGATTTGCTGGTAATCCCCAATGGCGAGATATACCTTCTAAAATCACTTCCCAACCATGAGGCGAGTGAAACCCTACAAATACATCAGTGAACAAAATGATAATAAATGCCTTGGCGCTATCACTCAGACCATAGACTATATTATCGAAAAATTCTTTGATAATCGCGATCGACGGTTTACTAACTAGTAACAGCCAAATAAAAGCGACAACCGAAAATATATCGGAAAAAACATTTTTAATGGCATTCGCGCTTTCTTCCCGGAATTCTTCAGCTATCTCACCAGCTTTCTCCTGCATATGGTGTTCTATTTCCTCAGCAGATATCGGTGGTGCTTTGCTGATCAAATTCTCAAATTTTATTCTTTCTTCAAATCTTTCTAATTCTACCAATGCTTCTTCTTCCATTTCCGCATTCAGGAAAATTTGCACTGCTTCCGAACCTCTAAATTTTTCCACCAAAGGCCCCACTACCAATGCTTTTGCTAGTTGATGTGTCAGAAGTGGTACAATAATTAATAGTAAAATAAACCTGATAGATATGATTGTTCTTCTTTGAGTTTGGCGAAAATTTTGAACTACATCTTGTTCAGAATTGGGATCTAATTCAACTTGTAAGCGAGTAATAGTACTTAAAATTGACCTTGGTAATATCCCCGTTGAATTTGCTTTTCCCTGAGGTTTTTTGGGGACGTTATTAACTACTTTTGGTATTGGTGTTGGAGGTGTGGGATTAGTTATTAAGTCTGATTTGATTTTGGGAGGTTTATCTACTACAACTAGAGAGTTTACCTCGGGTTCAACAATGGTATATTTGGAAATAATTTGGTCAATAAATTTGAGCTTTTCTAAAACTAATGAAAGTTCAGGATATTCTACACCTGCTTCATTAGCAGCTTGTTGATTAGCTTCGTTTAAGAACCAACGACTACCTTTAAACTCTGTTAGTCGCATTCTGGCAATTTTTAATTGTTTCTTCAGATCTGACTGAAAATAATCCATGACATTACTACTGTACATGGTTGAGTCAGGGTCTATTTTATTACCATTGAAATGCTTATCTTCTAATTCTTTAATCTTGAATGCTGCATTATAAGCTTCATCCAGAGAACGCTCTGGTGTACGTAAGTACCATCGGTAAAGCCCTAGTAAAAACGAGTAAATTTTTTGACTAAAAACAGAGTTATTCATCGTCGGCAATCATCCAGCATGATTTGGTGATTCTTAACCTTAAATTAACGCACGAAGTATACTAACAAATCTACAAGGAGAGGGTTTGTGGTTTTATATTCTGTTTGGATTGTTGGTGGTAGTCGTAGTGGTAAGACTGCTCGTTTAGTCAAGCAGTTTTGTAGTTGGTTACAAAATCATCATCAAGCTATTGACTCATTTTATACTAACCACAAAAATAAAAAAAAAGGCAACCCTTTACCCAAAAGCTGGGAACTGCGCCAGACTGAACCAGGAGTTTTGCTATTAGCGGCGAATGATGATAACCGCAGAGAACTGGGAGATAGAATTGTTACCGCCACTTCAGGCAAATTTCCGGTACGCGCTAAGACACCTCTAGGTTTTTTTCAGGACGAAGTGATTTTATTTTGGCCGTTGCTGATTCAGTCATTAAAGCTGAACGCCCAATTTCCCGTGAGATTGCGCCCAGAAACCGAACAGGAATTGGCGACTAAACTCTGGCGAGAGGATTTAGACGCGGAAATTGTGCGCCTAGCGGGAATGAGTGAGTATCGCCTAGTGCGGCGGATACTGGATTTATTGCAATTAGCCGCATACAGCGGTCAAAAGTGCGATCGCATTTCCCAAATTTTAGCAAGCGGTTTGGGAGATAATCCGATTAATTTAGAGCCAGAATTTCTCGCATCCTTGCTGCTTGATTGGCGCAACTGGTGTTTAGAAAGGGGATTGCTAACCTATGGAATTATTACCGAACTGTACAATCACCATCTATTAACCAATGAATATTATCAACAGCATCTAGCCAAACGTTATCAAGCAGTATTGGCTGATGATGTCGATGATTATCCAGCCATAGCCCGTAACTTGTTTGAGTTCTTGTTAAATCAAGGTGCTGTGGGGGCGTTTAGCTACAATAGAGAAGGTGCAGTCCGCTTGGGATTGGGAGCAGATCCGGAATATTTAGAAGGATTAGCAGGGCGTTGTCAAGTGGAAACCTTGATCAGTCCACCGACAGAATCCTTAGCAATTGAGTTGGCTACGCAAATGGTGGAATTAGCCACAGAACCGACGGTGATGTTGAGCTTACCAGCAACAGTACAGTCAATTCAAACCACCTCCCGCGCCCAATTATTGCGACAAACTGCTGAGGTGATTGTGGAGGCGATCAAGTCGAAAGAAGTAGAACCAGAAGAAGTCGCTGTAATTGCACCTGGTTTAGATGCGATCGCTCGTTATACTTTAATCGAAATCCTCAACAAACAAAATATCCTAGTAGAACCCCTCAACGACCAACGCCCCTTGATTAGTTCACCAGCAATTCGGGCATTACTCACCATGCTGGCTTTAGTTTATCCTGGTTTAGGCCGCTTAGTCGATCGAGATGCCGTAGCCGAGATGTTGGTGGTATTGAGTCGCAGACAAAAAGCAGCAGATAATTCAACAGAACTTAGCACCGACATTGATCCTGTACGCGCTGGATTAATTGCAGATTACTGTTTTGAACCGCATCCAGAACGCCCAAATTTGCTGAAGGTAACAACATTTGATCGCTGGGATCGCATCGGCTATGCAGCCACCACAGCATATAATGAGATATTACAGTGGATAGAAAAACAGCGATCGCAACAAGAACAGCGGTTAATTCCTAGCCCGATTTCCTTACTCTACCTAGCAATTCAAGACTTTCTTTGTAAAGATAATAATCCCCCCTACGATCAACTAGCAGCCTTACGGGAATTGTTGGAAACCGCACAACACTACTGGGAAATTAACACCAGACTCCAACAAACCCAGAGCAAATTACCCGCACTCAGTCCTGTTGAATCCACCATTGCCGAATTTATTCAACTGCTACGACGCGGTACAATTACCGCCAACCCCTATCCTTTACGCCCCATCGGACAAGTAAGAAAAGCTGTCACCTTAGCCACCATCTTTCAATACCGTTCTAGTCGGAGATTTCACCGTTGGCATTTTTGGCTTGATGCTAGTTCGCCACTATGGGCTAAAGGTGGCGCGGCGACATTATATGGCGCACCCTTATTTTTGCAAGAAAGATTAGGTTCACCTTGGACAGCAGAAGATGAAAAATTAGCCGAAGAGCAACGAATACAAAGGATTTTAACAGACTTGCTTTCCCGCGTATCGGAGAAAGTGTATTTATGCCATAGTGATTTAGCTGTCAATGGACAAGAGCAATTAGGTCCACTGTTACCTTTAGTTAATGCTTGTGTAAGCGTTAATTCTGAGGGGCTAGGGGCTAGCGAAGACAGTCTAGCTTGAAAGTCAAGCGATGTCTACGACAAGCCGCTCCGCGTCTACGCATCGAGTGACAATGCTAACAACAAGATCCCCGACTTATTGAAGAAGTCGGGGATCTGAGAGCTTACTGATGTTTACAAATCACATAGGACTAGGGATTTACAAAAAATAAATTACCCATATTCCGTAGTGCGAGCATCTTGCTCGATGAATGAACACCAGCTTCCTTTACGCTCGCACTACATATTTATTGGGTATTTCAAAAATTGGATGTACCCTATTTGCTAAAAGCATCCTTAATGTTATCTACAGTCCGCTCAACAACATTCTTTGTTTTGTCTACTGCTTTTTGAGTCCGAGCCGCATCTTCCTCTGCTCTGCGCTCAATGCGAGCCGCATCTCTTTTGGCTTTGCGCTCTACAAAGCTACCATTGTTATCGGTTGCTTCCTCAACTCGACGAGCATTTTTATTTGCAGTTTCCTCAACCTTATTTGCTGCATCGCGGATGAAATTCTTGGTGCGTCCAGCATCTTCACTAGCTTTGTTTTGAACGCGATCGCCTGCGTCTGCTGATGCAATCAAGTTTACAGCAGGATTAGCCATTGCAGTGTTATTCCCCAAAAACCCACCTTGCCAAACAAAAGCGATCGCTGACATACAAAATACAGTTGTAGCTATCCAACGTCCTACAGTCGAGAGCTTTTTGGTAAAATAATTTAGTTTCATAGAACACAATTCTCCTTTAGATTTAGCATTCTATTTTTACGCCATCAGACTCATCAGTTAAAAGGCTCTTAAGAGAGAAGTTATCTTGTCATAACCTGTCAAAGGGATTAGCTCTTTTTATAGAGTTAGTCAAGAGTGTGTAATTTAAAATAGTTCCAGCCAAATTGGCGTGGAAAATTTAGTTAAGTATGCAAAAATGAAATCGTATAAAAAATCATTTTCTATCTATAACTGACGTGCGACTTATTTGACTTCTCATCGTTGAGCAGAATATTAACATGGCAATTATCAATGGCAATGAGGGGGATAATTTTCTCCGTGGTACCATTTATAACGATCACATCAAAGGCTTTGGTGGCTCAGATGTGCTGATTGGTAATTTGGGTCAAGATAGCCTCGATGGTGGCGATGGTAACGACCAATTGTATGGAGGTGCGGGTAAAGATACTCTCATTGGTGGCTCAGGTAGAGATACTCTCACTGGTGGACTTGGTGATGATATCCTCATTGGTGTGAATGTGGCGGATGACCAACCAGGTCAGCTAGAGCGAGATACACTAATTGGTGGCGCAGGCAAAGATACCTTCGTTCTAGGCGATCGCGATAAAGTTTATTATGATGATAGCCAGGTTCGATTTATTGTTGCACCACCTCCGACAGAACCCCCACCAAGCTATGCTTTGATTGCTGATTTTGAACCTGGTAAAGATGTGATTCAGCTCAAAGGAGCGATAAATTATAAGCTAGTAGATGTGAAATTACCTAATGGAGTTTCTGGTCTAGGAATCTACTTCGATGCCGATCATTATGATGGTAATGGTTCTGAGCAATTAATTGGGATTATTCAAAGCAAACAATCTTTAGATAACCTGCATATTAATTCAGGTCGTTCAATCACAACAATCACCTAAATAAAAATCGATAGCCTCAGATCCCCTTTTTCTTAAAGAAGTCGGGGATTTTGTTGTTTAATAGTAGCGATCGCATTCCCCAAGAATAGTTACTTTCCATACCACCAAAGAAGCGATCGCACCTGCCGATCATTAAGAACAAAAAGCTAGTAAGTAGAACGGCTTAAATAATTCACGCTATGTCATTGCGAATGAAACGAAGTGGAATGAAGCAATCGCAAGGGTTATGCAGATTTTACAATCTGTTACATAGTTAGGTTTATTCTCACCGACTTACTTATTTCATTACCAGTATATATTTGAGTTTCAACCTAGAATTTCACGGGATGTTTATCTAGATTTATAATATGATGTTTCTAGAGCCAGAAATTAAAAACTGAAAATGACAGTATATGCCCTAAATTTACCTGAGCAGTTAAGGTATGAAGTTGAGCAATTAGCCCAGAGTCAGGGTATTTCGCTTGACCAATTTATTTTGTGGGCTGTAACAGAAAAAGTAAGTATGCTCAAAGCATCTTTTCCACAAATTGCTTATCGTCAGGGGACAAATGGGCAACTTGTACCTGTCATCAAAGGGACGGGAATTCGAGTGCAGACTGTAGCGATCGCTTCGGAAAAATGGGGTATGAGTCCAAGTCAGATTGCCAATGAGTATGAGGTTACTGAGGCACAGGTAAAAGAAGCTCTGAGTTTTTATATAGCAAATAAGGGGCAGATTGACGCAGCGATCGCTTCTGAGCAATCCTTAGAAATTGCCAATGGTTAAACTCAAGCTTCATCTGGATGCAGATACATCTAGTAAATCGCTGCATTCAGCATTGGTATCTAAAGGGCATGATGTCACTCGTACACCAAATGACTGGATGCCTTTAGATGCTAGTGATGAAACTCAATTATTACGTGCAACTGCTCAGGGCAGATGTATCTTTACTTTCAACGTCAGAGACTTTATTGTTCTAGCGCAACAGTATCCTCAACATGGTGGTATTATCCTTGCTGCTCAGAATAGTTGGTCACTTTCAGATTTGATAGCAGCATTAGATCGCCTGTTATCTGAATCAGAAGCAACAGATTGGGTTGGTCAGGTAGATTGGCTCAATCGTTGGCGAAACTAGTCATTTCGTTTCGACTTTGCTCAACCAGCGAATACTTAAGATGTGTGCTGAAAAAAGTCGCAGCAGTTCATAACTCTGCTCCGAATACACGATGTTTGAAGTAAGTGAAGTTACTCATTAGGCTACTCTATACCTCCCATCTGTCTTTCCAGTGACTGCCGCACCAATCCCATCACATATGGCAACTCATCAAGGGATGCCAGACCAAACTCTACATCACCATTACCCCAGCGTCCTACACCGGATACATCTTTGCAAATACCCTTGGGATCATTAATTTCGGAGAATGGCATATTTAACGACACACGTAACCGCTTCGCTTGCGGCACTATGTCCACAAAGTTGGACTCTGCTTTGTAGGCAACGTAGAGTTTGAGAAATTCCTCACTCACGCAGGGATCAAGCGCCAGAACTTCCTTACGGAATGCTTTAAACACATCTGCCATTGTTCCAGAGAGCAGATACGGGTGATCTGCTATGGTATAGCCTAATTGGGCAGGCTTGGATTTATAGCACTCAAGCACGCTCGTATCCAGCTTAGGGGCAGCCCAGACATCGAGTGCGATGGTAGAGAGTCGGTCTGCCCGTCGGCGAATGGCATCTTCATCCCACTGTTCAATATTTCCCAGACCCTGATTTAGCTTTAGTGGACTTTCTTTAAAGCCCCCCAGCATATCACGCTTTTCAGCAAATGGTTTGTCGCTGTATTCCGAGTTGTATGCAGTCAGAGTCAAGTTGCCGAGGGTGTGTAGGTAAGTTTGCTGAATTCGCTGCCACTCTGTACCCAGTGCTTTCTTCCATGCTGAAGAAAGGTTTTCGTTTTGTGGCAGAATGTGTTCGATGGTGTACTCATCCACCGACACTCGTTCCTTGCGATTGTGATTTTCCAGACGACGAATCCAGTAACTACGGCTGCGGAAATTGTAAAGGTCTTTGGTTTGCAGTTCGCGCTTAAACTCCTCATCATTGGGGAAGCGCCGATAGGAAGAGGAAGGCAATAGAAGCAAGTGAGCCTGAATGCTTTCGATGTAGCGGTCTTTCTTCAGAGCTTTCGTGAATGTAGCGAAAGTTTTGTTCAGTGAGTTAGTGGGAATGGCACAGATGGTACGGCGAAATACATAGGATTCAACCAGCCGCACTGCTGTGAGAAAGTCTGCCTTGGGAAAATCACCCAAAGCATAATCGTGATAAAGCTCTAAGAGGAAAGGATAAGCTACATCCACCTTCAATTCGCGTAGGTCTTTGAAGGCTAGTTTAAGGTTTGGGTCTGATTCAGCACCCAAGGCCATAGCGCAGTAGTAGCGGGCAAAAGTGCGAATATCGGCTACCAGTCCCTCCACGCCAGCCTGAGCTACTTCTTTTGAACGTGCATGAGCTTTGAATGCCTCATAGACTTCTCCCTGGTTGGGAATATTGCCAGTCTTCACTGTTAAGAAATGGCGCATGAAGCCGTCGAAATGGCTACCATAAGCTTCTTGCCCAAATTCCACTTCCATCGGTCGCCAATACTGCTCATAAAGCTTAGTCTGAAGCTGGGGTTCAAGTCCCATGAGAATGTAGTTACGGATCAGGTCGGCTTGGCTTAACTCACGACCAGTTGAGTTCATACTCTCGAAAATCAGTTGTGGATTGTCCTGGTCGCGGGTGAGGGCGATATCTACAACCACCAGTTTTGCCAGTCCTTTGCACACAGTCGCCAAATCGTCCTTACGCTCCTTAATCAGCGACTCAAACAGCTTTAAGTTCTCTGTCACACGGATGGAGTAGTCCTTGGGCTGCTCGGATCTGTTGAGAATGGCTATAAGTGAAGCTTTGTCGGTTTGTGAGAGAATTAGCTTGTAATGCTGTTCTCCATCCTCTTCTGGGTTAAGCAAGTAATAGTTTTGCAATTTGCGCTGTGAGAAACCTCCCACTATCTCGGTATCGCCAAGGGCATTAGATAGTGCGACTATTAGTAATGTCACTGTTGTCAGGCGTTGCTGTCCGTCAATCACCAGCAGTGAAGATTGGCTAGATACCTGATAAAGCCCTTTTTCAATGTAGACAATGGAGCCAACGAAGTGAGCAGAGATGTCATCGTTTGAGCCAGTACGCACGATGTCATCCCACAACTGCCGACATTCCTTTTCTGTCCACGAGTAGGTACGCTGGTAGATAGGGATAACGAACTGCGGGGACTTCTTGATAAAAGCAAGCAAATTAGCTTCGGTAGCTTTCATATCATAATTATCCTCGGAATACACGATGTTTGAGGGATGCAAAGAGCGCATTAAGTTCTGACAGTGAGTGGGGGTGAGTGCTTTAAATTTTTACAGAGAAAATAACCAAATAAGCAGCGTCGTTTCACATTTTATACTACATAACAATTGCCAGCAATAAAGCAATGATAGCTATTGAGCAGCTTGAACAATAAAATACTTCACCCCCTTGTGAAGTATTTGTCAGTAGTTCGTAGTTAATAATCAGTAGCAAATATGTTTTAAAACCGCTCACACTTCAGCAAGTCGCACAGTGAGCCTGTCGAACTACTCAGCGATCGCTGACAACTAACAAAAAGCGTAATAAAACCCAACGTTAATATACCTGAGTCTTTATAACTAACATCAAGCGATCGCACTAATCGCACTATCTTATTCAAGAGTCGTAGCCTAACACACTAAAACTTCTATAAACACTGCGTTACGCTTGCCTTAATTCACTGCAAAAAATTGAAATTTATAAGGTAAGCTTGTGTCTGATATTGCCCTACATAGATATCTTCCTCGCCTTCCAGAAACCGCACTCCAAGAATTTACAGAATGGTGTGTTTTAGAACAGGCAAAAACCGCAGGATTCGACTTTACTCCAGATACCAGTAAGTTGCAAAACTTATCCCCACAAGACTACATTCCCAAACTGATCGACCAGTTTATGAAAGTAAAACCAGACCCAATTAAAGCAGGTTTAGTAGCTGCGATCGCGGGGAAGGAAGCTGATGAACATGCTTTATCTGGTGTAGCCGCTTTAACTGATTTTGTCTCACTTTATGTCAAATACTTAATACCAAAAGACGGTAATACTCCTGAACAAGCAAATGCTGCATTGCTAGAGGCAGGACAAACACAATGTGAAAAACTAATTCAAATTGCCAAACAACATGGTGTAGAGTTTTAGTTTCTAATTAACTTTTTTTGAGATACAATAAACATTAGGGACACAACTGGTTGTGCCCCTAAAAATCATCTTTAACAAATGCTCACTATTATTGGTTGTGGTAATCTCAATCGCAGTGATGACGCTGTAGGTGTAATTATTGCCCAACGCCTACAACAATATCTAGCCCAAAATCCTCATCCCCATGTGCGAGTGTATGACTGTGGAACCGCAGGGATGGAAGTAATGTTTCAAGCTAGAGGTAGCAAACAATTAATTGTGATTGATGCAAGTTCTACTGGTTCGCAACCAGGTGCAGTATTTAAGGTTCCAGGTAAAGAATTAGAAGCTTTACCGGAACCTAGTTATAACTTGCATGATTTTCGTTGGGATAATGCTTTAGCCGCCGGACGGAAAATCTTTCAACATGACTTTCCCGAAGAGGTGACAGTTTACCTCATCGAAGCAGCAAATCTTGATTTGGGATTAGAATTAAGTCCTGCGGTGAAACATTCTGCTGATCTAGTTTTTGAAGAGGTAGCTGCATCCATCAGACAGATTGTTGACTGTTGACTGTTGACTGTTGACTTTCAATACAGCAATATTAGCCGGCTAAGTCACGATAAACAGAGAGTTCATCTACCCGCATTTCAAAAGGTATTCCCTGGCTTTCTGGAGGACAGACGCGGATTTTAGCGCTGCTGACAATGGGGTTGAGTATTGTCGCCATTGGGACAATTTTTTGTAAGATACGCCAGTTGGTAACTGGATCGGGACATTCTATCACTAGTACCATCACAGTGGCGTGAGTAGTCATATACCAGCGACAGTTAGATAAGAGATTTTGGATAGTGCGATCGCAGGCTTCATAAAAGTACCTGCTAATAGAATACTCTAGTTGCTGACGCAGGATAATATCTGCTGAAGTCAGCTGCATTGGATGTGAATCATCTTCTGGGGAGTAAATTTCTTTAGTCATCTGAGTTGATTTCCTTACTTATGTTCCAATTGCCATTGCATAGAGAACATCTTTATTAGTTTCTAAGAATTCTTGAGTTTCATCATCATAGAAAGCACCAATCCCACTACAATGGATGCCCCAAAAATTGCTAACAAGATAAACTCTTTGCCCTAAAAAACCAGCTATTTGCATAGCTGTTTGATAATTTATATAGTCGGACACAAAAAATAAAGTTACAGCGCTGTCTCTAGCGATCGCTTGATTAATGCACAAGTAACCTGTTTTTTCACTAAAATTGCCCGCCTTAATTAGATGCTTACCCTTATATAATCCTGGAGTCATTCCCCTAACTTGATGAACAACAGAATAAATTTCTATCTCTTCCAAATTCTCTGTTGGTATCGGCTGTGCAAGATGTTGCAATATCCGCCAATAATTTTCTTGAGAAATTGACTGCTTATGAAATCGTCTACACGATCGCCTCATCCAAACAGTCTGGAAGAATTTATCCCGATCAAAGTTAAACTGGGGATGCACTAATTTCTGTTGGCGACTTTTCTGGAGCGATGTTTTTTGATAGCCTGATTCTATAAACTCATTGGCTTCAAAATAATCAGTGCCACAGACAAAAGGAACTTTCAACCTTAAATGTCTGATTTTCTTTTCTTCCACTGCTCCGGAAATCGCACAAGCAGTAATAAACTCTTTATTCTCAAATCCTAAAGCCGCATTGAGAGCGAGTTTATCAAAATCAAAAATTAACTGTATCTCTTTGTCGTGAATATAGGCTGAAGCAGCAATTGCACCTAAATGATGACCGCTATCAAGCCAACAATATCTCAGGCTCCTGTCTTTATATTTCCAGCTAGACCTATAATAAACACAACTAATTAAAAAAATGAATCCATTGATACATTTACCCGGTATAATATAATTCTCTAGCCCATCATCAATTAATTCGTAGATGAGTGTTAGACAATTATTCTCAACTTCTAAATGATATATCCCATTGACCATTCCCTCGATACCGCGAATCTGGACATAAACCTCAGTCGGATATAAAGCTCCAGCAGATGGATTTACACGCAGTTTTTGCGCACCATCTTTATACATCTTTTCTAGAGTTACAGTACTGGTTAAACTGATAAACGAGTGACTAGGATTATTGAGATTTAATTTCACTCGCCGATAAAACTTTGGATAAATTTTAAATGCAGATGGTTGAGTTGAAGCATCCACATAATTTGGATCGAGCTGCACCGATAAGTAAGAATGCTTTGTTGCTTGATGATAGTCTAACTCTCTTTGTTTACTTTGAGGCATTTTTGAGTATCCTTAAGACTTCTACATTACTAGAAAAATCTATTGCTTTAAAATCGTCTAAGTTTTTTAAATTTATGTTAGGATGATGTTGTAACAACAAGTTAACTACTTCTGTCTTTCCAGCTGATGCTGCATACATCAAAACAGTAGCCCCGTTATCATTTTGGTTATCAATATTGATGTTGGCAGCAAGCAACAAATTCATCAAATCGAAGTAGTTACCAAAACAAGCAAACCACAAAGCATTATTACCGTCGTTGTTTCGGGAATTAATATCCGCACCTAAAGCAATTAGTTCCTCAACTACCGCGTAAATACCTTCTCTGGTAGCTTTCATCAAAGCTGTATCACCATTTTCACCTTTCTGATTTAAGTCATCAGGATTGTACCCTTTCTCACTCAGCCAAAGGCTAGTTGTTTTACTCAGATTTTGCTGATTTCTTGAACTCATAAACATCCTCGCTATTGATTCACATCCGCACAAATACCTGTCATAGCAATTCTTAAAAAAGATAATGGTGGGCATTACCCACCATGTTAAAGAAATGCTATGAGACCCATTAAACTATGAAGAATGTATAGTTACTGTTAACTGTTAGACCACAACAATTAACAGTAAATACTTCTTAATCACGAACCATTGCTGATTGGCCAAAAGCACCAATTTAGTCAGTAGGGAATGCATCACCCAAGCCGGTATCTATCCAGACTACCTAAGTTGTGCAACTTTTATCTCAGGAGAGAGAAGGCTAACAAGAGATAAATTAGCAGGTTAATGAGTTATGCGATGAGAAAATTGATGCTTTAAACAGTACATCTCACCAGACAAATCAATTAACCGACAGACACATATTCTCTACCTTCAGCGAATAGTTGTCTGGCTTTTTTCTCTGGTTTATGTGCGCCATAATAACCAGCTTCAGCTTCTAGTTCGTCTACTAAATCCCAAGCTTCCTCGGCTCTTTTAGAATCTGCACCATAGTTAGCAGTAATAGAACGAGCATTTGAGATAGCTTTTTGAAGTTCTTTCTGCACAAATTTTAATTTTGGTTTTTCGACAAAGTCACCTTTAGTAAGAATATCTGTGACAGAAATAATCCCCAATAATTGACCTTGGATCACAGGCGCACGCCATACACCAGTATTAGCAAATAACCGCGCCACATATTCTACATCTAGGTCTGGATTAACCACAATGCAGGGTTTGCTCATGACTTCGTAGACATGCATCACTTCTGGGTCTTTGCCATAAGCAACAACCTTAGATACAATATCAGTCTCGGTAACAATACCGTAAGCATCACCACTGTGACGAGGTTCTACAATCAACGCCCGTAATTCTTTGAGCCGCATTAATTTGACTGCTTCTGCTACAGTAGCGGAACCGCGAATAGTAGCTACATCTTGAGTCATAATCTGTTTAGCTCTCATAATCCTGGCTCCTTAAATTTGTTTTGCAAGTAAGGGGATTGATTCTAAACTGCTGCAATTCTTCCCAAACCGCATTTCATAGTTGCAACTAACTCAAATTCCAATTTAAGTATTAGAAAATAAGTTCGCTGCATGGAAAAGTGGTTACGGAAATTAGACATTCCGTTGGAGAAATATTAAGCTACTTCATAACTTAAGTACTCTGGTTATTTGGAGACAGAAGATTTACGCATTTTCCCCTCTGACTTCTCTTGAAGATCTCAGATTCTCTGCCTCATCTTTAAACTTAACCAGCATTAAGTTAGGAATGTCTGAGTTAAGTCTGTAATCGCTTTTGCTGAAGTCTGGTTGACTGGCAACAATTTAGCTTACTTATATAGTATCACTCTCATAAGTTGGAATTATGAATGCTTTATAAAGATCCCCAGATATTTCATCAATAAAAGGGTTAAAAAACGCTAAGAAGTATTATCATGAACTTTTTATTTTCCCGAAATACGATATTTATCCTGATTTCCATGAAAATAGGATTTAAGCAACTAACAGTAAATTAGCTACATGTCAATAAATATAATCATGAAAATCTGCGCTCGCAATTAATTTAAGTAAGAATGACCATTGACTATTACTCCATAATGTTTATATGAAAATTTAGCTTTTTTCAAGTTTTATAGTTAATTTAAAATGCTAAAATTTATAACTTAATGCTCATCTAATTTAAAAAATAACAATAGCAAATAACTCAACAAGAAAAATAAATATATTGTTTTATCTATCGGAATATCTAGCTAACTTGTTTTATTAAGAAAATCTAAAAAATTTATCTGCTTACTAATATTCTTTGCTACTGTTGTCCAGTATACAGAAATAAAAAAGGTATCCAGAAATGGAAATTAGCGCTCGTAATTCATTGAAAGCTACTGTGAAAAAAGTTGTTGCTGGCTCTGTGAATAGTGAAGTCACTTTAGAAATAGCACCAGGAGTAGAAGTAGTAGCAATAATTACAAAATCCTCAGCAGACAAGCTGGGATTGGCAGAGGGTAAGCAAGCTTACGCTGTTATTAAAGCATCGGATGTGTTAGTTGCTGTTGATTAAGCAATAGTTAAAAATTATATATATATTTGGTAAGGTGCGTTAATAAAGTGTAGCGCACCTTATTTTATATTTTTGGTGATCAGTACCCTCAGCAATCACACACTCTACTGGCGATGGGGATTTCTCTGTTCCCTGTTAAATTTTAACTAAAATCAATTAATGTTTGGCGATAGGTATCTGGTAAACCTGTATCAAAACATTTACCTTTCATTACATAACCTGTCATCCCTTCTGCCTGACATAATTGATCCAAACAAGTAGTTAACTGAAATTCACCACGGTAGCGGAAATTTTTATGAATGCTGTCTGCCAAATAATCAAAAATTTTTGGTGTCAATACATATAAACCAAATACACATAAAAATTCATCTTCTGCCATGCCTTCTACACGTAGATGCTGGCGTGCATAATCAATACTGGGCTTTTCTGCAAGTTGTGTGATTGTCATCAGTGAATTGAATTCTTGCCACACTCCTGTGACACATCCCGCTTTGTTGATGATTGCAGCTGGCATTGTAGTTAAACTAACCACACTTTGATTAACTTGTGCATAAAGTTCAACAATTTGTTGCGCACAAGATTTATCAAGATCAGATTTATAAACATGATCCCCCAACATTAACAGAAATGGCTCATTTTCTACCCAGTCTTTAGCACAAAATACTGCATGACCATATCCTGCTTGTTCTTGTTGGGTTAAGAACACAACTTTTTTACCCAATTCTTGCAGATATTGACTGTATTCTTGATTGGAAAGCGAGAGTTTTTGCCAAAGTTCTGGTGTGGGTGGATTTTTAAATAAATCTACAAAAACTCCCAGATCATCAGGTTGTACAACAATGCCTACTTCTGTAATGCCGGCGCTAATTGCTTCTTCTACAATTGCTAAAATTACAGGTTTTGCTCTCCCATGTTGATCAATAATTGGGAAAAGTTCTTTTTTGACAACTTTAGTAGCAGGAAATAATCTAGTACCAAAACCAGCAGCCGGAATTACTGCTTTTCTCACTTGATTTATTTGCATAAGTAAAAACTATTTTGGAGTTGTTTGTCTGGGAACGTTTTTGTTAGTAGGAACGCCCCAAAAATAGTAATCTGCTTGATAAGCGACTTTAACCTCACTGTTAGAGTGAGCGCGATCGCAACCGCTAGCAGGAGCTTTACCGCCAATTGTATTCAGGCGCTGTATCCAATTTACAGAGCTTAATATACCATTGCCTTCGTGCGATCGCTCTGACAACAGCAACCAGGGAATTGTACGAGGTTGCAGTGCTTTTACCTGAGCTTTTACTTGAGCGACAACTTTACTACCGTCATTCAACTCCCAGGTAGGGCCTGCATAATGTTTACCTATTTGTTGTCCCTGTTCATTTAACAACACTGCATCTGGCCCCTTAAGCGTCCACTCGAAAGCGTTAGGATTATCTGATTTAGCCTTGCAAACATATATTTGTGAACCTTTAGCAGCTGCTTTTAACAGCAGGTTTTGGCCTTGGGGGACTTGCAAATCTTTTGGTACTTCTAGGGAAGTGGTGGATGTGGTTTGGGCTTGGGTACTACCAGCACTCAACCCAAACAGCACAAGCAACAGAGTGATATTACGCAAATAAGTTGTGTTCATAAAAAATCGTCTTCAAGATGACCTCATAGTTCTGGATTTTAGGAGATGGAAAAATGAGAAACATCTGAAAAAAGTCTGATATCACCCCAACGAAATATATAAATTGGTAGTGGAAAAACGGGAAGCACTCAACCAAACGACTCAGACTATTGTCGAATTCTGCTGCAAGCAATCGGAACCTCTACCCAAAGGTAGATGCACCCCTGAGTGAGTAGCAAGCTGTTGAATCGCGTACCCAACAAAAAACCCCAGCTTGGTAGCTGAGGTAATGCACAAGAGTATGAATAACGATGAAAGATACCTAAACCGTTGTCTAAAAATCTTAGCTAACAGTAATACCAACCAAAACTAGAGTGGTAACAAGTAATGTAGCGAACACACCTTGTAAAACATATTTGCGTTGTTCCCAAATTGCAGGGTATTCAGCGTAGTAAACCTTGGGTTCAGTTGCGTAGTTGTTGAGAACGCCGTCTTCATTAACTGTGGTGTACATGTTTTTTATTCCTTGTTTGTTAACTTATGTAAATTAATATAACGAGTTTGTTACAAATAGTCAACAGGACTTGACAAAAAAAGTCTGATAGGATTTATAAAAATCGCTTATCAGGAATGGGAGGTTAGGCGATCGCATGAAGGCTAACTTTCCCAAGACCTACACAACGCGCCAAACCACTACGCGATCGACATGGAAACTGCTCCCCTTAAGCTTTGAACCTAAGATTAGAATAGCGATCGCGCTGGCGTAAGTCCTGAGTTAGTTTGACACTACCGAAAGCTTCAGACTTTTTCTATAAAATCTCTGACTACTTGAACAATAAATGGTGAGCCTAAACTTCTTGGCTCCCAACCAGATCGCATTGTTTGCAATATCCATTCAGCTACATCTTTTGGTTTCACTGGTTGGACTTCAAATGTCCCCCAATCTTGGGGGTGAGGTCTATCGGTGCGAATCACTAATACTGAACCGGGTTCTTGAGCATGTTCCACCGCAACATGAATATACCCACAACCATAATCTGCTTGATCGTTGGTTGCTTGTCTTCGGATCAGCCAAATAAAAGGCTCTCCATCAACTACAATTTTTCTTGTGCCTCGTTTTGGTATTGACACTTTTTCTCTTAAATCAAGCGCTCTTACTCAATTCTACTGCGTAGTTTACCGTCGAAGACATCGCCTCACCGATAACCTTAAAGTAACTTATCTAATATTTCAAACGATGTTAAAAAATTTAAATATAGTCAACAATTCAACATGTTGCCCAGATGCCCGACTTCTTAAAGAAGTCGGGCATCTAAATCAAAATTTGATTACTCATTATCAATAATCCGTACATAAATTGCGCGGGCTGTTTCTATATTTATTGCTATATTGATATCATTAACTTTGATTTGTAAAACTGGAAATTTTTGAATTACAGTTATTTTATTTCCTATATCTACACCAGTTTCTAGCAATTGCTTACGGATTTGTTCATGGGTAATATTACAGAAAGTGATAATTCCTTTCTCTGCTGGTTTCAGCAATTCTAATGAACAACCCTTAATAGTAAAAGGGGTAAACATGAAAAGTAGTAAATATAAATTATATAGAACCTTTGAAAACAGCTTGATCCAGGCTAGGATGAAAAGTATTTTCATCCTGCATCCTAGTTCAAGCTATAACTACACGTTAGACAAGATATGGTTCTTGATGAGTCTTAATTGTGCAGTTAGAACGGGGGTAAGTAACACAAAGTAAAGCAAAGCCCTTAGACATTTGCTCGTCATCCAAGAAGATTTGATCGGATTGATCTACTTCACCTTCAACAACTTTACCAACACAACTAGAGCAAGACCCGGAATGGCAAGAGAAAGGTAAATCAATACCTTGTTCACCTGCTGCTTCTAGGATGGTGGTTTCTTCATCCACTTCAATTGTGGTGTCGAGGTCTTCCTTTTTGTTGATTAATCTAACTTGGTAGGTAGCCATTTTCCGATTCTCCTCAACTTTATACAATTAGGTTTAATTCCCAGAATTTGTCGTCGCTCTGTGCTACTCGTTGTTAAGCTACCTATAGCTTTACTGCACCAGACTCCACACTATTACCGCCAGACGGAACAAAGCGGTACTAATGATGTCATCAAGTCTGAAACAGTGTTAACTGCAAGGTACACCATCAGGTGTGCAATCACCAGCTTTGAAGGACTTGCCACAACCACAAGAATCAGTTGCATTAGGGTTGGTAAACTTAAAGCCGCTTTCCATTACCCCATCGATAAAATCGATAACAACTCCTTTCAATAACGGTGCGCTTTTAGCATCAACGTAAAGTAGCACCTTGCCTTGCTCAATGACCAAATCGTCTGGTTGCGGCTTGCTAGTAATATCGATTCCATATTCATAGCCACTGCAACCGCCATCTTTTACAGAAATGCGGACACCTTTAGTTGCACCGTTAGCTTCAGGGGCAGAAGCGACCAAGAATGCCCGCAGACGAAATTCGGCTTTTTCTGTCAAAGTTACAGTCATCAATTCTCCTGATTTATAGCGATAAGGTTTTCTGATTACAGGTGGGGTATTTGTTATTAGTCATTTGTCATTTGTCATTTGTATTTACAAACAGCAGAAGACAAACTACTAAGCAATTTTGGGTGTAAATCAGACCAATTATGCAAAATTTAGTTCCAGATTCAAACTTAAATTTTGTTCTTCGTAATTACGAATTACGAATTACGAATTGATCTCAGTTGATTATGTTGTGCAATTACTGGTGGGTTCCATTGAACCTGATTGCGCGTATCTCCAGGGTGCATTGTTACCACATACTGGACAAGAGCGATCGCGCTGAGAACGCCGCTTAGCAAATTCCATCCGATTCAGGTCTATTGTCAACAGTTGTGACAGTAACGGTTGACTAAACCCAGTAATCAGCTTGATCGCCTCTAGTGCTGTTAGACAAGCCAATGTTCCAGAAACAGCCCCCAGAACTGAAAAGCCACGCCGATCCCAATCAGGTTTTTCTGGAAACAGACAAGACAAACAAGGAGTCACACCAGGAATAATCGTAGTCAGGTAAGCCTCCATCCCGTCCATTGCTGCTTCCACCATTGGCTTTCGCCAACGCACACAAGCTTCATTCAACAAATTGCGTTCGGTAAAATTGTGAGCGCAGTCAAGCGCCATATCAGCAGACTGTACCAACGCATCTACATTTTCCGGGGTGATGTAATCATGAACTGCTTCCACTTGGACATCAGGATTAATCGCTTCCAAAGTTTCTTTAGCTTTGAATACCCTTGGCTGACCTACCCAATCGTCACTCATGAGGATCTGACGATTCATATCATCTCGCCGCAGGTCACCACCCCGAACTAAGATTAGTCGCCCAACGCCCGCTACAGCTAGGTAAAGCGCCGCCGTACCGCCTAATCCCCCCACACCTGTAACCAGAACCGTCGCTGACTTCAGGCGCTTCTGAGCTACTTCGCCAAAATTAGGGAGCATCATTTGGCGACTATAGCGTTCTAATTCGGTAGGCGTTAGATTTACCACTTTTTACCTCCTAATCAGAAGTGATTTCTGTCAGCTTGACTACATTTTTTTGCTTGTCGTTAAACACCTTAAACAGCTTTTGTTCTTGGGGTGTAGATTCGACAAATACGTCATAAGCTCTTTGCAAAGCTATGGCATATTGTTCGAGTTTTTCTTCGGGTTTTAAATCAGGATAATTCTCATCGACTTCTCGCATGAATTGGGAGAATTTTTTCAAAATATGTAAACGATTAACATTCACAAACTTTTGGTCGTAGGGCAGGTTAAAAAACTGAAAGAATTCCTCTGCATCTACGAGCTGCTTAAATTCATCAATAGTCCGGCTCATTGACCCTTCTCCATTTTTTTAAGCTGTTTCTTAAGTTCATCTAACTCGCGATAGATTGCATAAGTCTGGGCTGCAACATCCATCAATTTCTCAAAGTCTGTTGGTAGTCCCTCTGCTAAGTCGTGCAGATCCATCTTCATTTGACCTGCTTTACTATTGAGCCGTCTGATTTTTCCTTGTAGTTCTTCAGTTGTCATTTGTCCAAAGTCAAAAGTCCAAAGTCCAAAGTCAAGAGTCAAGAGTCAAAAGTCCAAAGTCCAGAGTCCAAAGTCCAGAGTCCAAAGTCCAGAGTCCAGAGCCCAGAGTCCAGAGTCCAAAAACTGATAATCTTGACCATTGACCATTGACCATTGACCATTGACTATTGACTAATTAATTAAAGCTTGCCAACTTCGGGGAAACGTTTTACTAAATCAACACCTTTGTCTATTAACTTCGCTCCCTCTTCTGCGACTTTTTCCAGGGAATCAAAGCCAAAGCGATGAGCATCACGTAAGGTTCTTGTTACTAACAAAAGGCGGCCAGAAAAAACAAGTACCCAGCCAAACCCTTCATGGTTTATATCGACTACAACCTGGGATATTAGACCTGTTTCCTTTTCAATACAAGCGGCTATGGCTCTATAAAATGCCATGATCCGTGATTTAGTAAGCGGATCTACTTCACCATCAATAGGAATTTCCCGCTTCTTTTGTTTAGTAACCACATAGGGTTTAAGAATTAAATCATCAGACCATTTCCGGTATGTTCCATAGGTATCTTGTCCCCGAATTTGTTGGACGATCGCTTTCAGGAAAGGTGAGTTTGATACTGTGGTGCTGGCGGTACCGTTAACACTATTATCTATGCTCATACGGTTGCTTCATTTTCTAATTCATCTGCAAAGGTTGTGTCTTTTTGCTTTAAAGCTTTACGCAACCAAGGTGGAGGATTACCTTTAAGTGTTTTGACTAATTTAGTTAACACTTCTGCGATTTCTTCGTCTTCCGATCGCGCTTTAATTGGAGTTACGCCTTTTTTGATTAAACGAGCAGCAGCGCTACCACCAATTGCTAATACATAAACAATTGTGCAATCTTCTAGCGCTTCTAGTTTAGGTGTGATTTTATCCTCGTTACCATCTTCTTTCAGGTCGCCCTCAAAGTTTAAAGTCTCAACAAATGTAGATCCTTCATCGGAGACTTCATAAACCTCAATTTGTCTTGCCCATCCGAAGTGAGCATTAATATGAACTCGGTCACTTGTCGTGAAGGCAATTTTCATTTTTATTTGTCCTTTATCAGTTGTTTTTGGTCAATAGTCAAAAGTCCAAAGTCAAGAGTCAATGTTTATATACTATTGACCGTTGACTATTGACTCTTGACTACTACCAATCTCCGTGGAAGTGTTTTACTCTCTCTTCTTCTGCTTCTAAAAAGAGGTTACCCATGCCAAACAAAAGCTCCATTGTGCCTCGGTAGCCGACTTTGGTAAACTGACCATTACCTAAGCGATCGTAAATGGGTAGTCCGAGACGATAGAGGGGAATGGATAGGCGTTTAGCGATCGCACCGACGTTAGAATTGCCAATTAACAAGTCAGAGCCAGCTGATAGTTCCTCAAAGTCTTCCAAATCGCCGATGGTAACGCTTTTGATGGGGAGTTGTTCTAATAAAGGCGATCGCGTTGTTGTCACAGCCGCATGAATTTGAGCTCCCATCGATTGCAGGAAATGGACTGCTGACCACAACAAATCTGGTTCTAAAGCTAAAGATACTCGTTTGGCACCAAAATAAAAGTGAGTATCTAACATTGCGTCTTGCAGTTGGCGACGCTGGCGGCGATATTTTTCCGGGACGCTGTTACCGCTGAGAATTGCTAAGGCGTGGAGAAACTCATCTACAGGTTCTAAACCTGTGAGTTGTCCAAAAACTTCATAGGGAATACCAAATCGGTCTTGGAGAATCCGCGCTGCACCGCGCATACTTTCCCCAAGTGCGAT
The DNA here is from genome assembly GCF_002368195.1 of Calothrix sp. NIES-2100. GTDB lineage: Bacteria > Cyanobacteriota > Cyanobacteriia > Cyanobacteriales > Nostocaceae > Aulosira. Next base: position 4,386,739 of record NZ_AP018178.1, on the reverse strand, counting down.
CGTGAAGGCGGAACCACCAACTTCCCGCAGTTGAGCGACAGTTGTCCCACTACTTGTAATTGCACTGTAGGAATCTTCTAAGTGTCCATCTAAGGAAGCACTCAAATCGGGGACAACGATGGGAACTAGCCCAAAGCTAGTCACCATCTCTTTAATTTCTTGGATATCTCCTGGTGTAAAAGACGAACCAGCTAAGATGGTGACTTGTTCAATTCTGGTAGCACAAGGACGGGGAACTTCTTTCACAATGCTTTCCACCGCCACTGCAAACCCATCTTGTAATGCACCTTTAAAGTCAGGTGTGGGTGCAAATACAATCGGTAGCCGATCCAATTCTGGGTGACGTTTCCGAATTTCTTTGAGGAAACGTTCTATGTCATCGCCTCTAGTTTCGGTTAACCCAGTGCTACATAAACCAATAATTTCCGGCTGGGATTTTTCTACCAGGGTGAGAATTGCTTGTTCTACATTGTCTTCACCACCCAGGATGGTAGTTACTTCCGTCATGGCTGTAGTTGCTAGGGGAATTGCTTCCCGAAAATGCCGTACTAAGACAACTTTGGCAAAAGCAGTACAGCCTTGAGAACCGTGGAATAAGGGAATCATTCCCTTCAATCCCAAGAAAGCTAAAGATGCGCCTAAAGCTTGGCTTTGCTTTAAAGGATTAACTGTAAGTGGTTTGTTAGGAGCAGTAACGATCGCCATTAGCTCACCTCTTCTACTAAGCCGATTTCATCAGACGCGGTGAATATCCCTGTTTCCTCATCCCAAGGCGCAGGCTTGCGAATTTGTTCCCAAATTGGGCTGTAGAGAGCTTCATACAATTCTCTGGCCATTTCAACCATGCCTACATAACCTGCGTAGGGATGGTGGCGTTCTTGGTTAATATCAAGGAAGGGAATCCGGGCTTTGAGGGCTGTATATTGGTTACGTCCCCCAGCAATTAACATATCGGCGTTGGTGTCTTTCACCAGTTGCAGTAATTCTTTAGCATTGCCTTTTTCCAGCATGATGCCATCGTTACCGATTAATTTTTTAATCTTGGCTTTGTCTTCTTCTGTACTTTTTCTGGTGCTGGTGGCGACAACTTCTATACCTAAGTCTTTAGCTGCGGAGATAATTGACCAACTCTTGACACCGCCAGTATATAAGACAACGCGCTTGCCTTGGAGGCGGGCACGATAGGGAGCTAGAGCCAAATCTAGAGCAGCAGTTTCTTCGGCAATCAGCTTTTCTGTACGCGCTTGTAAATCAGGATCTCCCAATTTAGCGGCAATGTTGCGCAGACAACGGTTCATGTCATCGATGCCGTAGAAAGACTCCTCAATATAAGGAATTCCGTAACGTTCCTCCATTTTTCTCGCCATGTTCAGCAGAGCGCGTGAGCAGATCATCACATTCAGCTTGGCGCGGTGAGCATAGGTAATTTCTTGATAGCGAGCATCACCTGTAATTTTTGATAAGACGCGGATGCCCAATTTTTCCAATAGTGGTGTCACTCCCCACATTTCCCCGGCGATGTTGTACTCGCCGATTAAGTTAATATCATAAGGTGTAGTGTATTCAGGTTCACGCCAACACTTAGTACAACACCTTACTGTGATATGATATGGAGCAACGATATATGTAGATTCTATGAGAGTTTACGGTTACGCTCGTGTCAGCACGCAAGAACAAGCAGAGGAGTTTGATGCACTAAATCAGCAAATAGCTCGATTAAAAGCAGCGGGTGCATCTGAAGTATTAGTTGATATAGAGTCAGGACGTAGTGACAATAGGAAGCAATACAATGAATTGCTAAAGTTAGCACAGCAACACAGAGTTGATGAGGTTATCATAACCCGTATTGACCGCCTGGGTAGGAGTGTAATTTCTATTCATAAGGCAATGGATATTTTTGTCAAGCACGGCGTTAATCTTCGGATATTGGATGCACCCGTTGACCCCAATTCCCCTTTTGGCTGGTTTAGTATCAATCAAATGTCAGGGCTGGCAGAATTTGAATCTAGACTGTTATCCCAAAGGATTAAGCATGGTAATAATTATTTTCGAGAGCAATTAAAGTTTTGCGTGCCACCCTTTGGATATGCCAAAGACGAAAATCAGCGCTTAACTCCTGATCGCAATATTCACGAAAAATCTGGTAAGACTTACTTTGAACTAGCCAAGATTATTATTGACTTAACCTTGTCAATGCGATCGCTTAAGGATGTCTGCAATTATATTTATACAGAATATGAAATAGTTTTTAGTGTAGCAGGATTGCGGGATTGGGTAAAAAACCCAGCACTACAAGGACATACAGTCTATTTCTCAAAAAAGAAGAAGGGTATAAACCAAGAACCAATTATTAATTTTAATACCCATGAAGCCTTAACTTCTCTAGATACAGTTGAGGCTATCCAACAAAAGCTCTTAGCAAATAAGAGATATAGAAGTTCTGCAAAATCAACTCGTGGTGACTACCCACTTGCAGGGTTAATCAGATGTGTTCATTGTGGGGGGAATATGTATAGAAATTTTTCCCGCCACAAAACAAGAGTGGAGTACATGCGCTGTGTTAATTATGTTAAACCCGGTAGGTATCACTGCGAAAATTCAAAATGCACTAGACTAAGAGAGATCATTTCCAAGACGATCGCAGCATTGTGTGAAAATGCACCAAACTTAATCGATTATCTAGAAAGTCAATCAACAACAACACAGATAGTTAATACTAAAGAGATTGAGAACTTAAGTAATGAACTGGCTGTGTTGCGGGGGCTTCGCAGTTCCAACCCAGATATAATTGCAGCAATCGCTAAAATTGAGGCAACAATTAACACTCTATCAACTCCCACTAGAATTTTTGATAAGGATGGGTTTGAGAATGCTAAGAGAAAAATTGCTATAGCATCTCAGGCTACGTTTTGGGAATCTCTGGATGATTCAGAACTGCGATTGGCGTTGGCTGAATTTGTAGAGAAGGTTGATGTTGATTCATCTGGAGTTATAACTCCTACTTTTAAACTGCCACTAACCCTATCTTCGATGGTTCCGTGAGTTTTAATGAATTCTTCTGGAGACATATTTCCAATTTCCAAATCTCCATAGTATCTAGAATAACATTCAATCATCTTGTCACTGATCATCTTTAACACTTTTTGAGAATGTGTAGAAGTCATAAAAAAAGTCTGTAGCGATAGTTTTATAGTATCTTTCGTCTGAAATTATTCTGTTACCAACAAACAAAACGACCTACCGGAACTGTGATTCCCATTCTTCAGTAATCAAGTCCATAATCTCCTGCAACACGACAGCGTGATAACTCTCATCTAAAAGGTTCTCGGCGCATAACTCTTGTAATTTATGCTTGACTATTCCCGCAGGTTTTACAAATCCTAAAAATGCTGCTTCCTCAGCAATCTCATATAACTGTAACTCAACATCTAGATCAAACAACTCAAAACAATAATAGATTTTGTCATTTAATTCTATCCGCCGAATTATATTCTGATTGGCTAGATAGGATAAATTCATATCTGTGAGTAAATCATCACGCTCAATTTGCTGCGCTATTTCTTTGACTGTAAATAGACGATTTGCGTTACCAGTCAGGAAGAATAGAGCGTCAATAATTACTGGGTTTAAAACAGAGTCAGACATGACTATTGTTCCTATATTTTCATATATAGTCAGTCTGCCTAATTGTCCCCACAAACCCCAATAGTTCGTAACTTCTTAAATTAGCAATTATGTCTTACTACAGAGCCCTTCTAAATCGTAAACGTTCCTGGACTCCAATTAATCCTACACCTGCTCCAGTTGCTCAAGGAGCAGAAAATACAATAGGTCGTGCTTTGGCGCTGCGTTGTCTTGAATTACCTGTTGGTGAATGGATAACTTCGGCAACACAACGTGACCTCCCTAAAGATGATTATATATTACAATTACTACAAAGTAATATTGCAGATGAAGAACGGCACGATCAGGCACTACAGAATGCAGAAGATGCATTAGGTTTAGCTAGACCCTTTGAGGAAGAAGCCAGACGTATCAGGGATACAGTATTAGGTTTCGGCGAACACCCCATGCTTAAAGCAGTAGTACTTGAAAGGTCTGTGTTCTTCGTGTTGTTACCCATCTTTCGGTTCTTAGGTAATGTAGGTCTAAGAACAATAGCCAGTGATATATCACTAGATGAAACTGCTCATGTGGCAACACACGGACTAGTGTGTGCAGACTTAGGAATTTCACTAACCAAGCGGCTGGATAGGATTAGAAAGGAAGTAGTTGAGTGGATGGTAAGCGATCTAAACGTCCCAGTAACTAAATATGGTTCTAAAGACTTCTGGATCAGGCAATCTGATAACTTATTATATACTGGAGTAGCTCCTGAACTGGAAGATACTAGTCGGGCACGTATGCCTGCTTTCTTTGAAAGTAATAGCCAGAATCTACCTGAATATTATTAATAGAAAATGCACCCTCTGGTGGTGAGGGTGCAATCCTTAATTAATTATCTTCATCTTCAATATCTACAGGAAAAGAAGTTAATTCTTGAACCCTGTCTTCATTTTCAGAAGCTATATGTACATAAAGTATTTCCCTACCCTCATCTCTAGCGGCTTGCACCAACTGTTTATATTTCTCATCAACATTATCTGTGTTGAGAAGAGTTACTTCTACATCCTCTTGTCCTTGGTTTATGCGTGCAGAAACCTTTATAATATCAAACGGAATTAAAGCATCTGAGATGTTTTTAGAAGTATTTTCTTTTTTACAGAAGAAAACATTTACAATGTCTGATTCTTTTAAGGCATCAAGTGCAGTTTCTACTAAACACTCGAATAGTGTTCCTTTTAAAGTTTTTGTGATCATTTTGAAATTCCTTTAAATCTCTCTGGTGATTAGCTCAATCACCGATCTTGGTGGGGCAAGCTCAAAAATTCCTTTCTCCATCGCTAGGAGCTTGCTTCCTGCTCTCTCTTTATGGGGCAATTTCTTTCAACTAGGAGCTTGCCCTTGCTCCTATTGCAAATATAGAGCTGTATTTTGCCAAATGACAAGGCCTGTGTTGCAAAGACAATTCATATGTAACTCATAGATAATCATCTATATTACAAAGAGACATTATCAAGCTTGCCACTAACGACCGCTATCAGATAGCGGTCGTCATTTAACAGGCGGTATTGAGGGTGGTTGTCGGTTTAATGAGTTCCGGTTAGGAGAATCTGTTGTCAACGACTCCCGCGAGTCTTGTTAAAACAGGATTCATTGATGGGAAGTATCAGAAACACCTCGTTAACGGATCGCATTTGGGGTGACTCATAGTATAGTTGTGTTAACTGAGCATTTCTGGTAAGCTCTACTGCTTAGGGCATATTTCAAGATGAGACTTAACTCAATTAGATGAGACTTGACTCAATTAGAACTGTACACTATACTAAAAACATGGATGCAGCAGACATGTTTTAAACAAAAACACAAACCGTTTGAAACATGACATCCCGTTACCCTTAGAGGTCGAGGAATTCCGGTAAAGACGTTCTGAATACCAAAAATTAATCATGTTTTTGGCGAAGGCTCCTTAAGGAGCCTTTGTTATTTATGGGGTTGGTAATTTCTTATTATTCAATAAGTTTTTGGCTATAACTAGGAAACTCACTTTCTGGACTTTACCTATACCCTCATATTTGGGGTAGGCACTCATAACGTGTAATCTAAGCTTTTTACTCTCAGGAAATACTTTGAAAGAGACAAAATAATCAACTAGAGTACCTTTTGAATCTAACATCTTAACTGCTGCATAGCTTTTATGCCCACCGTGGCAAACTAATGTTGCCTTATCACATAATGATTTAATAATGCTGGGTAAATGCTTCGAGAGGTTGTATCTCTCAAAATGGAATGGTCTTGACTCTCTAGGAGCTTTATACATTAATAATTCTAATTCTTCACTGGAAAACTCATCTGACTCTTTAGTGAAGCAGTGTGAGCCATAGGTTACTATAAACCTGTATGTAATCAGATTTTTTTCGTCTCTATCATCAAGATATTCAACCCAGTGAGCATCAAGATGTGATAAGTCATATACTGTACCATTGTATGAGAAATTTCTCCATCTTATAACTTCTGTTTTTACAGTATTAAAATTATTACTCATCAAATAATACTATTTATCATTACAGATGAGTAGTTTAGCGTAGTAATAGACAATACAAATTCCGGTTTATTACTGAAATATCTGTGTGAATATCTTGTGAAGTCGGTAGTTTTCCTGCAAAGTAAGGAAAACTCAAAACCCTTGCCAGAAGCGCACCCCACAACGATGTAGAGTGCTACGCTACCAGCGTAGAGGTTTATCTGTTTCAAACAGATAAATTCAAAAACCCCACCAGAAGCCGACTCCTGAGTGTGTGGGAGTCGGTACTACCTCAACATTTCAAATGTTGGGGTTCCGTTTTAAACGCCACCCTAGCTGTACCATCACCGAACACCTTGAAACCCTCTTGTGGTCTGAGTTCCGCACGAAAGTGGATCTGTTACCGAACACCTTTAGCTGTAGCACTACCGACTCCTTAATGTTGAGGAGTCGGTTAATGGCAAGGGTTTCACAACGCAACACCTTCTAATAGCCTCCTAGCAAGCTTTCCAGACACTAAAGCGTGGCTACATGCAACACCTTATGAATAATTAAAAAGCCCTAGCAAATGCTAGGGCTGCTGGACTTTCAAGTTAGGCAATATGCCTTATTCTTCATCGTCCTTATAACCACAACTTTTGATAACACATTCACCCCAAATAGTCACAGCAGTTCCCAAATAAAGATCACGTAAATCTCCGTTGGACGCGGTAATACCGCAAACGGCTAACACCAATCCAACAGAAGCTGCACAAGCGATTTGATTGGGTTTCATGTGATTATATTAGTTGTATATATATATATTTCTTTGTACCTAATTACTTGTGTTGTTGACTATGTAGTTTCTACTGATAAATAGATGTAGTGTGGAATATTTTGGCATAAGTAAGAGATTTAAGCTTGATTCAGGGTTTATACTCAAACAATCTTTAGTATATGGAGAGTAGAGTGTTATAGATAATATGCTTTATGTAAATTATTTATGCCGAATACCAACTTTAGGAATATAGGTTTTATAACAATTGGTTCCACATTGGCAGTTTCTACATTAAGTTTAATTATAAATTCCACTTCACCTATTACCGCTCAAGTTAACTTCAAACAAAATAGCTCTATTGGGATAGTTAAAAAATCTCCAAAGATTGTAAGTGCGCCTTGGTCTGATTATTATTTAAAGTCTGTGGATGTTTTAGATATTGGATCTAATAAAATTCTAAACGTCGAACTTTATGAATTAGGTAAAACCAGAAGTTCAGGGTCAATATCATACAAACATTTCTCAATATCTGAACAGCAGTGGAATCAGTGCGTGGGAATCAAGGGAAAAGAGGTTATATTTACTAATCCCTACTCCCATGAATCTTACATTGCGAGTGGATGTTATGGCTCTTACATTGGTTTATCTGATAAATATTTACAATTACATTTATGGGATCGTAAACCAGGAAAAAATGGTTACGTTACTTCAGAGGGAAATGTGAGGAAAGCTATGAATGATTTCCTTAAGTATTTCAATAATTCAACAGGAACTAATTTCAAGTATATTCCTTAATCATTTTGAGCTTGTAGATTTCTCTAAATGCACAAACCCCTGAGAAATTCCTCTCAGAGGTTTGGCTTACAGGTAATTGGTATCTGGTATCAGCTAACTATTGAATATTCCAAAGGGGATTATTTGGGTCAATAAACATATTAGTTTTCTTCCACTCACCTTTCAAAGACCAACTAACCTTAACTCTTACTGTACCTGATTCACTATCTCTGTGTCTTGAATATTTTTTGAAAGTAGTTTCCAGCTTTTTACATAAAGCATAATAGTTAGTCACAGCCTTACCATCAAACTTGATTTCTATAACTTGGTGATTAGGTTTCTCTAGTCGCGTTACCTGATATTTAATATTAGGCAACTCGGAAGCAGCAACTAAATCCTTTATTTTAGACCTAACTTCCGCGACCATCTCCTTAACAATTTCTACTTCTCCAATAGGTTTTTTACGCTTTGTGCGATAACTCATTGAATTAAACCTCCCTCTAGTTTTGTAATAATTCCTAATTCTTTAGCTCTTGCGTCAACAGCAGCGTGAATCTTCTTAATCCAACGCTCAGTCTTGGTCTTATCTGTGAAGTTGACTGAGAACCCATCGTGTTGCCAAATCGTAATTGCAAAGTCTTTAGTGGTCGTAGCGAGATGTAGGACTGGCAGAAGTAAATAAAGTTCTACCGCTTGTGCTTGCTGCGACAACACACTTCGTATACATTCTTTCCGTTCTTCTGTTGGGTTGCCGTGTTCGTCCTTCACACCTGTGATTTGTATTTGTTGCCCAAAGATAGTTTCTACAGAATCCCAGGAATTTAATTCCTTAATCATTCGTTGCCTTGCTTGATATATGGCTTTTATTAGGGGATGAGTGAAAAACCTATTACCACCGTCTTTTATGCCAAACTTAGCTAATCCATCACAATCTGTATCACCTTCATCGAGAGACTTGATTAGATTTTGCTTTCCCTTCCCATAAACTAGGCTGTAAAGTGCTATCTTCAGCACGGCTTTAATATCTCCGTACTTCTGTTCATTCTCTGCCTTCAATTGGAGGGCATCAATACCGTAGTGATTGATCAACTCAATCCATATCTTCCGTCCACTAGCGAGAAACTCTTGTACTTCTAGAATATTCCAAACCTTACCAACGATCGCAAGCTGGCTCGAAGCTAAATCATACTCATACCAACCCTTGGTTATTACCTTACGTATTTCCCTACGGAGCATTGGAATACTGTAGTTAGAGGGATATACCCTCACCGTCTTACCCTCTCTTGAGGTCTTGTAGAAGGGCTGCAAGTCTTCTGCAATGGTCTGTAGGATATTAGCTTGTACTTTCCTGCTTGTAGGGTCTTTTATCTCCATCACCTTTGTCCAAGCTGCCTGGAAATTGTCATTAATAATTTTGGTAAAACAATTTACCGGGAGATTATTCATATACTCCAAAAGTTCTTTAGAGCCTGCCCCAGCAGAGCCTATACACTGCATTGCCTCCTGTTGAAGGGTTTCTCTATCTATTTTCTGAGTCTTCCTCGTGTAGACCCTTCCAGAGTCAAAATAGACCCTCCCTGAATCCATATTCTTGTACACCTCATCCTGGAACGCTTTTTCAACTATTGGGTGCAAACGAACTATAGCCTCTCGTGCTAAGTTATTTTTTGAATCTGCCTCTTTCCACTCAAATGCTGCTGTTGACACATCTTGTCTAAATTTAGTTAAAAATGTGCTAGAATTATAGTGGTTGGAATAATAAGCAGATAATTTACCTTCTGCTCTGGCTACATGGTAGCGATCAATTACAATATTCCCGGTATGTTTATCTATCTTGCCAAAGAGTAGATATCTCATAAATCTCCAATACTCTGGGCACTTATTTAATCCGGGATAATACCTTTGCAATAAATCACGAAACTCACGCGATACAGTCTTTCTCATTTCAATACCTTTTTTAATTATTTCCCCCTACTGTTTGAGGCTTTAGGGGGATTTGACTTTTATATATTGATAATTAGTAACCCTTCTCCGTTAGGAATTTATCTAACAAATAACGGATGATCTCTGTAGGGGTGTCATTTGTGTCTTCTACAAACTTATCTAGCCGCTCTTTCATCTCCTTCTTCAATCTCAGCGCGACGATGGGGCTACCTCGATAAGATTTTTCTGACATAATTTATCTCCACTCTTTCATTATATATCAATACTAACAAATGTGTAAAACACCTCCAAGAATTTATTTAATAAAATTATTCTATGATTAATTAAAAATACATAGATTAATACCTATAGTTGGAGCGACAGGGGGAAAATGGGGGTTTTTTGGACAAAATTCGGGTTTATCGAACAAAGGTTTAAGCCATGTAGAGTATGGGTTTCAGACAATGAGCCTGGAAAAACAATGCTATACCTATATAAGGGATAGATAGTTAATAGAGTTACATCTGATGAATCCAGATGAATTGTTAATAGATTTTTCGCTATATGTATATGTTTATTTAAATTTTAATTAGGAAATTTTCCGCAGATATTTACCTACAGAATTTTCCCCACTGGTTAAGCAGAGAAATACTCATACATGTATGCCCGTGTTGCCATCTCCGTACACTACAGCCTGAAACCTTTACTACATACTAATACCGTCATTCCGGTATTAGCAATTTATACTATTAGCTAAGTATACTTAGTCATGGGAGCCTTACCGTATATTAAAAACTGCTTTTCCCGTGTTTGAGATTATACTTTTATTGAAAGTTGTGACTAGTTTCTAAAAGTGAGGTGTCGAATTGGAAAGCTTTACAAGGTAAGGTTTTTAGCCATTTTGACTAACCCAAATGTCGAATTGAAAACTCTCTTTTATTTTTCCGATTTGAAACCGGAAAAATCCAGTGAGGAGTCAAAATGTTGATGGATGTCTTGAAACTCCCAGCGCACAGACATTTGAAGCAATATGGAAAATCGTGGAGATGCCTTAGCGATAGGTTTTTATCACCACTGATAAAAATTCCTGGTTGGGACGGGAAACTCTTGATTAGTAAGGTTTTCTACTGTTTTCTAGCTTTTGCTCTGTTTTTGAAATTTGCTGTTGGGACGACTTTCTTGGTGGGATTGGAAACCTTTATTCAGCAAGGCTTCCAAGCATTTTTAAATTCTAGAATGGGTTTGACTCATTTCACTTACCAGCCTCGGTAAGTGGTAATGTGGTTATCACCACATTACCATTAGCGGCAAAATGGTGGGACGGACTAATAATTATCAAGTGTGGTGTCTGTGTTGCCCTGGAAGGCTTTGTAATCACTTTCTAGCCCTATACATCATTTGATTAAGTAGAAGGCTTTAAAGCCCCTTAGCGGGGCTGTAACGTTACTTATTTTTAGACATACTCGAAAACTTGATCTGGCGTACAACCAAACGCCTGAGCGATATTATCTATCTCCTCTTCTGTGGGCGAGATATATTTATGTTCCTCATATATCTTGTGATATCTCAATAATTGCTTTCTTATGGCCTTTGCATCCTCGTCGGCTGTGATAGTTATCCACGAACGTACTTCTCTACACATCACTTTATTAAAAAACTGACACTTATCGGTAATTCCATGCTTCACACAAAGTTCTTTAACGTGGTAGACTCGCCTCCGCTTACGCTTACCAATCTTTTTAAGGGGAGTAACATCAGTAGTCTCAGGTGGGGGTGGGGGCGTTACTTCTGTCTCAGTTAGTGTAGGGAGTGAACAATCTGATTCCTTATCCTGTGAGCTTTCTACGTTGCCCTCAGTGGAGGGAGTGAACAGTTCCCAGTAGAAAGTATTAGTACCGTTAACTCTACGTCTAACCTTAGTGCAACCACTTTGCCGTAGTAATGTTCCTACCTCATTTTCTATAAGTCTATTTATAGTTGTAAATCTCAGAACATTTTTAACTACCTGCTCAATAGTGCAAGGCTGATGTTTCGCTACGTAATTCCTAATCAATTCATAAATAGTTAATTCAAGGGGTTCGGTTGAGCAGGGAGTGAACACCTCCAAAGTCCTATCTTGTATGACTTCCAAGGTGTTCGGTTGGGTGGGGAGTGAACAATCAGTACTAATCATTGGTACTACTTCCTGTTGCTGTCCTGAGTGGGGTGTGGACACATCTAAATCCTTACCCTGTAATAGTTCTAAAATGCTGTTCTGAGTAGGGTGTGGACATTGATCTTCTAGTAAGGTTGTATGTTCGTTGGCTGTGTTGTCCATAGTGCGATCGCTAATTTCAATCTGTTGTTCAGCCTCCGGTTCAAACGTGCCCTGGCAGACATTAATTAATTCATCCGTTGCCTGTGTTGTTGAGTCACAATCCTCAAGAACTACTAACTCAGGCTCGTATTGAAAATCCCCTAGCCCCTGTTCATCCCACAACTGGCGGAGGATAGCAACAAACCTACTAACACAATCCTTAGCGTCGGAGAGGTTTTCTATGTAGCCTCTACTCTTCTTCATAAGCCTTGGGTTGTCTTCTAACCTCTGGATTAGTGGTTGGTATTTTTTCTCATACTGACCACATAACCAACCCAAATCCCCCTCAACAGGAGCAAACACCTCATCAGCGTTAATACCTTTTGCTGCACATTTAATGTAAATCTCATTTAATATATAGTCCGCCTCTACTGCTAGACGAGTAACCCCATCTAGCAGATCCCCATTTAAAGGAATGCGGCGTAGCTTTTCCGAGTTTATCCTGATTTCATATTGAAATATGAAGATTAGTTCGTCTATCGCCCCTAATACGTCGCTCTGTAATTGATTAGGGATAGCAACGGGTTGATCATATAGTTCCGGGTTGGATTCCAGTCTTGCGATCGCAGGGAAGATTCTATCTATTTGCTCTTGCAGGCCTGCCAATCGCTCTGGATAAATCACTAAATCATCTGAAACGTTTCTTCGCGCACACTCTGCTGTGAACTCTTGAACAACTTTCTCCGCTTCCGAAAGACTATTTATTATTCTGTTTATGTCTCTCGTGTTGTCTAATCGATGATTAGGTTTTGGTAACTCTAACTTCCGAATATCTATCCGAGACTCATCTTGAATTGCGTACATATATTTCTCCTCAATTAGCTCTATATAATTTTATTCTAGTGAATTATTTTAGGCTTCAACAAGCCCCAACAATTTTGCTAGAATAAAATTATATTGTTCGAGGAAAATTATGAAAGTAGAGCGTAAACTTCTGGTTGAAACTCCAGATTTACCAATATTAATTAAGCAAGCAAGACTTGCAAGTAATCGCACAGTAAAGGATTTGGCGGCTTCTGCTGGAATGACACAGGATAATTGGTTCAAGATAGAATCTGCCACAATTAAATCACTACCAGAACCCACATTACGGCGAATTGAAGGTGTTCTGAATACAGACTTCGGCGTAGATTTTTAGCTACAGATATATATCTACAGACTTTAACTCTGAGGAAATGGTTATGAAACCACCAAAAAAAGACTACCTTAAAGACAATCCAGACGAGTTATTTCAAGAGTATTTGTCAGTTTTGCATACTCTGCAAGAAGCAGTCAGTCAACAGTTAAAAATAATTGATTTAGGACTGAAAGAGGAAACCCACAGTTGTGTAAAGATGATATTTGTGGATTGTGGAGCAAAAATACTCAATGAAAAATTGTTTGACGCGATGGCTGATTTAATGGCGATCGCCAGTCGCGCACGAGATGTAGGTAAATAAGCGGGGAAATTATGTTATTGATTAATTATCGACCTGAAGACATAATCCGGCGACTGAATAAAATCGAATTTCTTCTAGGAGACGCAAGGCTTCAGAGCCTGTGTTGTCTACTTGAAAAAGGAACCCCCTACAATCTAAAACTCGTGAGTGAAATTATTGAGGCTTATGAGCGATCACTGAACCGTTCAGCAGCCTAACCCCCTTGCCCCGTGTTGCAGAGTATAACTAAATTAAATATTTATGGTTGTACTAAAACTATCGAAGGCTATGATGCAGATAAAGTAAGCATCATAGCTTTTCTGTCTCTACTAATTATCAACCAGGGGGCAATAGATATTTCAACAATTCCGCAGCTTTAGGTAGCAGGTAGCCTTGAGTATTCGCAGCTAAATCCAGAACACCACCAAAAGTCATTAACAAACCAAAAATCTTACTTATAATACCTTTTTTCTGCTCTGGAGTGTATGCATCACTGCGTAATATAATTGCACCAATATTTGCTTCTACAACTGTTCGTAGTCGCTCTGGCCCACCAATCTTATAATGCCTAATAGCAGAGCAGATTTCTTCAAGACGTACAACCAAGAACGTTTTAATATCTTCGGCTAGGTCTGAGGATACTACTTCTTGCAATAGAGATTCACACTGCTCTAGATATTCTTGTAATTGTTCTTCGGTTAACTCTGGCTCTGGTTGTTCTTGAGCAATAAAATTAGCGCAAGCATCAAGAATAAAAATGAAGTTTCTATTTTGAATCTGATTCTTTATCCCATCCCACTGGCTTAATAAAGGGTTAGATGTTTGTATGTAAAATTGAATTTCTCTAATAGCCTTCACATACAATTCAACATTATCAACCTTCTTGAGTAATTTAAGCTTCTTCTCTACTTCCGATAACAATACATAAATTTCTATCAAAAAATGCGGATTTAATTCTGGATTTTCTACTTTGAATGCGTTAGCAAGCACTTTATAGGCTAACTCAGCAGAGTTTCCATTAACGAAAGCATATTGGAAAGCATCATATAGCCGCCGTGCAGCATTATTCTGTCCCATGTTAGTAATATCCTCATTATGTCCGCCTCATTTAAGGCTGCAAGTCTAGCAGAAATTACCGAACCAAGCAACACATTATATTTATAACCCTTTGTCCTGCCGTGTTGCTTTGGTTAGTATCACTACAAAGATACATAGTTATTTAAATATGTCAGAAGCAAATTTGAGTTTACGTGAGTCTGTGCTGTTAAGTCAGCCTGGTGCAGACATTAATCTTCTTGAGAAATTAGCTAGTTTAGTTCATAAATACAACTTAAAGTGGATTCCTAGCCCAAGTGGTAATCGAGATGGTGCATTCTTCATCATGAGTCAGGTTGCGATCGCCAAAGGACTGAAACCCTCTGACTATAAAGACCACTGGGCAACCGGGAGCGATAAAAGCGCTCAGTCAAATTTGGCAGGGAGATTTTTTAAAATAGAAGGTGATTATCTCAGGCTATTCAAGGAATCGTGGAAAGAAGCTCACAAACAATCTTTGGGTAGAGCTAGTTCTATTTATGTTGGTGACTGGGAACATTGTTTTTCATATTTGACACAAGGCAATGGTGAAACAGCCCGTGACTTTCAGAGTTTAGGCGCAAAGGCTATTGAGATAGTGTCTCGTAACAACTATTCCAGTAGGCAGCAGCAGCAGCACGGACTTAGTGAAGAAGAGATTCAGCGTGAACTAATGCTGCTTGCCAGTTACTCAAACCTGAGACTGCGATTTGAGGTAGGAAGTAAACTTGGTATTAATACTCAAGATAATGCAACATATCGCCGCTGGGATTGGGTTGAGAGAACACCTAAATCTGTGCGAATTTATGAACTAAAGAGTCATCGAGTTACAGAAATAGACATCAAAACATCTTTGTTTGATAAGAAATATGCCTTAATTGCTGCCGAGACTTACCAAAAACCAATTGAATTTGTATTCACTGGTTTGGATGGTATTAGTTGGGAAGCTAAAGACTTTATTGATGATTTAACATCGGGCAGTGGTTGTTTTAAGTTAGGAGAAATCCCAATTAAAGTATCCTTCATTGATTTATTTGCTATAAGCGACCGTGTTGCCACCAATATTACAAGAACTAGCCCTGCTGAACAATGGCCTTGGCTACAGAAGAAGTTGAGTGAATTCCAAATAGTAAGCAGCCGCACCGTTGCTAAATTAAAAACAAAAATTGATAAGGCTTATGCTTCCGGGTTGCTGAAGTCAAATAAGGTTCAATATATTAATTCAACTGGTGTTGTAGTTTAGAAATTATATTAAATAAACACTATAAAGCCGGGGTTTATATCCCGGCTTAATTTTTTTATACTTCTCATTTTTAATATATTCTTATTTTAATTTAATTACTTAGATTTTCTTAATTCTTCCGCATCCTTATGAGACTGTATCAGATTTTCATACATTGATTGCTCATCCTTTAAATCAGCCAGGAAATCATTCCAAACCTCCTCATTACATCGTAACTCCCCTAATAAAGTTTCTAGCTTCTTAGTGTGTATGTATTGCTTTAATAATACTCCTGTTTGGAGAGCAATGGTGGCGACGAGCATGATGGTTGTCATCATATGTTTAACCTTTTCTAATCTATACCTCTAGACTAACAACTGTTTTTCAACAATACCAAGGGTACTTTTAAACATGCCAGAACAAAACTTAACAAACCTTTCTAGCGCGAATATTATTGATGTTTCCCCTAACACTGGTGCAATATCCATTAGTCCACAACAGCAAGACAAAATTATTGATGCTTTTCTGCTTCAGGGTGGAGGAATAGGGTTGGGTGTTTTATTAGCTATTGCTGGGACAATATTTGTAGCTAATTGGCTAGGTCTGAAAGACGCTGTAGGTGAGTGGTCGAAGCGGCAGGCTGTTGAAAGTCAAATGCTTCAAAGTATTAGTGAATCCCTAAAAACATTGTTAAGAGAAACTACAAGTCACAATGATGATTGTCGAGAGAAAAGTCAAGCTACTCAACAATCACTACGAGATTTAGATTATAAAGTTGTTTCTGTCCAAAAAGGGGTTGAAGGTATTCACGAAGAATTAAAAGAAATGCGGAGAGATACAACTCAAAAGCACAGATAAATTACTACTTCTGTTTACCGTGTTGTCTTGTTAGTTTAATTATATAGCCCACAGTTATTTAACTATTATGGATATAACAGAAAGAGCTTTTAAATTATATTTGCAGGGCTGGTCTCTTAGAAAGTTAGAGAAGCATTTCGGTGTACCTAATGAAACTCTGGGATATCGGTTTCGGAATAAATACGGGAGAGACTACAGGAGGCTTAAGAACTTCCTCCCAGTCGTTAGAGAATATCTAAAGAATAGAAGTTTATCCGCACAGGATAAGGGACAAATTATTGAGTGGTTAACCAGCGATTCATTATTTCAAAGATTAACCGCCCTCCCCAATACTCATAAAAAGTTATATACAAATTCTGAGATTGAAAACCTCACACGCAGACAGTGCAACTACAAAGATGGGGATTGGAGACGATTATTTGAAGTTTTAGAGTTCAAAAGGGATAAATCATATGTATCTATATAAATATGAGACCGGACAGCAGGAATACTACGCTAACTCTTTCATAGAGCCTAGTCGGAAAAATGGATATGTTGACATTTCTGATTTAAAGTATTGTCTACATTTATTTTATTCTGGCGGGCTAGATGATGTAGATGACTATCTGAGTCGGCTGTATTTGCCTCCCCGTGACCTTGATCCCACTAATAGTTTATTTGGGTTGTTGGACACACAAACTGTTGAAGAAGCTCTATCTTCCATTAGTGAGGATTATCAATCTGTAATTGAAGTTGAGTTCACACAAAATCCCACTGCTAGTGAGAGACTGCAACACTTTTACGTGCAGAGTTTAACACCACTGACGTTTGCTGAGTGGGTTGATCATCTATTCACTGATGCTATCTACGAGTTGTCACATCAGATTCGAGCGTTAATTTAATTACGCAATCGCTAATTAGTAGATAACAAATTAATTTATGGCACACCTTAGTGCCTATTTTTATGGAAAGAAATAGGCAGTATTTAAAAGACATCCACAGGGATTTCCTCTGCTTACTGCTTGCAGGTCAACGAGATTTAACTAAGGATGATATTCGCAAGCAGTTTGAGGAGCAATTCCCCGGCTTTGTCCTAACAGATAGGCAGATAGCTGATTTTAAGCGTGACTATAAGAAAGAAATCCTAGAATACCAAACCAACGATAAGAAATCCTTTGATGCTGCTCTGAAGAATGGTCTTCTGGAGTTTGCCACCAGATACCAGCGGATTGTCGCCTTAGAGAAAGTAATTCACTATGGGCTGTACGGCTACACAGAAGATGTTGTTGTTGGTGGAAGAATCAACACGGTTACTAAGAAAGACCCAACTGTAGTTATTAGAGCGCTGGCTGCAATTAAGGATGAAGTAGAGCAACTCAGCAGCGAAGTGAGTGCCACATACCAAATCAGCGTAGAGCTAGTAGACCCACCAATACAAGAAGATGAGATTGAAGCTCCATATTAATCAGCTAAGGGTCTTCAATAATAAATCAAAGTTTAAATTAGTTATTAGTGGTCGAAGGTGGGGGAAAAGTCGCCTTCTACTAACAACAGCAATAATTAAGGCATTAAGCTTCGATCAAGAGATTGACCCAGCTAGCCCCCCTATCTGTCTGATAGTAATGCCTACACTCAAGCAGTGCAGACAGATTCATTGGCAACCTTTACTAAACTTACTCGAAGATCAACCGTTTGTAGAGAGCATATCTCGGACGGATTTTAGAATAAAGCTTAAAAATAATAAACCAGATATTGTCTTACGTGGAGCCGACGATCATGGTGATTCACTTCGGGGTCTAAAACTTTACTGGTGTGGGATCGATGAGTTCCAAGACCTTAGCATGATTGCTTGGGAGGAGGTACTAACACCTGCCTTAGCAGACACTAATGCCAGTTCTGCGTTGCTGATAGGAACCCCCAAAGGTAAGGCTCATCCCTTATACAAATTTCACCTCAAGGCTATAGATGATAATGATTGGTTATACTACCACTTCATCTCTTCTGATAATCCATTTATTCCTCGTCCATTCTTAAGGAAAGCGAAGGAAACCCTTCCTGCAAGAGTTTATCGCCAGGAGTTTGAAGCTAGTTTTGAAGATTTTGAGGGACAGATATTATCTGAGTTTGGCGATCACCATATAGTAGATAACTTACCAACAACTTTTGTCAGCACTTATTTAGGCATCGACTGGGGAGATTTAAATCCAGCGGTCTGTGTTGTTGGTCTAACTCAAGATAAGAAATATTTCATCATTGATGAATGGACTAATCCTAACCCCTCAACTCCTGTGGTGTTTGACCAGTTACTAGAGAAAGCTGCTTACTTCTGCGATCGCTATAACATATATCGTTGTTTTGCAGACCCCAGCAGACCAGCCAGTATTCTAGAATTTCAGCGATATGGGAAGAACAAGAAAATCCCTGGTTTAGCAAGGACTGTAGCTGGTTTTAATAGAGTCAAGGAAGGGAATCAGACTGTCAATAACCTCTTCTTTCAGAATCGATTGTTTATTAACTCAAAGCTTGGGTCATTCGCTGATGAGCTTAGGAGTTATCACCGTAAGACTAAAGATGGTGAAATCATTGATGAGGTCGCACCTGGGCAAGAAGACCACCGCACCGACAGCACTCGCTATGTCCTTGCAACTATTGAACAACGAAATAATTTATTGAAATGAATTATCCGCTTTTATTAGATTTAAAAGTATTACAAACTGAACACCCGGATTTTACAGAGTGGAAACCTGCCTACCAGGAGATTGATTTGCTATCTGCGGGTGGCTACAGACTCAAGAACCAGATTTGTCAATTCTTACCACGCCGAGCCGGGGAGTCTGAAGAAATATATGAAATTAGACTTAAGAAATTTACATATAGCAACATCCTCGGCTCCGCCGTAAACAAGCAATTATCTAAGTTTGCTAACAGTTCTTTATCAATTTCTGGCATTGAGTCTAATCAGTCTTTTTGGGAAGCCTTCAGAGATGATACAAGCCTGACTGGTCGCAGCGAGAAAGATTTATTATCCACAGTCTTCCGTGAATGCCTGAAGTTTGGGAAGTGTTATCTCCATGTAGACAAACCATCTACAGATGTAAAACCAGTCAACAGAGCGCAGGAACAATTATTAGGCATTCGCCCATACATAACTATATATAGTGCCCAACAAGTTATTAACTGGAGTGAGAGCCGGGGAGATTTGGATTGGATTAAAGTCTTCCAGTTAATCAATGACACAGCTAATCCATTAATTCCGCCCCAAGTTCGTGCTGTCTGGACATTCATCGACCGTGAATATATTGCTAAGTATTCAGCTTATGTAGAACTTGATTCCCGTGGTGCTATCAAAAACATTATTAATGCTGATAGTAGTAAGAATATTGTTGAAGCTGAAGTTCCATTGGTTTCTCTAGTTCAACATGGTTTAGGGACTATCCCGGTAATTAAAGCTGAAGTCCCTTCTGATTTATGGGCTTGTGATCAAGCTGCATCCAAAGCTTTAGAGCATCTGAGGATAGATTGCAGCAAGTATGATATGTTGACGCTTGCCTACCTCCAGCGCACGTTTAAGCGTGTCCAGACACCTGATGGAGACATTAACAACACCTATGAGGGTAGTGGTGATGAAATACCTACGGGTCTGCAACACGTTCTGGAGTTGGAGAAGTTTGAGTGGAGTGAACCAACCGGAACAATTATTACCCAAATGAGAAAATCCCTTACCCAGATTGAGAATCAGGTAAAGGATTTAATTGCTATTGGTGGTGTTAGCTCAGAGCAGTCTGCGGTTCAACAGTCCGGCGTATCCAAGAAAATGGACTTCTATGACCAGGAAGCCATTCTTCGGGCTTATGGTGCAATTATCTGTGATGTCTACCAAGACACACTTGAATTAGTGGCGCGATCGCAAGGGTTGAATGATCAAATCTCTGTTTCTGGGTTGGATAAATTTGATTTAGATAACCTAGATGATGTTTTGGTCAATGTCAAAGCAATTTCATTAATTGACCTTAATGCTCTGAGAAACCAACTACCTGCTACAGCTTTTGCTCTTGTGTACAAGAAAATAATTAACCTACTGCTTGGTAATTTATCACCAGAGCAGCAATCAGTTATTGAACAGGAGATTGAAGCAATTATTAATGCTCCCCAGCCTGAAGTTTACGCAAATACTAATTAATAGATAGTGCCAACTGGTAAGGCATAAACCAGACAACCAAAACTGCACGGTTAAAAGCAGATATCCATAAAAGGAATTTTAAAAATAAATGACACCTGAAGAAATCAAGCAATTACTCACAGAGAGTTTAACTGAGATTAAAACAGAATTACTATCTGAAGTTGATAAAAAGAATCAAGGACTCGCGGCTTCCCTTACTAAAGAAATCAAGAAGCTAACTACATCCCCAACCCCTGTGTTGTCTACAGAAGGTGATTCTGAGGAACCTAAAGAAAAACTATCCTTGAAAGCACTTCAACAACAGATTAGCGATTTACAAACTCAGTTAACAGAGAAAGATAAACAGGCATTTGCTGCAAAGCGATCGCAAGCTGTTTCTTCTGCAATCTCTAAAACTAACGCTCTCAGTGCGCCCACCTTCCACAAATTATTCATGTTAGAGCATGAGAGTTTACTTAAGGAAGAAGAAGGTAATTGGTTCGTTGATAAGGGTGGAAATATCATTGGTTTAGATGACGCTGTTAAAAATTATCTAAACACAGATGAAGGAAAATTCTTTGTACCTCCTAGTGGAGTGAATGGTTCCTCATCACAAGAAACAAAAACAACTCCAGCTACCCCAGGTACGAAACCTAAAGCTGCGGATTTGTTATTTGATGCAATATCCAATCTTAACGACTAAAAAAGAATTTAAATTATGGCAGTTATTGCTGATGTAACCAAAAGTTTGATGCTTTTGGTAGAAGAAGAAGTTGCTGCTCTGCAATTGGGTTATTACCCAATGTTGAGCCGCTTGCAGAAGAAAATCACTTCTCAAAAGACGATTAAATGGAACGCAAATGTTGGTGGTGCAGCAGCAGTTGGTGAAGCAACCACAGCTAACATTACTACTTATTCCGAAGACAGCATTATTGGTGCTTCCTTGGCTATTGGAACCAACCGTCTTCGTAGTTCTTTCCAAATTCAAAAAGAAGACCGCGCTGAAGCTGCTGCTGCTGGTCGTGGTGCTTTGCGTGACTTGTATGCACTTGAAATCCAAAGTGCTTTAAGAACCCTCATGGAGACTCTATCTGACCGTCTTTACACTGGTACAGGTATTGCTGGTCATGGTGGTCTAATTGGTCTGGGTACTGTAGTTGCTGCTGGTAGTTATGCAAACATTGACCCCGGCACATATTCAGCTTGGTCTGCTGTGTTGAATACTAATGCTAGCAACCGTGCTTTGTCTGCCGATTTGCTGCTTGCAATGGAAACTGCGATCGCACGCAAAGGTGGTAACTTTACCGCAATTTATGCTTGCCCAGAAATTATTGCTAAGTACAAATTACTGTTTAATGCTAATACTGGTTTTGTAAGCCAGCTACCCCCCGGTCAAGTTGACCTCGGCTACACAGGTGTAAGCTATGCAGGTCGCCCAATTATCCAAGACCCATACTGCCCCAACAACACTTTGTACTTTGTAAATGAACCTGAAGTTGCTTTGTACACTTTCAATCAAAACAACACGGACTCAAGAGAAGGTATGCAGGTTGCTGTTGCAGAAATACAGACTTCAAATCCAGATTCTGAGAACTACGCTATTTACCTCAAGCCCCAGTTGAAGGTGCATAACAGAGCTAAAGGTGTGGCTTGCCTAGAAAAAATCACTCAGTAGAGAATAATGGCTAACTTCACTACAACTCAGGTAGAAAAATTAGAGATGGTGTTGGGGTATAACGCCCCCATTGCCTCAGTAGTTCATAGTCAGTTATCTACTAATTTTCCTCAAGTGGTGTATGACCGTGCTTTAGTAATTCTGGATGATTTAGATGCCATTAATGCCAAATTAAAAGAGGCAATGGATACGAGTTATGTTACCGAATCCAGAAGTACAAAATTATCATATGCCCAGCACGTTAGACATCTAAAGAGTGAGGGCAGTAGGTTGTTGAGGGAGTTAGCCCACATTCTCTGTGTTGCTGTTGAGTACAACCCATACTCTATTAATTTACCTAAAGTTTACTGGTAAAATCTAATGTTTTCCTACCACATAAAAACATCAGGCCCGATATTTGAAAAACGCGGGATAGTTAAACAAATATTAAGTGGTGCTTTAGAAGAAACAGCAGATTGGGCACAAAATAGAATTAAAAACCTAACTCCTGTTAAAACTGGAAGGTTAAAGGCAGGGTGGGTTATTTCAGCCACTAAATCAGCAATAAGAGTAGACAACCCAACACTTTATGCCCCATTCGTTGAGAAGCGGGTTGGTATGGTATCCAAGACGGTTCCTGATGTACAGGAGAAGCTTATTGCTAATGCTCAGAAATTAATCAAGAGTAAAGTTCAATGAGTCTCTACACCAAACTTGCTGAAGTAGAGGGGAAGATAGCTGCTGTAGAAGAACGGCTTGGGTTGCCTCAGCGTAGATATTTACTTGTAAGGCATAGTACTTTAAATACAACAACACGGCTTGTGGAGATAACAGACACGCTGATACTACCTCGGCCTTATGCTGTGAATATTTCTCCACGGTTTGCCAACTTGCAGGTATCTATTGAGGGTGCAGATTCTATTTATTTATCTGTTAATGATTTGCAGGTAGAAATTCCTAGAACCTTCACTAAATCACTTTTCCTTCCAAGCGCACCAACAAGAGCAATTTTTATATTAGAACCACCAGTTAATAATAATCAGGTGGTTTATAGCAATCCAACCACAAAAGAGATCAACGGGGTGAAACCTTATAAGCTGCTTGCGCTGATGGAGAATGACCCTACCTTGTGGAAAATTATCCTCAGAAGAGAATCAGACAGTAAGAAAACCACATGAATATCCAAGATGTTCGGGAACGAATATCAGAATTTTTATCAATTAGGGTCAGGATTGATTACTGGGGTTTAGATTATCCAGACCAGTTGTACACACAGATTCTTTCTAACACCCTGCCTGCTTGTTCTGCGATCGCCCTTCCTATTCAGAATGTATTTCATTACAAGGAAGGGTTCAACCTTATTAAGACTAAAGCACGATTTCCCTACAGAATTGCTTATAGGTTTCCTGGTCAATTAAGTTTTCATGACCTTCCCTTTCCAGCATTGGAAGGAATGTTGTCATATTTACAATTACTATCTCTACTGCAAACACCAGATTCTAATATAACCTCATTTGCCCCAGCAGATTTAGAAGACGCTGTTACGGTTGCACGGACTGAGGATTTAAATGCAGAAGGGGATTGGGTTGTCTATTTGAACTTTGGTTTCGACGTTGAATTTAACACCACAACCATCCCCGACCTAACAGATTTGCAGCCCCCTGACTATTATGAATTTGATGACCCTCCTGCTATTGAGGAAGTAAATATTCGTATTAACCGAGCAAAACAGCGGTTTAAGACCTCAGACCCCTCAACATATATTCTCGACTCAGAAATTAAGATAAATCCTTAAATTATGACAAATATTAACGCTTTTAGCTCGTTTAAAGCACCAGGCGTAAGGGTAGTAGAATCTACCTATGGATACAGATCATTAGAAATTGCTTCTTTTGAATCAGTTTATATGATTGGTTCTTCGGCTTCCGGGAGTTATTTATCCCCGACTCAAGTAACTTCATTAACTGATTTTACAAACGTATTTGGTGCATCTCCTAGTGAGGCTGCTGTTAAATTATTCTTTCGCAATGACAAGCGTGGCATTCTTTATTTTGTACGCTCACCCATTGCTAAGAGATATACAATTACCGTTAGTTCTGCTGTATCTGGTGCTTATACAGCCACAATTAATGGAACTACCGTTACATACACTGCTCCCGCCAGCCCAGCACCTACTCTAGCTAGTGTTGCTTCCGGTATATTAGCTGCTGTTAATAATTCTTCTGTAGCTAGTGCAGTTACAGCCGTTGCTGGCAGCACTACAGATAAGGTAGTTGTACGGGCTGATGACCCCCAAGCTAACCTAACTGTTACTGTTGGTTCTAATTTGTCTGTAGCTGCCCTTAATCTCACCACACCAGCAGCCACAGATTATGTTTTTGCAATTGAAAATTCTTTTGATGCAGAAGACGGATGGAATCAGGGTTTTATAATTGCTCCTGAAGCATTCCAACTACTCGCAACTCAATCTGATCGTTTAGCTGTTGGCAACGCAATGGAATCACTAGCTTCAGATGAAGCTTATGATTGGGTTGCATTAATCGATTCTGGTACTGGGTTGACTGTAGCTGAAGCTCAAGCTGAAGGTATTCTCTACACAAGCCCACAAGGTCACAGTGGCTTCTATTACCCTTACCTAACAGATTTGGAAGATGGTGTAGTTCCTCCTTCTTCTGCTGTAGCTGGTGTTGCCACACGCCGATATCGTGAAGAAGGTTTTCAACAGCCCCCTGCTGGTAGTCGATTTCCAGTTCTGGGTGTCAAGGATGTTGTGACTAAAGTTAATACTCAACAACAAGAAGTATTAAACCCGTTGGGTATTAATATTATTCGCAATTTGCGCAATAAAGGTATTTGTGTATGGGCAATGAGAACTCGCTCCACTTCTGAGTTCTATACATTTCTGTCCACTCGTGTTGTCATGAATGTCTTGAATGGTTCCTTGCGTTCATCTTTTGACAATGACCTTTTCTCTGTAATTGATGGTCAAGGCATTCTCCTGAACACAATAGCCCAAACTGCTAGTGCTTTATGTTCTCGCTTATGGCGTGGTAAAGCCTTGTTTGGTGCAACTGAAGCTGATGCTTTTGAAATTAAGTGTGATTTTGAAAATAACCCACCTGAAATATTAGAGCAAGGTAGTGTGATCCTTGAGGTTTACGTTGTTCCAACACCCCCGATGGAACGATTACTAATTAACACCATTCGCGTAAGCATTGGTACTCTACCACTCAACCAAGACCAAGTACAATCCCAGTTGATTCAGCCAGCAGTATAAGTAATTTGAGGATAATTTAATAATGAGATTGCAGGACATTTCCCCAATCAGCAACAGTGATTTTCTGATTACGATTGCTGGGTTGAATAATATTTATTGGACATCATTCAGTGGAGTTAAAGTTAGTTACAAACGGGCTTCTTATAACGATGGTTTGTCTAACACTACCCGTATGGCTGATGGTGGTACACGAGAGTATCAGCCAGTAACAATTAGCAAACCATACGACCCAGAGAAAGACCAAACTGCCATTGATTTTATCAAGCAGCACGAAGATGGAAGCATATTTGACCTTGTGTTGCGCCCAGTTAAAAAAGTAACCAACGCCCAAGGAACAGATACTTTCCGTGGTAATAAAGCCTGGTATTTATCTGGATGCAGAATCTCTAGCTGGTCTTGTGCAGATGGTGTTGATACTTCTGATGGTTCAAAAGTAACAACGCTACAAATTGAATTCAGTTTGGAAAGCGCGGAACTTAAATAAAGGTAAGAGATAATGACTAGAAGAGTAGCGGTTGATGGTTTAAAGCAGGATACCCCTAATTTAATTAGTGGTACTCCTGTGTTGCCAACTGAATCAATTGAATCAGATGAATTCAAAGCTGATTTTAATCCAGATGAAGGCACAGTTAGCTTTCAGTTAGAAGATAGCACTCCGGTGGTGATGAAATCTCCTAAAACAAGACAATTTCTTTTACTGGAGAGTTTTATAAAAACAGCAGAACCTGAGTATAAAACTGAGTCTTTTATAGCAATTAAATTAGCTTCACTCTGTATCACCAAGTTTGGTACTTTAGATAAAGTGTCCTTTGATTACCTGCTGGATGAGTTGGAGTTTACGGATTTAGAGAGGCTGGCAGCAGCCATCTCATGCTTTCGAGATAAGCTTGATGCTATTGCGAGCAAAGCTGTACGTTAGTGTTCAATCTCTCCCTGCATTTACAATATCTGATTTATTACAAAACCTGATGATAGCTTGCGGTGGAAAAATAACCGAAGCTTACTTTAGGCTCTTGGATATGGAAATATCTGATTGCTTATTACATTTATATATCTTTATTGATTTAAAGAAAAAACAAAATCCTCCTGAGAAGAAATTGGAGCAGTGGGATATGCAGGGAGTAGAATTCTTCGATGCCGAATAATAATAACATCACGATCACGCTAAATGCCAAAGACGCTGCATCTGGTGTAATTAATAATTTAAATAAAAGCCTTGAGGGGGCAACCTTCAGGGCACAATTACTATCTCAGACTTTGTTTGCTGGGGTATCCGCTGGGTTGTCAGCTTTAAATGCTAAATTTAAGGAAGCAGCAGACTTACAATTAAATAATATTACCGCAGCTTCTACTTATGCAGCCCTTACTGGGAGAAGCTTCAAAGATTCAGAAAGGGTATTTGCTGTATTAGATGAAAGATTAAATAAAATTGCTGCTGCCCTTCCCGGCTCCACGCAAGCATACAAAGACCTTGCATTAGGCATCCAAGACAATCTTGTTCCAGCATTCGTTGATGCTAACGGTGTCCTAAATGAAGGTGCTTTCCTTGATGGATTAACAGAGATCACCAGAGGGATGGGATTCCTGGCTGCTGCTTCTAATGTAGCTAGTAAGGATGTTTCTAAATTCACAGCTAAGTTTCTAGGTGGTAGTTCTATATCCGAGTTGCGCCAGTTAATCTTCGCTGAATCTAACCCAGCATTCTTGAGCTTAGTAGAAAAGAGATTAGCGGAGAGTGGTAAGAAATTAGAGCAATTAACAGTTAAAGAAAGAACAGAAATATTAAAAGCTGTTCAGTCTCAATTAGTTACCCCAGAAACCATAAATGCTGCCTCCAACTCAGTTAGCGGGTTGCTAGAGTCCCTAAAAGATAAACTCTTCAATCCATCACAAGGTATCTTCGGGTTGCTAAGGGATTTGGATGAGAAAACAGCAGGCAACCAATCTGTATTAAGTGCATTCAATGACACCTTAAGAGCTTTGATTGGTAATGATGGTTTATTTGCTACCATTGGAAGGGCTTTAAATTTAATAGGAATAAAGGATACCTCTTTCCTGGAAGGCTTGAGGGGTGGCATTCAAAATCTAACTGTTTGGATTAATAATTTAAATACTTTTCTTCAAGGAATATTATCCAGCGGTAGTTTAGATAATATTCTAGGAAGTATAAATTTTACTGATATTGGTTCTTCCCTATCAAATTTTATAAATTCTGCTGTCAAAGCTCTCCTTGATATAAATTATCAAGGTGCAATAAAATATGCACAACAAAGTATATCAACATTTCTGAGTGGATTTAAGATAGATACCTCCCAGTTGAGTCAGTTACTAACCAAAATCATAGACGCATTAAACTCTATTGATTGGAGTACGTTATTCAAGGGGATAGGTGCTGTTCTGGCTGTTATAACCAACATAGTTTTAGATGTTATAAGCAAAATTGATTGGGGTAACTTAATAGGAGCCCTACTTGATGGTTTAGGTGCTTTTCTATTGCTTTTGGATTGGGGAAAATTAAGTGTTGAGATATTAAAGGTAGTTGGAGCAGCTATTTTAGCAGGGTTAGCAGGATTACTTATTGCTGCTGGTTTGTTTTTTGCTGGTGTACCCACAGCAGCTATTGGAACTCTAACGGCGGGAATTGCAGCTTTAATTGTTGGTCTTATTGCTGTATTCAGAGCCAAATGGAATGATATCACTAAAGCATTCAATGATCTTTTTGCTTTTATTGCAGAGGGGATCACCAACCTTTGGAAAGATGTAGTAACTGTATGGAACAACCTCACTAAATTATTTAATGAATTTTTTGCTTTCATGGTTGAGGGGGTTACCAACCTTTGGAAGGATGTGGTAACTATATGGAACAATGTTGTATCTTCTGTCCTTGGGTTCTTTAATGGTATTCAAGGATATTTTAATAATTTATTATCCAAAATTCCTGGATACAACCCAAGCACGAATACAGCCAACTCTGGATTAAGTTCAGCCCAGACATTAGTGCCAAATGCTGCATCCGGGATGTCTAGTGGTTTATTAGCATCCCTTGCCAGAGAGAGAAGAAATGCACCTCCTGGTTCCGGGTTGGTTGTTGCTAATACTTCAGAAGCAATACTCACACAACGACAGCAAGCTAATTTACTTAATAATCTTGGTGGTAGAGGCGGATTAAATATAGGGAATATAATTATATATAGTCAAGCCACAGATGCTGAAGAATTAGTAAATGATATGTTCAAGCATCTTGAACAACGGTTTTTAAAATACTCCCAAACACATTTTTCAACCGCTACAACATAACGATTTCCCCTACTACCAAAAAGTAGGGGAGTTTTTTTATATTTAAAAATTATGAATGAATCAGTAATTTCTGGTTTAAATCCAGCAGATAAGGTAGAGGGTATTTATGCTTATCTTGTGGATGAATTGAATAAATCTGTTTTTACTTTTTTATTTAATCCAGAGGAAAAGTCTTTTACAAGACAAGCTAAATATGATGAAGGAACCACAGCATTAACCTCCACACCCTCACAATTCTACAGGTGTACAAAAGGCTTAACTCTTCAAATATCTGACTTAATACTAGAGAGTTATTCGCGCAGGAAGACATGTCAGTTGCTTTTAGATAAATTACAAGCATTAATGATAGCTGACCCCTTGAAAGGCAAATATGCCCCCTCTCCTGTTTACTTTAAATGGGGTAAGGATTCCTTTGGCCCAGCCGTCATTACTGATTTGAGTTGGAAAGAAACAAGTTGGTTAAACGGTGAGGTTGCTTCTGCCCGTGTTGATATAACTTTTCTGGAGATACCTTTAAGTCAATTACCTAATAAGGCTGTAGCAGAATCCTCTGAGAATCGTCTTCGTGCTGCCATAAATAAGTCTAAGGTACTAACAGATAGACAGAAGGAAGATGCAGCTTCTAAGGCTAAAAAATGGCTAAATCAGAATATTAAAAAACTACCAGACACCATATCCTCTCTTGTGAGAATTAATGCTTACAAATTATCTACATCAAACACTGGTGTAGTTACATTATTTAATTTAAAATCCCAAACTCTTGGGACTATTGGCATTTATCAGGATGGTGTTTTAGACACTAGTACCAACACGTTGGGGTTACGCAAATGATCAGACCTACAACACTACAAATTAATGTTGGTGATTCGCTGGCAAATATATCTAATGAAGTTATGGGTGATTATTCTCAGTGGAGAGAATTAGCCGAAATGAATGATTTAGATATCTTCAAAGCTATAGAAATCGGTAGAACTATAAAAATACCTACAGCCAAAGAGGTAGAAGACAGTCTCAAGAAGGCAGTCACTAGTGAAGTAGATAAAGTACTCAAGGATTTAGACTTATCTGCTCTTACTAAGAGTGTTGTTGACTCAATTGGTGAGAAGGAATATAGGCTTATCGGATGGGTACTGTAAATAGCAAACAATCACAAAGGCTACTCGATCCCTATATTAAAATAACTATAGGGAAGTTAGGAGAACAAGCCGGAGATACTTTCATTATTGGTGATGAGAAGTTAATTAAAGCATCAGTAACTCTTGGGGAAGGTAAAGTCCAATCTAGCTGTAGTTTTACTGTATTAGACCCTGACAGGAGTTTAGTTGATAAGTATTTCACTTATATAGAAAAAGTGGGTGGATTAGACCCTGTAGAAGCCCCCAGCACCACACAAAACACGAACGTATCTTCTATTAGCAACTCAGTTATTGACGCTTCTGATAAGTCAGGTAGAGTGATATTTCAGAGTACTAAAGCATCATTGTTCAATGACCGTGTTGGTTCAAGAGGTAATAAGTTAGACCCTGATAATATCTTAGGCTGTGCAATGAGATATAACAATCCATCAGCAGCAGGACAATTTGGATCTACAGGAATGATTGATTATTTAAAGTTTGGGGATAAAGTTAAAGTCACCAACTTAGATAATGGCAAGAGTGTTGTTTGTGAAATACAAGATTGGGGGCCAAATCCTCGGCTAGCTGACAGAGGAATTGATTTATTCACTAGAGCCTTTAATGAATTAACTAACACTAAGGGGTATCAAGCTGCGCTGAATATAGGCATTCTTAACAACGTTAAAGTTGAATTAATAGAAAGAGCAACCACAACATCAGCCTCATCTAATAAAGATAAGAATATTCAGCAGGTTGCTCAAGAACAATCCATTACCTCAAAAAGCAACACAGCCGCTGGGTTGTCTGTGCCTGAATACACTGTGTACAACAGCCTCTCAGTTAACATGAAGGCTTTCTTGGACACCATTAGTTATGCTGAGGGTGCAAAATATAACACAATATTTTCTGGTAGAACTTTTTCTTCTTATAAAGACCACCCCAATATTGTTATCACTGCTGGAGGATATAGTTCCAGTGCTGCTGGCAGATATCAATTTCTTAATACTACTTGGGCTTCTCTGAAGAAGACTTTAAATCTTCCTGACTTTACACCCTTATCCCAAGACAAAGCAGCAGCAAAATTGATCATTGACCAAAATGCATTTACCGATGTTGAGACTGGTAATTTTGATTCTGCGATCGCAAAAGTTAATGATATTTGGGCTTCCTTACCTGGATCTCCTTATGGACAACCCACAAGACCGCTGAATGAATTAAGAAATTACTACAACCAGCGAGTCAAATTTTACCAGGAAGGGAAAGTAGAGTCCACTAAAGCAGCAGAATCTACTTCTACCAATCCCATTCAGGAAAATATTCCATCTTCGGCAACCTTAGCTGGTTCTCAAATTATTGTTGAAATGGGGTATGGCGGTAAAACCATAGCAGCATACTCATTTATCCATGTAGGTTTAAAATTTTCACTTTTTGAACCGAACGGGCTAGAGTTCACTGGTCAGGCTGCATCATGGGTGCTGACTCAACGAGTTAAAAATACTGTTTACACTAACATTAGTTTCCGAAAGATAGCCCAGAGGATTACGTCTGCTTACGGGATGTCACTCGTGATGCCAGAGGAAGGCCCCACATATACTTATTTTCCGCAACGTGGTCAAACTGATTATGAAGCTCTACTAATAGAAGCAAGGCGAATCGGTTACCGAGTCTACACCAAAGGAGCAACTTTATATATTCAGCCAAGACAAGGAGTTACTGCGGATAAGCAGATATTTGTCCTTGAGTACGGCGATAATATGGGTACTAGTTTTCAAGTTACTCATCAAGCTCAAAAGGATTCTGCTGGTGGTGCTAGGTCTTCTGCTCCCGGTGCTAACAACACAACTGGCGAAAGAAAGTATGAGATTGACCCCGATTCAGGTCAGGTTATCCAGAAGAGAAAGGAGAATGTAGTTGGCACTGGTCGTGATAGCGCGATCGCTACTACAGGTAGTCCCATTGCGTTGCCAACACCAAAGACAAATGGTGCAACTGATAAGCAAGATGCAGAGCGAAATGCTAATGAGAACAGAATCAAAGGCATTATAGCTACTGCTGAGTTTCCCACTACTCCCGAAGCTTTAACCTTAGATCCCGATACTCCATTCCTTACTAAAGGTGTATCGGCTTTCCTTGATAGGATGTGGGTTGTGGACACAGTTAGTCATGAATACCAAACAGGTAATTTTGTTACCAAAGTAACCTGCTACAGCCCAATCAAAAACAAGAATGCTTCTAACTCCGCTAGTCCTTCCGTAACATCAATTTCTAACTCTGTAATACCAGACAACCCCTCTGGTTCCACAAACTCCACAGGTTTTATTAGACCAACACCGGGAGTTGTAACTAGCAGACATGGAAGCGTCAATCCCAGAAGACCTAATCACAAAGGTATTGATTTAGGTGATTCGGTTGGTACTCCTGTGAGAGCTTCCGCAGCAGGAACAATTAGTGGTGTAGTCGCGGGATGCCAGGTTGGTAATATCAGTTGTGGGGGTGGGTATGGAAATGTTATATTCCTTGACCACGCAGATGGATACCAGACTAGATATGCTCATTTAAGCGAAGTCTTAGTTACTTCTGGGACTGTACAGCAAGGGCAAGTGATTGGCAGAACTGGCCATACAGGACACTCAACAGGCCCCCACTTGCACTTTGAGATTAGGAAGAACGGTCAACACCTCAACCCTGAGAAATTTATCAAATTCTAAATAAATGGAAAAGTTATTTGAACTCTGGTTAACAGCAGAGAAAGCTTCTCAGATTGCGCTAGACCAGCAGGGGAGACACCAGTATCCAGTTTTAGCTGTTGTGACTAACAACAGTGACCCGGAGAATAAACGCAGAATTAAAGTTTCTCTGCCATCTTCCCCTAACTTAGAAAGTGATTGGTTGCGAAGAATATTACCTTATCCCCAAATTGACCCACCATTACCAGCCGTGGGTCAAACGGTTTTAATTTTATACATTGACGGTGTAGAGACTAATGGATTTTACCTGTCTGTAGTGAATGCAACCAATCCACCCAGAAGTAAAGACTCTGCACAAAATGATTATTCTGAAAGTATCCCAGGCAATAGAAGCACGGAAATTAATGGCAATGATGACCTAACTGTAAACAAAACAGTTACTACCAGTGCTGCTGAAGATATCACTATAAAAGCTGGTAAGTCTATTAAATTCCAAACTGATTCAGGGGCTTACTTAGAGTTGTCTGAAGCAGGCTTTGTGACCTTAGCTGATGCTTATGGTCATAAATGGACTTTAGGTGGTAGTGGTGGCAACGCATGGGTCTGGGATGCCAATGGAGCAAGTATTCAAGTAGTTAATGCAACCAACTTCAGTATTAATAATCATCAAATTGCTACAGTTGGAGCTACCGACACACACGGCGATACTATTACCAATCGTGGCTGGTAATTAACTTAATTACGCAAAAGCTAATTATTAGAATGGCTATTACAAAAGGGATTTCTTTCCCATTAAGTATTAATCAAGTAAGGGGTACATTAGATGTATCCCAGGAAGGGGAATTATTTAAAGGTCATATATTATCTTTTCTTTTAACAATGCCCCGTGAAAGGGTCATGCGCCCACAATACGGGATGCAAGACCCATTGTTTGATTCCATCCAAGATATGACAACCATATCTGCTGAAATTCGGGAAGGTTTAATATCTTACGTACCTGGGATTGATTTTCAGGTAACTGGGAATATCAGCGACCAAGGCGAAGCAGTTGTTAATATCTATTGGAGTTATGAAGATAAGGACGAAACAATAACAGTTACACTATGAGCGATATATCTTCAATCCCATTGGATGATGTGGTATTAGACCAGAGAACGGAAGAGGATTTGGTATCCCAAGCGCAGGTAAGAGTATTCAACGCTTCGGGGGGTCAACTCAACGATTTCTCAGAAAACTCACCTATAGCTGCTTTAATTCAAGGTCAAGCCTTTGCAGGTTCAGAATTACTTTACTACATTAATAAATTACCTCTAGCTTTAGTTGTAAAATTTCTAAAATTAACTGGAGTAGAACAGAGTTTAGGCACTAAAGCGGTTACTACATTAAATTTCACACTTACTTCTCCACAAAGTATTCCCTTCACAATTCCAGAAGGTTTTGAAGTAGTTGATTCATCTGGCATTTATTCATTTTTCACAGATGCAAACCTAGTAATTCCTCCAGGTCTAACTTCGGGTTCCGTAACCGCTACGGCTGAGGAAGTTGGTAGTGCTTATAATTTATCTGCCTACACAATAACTAGTCCCACGCAACCGCTTTCTTTTCTCTCTCAGGTAAATAACATTGAACCTGCTTCTGGCGGTACTGACACAGAAACATTAGACCAAACGATCGCCAGAGGTTTAACCGAGTTGCGAGTCAGAAGTCTTGTATCAGCCGATGATTATGAAACAGCCGCCGAAACTATTCTAGGTGAAGGTTCTGTTGCCAAGGCTATCGGGTTGCTATCCAAAGACAAAACAAAAGAGGAATTAGGTGCTGTACATATATTCCTACTCAACGCCAACCAAGAACCAGCTAATGATGCTCAACTTAATTTAGTTAGTAATTCACTAAGTAAAAGAATCCAACTCGGAACTATACTTTACGTTAGTCCTATGGATCTACTACCTATTAGTGGATCTCTGATTGCTAAATTAACTCCTGGTGCGAATATTGACCAAACCATAGCTGATTTATGGGATGCTTATCAGAATTATCTTAACCCTTCCACATACCCAGTAGGTCAAGATGTTGTTATGAATGAGGTTGAATATCACCTCCGCTTGACTGGCGGGATAGTTAATATTCAAACACTCACCTTAAATGGTTCCCCCACAAATATACCCCTACCAAATCTGTATACTCTCCCAACACCTTATAGTTTGTTAATTAAATTGGTTGATGATAATGGGGTGATTTATGAGTCTGTTCGTGGTGGTGGTGAACCAGTTGATTTTGACACTGGAGGAGCTTAATGCAAACATACGAAGCTTGGGTTGTTGAAAAAGCCCCCATTTTCTCAAGATTACCAGAAGTTTACAGAGACAACCCGGTAACAGGATATTTAACAATTTTCTGGGATGAATTATTAATCTCCACTAAAGGGAAAATTGATGATATACCTAGACAACTCGACCCCCTGACCTGTGATGCTAATTGGTTAGATTTCCTTGCTCCATTGTGTGGCTTTACAGGAATATATTGGAACAAGAATTGGCTGGAAAGTCATAAACGAAACCTATTGTCTAATTCCTTCACTAAGATATGGAATAACAAAGGTTCCAGGGAATGCCTAAGCACTGTTCTCAGATGTTTTGAAATTGCGCATGAGATTGCATCTAAAGGTGATTTTATATTTGGGCGGTCTAAATTAGGGGAAGATGCTTTAGGTAACTCATCCTGGCAATATATTATCTACCTAAAAACAATTTACAAAGACACACCAGTAGTCAGCTTTGTTGAGAAAATTAATACATTGTTTGGCCCGTGTTGGTGTAAGGCAGAGATTAAATTTGATGATTCAGTTGTCAGAGATTACCTGCTAGTTGATGACACCCAACTCTTCACCTATCTAATGCTATAAGTATTTAATTATAAGTTTTTAAAATGCCTCAAATATTAGGAACAATCCTCGATTCAGGGGATACACCCATAACAGGTAAGTTAAGGGTTACTTTGAGTGGGACAATGACTGATATTAGTCCTGACCCCGACTCAATTAATGTTGTTGAGCCAAAACTATTTACCATCACCAACGGTGTTGTAGATATAACTCTACGGGAATCAGAGACTAAGAAAATTACTTACAGGTTTGAATTCTTCAAGACAGATGGAGATGGAGAATTAATCGAGCCTGCGTTGTTAGATTTCTACGCTTTAGTTCCCAACGCGACCCCCATCCAATTTGGAACTCTAGTCCCTACTGGGATGGTGAATGATGTTCTGGATACTGGGTGCCTACGTATTGCTCAAATTATTGCCAATGATCCAAGCCTAAGCGCAAACATTGGCGGGCCTTTCCCTCGTGGAGATTTTAACTCCCTAACTACCTATAAGTATCGGGATTTAGTAAATTATCTCAATCGAGTATATATTTGCAGAAGTACCTCACCAATTGTAGGAATTCTCCCTACTAATAGTGCCTATTGGCAATTATTGCCAATAGAACCGGATGGTAATTTAATTTTGGGTTCTGCTGAACCTTACGGTTCTAGCTGGAATGGTTCTGGATTAGCCACATCACAAAATGCTGTTTATACAAAAATAGAATCTGTATCCAGTGATTTAAATTTAAAGGCTAACGTTAATTCTCCT
Organism: Calothrix sp. NIES-2100; assembly: GCF_002368195.1. Lineage (GTDB taxonomy): Bacteria > Cyanobacteriota > Cyanobacteriia > Cyanobacteriales > Nostocaceae > Aulosira. Next base: position 4,350,429 of record NZ_AP018178.1, on the reverse strand, counting down.
AGCTTCAACGGTGTCGCCAACTTTAACAACACACTTCGAGTCAGACCTCCCAATACTAATGACCCTGGTGCGGCTTTTGCTGGTTTGGATATCCAAACAGCTAATGGTTATCGGTCTGTTGTTCGTTTCAGCAACAACACAGGCTCAAAACGTTGGGAGGTATTGAAGTCAGAGGAGTCTGAATCAGGGAGTAATGCTGGTTCTAATTTTGTCATCAACTCCTATGATGATTCCGGTAATTACATTGGTTGGTGCATGACAATCAACCGTGCATCCAGAGGCGTGAATGTTGTTACCCCTTCTGCTGGGGATAATTCGTCACGAATAGCTAATACATCTTGGGTGAGAGCTTTAACTTCTGCTCTTGCTCCTTTAGCTAGTCCTGAATTTACTGGTGCGCCAAAATCCACAACACCTTCAGATCCATTTGATAACACAACAAGAGTAGCCACTTGTCAGCACGTTCAGAATATTCTTAGTTTTTATGCTAAGAATACTTCACCCACCTTCTATGGTATTCCTGTATTTAGTGGGGGTGCAACATTCAATCAGACAGCAAACTTCAAAACTATCATTGCTAACTCTGGTGATGTTTACAATCCTGGTTTAGATATTCGGGCAAACTCAAATTCGCGCTCTTGTGTAAGATTCTCTAACAGTTCTGGTTTAACTCGTTGGGAGTTTTTCAAAAGCCAAGACGCTGAATCTGGCTCTAATGTCGGTAGTGATTTTGCGATCACAAGGCATGACGACGCTGGTAATTATCTAGATTACTCCCTTTCAATAGCACGCAACACGGGGAAGATTACCTTAAACAGCAACACAAGTGTTAATGGTAATCTAAATTGCAATAGTTTCACTACAAACTTAGTTGCTGATTTTGCTTCTTCAGCTACTGGCAATCTCGGAGATATAAAAATCTCCCCTAACTACTGGTATGTTTGTGTCTCTACAAATACGTGGCGTAGGGTGGCTCTGAGTGCTTTTTAATTAATCTGTGAATAAACAATTATGACCCGCCAACTTTTCCAAGATGGTGACATCTTTTATGCTGAAGATGCAAACCAAATAGCTTATCCTATACCAGACGGTCAGGATTATATAGGTCACGGGCCAAAGATAAATGACAATTATCTTGATGATGGTAATGACCAAATTAAATCCCGATTCTACAATTTCTACGACAGATTAAAGGTTAGTCACTCTTCAGGATTAACCTTTAGTTATTTGGGTGGTTCTATCTTACTTAGCAGCGGTAATATTGTTACAATTTCCGCTGGTTCCATTAACTTGCCCGACAATTCAAATGTTTATATTTATGTAGGAAGTAATGGTACTGTTCAGCAGTCTAGTGTGTTGCCTAATGAATCTTTTCCTTTAGCAAGAGTTACAACAGCTAGTGGAGCATTAAGTGGCAACATCACAGACCTACGAGATAAATTAGTTGATAGAATCACCCCTGCCACCATTCCAATTACTCAAGTAGTTCCTACAGGAATGATGGTTGAATACGCTGGTAATTTGGCTCCTACGGGCTGGTTATTGTGTGATGGTACAGAATATCAAATTAATAGTTATCCCGCCTTATACGCTGCTATAGGTGCAAATTATGGGGGGAATGGAACCACTACCTTCAGAGTACCTGATCGCAGAGGAAGAGTAGGTGTAGGTGCTGGTCAAGGTACAGGATTAACTAACAGAACTGTTGGGCAAACTGGGGGTCAAGAAACAGTTATTTTAAACGTTTCTCAAATACCCTCACATAATCACGGGGTTAATGACCCAGGGCACATCCATGCTATTAGTGACCCAGGACACATTCACGGGGTAATTGACCCAGGTCATAGTCATAAGATACGGGTTAACAGAAATGATGGTACTGGTAACTACGTTGCTGATAGTAATGGTGGTAATCAGTTCATTGTAACTAATGATTTTGATGCCTTAACTTCTGGCACTAATATTTCCATTGCTCGGAGTGGCACAGGACTAGCTTTATCTGCTGCAAGTACAGGAATTACTACTAATACTCAAGGCGGCAATGGTTCACATGAAAATATGCCTCCGTTTATTGTGCTGAATTTTATAATTAAAAGCTAAATAATGAGAAAATCTTTAACGAATGGTGATTACGCCGAAGCCGTATTTCTAGTAGATGCTAATGGTAATGCTGCATCTAGTGGCCCTGGAGGTGGTGGAGATGCTAGTGCCACTAACCAGCTAACTCAAATAGATAAATTAAATAATATTGATACAGACCTTGGTTCAGCAGGTGATTCGGCTGCTACTTCTGATACTGGGAGTTTTAGCATCATCTCTTTGATTAAGCGAGTATTATCCACTAAACTACCAAACTTAGTTAGCAACAGAATTCCTGTTGATGGATCTGGAGTTACTCAACCAATATCAGGAACAGTAGCATTTAGCAACACCTCTATTCAAGTTAGTAACTTCCCATCTACTCAACCAATATCAGGAACAGTAGCATTTAGTAACACCTCTATTCAAGTTAGTAACTTCCCGTCTACTCAAGCTATTAGTGCATCCACATTACCTCTTCCCACTAATGCAGCTTCTCAATCAGATGTACAAGCAATAAGAGATAGATTAATGCCTTCAAGTGGCATTAGTGTATATAGTGCTATAGGTACATCTGCTGGAGCAAACATTAAGAACTCTGCTGGAACTTTATATAATATTACCTGCACGAATCTAAACGGAAGTATTAGATATCTTCAATTATTTGATAGTACTTCTGCCCCTTCTGGTACTCCTATCAGGAGCTATCCTGTTTATGGAAGTGGCGGATTTCTAGTATTAGGTCAAGACCTTCTTGGTGGAGCAGGAGTAAGTTTTACTACTGGCATTACCTTTGGATTCAGCACCACCGCATTAACCTACACTGCTGGTTCTGCTTCTGATGCAATTATAAATGTGAGGTATGCATAATGAGCGGAAGTTTTGCACCTAGTATTCCTGGGTCTCACCCAGGCTTTGTGGCTGGGAGATACTACATAAATCATTATGGTGGCGCACCTACTACTGGTACTATAAATACTGGGTCTGTTTATTATGTATTTTACTATATCCCTGTAACTGCTAGTTTTGACAGGCTTTGTGTAAACGTCACTACAGCAGCCTCAGCAGGCAACACGGGAAGATTAGCTATTTATAATCTTTCTGGCAATACACCTACTTCATTAATTGTTGATGCAGGTGATGTAGCAATAGATTCTACTGGTTCTAAAGAAGCAACTATCAGCGTCACTCTTTCTCCTGGGTGGTATGCCCTTGCTTTTATGCAAAGCGGAGGTTCTGCTGTTTTTAATGCTAGTGGAACATCTGCTTCTGTTGCTGGTTATGTTTTTGGGACTACATCAGTTTCAACTAGCTTTAATACTTGTTTAAGAGCCACATTAAGTTATGGGGCTTACCCTAGCACAGCTTCCACAAGTTCAATTGCTGTGGCAACAACTGCTCCTACTATTTGGTTAAGGGCTTCCTAATTATGGCGAATATTCCAATTAAAGATGTCTTCGGTAGAACCATTTACATGAAGGCAACTGGCTCTGGTACTGTTGATGATCCATACATTACCGAGCAGAACAACACAATCATCAACGATAACCTTCCCCTACCGTTTGGAGCGTCAACAGAGGAAACCCAAAGCAATATTAAAACCCTTACTGAAGTTTCTCTTGGTAAGAAAGGTCACGCTTTAATTACAAGTACTCTTCCACAACCAGGCACTTGGGTTGCTATTCAAGTAATAGAGGCTGCTACCTTTAGCACCCTTACCTGTGCTAGTACAACATTCCCAGCAATCAACGTAGAACTACCAGCGGGTTTTGTTTTATATGGGGATATTTCTAACTTTGCATTAAGTGCTGGCAAAGTTATAGCCTACAAGGGGTAATCTGATCATGCAATTAGGGCTTGGTTTAAATAGACAAAACTTTAGTAATTACCTACTGTTAGATAGCTTCCCGAACTTAGAATTTGTTTATTCCATAGTTCGGCTTGTTTCTTCCTATAGGGGCCCTTGCATGAAAGTAAGACGGGATAATGTTGTGGTAGATATCCCGTTTACTAACAAGGATTTACTAAATGTAGATAGTCTAATACAGTTTGTAGGCTCAAATGATGGTTATCTTGTAGGATTCTACGACCAAAGTAGACGCGCAAGACATTCTTTCCAAGAAGATATAACAAAACAGCCAAAGATAATAGTAGATGGTATATTTAACCCCGAAGGAATCCAATTCTCAAATGATTCTTTAGTTTTAAATAGCTCGTGGTTGCAAGCCCAGGAATCCACAATAATAGTACGGGAGAATACACCAAATATCACTACATCAAATTGGTTTATTCAAACTACTAATAATTTGCCAAACGAGAATATTATCCTCGGTTATGCCGACCAAAATACATTCAGGGCAACACAGTTTGATAATGTACTTAACTACGATAATCCATCTATTAACTTTCCATTAAATACTAAAAGAGTGTGGGCGGTTACTTCAGGGGCAACCGGGAAAAAAGTTTATCTAGATGGAACGCTAGTAGCTAGCAGTTAATAAAATATGTCCACATTTAATATTGTTGGTAAACGAATATTTGCCCCAGATGGTTCTGAATTCATCCCCAGAGGATTTAACTTTCTTGCTTACAGATATGGCAAAACAAACCAGCGGGCTGGTACTGTTACTATAAACGGTCAGACAAGAGTCATCGGGCCTTATGTTGAAGACTCAATTGTTTATGCTAAGGCTTGGGGAATTAATACCATTCGCGTGTGTTGTAATCCATTAAACACAACGTTTACTGGTGATACACGACCAGAATCTATTGCTAATGCTGTTGAGGCAATAACTAGTGAAGGTATTGTATGTATTCTTGAGTATTGCCACGCCGTAAATGGTCAGAATGCAGGGTACATGTTAACCGAAACATCTAACCCTACACTACAACAAGTTGCTGATATTGGGGCATATTACGCCAATTTATATAAAAATAATCCCCTTGTATGGCTTGAACCATTAAACGAACCAGGAGGTATGAGTCCTGCTAGTCAGCTTGATGCCTGGGCTAGGATGTACCAAGTATTAATCAAATCCATTAGAGATACTGGATTTAATAATATTATTGTATGCAACGGATTGTTCTTTGGACAGGAAGGTGTAAACTACAACGCCAACCCAGTCTCAACTGGTTCATCAGCAATCCTTAGTAGAGGAAGAAATCTTCTATCATTCCGCGACCCTAACAACCCGTTTGCTCCCGTAGTTAATTACAATAATATACTTTTTGGGATTCACGTATATGAAACGTGGGGCTGGGATGCAGACACATCCAGTACTCAAGATCAATATACTGAAAAGCTCAGAAACTACATCACACGGGTACACGACCTAGACCTTTGTATATTCTTAGGTGAATTTGGTTCTGATAACGCAGGCAACTCCACAGAAAGGGCAACACAAGCCACCTATGCGGTCACTAAAGAAAAAAGAATCGGGGCTTTATATTGGGAGTGGCACGGAGATAGCGGGGCGGGTCGAGGTCTTACACAAACTTACGTCATCGATAATAAAAACATTCAGGGCGGTTATTGTATCACCCCTGTAGATGGTACTAAACCCACTAACCTAAGACCTAGTAATGGTGGGCGACATAACGGTGAAGATTTTTGGAACTGGCTTAGATATTGGGATGCAAACCTATACAAGAGTAGTTTAACCGTAGGTGGTAGTAACTATTTTGGTAACCTCCATACAATTGTTGGATTTAGTAAGCCCTTAACCAGCAACACTATCTACAAACTCTCGCAGGCGATCGCTAACCTTTATGTACCATCAATTAATGCTCCCTTCCCAATTAATGAGTTTGTTATTTTACGGGAAGATGGTTCTTATATCTTAAGAGAAGATGATTCCACTTTATTAAGAGAAGCATCAGAACTTATCTACCAAAGTTTATTAAGGGAAGATGGAGATTTCATCTTAAGAGAAGATGGTGGTTATTTATTTAGAGAAAATGCTGATTTCCTTATAGATGAGATTGTACTCAGAGAAGACGGTTCATTCGTCTTGAGAGAGAACGGAGATTACGTAGTCCGCGAAAGATATTCATAATTCAAACTTTTAAACAAAATTCATGGCTAACCAAAAAGTTACACAAGAGACTGCTTTAACTGGTGCTTCACTCGACCGTGCTGCCGATGTATTCCCTATCATTGATGTAAGTGAAGGTACTACCGGGAACCGCAAAATGACCCCTAATGAGTTAATGGCTGGAGTACCAGCTACAGGCTCTGTTCCTGGGTCAATGTCTGCTGCTGATAAAACAAAATTAGATAGCATCAACGTATCTAACCTGGTCACCACAAATACTAATCAAACAATTACTGGTCAAAAGACTATTTCTACCCAGAATATAGCAGCTTCAGGAAGTAAACCTAGTGCCCCTAGTGCTGGTAATGTTCTGGAATATTCAACCAGTATTGCGGGCAGGGTATTCCCAATTTGGCAGACTCCAGATAGTAGGGAATTTATTGCTCAAACAGGATTGGCTCGTAACCCTGTAGTAATTTTTCATCCTGTTGATGGTACATCTTCTATTGGCACTTACGGGCAGTTTGCAACACGGGTTGGGTCTATCAGTCACATTACCCCTTCTGATGACTCTGTGCCTTTCATGTTCAACCTAGCGGCAGCTAGTTATACAAATACTTTTGTTACCCCTAACACCACAAACTATTTCTGTAATCTTTCTACAAATAGCAGAATATATTGCAGAGGTTCTAGTTCTAATGGGTTTGGTGGTTTCTTTTACTTCACAAGAATATACTTACCAGATGTCAGCTACCCCAGCACCAGAATCTTCTTAGGAATGTATTCTAGAAATCCTTCTACAGATAATAAAGGATTTTTTGATGGTTATGTAACATCCACAGATACTCCAGACGGTAACTTTGCAGGATTTCAATATTCAGCAATCAGAGGAGATTCTGAGTGGCAATTCACCACAAAAGATGGTACTACACAAAACGTTACTGCCATCACTGGCGCAACGTTTGCAGTCCAAAAACTTCTTGATTTCTACATCTACTGTCCTCGTGCGGGCAGTACTATCAGTTACCAAATTAACAACCTTACTGATAGTGTTTCCTACACAGGGTCAACATCTACTAATCTACCTACTGCTAATGAATTCCTGGGAGGTGGATTCCAACTCAGAGCCACGGCAGTGAATGGTAGCAATATAAGATGCTTCAGGCTCTACATTGAATAATTAGCAACACGGACAACTAAGACCCTTACTTCACGGAGTAGGGGTCTTTTGTCATGGGTGTTGTACTAAGTGTACATGTTCTGATGTACCAACTACATATTCCAGCAAAGCTTCACCGCCAAAGCGGTTACCCAAGTTTTTACTACCAATAAATCCGGGAGCAATCACCGGAATCACGGGAGTTCCGAGTTTTTCAGCAGCAGTTTTGCAGACAGCATCAATATCATCACCAATCAAAGCAGTTACGCAGGTAGCGTAGACAAATATCGCTGCTGGATTGTAGCGTTTATGTATTTCTAGGATGGCTTTGTAGAGTTTTTTCTCGCCACCAAAGATCACATCATTTTCGCTCAAGTCAGTGGTAAAGCCTGTTTTGTAGAGCATGGGGCCGGAAGAGAGACTACCACGGCTCCCCCAGGAATTACCAGCGCAGGCGATCGGTCCGTGGACTAAATGAGCAGCATCCGTAATGGGTACTAGAGCAATCATCGCCCCATCAAAAGCACAACCCCCTTGAGCTGCTCCTGGTTGTGCCTGTTGGGTACAAGATTTATTTTTCTTTTCGCTCTGTTTATGCTGATTATGTTCGCATCCTGTCTCACTAAGCAGCTCGTTGATTTTGCCTTGGGTGATTTTCATCTCTCTTCTCTTGCTGGATGGCAGGTATTAATGTTTTGTCAGTTGTTAGTTATCAGTTGTCCTTTGTACTTTGAATAATTAATAACTAATAACTAATGACTAATGACTAATGACTAATGACTAATAATTGAATGGTAATAGGTAATGGGTATTGATTAATGTCTCAGGTTTAACAAATATATTTCGTCACATCCTCACCACATTCATCGCTCAGAAAAGATAAAGCACGAAAACGCAACATGACGAACTCGTCATATAAAGGATTAAATTTGCAAAGTGCTGGAATATGGTAAGTCTGCCCAAATAAATTGATATTGCGCTCAAAGGGGCAACAGCAAGGTATTACTCGACAAATTAAATGGGCAAGGCGAGCATTCTTTACTGTAATACCATCTACCAGATGACGCAAAGGCTTAAGGATATCAAAAGAACCAGAGCGTTTATAGTTAGGTGGATGGTAATGAGGATGAGGGTGGGAGTGATGGTGAGTGATACTTGCCATAATCAATACCTCAGGTACAAGGAAAAAGTAAAAAGTAAAAGATATTTCTTGTTACTTTTTACTTTTTAAATATGCCGCGAGTGACTGTAATTTCTACCGAACTAAGTCGTAAGAAATATCGGTCTTAGAAGGAATGTTGGTGCGTTGATCGATGTCCTCGAAGATTGTATTAACAACCCAGTTGAGGAGGTTAATTACACCTTGGTAACCAATGGTGCTGTAGCGGTGCAGGTGGTGACGATCCATGATGGGATAGCCAATTCTTACTAAAGGTACCTTGCAATCGCGCCATAGGTACTTACCGTAGGAGTTACCGATTAACAGGTCAACTGGTTCGGTGAACAACAGAGAACGTAAGTGCCACAAATCTTTTCCGGCCCAGATTTTTGCGTCCTTACCGAAGGGGCTAGAATCTAGCAATGCTTGAAGTTCTTTTTCAAATACTTCATTGGAGTTGTGAACCACAATATGTACAGGTTCAGCACCCAATTCCAGCATGAAGCCAACAACGCTGTAAACCAAATCAGGGTCGCCGTAGATAGCGAAGCGCTTACCGTGAACCCATGAATGGGAGTCAGTCATTGCGTCAACTGCACGACCGCGTTCGATTTCTAGTTCTTCAGGAATGGGTTTACCACTCAGTTCGCTGAGTTTGAGCAAGAACTCATCAGTAGCTTTAATACCCCAAGGACGAGAAACTACAACATCTTGCTGCCATTCTTTAGCGATGTACTCACGGGTCTTAGGAGTAGAGTGAGCTTGCATAACTACTGTAGCTTTAGCATTAATTGCATCAGCTGCTTCTTCTAACTTAGTACCACCTGGGTACATATCGAATTCACCTGTGTTAGGTGCATCCAAGTAGTCGCTGTTATCAGACAGAATGGTGTAGTCGATACCGAACAGAGAAGCAATGCGTTTTACTTCCCGGATGTTGCCAACATAGGTGTCAAAACCAGAGATGAAGTTGATTTTGCCATTGCTGGTAGATTTCTTCTTACCTGCGGTTAAGGTAGTCAGAATCCCTTTCATCATGTTGTCGTAGCCAGTGATGTGGGAACCAACAAAGCTAGGAGTGTGAGCAAAGGGTACTGGGAAATCTTGAGGAACTGAACCTGCGTTCTTGGAGTTGGTGATAAACGCACCTAAGTCGTCACCGATAACTTCAGCCATACAGGTGGTGCAAACTGCAATCATTTTGGGCTTGTAAAGCTGGTAAGAGTTTGCCAAGCCATCAATCATGTTTTGCAGACCACCGAACACCGCTGCGTCTTCAGTCATGGAAGAAGACACACCAGAGAATGGTTCTTTGTAGTGACGGGTTAAGTGGGTACGGAAGTAAGCAACGCAACCTTGAGAACCTTGAACGAAAGGTAAAGTACCTTCAAAACCAACAGCAGCGAACATAGCGCCTAAAGGTTGGCAACCTTTAGCTGGGTTAACGGTCAAAGCTTCACGAGCGAAGTTCTTTTCACGATAATCCCAACTCTTTGTCCATTCTGCAACCCGTTTTACTTCTTCAGGGTCGTGACCGTTTTCAAACTCTCTCTTGTTTTGGAATAATTGTTGGTATTCGGGTTGGTGAAATAGTTGTACGTGATCTTGAATATTCTCTGGATTCTGAGGCATTTCTGGATCTCCAAGCTGACTGAATTCGTGACTGACTGGTCAAAGATGAGGATTTCTAGCGGGGGTAGGTAATGAGAGTTGAGGGTGGGGAACGGGAATATTATTCAAAACTCAAAATGCAAAACACAAAATTGACAACTTTGAATTTTAATTTTGAATCTTGGATTCCCAAATCCCCCCTGGGGTTGTAGCCCCAGGCCCCTACTAATCTCTCGATTCCATTACCCTAAACTGTAGCTTTAGCTTTAGCTTTAGCGTTTTTGCTCCAAGGAGCGCCAATTAGACCCCAGGTTGGGCTGTTGAGTGCCAAATCCATGTCGCGAGCGAAGATGGCAAAACCGTCATAACCGTGATAAGGACCGGAGTAATCCTTTTTATGGTTCAATAGCTCTCAGTAGCCTAATGTTCGCCGCAATCAATGTCTGTGCTAAACATTGTTCGCTAAGAACACATTTATTTTTAGGCTAAATCTAGGCTAAGAATACCGCGATGCATAACCAGGGTCAAGACGAATATCAACAAGCTTTTGCTGACTTGGAGCCAGTTGCGTCTACCGATGGCAGTTTTTTCGGCTCAAGTCTGCAAGCACAGCAGCAAAGAGAACACATGAGAACAAAAGTACTGCAAGAGTTAGAGAAAGTTAATCTGCGTTTGAAGTCTGCAAAGGCAAAGGTGACAATTCGGGAATCTAATGGAAGTCTGCAATTACGGGCGACGTTACCAATTAAACCGGGGGATACAGACAAAAACGGCACTGGGAGAAAGCAGTATAATATCAGCTTGAATATTCCCGCCAACTTAGATGGACTCAAAACGGCGGAAGAAGAAGCATACGAGTTAGGAAAGTTAATTGCTCGGAAAACATTTGAATGGAATGATAAATATTTAGGCACTGAAGCGATTAAAAAGGACTTTACAACCATAGGAGAATTACTCGCAAAGTTTGAAGATGAGTATTTTAAAACTCATAAACGCACTACCAAAAGCGAACATACATTTTTTTATTATTTTTCAAGAACCCAAAGATTTACTAATTCCCAAGATATCGCAACTGCGGAAAATTTAATAAGTTCAATTGAACAAATCGATAAAGAATGGGCTAGATATAATGCAGCCAGAGCTATATCTGCATTTTGTCAGACCTTCAAAATCGAAATTGATTTATCTAAATATTCCAAAATGCCGGAAAATAATTCCCGTAACATCCCAACCGATGCTGAAATAGCCACAGGAATTACTAAGTTTGAAGATTATTTGCATAACAGAGGTAATCAAGTAAATCAAGATGTTAAAGATAGCTGGCAGCTTTGGCGCTGGACTTATGGAATGTTAGCAGTTTTTGGTTTACGTCCACGAGAATTATTTATTAATCCTGATATTGATTGGTGGTTAAGCCAAGAGAATGTAGACTTTACATGGAAAGTGCATAAAGAGTGTAAAACAGGAGAAAGGCAAGCATTACCTTTACATAAAGAATGGATTGAAGAATTTGATTTAAGAAATCCGAAGTATTTAGAGATGTTGGCAACAGCGATTAGTAAAAAAGATAAGAATAATCATGCGGAAATAACAGCTTTAACACAAAGAGTTAGTTGGTGGTTTCGGAAAATTGGCTTAGATTTTAAGCCTTACGATTTACGTCATGCTTGGGCAATTCGGGCGCATATTTTGGGGATACCAATTAAAGCGGCGGCGGATAATTTGGGGCATAGTGTGCAAGTTCATACGCATACTTATCAGCGTTGGTTTTCGCTGGATATGCGGAAGTTAGCGATTAATCAGGCTTTGAGTAAGAGGGATGAAGTGGAGTTGATTAGGGAGGAAAATGCGAAGTTGCGGATGGAGAATGAGAAGTTGAAGTTGGAGATTGAGAAGTTGAAGATGGAGTTAGTTTATAAGCGTAGTTAAAAATCAAGTAGACTACGTAATCGTTTACGACTCTCATTAACTAGAGTAGTATAAATCATTTAGCATTGCTGATTGATGAGATGAATTTTGTTTCGTGCAAAAGCCCAAAGGCGCGAAAAATCAATCGTTAGTCTTGGTCAAAAAACTGAATTCATAGCGCATTTATACAACACTAATCATTTTTATGTTTATAGCAATCCGGTTTGATTATTGAAAAAATCTAAGTATCTGTAGGTAGGGCAATGCCTTACAAAACCCGGATACGGTGGGCATTGCCCACCCTACGTATATTTCAAAAATCAAATAGGAGTTCTATAGATTTTTTAAATTCAATCAATTTTCATCGTTTTTGGGCAAAAATACGGTTGATGATCAGCACAACTAGAAGCTTAGTATTGGGTATTACCTTGTTGACTTGCTTCTTATGGCGCAATACGTTCAAGATTCAACTTATTCTCAAGATAAGATTCGTAAATTATTCCCTATTCTCGGCCAATCAACTGTGTACGGAACGCTACCTGTCATTAATCGGCATGGAGCCTTACTTTCACAATTAATTGGTTATGCAACAGTCAATGAAGAGTACATTGTACAAAAGATTATTTCTGATCATCAGGAAAAGAAGAAAGCTGAAGCTGCTGCATGGCGTTTAGGAGTAGGCTTATTAACTACTTTTATGGGTTTGGGAGACGGCTTTCAATTAGGGGATGCCCTTGGTGGATTTGCTGCTGGTATGATTGCGGGAAAGGTCAGCGATGCTCTACAAGATTTAGATGGTCAACAGCTAAAGGAACTAGGATTAGAGTGGGTGAACGATCCAAGATCATATCTGTACCATCGCAAACGACATCGAGGTGATGCCGTACGCAGATTGCTAATGCTCCTACCTCATCCACAGACAGCTGTTCCATGTACTTACTTTGGGATTCAGTTTGCAGATGGGTATGTAGCTTATCTATCATTGATGCCTCAACAAAGCGATTCAGCGTCTCCTGCCAATGGTTTATTCTGCACAAATGGTAGTGGATTTGAGGCTGATATGTTACCCAAGAGGCAGACATTAGGAATGATTATTTGTGATTCAGGTCAGCAGCTACCTGTAGAATTCTGGAGTAACGGCTCTAGTAAATCTATTGTGGCAATTCCATACAAAGCTCCTCATCATTCAATTTACTAAGAGTTATGAGTTCAATTATTCGTAAAAATTCCTTGAATACTTTGGAAGATAATCGTTGGGATGACTTTCAACGCGGTGCGAGAAATCGTCGAATTATTGCTATTGCTTCAACCATAGTATTTGCAATTATCTCTTGGACGTTGCAGAGCATCTTACCTCTTCTCATAGGTGAAGTAATTCTCTGGTTTTTCCTCAAACTTTGGCTTAAAAAAAAGGCTAAGAAGTAATGTCTAGCTATTATTCTTTACCTCAAGACTTGAAGGATTATCTTAGTTCTCGATTTACAGTATATGGTCTTGATCCTGAACTTGCGTATGATAATCTTATTCCCTGGGAGGTTAAAGCACAAGGGTCAGATATGATTCGAGAGTTTATGCATCACAAGCATATCTCTCATATTTATCCCCAGAGTGAATATCCAGACTTAGCCGACGAAATTGATAATGTTTTTCTAGAAGATCCCCATGAAAACTTATCTCGCGGATCGAATGTGGCTACACCTAGCGAATTCTTCGATGCTCGACTGGATAACGCAATGGATGTCTTCGATAGAGACTGGAACGATGACGGAATTTTAGATGGAGGTATATTTGATTCAATTTTTTCATAAACTGTAATATCCTGACGCTGAGTTTTAAGTGCGATCATCTATTCAGTCCAAGTACCGATCGCACTTCTTGCGTAGGCTGTGTTGTCGCCAAGCGCAACGCACCATCATCTCAAACATCCCAAATATCCGTCATAAGCTGAATCTCACCCCCGCTACCCCAATCTAAGGGATAAATCTTCTGCTGCATAAAACGATGAATACTAGAAAAAGCCTATTGTTGGGGTGATTCACAAAGCTGATACCGCACGGGATTATAGTGAATATAATCCGATATCATAGGGGTATTGGATTCTGGTTAGCAAATGACCTCACCCTTGTCACCCACAACACCCGCGAATTTAGCCGTATAGATGGCTTGAAGTACGAAGACTGGGAATAGTTAGGTTAGATAGCAATCTACATTATGCCAGGACTTACGCAAAGGTAAGGTCAAAATGAACCGCAGAGAACGCAGAGTTCACAGAGGAATAAGAGTTTGAGAGGTTTTGTGCGTAAGTCCTATATGCCTTTGATGCATTGGAGCGATCGCTCATCTGTGTAGAAAACAGTCAGAATAAATACATTCCCTAACTGTTCTCGTAGCGGCGGAGGTAATAACGTGCAAATCGAACAGACAGAGGTGATGATTCCCACTCCCGACGGACAAATGCCGGCTTGGTTGTATACTCATGCTGAGGGTAAACGTCAGCCTGCTGTCATCTTACTGATGGAAGCATTTGGTTTAACATCGCACATTCGCGATGTAGCCGCAAGAATTGCCCAGGAAGGTTATGTGGTTCTCGCACCAGATTTATATTATCGTGAGTTGCCAAATAACAAGTTTGGTTACGATGAAGTTGAGCAAGCGCGGGCGATGATGTTCCGCCTCGATTTTGGTAAGCCGATGGAGGAAGATATTCGGGCGGCGTTGGTTTATGTAAAATCACGAGCCGATGTGTATCGAGATAAAGTGGGTGTGACTGGCTTTTGCTTAGGTGGTGGGTTGACTTTTTTCACCGCCTGTTATTTATCTCCAGGAATTGCGGCGGCAGCGCCTTTCTACGGTATGGTTCTGGATGAGTGGATTGTAGCGATGGAAAATATTACAGTGCCAGTTTACTTGTTCTTTGGTGGTACTGATCCATTTATTCCCAGCGATCGCGTTAAACAAATCGAGTCCCGTTTCCAAGAACTCGGCAAAGAATACACCTTGAAAGTTTATCCTGATGCGGATCATGGGTTTTTCTGTAATGAGCGTTCTGAGTACAACCCTTTAGCCGCTGAAGATGCTTGGCGTGAGTTGACACAGTTCTTTGATAAACATCTGCGGGAGAGTTGATGGGTAAAAAATTTAGTAGCCAGCAATCAAGTGCTGGCTACTAAATTATCAAAATGAAAGCGATCGCCAATCCCAAAATCTCCACTTGACGCAATTTCGGGCGTTGCTAATTCATTGAATGAAAACAAAATTCCCGCCAAGATTTCCGTAACTGCCTTTTTAGCTGATGTATATTTTCATCCTGGACTATAATTTTAGACTTATTTTTTGGGTTTAAACCCTTGCTAAGGAAGATACAGTAATGAGTAATAATCTAAATACATACTTGAAAAAGTTTAACCAAGTTTTTGCTGCACCAATTTCTCTTTTTAAAATTAGTAAACGTTCGTACTTCTATGCCCATGTAGGACTTGGTACATTTCTAGCTTTTTGCTTTAACATATCTGTTGTAGCTTGCCCAGAAAGCAATATAAAAAAGATGGAGTATGAGAAAATAACTACAAAAACAATTGTAGAAACGAGTGATGGCAGAAAGTTTAGCTGCTGGCATAACCTAAAAGCTAAACCTATTAAATTTCAGGGCGCTACATATGATGTGGCAATTCATTGTGACAAGAGCCTAACAATTTACTCTCAGCTAGATGGAATAGACAATGTTGTTGTTGATAATAAAGGCAGCAAAAGCTTATATCAGGCAGAGTTTTTAGGCGATAAGTACGAATGTAATACCCAAAGAGAAACTATGATTAAACCTTGGATTTATAAGCGCAAAGCAAATGTTATTAAACACACTGTCTATCAATATACTCCATACAAATCATAGTTGATAAAAGGTATGGAATAGAATATGGGGCATGAGCAATAGTAGCCAATTCCCAATGCCCAATGCCCTATTTCTAATGCCCCAAGTCGCCTAATTAAGCTTGTTCCCAAAGCTCACGAATACGATCGGGGAGCCAACCAGCAATTTCTTGAATCCGTTCTTGGGAAAGTTCGTCTTTGGTTGCAGAAAACACTGCTTGAATCGCTTGATCTCGGTCTACTGTTCCTGGGAGTCCGCCTTCATTAGCAACTCTAGTGAGAAAGAGATTGGAATCAATACCAATGGGAGCTGGGCCTGTCAAAGGTTTACGTACTCGACTTAAAAATCTCACAATTGGATTGGTGTCTTTCCAGAGTTCAGCCACTTCCATTTGGAGTGCTTTTTCATCTGTAGTTACAGCCTCTTGATGCAGTTCTGACTCGACGCGATCGCTCGCTTCTGTTGTCATTAAGTCGCGCATGACGCGAAATACGACTTCACTAAAGTCTCTAGCGTCATACAAATCTGCGAATCCGCTTCCCACCATGACTTTTTCTAGGAAAGAGCGATTTTCGTCAGCGATCGCAGTTCGAGAATCTTCAATCTCTGTTGGGTCAACTTCGGGAATGTTTTGTCTAAATGTTTGATCGGGCATTGTTCTTTATTTTGCTTGTTAATCTTGAGTCTTTCTGCTTACCTATGTAAGGTCGCACAAATCAAAAACCCTTAGTGTCATCCAGAAGTTCGAGATGTCATCTATCCAAAAGTAATAAATCTCCTGGATAATTTTCAGGCTGCTTGTATCAATGCTTACAGGATTGTTATGTAGAGATGAAATCAGAGCAAATCCCTGAAATCTTATTTAATTCTTAAATATCAGGATTATTAACAAAATATTGGTAAAAAAAGTAAGCATAACGTTTTATTGAGTATCTAAATGATCTTTAACCATTCCATAAACTACCAGAATTGGAGAACAACAGCACATACCGAATTCAGAATAATTTCTGAGCATCCCTGTAACAAAAGCGCAGAGATTATCAATCATATCTTCTTAATAATCAACAAATAGATAGAGTTAGGAGGAGAAAAACAATGGATGCTGCACAAGTAGCGCTAGAGGTTCGCGACAGATTGGAGATAGCCGATGCAATATATCGCTTTGGCGCGGGAATCGACTTAGCTGATGAAGAGTTATTTGCCTCTGCATTTGCACCGGCTGCTATTGTTGACGCAACCTCAAGTAATAAACTTTGGGGGCTGAATTATCCAGTTTTTCAAGGGCTTGATGTGATTGTGGAACTCTTTAAAAACACAGTTTTTCTACTTGACACAACCCACGCAATATCTAATCCACGCATCAAGATAAATGGCGATACAGCAAAACTATATGTGATTGCGGAAGCTCAACATCTTCCACCAGATGACCATAGCAGACATTGCCTGATGAAAAGTCAGTACGATGTCAGTCTAGTGCGTGATGGCGATCGCTGGGTGATTAATCATTTAATCATTAATGGCGTGTGGTTTACAGGTGAAACCAGCGTTTTGACGGGTAAGTAAAAAGTTGTGTCGCCTCATCTGCTAGGTACTCTCCTAGGTAGAATTTGATAGTATGAACAAAATAGGCGATCGCTTACAACCCAATTTAAGCGATCGCGGTCTTTAGCAGATTTGCAAACTCACTATGGCAAAGCGTAAGAAAAGCAATCTCCAGTGGATTAAAGAAACGCTTGAACTAAAACCTGACCATCGCTGGGAATCGCCATCAGGCTACAAAATTTTTGTGGCTAATCGTGGGGCTGTTCGCTTCAATGTACCCCAAAATTGGGTTTTTGAGCCACAGGAAAAATCATTCAAGTTCATGGACAAAAAACCGCCCGATGATGATTGCTGTTTAGAAGTATCTTTCAATCAACTCCCACCGAACGACTGGAGCCTGTTTCCCCTCAAATCCACCTTGAAAAAAGTGATGGACGAAGACAGCCGCAACATCATTGAAAGGGGTGAAATTATTACCGTCAAGCGCCAAACCGCCAAAATTGTCTGGACAGAAATTAAGTTTATCGACAACCAAGCAGAGCCACGGGACGCTTTTTCGCGGACTTGCATAGCTTTGGGGTCAAATGTTCAATGCTTGATTACATTCGATTATTGGGCGGATCAAGCAGAACAATTAACACCCGTTTGGGATGAAGCGATCCGTAGTCTGACACTAGGGCTGTATATCCGCGATCCTCGGACTGGTTTAGCTTTCCCAGATTAAACCCCAACTCTTCAGTATGTTCAAGAGCGGTCTCTACAACAGTCTATTTCTTGTGCATCTCACACACAATCTCTGTCATGCGATCGCATCCATATCTGAAGAGGAATTTTCTCAAGCGTAAAACTGGCTATAATGGTCACAAGCGTGGAATTTACTATAATCTTTCTAATCATCCTTTTAGGCGCAGGATATTGTTTTTTATTATATCCCAATCAAAAGATAGAGAAAATCAGAAGTAACTTGGTAGTGGAAGTTGATGGAGCAAATACACGTTACCCAAACTTACCTTTAGGTAACTTAGGTATTTTTTTTGATGTTAATGATAATCGGAGAATCCGAGTCGTTTTTCCCAAGCTGACGCGAGATGGAATTGAGTATATTTATTCCTGGCATAATCTGGAATCTATCCGTATTCCAGCTTTAGAAAAAACACATACTCAAAGCAGAGTCAACCTCCAAGCAGCCCAAGAAATAGCCTTTTTGATGAAGGAGCATATTCAATTTGTTGAGCCAGAGATTTTAAATTTAAGAAAGCAGTGGCACAAAATAAACGAATTGCTGGACTTAGTAGCTACGTCAGAATTTTATACAAATCAACAGGGAATTTATGAAAGAGCATTATTTCAAATTGAGAATTTGCTAGATAAAGCTGAAGAATTACAACAAGTGTACGTTGGCTTTATCAGAGAAATGTTGATTGGCAGACAAATTGCAGGATATGACCCGAATTTGCTTCCCGATAAAGGCTTGGCTATTGATAATCAGTACAAAAAAATTAAAGAAGAATACCAATATATGAAGGATACAGCGACAGCCTATGCTGATCTGTTAAGCACCAGCCAAATTTAGCCTATTGCGATCGCATCCCTCATCAAGGCAATTCTATCATCTTTGTGAGGTGCGCTCTTGGTTGCTTACCGTATCGCTCTAGATTGCTTCTGATGTTCCAAACTCCGTAATCAAGAAACTTGTCACCCTTGACCTTGACTCGTTATTCTTCAGATAGGTGTTATGCTCTTAGGGAGAACCTCAAATGTCAACCAATACTTCTCTGGAAGAACGTCTTGCAGCTGTAGAAGCGGCAGTGACGGAGTTACAACAACAAGTAGCAGTTTCTCAACCAACAAATTGGCTGCAACAAATTACAGGTTCTTTCAAAGATGAGCCGGCGTTTGAAGAAGTACTCGCTTATGGACGTGCGATTCGTCAAGGCGATGAATCAATCATCGATGTTCAGGATGAGCCATGAAATATTTGTTGGATACAGTGCAGATTAGAAATGACTTGATTGTGCTTATTGAATAGACAAGTTAACCTCAGCTTATTCACTGCTAATAATCCTTTTACAAGTTCCACATAAATCTAAATTTTGCGCTTCGGCTTCTTTAATAGTTTTAAAAAACAAAATTTTTGCTTGATGTTCAGGCTTTTCTACACGAGGGTAATGGCTGCAACCATTAGGGAGATGGTAACAATACCTTCCACGTTTAGCTCTAACCGGATAATCTTTATAAATAGGGTCTTCGTTAACATCCATACTCAAGTTTCCAATACATGAGTAAACCCAATTCAGTAGACGTGATGTTTGAAACAAAGTTTTGAGCCTGGGATTTTTTGCCATTTTTTCGTCCAAGACTTCCAGCATTTCCTCTATATTTTCTTTGGAAGGCTCTTGATTTATATAGGTAATAAGCAAATCAGTTAAAATTTTCTCAATTCTTTTGAAACTTTTTTCTCGCCTAATTGCTTCAAAAGTAAAAATTGCGTAGCACGAATGCCAAGTATCTTGAATTTTATTTAATAAGCCATAATGTTTTCTTTTAAGAGGATTTAACCTATCAAGAATAAAATCTCTTTGTTCGTCTAATTCAGTTAACTTCCAATCAACTAAATCCCTGTCAGTGGTATTCACACCTACTGTAAGTAACTCAATAGCTCTCAGAAGTAGCCAATACTCTGAGTCAAGTTGGTTTAGTTGACTAGCTTCTCTCTTATCTGCCGTAGCAATTACTGACTCAGAGGTAGGAGTATGATGAAGTTTTGCTCTAACTTCTTGCCAGATTGAGTTAAGAGAGTGATCTACTGCCTTATTTAACTGCCATTGGTATGCCTGAAATCCACTAAATAAATAGTTGGTGAGAGATTGAATAAGGTCTATAGGAAAAGCATGACTCGCGGTGAATCCAAGAAAAAACCATACAAAAAATACTACAAAAAAGAATAGTAAAGTTGTTATATAGTTCCACATCTTCCTCCAAAATGACTTTAATCTTAAGTATTGAGGAAGCTCTGTTGGAGATGATTGAGAATTTGAAGAGAAATGTAAGTGAAGCTCTTCAGCCCCGAAAGTACTGATCTCCTCCTGCTATATATCCTGTATTTTGTGGAGCGTTAATATTTGAGCCAGAACCAGTAGAAATCTGATTAACAGTTCCACTATTTTGATTTCCCTCAATCTCGAGCAGTTTACTAACGACATCTTCTAGTTCTTCACGAAAAGTGATATTTGTCGGAGCCTCTGCTATGATTGCTTCTTTCAATACTCCTAGATTTTGTGTAGCTTGCTGAATTTCTTTTCTACCAGCGAAGTGAGTGTATATGACACCCACTAACTTTTGAAGGTAGTCTTTCGCATCCGCCCCTAACTTTTGCAAAGCTCCACCTGAAACTTGCAGTGCAAAATACTCCACAGCCTTGGTTGCTAAAGTTTCTAAAAGCATAGTTTGGGTAGATTTCTTAGATTGTGAACAAGAGTATTGGTTGTGATTATACCTTACTCTTTAAGTGTATTATTGTTATTTTTAACACAATAAGTGGTTGGATGGCAATATAAAATTCGTTCACCTTAGTCAGTTTTGGCAGATTATGTGGTTATAGCGCATGGAAGCAATGATCTAACTGCTGAGTTTCAGGTTGCTTGCTGTCACTAAACCGAGCCTTTATAAAGTTAGTTTAGGTTTGAGATAGCCCAGATGGATAATTCCTGCTTGCTTTTGCCGATTGCATTCCCCATCGCATTATCTCACCTCAAACAATTGACCCTTTGCAAAAGCCTTAATTTTTGCGAACTTCTTTGCGCCTTTGCGTGAAACAAAAAATATTTCAGAAATTAATCTAAAAAATGTCATTTAAAATGGTTTTTTATTTAACAATTTTAATTTAAGACTCATGCAAGCAAATTCTCAAAACCAGACAGAATAAGAGTTATATTGTTTAAAGCATCAGAAAAGATTGTTAGTCGATAACCCTACAACTTGCATTTAGGCTAGAAAAACAGTCTATTTTCTCCTGCCGCAAAAAAAACCTGGTTGCATCGCGAGTTCTAAGGACAATTGCTAGGTTCGGAGTAATCCCAAGAGTGCATTTGACGGAAAGGAAGACCCATCTTTTGGAAGACATACTTCTCTTTCACACCAGAAGCAATCAAATCTGGCTTGAGTGCTTTAACAAACTCTTCAAATTCGTAAGCGGTAACGTCGTCATAAACGATGGTGCCGTTTTCGATGTAGTGAGTGGTACGTTTGTAATCGTCATTATGAGCGAACTCATAACCTGTACCAATCATCTTCATACCCAAATCTTGGAAAGCGGGTACAACGTGGCGAGGACGCAAACCACCAACCATCATAGCGACGGTTTTACCTTCCAAACGGGGGCGATACTTCTTAACGATCGCATCCATTGTTGGCTGATACTTAGCAATAACCTTCTCAGCGTTTTCTTGGATCTTCGAGTCAAATTTAGAAGCAATTTCCCGTAAGGATTCAGCAATCTTGGTGGGGCCGAAGAAGTTGTATTCCAACCAGGGGATACCATACTTCTCTTCCATGTGACGGCTGATGTAGTTCATCGACCGATAGCAGTGGATGAGGTTCATCTTCACATTGGGGGTCATCAACATTTCGTTGATAGTACCGTCACCAGACCACTGAGCGACTACGCGCAAGCCGATTTCTTCTAAGAGGATGCGGCTAGCCCAAGCATCACCACCGATGTTGTAGTCACCAATGATGGCTACATCATAAGGAGTAGAGTCAAACTTGAGTGTGCCATCTTTCTTGGCTTGATCTGCTCTGGGGAATACCCAGTCACGAATCATGTCGTTAGCAATGTGGTGACCCAAGGACTGAGATACACCACGGAAGCCTTCGCAACGTACAGGTACAACAGGCTTGTTAATTTCTTTAGCTGCTTTCTTAGCAACTGCTTCGATGTCATCCCCAATCAAACCGATGGGACATTCAGATTGAATGGAAACACCACGGCTGAGGGGGAATAGAACTTCGAGTTCTTGAATCAGCTTGAAGAGTTTTTTGTCACCACCGAAAACGATGTCTCTTTCTTGGAAGTCGGAGGTGAAGTGCATGGTACCAAAGGTGTCAACACCAGTTGTACCAATGTAGTAGTTACGACGACCAGACCAAGACCAGTAACCGCAACCTACAGGCCCGTGGCTAATGTGGATCATGTCCTTAATCGGACCCCAAACCACACCCTTAGAACCTGCATAAGCACAACCACGGGCGGTCATTACACCAGGAAGGGATTTAATGTTAGACTTAACGCCGCAGTCGGACTTACCTTCTTCGTATACGTTTAAGTGCTTTTCCCGTTTTTTCGCTGCTTTTTCGGGATAGGCATTAAGAACTTCTTTAATTAGTTCTTTTCTTTCTTCAATGATGTTTTGATTTTCTGGAGGAGTCATCTTTAGTCTCTCTTGCTCCTAAGGAACCGGGATAGTTAGGGAAGGGGATTTCCCCTATGGGGTTGGGGACTCTAAGTCCCCGTGGGGGATAAAAATTAGATCAAAGGTAAAAGGGAATTGATGCAAGTGTTCCCTTTTCCTAAAACATAGTTTATTTAGCAGAAGCTCCTGCTGGTTTACCAATGATGTCTGCGTGCTTGGTATCGTCATCAAGGATACCGTACTCGATCAATAATGCTTCGAGATCATCCATTTCCATTGGTGTAGGAATGGTGAGATTGGTGTTGTTGATGATCTTCTTAGCTAATGCACGGTATTCATTACCTTGAGCGCTGTCAGGTGCATACTCGTTAACAGTCATCCGACGCAATTCTGCGTGTTGAACGATGTTGTCGCGAGGTACGAAGTGAATCATTTGGGTGTTCAAGCGTTCAGCCAAGGTTTCGATTAGTTCGATTTCCCGGTCAACTTTACGGCTGTTACAAATCAAACCACCCAAGCGCACACCACCAGAGTGAGCGTACTTGAGAATACCGCGAGCGATGTTGTTAGCAGCATACATCGCCATCATTTCACCAGAGGTAACGATGTAGATTTCTTGTGCCTTACCTTCACGGATAGGCATAGCAAAACCACCGCACACAACGTCACCCAACACGTCGTAAGATACGAAATCTAGGTCTTGGTAAGCACCATTTTCTTCCAAGAAGTTAATGGCGGTGATGATACCACGACCGGCGCAACCTACACCTGGTTCTGGACCACCAGACTCCACGCAACGAACATCACGGAAGCCGGTGAGCATTACTTCTTCGAGTTCTAGGTCTTCTACAGCACCGCGTTCTGCTGCTAAGTGCAGCACGGTGGTTTGAGCTTTACTGTGGAGCATCAAACGGGTGGAGTCAGCTTTAGGGTCGCAACCCACAATCAAAACGCGCTGACCCATTTCTGCCATAGCGGCGATGGTATTTTGGGAAGTGGTGGACTTACCGATACCGCCTTTACCGTAGAAGGCTATCTGTCTAATATTTTCGTCAGTCATGGTTCGTGTTTCCTGCAATTGGTTGGTTGGTGGGTCTTTTGCTTTTGTCTGTTGGGTCTCACGCCCGTTGGAGCTCGGAGTGAGTTTCGTGTAGAACGTCGCTTTTGGCGTTGGTACTAAGTATCAGCCGGGGGCGCGCGCTCCACAGCAAAAACTATCGGTAGTAAAGACATCTATGTTCCTCGTTCAAATTAAATTTTTTTTCTTTTATTCTTTGTTAATAGCCATGAAAATGACTATTAACAAAGGTAATTACGCACTTTACAAATACTTGTGAGTCAGAGATAAACACCTGGTAGGAGTTGACTGAATATCTTCGTCAACAATCAATCTCAAAGTCCTGTTACTTGTTCACAATAGAGCCTTTCAAGTTGGCGACGCGAGCCATTGCAGCGCTAGCATCAGCAGCCGGAACTCCACTTGCAGCCATTGCATCGCTGAGGTGTTTAGCAACAGCATCAAAGTGTTGGGGCTGTAAATTCATCCCTGTGTGGGTTTTGTCCATTGGGCGACCTGCATATTGCTTTGGCCCTTCGAGTAACTGAGCTACGAAAGCAACAAAGTGCGCACGTTGCTTCGCCATATCTGTTTTAGCGAAGAATGTATTAACACTGTTGTCTGCTAGAATCCGTTTGTGCAAATCCGCAACTACTTTCTCGATAGTTGCTTGTCCGCCAATTTTGTCGTATAGTGCGCTCATATCCTCATTCCTTTGAAGCGAGTTGGATTAGGGAATTCGCAATTAGGCCTTGAATACTTGCCTATGTGCTTTAGCTGTTTGTTGTCGGTAGGACTGAATTCATTGATGCGAAGTGAATTGTCTCAGTCAAATCCTACTGTCTCTTAGTTGATGCACATTAGGTGTATTTGTGCAGTGCGTAAGTTTTATAGCAATGGCTCGACCGCTTCGACTACAAGGTTCTTGCTGACACGATCCTGCAACCTGGCTTCTATGGCAATCTTGAGAGTTGCTGTGCTGCTAGAACAAGAACCACACGCTCCTTGAAGCAGAACCTTGACGCGATCGCCATCTACATCATAAAGTTCAACATCTCCGCCATCAGCAATTAGAACTGGTCTGACTTCTTCATCTAACACTTTTTGAATCAGTGCAATTTTTTGCACATTAGTCAGCGGACGTTGTGATTGTTTAGCAGTAGCAATATTGGTTGCAACTTTCACGCCATAGTTGTTGAGTGCAGGTGTAGCGGTCTCTTGTTGAACTTCTTTTATAATATCATCGATATTGGCTAAACAGGAACCGCATCCGCCACCAGCTTTGACATAATTTGTTACCTGTTCTGCATCCGTGAGGTTATTTTCCAAAATCACGCGCCGAATTTTGGATTCGCTGATGCCAAAGCAGCTACAAATTAGCGCTCCTTCATCATCGTCATCATGGGTAGCTAGGGGAATGCCACGATAATTATAAATAGCCGCTTCTAGCGCTTCTTGCCCCATCACAGAACAATGCATTTTCGCTTCTGGCAATCCACCCAGGTATTCTGCAATGTCTTTATTGGAGACATTGAGGGCTTCATCCAAGGTTAAACCCTTAATCATTTCTGTCAAAGCGCTGGAAGATGCGATCGCACTCGTGCAGCCAAAAGTTTGAAAGCGTGCATCGAGAATCTTATCGCTGGCGACTTCAACTTTCAGGTGTAGTCTCAAAGCATCACCACAAGCAATGCTACCTACTTCCCCAGTCGCCACCTTCACCCCAGCGTCATCAGCTTCTTCGATAACTCCCTGATTTTTGGGATTGTAAAACAATTCTAATACTTTATCTGTGTAGTCCCACATGGCCGATTTTAGATTTTGGATTTTGGATTTTAGATTGGGCATTGGGCATTGGAGAACAGTCAACAGTCAACAGTCAACAGTCAACAGTTAATTGTCCCCCTATTCCCCAGTCCCTAACGATGAGCCAATGTTTGTTCCTGGGCTTGCAGCCAACCCGCTTCATCATTTTTAAAGGGTGAAAGGGCGCGCAAACGTTCGACAATTTCCGGCATAACCGCAATTACTTGATCGATTTCAGCATCTGTGGTGTAGCGACAGAGGCTAAAGCGGATGGAACCGTGTAAAGTGGTGTAGGGTAAGCCCATTGCCCGCAATACGTGGGAAGGTTCCAAAGAGCCAGAAGTACAAGCAGAACCGGATGAGGCACAGATACCGTATTTATTTAACAGTAGCAGAATGGCTTCACCTTCGATATATTTGAAGCCGATGTTGGTGGTGTTTGGCAATCTCTGCGTAATATCACCGTTAACTTCACACTCAGGAATCTTGGCGAGTAAGGTTTGTTCCAGGCGATCGCGCAGCTTTCTTTCTCTTTTCGTCGCCTCTTCTAAATGTAACATTTCCAGTTCGGCGGCTTTACCGAGAGCAATAATCCCTGGAACGTTCTCTGTTCCCGCACGCCGCCCACGTTCTTGGTGTCCACCGATTAAGAAGGGACGGAATCTGACACCGCGCCGTACATACAAAGCGCCCATACCTTTGGGAGCGTGTATTTTGTGACCGGATAGAGTTAGCATATCTACGGTGCTATTCTTCATATTCAGAGGGATTTTACCCACTGCTTGCACCGCATCGACGTGGAATAAAGCACCATGCTCTTTCACTCGCAAGCCAATCTGCTCGATTGGGAAAACCACGCCTGTTTCGTTATTGGCATACATAATTGTCACCAAGGCGGTGTTACCTGTCAAGGAAGCTTCTAGCTCATTGAGATCTAATTGTCCTTGACCATTTACCGAAAGATAAGTAACACTATAACCTTGGCTTTCTAGTTGTTTGCAGACATTCAGTACTGCGGGGTGTTCAACTTGAGTCGTAATAATGTGTCGCTTTTCTGGTTGTGCCAACAGTGCAGCGCGAATCGCCGCATTATCACCTTCGGTTCCACAACTAGTGTAGACAATTTCCGACTCATCTGCTCCTATCAGGGCTGCAAGTTGTTCTCTTGCTGTTTTTACGGCTTTGCCAACTTGTCCGCCAAAGGTATGCATACTAGAGGGATTGCCGTAATATTCAGTTAAATAAGGCAGCATCACCTCTACAACTTCTGGGTCTACCTTCGTGGTGGCATTATTATCGAGATAAATGCAGTTGCTTTGCATTGGTTTTAAATTTATGAATTATGAATGAGGAAGCATGAAGGGTGAAGGGTGAAGGATGAAGGGTGAAGGATGAAGGGTGAAGGGTGAAACTCCCAGTTCCAGGTTCTCGGCTCGAAGTTTCCAGTTCTCAGCTCGAAGTTTCCAGTTCTCAACTCGGAGTTTCCAGTTCTTAACTCGAAGTTTCCAGTTCTCAACTCGGAGTTTCCAGTTCTTAACTCGAAGTTTCCAGTTCTCAACTCGGAGTTTCCAGTTCTCAACTCGAAGTTTCCAGTTCTCAGATCGGAGTTTCTAGTTCTCAGCTCGGAGTTTCCATTTCTCAACTCGAAGTTTAATACTTCATCCTTCATCCTTCATACTTCATCCTTCATACTTTATCCTTCATACTTCATTTGGGGTTGACGCTTTTGCAACTGCTCAGAGAATTTCTGAGAATAACAGTTAAACCAACGATCCCAATAATCTTCTTTGTTTGTTAACTTCGCTAAAACGCGGTTGTAGTTGGCAAACCAACCTTCCCAATAATCAGTGGATTGCTTAACGCAACCATCGCAAGTGGGGCAACCAGCTTTACATTGAGGTACTGTATGAATACTACCGACGCAGTTTGTGCAAAGTTCGGGGTCAATCCAGCGATTACCATCAACTATTTTAATAGCACCGGTAGGACATACAGACAGACACAAATCGCAGGAAATACATTGGCTAGTAATTGTGTAAGCCATGACTATTCTCCTTTGTGGGCATGGGGGAGGCAGTGCGTTGGGCGGCTTTGCCGACTTGTAGCAACTGCCGTCATGGGGCATGGGGGAGGCAGTGCGTTGGGCGGCTTTGCCGACTTGTAGCAACTGCCGTCATGGGGCATAGGGGAGGCAGTGCGTTGGGCGGCTTTGCCGACTTGTAGCAACTGCCGTCATGGGGTAAACTCTTTCTAATCTCTAGTCCCTAGCCCCTAGTCCCTATTTCCCTAGTCCTTCGACATATTGCTCGTAATATTCCAAAGCAACCTTCTCAATGACGTCGTAAGCTTCAACAGTCTGTATGCCAGCTTTGTGCAATTCTTCCTTGGGACAGTTCCCAATTTTGGAGACTAAAACCGCTTTGCAATCTGCGATCGCTTTAATAATATTGTCTAGAGTGGCTTCTTCTCCAAATCCACCTTGGCAATAGTGGTCTATTTTGCGGTGACTGATAAAGCGTACTTCATTACCATCCACTTCGTAAACCTGGAATTCCTTGGCATGACCGAAGTGTTGGTTAACTAATCCACTACCCTTGGTTGCGACTGCAACGAGGATTTTCGGATTGCTAGCAAATTTCTTGCCAGTTAGCGCCTTTTCTTTGGCTGCTTTAATTTCTTGTTTAAACTTCTCAATACCTTCGTGAACTTCTTGGCGTTGTTCTAGGTTATATTCCGGAGCCATTTCTAGGAATTTATCTTTGGTAAATTCTTGGCTGCGGTCTTCTCCTAATAATCCTACAGCATCGGCGCGGCATTGACGACAGTGTCGCATCATTTTCATGTTACCAGCGCAGTTATCTTGAACTTCTTTGAGTTCTTTGGTGGTAGGGCCACGCTGACCGGTTAAACCGAAGTGTGTGCCGTGTTCTGGCGCAGAAATCAACGGCATGATGTTGTGGAGGAATGCGCCGTTTTCACGAATAAATTTATTAACTTCTACCAAGTGCTGGTCGTTGATTCCCGGAATCATTACCGAGTTGACTTTGCACAGGATATCGGCTTCTTTGAGGGCTTGCAATCCTTCCATCTGCTTTTCGAGCAGAATTTTAGCTCCCTCAACACCTCTATAACGTTTACGCTTGTAGTGAACCCAAGAATAAATCTGTGCGCCGATTTCTGGGTCGATTGTGTTAAGGGTAATAGTAACGTGATCTATATTGAGTTGTTTGATGCGATCGACATATTCGGTCAGCATCAAACCATTGGTTGATAAGCACAGTTTGATATCTGGTGCTTTGTCTGCAATCAACTCAAAGGTGCGGAAAGTCTTTTCTGGATTCGCCAATGGATCACCAGGACCAGCAATTCCCAAGACTGTCATTTGGGGAATCTTACCTGCAATCACCAATACTTTATGTGCTGCTTCCTCTGGGGTGAGTAATTCGCTAACCACACCAGGACGGCTTTCGTTAGCACAGTCATATTTCCGGTTGCAGTAATTGCATTGAATGTTACAGGCAGGGGCGACTGCAACGTGCATTCTAGCGTAGTGATGATGTGCGTCTTCGCTATAACAGGGATGCTGGGCAATGCGTTCCTTGAGTTTTTCGTCCATTTCCACGGTGGCGCTGCTTTTGCTGTCGCATCCGCAACCACCTGATTTGGCTTGGGTAGTGGTCGGTTCCTGATTGGAGGAGGTGAGGAGTCCTGTAGACGGTAGTGTCATTGAATTTCGCAAGGGTCGGTGGACTGGCTTGCCATTGTGAGAGATGCCGTTGCTACTCTTGATGCCCAGGAATCGAAGTCGCAGCTTATACTCATATTGCTCGCAGGAACTTACTCTTGGGCGGAGTCATACAGTTAATACATCCGATTTGAGAGTAGGGCAGGCTGACAATCCTTGATTTTCGGCTGGTGTGTGTCAACGTTAGGGTCGTGGGTAGAATTTGTGCGTAAGCAGCGACTTCTATTCACTTCAGGCATGGTGCTATCTCATCCCTCCACTCACTTTTGGCTTTTGTTTTGTTTAGAAGCGTTAAGTGATTGGCGATATATGATTTATATCAGCCGTTTCTGAGGTCGGCGGATGTATGTAGAGGATAGAATTTATTGGATTTATTAAGCTTGTACTCAAATTTTCAAACCCTGAATCATTAGGCATTACAATAATTAAAAAAATTTTCTTCGGGTAGGGGTGCTAGTATTTTTCGATTGGGGTACAAGTATTTCTGGAGTGGGGTACAGGATTTCTTTGTACTCAGGCAAAATCCAGTCCCCACAAGAATTTGGGCGCTTTTTTATCTGATTTTTAGACTTTTTGGTATGTACTCAAACTTCCCCCAAACCTCACCCAAAGCCAGTAGTGATAGGGGATTGAGGGGGGAAAAACTGGAGTAGGCTACGATGTTCTACTCCAGATACGTGCGAAATTCAATTCTGTATCCAACATATCATTTTTTTTTAGGGAAAAATGTAATTCATAATTTTTTAATTTTTCATTAGAAATGATAGTCAAGAGCGCTGATAAAGCTTGCTATATAAGGCTTACAGATTAGTTATCACAACTCTATTAATGCAGATAATTTTCAAAAAATTTAATTTTTACTCAGAATTTTTGTTTTTCTCAAGAACTTAAAATAAGTATTTTGACTGCGCTTTGCGTGTCAATAGTCATTTGTCATTTGTCAATAGTCATTTGTTATTTGTCCCCCTTGTCTTCCTTGTCCCATTTCTCCCCAGACTCCCTACACTTCCCGCATCTCCCTAGCCACACAGCGATCGCATATTTTTTTAGTTGGAAGTCCCTAAGGCTGGGAATTCATTAAGTTAACGATCGCGCTGACGAGATTGTCTGGCTCGACTGGTTTAGAAAGATGCTGTTGAAAACCCACATTTAGTGCCTGCTTTTTGTCTATTTCCCCAGCATAGGCAGAAAGGGCGATCGCTCTAATCTGTCCGCCTTGCTCTGGTGGTAAGGCTCTCACCTGCTGCATTAGCATATAACCGTCCATTTCGGGCATTCCAATGTCACTAATTAGGACATCGGGTGGGGATGCGCTTAAGGCTTGCAATGCTTCAGTTGCACAGGTACAGGCAATTACTTTTGCCCCTGCTTGTTCCAATAAAAACACCATAAAGTCTCGTGTATCAGTATCATCATCTACTACCAAAACTTGAATTCCTTGCAAATTCAAGGATGATGCCGACACTTGAGAATCTGAATTGATACTTGGCTGAGTAGCCATAAGTGGCAGCTTCAGGGTGAATGTGGCTCCCAAACCTTCGCCCTGGCTATCCGCCTGAATCATGCCACCGTGTAGCTCGACTAAGTGACGCACGATCGCCAATCCCAAACCTAGTCCACCAAACTTACGAGTGGAGGCGCTATCTGCTTGCCGAAAATAATCAAACACATAAGGTAGGAAATCAGGAGAAATACCCTTGCCTGTGTCACTCACAGTAATTTGCGCCTGATTTTCCACCTGTGACAATCGCACTTCAACCCGACCGCCTGCGGGTGTAAATTTCACAGCATTGGAGAGCAAATTCCACATAATTTGCTGTAAGCGGGTTGAATCACCCAAAACCATTCCGATTTTAGGGTTCAAGTTTACTTCAATCCCAATGGACTTGGCTTCTGCTGACAGTCGCACAGTTTCCAGCGCCGCATTAATAATTGATCCGAGATTAATCGGGCTGCTGGTGAGACTGAGCTTACCTTGGAGAATCCGAGAGACATCTAAAAGGTCTTCAATCAGTTCAATTTGCAGTTTGGCATTACGCTCGATAGTTGTGAGCGCTTGTTTTGTTTTCGCTGCGTCTAGTTTGCCATTTTGCAGGAGCCGTGACCAACCCAAAATAGGATTCAGGGGCGATCGCAATTCATGGGACAGTACGGCTAAAAATTCATCCTTAATCCGGTTGGCAGCTTGGGCTTCTTCTCTTGATGCTTCTGCTGCTGACCTGGCTTGTTGTTCGGCTGCGTATAACTGGGCATTTTCCACGGCGACAGATGCCATTTGCGCTAACTGCATCAGGATGGCTTCGTCAGCTGGGGTAAATTCACCTTCATATTTGTCTGAAAGCTGAATCAACCCAATGTTTTGTTCGTCTCGCCCTACAAGGGGAGCAGCCAACCAGCCTCGCATCGGCGGATGGTTTTTTGCTTCTTTGCCAAAGCCTTGCCAAAGAGGATGTGCCTCTAGTTCGGCTTGAGTCATCCGCATGGGGCGATTCAAATGGCACACACAGGCATAAATACCAGACCCATCAGGCTGTTGATCGTAATTCTGCCTTTGAGCGTACTTCTCAGACAAGTAGATGGCGGTAATTGCCTGTGCCCAATCCCGATCAATTGTCATGCTGGTGACAGATTGGTGCGTACCAATAATTGATGCTGCCTGATCCGTGATTACCTGTAACACTTGTTCCACAGAAAAGGCAGAATTAATTGCCAGGGCGGCTGTGGTCAATCCCTGCAATTGTTTGATGTAGTGACGTTCACGAACTAGGAGGTGTTCCCGTTCGAGTTCAGCTTGTTTGCGAGCAGTAATGTCAGCCGCAAACACAGTCAATCCATCGGGTGAAGGATAAACCCGATGTTCATACCAGCGATTCCAGGCGGTGTAAAGATGCTCAAACTGGACAGGTGTTTGTTCTTTTAATGTGTGCTGAAATTGAATATAAATGTCAGTGCCAATAATATCGGGAAATAATTCCCAAATGTTTTGCGAAAGAATCTCTTGGCGCTCCATGCTCATGATCTCGCACAAGCGATCGTTGACATAGGTAAACCGCCAGTCGCGATCCAGGACATAAAACCCATCATTGATGCTTGACAAGATAGTTTCCAGATTCTGCTTGGCAATTTCTGCTTCTCGTCGCAGCATCTGCTCCTGTTGCATCGCATCCCGTCGCAGTTGCGCCAGCTTCAAAGTTGCTTCGACTCGCGCTAACAATTCCCGGGCAGAAAATGGCTTGATCAGATAATCATCGGCTCCAGCGGCTAATCCTTCGACTTTAGCTTCTTCTCCGGCTCTGGCAGAAAGCAAAATGATCGGAATTTCGCGGGTGCGATTCTCACTCCGCAACGCACTCAGCAGACCAAAGCCATCCAGACGGGGCATCATCACATCCGTCAGCACCAAATCCGGCAGATGATTGGCGATCGCTTCTAATGCTGCCATGCCATCAGTGGCAGTCTCTACCACATAATACCTACTCAGCAATCGCTTGACATATTCGCGCATATCGGCATTGTCATCCACCAGCAGAATATAGGGTGGGGAAGCTGAGGCGACTGGTGAGGAAAAAGAGTTACTGTCAAATAAATCTTCACTCCCCACACTCCCCACACTCTCTTCTGGTAGCCAGCGTAAGGCTTCCTCAATGTAAGGAGCCGCACCTAAAGCGGTGGAAACTAACTTTCGCGTTGCCTGAATTCGCTCAGGCGGTAAATGGGCTGTGCCAATGGGAATGGTGATGGTAAAGGTGGTGCCTTTGCCTTCGATACTTTCAACCTGTACCTGACCACCATGTAGCCGCACCAACTCCTGCACTAATGCAAGTCCAATGCCCGAACCTTCTTGAGTTCTACCCCGCGCTCCCTCGACTCGGTGAAACCGCTCAAACAATTGGGGCAATTCTGTTTGGGGAATGCCAATTCCGGTATCGCTGACTGTCAAGACAATCTGCTGCTGTATTTGACGCTGTGTCAGAGCGATCGCTCCTGTAAAGGTGAATTTAAACGCATTCGAGAGCAGGTTGAGGACAATCTTTTCCCACATCTCGCGATCAACATACACTGGTTCGCTCAGGGTTTCACAGATGACAATAAACTCTAACCCAGCCTGTTCTATGGCTGAACGAAAGACACTGGCTAATTCGGCACTGAAGGCGGCTAAGTCTGTAGGTTCATAAACCGCTTGCACCCGTCCGGCTTCAATGCGAGAAAAATCTAGTAGTGTATTCACCAGCTTTAACAGGCGTAACCCATTGCGCTGCATCAAAGCTAGCTGTTGCCGTTGTGTTGCATCAAGGTCATCTGTTGCCAATAGCTCTTCTAACGGACTCAACATCAGAGTTAGCGGAGTCCGAAATTCGTGGGAAACATTGCTAAAAAAGGTGGTTTTGGCGCGATCTAGTTCGGCTAATGCTTCTGCGCGTTTACGTTCTTCCTCATACGCTTGAGCGTTGGCAATGCTGGCAGCAATTTGCGCCGCCACCAGGTTCAGGAATCCTTGGTAGTTATCATCGAATAGCCGGAATGGGTTTAAAGCTGCCACTAATACGCCAGCTTTGCCCGTTCGTCCTGAGGGTGCGATCGGTACCACAGCTATTTGATGGGGCGATCGCTCCCAGGCTCCGGTTGGCAGATCGCTAAATTGCGATGCTAAATCAGAAATCACATAGGGTTCATGGGTTGTCAACACCTGTGCAAAGTGCCAGAGCGAATTATCATCAAGCGCAACGGTTTCCGGGACAGCTAAGTGTCCGCGCTCAATTCCGCAAGTTCCAGCTAAAGCGACGCAATGCTGCTCCGGCTCCACCAAATAAATCATTGCAAATGGCAGATCGTAGGGGTTGGTTGCCAAACATCTGATACTTAAAGTACAGGCTTCATCAAATGTGCGTGCGTCTGCTGTTTTGGCTGCTAGTTCCTTTAACAGCGCCAATTGCCGCTCCCCAATGATCCGGGGCGTATCCTCAGTATTAGCACAGATAATGCCACCGGTGCTGCCGTCATCATTGGGTACAGGGCTATAGGAAAATGTGTAGTATGTTTCTTCTGGGTAGCCATTACGCTCCATAATCAGCAGCAAAGCTTCATCGTAAGTGCCCTGATTTTGGAACAGCGCTGTTTCTGCACGCGGCCCCACTTGATCCCAAATTTCTCGCCAGACATCCGCAGCTTTTTGACCGAGAGCTTCTGGATGTTTGCCACCGAGAATGGCTCTGTAGGCATCGTTATACAGGTTGATCAGGTTGTCACCCCACCAAACAAACATGGCTTGGCGAGAGGTGAGCATAATGCGCACGGCTGTTTTCAAGCTCTGTGACCAAGTTTCGACTGCGCCGAGCGGCGTTTGCGACCAGTCGTGCGATCGCATGAGTGCCGCCATGTCACTGTCGCCGATAAAAAGATTTTCCGAGATTTTAGAGTTTATCTCATGGGTCACAGTTACAGCCCCCGAATCAATGTGCAAAGCATCGGTTGATCCAGAGCTATCGTCTTTTTAGCCGTAGCTATTAATAGGAAGCCGATATATTATATAGTGCCACATTGTATACGTAGCATAGATTTTCTGCCATTAGCAGAGACTAAGTAATCTATCCGTAGAGTGAAGTTTAAGTATTAAGAAAACCTACACCAATTTATCAACGGCTAGAGAGTTTTTTCCAAATACTCATTTATTTTTACTAATATTTACTGGGTTAAATCTGCAACATTTGTTTGTTACTTAAATATAAAAAATCAGGGATGTTAACAATTAAAGCTCACATCCCTGAACATCAGAAAATATCTTTATTTACCTTTAGGGACTTCCAAATAAAAAAATATTCCAATCATTAACCTACCAAACCCGCAACTTGTAGGGGCGGGGTTACCCATTGGTGTCAACTTAAGTCAAAACGCTTATTCCACAGGCATTTTACCCCACCCCTCAATCCCCTCCCCGCAAGCGGGGAGGGGAGGTTTTGCGCCAGCAAAACTGGGGTGGGGTAACGCGGATCTTGATGGTAGGTGATTTAATTCAAAATTAAGTCTTGATAAGGGTTTCACGTTAA
This sequence comes from Calothrix sp. NIES-2100, assembly GCF_002368195.1. GTDB lineage: Bacteria > Cyanobacteriota > Cyanobacteriia > Cyanobacteriales > Nostocaceae > Aulosira. The sequence goes on along the minus strand of NZ_AP018178.1, from coordinate 4,315,006 downwards.
GTTGACACAGGTGGGGGTTACCCCGCCCCTACAATTTGGCATAATTTATTTTTTGGAGTTCCCTTAGTTGATGCAAAATTCGACCGTTGGGAGAAGTGTGAATATTTAACGCCGTCTACCACCAAAAGCTGGTGCGCGACGACCACTACTACGTCCACCGCTACCAAAGCTACTACCGCTAGGAGTGCGTCTGGGCGATCGGGAATCATTAGAAGGTTTCAGTTCACTACCGCCAAAACCAGAACCACTAGGACGGTTAGTATTGGTACGACTTGGTGTAGTCCGTACCGACGATCCGCTAGGATATGTTCTTCTAATTGTTCCTGTAGTGCGGAATGCAGTGCGATTTCTCACGGCTGCTGGTGGTTCATTATAACGGCTGCGGTAGCTGGAAACTGCTTGGTCATAGTTGCTGCCATATCCACCATAGCCTCTCAAAACTTGTCCAGATTGGTAGACAGGCGGTACATAATACTGGGGTCTAAACAATAAACTACCGATGGCTTGACCCGCTATATTACCAGCCACAGCCGCAGCAAAGGGTGTCCAGAAGTTATTTTCTTGGCGGACAACAACTGTTTCTTTTTGTCCGGTTTGGGGATTAGTTCTGTTTTCTGTAACGTTATGGACGTACTCAATTTTAAAGTCTTCTGTTAAGTATAAGACGGGTTGTCCATTTTCTACTTTTAAGTAACTTTTCTTACCTTCTTTTATTTCTTCATCTGTCAGCCGAGCCATTTGTAAGTTCTCGGTGACAAAGGTTGGGGGCTTACTGTTAATCAAAAACAGCGTGTACTCTCCAGTACCATCATCGTAAGTTGCTTGCTGTAATTGATACTGCCCATCACTTAGCTTGGTAACCGTAGATGTTTGGCTAACGTTTCTACCTGAAGGGGTTGTTTGCTCGGAACCACCCCCACAAGCAACTGTTGTCAAGCACAAACTCATGGCTAAACAAACGGCTGTAAATCGACGCAATATGGTCATGATCATTGCACTAGTATCCTCATTTGAGCTTAACAATTTTTCACTACATGTAGTAAGTACGGACTACCTCACTGTCAATAGGAGATAGGGACAAGGGAGACAAGGAGGACAAGGGAGACAAGGAGGACAAGGGAGATAAATAAGAAATGCCCAATGCCGAATGCCCAATGACAACTTACAAAGGAATTAATTCTGGATAATATTGCAACAGCTGATCGTTAGTGAGTTCATCACCTAATTGTGCTGGTGAGAAATGTACCTGCACTGCCCGTAATTTATGGTTGTAGTGCAAATTGACTAAGGCTTTTAAACCTTCTTTCAAGGCTTGAATGTTGGATAAATCGGTTTCTAACTGCGGTACTTCTCCTTCAACAGCCACTGTAATCATCACAATAATATTGCGTGTTACAGGTATAGATAAAGGTTCATTAACTCCAGAATCAGAACTTAAATCCAGGTCAGCACCGTATCTTTCGGCTGAATCGCTAAAGAGTTCATTGACATAATCTCCCGCTTCGCCTTCGCTCCAAAATACATCACCTTCATTGGCGGCAGACAGCCAGTAATCGTCAGAGCGCAACAGGTTTTCACAGATTTCTACCAAGCCTTCTCCTAAAACTTGTAAGTCTCCTTCAGCATCGATTGCTTCTCTAGCAACACGATTAAATAGCCCTAAAATTGGCGCTACGTCCGAACCACCTAAATGCAGAAACAAGCGGCAGACTACATAGCGAGTCCGCCCAATCATTCTATTAAAAGTATCACGCATCTGTATCCTCCACAAATTTCTCAGTGATTGATGAACGATTATTTGACTAATAATTGTTCATTCTTCAATAAAATGAAAGCTTTTAACAAACTCTCTAATCATGTTTACTGAAGGTAAAAGATATTGGGTAGATTCATTGGTTATATTATCAAAAAATGTGCCATTGCTTTCGGGTTGATTAATAAATCGTTTACCGAAATAGGGATTGTCATACATAATCAAAGTTTGCGCACTAGAATTTGTTAATATTGTCTGGGTAGGAGTTTTAAAAAATTTTAATTTTGCAGCCAACTCCAGAGTCTTTTGAACTTCCTTAATTGACTGAGCCTGTATTCTAGCTTCTTCGATCGCCGCCCTTAATTTCCTCACCCGATGGGGTATTTTTACACCCAGGTGAGATATATCTTCGCCTTTGATCATATCCAACACATCCTCAATATTTTGTTGGGTGTTGCTGGCATCCCGAAATGGCAGAATAGCTATATAAGCAATGGGAAATAAATCTTCGTCGCGATCGACTCGGAATGTGAACACAGTCCGGCGGCGACCAATTTCCATAGCGGGTGGTTGTTGAAGTCGCCGATATTGCCGCCAAATGTGGTAATATGCGCCAGCCAGGGTAAAGTTGGCTTCATGTTCGAGGGGGGCATCGACGATAATCCGGATAATGGGCGAGGTTTCATTAAAAAAGTCCCGTGCATCTTCAGCATTAAACTTTTGAATGATGGAGCGATCGCCTGTGGGAGAAAGGTCAAGCCACTCACAAGTTATACCTTCAGTTTTTAAACCAAACCTAGAAGTGGCATAAAGTTTAGCGCCAGTGAGTACCGCTGCTGTCAAATCGGCTCCGATCCATTCTGCTTTAATTAATTTTGCTTGAGTTAAATCGGCGTGTACTAAACTAGCATTTGTTAAATTAGCATTACTTAAATCTGTGCTGATTAACTTAGCTCCACTTAATTTAGCGCCGCTTAAATCAGCCCAGCGGAGATTAGCCCCACTCAAATCAGCCCAGCGGAGATTCGCTCCACTTAAATCTGCGCCGCTGAGGTTTGCACGGCTCAGATTTGCTTTTCTCAGTTCAGCATCTCGCAAATTTGCGCCACTGAGGTCTGTGTGTACCAAATCAGTCCCGTGGAGATTAGCCATCTCTAAGTTTGCTCCCGTTAAGGAGCAACCCCGCAAAATCGCGCCACTTAAGTTGGCTTTGCGTAAATTTGCCTGTCGGAGTGTCGCTTCTCGCAGATCGGCGTTGGTAAGGTTAGCTGCAAACAGATCTGCACCACTCAGATTGGCACGAATTAACTCAGCCCTAATCAATGAGGCTTCTCTAAGTTGGGCATGATTGAGGTCGGCTCGAATTAAATTCGCAACGTTGAGACTAGCTTGGTTGAAAATTGCCTGAGCCAGATTCGCACCACTTAATCTTGCTACATTGAGTATGGCATTACTCAAGTTAGCTTTGCTGAGATTCGCACCGCTCAAATTTACCACACTCAAGTTAGCTTGAGTAAGATTCACACCAACAAGTTTGACCCCACTTAAGTTGGCTTCCGAGAGGTCAATACCGCTAAAGTCAAAAACTCCTGCCGTGTATTTTCTTAACAATTCTTCTACAGTCATAAATACTAACCCTCAGATACCAACTTTAATTAGGTGGTCAAGTACGCAGAAAATACTTAAAAGATGAACTAACAAAATCAAAAATGAAAATTGGGATTTTAGGACTCGGACTAATCGGTGGTTCTTTGGGCTTCGATTTGCGATCGCAAGGACATCATGTTTTTGGAGTTAGTCGTCGTGAAGCAACCTGCCTTAAGGCGGTATCTCTGGGTAGCGTTGATCAGGCCTCAGTAGAACTGAGTCTCTTAGCTACAGCAGAGATTGTATTTATTTGTACACCTATAGCTCTTATTGTTCCCCAAGTTCAGCAATTAATTGCGCACTTATCTGCTACCACAGTAGTCACTGATGTTGGATCAGTAAAAGCACCGATAGTTCAGGCTATATCTCCTTTATGGCAGAATTTTGTCGGTGGTCATCCAATGGCAGGAACCGCAGATAGTGGTATAGAAGCAGCACAGCGGCATTTATTTGTCGATCGCCCTTATGTACTGACACCAACAGATACAACACCAAATGCAGCAGTTTCAGTATTAGAAGAAATTGTGCGATCGCTTGGCTCAAAAATCTACCATTGTCAGCCAGAGCAACACGACCGCGCTGTCAGTTGGATTTCCCATTTACCCGTAATGATCAGTGCTTCCTTAATTGCCGCTTGCATGGGTGAAACCGACCCCGCAGTTTTGCAACTAGCCCAAAACTTAGCTAGTTCCGGTTTTCGCGATACCAGCCGCGTCGGTGGTGGTAATCCAGAGTTGGGAGTAATGATGGCGCAGTTTAATCAGCAAGCCTTGCTGGGTTCACTACAACAATATCGCCATCAGCTTGATCAAGTGATTCAGTTAATTGAGCAGGAAAATTGGACGGCTTTAGAGGAGAAGTTGCAGTCCACTCAAAAAGTACGACCAAAATTTGTTGAGTAAGAGTCCATACGTGTCAACTTAACGTGAAAGGCAATGTTTATCAAGATATTTGATCCCCCAACCCCCTTAAAAAGCTTGCTCAGATTCTAATTCCCCCCTTGGAAAGGGGGGTTAGGGGGGATCGAAAGTTTATGGTGCTAAGACAGAGATCCCCAAAGACTTACGCTGTATACATCTAAGCTTAAGTTGACACCAATGGTAAGAGTCAGCCCCCAACGCACTACCTCACCCGCATTTCTCACAAGCTTTAAGCGTTTGATGGAGCAGAGGGGCAGCACTTCGGCAAGCTCAGTGACCTAGGGGAAAGAACTTGTACAAGAACTCTCCCCTGCACAAGCGCAGGCTTTGAGAGGTGTGGTGAGAAATCCAGGCTCAACTTTGTCAGAGAGGGGCTTGTATCCTTGTGTTGTTCACAGAACTTACGCACTCTTATCCCCCAATCCTTTTCACCAGAGGCCTTTAGACCTTCCCCCCTTGTCAAGCTTGGGGGGATCTAGGTTTCAGGCTGAGAGTGCGTAAGTCCTATTTCAGTCAAAATTATTACCTTTAAATAAGTAAAACTAATATGAGTGATTAGTTTTACAAAACTATAAGTACTTGATTAACTTTTGTAAATGAATGTAAAGTACTATTACAGGCAAAGACAAACACGCCTGATTCATACATAACCAAACGCAATCATAAAACCATGACAGCAACTCTACAACAGCGCTCCAGCGCTAACGTATGGGATCGCTTCTGCGAATGGATCACCAGCACCAACAACCGCCTATACATCGGTTGGTTCGGAGTCCTGATGATTCCTACCCTCCTCGCCGCCACCGCTTGCTTCGTTATCGCCTTCATCGCTGCACCTCCAGTAGACATCGATGGTATCCGCGAACCAGTTGCAGGTTCTTTACTTTACGGCAACAACATCATCTCTGGTGCAGTTGTTCCTTCTTCTAACGCTATCGGTTTACACTTCTACCCCATTTGGGAAGCTGCTTCCTTAGATGAGTGGTTGTACAACGGTGGTCCTTACCAATTGGTAATTTTCCACTTCTTAACCGGCGTATTCTGCTACCTCGGTCGTGAGTGGGAATTGTCTTACCGCCTAGGTATGCGCCCTTGGATCTGCTTAGCATTCTCTGCACCAGTAGCAGCAGCTACCGCAGTATTCTTGGTATACCCCATCGGTCAAGGTTCATTCTCTGATGGTATGCCTTTGGGTATCTCTGGAACCTTCAACTTCATGATTGTGTTCCAAGCTGAGCACAACATCCTCATGCACCCCTTCCACATGTTAGGTGTGGCTGGTGTATTCGGCGGTTCCTTGTTCTCCGCAATGCACGGTTCTTTGGTAACTTCTTCCTTAGTTCGTGAAACCACCGAGAACGAATCACAAAACTACGGTTACAAGTTCGGTCAAGAAGAAGAAACCTACAACATCGTTGCGGCACACGGTTACTTCGGTCGCTTGATTTTCCAATACGCTTCTTTTAACAACAGCCGTTCACTGCACTTCTTCTTGGCTGCATGGCCTGTAGTCGGTATCTGGTTTACCGCACTGGGTGTCAGCACAATGGCGTTCAACTTGAACGGTTTCAACTTCAACCAATCTGTGATTGATTCCACCGGTCGTGTAGTTAACACCTGGGCTGACATCATCAACCGCGCTAACTTGGGTATGGAAGTAATGCACGAGCGTAACGCTCACAACTTCCCTCTAGACTTGGCTGCTGGTGATGTTGCTCCTGTTGCTCTGAGCGCTCCTGCAATCAACGGTTAATTTATGAGTGCAATAATGTAGTTTTTGGGTGAATAAAAAGCGCCCTCCCAATTGGGAGGGCGCTTTTTATTTGAAAAATCTTATCCCTTCCTTTTGCCATCTACACCTCTGTGTACCCGGTCACCGAGACGAGCCGAGGTACCGCCTGATTTTCAAGACGGTGTTGTGTAAAAATTTTCAGATGTATTGCACAATTCAACAAAACATCAACTTTAGTAAACAAAGGGTTGTAGCTAATTGTCTTAGTGTTAGATTAATATTCATAGGACACCACACAAAGTAAAACCAAACCAAAGGGTAAATGACCAGGTGTCTCCCGTCATCCACCCAAGCAAGTTTCAGCATCTTAATAGTGAAGTGGCAATAAAGTCTTTTAAACAAAGGCCAAGCCAAATCCCAAAGCGGAAAAACAAAAAATGCTGAAGTTGTTAGTTGTTATGTCCACCCTAGTTGTTGATTTTTGCAATCACTTAACAAGTTTAACGATTTGAAAACTGTGAATTCGAGCGAACCTGGTCACCATTGACCAGGTTTTTGAGTTTGATAGTGGCGATTTTCACAAGCGATAATGAGTACCTAAATTTACGCTCGTACTAAAGTCCTTACTACGAACTTATATCTAGTGATAAAAATATAATTCTGACTAAGTTTATAACCAGGAATACAATAGGATAGTACAATATTTGACTGTTCAATTTGAATGATTATTAATTGTTTTTGGAATAAAATTACTACAGCTATTGTTATCGCTACACTTGCTTTTTCTTGTGAGTCAACTGACAACAGAAATATAGAGCAGACAAAAGCAAATACCACTGGAAAGCCAAATCAAAAACAGAATATTAACTATGGCGACTTAATTATTAAAGAGCAGTCAGATTATTTGATGATTCCAGTTACTTCCACAGAAGCAAATCCCGATAAAGATAGTAGTTATGGGCTTTCGCGTTCTTCTGGAAGAGATTACAAAATATATAATTTTATATTTTATCAGAAACAAGATGGTGAGACTCATCTTTTATTAAAGAAAAAAGCAATTATCAATTCCTTTGATTTCTTAGAAACAAAAGTTGTCGGTAAAACACCTACAAGATTGTGGTTATATAAAATTATTGAACAAGATACAAACGCCGATAAAAAGCTTAACTTTGAAGATGCCATACTTGGCTATATATCTGATTTATCAGGTAAAAATCTTGTACAAGTTACTCCGAATAATACTAAAATTCTCAATTGGGTGATTATCCCCAGTCAGAACGCCTTGTTTTTGAAAATAATTAAAGACTCTGATAATGATAAAAAATTTACAGAAAATGATCAAACTAATTTTATTAGGGTGAATCTTGACAAACCTGCTATGGGAACGGAAATTATTAGCGATTCCATAGAGCAAGAAATTAAGTCCCTGCTTTTTAAGTAGTAATTTTCAAGGGGAATAGAGGATTATTATTTGATTTCTGAAGAACAGGTAGGGTGTGTTACCGATGAGGGTACGGCAGCATTTTCAAGGTTTTTGTGCCTGAGAATAAAGTCATAACGCACCCTACAAGTACCTAATTTTATTCAAAATTTAAACCGAATTTTTATATGATTGTTATCAACTCAACTAAGAATAATCATATTCGCAAATTTGTAGAGCTTTCTTCAAGATGATTATGATGGTACGTTAACGGAGTGTAACGCACCATACGATTGAACGGTTCAGTTTTTAGTAATTGCTAATACCCAATCTCGTAAAAGAGAGTTTACTTGATCGGGTATTTCATCATGAGGACAATGACCAGCTAAGAGAAAATGTTCTTGTATTTGTTGATAATATTGGCGAAACTTTTGAGAACGTTCTCTAGCATTCATCCAAGGATCAGCTTCTCCCCACAACAACAATAAATCACAAGTTAATTGCTTCAGCAATACATCAACTTTTTCGCCTTGGGGAGTGCTAAACACTGAGACAAATACATCGAATGCACCAGCATCGTAAGCAGGTCGATAAATTTCTTCCACTAACTGGTCTGTAATTGCACTCTTATCCAAATAAACTTTCTCTAGAGTTTGGCGAATTACCCAACGTTGGCGCACGTATTGAAATAATAAAAACTGGGCTAAAGGTTGCTGAAACATCCACTTCACGCCATCACCTAGCAACTTCTGCAATCCCGATTCTTGTTTGGGAGGCTGAATTTGTGTTTGTAAAGCTTCTGGTTCTGATGTTGGCTGTTCGTTAAAAGGGCCTGCACTGTTCAACAAGACTACACCAGCTGTATTATCTGGGTATTGTGCGGCAACACACAAGCAAGCATAGCCACCAAGAGAGTTACCTACTAAAACTGTTTTTTGACCAATTATTTCGTTAATAAAATCATAGAGTTGGTCACGCCACAAGTCGCCGCTGTATTGCAATTGCGGTTTGGCTGAACGTCCAAATCCCAATAAATCGATGGCAAATACTTGAAAATCTTGGCATAGTCCTGTGATATTCTTGCGCCAGTGGTCTGTGGAAGCACCAAACCCATGCACTAGTAGCAAAGGCGGACGTTGCGGTTGCTTTTCCCCTGCTTTGACATAGTAAACTTTGTGCCCTCGCCACTGCCAGTATTGTCCAGGAATTGGGTTTGTAGACGGGGCGATAATTGCCTGCATGATTATAAACAAATGTGAAGTAGCTTTAATAATTGTAATGCAGTATATTTTGGTGCTACATCTACCTCAGAGCATTTTTGAAGATTGAACCACAGATAATTTTCGTTTGCCTGAAATACCGTCTAACACCGAGACACAAGGACAAACAGATGTGGGGCTTTTTATGAGACATAACAATAAGTATGGAATTATACTATAGAGACTCTATTTACGTCTTATATCTAAAGATAGAGAATAATGGTTAACTAAAATTTGGGAATTATTACCTGAGAGAGGTTCATTCCCAGATGGAACTGCTCAAGAAAAACCAGCCTATCTATTAGTGCAACCGAGGTCAGATGAAGCAACCTTTAAATCCAGTCACCGAGTGGGAACAACGTCGCGATCGCGCAACCCGCTACTACAAGCGGGGGGAATTTCAAGAATATCTCGCACTTGCAACCGAAAATTTAAAGTTGGCTCGAATCATCCCAGACCGAGCTAGAGAAGGTCATGCATTAAACGACATTGGTTTAGCTCACCTCGGTTGTTGGCAACCTCAAAAAGCATTAGACTGTTTTGCTCAGGCACTGACTGTTGCTCAAGAATTTGGAAATCTGCGGGCTGAAGCAACTGCATTGAGCAATTTAGGTTCTACTTACAGCCGCTTAGGAAAGTTTTCGCAAGCGCTAGAGTCTTTTGACGCAGCACTGCAAATTTTCCGGAAATTAGAAGACCCTGAAGGTGAAGTTGCCACACTCAATGATGTAGCACTAATTTATACGCGGTTAGGAGAACCAAAACGCGCACTGTTGCTGCAAAACCAAATTTTGCGGATGCGGCGATTGCTAGGAGACTTTTCTGGCGAAGCCACGACGCTCAATGGTATTGGGTTTGCCTACAGTACTTTGGGCGAGTTTGAGCAAGCTCTAGAATATTTTCAAGCAGCATTGCCAATTCAACGAGCTGTCAAAAGTTTAGTTGGCGAAGCTACCACCTTAAATAACATTGCCTCTATATACAGTGATTTAGGACAACCTAAACAAGCATTGTTGCTCTACTATCAAGTACTGTTGACACGGCGGGCAATCAAAGATCGCGCCGGTGAAGCAACAACTTTAAACAACCTGGGTTTTACCTACAATACCTTGGCAAATTACTGGCAAGCACTGAAATTATACAAGCAAGCTTTGGCAATTTATCAAGAATTGGGCGATCGCTTGGGAGAAAGTTCAACTTTCCTCAATATGGGTAGCCTATACGCCAAAAGAAGACGCAAAAAATTGGCGCTATCATGCTACCAAAACGCTCAACAATTAGCTCAGCAAATCGAATATCAACCACTTGTGGTCAAGGTACAACAGTTCATTGATGCATTGTCGTGAGATTATTAGGTAGAGCTAACTAGACTCCGCCACATTAATTTTGTTGAATTGCAATATCCCGACTTCTGAAAGAAGTCGGGTATATAACCATAGCTGAGTTCTCGAATATCAAACATTAGATCGAAACTTTCTCTGACTTTTCACTGGATCTCCTTGTCCCCCTTGTCCCTCATCCCCACCGCCAATGAATCATTTCTTCGCTGCTGCTTTCTGATACTTACCGGGATATTTTCGGTGAAAATATTCTTCCATAATTTCTAAAATCATGGGAGCAGCAACGCTACCGCCGCCACCACCGGAATGTTCGGCAAAGGCTACTATTAATAACTCTGGCTTATCGGCGGGAGCATAAGCACCAAACCAAGCGTGATTTTGTTTCACACCACGTTTCCAGGCTTCGGCTGTACCACTCTTACCAGCTACAGGGGGAATTGTTGGTTGATTTAAAGCTTTACCTGTACCTTCAGCTACCACCTTTCTCAGTCCTTCTTGAAGCACTTTAATAGTTGTCGGCTTCATATTTAACGATGAACGCCAGTTTTTTGCTTCTTCATTGTCTTTGAGTAAATGCGGCTGGACTCGATACCCACCATTAGCAGGTACAGCAAACATGATCGCGACTTGTAAAGGTGTGGTTTGTAAAGCACCTTGACCAATTGACATATTGATACTATCGCCTACAGTCCAAGGCATTTTCCAAGCTTTCTGCTTCCATTTCTCATCGGGAACTAAACCTTTTGTTTCTTCGGAAGCAAACTCAAAGCCAGTTTTTTGACCAAATCCATACTTACGAGTCCACTCAATCAAAGTCGGGCCACCGACTCCCCTACCAATTTGATAGAAGAATGTATCACTACTCCACTGTAATGCTCCGACAAAACCCAAAGGCCCAAATCCGGCGTGGTTCCATTCTCCAAAAGTAGTACCGCCAAAAGTTAAGGAACCGTATGTTTGGAGGACTGTGTTAGGAGAAAATTTACCCGATTCCAATCCAGCTGTGGTGGTGACAATTTTGAAGGTACTAGCAGGGGGAAAGGCGCTTAAGGCACGATTCACCAAGGGATGTTCTTCCCCTTGCACTGTTTCCCAGTCTTTTTGGGAGAGTTTCTGTTTAGAAAAAATATTCGGATCAAAGGTGGGGTGAGATACCATTGCTAAAACAGCACCATTTTTGGGATCAAGTGCCACAATCGCACCATTGCGATCGCCTAAAGCTTGTTCTGCTTTCTTTTGCATCTCCAAATCTAGGGTTAAGTGCAAATCGTTACCAGCCTTTGCCTGTTTTTCTCCCAAAACCCGTAGTGGACGACCAGCACCATCCACTTCTACCTGCTGACCGCCCCACTCGCCCCGCAGTGTTTGCTCATAAGCTTTTTCGATCCCCATCTGACCGATGACATCTCCCAAGCGATAGCCATCTTGCTTCTTTGCTTTTAACTGTTCCGCCGTCAGTTCACGAGTATAACCCAGTACATGCGCTAGTTCCTTTCCGTGGGGATAATAACGCACCGCTTCCAGATGTATTTCGACATCTTTTAGTTCGTTATGATACTCCTTTAACGCGGTAATATCTTCATCATTTATGTCCCGTGCAATCCTGATCAGTGATGAAGAATTTCTACCTGCTTCTTCTAGCTTCTTTTCAATTTCTGCTTGGGGAATATCGAGAATTTTGGCGAGACGCGCCCCCACCACTGGCCAAGAAGGTTTGGTGTGAGCCATTGGCCATAAATATACCGAACGCGGATAACGAGTACTAGCTAAAAGTTTGCCATTGCGGTCAAAAATATTACCCCTTTCTGGCTGTTTAGGAATCATTCTAATCCGGTTAGATTCAGCCCGCTGGCGATGTTTTGCACCTTCCACAATTTGCAAATAGGCCAAACGCCCACCTATGGCACTTGTCATTAACAGAGTAAATATAATCAAAAATATTGGCTGAAAGCTTCTGCCAACTGTACGTGTATCTTTTTGTCTTCCAATTGGAGTTGGTTGCAATAAGGCCATAGGACAAATGATTACTGCCAAATTAATATAATTTATACAATTATGCTGATGTTTTAACCAGCATTCCATCACGATTTCCGGACGAAACTATGAGGATAAATGATGACTTATAAGTCCATAGTCAATAGTCAATGGTCAATAGTCAAAAATTTCTTGACAAATGACCAATGACCAATGACAAATGACCAATGACCAATGACAAATTAGTCTCCAGTGCTACCTCCGTTCTGAGTTTTACCTTCAGACTCAGATTTTTGATACTTACCGGGATACTTATGGTGAAAATAAGCTTCCAGTACTTGTAACACTATGGGGCCACAAACCGTACCACCATGATCCCCAGAGTTTTCACCAAACCCCACCACCACAATTTCAGGCTTGTCGCTGGGTGCGTAAGCACCAAACCAAGTATGATTTGGACGACCAACACCGGCTTCAGCAGTACCACTTTTTCCGGAAGCGGGCGCAATTGTGGGTACATCCAAGCGTTTCCCTGTACCTTCAGTTACCACTTTGCGCAATCCATCCCGGAGAACTTTGATAGTTGTCGGCTTCATATTTAATGACACGCGCCAGCTTTTTGCTTCTTCATGGTCTTTGAGTAAATGGGGTTTGACTCGATAACCACCATTAGCTGGGACAGAAAACATAATTGCTGATTGCAGAGGTGACACCTGCAAAGCGCCTTGACCAATTGACATATTGATACTGTCACCTACAGTCCAAGGCATTTTAAACACTTTCTGCTTCCATTTCTCATCTGGTACTAAACCTTTTGATTCTTCCGAAGCAAACTCAATCCCAGTTTTCTGACCAAAGCCATATTTGCGACTCCATTCGATCAAACCAGGGCCACCGACTCTTCTACCCACTTGATAGAAAAATGTATCACTACTCATGGCGATCGCTCTGGGAAATCCCAAAGGCCCAAAGCCCGCGTGGTTCCATTCACCAAAGGTCACCCCACCTACAGTCAGAGAACCAAAGGTTTGTAAGATGCTGTCCGGGGAAAATTTACCTGTTTCTAATCCAGCTGAGGTGGTAATAATTTTGAAGGTGCTTGCTGGGGGAAAAGCACTCAAAGCCCGATTAACCAAAGGATGGTCTTTACCTTGTACACTTTCCCAATCTTTCTGTGAGAGTTTTTGCTTAGAGAAAATATTCGGGTCAAATGTGGGGTGAGAAGCCATTGCTAACACAGCACCATTATTCGGGTCAAGGGCGACAACCGCACCTTGATATTTCCCTAAAGCTTGGTCGGCTGCTAGTTGCAAATTTAAATCTATGGTCAAGTGTAAATCGTTACCAGCCTTAGCTTGCTTTTCTCCCAAAACCCGGATCGGACGACCAGCGCCATCGACTTCTACCTGCTGACCGCCCCACTCGCCTCTCAGAATTGTTTCATAGGCCTTTTCGACTCCCATTTGACCAATTACATCTCCCAGTCGGTAACCTTCTTCCTTTTTGTCTTTTAACTGTTCGGGAGTTAATTCTCTGGTATAACCCAGTATATGTGCTAATTCTTTACCTAAAGGATAGTAGCGCACGGCTTCGGTATTAATTTCGACATCAGGGAGTTCGTTAGCATACTCTTTTAATGCCGTGATTTGTGCTTCACTGATATCGCGAGCAATCCGGACGAGTGAAGAAGAATTAGCACCCGCCTGTTTGAGCTTATTTTCCATCTCATCTTGGCTGATGTTGAGAATTTTCTCCAGACGGGGCGCTACAATCGGCCATGAAGGCTTAGTGTGCGCCATCGGCCACAAATATACAGAATGAGGATAGCGAGTACTAGCTAGAAGCTTGCCATTGCGGTCAAAAATATTACCTCTTTCTGGCTGTTTAGCAATCATGCGAATGCGGTTAGACTCGGCTCGTTGACGCAGTTTTGGCCCTTCCACAATTTGTAAATAAGCTAGACGAGCATCAATAGCCGCAGTCATCAATAATGTAAATCCAATTAAAAATATTGATTGAAAACCACGGCCTACTGTACGTGTATCTTTTTTGCTACCTGGTAGAGATGAAGGTAATAAAGCCATAAAAAAAGATGATGATAACGAAATTTAGTATTAGTTGTATACACGAGCCTCTAGACCGCTACTCAGTATAAATTTGTCAAATAATTGCGAGAAGATATTCCCAATCAATAGTTTTTGACGGATACAATGAACCAAAGTGCCAGAGGTAGACTGGTTAATAGACTACCTGAATGTGGCACAATCACGTAAGCTCACGGCATTTTACTGAGGATTATGGCTCAAACTGTGACGCAGAATCAGGGGGAGATAATGGCTTTGCAGCCGCTAGATGTTGAGCTGCGTAACGTGTTCAAGTTTTTTAACCAAGAACCAGCAGTCAATGGTGTAGACCTAGAGGTGAGACAAGGAGAATTCTTTAGTATCCTCGGCCCATCTGGTTGTGGCAAGACAACAATATTACGTTTGATTGCTGGATTTGAACAAGCGGACGCGGGTAAGGTATTGATTCAAGGTCAGCCTATGACTAATGTCCCGCCTTACCGCCGACCTGTCAATACAGTATTTCAAAGTTACGCATTGTTCAATCACCTGAATGTTTGGGATAACATCGCCTTTGGACTGCGCTTGAAAAAATTGCGCAAACCAGACATCGATCGCCGAGTCAAAGAAGCTTTAAAGCTGGTGAAAATGGAGAGTTTGCGATCGCGCTTTCCCAATCAACTTTCTGGGGGACAACAGCAACGGGTAGCCTTAGCTAGGGCTTTAGTTAACCGTCCCTCGGTGCTGTTACTCGATGAACCCTTGGGCGCATTAGATTTAAAGCTGCGTAAGGAAATGCAGGTTGAGTTAATCAATTTACATAAAGAATTAGGCTTAACCTTTATTATGGTCACCCACGACCAAGAAGAGGCGTTATCGTTGAGCGATCGCATTGCTGTGATCAATCAAGGCAAAATTGAGCAAATTGGTACTCCCAGCCAAATTTACGAATTTCCCCGGACTTCTTTTGTCGCTGATTTTATCGGTGACACTAATTTATTCAGCGGTGAAATAACTGCGGTAGAAGTCTCTACCGTCCACATTGAAACCAAAACAGGACTGACAATTGTCGTTAACCGTAATCAAGAAACACCTACAGAAATATCCCAACCAGTAGTAGTTAGCATCCGTCCCGAAAAAATCCAACTTTCCCTTTATCCGCCTAATTTGCCCAATAACTGCTTTGAAGGGCGATTAGTCAACATCATGTATTTAGGAACTCACGTTAATTATGTCGTCGAATTGCTCAACGGTATTAGCATTAACGTCTTGCAGCCTAACACCATTGGTAGCTTACCAGACCCCGATACACCTATTTATGCTTGGTGGGCAGAAACTGATTGTTTAGCTATTGGTCAATAGTTATTTGTCATTTGTCATTTGTCATTTGTGATTAGGTCATGATAAAGAAATAACTATCAATCATAATTGATGAACAATATATAAGGTATTGGCTACTCATAAATGGTAACAAAGCGTTTCCAGGAATTACAGGTTTATCAATTATCAGAACGATTAGCAGATGACATTTGGAGAATAGTTGACGGATGGGATGTTTTTGCCAAGAGTACAATTGGTCAACAGATTGTACGTTCAGCCGATAGTATAGGAGCAAATATAGCAGAAGGCTTTGGGAGAGGTAGTTATCAAGAAAATAAACGTTTTGTCAAGATAGCTAGAGGCTCATTAAATGAAACTCAACATTTGTTAAGACGGGCTTATACTCGTCATCTTTTAACTCCTGAACAAATAAAATCAATTCAAATAATCATTAATGAACTAGCACCAAAATTAAACTCATATCTCAACTCAATCGGTCAGCTACCACATAACAAATGACCAATGACCAATGACTAATGACAAATCACAAATGACAACCAGACGCACATTTTTACAACGAATCACAGCACTTTCTAGCTTATCTTTAGCTGGATGTGGCTGGAGACTGGCTGATGTCCGTGCTAATGCTAAAACTTCTGGTCAACGTGACCAACTTTATATTTATACCTGGACGCAATACACTGACAACCAATTACTCAAAACTTTTAGTACCCAAACCGGGATGAAAGTACTAGCAGATGTCTATGAATCCAATGATGTCATGCTAGCTAAATTACAAGCTGGAGGCGGTAGTAATTACAGCATTATCTACCCGTCTGACTATATGGTACAGAAGATGGTAGAGAAAGATTTATTAACAGAAATAAATCACGATCGCGTCATCGGTTTAGAGAATTTATTTCCGCGTTTTCAAGATCCTACTTATGATGTCAAAAACCGCTATAGTATACCCTTCAATTGGGGAACAACAGGAATAGTTTACAATTCCGAAATCCTCAAAGATGCACCAGAAGATTGGGATTATCTTTGGCAAAATCAAGAGCAACTAAAAAAACGCATGACTTTGCTGAATGATGTCCGGGAAGTGATGGGTGCAGTGTTGCGGATGCTAGGTTATTCATACAATTCTCAAGATGAAAATCAACTTCAACAAGCTTATGAAAAATTGAAAGAAATTAAACCCAAAATTACTGCTTTTGACACGGAAGCTTGGCAAAATCAAATTCTCGCAGGAGATTTAGTCTTAGCAATGTGTTACTCAGCAGATGCAATCCGAGTCAGCAAAGAAAATCCTAAATTAAAGTATGTAATTCCTCGCAGTGGTTCTTCATTATGGACTGATACAATCGTCATTCCTAAAACTGCTATCAACCCAGATGGAGCCTATGCTTGGATTAATTTTATTTTACAGCCAGAAGTAGCCGCCCAAATTAGCCAACGTCTTAATATTGCAACTCCTAATCTGGCTGGATTTGAACAATTACCAATCAACTTACAACAAAATACTAGTTTATTTCCTCCAGAGTCGGTTCTAGAAAAATGTGAACGGATTACTCCTTTAGGGAAATTTGATGAAATTTACGATCGCTACTGGACTCAATTAACTAGTAGTTAAAAATTTCTAGGAATTTATACAGATGCTAGAAAATATTTGCATTTACCTAAATTTAACTCAATATTAACTATGTCTAATCACCCTGCTGAAACTCAAATAAATTCATCAAATAATTTGGCAAAAAGTTCCAAATCATATTATTTAAATTTGAGTATTTTACAACCTTTAATATTACTAGCACCCGCTGGTATTTGGTTATTACTGTTATTGGTACTACCAACATTGATCATTTTCGAGTTGAGCTTAGTACCGGATATCCGTCCTGGAGATTTAGTCAATCCTAGTGGATTACAAAATTATATGCGGATATTTGATCCGCTTTATCTGCAAGTAATCTGGCGTTCAATTGGGTTAGCAAGTGTGACAACAATCATTTGTTTAATTCTCAGCTTCCCTGTTGCGTATTGGATTGCCCAAATTGCGCCAAAACGCTGGCGCAATTTATTATTATTAGCCTTTGTCTTGCCATTGTGGACTTCTTCCTTACTTCGTTCCTATGCTTGGATTACGATTCTTCGTCCTACTGGTTTATTAAATACTTTATTAAAAACTTTACACTTACAACCTTTAGAATTACTCAACCGGACACCATCTGTATTGATTGCAATGAGTTATAGCTTACTGCCTTACATGGTTTTAATTTTATATGCTTCTTTAGAAAAATTAGATACACGTTTGCTAGAAGCTGCTGCGGATTTAGGAGCAAATCCTACACAAGCTTTTTGGAAAGTGACAGTACCGCAAATATTCCCAGGAATTACTGCTGGTTCCATACTAGTATTTATTACCGGATTAGGAGATTTTGTTAATCCAGAATTACTCGGTGGTGCTTCTAGTATGACCGCAGCAAGATTAGTATACAACCAGTTTCTTGGTGCTACTCAAAATTGGGGGTTTGGTTCAGCTTTGAGTATGACATTAATTATGCTAGTCAGTATTGCGATCGCACTGGTAATTAAGTTTGACAAAGCTACACCAAAGCGTTAATTATTGAGCTTGCTTTGTCGTAGTCAGGGCTTTAGTCCTATTTAAATTATTACTCAACAACAAGATACCCGACTTCTTGAAGAAGTCGGGTATCTGAGCCTGACGCACCCTAATACTAATGACTCATAACTAAATTAGTAGAATGCCCGCTTTGTTTGTTAATTAACTCTTCAACAAGGGAGATTAGCTGATACTCTAAATAAGGCTTAGTTATGTAAGCTGTTGCTCCCAAAGCCTCAGCAAGCTGGCGATGTTTTTCCGCATTGCGGGAAGTGAGAATTACTATAGGTATTTGGGCCAACTTTTGAGTTTGACGGACATTAGACAATAGTTCAAAACCATTCATTCTTGGCATTTCTAAATCAGAAATTACAACCTGAATTTCTGGATGCATCTGCAATTTTTCTAGAGCTTCTATACCGTTTTGTGCTTGTAATACTTGATAGCCAGATTTTTGTAAAGTCAGAGAAATAGTTTGGCGGAGACTAACAGCGTCATCAACCACTAAAAGCACTTTTGATGACTTTTGACTTGGTAATAAAGTCTGAGTTAGCTGGGTTGGTGTCGTCTTTGTGGGAGTAGGAGGATTAGAAGCAGCTAGTAACGGTGTAGAGTTAGACTGCAAAGCAGGTAAAGCTAAGGTTTGTTTATTTTCCAGATAATCTGTTGATGGTCTAGCACTCTCTAGTGTTGCTTGCATCTCGTAAGAGTTTAACAACAACGTCGGATCGATAACTAAGATGAGATTACCACTAGCTAAACTACTGCAACCATAAATATATCTTGGCGGTGCGATCGCACTTCCTAAAGGCCTAATTACTAGTTCTTGTTCACCAATAATTTGGTCAACTTCTAAACCGAAAATTTCTTGATTGTGGCGTAATAATAATACAGGATTTTGCGTAATGCCTGTGTCATAAGCATTAGCTAGATTATTTAAACTAGTATTATTCAACGCTGAAGTATGGTAATAAACTAAATCGGAAATGTGACGGAGAGTAACTATATTTTCATTGCCAGAAGCTTTATAGTATAATGCTTTTTTTCCTTCAAATTCTTTGATTTGTTGCTCTGTAGGAACCACTATTTTTTCCAAATTATCCAATAGTAAGGCGTAAACAATACCCCCAGCTTGGACTAGCATTAATTTGTCTGTAGTCATAGAGAAAGGAATTTTTAATATAAATGTTGTGCCTTGATTAGGCAAGAATTTTACTGACAAAGAGCCGTTTAACGACTGGATTTGAGAACGTACAATATCTAAACCCATACCACGTCCAGAAATTTCATTCACCTGCTCAGTAGTGGAAAATCCAGGTGAAAACATCAATTCTAAAAGTTCTGCTTCTGTAGGTTGAGAAACATGTGGTATGAGATTTTGCTCAATAGCTTTTCTGCGAATTTTATCTAAATTCAAACCCTGACCGTCATCACGAACTTCAATAATCGTTTGACTACCTTGATTATAAGCGCGAATTTCGATTAAAGCTTGTTCTGGTTTACCCAAAGATTGGCGAACTTCCGGCGATTCAATACCATGATCTAAAGCATTACGTAACAAATGTAATAGAGGTTCGTAAAGTTTTTCGGCGATCGCTTTGTCTACTAGTACCTCTGTACCTATAAGTTTCAAGTCGACAATTTTGGCATAAACATTTACCATGTTTGTTACCATTTGGGGAAAACGATTGAGGATGTTTCCTAAAGGCGACATCCTTGCTTCTACTAAATTATCAATAATATTCAGAGTTAATTTCTGTTCTTTGTCACTAATTTGAGTAGCTTGGGTCAGCACTAAATCAAGAGATTCGGTGATTTCTTGTAATTGCAGAGTTTCTTCTATGGCTTCATGCAACTTCATCTGAAATTCTGTATATGCATCCATTTCTAAAGCATCAAATTTTACGGATGCAAATTTTTGGTTATATTGTAAAGCAGAATTTTGCATTTGTAAGGGTAAATCACCCAGTTGATTTAAAATTAATTGTTGTTTACCCAATCGCTGTATTAATTGCTCAATTATTGCTTGAATTTGTTCATCCTGCAAAATGCGCTGTTTTTGCTTAATAAGTAGCTCGCCTGCTAAGTAATTAAGGCGTTGCAATCCCTCTGTATCTACTCGCACAAATGAATGGTGTCGAGAATTTTTATGAGTAGAATTTGATAACTGCTGTTTGATTGGGGAATGAGTTTGAATAGCCGAATTAAGGATATCTACATCTGCTGCTTCCGTGACAGCTAATGATTGATGATGTTCTGGTTCGGGTTGAATTTCCTCAATTTCATAAATCTGGTTGTAATTATTCCCCCAAATTGTCTCTAAGAGATGATTTGTTTCCTCAGGAAGAGTATTTTCTTTGAAAGCTAATATTTTTTTTAACTTAGGGCGCTCAAGCCAATTCTTTTCTTGAGATGTAACAGGAGTAAAATTTTTATATTCTTTAGCTAATTGACCAATTTGCTGTTGCAGTGTTTGAATTACAGCAATTTCTCCATTCGCTTGCTGATTTATGTAATGAAATTTCGTCACAGCAAGGATGATTGTCAATATCACACCTTGGCGATATAAACAAAGGCTTTGGCTATCTTCTGGTTCTTGTATAAATGAGAAAAATTTACTTAACCAATTTTCAATATAGTCTATAGCATCTTCTCCATCAGGAGTAACCAAAAGAGCCAAATTCATGTTGTCTTTGCTAATTTTCATCTGGTGATTAAACCATCCGAAAATGTGGCGAATTACTTTGATATAAAACTTAGCTTTGGCTGGTTTCAGGGGCTGATTTTTCGTGTTACCAGATTTAGTTAAAAAGATATAAAATTCCTTGATTTCATCTCGCAATAAAGTACTAGCAACAGATTTTTTTCGCACAGGAGATAATTCATCTGTTACTAATTGAATGAAACTTTGCAAACTAGGGGAAGGTTCACCACCAGAAGTGCGATCGCCTGCTAATATACATGCTTGCGCCTGCTGTAAATTAGCGAGAGCAACTTTCCCAATTTGATGCGCCTGCTTAGGGTTAGCTTTGAGTGCGTCCAGAATTGTTTGGGCGATCGCACCAAATCCGGGTAAATTTAAAGACTCTGCTAAACCAATAAATACTTCAGCTTGAGAGTTGAGTATCAGAGCAAATTCAGTTGCATCAGGTGTGTTTTCCAGAGCATCAGCAATAGTTTCTAAGCGTTGCTTGACTCCGACTTCAAATATAGACTTGACAAGATCAAATCCTAAGTCTTCTGAAGTGGGGATATAAGCTTCAGCACCAAAAGCATCACCCAGTTTTTCTTGCAAATGAGCAAAGACTGAAGCTGCTCTTTGCAGCATTTCTTCACCATTAATAGCACTACCTGTCAGTTCTGAGGTTATTGCTAAGCTCAAGCATTCATAAGCTTGTATAATGAGTGTTTGTAATTGATCGTCAATCACAACACTTGGGTTATACAAAGCATTAAACACATCTTCTAAATAATGGGCAATCGAGCTAATTACTTCCAGCCCAACGTTAGCAGATCCCCCTTTAATTGTATGAGTAGCCCGCATTAATTTATGGACTTTAGCAGTATTACATTCGGCTGATAGAGTAAATATTTCTTCTTCTATCGTTTGGATTAATTCTGGAGCTTCAGCCAGAAAATAGATGTAACCCTGTTTGCGAATATCAATGTCTGTAGTCATAATTTTTGAGGTTTAATGATTTTTTTTATTTAGATGCTTATTTTTCTATATGTTTCATCAAGAATTAGGCAAATAGATATTATTTTTACATAATTTCCATCCTCTTAAATCTCGAAGCACCTTCAAAATGGGAAAAATCCGATAAATTTGCTCCACCTTAATTACGAATCACAAATTAAAAGATGCACACAGATAAACACTGATATTTATCTGTGTGCATCTGTGTTTATCTGCGGCGCAATCTATGTATCAATTGACTTTGAACTTATCGACAGTTGCTAATAGTTCTTTTGCCATTCCTGATAATTCTTGGAAGACAACAGCAATTTCATGAGATTGATCAACAGTTTTGTGAGAAATTTCTGCGACATCTTTCATACTTGCAGTTACCTTAACAGACTGATCCATTTGGTTTTGGGTTGTTTCGGTAATCTGCTGGATTAACTGACTTATTTCCGCAGTGGCGCTGACAATTGCGTTCAAATTATGTCGCGCATCATTCACCAGATTTGTTCCTTCTACCACCTGTTGGATACCTGTTTCCATAGCTACTGCTACTTCCCCAGTATCTAATTGAATCTCTTGGACTAATTTTTCAATTTCGATCGTAGCTGCGGCGGACTGTCGGGATAAAGAACGGACTTCATCAGCTACCACTGCAAAACCTTTGCCATATTCACCAGCACGAGTAGCTTCAATGGCTGCGTTGAGAGCTAGTACGTTTGTCTGTGTAGCAAAATTACTAATCAAATTCACTACTTTCGAGATTTTCTGCGAAGATTCACTAAGGCGTTTAATCTTTTTACTAGTTTGAGCAACGGTTTCGCGAATTCCTTGAATAGCTTGTACAGTCAGGTTCATTGCAGTATCACCAGACTCGACAGTCTGATTGGTTTGTTTAACTGCTACCTGTACCAACTCAGCATTAACTACTACAGCTTGTGTCGAATCAACCATGTGTTGAATTTCGTTTAAGGCTGTGATCATTTCTTGGGATTGTTGTTTTGCTAGGTTGGTTAGCTCAGCCAATGACACTTCACTAGTCCCAGAAGTTTGCACAACTTGTTGCGCAGCTGTTTGTACTTGGATGACTATTTGCCGGAGTGCTTGCAGGGTATTATTATAAGCATCAGCAATTGTTCCTAGCTCATCTTCTGTAATTGGCGCACGTACTGTCAAGTTGCCATTCAAGGCGGGTCTAACGGCTGTTAAAAGTTGAATTGATCGCTGCTGCAATAACTCTTTAGCTGCTTTTTCTCGCGTTGCTGCTTCTGCTAATTGTGCTGATTTGGCCTGAACTTGTTGCAAATACTCTGTTTGTTGTAATGCTATTCCTAACTGGTCGGCAATTCGGCCGATCAAGTTAATTTCTGATTCTTCCCAATCACGAGTTCCAGAGTTTTGATAAGTTGCCAACAATCCCCAAAGTTTGTCTCCAAAAAATATGGGTACTGTCACATAAGCTCTCACATCATATTTCTCTAATGTTTCAATGTGGCAGATAGAATGTCCAGCATTGTAAATATCATTGGTGAAAAAACTGTTACCTCTTTGATATTTACCAATTTGAGCACACTCTTGTACTTGGGTATCTTTCCAGATAGTTTTTTTATCGGGACCTACCAATTTTACCCAACCAAAACCTACTGACTCAGCCACAAATTCGCCACTCCAGTCAGGGTTAAAGCGATAGATAACCGCGCGATCGCATTTGAGTAATTGCCGCAGGTCTTGAGTGACTGTTTTGAAGATTTCTTCTACATCTAAAGATTGGCGAATGCGATCGGCTAGTTTTGTTAAGGCTTTTTCTTGTTCGGCTATCTGCGCTAATTTTTCGGATTTAACTCGCACTTGGTCAAAATATTCTACTTGTGATTTAGCTATGCTAAATTGCCAGCCGATTTGCGCTAAAAAGTTAACTTCCCAGTCTTGCCAGTTACGAGTTTCTGTGTGTTGAAAGGCTGCTAACAAACCCCATAATTTTTCTCCGAAGAAGATCGGAACTATGATCAATGCTTTAATTTCTAACTGCTCATACATATCCTGATGACAACTAGTAAACCCAGCTTGGTAAATGTCATCAATAACTAAATTTTCGCCTTTAGCATATCTACCGCCATGAGTTTCTTGCAAATAGGTATCGTGCCAGGCAGTTTTCATCTCAGGGGTGACAAATTTTCCCCAACCATGACCTACGGATTCGGCGATAAACTCACCACCCCACTCAGGATTGAATTGATAGACACCGATGCGATCGCAGCGCAGAGATTGACGCACTTCTTGAGTAGTGATTCTAAAAATGCTTTCTGTATCAAATGACTGGCGGATGCGGTTGGCTATTTTTGTTAAGGTTTTTTCTTGTTCAAGTATTTGAGTGAGTTGCTCATTTTTTGCTTGCACTTGTGCTAAAGATTCTGATTGGGAGATTGCAACACCAAATTGCCCGCCAATCTCCTTGAGAAAGTTCTCTTCCCAAGATTGCCAATTACGGGTTCCAGAATTTTGATAAGCTGCTAGTAAACCCCATAATTTTTTTCCAGACAAGACGGGAACTATGATGTAGGCTTTGATTTCAAACTGCTCTAAAATCTCAACATGGCATGGAGAGTGACCCGCTTGATAAATATCATTAACAGTTAAACTTTCATTATGCGCATAACGTCCGCCTTGGGTTTCTTGCAGGTGTGTATCTTCCCAAACAGTTTTGATACCAGGTCCTACTAGTTTGACCCAAGTATTACCCACTGATTCTGCCACAAATTCTCCACTCCAGTCTGGATTGAAGCGATATACAGCTACGCGATCGCAGCGGAGAAATTGCCGGATTTCTTGAGTAGTGATTTGAAATACTTTATCAATAGATGATAGGTGAAGAATTCTATCAATAACTTTGGTAATTGATTTCTGAGCTAGTAATTCCTGCTGATTTTGTACTGCGGATGTATAGCTCTCTATTCTGTAGGCTATTTCTGTGGTAATTTGCGACAGTAAGGTAATTTCTAATTCCTGCCACTGCCTGGGAGAACTACAATTATTTACTACCAGCAAGCCCCACACTTGCTCATTGACTAAAATTGGTAAACTTAAACTGCCTTTGATTTGAAATTTGTCTAGCAGTTGTTGTTGATAAGGTGTAACTTTTATCTGTGTAATATCATCAATCACCACAGGCTCGAAATAATCTTGATTTGTAGAGGAGCCAAAAATGATAATTGGCAGGTTTTCCTGAAGAGTCGGAGTCCAACCGATGGTGATAGATTCGGCTATAACTGTACCAGAATCAGCAGTTTTTAACTGATAAATCAAGGCGCGATCGCTAGCAATTTTTTCTCTGACCTGTGTGACGCTAACCTTGAGCAGTGTATCAATGTCTGGGGCTTGACGTATGTGATTGACAATTGCTTTTAACTGCTGCCGCAAGCTTTTATATTCCTGCTCTATCACATTTAATGTAGATAATTCATCACCGGGAATATTTGCTATATTAAGACTACCATTTTCATTTTCTATGGCATCAATCAGATGATTCTTTTGTTGAGCCTTGTTATACACAATCGCCATTGTACACCCCTGAATAAATGTTAAGTACGAAAAAATAATTTTTAGAGGACTGCTGTTTGATGTCTGCTACAAAATCTATACATCTGAGTCTTCTATATTCCTTTGTTGATTTATGATCTGTTACTTATTTAATTGGTCTGTTCACAAATCAATTAAGATGGCGAGCAGATCATTTACCAAATTTTTAATTATGATGTTCCCACATCGGAGATTGGATAATCGCCAACGCATCTAAATTAAATACGATTTCTTCTTCAGGATTGATAAAGTAACTCTCGATAAAAGGTGACATCGCTGAATAAAATAGTTCAGCGGAGGGTGCTTTCATATTCTCAGTATCTAGCCACTCAATATCTATCAGTTGCCGTACCAATAGCCCTAAATATTTACCATCATTTTCTAGGACGAGGGCCATCATTTTTGAAACTAAATTGGAACCCTGTAACAAGGGGGGATAACCTAGCATCTCTTCTAAATCGACTAACCACAGCATTTCGCCACGCCAATTGTAGATACCTAAGACACAATTAGGCATTTGTGGCACACCGCAGATCTCTGCCAATGATACTTGTAATACCTCTGCAATGTTCTGTAACTGAATTACAGCTAAGTCTTTGGTTCCTAAATTAAAACTTAAAAATTTTTGCTTGGTCTCCAAAGTTATTTGTCCTTGATGATAGATGTTTCCCTGTAGTCACTTTCGTTGCGTAATTGATGACCAAGTTGTGACTATGATTTTGCATCGATGCTTGGTATCGCTAATGATTAATTAATCGCTGTAAAGTCACAACCAATTCTTCCTGATTAATAGGTTTCGATAAATAAGCTTCGGCACCGAGCATATTGCCCCAAATTTTATCAACATCACTGTTTTTTGTTGAACAAAAAACTACTGGAATTTGACTGGTATCAGGGTTGCTTTTGAGTTCGCGACAAATTTCATAGCCACTTTTACCTGGCAAAATGACATCGAGAAATATCACATCTGGCTTAGCTACGCCGATTTTGTCCTGCGCTTCTTCACTACTTTTAGCGCTAATTACGTAATATCCGGCTTGTTGCAAATATCTACTGATAATTTCCATATCAGTCAAACCATCCTCAACAACTAGAGCAGTGTTCATGGTAATTACCAATTAAATTTCTATCTAACTTTCAACCCAAACATAGTTTTGTATTGAGGACTTACGCAAGTGTCATATATTTCTAGTTGAGGCTGTCATTGGTCATTAGTCATTCGTTGGTCATTTGACTCCGGACTATGACTTTTGACGACTCTCACCTTTATTTATTATTACAATTGCGTAAGTTACAGTATTGATATTATCGTGATTGATTTCTGCTTTTTTCACCTCAGAAAAAGCACTTAAAAACCAAAATTTTTATCAAGTTTTCAAAAAATTTATAATTCTTTGAATTATCAACTGTTAATTTTTGTAGGGGATCTCTTGATTGATGCGGCTGGGATAGGTAAATACTTACGTACTATACCCATTACCTTATCACTAGCTACAGGTTTAGTTAGGTAATCCGTAGAACCAGCTACTTTAGCGCGAACTCTATCTAAAAGGCCATCATGGCCAGTCAGGATAATCACTGGTGTGTTAGCAAAGCTAGAAATTCGTCGCAGCTGAGTGCAGATTTCGTAACCACTAGCAACAGGCATGATCAAATCCAAAAAAATTAAGTCTGGCTTATTTTGAATTAAAGTTGGTAGAGCTTGGACAGCATCTGGAATCTTGATGAATCTTAACCCATGTGAGGTAATAATCTCCTCCATGATTTTACAGATTTGGGGACTGTCATCTATACAGGCAATCAATGGCGCAATTGGAGACTGTGTTTTTGTCGCTGTGAGATTTTTCTCGGCTTCAATGACTGCTAAAGGTAAATCTGGTATTTCTATCAGTTCAATAATGCCTTTGAGGATATATGGCAACAATGAACGCGCTACTGGCATAACATTCTGC
Source organism: Calothrix sp. NIES-2100 (assembly GCF_002368195.1). Taxonomy (GTDB): domain Bacteria; phylum Cyanobacteriota; class Cyanobacteriia; order Cyanobacteriales; family Nostocaceae; genus Aulosira. Next base: position 4,287,745 of record NZ_AP018178.1, on the reverse strand, counting down.
TTCATTTTTACTGCTAAATCTCGCAGCGTTAATTTGCCATTAATCAAAGTGACAAAGTTGTTGTAAACAGATGCACTTACCAATTGCTGGAGTTGTTCTGGTTTGCGCAGGATTGGTGCTAAATCAGGATATAAATTACTCAAACCTGCTTCTGACCAAAGTTTCCACGAGTCTTGCATCTGCTTTAAAGAAATATCTGCACTCGTGAAGCTCATTGGCATGTCTAAAATCATTTGTTGGCTGCGATTACAAGTTACAGAAGTAAAATCAGCCTCTTGAGCTAGATCAAAAAACAATTCTGCTATTGTGTTCTCTACAATAGCGTGGATTTGCTCTCGTTGAATTTTTTGTTTTTTATATAAGATTTCTAGGAGACGATAATCCCAATAATCCATTGATAGGTCATGAGAACTTAAACGGATTTTATCTACATCTATTTGCGGGCAATGTTGTGACATCTGTCTACGCCAACGCCGGAAAGGATGAATTCCTCCTGATGCCCAAACTATTCGTCCTAGCCGATAATAAAAAATCCATTGGTGTCCTTTAGAACTTTTAATTGTTAAATTGCCACTGTATTGTAGTTGGGTACAAGCTTTAAATTCATCAATTAAATTATTTGTTAACATCATTTCTTGGTAGAGCATACATTGTCCTGCAACTAATAAGTCAGCCATTGACAAAGCTAAATTATCTATTTAGTAACTAGAAAACATCTCTAGCTTCTCAATAGATTTTGCAAACATTGCCGGATGCTTGCTATTTATTATGTACAACTTAGATGGACAGCTACTAAGTCATTCAATTTTGGATTTTAAATCTTGGATGGCGGGATTTGTTTCATCCAATTGTATTTTAAATTTTGGATTTTAGATGAGGATAAAATTTCCATCTCAAATCGGCAATCCACAATCTAAAATTTTGCTTGGCAGGAATCGAAATAATCACAAATTTCAAATTATGGTAAAAATATTGTTATCAGAAGAGCGATTTAGAAATTAATTCTCCTTCTTTTAACTCTATGCTCTACCAAAGATTAACTAATCAGGTGAAATTGATATATTCTCACATGTTAGTGGTTCGAGTTGTGATATATTATATTATCCATTTTTCCGGTCAATAATAATCGGGATTTATACGGAATTATTAAAAAATAATTTAATTCAAAAGTTAGAATTCAAATTGTTAATTTTGATTAATTTGTTTGTTTTGTCCGCAGAATTTTACTAATTGGTATTAAAGCATTTATTATCGATTAAAAATGCTTAAAAAGTTCATTTTTGCCCTTCGCCGATGGAGAGATAAGGTTTATACAATCTTCAAAAACCAGATCCCGCTTTCATTTGCTAAGGTGCGTTAGCTTGGAGCTAAACACACCTGAGTGACTTATTGTTGAGAGTTTTTTATGAGGACTATTTGATATTGTAGCTGGCAATAGCTGCCCTCAAATTACCATGATGTTCTGACAAAAGTTGATCGCCTGCTGGTTTGTCTAACCCAGTCCAGTGCATTAATAGAGCTAACTTCACCCAATTACCGCTACGATCTAGTAATAAACCGGCATCTTCCCGACTTAAGTCTGTGAGATCTTGCAGAATTCGCAAAGCGCGATCGCGTAATTTTTGATTAGTGACAGCAACATCTACCATGCGATTGCCGTAAACTTTACCTAGTTTGACCATCACTCCGGTAGAAAGAATATTGAGAGCTAGCTTTGTGGCTGTCCCAGCTTTCAGGCGAGTTGAACCAGCGAGGATCTCGGGGCCAGTTAACAGCCGAATATCAACATCGGCATCAAACTTTACCTGTTCAGCAGGCACACAGGCCATAAAAATTGTGATGGCTCCCCGTTGGCGGGCTGCGTTCATAGCTCCGTGAACAAAAGGCGTTGTCCCACCGGCAGTTATCCCTACTACCACATCTAATTGTGTAATCTGGCGTTGGGCGATCGCAGCTTCTCCATCTTGCGCACGGTCTTCTAAATCTTCCGAACTACGCACTAATGCGCCAGCACCGCCAGCTATAATCCCCTGTACCAATTCTGGTGGTGAACAAAAGGTAGGTGGACATTCAGCAGCATCTAATACTCCCAATCTCCCACTTGTCCCCGCACCAACATAAAATAACCGTCCTCCCTGGCGCAAACGCTCAGCTGTACAATCAATCGCTTCAGATATCTGAGTTTTAGCCGCCGCTACTGCTGCAACTGCGTTGTGGTCTTCGTTATTAAACAACTCTACCAATTCCAGAGAACTGATCTGATCTAAATTCAGACTATTAGAGTTAACTTGCTCAGTTAAAAGATAGCCGCGTTCCTGGAAATTTGTCATTGATTTTTGTCCTGTGTCATTTGTTATTGGTCATTAGTTCAGATGTCATCTAACACCCCCAGGCGACTCCCGCCACAGCGACAGCTTGGCGGTGAGAGGAATGGGGAGTCCGCTTGAGCTTCACAATGAAGCCGAATTGCTGCAAAGCAACAACAGGTGACGGGGTGAGCGACGAGTGAGTAATTAAGTTTTGGCACATAGCGAATTGTACGTATTTCACCCTTCGGGTTCGGCAGTTCGGACTCGACGGAAACCGCTCCTGTCTCCGACTGCCTCACAGATTTAGTGATAAAATGTGAAGTATGGAAAAAGCCTATCGTTACAGAGTGTATCCAACTGCCGAGCAAGAACAGATATTGCGCCGGACAATTGGCTGTGTACGATTGGTTTTTAACAAAGCTTTGGCAGCTAGAACCGAAGCTTGGTATGAGAGGCAGGAGAAGGTTGATTACGTTCAGTCTTCTGCTATGTTGACGCAGTGGAAAAGACTTGAAGACCTCCAGTTTTTGAATGAGGTTAGTTGCGTGCCACTGCAACAAGGCTTGAGACATCTGCAAACTGCTTTCACTAATTTCTTTGCTGGCAGGGCGAAATACCCCAACTTCAAAAAGAAGCGTAGTGGCGGTAGTGCAGAGTTTACCAAGTCTGCTTTCCGGTGGAAGAATGGACAAGTCTACCTGGCTAAGTGTTCTCAACCACTGCCAATCAAATGGTCTAGGCAACTGCCAAAGGGATGTGAACCTAGTACCATCACAGTGAGACTTGAGCCTTCTGGACGATGGTTTGTCAGCTTGCTCCTTAACGATCCAGCTGACGAAACTTTGCACTCTGGTGATAGTGCTGTGGGGTTGGATGTTGGGGTTAGTTCTCTTGTTAGTCTGAGTACAGGAGAGAAAATTGCCAATCCCAAAGTGTTTGACAAGCACTACCAAAAATTGAGGAAAGCACAGAAGTCTTTGAGTCGTAAGCAAAAAGGTTCTCGTAACCGAGATAAAGCAAGACTCAAGGTAGCTCGGATTCAAGCTAAAATCTCTGATGCAAGGATTGACCATACCCATAAACTGACAACTCGACTGATTCGTGAAAACCAAACGATAGTTGTTGAGGATTTGGCGGTTAAGAATATGGTCAAGAATCCAAAACTTGCCCGCGCTATCAGTGATGCTGCATGGGGCGAATTGGTGAGACAACTGGATTACAAAGCTCTTTGGTATGGTCGAAACTTGGTAAAAATTGACCGATGGTTTCCCAGTTCTAAACGCTGTGGCAACTGTGGGCATATTGTTGATAAATTGCCGTTGAATATCAGGGAGTGGGACTGTCCCAACTGCGGAACACACCACGACAGGGATATTAACGCAGCCAAGAATATTTTGGCGGTGGGACACACCGTTGCAGTCTGTGGAGCGAGTGTAAGACCTGATAACCATAGTGTTAAAGGGCAACTGCGAAAAACCCGTAAGGGAAAGAAACAGAAACCTAAGTTGTGAATCTTAGGAATCCCTCGCTACACCCGCAAGGGTTAGCGGTGGGAGGATGTCAACAAAGCACCCACAAGCATCCCCTGATAAGTGTAGGTTTTTTGACAACAAAGCGAGGAAAGGTGATGTGCTTCTCTTCTCCCAAGGGGAGACGCGCAAGGGACGAGAGGCTGCGCCCTAAGCCTTGGCGCAGCCTCTGGCAGAGAAGCTATACCGCAGGCTTTACGCTCAGCAACCGGGGGATGAGAGGGGACAAGGGAAGGGGGACAAAGGGGAGGGAGATACATCAGAAATGCCCCATGCCCCATGCTTCATGCCCAATGACTAATCACCAATGACAACTGACAAATTACAATAATCCTTCCAATTTGCGACGGATCTTTTCTAGTTCAGCATCAGATAAGTCTGGTTTTGTTGGGTCTGGTGGATTAGGGCGCAATGTTTCTTTCGTTTCCTGATCGGTTTCTTCTGTTTGCCCATCTGGCTTCCAGTCGGTTTCTTCTACATTTAGTTCTGGGGGAGTCACGACTATACTACTGTTTTCGGTGACTAGTTCCCAGTCATAATTGGCGCTTTGACAAAATTCTTTGATTTCTTCGTCCTCAATCTCTTCTACTGATGGTACTGGGAAATCCTGAGCTTCTAACATTAAAGCGTAGCGGGTTGCGTCATCTTCTGATTCAAACATGAGAATTTGATTGCGATCGCCTATCCGCACGCTGTGAATCCCCTCATTTTCAGTTCCTACATTGAAAATCAATACAAAAACACGCATAAATGTCACAATCTATCTTTAATGGTGGTTCTCTGGTCTATATCTTATTAAAGTTCTAGGTTGTACCTATCGGCTAACCTTTGATTTATTTTCTTCAGCTGGAAATATTTCTGGAACATGACTAAGGTACTGCCGTCTACGATAATTATGTGTTTGTCTGAGTTACCAACTTTCCTGAAGTACAATGGCATTCGAGCTGGAGTAGAAGTTGTTGCTATTGCGATCGCCTTAATCACTCAAGCGTGCCATCTCTAGTTTGTATATTGGACTACGCTCTCGTGAAACACTGCCAGTAGAGAAATTTTTCAGCCCACAGTTTGCGTAGTTTACTTGATTACGGTATTCCTGACAATGCCAATATTATTGAATAGAACAATTTCCTCGACTCCAGCAATCAAGCCTGAGGTTGAGTTGACGTATTCTAAATAATGGCAGAGCCATCTAGTACTAATTGACATCGGCAGTAAGTCAGCTAAAGTCGCCAAACAAAGAGTGAAAGCCAATGATTCAGCGTCCCAATCAAGTTAATCACTCCAATTCCCGAAATCGTCAACGTTTCTGGTTGCTGGTGTTGTGTCGCGGTGGTATTGCTTTAGGCGGACTATTACTGCTTTCCATTGCAGGCGGTATCTGGTGGTTACAGAGTTTTATCCAAAAAGACTTAGCGCCTTTAGCAGAAAAAAATCTCACGACAACAATCAACCGTCCGGTAAAACTTGGGGTCGTTACAGAATTTTCTTTAATGGGAGTAAGGTTTGGGGCTTCGGAGATTCCAGCCACCGCCACAGATCCAGATAGAGTAAAAGTTGAGGCGGTGGAAGTGGGTTTTGACCCAATACAGTTAATTTTGCACCGCAATTTAAAACTAGATGTCAGTTTAGTCAATCCAGATGTTTACATTGAAAAAGATGAGGAAGGGCGTTGGCTAAATACTCGCATTACTCTTGGTGGTAAAGGCGGCCCGATTAAAACCGATTTGGAGAAAATTCGGTTCCGCAATGGCAAGCTGGTTTTGCTAGGCTTGTCCAAAACCCCAGAACAACAAAAATCCACAACGCCCCAACCCCCCAACTTACCTGTGGGATTTTCCCAACTCAACGGCACTGCCCAACTGTTGGATAATAACCAGGTGATAAGGTTTGATATTGCAGCTCAAGCCGATAGTGGTGGTAATGTGGCGCTGAAAGGAGATACACGCCTGAAGACACAAGCCGCTGATTTACAGATTCGCGGACAAGATTTGCTAGCTGCTGATATTACTCGGATTATTCAGCTACCACTGACTTTACAGGCGGGTCGAGTTAATGGTGATTTGCAAATTCAACTGATACCACAGCAACAGACTTTACTGTATGGCAGTGCCTTTTTGCAAGGGGTAGCACTGCAAATACCCCGTCTACCTCAATTATTGAACAATGCCCAAGGAAAACTCAGTTTTCAAGGAACGGAAATTAAGTTAGAGAAGCTAGCTACTAATTACGGCAAAATTCCTTTAGTGGCTACGGGTATTATTGACAGACAAACTGGCTATCAGCTAACAGGACAAATCAATCAGGTAGATGTAAATACAGCCTTGGAGACTCTCAAGGTAAAACTACCTTTGCCTACCATTGGAGAAGTCAAAGCCGATTTACAGCTAGCCGGCGCACCGAATAAACCAATTCTTACAGGTACAGTGGCGACGCTGAAACCTGCCCGCATTGACAAAGTTGATTTTCAGAATGTTAGTAGTAAGTTTGAGTTTTCTACTAGCAATTCCCTGATTAGTCTCAAAGATATTCAAGGTACACCGACAGTTGGGGGTAAGGTCACCGGTGCAGGTAATATTCAACTAGGGAAAACGCCGCAACTAAATTTTAATTTTACTGGTGAGAATGTGCCAGGGGATGCGATCGCCCAAATTTATAACACTACTCCTTCGTTTCAAATCGGCAATGTCTCCGGTACAGGGCAGCTAACTGGTATTGCTGGTAACATTCAAACTGTCGTCCAATGGCAAGCCCCTAGCGCCACCTACCCAGCAACTGGTACAGTTACCATAGCAAGCGATCGGACTGTATTCTTCCGCGATGTTGTTGCTAATGTTAGTAGCGGTAAGGTGCGGGGTTCTGGTAGTTACGCCAATCAACGTTGGCAAGCTGTAGCCCAAGCTGCTGATGTCCAGGTAGAATCCTTTGTAGACAAAACTAAACTGGAAAATGTCTCTTTGGCTGGGGCAGAATTTAACGGTCGTTTACTGCTGGCTGGGACAACATCACCATTTAAAATTGCTTCCATCCGCACTGAGAATGCGGGTGTGCAAATCGGTGGGGGTACGGTTGCAGTTTCTAATATTCAACTACAAGACCAAAACTTTGCAGCCCAATTAGTCGCTAATAATGTGCGATTGGGGCGGATACTCAAGAATGTTCCCCCGGCTTTAACTGGGCCGTTAGCTGGTACATTCCAAATAGCAGGTAGCCGGGATAATTTTAGTCTGAAAACTCTGCGCGGTACTGGCGAGGGTAGCTTGGCTGTTGCTGGTGGGACAGTCACGGCGAAAAATATTCAACTTGCTGATGGTGTGTATTTAGCGCAACTCAAAGCCAATAATCTGGCTGTGCAAGAATTAGCACCCAATATTAAGCAATTTCCCGGCAGTTTAAATGGTGATTTCGACGTTGCTGGGTCAGTTGAATCCTTTAAAGTGGAAACTATTGCTGCTACTGGTCAAGCAAGAGTGAAGGTTGCAGATGGCACAATTACAGCCTCGAAGATTCAACTAGCTAACGGTCGCTATCAGGCGGCGGTTGCGGCTGAAGGTGTGAAGTTAAAGCAGTTAAATCAGCAGTTGCGGGGTCAGTTTGGCGGTCAACTGCAAGTAGATGGTACGGTACAATCAGCTAAATTAGCTGATGTGCGTGCGGCGGGTCAGGTAAAGTTTTCCCAAGGTATTGGGGCGATCGCACAACCTTTGAGTGCCGCGATCGCCTGGGATGGTCAAAGGCTGAACATCGAAAAGGCAACTGCTACTAATTTAAATGCCAGTGGTTACATCTTAGCCAATGCTCAAGAACCAGGCGTACCCAAAATTACAGATTTAAATCTGAATGTGCAAGCGCAAAATTACGACTTGCAACAGTTACCGATTAAGCTACCCAATGCGGTTAATCTAGCGGGGAAAGCAGATTTTGCGGGACAAGTAACAGGGAACTTACCTGTGCCAAATATCCAAGGACAACTCAGGTTACGGAATTTGGCGGTGAAGAACTTGGCCTTTGAGCCAGTCTTAAGTGGAAATATTCAGACCAAGCAAGGACAAGGTACTAATTTAGACGTTGCTGGAAACAGCGATCGCATTACTTTAAATCTTAATGCCAACAATCGCCCCAACTCTTTCTTAGTCAAGTGGAAAGAAGCATCAGCGGTTGGTGAAGCTCAAGGCGAAAATTTGGCTTTGAAATTAGATAAGTTCCCATTACAGGTATTAAATTTATCTTTACCTGCTAACACTCGCCTTGGTAATACTGCATTAGCTGGGGCGTTAACGGGGGATTTATTGGTAAATCAGGATACATTAGCAGCCAGTGGTAATATAGCGATCGCTAATCCGGCCATCGGACGGATCAAGGGTGAACTTTTGACTGCGCAATTTCGTTATAGCGATCGCACAGCTAACATTACAGATAGTGCATTTGTCAAAGGTAAAAGTCGCTACGCTTTTACAGGTAATCTCAGTACAACTACTAAAACTCCTCAAATTCAAGGTAAACTCAACATTAACGAGGGTAATGTTCAAGATATCTTGACCGCAATACAAGTATTTGATTTACAAGATTTGCGCGGTGGTTTGCAAGCGCCAACCTACGGTACGGCTGCGGATCTGGTTACTGTCCCCCAAGGATTAACCAATGAGCCATTATTAACTCAAATCGAGCGTGTTTATCAAGTTGATGCTTTATTAACCGAACAACAACAACAGCGGCGTGACGCAAATCCAGTACCAGATTTAGCCGACTTACAAGGAACTTTCAACGGCGAAGTTGCTTTAGATACTGCTAACGGAATAGCCGCACAATTTAATTTAGCTGGTCAAAATTGGACTTGGGGTAAAGAAACAGAAAAGAACGAACCAGGTCGTTTTTATCTTGCAGAACAGTTAATTGCCAAAGGAAGTTTTGAAAACGGTGTTTTGAGGTTATTACCTTTACGAATTGAGTCTAAAGATAGGCTGATTGCTTTCAAAGGTTACGTAGGCGGTAACGATCAATCTGGTAATTTAGAGGTCAAAAATTTCCCCATCCAAGCACTAAATAATTTTGTCAAACTGCCAATTGGAGTCACAGGTAATCTCAACACTACCGTAACTGTAGCAGGTAGCATCGCCAATCCCAAAGCTATAGGTACATTACAAGTCACAGAAGGAACAATTAATCAGAAAAAATTAGAATCAGCTACAGCAAGTTTTAGTTATGACACTGGTCGGTTAAATTTTGATAGTAAATTTATAGTTAATGGACCTGAACCTGTAAACATTAATGGCAGCATACCCTATAAATTACCTTTTGCTTCTGTCGCTCCAAACAACGAGAAAATTAACTTGGCTATTCAAGTTAAAAACGAAGGATTGGCGCTGTTAAACGTATTTACTAACCAAGTAGCTTTTGACAATGGACAAGGAGAAGTAGACGTACAAATAAGTGGCACAAAACAACAGCCAATAGTCAATGGAGTTGCCAAACTTAATAATGCTACATTTTCGGCTCAAGCTTTACCAGAAAAGCTGACAGAAGTTTCGGGAACAGCAAAGTTCAATTTTGACCGCATCATAGTCGATAATTTGCAAGGAAAGTTTAGCCAAGGAAAGGTAGAAGCGGCTGGAGAAATTGCGATTGCTAATGACGAAGAAGTCACAATCGAAAATCCTCTCACAGTCAACCTTAATCAGTTAGCCTTAAATCTCAAAGGACTTTACCAAGGTAATGCAAATGGCAATGTGCAGATTACTGGTTCGGCACTACATCCCATCCTTGGGGGCAAAGTAGAATTATTTAATGGTCAGGTGTTGTTGGCAGAATCAAGCAATACAAATAAAACAGAAGATAGTGATTCCACCGAGTCATTTATAAAAGCTGATAAACAGAATAAAGATGAAGGTACAAGTGCGACTACAAGATTTAATAATCTAGCGTTGGTGTTGGGAAAAAATGTCCAAATTACCCGTCCACCAATTTTGAATTTTCAAGCTAAAGGTACACTCACTGTTAATGGCTCCTTAAATCAGCCAGTACCAGATGGTAAGATTGAACTAGAGAACGGAGGAGTCAATTTATTTACTACCCAATTTAATTTAGCCCGTGGTTATGAACACACAGCAACTTTTAGAAAAGAACAACCACGCGATCCTAATTTAGATATTAGGTTATATGCCAAAGTACTGGATGGAAATTTAACTAGTGATATTAGCAAGCTCAACACCACAGGTTTATCAACTTTGGAAACTATCAGAGTTGAAGCCACAGTTAAAGGGCCTGCTAGTAAATTAAACGAAAATCTGCAACTGTCAAGCAGTCCCTCACGCGGACAAACAGAACTGGTAGCACTTTTAGGCGGTGGCTTTGTTGATACTCAAGGACGAGGCGACAGTACTTTAGGGCTGATTAATATCGCAGGTTCAGCTGTATTTAACAATTTTCAAGGAGCATTTAACCAAATTGGTAATGCTTTTGGGTTAAGTGAACTACGTTTATTTCCTACTGTTATTTCTGATAATCCTGAAGCAGGAAAAAGCAATTCAACTATAGAATTAGCAATGGAAGCTGGGGTTGATATTTCTTCTAAGTTTTCGATTTCTGGCATCAAAATTTTAACAGCAAACGACCCATTACAATGGGGTATTAATTACCGTATAAATGACAGCTTTCGCCTTCGCGGTTCCACCAATTTAGACGATGATAGTCGTGCAGTAATTGAGTATGATAGGCGGTTTTAATTGTCAATGGTCAATAGTCAATGGTCAATAGTCATTTGTCATTCTCCTTGTTGGGAGCATCCCAATACAAGCAAATCTAGCAAGATGATGAGTTGTCATTGCGAATGAAGCAAAGCGGAATGTAGGCGAAGCCTTCCCGCAGGGTAGCAATCGCAACATCTGTACTTTGCGATTCCTTCCCTTCACTACGTTCTGCTCGCAATGACTATTGTTTTTACACATTTTATATCAAAATTTTTATTCAATTTCATTAATCCATGTTTGAATAGCACTGAGTAAATTAGGCTGGTGAGGAGTAAAACCTTTCAAAGGTATTTCTAATGGTTGGTCAGTGATAAATGCAATATGAATTTCTCGCGTATTTGCTAATACACGACATATATTGATTAGTGTTTCAGTTGGTTCAAATTCATCAAATACTAAAGCTAAGTATTGTTTCTCTAAATATTCTTCTGTCATTACCAGAAGTTGTCGTTCCAAGTCCGCTACACCTGAGATTATTGGTATACTTCTCGCAGGTAATTTTAATCCTTCTCTACAAATTCTCGTGCAGAGTAGTTGGGCTATTTCAGATTCATTATCACTGTGAAGATTTGCAGTTTCGATGATGGAAATACAGCCTGTTTGTTGAGTAGGCTGGAGTTGAGAAAGAATGGAATGAGTATCTGTAAATTGAGCTTCTAAGCTTTGAAGTGATAATGAGCCGCTATGCCAAACGTGATAAAATTCTCGATAACTCATATTTTGAGCGCAATGCCATATATCTTCATGAGATTGTTTTCTATCTGTAGATTGTGAGTTCAAAAATTTATTTCTAGAATTTATATTAATTCCTGCTAAAGCTAATTTTCCTAAAGCTTGGTGTAATTCTTGCTGTAACTCATGAGAGCCAATCAAATCTTGAGGCACTAACTCAGGTTTCCAATGGTAAAAGTAACGGGTATATATCTGAAAAATTTCAGCTTTAGTTTCAGGTAATTCTCCTTGTTTATTTTGATAAAAAATTTGACACAATAAAGATAATCTTAGAGGATTGGTAACTAATTCACGAATCCGCTCTTTTCCCGGTTCTGTTAACTTCGCTTTTAGTTCTTTCCCACGCTGTATATTTTCAGCACAATTAAACCATTTATCAATAAATTCATCAATTTGGTTTTGTTGAAAATCCTGGGTTTTATAAGTATCAAAACCGGGCAATATATTATTATTTAGACTTGCATCCCAAACATTTGCTCGACAAGTCAAAACCACCCGCGCTTGTTCTAACCAGTTTGTCAGTTCTCTAGAAATTTTATTTAGTGCTTCTACATGTGAATATTCCCCCATTTCATCTACAGCATCTAACAACAACCAAACTCTACTTTGATAAAAGCACGTAATTAGTTTATTTTCTGTTTCTGAACTGGGGATAAATTGAGGATTAACTAATCTTATGGCATCTGGAAGCCATTTTTTGAGTAAATAATCTTCTAAGCTCATCCCTTGCAAGCTACCGAGAGATATAAAGATGGGTAGGTTTTGGGTATTGTCTTTGATGTGTGAAGCGATCGCACTCAGTAAAGTAGTCTTCCCTGCTCCTGGTTCTCCAACTATAGCAGCGTGCTTGTTTTTTCCTGTCGAACGTTGAGTGATTACCTGTTGCAAAAACTCATCATGTTGATATGTTTTGCTAATAACTTCTTTCTCTAGCTTATAAACCTCTTCTCTATCAACATTCTCATTTCGTCTTTGTTGCTGTTTGCGTTCTAATAAACCCAGTGGAACATGAACATTTACTTCAAATCCCATTGCAGTTGCTTTGCGCCTGATTCGCTGAGATTCTTGCTGCTTTTCTAGCATGGTGTGGCAAACTTGCTTCCAGTTAATATCATCTGTATTAACTGAGCATTGATTTGGATTTAAAACAGGTGCAGGCTGAGAGCTAATAACTACTTCTGGTGAGTTTTCAATCTGTACCACTGACGGTGGTGAACCCAACTCATCCTTTAACTGCTTCACTTCTTGGGCTGCTTTATTGGCATCAATAGCAGTTAGAAGGCGCTCCATGATGTACAGTGAGTGCCGAGTGTAATCATAATCGAATGTATCTATATTATTATGCTTAACCTTATTGCGTACATCCAGCAATTCACTCACTAGGTTACGCTCAGAATGATCAAATCTTTGTAGTATACGAAAAACATCATTCCAATTATCCAAAATTATTTTAAGTACCACTTGAGGGTCGTTCCAGTTGGGAGCATTGTCTTTAATGTGGTATTCCTGTAAAGCAAATCTTGCTTTCTGCAACCAATTTTGTCCGTATTTAGCCTTCATTTTGCGCTGAATAAAAGGTTTAAGCGCTGGTGTTAAAATTTCTCCTAAAGCTTTATCTACTCTATCTTTATTAATATTTTTTTGGCTCTGCATATTTTCAAAGTTAACTTTGTAGTTAATTGTGTGGTGTAAAATCAAATTTATTGGCATACCAGGGGTACTTACAGCAGATTGCAACAAGCGTGAGGTACAGATAATTGTAAGGGCACAACAATGTTGCCCCTACCTGTGTACCTCATTTAGCTTAAAAACGCTGTATATTACCCTGATGTATTTAATAAGCCCAAAATCCACGGGGAAATATCAAAAATTTTCCGACTGCTGAATGTATCCCCCTAATTTCCTTTCTCTACTCCCTGTTGCTCTTGTTTGCAAGTTCCACCAGTCAGGGTATAGTTGTCTACTTGAACCCAGCTATCTTGACCTACAGCCCAAAATCCGGTGAAGATGTTGTATTCAGATTCATTACCTGTGACGAATCGTAGTGTTAAAGGAATGTATTGCGATAATCTACCAAACTTAAGTTCTACAAATGCGTTTTGATTAGCATCTCGCACTCCAAAATAACCATCTGTGACATTTTCAGATGTGCGCACGTAGGCTTTTAACTCATACTCGGTGTTAGGTTGTAGCTTAATCCGCTGGCTAATACTATTCCATCCAGTCACATTTCGCATCGAAACGTTGTTTTGACCAGAATTGCTATTTCCCATACCTCTATCAATGTCAGTTTTACCTTCAGCTACCCAAGGACTGGCGACAATTTGGCTGCTTTGTTCTTCAAAGTCGCCATCGAATAGGGGAGTAGGACAGGAAGCTTTTACTTTAACAGAGCCAAGACACTGGGTAATTCCAATAGTAATAAATAATGTGACTGTGGCGATCGCGAATTGTTTGCTAGTCATTTATGCTGACCTCTTGACTCAGGGTGATTACCCAAGTCAATGAGTATATAATATACTCACGCAATCAGCTTGAGGGAAATTACTGGTTTTACGGATAAAAGCGATCGCGACAAGGGAAGGGGGACAAGGGAGACAAGGAGGACAAATGACAAATGACAAATGACTATTGACAAATTACCTACCATTAGCAATTTTTCTTTCTATAACAGAAATACGTTCTTGGGTTGCAGGATGGCTACTCAAAAATGATGGTTGAGAAGATTGACGAAGTAATTTTCTCAAAAATGCAGGCATAGCGTTTGGGTTATACCCAGCGCGTTTCATATACTGCAATCCCTTATCATCAGCATTAAATTCTGCTTCCCGGCTATTAGGTAAGTCCACAGCCAGCTGATAAGCTATGGCTGTGACAGCACTTTGGTCTAGACCAGCAAGGGACGCTGCACCTTGAGCAAGTTGGGTTTGTTTCAATTTATTGATCAGGTCGTTGTTGCAAATATGAGCAATTTCGTGTCCCATAACAGATGCTAGTTGGTCTTCATTATCCGCAGCATTTAATAGCCCAGTGTGGACGTATACATAGCCACCTGTGGTTGCAAAAGCATTAATACTAGAGTCTCGCACGACATAAAAGCGAAAAGGAATTTGAGAACAGCTACTCGCTTTAGCCAACCTTTGACCAACACGGTTAACGTAAGCATTGGTTTTGGAGTTAGAATCCAGTTTGTAATTTTGTTTTACCTGCTGATGAATATTTTGTCCCAGAGTGACGGTTTGCTGTGGGGAAATGTTGGAAAGTTGCAACAACTGAACACCATTAAATATTAGCTGACCCCAAGGAATTGCACTGGCTGGCGCAAGAGAGGTTGAGCCTACAGCAAAAGCGGTGCCTACACCAAGGATTACAGAAAAACCTTTATGCATTCTCGAATTCATAACCAAAAATCAACAATTTCTAAGTGATGAACAGTAAAATTAAGTTTCTACCTCTGCGTCTAAATTAGGTATTTTTATTAGGAAAAAATCAAAAACTAGGTGATAAAATTGTGTTAGCAAAAAATAAAAAATTTTGACTAATATACTGGATTGAGTTATCTGAATATTCATACTTTAACGAAAAAAATTCTAAATAAAACCAGCATAAAGGAAGAATTTTAGAAGAATTTTACTTGCAACCTAACACTTTCAGTATCAGTCGCCAGCATTAAATAAGTGCGTGAAGAAATCGAAGAGTCTGGACAGCACGACAGCAATGCTTTGCAAAAACCGACAGAGTTTCGGTAAGACGAGCGGCAGGCAATTCGCTTCCGGATAGAGACGATACTTATAGTCCGTAGACTTATAGTCATCTATTGAGGTTTACTGCTGCATGATATGTCAATGCAGCCTAACAAAGACAAAGTGATTTTAAAGCTTTTCGGGGAGCGAGTACGTACTCTCAGGCAGTCTCGTGGCTGTTCACAAGAAGCCTTGGCACTGGCAGCAGGACTGGACAGAACCTATATTGGTGGTGTTGAACGAGGCGAACGTAATATCAGCCTGATCAATATTCAAAAGATAGCTTGTGCTCTTGAGGTGTCTGCTGCTGATTTGCTTCAGTTTCAGCAGGATGGAGATTTATGAGAGAACCTGCCTCAAATGGATTCGTAAATTCAAGTGCATTGGAGCGTATCGGTTTAAGCCATGACATATTACAAGAAGCAATTAGGGACACTTACCAATTGCTTGATCAGATAGATGCAACGCTTGAAATAGCGGGAGTTTTTCCATTGAGTCAGACGGTTGAGTTAGCCAATTTATCCTCAATGATTGGAAACATCTTCGCTTCAGCTATAGCAAAACATTCAAAGAATTTGCTCAGACGTAACGGACCTCATAAATATCCTGATTTGCTAACAACCGGGATTTCTCTGCAAGTGCCAAATATGGAACTAAAAATGGCTCTTGAGACTAATAAACCCAAAGGGCATCTTGCAAAAGAAGGACATTATCTCACATGCCGTTACGTCCTCTGTCAGTCTGATGGTTCTTTTAAAATTGGAAAGGAGAACCGTGGCATCAAGCCCTACATTTGGGAAGTACGCTGTGGTTATTTATTGCGAGAACATTTCAACATTAGCAATACAGAAGGTGATTCAGGAAAAACTGCTGTCGTAAATGCTGCGGGTATGGAAATTCTGGAAATAGTTTACTGCGACCTGGAACGTGCTCCTCTCTCACATAGAGGTAAAGCATATCAGAGATATCAAAAGCTTTTTGAGTAATATTAGTCACTCTCCAAAATCCCTTGTGCTATGATGCGTCCGAGTAATGGTGGTACAGCATTTCCAATTTGCTTGACAATCTGAGATCTTGTGCCAATGAATTCAAATGTATCGAAAAAACCTTGCAAACGTGCGCCCTCGCGTGGTGTTAATGCACGATCTTGGGTAGGGTGAATGCAACGATTTGAAGCTGGATGAACAAAATTAACAGTTAAGGTTACGCTTGGTTCTTCAGGGTTTAATCTGCTATAGCAAGAACTAAAACCGCTTGTGACTGTTCCTGGTGGTAAAGCATAAATATTTGCACCTGCTTGTCGAATTATTTCTAGCATTCGAGCAGAGTGATCTGTTGCTTCATGCATCGTCAATTGGTGTGCTTGATTGCGAATGAAAGTTTCGTATGATGTCAATTCAATATTCTCTTGATATGCGATCGCTCGTTCTCCAGCCTTAACAGGGGGAAGATCGTGAATTGCTTCATTAATCGTAATGGCAGGCTTTAGTTCTTGGGAAAATAGTCTTTCTGGTGGTTTAAGAACAAACTCTTGTTTCCCAGCCATACTCCGATGTTCGCACCAATGGGTAGGTTGATTCCATTTGAAAGGTTTACCTTGTCGATTCCCAACAATAATAAGACGCTCTCGACGCTGCGGTAATCCATAGTAAGCAGCATTTAGAACTTTATAGCTGGTTCGATATCCGATTTCTTCAAACGCTCCGATAATGGCTCTTAAGGTTTGTCCTTTGTTATGTGTCAGCATCCCCACTACATTTTCAAAAACTATCCATTCAGGCTGTAGCTCATGAACTATTCGACAGAATTCTTCTGCTAAGTTATTTCTAGGATCATGGCGTTCTACATTCCGAAATGGACGAATAGACGAAAAACCTTGACAGGGAGAGCCACCTACAATCACAAATGGGCGAGGATTCTCATGATCCAAAACATTAGTAGAAATAGTCCGAATATCTTGACCATAGGCATTTGCAGCAACATGATTGCAAGAAAATGTCTGTAATCGATCGCTTAGAAGATCAACACCAGCAACTACCTGAAATGCCTCATGCATCTCAAAACCAAATGAGAATCCGCCAACTCCACAAAACAAATCAAGAACAGCTTTTTTTCTAGCATCCGGATTTCTTTGACGTGGAATTTTTATATTGCTTTCGGGTCGGCCTGTAACGTAACCTTCACCTGTTAAAGGATGTTCACAAAGTTTGTTTTGACCGACTATGAGTTGCGCCGCGTCTATCTCCAAACAGTAGGATATCTGCTGAAGTAGCTTTTTTGAAGGCATAACAAGCCCCCGTTCTAGTTTCATCAGCTCATGTAGAGAAATCCCAACAGCAGAAGCAAGGTCACGCTGTCGCATTTTGCGGATTTGTCTTGCCGAGCGAATATCTAAGACCATACCAATCCAAATACTACGTACAGGTGGGAATATAGTGATGATATATATAGTCATCACTTTCATCAAGTTACTGCTGGATTTTGTCAACCTCGGTTTCCTAACGATAACTTTTCAACGGCATCTGGATGTTAGTGAAATTGTCCCAGAGACAGACCAAATCTCTTTTGACTCTGGAGTCACTTCTATTGCTGACCCCGACAAGTTTTAACTAATTTGTTTTGCGATCGCACCTTGAACAAGCTGTTTCAAACCCATACATTACTGTAGGGGTTGTTAAATGTCCCAACAACTTACTAGAGTGAATTAATAACAGTGCAGTCAGGAAGCGGTTAGGAATGGATTATCGGGATGCTGGGGTTGATGTTGAGGCTGGGCGAGCCTTTGTAGATCAAATTCGCAATTTGGTTCACAGTACTTTTAGAAAAGAAGTTCTTGGTGGACTGGGTGGTTTTGGTGGTTGCTTCCAGCTTCCTGGGGGTTTCCGGGAACCAGTGTTAGTTTCGGGAACAGATGGTGTCGGTACAAAGCTGAAAATTGCTCAAGTTCTTAACCGCCATGATACTGTCGGTATTGATTTGGTGGCGATGTGCGTCAATGATGTGCTGACATCAGGGGCGGAACCATTGTTTTTCTTAGATTATTTGGCCACAGGGAAGCTGGAGAAAGAACAATTAACGGAGGTTGTTGCGGGTATAGCCTCTGGATGTAAACAGGCTGGTTGTGCTTTGCTGGGAGGAGAAACAGCAGAAATGCCTGGTTTCTACCAAGTGGGTGAGTATGATTTGGCGGGATTTTGTGTGGGGATTGTCGAAAAAAGCCAAATGTTGGATGGTTCTCAGGTACAAGTAGGAGATGTGGCGATCGCTCTTGCGAGTGCTGGTGTCCATAGTAATGGCTTGAGTTTAGTCCGGAAGATTGTCAGCGATGGCGGATTCGCTTGGAGTGAACGCCCAGAATTATTAGGTGGCGAAACGATCGCCGAAGCTTTCCTAACACCAACGCGAATTTACGTCAAACCTGTGCTAGCTGCACGTCAAGCAGGGTTAGATATTCACGGGATGGCGCACATCACAGGTGGTGGTTTGCCAGAAAATTTACCTAGATGTTTAGGAACAGGTCAAGCAATTAAAATTAACCCCAATAGTTGGGCGATTCCACCTGTATTTAAGTGGTTGGCTGAAGCCGGAGGAGTGAGTGCCGAAGCAATGTATAATACCTTCAATATGGGTATTGGCTTTGTGCTATTGGTGTCACCCCAGCAAGTAGAACAAACAATTACTTACTTTGAATCACAAAATATTCCCGCTTTTGCGATCGGTGAAGTAATTACTGGTGATAATTCACTAGTGGGATTGCTTAGTTAAATACAGAATATCAATATAAGTAAATCAACTAGATTGAGGTTTAGTATGGGGAAATACTTTACTAAACCTCAAAGTGACTAAACTAACTGCAATGATAGTTTGGCAGTATTTGTTACATATTCTGATAATTGCAATTGAATATACTCATGGCCGTCAGCGTTAATATTTGCTAACGTAGTCTTAACATATTGCAAAATTTGCAGTGAATTCGAGAAAATACCTACCAGCACTAGCAAGAGCGTGTTGGTGGTTTCTCATCTGGAGATGTGTAGCGTGTTGGGGTATTTAGAACCATGTATTTTTTATCTCAGAGGGGGTTATGGTTGTAAATTTAGCTCGGAATTTTGCTTCTACGGAAATTTTAAAGCAAGTATTTGAGAATATTGATGCTCAAAGTTGCCCGACATTATTTAACTTTCATCTGCATACTGTCCATTCTGATGGCAAATTACAACCACATGCCTTAATGGAACAAGCGATCGCGATCGGATTAAAAGGACTGGCTATCACCGATCATCATAGTATTGCTGGTTTTCAAGCAGGAAAAGCTTGGTTAGAAGACTTCAGGTGGAATCATCCAGGTGCAACAATTCCCCACCTGTGGAGTGGTGTGGAAATTAATGCCAATCTTTTAGATATTGAAGTGCATATTTTGGCTTACTCTTTTGAGCCTGAACACAGCAGCATGAAACCCTATTTGCAAAGAAAAATTACCACAGGTAAAGAATATCAAGCAAATAACGTGATTGCTGCGATTCACGAAGCTGGAGGTTTAGCTGTACTAGCCCATCCAGCGCGTTACAGGCGATCGCACTTCGATTTAATTCCGGCGGCTGTAAATTTGGGAATTGATGGCGTGGAAACTTTCTACGCTTACAACAATCCTCACCCTTGGAAACCAAGTTATTTGGAATCAGAACAGATACAAAATTTGGCTGGACAATACAATCTTTTCAATACCTGTGGTACTGATACCCACGGTTTAAACATACTCCAGCGTTTGTAATCATGCAGCTAGATTGCTTTCAACTCCTGGTTTAACCAGCCAGGGGCTTTTACCACATTTAGATTAGGTCGTCGCGGATAATTGTTAATCCTAAAGCTTTATAAGCAGTCAGCATTTCATTAGATACTGTCGGTGCAGTGACAAGATAAGTTAGTGCATGAATGGACTCCACTACATAAGCAGCAGCTGTGTCTAATTTTTGTGCTGTCACTAATCCTACTACCTCAGCCGAGCCAGCAATCATGGCGCGTTTAACATGGGCTTCGTCTAAGTTTGGTACGCTAATCCCCACCTCTGGATGTAAACTGCACACTCCTAACATGCACAAATCTGCACGAATCATCCGTAATGACTCAATGGTAACTGTACCGACGTTGACTAAGGCTTGTTTGTAGAGTTTTCCACCCAACATCACAACTTCTATATTTGGATGTTCGGCTAAAGCGATCGCAATCGGTGGACTATTTGTCACGACTGTAGCTTGCAAATCTTGGGGTAAATGACGGGTTACCTGAAGAGTAGTTGTCCCCCCATCTAATATTACTACCTGTCCGGGACAAACTAATTTGGCAGCGGCTCGGGCGATCGCTTCTTTTTCTTTCGGTGCTTGTTTTTGGCGATCGGCGTAACTGGCGGTAGCTGGGGAAGCCAGCAGTGCGCCACCATGTACGCGCACTAAAAGTCCCGCTGCTGCAAGTTCCCGCAAGTCCCGACGAATCGTATCCTCAGAAACCTTCAGCACAGCACTAAGTTCCGTTGACAGCACCTTCTTATCACGATGCAGAATTTCTAAGATAAATTGTCGGCGTTCAGCAGTCAGCATAATTATTTTTCCGGAAGTTGCGTTTTTGGTCTTGAAACTGCACGTTTGTGAGTTTATACTTATAACATCAAGTTTCAATGACATAGACGACAACAACTAGATTGAACTTCCAAACTTTTTCCTTTCCGGACAAAGGTTTGGAGACATATCTGGATGTAGTCTATTCATTTAAAAATAGCGGTAATGTGCAGGTTTTTGGACATTTAACCGTAACTTCAATTGCATTCAAGCAAATTCAGGCACAGTTAAACGTATTAATTGTGCCACTTGGGCCTATGCCAACTCAAGCCACATGGTTCAATAATGGTTTCTAGTGGGCTACTTTTGCTTGGGAAACGATTGGATATCGATTTTTCGTTATTTGCTCATGTGGTAGGTCTGTTCAAATTAGTCCTTATTCCGGAAAATAGCCATGACTATTGCTAAGACCCAATTTCCCATTGATCTCGGTGCTTACAAATATTTAGCACTCAATCCCGCCAATGCTACTCTGACGGCACAACAGCGAGACACTCTCAAGGCGAATATTCAACTTTGTCGAGATGCGATCGTCTTTTTTACAGCCACAGGTGCGGCTAGAGGAGTGGGTGGTCACACTGGTGGGCCCTACGATACAGTCCCAGAGGTGATGATTCTGGATGCTTTCTTCCGGGGTGCATCTGAGCAATTTGTGCCAATTTTCTTTGATGAAGCTGGACATCGTGTTGCTACTCAGTACCTCATGGCGACGCTACATGGTGAATTACCAGCAGAACAACTCCTACGCTATCGAGAGGCACATTCACATTTACCAGGACATCCAGAATTAGGGCTAACGCCTGGTGTAAAATTTAGCTCTGGACGCTTGGGTCATGTGTGGCCTTACGTAAATGGGGTGGCAATGGCGAATCCCGGTAAAGTGGTTTTCTGTCTTGGTTCCGATGGTTCCCAGCAAGAAGGTAACGATGCGGAAGCGGCGCGGTTGGCGATCGCTCAACATCTCAATGTGAAGCTGATTATTGATGATAATGATGTGACGATCGCGGGTCATCCTTCTAAATATTTACCTGGCTTCACCGTCGCCAAAACTCTAGAAGGTCACGGGTTAAAAATACTTGAGGGAGATGGGGAAGATTTAGACGATTTATATCGCCGTCTTTGTGAAGCTGTGAATACACCAGGCGCGATCGCACTCATCAACAAACGCCCCATGTGTCCTGGAATTGAAGGCTTAGAAGGTTCCACCCACGGACATGATGTGATTTCCGTCGATTTGGCGATTAAATATCTCGAATCTCGGGGACAAACTGCGGCTGTGGAATACCTCAAGAGTATCGAGAAACCCAAGCAAACCTATACATTTCTCGGTTCTAGCGATAAATGGGGTGCTAACCGCAATGTCTTTGGGGAAGCTATGGTAAGTGTCCTCAGCCGCATGAGTGAAGCAGAACGCAAGGAAAAAGTCTTAGTTATTGATAGCGATTTAGAAGGCTCATGCGGATTGAAGAAAATCCATGATACCTATCCCGAAATTTTTATCCCCTCTGGCATCATGGAAAGGGGTAACTTCTCAGCTGCGGCTGGATTTGGGATGGTAAAAGGCAAACAAGGTATTTTCGCCACCTTCAGCGCCTTTTTGGAAATGTGCATTTCCGAAATCACGATGGCTCGGCTGAACTATTCCAACGTCCTGTGTCACTTTTCTCACGCAGGTATCGATGACATGGCGGATAACACCTGTCACTTCGGTTTAAACAATATGTTTGCCGATAATGGCTTGGATGACGGCTATGAAACAAGATTGTACTTTCCCGCAGATGTTAATCAAATGACAGCCTGTGTGGAAACTGTGTTTTCCGATCCTGGATTGCGGTTTATTTTCTCTACCCGTTCCAAAGTGCCCAATATCTTGGATAGTAAAGGTAATGACTTCTTTGGCAGTGGTTACAAATTTGTCCCTGGTAAAGATGAAGTTATCCGCGAAGGCACACAAGGTTATATTGTGAGTTTTGGTGATGCTTTATATCGTAGCCTTGATGCTGTAGAACGCCTCAAGCAGGAAGGATTAGACGTAGGTTTGATTAACAAACCTACTTTAAACGTAGTGGATGAAGAAGCGATCGCTAAAATTGGCAAAGCACCCTTCGTTCTGGTGGTAGAAGCCTTCAACCGTCGGACTGGCTTAGGTAGCCGTTTTGGTTCCTGGCTGTTAGAACGTGGCTTGACTCCCAAATATGCGCACCTGGGAACGCATAAAGAAGGTTGCGGTGGTTTGTGGGAACAATACCCACATCAAGGTATTGATCCTGTGAGCATTATTAACAAGGTGAAGGAATTACAATAATTCGTAATTCGTCAACCAATTTTGGATTTTGGATTTTGGATTTTAGATTAAAAATTCCTCAATCCAAAATCTAATATCAATTTGAAAAAAGAATGAGACAGATGCATCTTTACCGGCGGCGAAACCCCCGCCTTTACCACAATCTACATGTCACGATCATTAATTGAATCGTTATAAAATCCGGTAATTACAAATGACCAATGACAAATGACTAATGACAAATTACAAATTACGAACAATCACCAAACATTCATTTGGCGCCTTACTCAACATCTCTGGAAACGCTGGAGTATAGTTACCATCTGCATCCACAACTTTACGAAGTGTATAATCGCCAAGTCCAGGAAACATGCCGAAAAAAATGTTCTTGCGATACCAAATATCGCCATTTGGAGAATTTTCGTCTTGGATCATGGTAAAATTTAATATCCACTTGGGAATTGTCAACCCAAAAGCAAAAGCCATGATTTGCGATCGCTGCAAAGTTTCATCTTCAAACTGAATTTTGTAGGTAAACCGAGCTATTTGGGCACCAATAAGTAATAGCCATCCAGCAAATGAATTATGAAAAGTCCACTGCAATGGAGCAAAGACAGGTAGAACTAAGCTCAGGGTTTGGGTGTCCCATTCTAAGTTGTACATGGTGATGCAAGTATCAGGAAGGGGATTGCCATCCATAAAGAATACACCCTTGAGGGGCGTTGGTAACTTTGTTTCGGCGATGGGAATCATCCAGGTTGCAATATTGTCGAGTTGCTTTTTCTCGATTGGTTCAATCATAATAGCGGCTAGGGGCTAGGGGCTAGAGAAGAAAGATTTTACATGAACTCGTTGTGTGATTTATCACATTATCTGATATCTTGCACCTTTACGGGTAATTACTTGTTGTGAAAATAAAAGTCATTAATTTAACAGGATAAAACTTGGCATTTTTAGTCCATTACAATGGACTTCAATACTTTTCGCTCAAGGTGAAAGGGTTAGGGTTAAAGGTTTTTTCATTCCCCTTTTTCCCCTTAACCGAAAAGTATTGGGATGTCTCCTATCTATGAGCAAAGCCTTGTAGGACTAAATTATTAGGAGTAACAGCAGTTACTTTTTCAAAATCCCACTTAACCTCTGTAAATGAGTTCCATTGATAATTTTTCAACAAATACAGACAGAACATTTTTATTATGCCAATTGATAATGATCTGCCAGGACAAACTCGCTCATGTCCCTCGCCGTTCCAAGATACAATATCAGAGAAATCTCGCGTTAAGTCAAAATCATCTGGATTTTGATATCTTTGCGGATCTCGATTAGCAGTAAAGATAGAGCCAAGCAACCGAGTACCTTTTTGGAATGGACATTGTTTCCCACCGATTTCAACTGTCCCCCTTTCTGTAGTGAGTTGGCTAACAAATCGCACAGGTGGATAAAGACGCGCCGTTTCCAAAATTACTTTATTGATGAGTGTTGACTGTTCTATCGCGTAGCCGCTGGGAGTATTGTTTCCATCCCAAACAGCATTAATCTCTGCTTCTACATCATCTCTTAAGCTATCATTGAGGCAGAGAACACCAATTACAGATCCCAAAAGCGCACTTGTACCAGCAGTGCCGGCAATATGAATCATATCGAAGATGCTGTTAGCAATTTGGTGTTCGTTCAACTGATACTGGGCAGCAATTTGCATGTATGATGCCCATTTTGGCGATTGTTTGTATCGCTCGATTAACCGCTGACGATGACGAATGTTTGGTGCTGTTTTAAAAGACAGGAGATACTTGCTCACGAAATTTGGCAAGGATGAGAGAACCAAACCTTTAATATAAGCAGCCGATGCAGTGATTTCTTCCTCAGATAATGAAATCTGGAAAACAAGTTGGTGCAAAATCGCTAACATCATCTTAGGCAAATCATTGCCGATGTGTAACTGATTTTGTGTCGCCGCTTTTGACAAGGATTGATCGACTAATTGTCCTAAAAACTCTGCCTGTGCAGATGGATCTGGTAATGCTTGCAAGAACACAGCACGAACTCCTGTGTGTTCATTACCATTCATTCCCAAGCTCAATGGATTGTTGAGCATGTAGCTAGAAGCTAAGATTCTAATGATACCTAAATCATTTCCCCGCAATTGCGGCTCGACTTGCATTAGTTCCTTCACCTGAGAGTGAGAGGAATGCATAATCGCCTGATCTACTGCAAAAAATTTGTCTCCGATATTGTCCCTGCGGATGTAAAGAAAATCCCTCCATGCCTTCAGCAATATCGAGCCATCCAGATAATAAAAAACCAAGCGCAGCAGCTTGCCAATCGGAGTGTTATAACCAACTTTGGCGAGAAGGCGTGAAAGCCTAATTTGGCGGTTGTGGCCTTTGAGAATTTTTTCTTTGAGTTCCATAATGTTCTCTATCTAGGGCATGGGGCATGGGGCAACTGTATTTACACAAATGACAAATGACAAATGACCATTTAAATATTAATGCTCTGAGGAATTTTGGAAGGGAGCAGATACTCATAGGGTGGACGGTTCAAGTTGCGCTGATTGATGGTATTTTCAACTTGTTGCAGATTTTCCTGGAACCCTTGCAAAAAGGGTTTTACGCGCGCGTCAGTAAAGTATCCCTGCGGATATTCACCGAGTTTATTAAAATATACTGAACCCAGCAACGCCAGCAGGTTGTATTGTCGTTGCGACTGATCTAGGGGTGAGAGCAAATTGAAGTAGTCTTCCTCAGTAACTTCTCCTTGGAGAGTTGAGGCGGGTAAATAACCTGCCAAAGGTGTGGAGCCGGCATAGCCCATTAAATCTTTCTGGGGAAAGTTAACGGCTGCATGTTGGGCGCTGGCGGTGAAAATGATCAGCGTTACGGCATCAACTAGGTATTCTCGCGTCTGGATACGTCCATCTTCCCCAAACTCGCTAATGCGTCCACCTTCATACGCTTGAACTTCGGCAGCCCATGATTGCAAAGCGGCATCATTTTGAATTTCTTTATCTGTAGGGTAGTAAAGTTTGAGGTAGTCGGCAACCCATTGATGAATGGCATCCCAGACTAATAGGGCATCATCTCGGTAAGGATAAACAGGTAGCAAATTGCGATCGCCTACACCGCGCTGCTCGAATTGCTTTGGTAACATGGCACCGTTGAAGCCATAGCTTTGCAATCCCTTCACGGCTAACACTCGTGAGTTATCAATTGTCGATGATAGCAATCTATCTACCCCACCGCCACGCGCAATCAGAATTCTTTGGGCGGCATCATTGATCGCTAAAGTACCTACAAAATGGGGGCGTAGCAGTAAACTCAGGGGGTGTGTACCTGGTAGTTGTCGATAGGTAGCCATGACAAAAGCACCGACAAACAAGTGGGTTCTGGCTAGGTGGGTAACAGGTTCATGGAAGTTAGCATCGGCTATTTGCACAATTGTTTTGGCAAACAACCAAGTGTATTTACCAGAGTTAGGTGTAATAATTGGGTAATCGGGGCCGGGAGTTTGCCCACATTGAATGGCTATTGGGCGCAGTAAACGATCGGGACTTGAGCCTTTGGGTACAGCAAACAGTGCTAGGGGCGCATAGACATATTTTTGGGCTTTTGGGTGTGTACCATTGAGCGCACCCGCAAAAATTCCATAATCTGCGAGGTAAAGTCTTCCTTCTTCCCCAGCTGCTTGTAATGAATCGTCGCTTCCCATGACGGCTTGGTAATGCTCATCCGTGACAGGAAAGCGATCGCTTGTGCTGGTTACTCTCTCAATCATCACTGGATTGTACCCAGCTACCCGCATATAGGCAAATACTTCATCTTCTTGAAAAGTTTTGGCGATCGCCGGGACTCCAATGATCGGGAACAACTTTTCGTACTCTGTCAGGTTGGTTACATGTCCTGTAGGCTGTCCTTCATACAGCATTTCAATTACCCGATTCAGAGTATCTCTGAGAATCTGGACTCCGTTGTCCTTGAGAATAGAAAAAAACAGATCGTCAAGTTCGTGAAAATCTTTGGATATTCCTTTAATCAAAAACTGGGGGATAATTTGCAGCAGCCTAGCAATAATGCTGATATTTAAAGGAATCGCTCCCTTGAATAAGGCTTCCAAAATAAACAATTTCACATCATCACGAACCGACTTAGAACCGCGATTACCTCGGTTGGTAATCAAGGTATTGACAAAAATCATCCGTAACTGCTGGGCTAACAAAAAATACCAGCTAGTGGAGAATTTTTCCCCTGGAGGTAGCTCATCCACCATCGCCAGGGGTGGAATATGGCTATAGTTATATCGATATTCCTGCCTAGCTATCTCCAGGCTTTGAGTAATTGGCAGACTTATCAAATTATCTGGTGATGAAGCAGTCATGGACATTCTTGCATATATTATTCAAAGAGAACTTCAAAACAGTTAGCTCTGTCTCGTAGAGCTTATCGAATATTTTGCCCTAGTGGTCGTTATTCACAGGTTGTGTTGCAAAAATTTGTATGGAACAGAACTCTGGTATAGATTACAGGTAATTATGCCGCTATTCCAGAAATTTTGGCGATAAACTTAAAATTACGTTTTACCACAAGTTAATGCTTTGTTAACCTTGCTTGTTTTACCCTAGCATCTACAAACAGCGATCGCATTTGCCAAAGCTAGTGGTTCATCGCATTAATTTTGCACAGTTGCAAGATCCCCGACTTCTTTTAAGAAGTCGGGGATCTAAACACGCCCGACTCATGTACTAGGCAAAACATAGGTGAAAAATATACTATTTTGGAGCAGTTTTGATGTTAAATGCAGTACAGACTATCAGTATCTTTCAAAAACAACCAGATCCGAAAATATTTGCCGCCGGACAAGTAATATTTGAGGTGGGAGAACCTGGAGATTGTATGTATGGTATTATAGAAGGCTCGGTTGATATATTAGTTGATGGCAAAATTGTAGAAACAATTACAGCCGGAGAAGTTTTTGCGATCGGCGCACTTGTAGGTGTAAAAAATAGAACTTATACAGCTATTGCCAAAACCGATTGTCAACTTGCTTTTCTTGATGAACAAAGGTTTCTGTTTGTAGTGCAAGAAACTCCCTTGTTTGCTCTGCAAGTGATGAAAAACTACTCAGAACGTCTGACTCGTGTAGAGCGATCGCTCTCTAGTCTTTCATTATAATAAATCATTCGTGAGAAGTAAGATCCCCGACTTCTTTGAGGATAGTGCTGGCGAATGGCGGGTTTGATCCTCAATATTGATCGCTTACCCAACATACCGCCCGCAGGCTAGAAGCCACTGGCTAACGCTACAAAGCCTACCTTCGTAGGCTAAGAAAATTTAGCCCACGAAGGTGGGCTTTGTTCAATTAGCCCCACCCTTCCAGGGTGAGGGCGGGATTTCGGGATCAGTGAGGGGTCTTACTCCTGATTCGCCAGCAGCATCCTTTGAGAAGTCGGGGATCTGGAAGGCGATCGCTTGAACGCACCTGATAATTAAATCTTTAGTTGATAAAATAAAAAGAAACCACTGACTAACAATGGTTTCAAATTGACAAAAAAGAGTCAATAGTCATTGGTCATTGGTCATTTGTTATTTCTCCCCTGTCTTCCTTGTCCCCCTTCCTTTCCCTCATCCCCCTCATCCCCTACTCACTCCAGTGGATTACTATAGGCACTAAAGCCATAAGCTAAAGTTTCTTTCCAAGCATCTGAAGGTTTGAGACTTTGATTAATTGCTTTAGCAAACGGGACTGGAATACCTTTGATGGTTTCCGGTAAAATTGCATATTCTGTTGTTGGTTCAACTGTATATTCTGGACACTTGGTTTTGATTCCAGCATTATTCAACATTTCCTGAATTTCTATCGCTGAATATTGCTTGAGATAAATGGGGTTTTTCCCAAATATATTCAGATTTCTAATGAAATTATGAATGATATGGGAAGGACAAGATTTGTTATGGAAAGAATGGTTAAAAACGAACATTCCCCCAGGCTTGAGGACGCGAAATATCTCAGTCAATAAGTTTCTTAACTGCACATCTGGTATATGCATAAATACACAGTTAGAAATTACTAAATCGACAGAATTATCTGCTAAAGGTAATACTTCTGCGGAATTACAAATTATATTAAATTCTGCCTCTGGAAAAAAGTCATACTCTTGCTTAACTTTGATTAATCTTCTTAACAAAGATTCAGAAATATCAATAGCATAATATTTTTGACATTGCAGATTTTTAGCTTTGGAAAGATGTAAGGGCGCACGTCCGTAGCCACAACCAATTTCCAGAACAGAATCAACAGATTTATTCATCGGAAATTTATTCCAAGTCCCCCCAGGTTTACCACCTAACAAAGTGTAATCTTGTTTAATTGGTGATGTTTCTGCTACCTGCTCAATTTTTTGGGAACCATAGTATGTCTTACCAATTGCATCCCATTTTTGTTTATGTTCAGTATTTTTTAAATCTTCATAGTTTTTCGGAAAATAAATGCCATCCCGCAGATGAAATTCACTGAGACTAATTCTAGGTGTTTCTAATTGAGTCATCGGAGTATTTTTTTGATGTATAACTAGATATTTTTCTTGTTATACTCCTACCCAATAATTAACCGCAAGTGTGATTTTATCTAAATTATAGCAGTCCATTAGCTCCCTGACTTTTTGGATAAGTCGGGGATCTGGAAGGAGCGAATTTAAAAAAATCATCTAAGATTAATTACTTGAAAATGCAGTGGACTGCTGAAAAAAAATCTGTTAAGCAACGATATTTTTTAAATATTCTCAAATAAAATCATTGTCAATTATCAGTAATTTTACTATCAGACAGTTAAATTGCTTTACAAATACTTTAAATTTAATTATAGACGACAATGATCGGAGACTGTGCGGTAATGAATGAAGAGTCACAACAAAAACGGGTAGTAGTTGTAGGCGCAGGTTGGGCTGGTTTAGGCGCAACCTACCACTTAGCAAAACAAGGATATGATGTGACGCTTCTAGAAGCAGGGCCTTATCCTGGGGGATTGGTTGCTGGTTGGAAAACAGCCGCAGGACGTTCTGTAGAAGCGGGTATACATGGCTTTTGGTATCCTTACAGAAATATTTTTGCACTCATCAATGAATTAGGAATTAATCCTTTTACATCATGGACTCGTTCTGCGCAATATTCCCCTGCGGGTTTGGAAGTGGAATCGCCAATTTTTCAAGAGTTACCACGTCTTCCTTCACCACTCGGAACTTTCCTCTACACTCATTTTCAGCGTCTACCATTAATAGATCGTTTGAGTGCCTTACCTTTACTTTATGCTGTAGTTGATTTTGATAATTCTCATGAAGCATGGCGGCGTTATGACTTTGTCACGGCGCGAGAATTATTCAAAGATTTTGGTGTGTCGGCGCGACTTTATAAAGAAGCATTTGAACCAATGTTATTGGTAGGATTGTTTGCTCCTGGCGAACAGTGTTCAGCCGCCGCAACTTTAGGAATGCTGTACTTTTTTATTCTGGCACATCAGCCTGATTTTGATGTGGTTTGGTGTCGGGGAACTGTGGGAGAAAAAATATTTCGCCCTTGGGTAGAAAAAATTGAAAAAGCTGGTGCGAAAGTTTTATCGAAACGGCGAGTAACTGACTTAATAGTTGATAGTAATAATCAAGCCAAGGGCGTGGTTTGTGATGATGAAGTGTTTGATGCTGACGCTGTGATTTTTGCCGTTGGTGTGACGGGAATGAAGAAAATTGTTGCCAATAGCCCCAGTTTACAAAGTTGTGAAGAATTCCGCAATTTAAATAATTTGGGAGCAATTGATGTTTTAGCAACGCGGTTATGGTTTGACAGCCAGATAAATATTCCTCGTCCTTCTAATGCTTGTTTTGGATTTGATGATACTACAGGATGGACATTTTTTGACTTAAATGCCCTGCATGATGAATATAAAAATGAATCAGGAACGGTAATTGAAGCTGATTTTTATCACGCTAATCAATTTCTCAATTTAAGTGATGCGGAAATTGTGCCCATAGTGCAGCGTTATTTAGCAACTTGCGTCCCCGGTTTTCGCGAAGCAAAGGTGATTGATAGCAGTGTCATTCGCCTAGCAAATGCGGTGACTCATTTTGCGCCAGGAAGTTATCGTCATATGTTACCAGCCAAGACAAGTTTGGCGAATGTATTTATGAGTGGCGATTGGATTGTTAACCGTCATGGTTCATGGTCGCAGGAAAAGGCTTATGTTACTGGCTTAGAAGCCGCGAATTTGGTAGTGTCCTATTTAGGAACAGGTCAGCCATCTGTGATTTTACCAGTAGAAGCAGATGAAGCACATATACAAGTAGCGCGATCGCTCAACCAAACAGTGCGTCATCTAAGCAAATCCATTATGCCTAATTTTTGGTTACCTTAGCAGCCAGCTTGGGCATGGGGCATTGGGCATTTGTAAGACTCCCACACTGCCCACACTCCCCATATCTCCCTAGCCCCTAGCCGCTCATGGGTGACTTAAATAATAGTTAAGCTATAACAGCAAAAGGTAGTTTTGGATATTAAGAAGTGCGAAGTCGTCAATTCCTTTATATCTTGTTTGCCATTAGCTTAGTTGGTATACTAGGCTTTTCTTATATATCAGAGCGATCGCCTATCGGTAAATGTTATAAAAGTGGCTTTTTAAATTTTAGTCAAAAATATTACATTCAACCCGAAAAAATAGTTATTCAGCCTTGGCGTGGTCAGCATCATGTCTATGGCATTTTTATGATTCCAGATGAATATATACATGACTATTTGTTGCAATTTAAGTTACCAGGAGACAGGACTTACTGTGGAACTGTGTACTCTGGTATTAGTACTGATTTACAAAGTATCAGTTTGCCACCAGGTAATTACTTAGTTACGGGATTTGTAAATACAAGGTTGGCTTTGTTGCTGATAGCACAAGGAAAGCTAGATTACTTACAACAACCAAGTAATTGGAAATTGGGAATTGGGGATCAGAGGGAGTTCAGGGGAAGAGGGGGAAGAGGGAGATGAGGGAAGGGGGAAGGGGAAAGGGGGACAAGGGGGACAAGGAGGACAAGGAGGACAAGGTCGATAAAAAAGAAATACCCAATGCCCCCATGCCCCATACCCATTTAAACCAACATCCCTGCAATACAAGCAGTGATAAAACCTGCCAGTAATCCGCCAATCATGGATTTTACACCCATACGCGCTAGGTCATGTTGGCGATCGGGTGCTATACCTGCAATACCACCTACAGTAATTCCTATAGAGCCAATATTCGCAAAATTACATAATGCATAAGTGGCAATAATTATCGCCCTTTGGGAAATTTTGCCACTAGCAATCAGGGCCTTTAAATCTAGAAAAGCAATAAACTCATTGAGAATTGTCTTTGTACCCAATAATGCGCCTACTTGCAAACAATCAGCCCAAGGCACACCCATCAACCAGGCTACAGGAGCCATAATAAAAGACAAAATCCACTGCAATGACAACTGCGGTAAACTAACAAACCCTCCCAACCACCCCAGAAAAGCATTGAAGGCAGCTAGTAACCCCAAAAACGCTATGATCATTACCGCAACATTAACTGCTAGCTTCACGCCATCAATTGCCCCTGTAGTAGTAGCATCAATCACATTGATGTAATTTGTTTCCACTTTAAGCTTGGCATGACCAGCGGTTTCTGATATTTCCGTTTCTGGATAAAGCAGTTTTGATACTACCAAGGATGTAGGCGCAGTCATAAAGAAAGCAGCAATTAAGTGTTCTGCTGGTATGCCAAATGACAAATAAGCTCCTAGTACTCCGCCGGCAATTGTGGCAAAACCACCCGTCATGACTGCATGGAGTTCTGATTGCGTCATTTTAGCTATATAAGGCTTAACTATTAATGCTGACTCAGTTGGCCCCAAAAATATATTGCCTGCACAGGATAAGGACTCAGAGCCTGATGTTTTCATCGTCTTCATCATTACCCACGCTAGCCCATTCACCACGCGCGGCAAAATTCCATAGTAATATAAGACACTACTAAAGGCAGAGAAAAAGATAATCGTGGGTAAAACCTGAAAGGCAAATAAATGATCCTTAAAATTTTCGCCAAAGACAAATTTTGCCCCCACATCCGAGAATGCCAAAAAATTGCTGACCACATCGCCTAAAGTTTTAAATATAGTCAAACCACCAGGAGTTTTCAGAATCAGCAGGGCAAATGTAAACTCCAAACCCAAACCCCAGGCCACTGTTCGCCAACGAATAGCGCTACGATTAACAGAGAGCGCGTAAGATATACCTATAAAAACTAATATTCCTAGGGCGGAAATAGCGCGTTCCATAATTAATTCCCAAAAATGCACTGCTGAGACACTTGGTCACAAAGCATACACAAAAATATGTCTTTTTTGACAAATTAGTTTGATAACCTGAAGTTTACTAGATGAGAATTTACTTATGAATCGAGCATTTCGCAAATATCATCGCCAGATTGCTATCATCCTATGTCTGCCCTTGTTTTTGACTGTGTTGACTGGTTTGGGCTACACCATTGTAGATGAATGGTTTGGACAAGGCGAATTAGGGGAATTATTTCTCCGCATTCACACTATGGAAATATTACATTTAGGCAAAATTTATCCGTTGTTGAATGGTTTGGGGTTAATCGGCTTGTTGATTACTGGTATAAGTATGACGGGCTTATTTCGCAAACGTTCAGATTCACATAGCTAGGGGCTAGGGAGATGAGGGAGATGTGGCTCGACTTCGCGGTAGTTGAGCGGAGCCGAAACTCACCAACCGGGGGACAAGGGAGACACACTTCGGCTTCGCTCAGTGACCGGGGGATAACTATTGACTATTGACTATTGACCATTGACTATGGACACGCAAAGCGCAGTCAAAAAAAAAGACCCCCGGTAGTTAGCCGAGGGATTCTGCAAGTCGGTATTGTCGCACAAAGACATTCGCGAACCTCAAGATACCAACTTGACAATTCAAATATCTGCCAAAATGCCAAATCTATATGTTTACAGGATTGTAGACAATCTGCTTGCGATCGCTTCTCCAGCTAAAGCCTTGTTTAATGCTGTATTATGTCTCGGATTAGCACAGCTGACGGTGTTGCTGAAATCAGGGATGAAAGTTTGTCATTAAAATCTTAAAACTATCATTTTTTCTGCCCTGCTGTTGCCTCATGCGTGAGACAAATGATACCGCAAATCTGCAACACTAAAATTTTTATCTTAACAAGTTAGAAGACTCCAGGTGAAGCGAAGCGCAACCTGGGGATGAATAACGGTTAAAAACGAAACACCCTCTTAGACAATATTTCGTACAACGAAATAAGTTTAGGAGGGTAGTTGAGTTTTTGACAACTTTTTGATAATCTACTTAATAGAAATTCAGAAAAAACATGATAGTCTACGAAGCAAAAGCAGAAACCAAAAAACAGCAGTTACTTAAGATAAATGAAGTCTTAAGGACTGCTCTTTTTGTGCGTAACTCTTGCCTGCGCTATTGGTTAGATGGTCATGCAAAAACTGGATTTGATTTAAATAAATATACGAAAGTTCTGTCAGACAATCCTGACTTTCCTTGGGTATCAAAATTGAACTCAACGGCAAGACAGGCAATGGCAGAACGAGCGTGGGCAGCAATCACAAGATTCTTTGATAATTGCCAGAAAAAGATCCCAGGCAAGAAAGGGTTTCCAAAATTTCGGAGATTTCAAACCAGACTATCTGTTGAATACAAGCAAAGTGGATGGTCGCTTTCAGAGTGCCGTCGATTCATAACATTCACACATAAATTTGGTGTGGGAACAATAAAATTAATGGGAACTCGTGACTTAAATCACTATCAAATAAGTCAGATAAAACGGGTAAGAATTGTTCGTCGTGTAGATGGAATATACATTCAATTCTGCATCGACCACGACAGAAAAGAGGAGTTAACACCAACAGGTAAATCTTTAGGCATTGACTTAGGATTAACCAGTTTCTACACCGACTCTGATGGTAATAAAATAGAAAATCCTCGGTATCTCAGAAAGTCCGAAAAGGTATTAAAAAAGGCACAACAAAGATTATCTCGTTGTGCCAAAGGGTCGAAAAATCGTGTTAAAGCACGGAATCGACTCGGAAGGAAGCACCTGAAAGTACAACGCCAGCGTCAAGATTGGTGCGTGAAATTAGCCCAATGCGTAGTGAAGTCGGCAGACATCGTGGCTTATGAGAACTTACAGGTGCGCAATATGGTGAAAAATCATCATCTTGCCAAAAGTATTTCTGACGCGAGTTGGTCAACTTTCACTAACTGGTTGGAATATTTTGGCAAAGTATATGGGCGAGTTGTGATAGCTGTACCTCCTCACAATACGACAATCAACTGTAGTAATTGTGGGCATCCAGTACACAAAATATTGAGTACTAGGACACATATCTGCCGTGCTTGCTCATATATCGATTGCCGAGATATTAATGCCGCAAAAAATATTCTTAACAGAGGATTAGAACTGATTAAAAATACCGATGGGCTATCGGAAATTCACGCTTCTGGAGAGCTTGATCCCTGCTCAAAGAAGGCAACTTCTGCGAGTAAATCATCTCGTGGAAAGAAGAATCCCCGCACATAGCGAAGTGACGTACGGGGAGTGTCAATATGCTAAATTTAATGGAAATTATAATAAGATTGTCCGACGTAACCAGACAATAAAGATTTTTCAGGATAGCTGTTGATGTCAAGCTCAACTGTTAACTCAAAAGCCGATGTTTGGCCTTGTACTTTGTATTTAGTAATCCAAGTATAAATCTTTGACAAAGAGAATCAATTGATACTGCAATAGTTGCAACCTCAGCTTTAAATCAAAAATTATCTTAAAAAAATCTAAAAAACTATGTTAAGTATCTCTGTTAATTTGGGTTTACCGCGTGTACCCAACTTGGTGACTTCTTTACCAGGGCCGCGTGCCCAAGCAATTATAGAACGCGATCGCGCTGTAACTTCTCCTTCCTACACTAGAGATTATCCCTTGGTGGTGGCTAGGGGTGAAGGTTGTATGGTGGAAGACGTTGATGGCAATGTTTTCTTGGATATGACAGCAGGTATTGCTGTTACCAACACCGGACACGCCCATCCAGAAGTTGTGGCTGCAATTCAAGCCCAGTCAGCACAGTTGCTACATATGTCGGGGACTGATTTTTATTATGAACCGATGGTAGAATTGGCGGAAAAATTAGCGGTTCGCGCCCCTTTTCCCCAAGGTGCAAAGGTATTTTTTACTAACTCAGGGGCAGAGTCTAACGAAGGCGCAATTAAACTGGCTCGATATTACACCAAGCGATCGCACATCGTCGCATTTTTGGGCGCATTCCACGGACGCACCTATGGCGCAATGTCTTTGACTGGTTCTAAAGCAGTGCAAAGAGCCAATTTTGGGCCTTTTGTTCCGGGAGTGACTCATATTCCCTACGGCACTCATGCAAGCTTGGATTATCTAGAAAAACAGCTATTCCCGACCATATTACCACCTGAGGAAATTGCAGCAATTGTAGTCGAAGCAATTCAAGGTGAGGGGGGATACATCGTCCCAGAGTCAGGATTTTTGCCACGAATTCGCGATATATGCGATCGCTATGGCATCCTGATGGTAGTAGATGAAGTGCAATCCGGGATGGGACGCACCGGTCGCCTATTTGCGATCGAGCATTGGGGCGTAATGCCAGATATTATAACCACAGCCAAAGGTATCGCCAGCGGTTTACCCTTAGGTGCAATACTCTCCCGCCCAGAATTAATGACTTGGCCTCCTGGTGCCCATGCAACTACATTTGGCGGTAATCCAGTAGCTTGCGTTGCTGGTATTGCCACACTGCGACTGTTAGAAGATGGTTTGATAACTAACGCTTCTCAGATGGGAGAGTTATTACAAGCTGGTTTAACGCAACTGCATCAGAGATTTCCCAGATTATCCTTACCGCGAGGTAAAGGTTTAATGGTAGCGGTAGATTTATTGGATGAAGAAGGTAATCTTGATCGTCACATGCGCGATCGCATAATTCAAGAAGCCTTCTTACGGGGTTTGTTATTACTTGGTTGTGGTAAAGCCGCAATTCGTTTTTGTCCACCTTTAATTATTGATAGCAACCAAATTCAGATTGGCTTAGATATTCTCGCGGATATTTTAGGTTCTTAGGAAGGCAGAAGGCAGAGGGCACAAGGGGGATGAGGAAAAGGAGACAAGGGGGACAAGGAGGACAAGGGGGACAAGGAAGATAAATGCCCAATGACAAATGACAAATGACAAATGACTATTGACAAATAATTATGAAACCCGAACTTGCTATTCATCTTTACTCATTACTGTGGCAAGAATATAGTGCCAGAGTAAATTATGCTCGCACCTATCAGCAAATGATTACAGCGGCTGGTGGGATTGTTGCTAATGATCACATTGCTTTGCGGTCTTTGCGTCTGTCGCTGGATA
Organism: Calothrix sp. NIES-2100; assembly: GCF_002368195.1. Lineage (GTDB taxonomy): Bacteria > Cyanobacteriota > Cyanobacteriia > Cyanobacteriales > Nostocaceae > Aulosira. Next base: position 4,250,318 of record NZ_AP018178.1, on the reverse strand, counting down.
GCCCAAAAGGTCAGGTTAGCTTGGGAATGGACTACCTTGAACAACTAGCCACAGCTTTGGGTTACGTAGCAGGGGGGGAATATATTTTTCCCGAAACTCATTTATATGCCCGTCATTATACTCACCCGCAGGAAGCAAAATTTGATTTGCCTAAGCTGTTTATCAGTGAGTTAATTGTTGATGAATTGCCTGATAGAATTGCCCAACTCATCCAAAAAACAGTATCTTCACTTCAGGATGAACTCATCTTTTCTGTAACTGATGCTTTACCAGAAGATGGGAACGTAGAAAGTATTGCCCAACAACTCCACAAAATCTTTACTCGTCCTTGGCTACCTCCCCAACGTTCAGTTGTGGAAGAAGTTAACCAAGTAACTCAGTATGGTGCTTGGGTATTGTTGCATGGTTATGCTGTTAACCATTTCACAGGCTACGTCAACCGCCAGAACGCAGCAAAATACCCAGATATTGAGGCTACAGTTAGCGGTTTAGTTAACCTGGGTGTCCCGATGAAAGCGGAGATAGAAGGTAATATTGCTTGGGGTTTGCGTCAAACTGCAACTCAAGCAGTAAAAGAAATGGTAACAGTTTTAGATGATAACAGCGGTGAGGAAATTCAGATTCCTTGGACTTACGCTTATTATGAAATTGCCCAGCGTTATCCTGTAGAAATAGAACCGGGAAAACATATACTGTTTGATGCTTTTTTGGGTAAGAATGCCCAGCAATTATTTGAAATGACGCGGGTTGGTAGTAAGTAAATCTCGTCCATTTTGAAACCTGGAGTAGTGCGGGCATCTTGCCCGCTACAAAGAGCAGGGAGCTATTAAAACTATGGTTCTCAAATATAGATGTAGTTTAATTTTATCAGTGGCGGGGCGACTATTTGTTTGTGAAGTTGCGATCGCATTACAGGTCGATGCAACTCAATTGTAGGGCGATGTTGAAAAACTTAAATGTAGGGTGTGTTGTCGCCAAGCGCCGCACCGACGCACCATTAATGATTCAAGATGCCGTAACTTCAGCAGTAAAATACTCTACAAATAATTTATATTTCTTCACATACATTAGATTTTTCTCGCTGACTTACTGATAAATCAACTTGTTGGTCAAGCTTGATAGACAATATCTGATTGTTACAAAATCCCAAAAAAAATTAGCTAGGGTTGATTTTGACCGTCAACTCGCAGTAAATTACTGATAATAATCCCTAAAATAGCGTTTTTTGCTCCAACAGTAGATATTAAATAGTTTTTATCTGTACAGCTAAATTCCTAAATTATATAAAAAAAATGGTAAAAAAATATACTAGTTAATTTTTTCGTGTCCATTATTTGACAAATTATCAGCTTAAAAGATAGAGGACGCAAAATGAGTTTAATTGGGGTAACGCTGCGAAATCGATATCAAGTTTTTAAATTGTTGGGAATTGGTGGATTTGGTGAGACTTACCTGGCTTATGATTTGGATTTACCCGGTTACCCTACATGCGTAGTCAAGTATCTCAAACCTAAAAATGCAAATCCTGCGATTTTAGAGATTGCTCAAGACAAGTTTGACAAAGAAGCAAAAATTTTATACAAACTTGGTAACACACATCCGCAAATTCCCCAATTATTTGCCCATTTTCTAGAAAACAGAGAATTTTATTTAGTTCAAGAATATGTTGATGGCAATAATTTGGGCACAGAAATTATCCCTGGTTACCGTCAAAGCGAAGCTGACGTATTAAGACTTACGAAGGAAATCTTAGAAGTTTTAGCTTTTGTTCATCAACAAGGTATTATCCACCGAGATATCAAGCCACTGAATTTGATGCGGCGCAAAGATGGGAAAATTGTCCTGATTGACTTTGGCGCAGTTAAAGAAATTGGTGCTTTGCAAGTTAATCCTCAAGGTCAAAGTAGCCTGACAGTAGCAATTGGTACTCCTGGCTATATGCCAAGCGAACAACAGGCGCTTTATCCCCAGTTTAGTAGCGATATCTATGCAGTGGGGATTATTGCTTTTCAGGCTTTGACTGGGTTACAACCTCTCCAGCTACCACGAAATGCTAATGGTGAGATATGTTGTGCTTTGTTCCAAGGCACAGTTAATATCAGCCTTGGCGTTGCAGAATTTTTAGATAAAATGGTGCGCTATGACTATCGCCAGCGTTACCAAGATGCTAATGCTGCTTTGCAGGCTTTACAGCAACAGTTTAATATATCTCAGGCTCAAACATTGGTGCCAGCGCCACCAACAGCTAGGCTAATTTCTTCTCAGTCTGGTGGTGAGGCTTCTATTTTCCAAAAAATTAGGCAATTCTTCCAAGAGTTATTTAGTGAAAGTACACCGGATAATTCCTTTGCATCAACTATTCCGATTACTCAGCCTGCTTTTAATTCTGCCTCTAAACAGATAAATTTTGAACAACCAGAAGGACAGGTTAGCTTAGAATCAGCTTTTTATATAGAACGTCCACCGATTGAGAATGACTGTTATGAAGAAATTTTACGACCAGGGGCGCTGATTCGGATTAAAGCTCCTCGGCAAATGGGTAAGACTTCACTGTTAACGCGCATTCTCGATTGTGGAACAAAACAAGGTTATTCTGCTGCTTATTTAAACTTTCAATCAGCAGATGCAGAATTTTTTACTAACTTAGATAAATTCTTGCAATGGTTTTGTGTCAGTATTGCTCAAGAATTGAATCTCCAAGATAAATTAACAGAATATTGGCAAGGTGTTTTGGGTAGTAAAGACAAGTGTACAAACTACTTTCAAAGATATTTACTTTCAGAAATTCCTCACCCGATTGTTTTAGGTTTAGATGAAGTCGATCAAGTTTTTCAATATCCGCAAGTAGCCTCAGAATTTTTTGCTTTGTTACGAGCTTGGCATGAAACCTCTAAGAATAAAGAAATTTGGAAAAAATTGCGTTTGGCAATTGTTCATTCTAAAGAAGTTTATATTCCTTTAAATATTAATCAATCGCCCTTTAATGTGGGATTGCCCATTGAATTACCAGAGTTTAATAAATTACAGATAGAGGATTTGCTGCAACGCCATAATTTGCATTGGAATGAAGGAGAAATTCAGCAATTCATGGATATGTTAGGAGGACATCCTTATTTGGTGAGAAAAGCTATTTATGAAATAGCTCGTGGCAGGATGAATTTGTCACAATTATTACAAATTGCTCCTACAGAAGAAGGTTTTTACAGCGACCATTTACGTAGACATTTGTCGAATTTACAGGAGGATATTAACTTAGCTAGTGCTATGAAACAAGTAGTTACCGCTACTAGTTCAGTACGCATAGATTCTGGGTTGGCATTTAAATTACGCAGTATGGGATTGGTGAAATTTCAGGTGAATAATGTGATTTCTTCATGTGAGTTGTATCGTCAGTATTTTGATGAGCATTTGGGGTGAATTTATGAGGATGTCTAAAAAGCTTACAAGGGGAGCATCCCACTTTTTTACATGTCATTGCGTTCGCGAAACGTCTCGAAGAGAGGAACGAAGCAATCGCAAAATCTTCCAGTTCAGAGCGAGTCCATGAGATTGCTTCGTCGTTCCTCCTCGCAATGACATTTATTCTCTTGTTGAGAAATAAAAACTGGGATGCACCCGCTTACAAGTAGGTTGGGTTGAGGAACGAAACCCAACATTTGCGTTTCTTTGTTGGGTTTCACTCCGTTCAACCCAACCTACATTTCTGAGCGCATAACCACAAATTTGGTCAGAATTTCTCAGCTAGCGTCGGGAAAAGCCTTATCAGCACGAGTAGTTATTAAATAAACAAAATTTGAGATATAACTAATGAATGCCATACCCCGCCCATCTTACGAATATCAAGTAGGGGGCAGTTTGCCAGTTAATGCCCCGACTTATGTGCAACGGGAAGCAGATATTGAACTTTACCAAGCATTAAAAGCGGGAGAGTTTTGTTATGTGTTGAACTCGCGGCAAATGGGTAAGTCGAGTTTGCGGGTACAAACGATGCAACGATTGCAAGCAGAGGGTATTGCTTGTGCGGATATTGATATTACAGCAATTGGCAGTTCTGATATTACTTGTGAACAATGGTATGCAGGGGTGATTAATGGCATTATTAACAGTCTTAATCTTTACGAAAGCTTTGATTTAAATGATTGGTGGGCTAGTCACAGTTCATTGTCTCCTGTTAACCGATTTAGCGAGTTTGTTGAAAGAGTTCTGCTTAATTCAATTTCACAGAAAATTGTGATTTTTGTTGATGAAATTGACAGCGTATTGAGTCTGGAATTTAATATTGATGATTTTTTTGCGGTAATTAGAAAGTTTTATAACAGTCGCGCAACTCAGCCAGAATATCAAAGGTTGAGTTTTGCTTTATTTGGAGTGGCGACTCCCTCAGATTTAATTCAAGATAGGCGACGGACACCTTTTAATATTGGTAGGGCAATTGAACTGACTGGTTTTAAGTTACAAGAAGCTCAACCATTAGCTGCGGGTTTGGCGACGAAAACTAAAAATCCCATGTTGCTAATAGAAGCAGTCTTAGAGTGGACGGGGGGACAACCATTTCTTACCCAAAGAATTTGTAAATTAATTCTGAATCATGATTATCCTATTCCAGAAGATAGGGTGGCGGCGTGGGTAGAGGAGTTGGTGCAAACTCAGGTAATTTCTAATTGGGAATCTCAGGATGAACCAGAGCATTTAAAGACAATTCGCGATAGAATTTTACGCAGTGGTGGACAGCGTACAGGTAGATTATTAGGGTTATATCAGCAAATTTTGCAACAGGAAGAAATTGCAGATGATAATAGTTTAGAACAAACTCAATTGCGGCTTTCGGGATTGGTAGTCAGGCGCAAGGGCAAGCTGGGAGTTTATAACCGGATATATGCTGCTGTGTTTAACCTGAATTGGCTGGAAAAAGCACTGGCTGATTTACGTCCCTATGGAGAAGCATTAAAAGCTTGGGTAGATTCAGGTTATCAAGATGAATCGCGTTTATTGCAAGGGCAAGCTTTGCGGGATGCCTTAGCTTGGGCAAGTGATAAAAGTTTGATTGATGAAGATTATAAGTTTTTATCTGCTAGCGAAAGAATAGATAAAAGAGAAATTGAAATTGCTTTAGAAGTCAAAGAAGAAGAGGGACGGATATTAGCACAAGCGAATGAGACATTAACGAAAGCGCAAAAAAAAGCCAAGCAACAAATTCGCATTGGCGCAATTGTTTTAGGTGTGTCGATAGTTGGAGCATTTATCACTGGGATATTTGCAGCTAATGCAATTAAGCTTAAGCAAGTACAAGAAGCACAGGAAGGTATAAAGCTTGAACAAACAGGAGTTTCAGCATTAAACCAGTTTGAGAAACAAAATCAAGAACTAGATGCTTTAGTTGCGGCTATGGATGGGGGACAAAGGTTACAAGAACTGGTGAAAGATGGACGACCTTTAGACCTATACCCCGCTAGTAGCCCGATTTTGGCTTTGCAAACAATTGTTGATAATATCCGCGAACGGGTGCAACTTAAAGGGCATCAAGGTTCGGTGAACAGCGCCAGCTTTAGCCCGGATGGACAGCGCATCGTCACTGCATCAGATGACAAAACCGCCAAGGTGTGGGACAGCAATGGCAAGTTGCTCGCTGACCTCAAAGGGCATCAAGGTGAGGTGTACCGCGCCAGCTTTAGCCCGGATGGACAGCGCATCGTCACTGCATCAGCTGACAAAACCGCCAAGGTGTGGGACAGCAAAGGCAAGTTGCTCGCTGACCTCACAGGGCATCAAGGTGAGGTGTTCAGCGCCAGTTTTAGCCCGGATGGACAGCGCATCGTCACTGCATCACGGGACAGAACCGCCAAGGTGTGGGACAGCAAAGGCAAGTTGCTCGCTGACATAACAGGGCATCAAATTTGGGTGAACAGCGCCAGCTTTAGCCCGGATGGACAGCGCATCGTCACTGCATCAGCTGACGGTACCGCCAAGGTGTGGGACAGCAAAGGCAAGTTGCTCGCTGACCTAACAGGGCATCAAAATGAGGTGAGCAGCGCCAGCTTTAGCCCGGATGGACAGCGCATCGTCACCGCATCTCTTGACGGTACCGCCAAGGTGTGGGACAGCAAAGGCAAGTTGCTCGCTGACCTCAAAGGGCATCAAGGTTCGGTGACCAGCGCCAGCTTTAGCCCGGATGGACAGCGCATCGTCACCGCATCTCTTGACGGTACCGCCAAGGTGTGGGGCAGCAAAGGCAAGTTGCTCGCTGACCTCACAGGGCATCAAGGTTCGGTGACCAGCGCCAGCTTTAGCCCGGATGGACAGCGTATCGTCACTGCATCATTGTACGGTACCGCCAAGGTGTGGGACAGCAAAGGCAACTTGCTTACTGACCTAACAGGGCATAAAAATTGGGTGTTAAGCGCCAGCTTTAGCCCGGATGGACAGCGCATCCTCACTGCATCATCTGACAAAACCGCCAAGGTGTGGGACAGCAAAGGCAAGTTGCTCGCTGACCTCACAGGGCATCAAAATGAGGTGAGAAGCGCCAGCTTTAGCCCGGATGGACAGCGTATCGTCACCGCATCTCTTGACGGTACCGCCAAGGTGTGGGACAGCAAAGGCAAGTTGCTCGTTGACCTCAAAGGGCATCAAGGTGAGGTGAGCAGCGCCAGCTTTAGCCCGGATGGACAGCGCATCGTCACTGCATCACGGGACAGAACCGCCAAGGTGTGGGACAGCAAAGGCAAGTTGCTCGCTGACCTCAAAGGGCATCAAGGTTCGGTGACCAGCGCCAGCTTTAGCCCGGATGGACAGCGTATCGTCACCGCATCTCTTGACGGTACCGCCAAGGTGTGGGATAGCAATGGCAAGTTGCTCGCTGACCTCACAGGGCATCAAGGTGAGGTGAGCAGCGCCAGCTTTAGCCCGGATGGACAGCGCATCGTCACCGCATCAGATGACAAAACCGCCAAGGTGTGGGATAGCAATGGCAAGTTGCTCGCTGACCTCACAGGGCATCAAGGTACGGTGATAAGCGCCAGCTTTAGCCCGGATGGACAGCGCATCGTCACTGCATCAGCTGACAAAACCGCCAAGGTGTGGGACAGCAAAGGCAAGTTGCTCGCTGACCTCACAGGGCATCAAGGTGCGGTGATAAGCGCCAGCTTTAGCCCGGATGGACAGCGCATCGTCACTGCATCAGATGACGGTACCGCCAAGGTGTGGCGGGTTGGTGGGTTGGATGAATTGCTGGCGCGGGGTTGCGACTGGCTGCAAGATTATTTTGTCACCCATCCAGAGGTGCGGGAGAGGTTGAAGGTGTGTGAGGTGACAAGTAGGCGAGATTAGGGGGAAAGGGGAAGGGAAAAAGGGGAAGGGGGAAGGGGGAAGGGGGAAAGGTTTTTTCTCCTGGGAGGCGGCTATTTGTTTGTGAAACAGCAATTCAATTGCAGGGTGATGCGATGTCTACGACAAGCCTTACTCTGCGAGAAGCCTCGCTAGCCTGCGGCAACCCCTACGGTGTACGCTCGTCTACCGCGTCTACGCACTTTTGCTCTCGATGTCTGAGCGATCGCTTTTAGTATTGTGTTAAAAATGACAACTAAAGGCAATTTGGTATCAGTAACAGATACCTCAAAGTCGTTTTGATCGTCGTCAACATCGTTTTGATCGTCGTCAAAGTCGTTTTGATCGTCGTCAACATCGTTTTGATTGTCGTCAAAGTCGTTTTGATCGTCGTCAAAGTCGTTTTGATCGTCGTCAACATCGTTTTGATCGTCGTCAAAGTCGTTTTGAGGTTTTTCAAACGCGATTGCACCGCCATCAAGTACACAGGTGCGATGTCTGGCGACAACAAGCCTAGCTCTCTACCCATTGTCAGTCGATACATTAACAATGTCACCCAATGCGATCGCACTAACCGTTCTCTTTAATTAAACTTTAGGCGATATCTCTTGACTTACCGCTTTGCTTTTACGCTGTTTTGGGGTTCGAGATTAAGCTACTATATTAGTATGAATTATTTTTACTACTAATTGGTAGGAATGTCAGTAACCCAGCCCTAAAAGGACTGGGCTTGCAAGAGAAATCAAACAAGCCGTACTGACCAGACCACTCGGTAAAACGAGTAGCCGTTATTTGAGTCACGACACCTCGGAATGCGTAGCTAGTTCCTCGCTCTGTCGCTTGTGATTAAACAGTTCTAAGGTCACTGGAACAGTGTTGCAAGCTTAAAATGACCTTAGTCCTACGATAGGTTCAGAAATGGGTAAACGCCGCCCAGTGCTAATAGTAAGTAATGATATAAGTAATAATGCTGCTACTACTGTGACTATTTTACCTCTTACTTCCAATGTTAGCCGGGTTTATCCCTTTGAAGTTTTGCTCAATCCAGAGGTGAGTGGCTTAACAAAATCTTCTAAAGTACAGGCACAGCAAATAAGAACAATTTCCAAGCAGCGCATTATTAGCGAAGTAATAGGTAGTTTAAACGAAGATATGATGGTACTAATTGATGCTGCCTTGAAATTGCATTTGGGATTGAGTTGAGTTTAAATAAAAATAGCGATCGCATTTGTGAGAGTTCTCAGATCAGCGGTAGGCGATGTCTGGCGACAAGAAGCCTAGCTATCTACGCACTTTTAGGCGGAGTATCCCAATTTTGCCCTTAATAAATTTGTAGTGGGAGCATTTTGCTCCCTAATGGAAATATTGCGGGCTAGAGAGTCCGATACACTCTTTTGGGCACGGCAGTGCCGTGCCCCTACAGGCAATGGTATAATTTTGTATTGCATCCTACTGAGAAGCGCTATATTTCCTTACACACTTTCTAGTAATTTTAGTTCCTTAAGGTCATCTATTGGTTCTTGAAATGAGCAGGAACCGAAGGAACGGAAAAAGTTTTTTCTAGCTGACTGTATTTCTGCAATATTTAGATGATAATTTTTCCACGAAAGGCGATCGCTTGTAAAGTGAAAATTATCTGTTGATGATTCTTGCAGTAGTTCTAGGGCTATCTCTGGTGTTAATTTTTGCTGATAAGCCAGTGCGGCTAAAACTGCGACATTTAAAAAACCTTGCATCAAAGCCACAGGACTGTTTGGCTCAGTGGTTACAGGATGTTTACTGAGTAATGGATGATGCAATCCGGCGGTGGCTTTAAAGGGAATTTGCGCTGCTGCAAAGGCGAAGATACTTTGGCACAGTTGAGTGATACTGGGAAAGGCATCAACTGTTACTCCTCCAGTACGAATTTTTGCGGCGGCGCGAGTCTGTTGCAACACAGATAAATAGCTTTGCAAGTCACTGTTAAAGGGAATTTCAAAGAATGATTCCACTTCAGCAGGAAGCAAAGGAAGTATCTTTGCGATTTCTGTTGGTGGAAGTGGGGGAAATTCTAGGGATGTAATCGCAATTTTCGGATTGTTGAGTGACTGTAAAAGAGCGTAGACGCTTCGCGGCTTGTCGTCAGACATCGCGTCTTTCACATCTTTGGTGATAATTATGCTCAATGGCCATTGTGTTGGATACTCAGGTAAAAGTTGCTCAAACTCCTGCAAACGGGAGATTGGCAAAATAAAGCGACCTAACATCCAATTGTAGGGACTTGTCTGATATTGAGCATAATTCGCCATTGCTGGTTGTAATTCCAACTTTGCTGGCGGGAATAATCCAGCATAGTCCACAACTGATGAAAGCAGCGCCTCTAATGATGCAAGCATTGTAATTCGTAATTCGTAATTCGTAATTCGTAATTATGAAAACCAGGTAGGTCTAGGTTTAGGGGTTTGAATGTGTTACCGGATTTTAGAGAATTTGTATGAGTCAGCGATTGAACAGAACTATGTTATTCAGCGTAAACACCCTTGCAACTCCTACCAATGACAAATGACAAATGACAAGCTATCTAATCTAATGGTAGCGAGGTGGAAGCTTTTATTTCATTCAGCACAATATTGGTCTGGATTCTATCTATACCAGGAATGCGGGTAATTTTTTCTGACAGTAACTTTGCTAAGTGCTGATGGTTAGGGACAACCATTTTTAATAAATAGTCAAATTCGCCGCTAAGATGATGACATTCTAAAACCTCTGGTAATTCCTTGACGCGATCGCAGAACATTCCCACACATTCAGGCTGATGATTGACTAAAGTAACCTGAGCAAAACACAGCAAGTCTAAACCTAGCGCCTCTCGATTCACCAAAGTGACATAGCGGTCAATCACTCCTTTTTCTTCCAGCTTGCGCAATCTCTTCTGTAACCCCGGCGTTGAAAGATTAACGTGACGGGCTAATTCCGCGAAAGTTATGCGGCTGTTCTCTTGTAAGAGACACAACAGTTGTCGGTCTATGTCATCTAATTGTTGGAGTTGTTCCAAGTTTTTGAGTGTTGGCTTCACTTTTACAGTCTCCAGTCTTATGAAGAAAGGCACAGGGGACACTAAGCTGAGTCGAAGTGTCCATAGAGCAGAAGGAAAGAAGTAAGCTATTCTGCTTTTAAGTTGCACAATCCATCGTGAGGGCTGTTGACAGTTGACCGTTGACAGTCAACAGTTAACAGTTAACAGCCCTTATTAGTAGTTATGCTTTTTTAGCGCGCATTAGCTTACTAATTAACAGCAACAAAGCAACTTTCCTCCTACGTGTACAAGGAAATTGGATTTTTTGTTGTTATATTTAACAATATCCCTAGAGAGGGTAGTTAAAACTACATTCTAAATGTATCTTAAAAGTTAATATTTTATACTTGTAGATACTTGTTAGTAAAATTTATAATCTAAATTAGGAGTAGAGTTAATAATCTCAACTCAGGGTTTGGCAAAAAAAGACAGATTTTGGCACAAGGCATCAGGTAAATCTGCCAAAGGGGAGATGTTTATTTATATCAATCTCCTTCTTGAGGAGACTGTGCCTATATTGATAGCACAGGTATGTAGAAAAAAAGGCCTTCATTCCCGACCATGTTTGGTTAAAACATGGAATACCTGAAACTGTCTGCATTTAAGCTGATTGAAACTGCTGTTCAATCGGCAGAAAGTTCAGCAGTTAAACAAGCTTTCTAGAAGGAGTAATATATGATGAAAGATTTTTGCCCAATAAAGCGCATCGACCACTTAGAATTTTATGTTGGTAACGCCAAGCAAGCAGCGCTATTTTATGCGCAGTGTTTTGGATTTACTAACACAGCTTATCGAGGATTAGAAACCAGCTACCGTGAAACAGCATCCTATGTGATGCAACAAGGAAATATTAATTTTGTTTTAAGTTCTGGGCTGAGTCTGGATCATCCCATTGCCAAAAGTGTCTTGAAACATGGTGATGCTGTGGCTATTATCGCTCTAGAAGTACCCGATGTGGCGATCGCTTACGAGCAAACAACGAGCCGAGGTGCAATAGGAGCGATCGCGCCCACAGGAGAAGAAGATAAATATGGAATATTCCGTTATGCTGCAATTCGCGGTTACGGTGACACTCTAATTAAGTTCATCGATCGCAGTGATTACGCAGGTGTATTTGCTCCTAGTTTCGAGGCGCAAAATAAAGCGCACCTGAAAAGTAAAGGCGTAGGACTAAAAGCCATTGATCACATAGTTGGTAACGTCGAATTAGGTGCAATGGAACGGTGGGTAGAGTTTTTTGCTCAAACAATGGGCTTTAATCTTTTAGTAGAGTTTGATGATAAAACCATTGCCACAGAATATTCTGCCTTAATGTCCAAGGTAATGCAGGATGGTGCAGGGAAAATTAAACTACCAATTAACGAACCTGCTACAGGTAAACGCAAATCTCAGATTGAAGAGTATTTAGAATATAACTATGGGCCGGGAGTTCAACACGTAGCTTTGGCAACTAACAATATTATTGCCACAGTTAGCCGCATGAGAGAAACGGGTGTAGAATTTTTGGTTCCCCCAGCAACTTATTACGATAACTTAGAACAACGGGTAGGAAATATTGACGAATCGATAGATCAGTTGGCAGAATTAGGAATCTTAGTAGATCGGGATGAAAATGGGTACTTGCTACAAATTTTCACCCAACCTGTACAAGATAGACCAACACTATTTTTTGAAGTCATAGAAAGACATGGGGCGCGGGGTTTTGGTGAAGGCAACTTCAAAGCCTTGTTTGAAGCTATTGAACGCGAACAAGCACGGCGCGGAAATCTCGTCAGTGTATAGAAATAATTCGTAATACTTCCCTGCGGGACGCTACGCGAACGACTTCGCTCAGTACAAGTTCGTAATTCGTAATTCGTAATTAATGAAGTGGGGAAAAAGAAAGTTAATTACTGAAGATTGTCATTGATCATCAAATGACAAATGACAAATGACGAATGACGAATGACAAATGACGAATTACCAATTGGAGCGCAGCAATATGACTTATTACTATCAATTGGGAAACATCCCACATAAAAGACACACCCAATTTCGTCAAGCTAACGGTTCTTTATATCATGAAGAATTAATTAGTATTCACGGCTTTTCCGGTGTGCAATCTCTGCTTTATCACCTGCATCCACCGACACAAATTGAGAAGATTTTGGTGGAAGAAAAGGTAGAAATTCCCTATGCAGAAACAGGTGCTTTGTTGCATCGCCATTTACGGACAGCAACAGTAGAGACGGGTGGGGATGCGATCGCATCTCGTGTTCCCCTGATGGCGAATACAGATGTCTGCATTTCCGTGGCTCGTCCTACCCAAGCGATGTATTACTGGTATCGCTTTGCTCATGGTGATGAAATAATTTTCATCCATGATGGTAGCGGTATCTTAGAAAGTCAATATGGTCTGCTGCGTTACAAAGTCGGAGATTACCTAGTAATTCCCACAGGTGTAATGTGGCGGATTATTCCCGACACTGGAATAGAGCAACGAATGCTGGTAATTGAAGCCAGGGGACATATTGAACCACCAGCCCGTTACCTCAATCGTTACGGACAATTTTTAGAACATTCTCCCTACTGCGAACGTGACATTCGCCCGCCTGATGAGCTAATTACCCACGACGAAGCAGGAGAGTTTGAGGTGCGAGTTAAAGCCCACGATAGAATTACCAGTTACCTGTATCGCCATCATCCCCTAGATGTGGTGGGTTGGGATGGACATCTGTGGCCTTTTGCTTTCAATATCGAAGACTTTGAGCCAATTACAGGGCGATTGCATCAACCACCGCCAGTGCATCAAACTTTTGAAGCCCCAGGATTTGTTGTGTGTTCTTTTGTACCGCGTCTATTCGATTATCATCCCCAAGCAATTCCCGCGCCTTACAACCATTCCAACGTTGATTCTGATGAAGTCATCTATTACGTAGAAGGTAACTTCATGTCCCGCAAAGGAATTGACCGGGCTTCGATTACCGTTCATCCTAGCGGTATTCCCCACGGCCCCCATCCGGGGATGTATGAGGGGTCAATTGGCAAAGAAGGGACGAATGAACTGGCAGTGATGGTTGATACTTTCCGTCCAGTGAAACTAACGAAGTATGCTTTGGGTTTAGAAGATAAAAACTATTCTTACAGTTGGATGTCATATACAGCAGAACCTATACAAGGCTTAAAGCCGTGAGTTTTTCATCAGGACTGAGGTATAGGGAAGGGAAAAAACCGCAGAGGACGCAGAGAACGCAGAGGAATAAGAGTTTGAGAGGTTTTTTGCGCAAGTTCTATAGCTGTAGCCAGATAGATTAGGACATCAAGCTAAAATCAAACCCTGACAATAACAGTCAACAGTCAACAGTCAACAGCTATAAGAATCAATGAACCCTTCTGCCTTCTGCCCTGTTTCTTAAAAACGAGGTATATTTATGAATCAAGTTATTGCAAAACCAAATAATTTAACGATTTCTTCACGGATTGAAGAACGCTGGCAGCGAGGTGAGTTAACTCAAGCTCAAGTGGAGAGTTTCCGCGACTTCCTCACTGAGGTAGAACGGGAATTTTTACAGCACCGCATCATTACTAATAACACCTATACTCAATGGTTTAGCAATGGTACGGCAACAGATACAGAATTACGGCACTTCCTCAAACAATTCTCGGTTTTCTCTAACCAATTTTTAATTGCAGCTTTACTCAAAGCAATCAACTCGCCTACCCTCCAGCAATCGCGGGCTAGTCGAGAGATTTTATTGAATGAGTTGGGTGTAATTTATCGCCAGTCTGGGCAAAATGTCGGTGAACGCATTGAGCAAACTGAAGCACAAAAAGACCGAGAAGGCGACCCCGAACTAATCAGTACAGAAGGTACAGTAGACGGTGGTATTTGTCGTTTTCGGGCGGCGCATTTTGAATGGCTGCTAGGTGTAGCTGAGGGTTTGGGGCTACACTACGAAGAATTGGGTAAGCGCAAACATGGCCGCCCTTCAACTTTACACTTTTGTGACGAATTGCAACGCCTCTATGGTAGCGATGACTCCCAAATAGCTGAGGGTGCTAGCTTTGCGGTAGAGAATTGGGCAGCCGCAGGCTTTTGGCAAGAATTAGAAGACGGACTAACGCGGATTAAACAAACACGACATCCGCAGTTACATCTAGCATTCTTCACTTGGCACAACCGCGTTGAAGGACAGCACGCCGGACATACCTTAGAAGAACTGGAAGAAGTCTATTTTCAGTCCAACTTTGACCGAAGTAAATTCATACTCGGTGGGCGAGAAATTTTAGATGCGATCGCCATCTTTTGGTATGGTCTCAACGAAGATAGAGTAAACCAAGTTTTTACTTAAAACTCCTTATCCTCTCTGCGTCTCTGCGCCTCTGCGGTTCAAAAATAATTTTTCTAACCGCAGAGGCGCAGAGGGCACAGAGTTAAGAAGATTACTGCATTTTTAATCCAAAATCTAAAATTCTTATATGAGGTAAAAAGCGATGACAAAGCAGTTGTCGCTCGAACAAATTACCGCTTGCGGCATAGCAAAAGAAACCGCTGCCGCAATGCTACCACAAATCAATCACTGGCTATCCTCCCGAAGAGCCTCAGAATGCTGGCAGCATCTCACCCAGCATATCCTCAAACCTGACCAACCCTTTAACTTTCACGAACTGCTTTATCAAACCACCTTTGCTGATTGGCATAGCAGCCAAGGAATTCCTCCCGCTTGGTTACCCAGCGATGAGCAAATCCAGTCAACCAACATCGCGGCGGTGATGAAGCAACTAAACGTGAAATCCTACCCAGAACTACACGCTTGGTCAGTTCAGCATCGTGGTGAGTTCTGGGAGATAATGATTCAACGATTAGGTATCTCCTTACAACAGCCATACAGCAAAATTGTTGACTTATCGCTGGGTGCAGAGTCACCCCAATGGTTAGTGGATGGGCGGTTGAATATTGCTGAGAGTTGTTTTTTAGCAGATGAAAACGCCCCCGCTATTATCTTTCAGGAAGAAGGTGGTTCTTTATCTACCCTCAGCTATGGTGAACTCCACAGTTTAACCAACCGAGTCGCCAATGGATTGGTACAAGCTGGCTTTATGATTGGAGATGCGATCGCGATCGCTATGCCCATGACTGCGGAATCGGTGGGGGTATATTTAGGTATTATCAAAGCTGGCTGTGTGGTTGTTTCCATCGCTGATAGTTTTGCACCTGCGGAAATTGCCATGCGGTTGCACCTTGCACAGGCGAAAGCTATCTTTACCCAAGATTATATTTGGCGTTGCGGTAAACAACTACCCCTGTATAGCAAAATTGTTGATGCTAATGCACCGAGAGCGATCGTGTTAGGCTCATCTGTGGAACTGCGTTTTGGTGATTTGACTTGGAAGGAATTTCTCAGTCACAACGAACAATTTGCTGCTGTTTCTGCCCATCCGACAGCTTACACCAATATCCTATTTTCTTCAGGTACTACCGGAGTACCCAAAGCAATACCCTGGACGCAAACTACCCCGATAAAATGCGCGGCTGATGGGCATTTACATCAAGATATCCATCTTGGTGATGTGGTAGCTTGGCCTACCAATTTAGGCTGGATGATGGGGCCTTGGCTAATCTACGCCAGTTTAATCAATCGCGCAACCATTGCCCTTTACTATGGCACGCCTACAGAAAGGGGATTTGGTGAATTTATTCAAAATGCTCATGTGAATATACTGGGTGTAGTGCCAAGTTTAGTCAGCATTTGGAAAACCACCGCCTGTATGCAAGGACTGGATTGGAGCAGTATCAAAGCCTTCAGTTCTACAGGAGAGTGTTCTAATCCCCAAGATATGCTGTTTTTGATGTCCAAAGCTGGCTACAAACCAATTGTAGAATATTGCGGCGGTACAGAAATTGGCGGCGCATATATTACTAGTACAGTGGTACAGCCTTCTGCACCTTCAACTTTGACTACACCAGCTTTAGGTTTAGACTTGGTGATTTTTGATGCCGAAGGTAACCCAGCGGATAAAGGCGAAGTATTTATAGTTTCTCCTTCCATCGGTCTATCTACTGAGTTAATCAACAAAGACCACCATCAAGTTTACTTCGCTAACACCCCCCCGCTCACTGAGCGAAGTCGAAGTGAGCGGAGTCGAAGTGCTGCCCCCCTGCCCCCCTGCCTCCTCCGCCGTCACGGTGACCAAATCGAACGATTAACCAACGGCTACTACCGCACTCTTGGTCGTGTTGACGACACAATGAATTTAGGCGGTATCAAAGTTAGCTCGATGGAAATTGAGCAAATTTTGAATACTGTAGAGGGAATTTGCGAAGCTGTGGCGATCGCTTATTCACCTCCTGAAGGCGGGCCTAGTCAGTTAGTCGTTTACGCTGTGCTGGAAACTAATATACAGCAAAACAAAGAATTACTGAAAAATTCCTTACAAACAGCAATCCGTCACCAACTCAATCCCTTATTTAAAATTCAAGACCTCGTAATTATTGATACATTGCCACGGACTGCATCGAATAAAGTTATGCGGCGTGTGCTGCGCGAAAATTATCAGGAGGCAAAGAATTATGACTGCTATAGCACCCAAACCTTTCCAACTTGAAGATTACGAAGTTAGTCCGGAAACTGGTTTTTTACCAACCCATTCTCCATCTGAGGTGCAATTACCGGATATATTTTGGCAAGTCCAAAAAACTGTGAGCTTGCTACCAAAGTTGATGGCGACTCGGAAGATTCGCTCCTTTATCGATAGCATCCTCAAAGTAGACGTAGAACGAGCCACATTAAATCAGATGCAATTGCGACAGGCAATGCAAGTATATTCTTACCTCACCCATGCCTATGTTTGGGGAGAACCAACACCCGCTCAAGTCCTACCAGCTAATATTGCTGTGCCTTTTTACACAATTGCCCAAAAACTGGGCAGACCACCCATATTGTCCTATGCTTCCTATGCCTTAGACAACTGGGTACGAATTTACGAAACCGAACCCATCGAAATTGGCAACATCATGTTGTGGCAAAACTTTTTAGGTGGTTTAGATGAAGACTGGTTTATCTTGATTCACATAGACATCGAAGCTAAAGCTGCACCTGCATTAGCCGTGATTCCCAACATTTTGCAAGGGATTGGGCAAGACAACAAAACTACTGTCATTAGTGGATTAGAGAATATCAAACAGGCATGGATAAACATTAACACCACCATGAAACGGATGCCAGAAGCCTGCGATCCCTACATTTATTACAATCGGGTACGTCCCTACATTCACGGCTGGAAAAACAACTCGGCATTACCAAAAGGCTTAATATATGAAGGCGTAGAAGCTTATGGTGAAAAGCCCCAGCAGTTTCGTGGTTCGACAGGGGCACAAAGCAGCATTGTACCGACAATGGATGCTCTATTTAATATAGCCCACGAAAGCGATCCCTTACAGGAATTCTTAATAGAATTGCGGGATTATATGCCACCATTACACAGTGCTTTTGTCAAAGAAGTAGAAAAGCGTTCCACACTACGTAGTTTTGTCAAAACTCGCATGGAGAAAGTACCTAAACTCAAAGATTTATATAATGATTGCGTTTCTCTGATAGAACAATTTCGGACTCAACATCTCAAATTTGCGGCTGCTTATATTCACCAGCAAACTGCAAAATTCAACAACAACACCGATATTGGTACAGGCGGTACACCATTCATGGAGTATTTGCAAAAACATCGTCATGAAAATAGCCAGCATTTATTAACTTAAAATTCGGTGAAAAGTCAGGTAAGCTTTCCTTTGAGCTTGTTTTGATGATGGTTAACTGTTGACGGTTGACAGTTGACGGTTGTCGGGTGACAATAAACACTTTGTTAGGCTAGTTTAGCGGTTGACAGTGAACAGTCAACCGTTGTCACTTAACAATTATGGAAACCTTTCAAAATTTGCGAGTTTACCAATTATCAGAAAAGCTAGCGAATGAAATTTGGTTTGTTGTAGAGAAATGGGATTATTTTGCCAAAGATACAATTGGGAAACAAATTGTTAAATCAGCAGACAGTATAGGTGCTAATATTGCAGAAGGTAATGGTCGCTATAATTTACAAGATAATCAAAGATTTGTAAAAATTGCTAGAGGTTCTTTAAATGAAACAAGGCATTGGTTAAGACTTGCTTGTAAGCGAAAACTTTTGACTCAAGAACAAATAGATATAATTAAACCAATTATTGATGAATTGTCACCTAAATTAAACGCTTATATGAACTCACTTAAAAGGAAATCTGAATAACAGTCAACAGTCAACAGTTAACAGTCAACGCGAAATCACATCCCCTTTTAGGGGTGGGATGAGCTTAAGAGAGATATTCAATAATTTTCTATGTTCAAAGTTCTTCCCAAACAAACAGCTTCTATGCATACCCGTGACGGTGTGCGTTTAGATGCAGATATTTACCGTCCTGATGCTCAGGGTAAATTTCCAGTATTATTAATGAGACAACCTTATGGTAGAGCGATCGCATCTACTGTTGTCTATGCTCATCCTACTTGGTATGCTGCCCAAGGTTATATTGTTGTGATTCAGGATGTCCGGGGACGTGGTACTTCTGAAGGAGAATTTAAATTATTTGTCCATGAAATTACAGACGGCGAAGATACGGTAAATTGGGCGGCGAATCTTCCCCAAAGTAATGGTAAAGTTGGGATGTATGGCTTTTCCTATCAAGGGATGACTCAACTATATGCTGCTGCTACCAAACCCAGCGCTTTACAAACAATTTGTCCGGCAATGATTGGCTATGATTTGTATACCGATTGGGCTTATGAAGGTGGTGCATTCTGTTACCAAACTAATCTTGCATGGGCGATTCAATTAGCAACTGAAACCGCCCGCTTACGCCAAGATAAAGCAACTTATCAAGCCTTATTTGCTGCTGCTCGCAATTTGCCTTTAACTAATCCAGAAATTCTCCAAACTCTCGCCCCTGATTCTTTTTATCACGATTGGCTGGCTAATTCCCAAGCAGATGCAAACTATTGGCAAGAACTTTCACCGAAACGCTATTTGCAAACTGTTGATTTGCCTATGTTCCATATTGGGGGATGGTTTGATACTTATCTGCGGGGGACTCTGCATTTATATCAAGATATGGCAGCCCGTAGCCACACACCCCAACATCTCTTAGTCGGGCCTTGGGCACATTTACCTTGGGGTCGTAAAGTTGGTAATGCTGACTTCGGTGCAAACGCAGCTAGTCCTGTAGATAGGATGCAAATTCGCTGGTTCGATCAGTTTCTTAAAGGTGTAGATACAGGTTTACTGAAAGAACAGCCTGTTTGCTTATTTGAAATGGGAAGTAATATTTGGCGCAGTTTTCCCAATTTAAAAACACAATCTCAGAAATTTTATTATTTGTCAACTACCGGACTAGCTAGTATCCGCGAAGATTCTGGAAAACTCAGCACTGAGCGATCGGCAACCAGCACTACTGACGTATTAGTTCACGATCCTTGGCGACCGGTTCCGGCTTTGGGTGGACATGCAGCGATACCAGCGGGAGTGTTTGAGCGATCGCATTTAGATTTACGTTCAGATATATTAACTTACACTAGCGAACCACTCAAAGCCGACTTACATTTAGTAGGGAATGCGATCGCTCAAATCTTTTGCAGTGCAGATCAACCCAGTTATGATTTGTGTGCCATACTGTCGGAAGTTCATCCTGATGGGCAAGTATATAATTTGACCCAAGGTTATGTACATTGTCGAGTAGGAACGAATTCCGCACCCGTAAAAATTCAACTGCAAGCGACTTGTGCGCGGATTTCGCAAGGTAATGCTTTACGACTGAGTTTGAGTGCAGCATGTTTTCCCGCCTACCCCATGAACTCTGGAAATGGTGTAGTTATTAATAGCGAAGGTTTGCTGAATGCTCAGATTATTACCTTAACAGTGAGTTGTGGAGGTGAGGGGAATTCTCAACTTTTATTATCTGTGATGACACCTTCTTAATCATGCCTTCCTGATAACTATTTGTAAATCAATATGCTAATTAGAACTAAACAATTTCAAATATCGCCCAAAGACTTGAAGGGAATTATTGCCGTTGATTATTATAAGCGCATGAAGTTAACCTTAATTATCTTGTCGGTTCTCATAGTCATAAATATTATCTTTGCTATCATCGAAAAGCGATTTGATTGGTGGTTGATATATCTCTTGGGTTTAATGGCTTACTTTCTATCTGTACCGCTTTTTTTTCGTCTGCAAGGACGCACTTCCGCATTAAATTTCCAGAGTAGATACTGCGAAATGGATGAAAACTTTTTTGCGATATTTTTTGAAGATGGTAGTATCACCAAGCTCAGATATGAGCATTTTCTGAAAGTTGTCAAAAAAAGTGAGTATTATTTTTTATATATCACAAAAATGCAATATCACTATTTACCTGTAGCAGCTTTTGAGTCAGAAAAAGATATGCACAGGTTTGATTTATTTTTAGAAGGTAAACAACTAATTAAATTGTGGTAAGGGGATTGGGCATTGGGCATTGCGGAGATGAGGGAAGGGGACAAATGACAAATGACAAATGACAAATGACTATTGACAAATGACTATTGACTATTGACTTATTCTGGATCGCAGCGAATCTCAATCATAAAACCATCAGGATCGTAAAAGTACACACCTCTACCAGTAGGACGAGTTACAGGGCCGTGAGCGATCGCAATTTTATTATCTCTGATTACTGCCACTGCTTGATCGAATAACTGCGGATCGATGTCAAAAGCCAGGTGGTATGCTCTAGTGAAAGACTTTTCTGGATTGGGATCTGGTGGTGATAATTCCGGTTCCCCAAATAAATCAACAATTGTACCATCGGGAGTGATGAAGTTAGCTACTTTCCCCGCAGCGACAAGTTCAATTAAGGTGGCGGGTACTTCATCGCCTGTCAGTTCATGCAAACCCAGGATAGTTCCATAAAAGTGTCGGGAAGCTTGCATATCTTTGACGTTGAGTGCAATATGATGCACTTTACGTAAAACACCTGGAGCTAGGACACTTTGCGTACAAGAGTTAGATAGCATGGCAGAATCAACTTTCTCCACAAAGATAGAAGTTCAACTCTTTATTTAGAGTTTATTATTTATCTTAAAAACTTACCATGCCTTTTGATTATTCTTTAGACTTCCAAAATATCAATTTTCGCCAACATCCTGAACTGTATCGTGTTGGCAAAGGTGAGCAAGGTGTACTTTTGGTAGAACCATATAAATCGGAAATTCTCCCTTACTGGCGATTTAAAAATCCTGATATTGCTAGAGAATCGAGCGAAAAAATCTATGAAATTTTTCTAGCTTATTTAGAGCAAGATGATTTTGTTGGTGCAGATATGGCCAGGAAGTTTTTACAAATGGGTTATACTCGCTCTCGCCGTTATGCTAATCATAAAAGCGGCAGAAAGTATAAAAAAACTTCGCCAGAGATGGGTGAAAAAAAAGAAATTCTACCTAATGAAGTAGATCCAATTAAAGCCGAATCCGCAGCAATATTTAAAGTCAAGTGGATACAAGCTAAGACAAATGATAAATATCTCCAGCTTTTAGGCAAGCATAAACAGATGTATGAAGTAAAGTAACATAGTGTCGAAATAATTAATCATTCTAACAATATGCAACGCCAGCGACTTCCTCACAAGTTCCTCAAGCTTTAGGTATATGTTCAAGGTGAAGCCTGAAAAATCAGGGCTAAGAAGCTGGCGGTTATACGAAAATGACTAACAGAACATTTGCAACCATTGATGGCAATGAAGCTGTAGCCCAAGTAGTCTATAAATTGAATGAAGTCATTGCTATTTACCCGATTACTCCTTCTTCACCGATGGCTGAGTGGGCGGATACATGGGCGAGTGAAGGAAAACCCAACATCTGGGGGACTGTTCCATCAATTGTACAGATGCAGAGTGAAGGCGGTGTTGCTGGTGCTGTACATGGTGCTTTGCAAACAGGTTCGCTGACAACTACATTTACCGCATCTCAGGGATTATTGTTGATGATCCCGAATATGTACAAAATTGCCGGAGAGTTAACACCTACAGTATTTCATATTGCCGCGCGATCGCTCGCAGCTCAAGCTCTCTCCATTTTCGGCGATCATAGTGATGTGATGTCAGCGCGGAGTACTGGTTTTGCGATGCTGTGTGCTGCATCTGTGCAAGAAGCTTATGATTTTGCTTTAATTAGCACCAGGGTGAGTTTAGAATCACGAGTCCCATTTCTGCACTTTTTTGATGGCTTTCGGACTTCCCACGAAATTAATAAACTGCAACTGTTAGCAGAGAATGATTTACAAAAATTTATACCAGATGAATTAGTATTTGCTCATCGTTCCCGCGCCCTCACTCCCGATAAACCGGTGTTACGGGGTACAGCACAAAACCCCGATGTTTACTTCCAAGCTAGGGAAACTGTTAATCCTTACTATTTAGCTTGTCCAGATATCACCCAAAAAGTGATGGATGAATTTGCGGCGATGACTGGACGACAATACCAATTATTTGAATATTACGGTGACCCATCTGCTGAACGAGTTATTGTTTTGATGGGTTCTGGTTGTGAAGCCGTCCATGAAACTGTAGATTATTTAAATAGTATTGGTGAGAAAGTTGGGGTTATTAAAGTTAGATTATATCGCCCCTTTGATGGTTCGCGATTTGTCGCCGCTTTACCAACAACTATTCAAAGCATAGCTGTTTTAGACCGCACCAAAGAACCAGGCGCATTGGGTGAGCCACTTTATTTAGATGTGATAGCTGCGATTCATGAGGGATGGGGAGCAGGGGGGCAGGGGAGCAGGGGAGCAGGGGAAACAATTTCTTCCTTGTCCCCCTTGTCTCCCTTGTCTCCCTTGTCCTCCTCATCCCCCCCATCCCCTAAAATCATTGGTGGGCGTTACGGTTTATCTTCTAAAGAATTCACCCCAGCAATGATTAAAGCTGTCTTTGATAATCTTGCTGCGGCTGAACCAAAAAATCATTTTACGGTGGGAATCAACGATGATGTTACCCACACCAGCTTGAATTACGACTCGGAATTTAACATCGAATCAGACGACACAGTGAGAGCTATTTTTTATGGTTTAGGTGCAGATGGGACAGTAGGCGCTAATAAAAACTCAATCAAAATTATTGGGGAAGAAACAGACAATTACGCCCAAGGTTATTTTGTCTACGATTCCAAAAAATCCGGTTCAGTGACAGTTTCCCATCTCCGCTTTGGTGCTAAACCAATTCGCTCTACATATTTAATTACTCAAGCCAATTTTATTGCCTGTCATCAATGGGATTTTATCGAAAAGTTTCCTATCCTCAAAGATATTATTCCTGGTGGTACATTCTTAATTAATTCTCCTTATGACAAAGCGGAAGTTTGGCATCATCTACCAACCTCAGTCCAAGAGCAAATTACCCAGAAACATCTCCAAGTTTATGTAATTAACGCTTACAAAGTCGCCCGTGCCGCTGGGATGGCTGGACGTATTAATACGGTAATGCAGGTATGTTTCTTTGCATTATCGGGTGTTTTACCACGAGAAGATGCGATCGCCGAAATTAAAAAGTCCATCCGCAAGACGTATGGTAAAAAGGGCGATGAAATTGTCCAAATGAATATCAACGCCGTTGATACCACCTTAGATAATTTATATCCAGTAGAGATTGGCAAACTAAACCTCAATCTCGAATCCCCAATCGAAAATTCAAAATTTATTGACAATGCGCCCGCTTTTGTCCGCGATGTCCTTGGTAAAATGATTGCTCGTGAAGGGGATGAACTCCCAGTTAGTGCTTTACCATGTGACGGTACTTATCCCACAGGTACGGCGAAATGGGAAAAACGCAACATTGCTCAAGAAATCCCCGTTTGGGACTCTGATGTCTGCGTCCAGTGTGGTAAGTGCGTGATGGTCTGTCCTCATAGTGTGATTCGTAGTAAAGTTTACGAAGCAGAGCAGTTAGAAACCGCACCTGCAACATTCAAGAGTACTAATGCCAAAGACCACGATTGGAAAGGTTTAAAATACACCATTCAAGTAGCTGCTGAAGATTGTACAGGTTGCGGTATTTGCGTAGATGTTTGTCCAGCCAAGGATAAAACAGAACTACGCCGCAAAGCTATTAACATGGCTCCGCAATTGCCATTACGAGAACAAGAACGGGAAAATTGGGATTTCTTCCTCAATCTCCCCAATCCAGATAGACGAGATTTGAAGCTAACTCATATTAACCAGCAGCAAATGCAAGAACCTTTATTTGAGTTTTCTGGGGCTTGCGCTGGTTGTGGTGAGACACCTTATATTAAGTTAGCCACACAATTGTTTGGCGATCGCATGATTGTCGCCAACGCCACTGGTTGTTCTTCCATCTATGGCGGTAATTTACCTACTACACCTTGGACACAGAACGCCGAAGGACGCGGCCCTGCTTGGTCTAACTCGCTATTTGAAGATAACGCCGAATTTGGGCTAGGTTTTCGTGTTTCTATCGATAAACAGGCAGAATTTGCCGCCCAATTACTGCAAAATCTCACACCAGAATTGGGTGAAGAATTAGTAAATAGTATTCTCAAAGCGGTACAAAAAGACGAAGCTGATATTTGGGAACAACGCCAACGAGTAGAAATACTGAAACAGCGCCTAGATGAAATCATCAATTCCTCATCAGACTTCAATCTAAAATCTAAAATCCAAAATCTAAAATCCCTTGCTGATTACTTGGTGAAGAAAAGCGTTTGGATTATCGGCGGTGATGGTTGGGGTTATGATATCGGCTTTGGGGGATTGGATCACGTTTTAGCTAGCGATCGCAACGTGAATATTCTCATCCTCGATACAGAAATTTATTCCAACACTGGCGGACAAAATTCCAAAGCGACTCCTAAAGGGGCTGTAGCTAAATTTGCTTCCGGCGGAAAAGCTGCACCGAAAAAAGACATAGGCTTAATGGCGATGACTTACGGTAATGTTTATGTTGCTAGTGTGGCAATGGGTGCAAGAGATGAACACACCCTCAAAGCATTTCTAGAAGCCGAAGCTTACGAAGGCCCATCACTAATTATTGCCTATAGCCATTGCATCGCCCACGGCATCAACATGACTACAGGAATGCAGAATCAAAAAGCGGCTGTTGATTCCGGTAAATGCTTATTATATCGGTTCCATCCAGAGCGAGCCAAACATGGAGAAAACCCACTACAGCTAGATTCCCGCTCACCTAAGTTACCAATGGAGCAATATATGTACTTAGAAAATCGCTTCAAGATGTTGACCAAGAGTAACCCCGAAGCGGCAAAGCAGCTACTCAAAGAAGCTCAAGAAGATGTAAATATTCGTTGGCAGATGTATCAGTATTTGGCTGCACGCCAACTGAAGGATGAAGTATGAAGGATGAAGTATGAAATTACCCCTAATCCCTAATCCCTAGGGCGTGTTTTCAAACTACTCGTTTAGCCTTCTAAATTTCTCGATCCCCCTAAATCCCCCTTTCCAAGGGGGACTTTGAAAGTCTTTTCGCCCCCCTTTTTAAGGGGGGTAGGGGGGATCTAAGACGCAAGAAAACACGCCCTAATCCCTAGCCCCTAGCCCCTAATCCCTAGCCCCTAGTAGAGTTAACTATGTCAGAAACTCATCATGAAATAGCCGATTGTCCTAAATGTGGAAAGCGTGATTTTGTTGAACAGAATGAACAGAAATGGCTTTGTTTAAGCTGTGGATTTTCTAAAGATTTGTCGCGCTTGGAAGAAGCAGAACCAGAGAGTGCAATCGGAGGAATGTGGATATTTGTGTTACTTGGTACATTAATTTGGATGGTGCTAATGCTTTGAAACTTTCAGATTTACCCACTTCTCAAAAGATTTTAGCTAATAAAAATTTAAATTTTCATTATGGACATCACTACATCTTATCTGGGGATGAGATTGCGATCGCCTTTAGTTCCCTCCGCATCTCCCCTATCGGAAGACATTGACAACATTCAGCGCATGGAAGATGCAGGTGCGGCGGCGGTGGTAATGCATTCGCTGTTTGAAGAACAATTGCGCTTAGAACGCTATGAACTTCACCATCACCTCACCCACGGTACAGAAAGCTTTCCCGAAGCTATAACTTACTTCCCTGAGCCAATTAACTTTCGAGTGGGGCCAGAAACTTATTTAGAGCATATCCACAAAGCCAAACAAAAGGTAAATATTCCGATTATTGCTAGCCTCAACGGCTCATCAGTTGGCGGGTGGACAAACTATGCTCAACAACTTCAACAAGCAGGTGCAGACGCGCTGGAACTGAATATTTACTATGTTCCTACTGACATGGAACTGACGAGTCAAGAAATTGAACAGACTTATATTGACATTCTACTTGCAGTCAAAGCAGCGGTAACTATTCCCGTAGCCGTTAAACTCAGTCCCTACTTTACTAACATGGCTAATATGGCAAAACGTTTAGATGATGCTGGGGCGAATGCGTTAGTACTATTTAACCGCTTTTACCAACCAGATATTAATCTCAATCTTTTAGAAGTTGAACCAAATGTACTATTAAGCACACCGCAATCCATGCGCTTACCTTTGCGCTGGATTGCAATACTTTATGGTCGTATTCATGCCGAATTAGCTGCAAATAGTGGCATTCATAAAGGCGAAGATGCGATCAAAATGCTCATGGCTGGTGCGAATATTACCATGTTTGCCAGCGTACTGCTACGACATGGTATCAACCAGATTCGAGTCATCGAGCAAGAACTAATCCACTGGATGGAAAAACACGAGTACGAATCAGTCACCCAAATGCAGGGAAGTATGAGCCAGAAGCATTGTCCCGATCCTAGTGCTTTTGAACGTGCCCAATATATGCGATCGCTTTCTACCTACAAGTCAGAATGGAAAGCTGCTCACGATTCATCATACTATTTTGGGTAATTTGTGCAAAAAAGGAACGAGGTTTTGTGAGGCGATCGCTCTTTGTCTATCTAGCTGAAGAATGCGATCGCTTTTTTAAGGAACTTCCAAATAAAAAAATATTCCAATCATTAACTTACCAAATCGGCAATTTGTAGGGGCGGGTTACCCCCATTGGTGTCAACTTAACGCGAAACTCATAGCCCGCCTCAGAATGAATTCTGAGTCTCATAGCAAAAGTCATCTCAAGATGACTAAAAATTATCACTTATCCTCAGTTTACTTTAGTAAACTTTGCCTATTAGCCTTGGAATTCATTCCAAGGCGGATAAGTAAGCCTTGCAATAAGCCATCTGTGGTTTAAGTTGACACGTATGGTTAAACCGGGCTACGCCTACACATTTTTATGTAGAGTTAAGAGCGATCGCTTGAATTTTAATTCTTAATGGTCAAGGTTTTGTTCTTAATGGTCGAGGTTTTGTTCTTAATGGTCGAGGTTTTGTTCTTAATGGTCAAGGTTTTGTTCTTAATGGTCGAGGTTTTGTTCTTAATGGTCGAGGTTTTGTTCTTAATGGTCAAGGTTTTGTTCTTAATAGTCAAGGTTTAAGTCTTAATGTTGTAACCTTGATGACTAAACTTTCTTGGCGACTTTTGACTTTTGACTTTTGACTTCCCCGAAGGGGTTGCCAGGTAACGAAAATTTTCTTTCTTTTTTTTACCTAGTGGCTAATCCTCCAAATCTTTATGGAAACTGGTTTCTAGCCAACGAATCGCGCTAGGTGTTACACTTTACAAGTCTCGATGCGAGAGAAGAAAAACCCCCAACGCCTCAACAACAAAACACAACCACAGATAGGGCACACGGGGGGCAGATCACTCAACGGAAAAGAACAAGTAGGGCAGTTGGAGATGACCAAACGGGGCAGATGTATTAAACCCACAACAGGGAGGTGTCCAAATGGGGCAGAGGTATCATAAGTGACTTTTGTGTAACTTATCCAGTTGCTTTTCACTCTCCATCCTACGCGATCGCCAAATTTCTCCCAGGCTTCTTCGTCATACTCGCCGTCTAGCTCACCACCAACGCTTAAATAAATTTTCTTTTGAACGCTCAAGCCAAAGCGTCCATTGCTATATTTTACCCATAAGCGGTCAATTGTGCGGAGGTCGGTACAAGGGAAGTTTAATAATTCTTCAGACTTAAAGTAATCACCTTCATTCTTACCTTTAGCCTGAATCATCACTCGATATGTTTCCATATCAGCATCTTTCCAGTTCCCTGCTGCTAGGAAGTCGCGCAGTTTGGTATAGTCTACGCCTTTTTCAGAACTGAGGTCATCGTCTTCTTTAGCTGTCAGTTCTTTGGTGTCAATTGTTGAGATTGGCTGCTGAGGAATTAAGCGATTATGTATGGCTGCAACATCCTCGTCTCGAAGTTTGAGAATTTGCTGTAATCGCTTTAATAACTTACGATTACTATCACTTAAATTTGGCTGCTTTTGTAATACCCCAGTCAGTGCTTTTTCATATTTCTGTAAGCTTTCCTGAAACTCGCGGAATGGTTTGAGAACTTCATTTTCTATCTCTTTTGCTTTTTCTGGAGTTAACCCTAGTTCCGTTTGTCTGAGATCCAGAATAAAGCGTCCCAGTTCCGATATTTCACTATCTGTAACACCACCATCTTTTACACATTGCTCAACTTCTTTGCGATACTCTAATTGCGGATCGCCTACTGGTGCTTTGGCTAAACGAATTGTATAACCTTCTTTAACTGCAAAGATTTCTGGCTTCATCGCTGGTTTTGCTTCCTGCACTTTGCGCTTGGCATATTCATGCAGTTCAGCTACTGTAATCACACCATCGTTGTCACTATCAGCGGCTCCTTTTTCAATCCCCTCAACCAAATAGCGGGTATAAACTCCACCGCCTGAATCTTCAAAGGATTTTTGTGTAGCTGTTGATGAAGTTAGCACAGCTCTACCTTCACCACCTAATTGCTCACCAATTTCATTTTTAATACTAATATTAGCAATCTCTTTGGCACTCATCCCCTCTGCAAAAGCACCACTAAAGCAGCAGTCAAGAATTAACACTTGTCGCTTAGATTTGCTGCGACTCATGTAATTTTGATGGATAAATTTGGCATCTACTGCTGTACCAATTCTGGGGAAACCTTGGGGATTGACTTGAGTGTTGCGGCTGATAAAAAATAGATTTCCGTCTTCATGTCTATAGCCATGTCCAGAAAAATAAAGCAGCACTACGTCATCTTTCTGGCATTTTTCCATAAACAACTGCTCAATTTCTGAACGCATGGTATCAGAATCAGGACTAGACAAAAATTTGACCTCATCAAATCCGCCTATCCCTGAATTCTGCAAAACACGCTGCATTGCTTCAATATCTTTAACTACACCAGATAAATTATTTATTTTTTGAGACTCATACTCACTAGCTCCAATCAGCAATGCATATTTCGCCATTTTGCTTGCTTAGTTCCGTTAAAATACGCGAATTTTCTATAATATATTTTATACAGTATACATCTGAAAGATTCCGTAAAATTGGGATGTAGCATCAACCAGGAATTTTGCCGTTACAGCGTCTTTGTACAGCGCTTAGCGCATGAAAACCGCGCAGCGTCCCGCACAATCACGATTGTAGCAAGTGGAAAGACAAGCGATCGCTGATTCATTATAGGACTTACGCAACTCTACAAATTCTTGGCGCTCTTGGCGTTCTTGGCGGTTCGATAAATCAAGCTTTTTGGCAATTTTTGCGTAAGTCCTGCATTAATAGAACTGACACAACTGGCATACAAAATAAAGGTTAGGGTTGTCAATGGTTAATAGTCAAAGTTAAATACTATGGACTATGGACTATGGACTAAAAATCTATGACCAATGATATTTTCCATCGCCTTGCCCCCTTTATCCAAGAATACATCTATCATCACAACTGGACTGAATTACGCCCAGCCCAAATTGCAGCTTGTCAAGTTATCTTTGATACCGATGCTCACTTGCTAGTTGCTGCTGCGACAGCTGCGGGGAAAACAGAAGCAGCGTTTTTACCTGTGGTGACTCGATTGTATGAAAACCCTTCTGCTACCATCGGCGCGCTATATATTGGCCCCATCAAAGCTTTAATTAACGATCAATTTGAGCGCCTCAACGGCTTACTGAAAGCAGCAGATATTCCAGTATGGCATTGGCACGGTGATGTATCTCAAAATCAGAAAAACAAGCTATTAAAAAACCCCAAAGGTATTCTGCAAATTACGCCAGAATCTTTAGAAAGTTTATTAGTAAATAAACATCAGGACTTAATCCGCTTATTTGGTGATTTACGCTTCGTTGTCATTGATGAAATTCACGCTTTTATGGGTTCGGAACGGGGTTGTCAAATTATTTGCCAATTGCAGCGGTTAGCAAACTTAACCCAAACCCAACCCCGGCGCATTGGTTTATCAGCAACTCTGGGTGATTACTCAATGGCAGAAGATTGGTTACGTTCGGGAACGGAAAAGTCAGTGATTACGCCAAAAATTGAATCAGGAAAACGTCAAATTAAACTCGCTATAGAACATTTTTATCTCAACGATGAAGTTGATGAAATCGAAGTAACTCCCTACGACAGATATCTATTCAATCTTAGTAAATCTCGCAAATGTTTGATATTTGGCAATAACCGTACCCAAACAGAATCTGTAATTGCATCCTTGCGACGAATTGCCGCAGAACAATCACTACCAGACATTTACCATGTACATCATGGCAGTATATCTGCTAGCCTGCGACAAG
Organism: Calothrix sp. NIES-2100; assembly: GCF_002368195.1. Lineage (GTDB taxonomy): Bacteria > Cyanobacteriota > Cyanobacteriia > Cyanobacteriales > Nostocaceae > Aulosira. The sequence continues at coordinate 4,219,221 of NZ_AP018178.1, read as the reverse complement.
TTGCTGAAAATGCTATGCGCGAACCCAATAATCCGGCTGTGACAGCTGCTACTCTCACTTTAGAATTAGGTATAGATATTGGTCATTTAGAAAGAGTTATTCAGTTAGAATCGCCCCTTTCTGTAGCCAGTTTTTTACAGCGTTTAGGACGTACAGGTAGAAGAGGTGAAGCAGCTGATATGCGTTTTGTGTGCGCGGAAACTCAACCTTCCCCAGAAGCACCTTTACCAGAACAAATTCCTTGGCAATTATTACAATCTATTGCCATTATTCAACTTTATTTAGAAGAGCGATGGATTGAACCGATTAAGCCTGTCAAATATCCTTTTAGTTTGCTATATCAGCAAACAATGAGTATTTTAGCTGCCACGGGAGAACTTTCACCTATTGCTTTAGCTAAACAAGTTTTAAGCTTACCACCCTTTGCTGCTATTTCTCAAGATGATTATATCCTATTGCTCCGCTATTTAATTGATATTAACCATATTCAGCACACTGAAATGGGTAAATTAATTATTGGACTAACGGGAGAAAAAATAGTTAGAAAGTTCCAATTTTATGCTGTATTTGCTGATAGCCAAGAATATGTAGTTAAACAAGGTACAACAGCAATTGGGAGTATTTTAAAGCCGCCAATTGTGGGCAATCACTTCGCCTTAGCAGGGAGAACATGGGAAGTAACAGAAATTGATTTCAAGAAAAGGGTTATTTCTGTTAAACAAGTAGAGGGTAAGGCTAGTATTTATTGGCGTGGTGGTGGGGGAATAGTGCATACCAAAGTTTTGCAAAGAATGCGGCAGATTTTGCGGGAAGATTTAGAATATAGCTATTTACAGCCCAATGCTTTGCAATGTTTACGAACAGTGCGCCAGTTAGCCAGAGAAGCTGGTTTAGATAAACAAAATATAGTGCTTTTAGAAAAAGGTAAATGTTGTATTTTTCCTTGGATGGGAACTTTAGCTTGTCGCACATTGGAAAGATGGCTAAATTCCTGTTGTCGAGAATCCTTGGAAATTAAAAGTATTGGTGGTAGCAGTCCGTATTATCTGACAATCAAGTTAGGTAAGGATAAGTTTCAATACTTGGCTAAAGAAATTACAGCTTTGGCGGCAGAAAGAATTATTCCTGAGTATTTAGTGAGTGAATCAGAAGCGCCAGAACTGCAAAAATATGATGAATTTATTCCTCACCCGCTATTACGCAAAGCTTTTGTGAGTGATTATTTAGATATCGAAGAATTAAAACAGCAAGTGGCGCAATGGTAGTTTAAAAAAATCCCGTATTCATACCATTTCTCTGTGACGATGCACTTAATATTTATAAATTAACCGCCAAGTACGCCAAGTACGCCAAGAAAGAGAGAGTTAATCATTTAGTGCAAGTTTATAGAGAAGGTATCAGGATTTTACCTACATTTCTCACAAGCAGTAGGGGTGGGTTCACAAATATAATCCAATCATTCACGACTATCTCGCTTAACCCGCCCCTAAGACCTCTGGACTACGATTAAATAGGTAACTTGCCTTGTAGTAAATGAAATTGAGACTTAACACAACTAGCGCAACTGCAACCAAGTTGATCGCTGATGGGATTGGATGCAGGTGTTAATTTTGGGGCGATGAATTCATGCATGGGTTGTGCAGATACTACCATCGTGATTTGTGTGGCATCTGCATAATTTACACTGGCTGCCTGTGCTGGATTGGTGATGAACAGCACAGATGCAACAAAGGCAGGAAAAGCAAGCAAAATCAGTTTGAGTATATTCATAGTTCAGAAATAAAGACTGCTGGTGATACAGCATAGCCAATAAATTGGCTACGTTCAACCGAGACTACGGAGATTAATGACTGGTAAATTTCTTAATTAGTGCCCAAAAAATCATGATGAATAACCGTCTGACAAATATCTATCCTGGCGAAATTCTGCAAGTAGAATTTTTGGAACCGCTAAATATTACAGCTTATAGATTGAGCAAAGATATAGGTGTTGCTCAAACACGGATTAGCGAAATTTTATCAGGAAAGCGCAGTATTACAGCAGATACAGCTTTGCGGCTATCTCGCTATTTTGGTAACAGCGCTCAGTTTTGGTTGAATTTACAAACCCAATATGATTTACGCCAAGCTTTGTCAGAGAATGCAGAAGTTTACAATCAAATTCCTCAACTTCCCTGTCATGATGTAGCCTAAGAAATGAAGTCTAGCCCTTTCAAGGTGGATAAAAATTTTGCTCAAAAAATCTCTTTTTAATCTCTTATCTCTGTGTCCTCTGTGTCTCTGTGGTTAAATAAATTACTATTTTAACCGCAGAGTCCGCAGAGAGCGCAGAGAAAAAACGGATTTTACGAGTCACCTTGAAAGGGGTAGAAATGAAGTCTTACTCACTGTACAAATTAATTATTTTATGAATTGACCAAAATCGGAAATTTCCGGCTTTGCTCAATCATTAGTTTGATGGTACATAAATCCGCGCTATGCAGGGTTTAGCAGTGCTCATACGTGTCAACTTAACGCCAAACCCTGATCAAGACGTAATTTTGAATTAAATCGCCTACCATCAAGATCCGCGTTACCCCACCCCGGCTTTGCTGACGCAAAACCTCCCCTCCCCGTTTACGGGGAGGGGATTGAGGGGTGGGGTAAAATGCATGTGGAATAAGCGTTTGAGCTTAAGTTGACACCAATGAGCAGTGCTAAACCCTTACGACAGATGTGTTTTTTCCATGATTCATATTTGGTATTCTCTGATTTATATCCAAATCGTTAATCAGATAATACTTTTGACCAAATAAGTAATTCTCCTTGTTCGCCACCGGCGGCGAGATAATTACTTTGAGGATGCCAAGCGAGACAGGAAAATCCTGCTGATACACCTGTAAGAATTTGGCTGACTTCTTGGGCATTATTCCACAAACACAGCCAGCCGTCAGCAGCGGCGGAAGCTAGTAGGAAGCTTTGGGGTGCAAATGCGATCGCATTTATTACCTCTACATGATTAGTCAAAACTCTTGCTTCCCATCCTAAGGAATCATCTTCCAGTTTTTCCCAAACTACAACACCTTCAACGCTGGATGATGCTAAAATCGGTGCGCCTAATGATGTGGTAGCTTCTGACCATGCTAATTGGCGAATTTTACCCGGAAACCCGCGCATCACCCAAGGGTCAGGGTTACCCCATTCCAAAAGGGTGACGCTACGATCCATGTTACCCGAACCGAGAAATTTACCATCGGGAGACCATGCCATCGCTACACTCACGGTAGACATGGATAATATATATGGTTCCTCATCCCAGTCTTGGGTGTGCCAAATCTTCACCCCCTGATAACCGCTAATGGCTAAGTATTGCCCATCCCTGCGCCAGTCAATACCCAACACCGATGAGTTATCAAAATTTAAGGTGACAACAATATCATTAGTATCTGCATCCCAAACTTGGACATAACGCCCCAAACTAAAAGCCAGTTGATTACTAGTATGATTCCAAGCTAGCTTATCAACCCATGCTGGGGCATTGTCCAAAGTGGCGATTAATTCATCACCTTGCCAAATTTTTACCTGTCCATCTTGTCCCGCAACAGCTAAAAATTTACCATCAGGCGAAAAAGCAATGCAATCTACTGATTTACCATTCCCAGTCTGCAAGGTGACTAAGTCATCATGATTCCACATCACTACTTCCCCCGCCGCCGAAGTGGCTGCTAGGGTATTACCATCAGTTGACCAAGCGATCGCAGTTACATAATCTGAAAGTAACCCTGAAGAGTATTCTGCAAATTCTTGGGATTTAGTGGTTGTGGAGTTCATGGGGAAGGGGAAGGGGGAAGGGGAAACAGGGAAAGGGGGAAAGGGGAAAGGGCGAAGGATGAAATGACAAATGACAAATGACAAATGACAATTTTCAAACTAAACAAGCTAAAAAATCTTGCTTGAGTTTGGCTTCATCTAGATTGCGCCCGATGAATACTAGTTCGTTTTTTGGAGTTTCGGTAGGTTTCCAGGGGCGATCGGGTTTACCATCAAATATCATATGCACTCCTTGGAAGACAAAGCGGTTTTCTTCCCCAGCAAGATTTAAAATGCCTTTCATGCGGAAGATATCGGGGCCTTGAGTCCGGAGTAATTCTGTCATCCAAGCATTTAATTTTTGCCCATCAACTGCACCCTTTTCTACTAAAGCGACAGAATAGACAGTTTCATCATGTACATGGGCATCTTCACCTAAGAAATTTGGGTCAATTTCTAAGGCACGATCTAAATCAAAGGCTTGTACTCCCAATAAAGCATCCATGTCTAACTCAGAATTGCGGGTACGGTAAATTTTCGCTAAAGCATTCATTCCCCGAATCCGCTTTTCTAGTTCTTCTAGGACATCCGGTGTTACTAAATCAGTTTTATTCAGTAAAATTACATCAGCAAAAGCAATCTGTTCTTGGGCTTCATCGGCTTCCCAATGCTGCCAGATATGCTTGGCATCAACAACGGTTACCACTGCATCTAAAGATAGCTGGCTTTGCATATCTTCATCCACAAAGAATGTCTGAATCACCGGCGCGGGGTCAGCTAGACCAGTAGTTTCAATGACTAAATGGTCAAATTTATCACGCCGCTTCATCAAATTACCAATGATGCGAATCAAGTCGCCTCTGACTGTACAACAGATACAGCCATTATTCATTTCAAAAATTTCTTCATCCGCATCGATAACCAATTGATTGTCTATACCTACTTCCCCAAACTCATTAACGATGACGGCTACTTTCTTACCGTGTTCGTAAGTCAGGATGTGATTGAGTAAGGTTGTTTTACCTGCACCAAGATAGCCGGTGAGAACTGTTACAGGGACTGAATTGGATGTTTCGGCAGAGATCATAATCTCAAAGCATCTGTAGTGATAATCATTATCCGCCTATGATAGCGCTTGTCAAAAGTCAATCGTCAATGGTCAATGGTACGGGTTTCAAGTTTATTTACGTTTTGTAGTATAGTTGGGGGCAATTCTGATTGACTGAGTTTACCTACACTACCGCCAGTGTTGCGATCGCCGAAATAGCTTTTGCGATCGCCGAAATAGCTTTTGCGATCGCCGAAATAGCTTTTGGGTTTGCCGAAATAGTAATTGCGATCGCCGAAATAGCTTTTGCGATCGCCGAAATAGCTTTTGGGTTCTCCGAAATAGCTTTTGGGTTCTCCGAAATAGCTTTTGGGTTCCCCGAAATAGCTTTTGGGTTCTCCGAAATAGCTTTTGGGTTCTCCGAAATAGCTTTTGCGATCGCCGAAATAGCTTTTGGGTTCCCCGAAATAGCTTTTGGGTTCTCCGAAATAGCTTTTGGGTTCTCCGATATAGCTTTTGCGATCGCCGAAATAGCTTTTGGGTTTGCCGAAATAGCTTTTAGGTTCCCCGATATAGTAATTGGGTTTGCCGAAATAGTAATTGGGTTCCCCGATATAGCAAATGCGAATCAGGTTAACACCCCTTGCCTATCCTGCAATCCCGCCGTCACCTCCGGGCTATCGGTTCCTGCGGGCGTTATATCGGGTAAGCGAAAGAATTATTTGTATCAACATTGAGGAGTCAAACCCACCATTCCCCAGCAGCATCCTTGAAGCAGTCGAGGATCTGAAAATCAAATATTTATTCTTTCTGGACAAAACTCCTTTAATTATGTCTTAAAAACATTTATCTTGCCAAATAATGTATGAATTAAAATCAAGATAGACCTTTGATTGCTGAGTATTTTTATCTTTTTAATCAAAAGACAAAACTCCTTTAATTATGTCTTATCTCCTTTTTAAAGCTATTGATTTCACTTTTGATATCGCCGAAGATAGATTCAAGAGTTAAGCAAACACAAGCTTAATTACCAAACAAATTACTTATACCAGGTAAAACAATCATGTCTAGAATCACAATTTCCGACTTGGCTATTGACTCCAATTCCTTCATCAATGAAGTAGCTGAAACTGAAGCCGCATTTATTAACGGTGGTTATAATCCACTCATAGTAGGTGCTTTTATTAAAGGCTATGGTAAGTTGATAGAAAAAATTGTTAAAGTGTTGGCCAAAACATATCTGACAGCCCTGAAACTCCTATTGGATGCAAACTAATAATTACTGTTGATTGAATTACCAATTATTATTTAATTTATAACGAGATAACATCTCAAGTAATTAGACAATAAACTGGGTAATTCTTTAAAATATTTACAAACAATTTCTCTAAACGCAAACTGCATTTTGTGTTTAGAGAAATTATTTTTTATCAATGAAGTACAGAGATAGGGGCACAAAATTGTTGTACCCTTACAATTATCTGTACTCTTTTGCAATCTGCCTTGTTATGCCCAGATCCCCGACTTCTTAAATAAGTCGGGGATCTAAGCTATATATATAATCAAAAGTTTATGAAGCGATCCTCAGCAATTCCTGCACTGGTTGAGAATAGGAATCTGATTCAAAATGGGGAATAATTTCTACTTGGGCTATTTGTTGCTTTAACCAATCTGCGAATAACTCACCCATAATCTTTAAGCATAACTGCTGTTCTAATTTTGGCTGGATGATTTCCTCAACCCAAATTAGATGCACTTTTTGGGCAATGATAATCGGTTTGAGTAACTCAGGAGGATTAGCCACAAAGACAGCAGCTGCAATATCCGGTTTAAATTCTTGACGATTTTTAACTCCACGATAGCCACCAGCGCGACGGAGTTCTGGATTTTGGATATGTTGACGAGTTACATCTTGGAAAGTAATTTCACCTTCAGTTACTGCATAAAATAATTCCCAAGCTAAATCTTCATCTTCTAAGACAACTTCATAGGTAACTGCTGCAAGATAATTCAGTTGATTTTCATAAAAATATGCTTCAACTTTGTCCGCAAATAAATGAGCCGCTAATTTGAGAGACAGCAAATTAATTTCGGCGATTTGTTCAAAATCTTCTAAACTAAGATAATGTTTTTGTAGCCATTTCCAAGTATCTTCAGCTTTGACGAGTCTGTTGGCTGCCCTTAAAGCATCAGCCGCTTCTTGGAGTTCTTCATTTTCTACTGTAATACCTGCTTCTTTAGCTGTATTAAAGATAATTTTCCGGCTGGCGATCGCTTCTAATAAACTGGGCACTTGACAAGAAATTTTCAGTTGTTCAATTATTTCTTTTTGAGATACATTCATAGTTTTGAACATTTTTGGATTCCTTGGATAATTTCAAGATATTTTTATGTAATACCAATTTAATGTGAAGTTGCACATATCTAGATCCCCCTAAATCCCCCTTAAAAAGGGGGACTTTAATAGATGTTTTTCCGGTTCCCCCCTTATTAAGGGGGGCTAGGGGGGATCGAATTCTATGCAGCTTCATAAAAAATTGGTATAACTTAAAGGTCTAAACCACCTTTTTGGAGCTTTTTAAACGGATCTAAAATGAAATCCATCAGGCGGCGCTGACGCACAATTACCTCTGCTGTTGCTGTTTGTCCAGGGGTTAAGGGAATACGTTTATTACCAGATTTAATCTCAGTTTGATTTAGGGCTATATCCATTTCAAAAACTTCTATTTTGCCTTGAGGAGTTTCCATAACTTTGGAATCTGGCGATATCCGCATGACTTTGCCGGCTACTACTCCATAATCTTGGAATGGATAGGCATCAAATTTGATTTTAACTGCCATTCCTACTTTTAAGAAACCACTTTGTTGACTAGGCATATTGGCTTTGAGAATAAAGGGAATCTCTTTAGGCGCAATTTGGGCGATTGTTTGACCAGTTTGGACAACTACACCAGGTTTTTTGATGGGTAAATTAAAAATTACACCATCAATTGGTGATTTGATTAAACGTTGTGCTAACTGTAGTTTGATAGAAGTAATCTGGCTTCTGGTTTGAGCTATTTCTGATTTCAGGCTGGTAATTTGGGTTTGCATATCTTTCAGTTGTTCCTGATTTTTTAACAAAGACAATTTACCAGCCTGAACTAAACTTTGATAACTATTTTGTTGTTCTTCTAACCTCAACTTTGCTTGTACAATATCTGCTTGGGCTTGGCGCATTATTCCCTGATAACGGTTTTGTTCTTCTTGTAAGCGTAACTTTGCTTGTTTGACATCAGATTCATTTTGCTCATATATTCTTTCGCTTTCATCAGCAATTTTTTCTAGTTCTACTACTTTAATTTGCGGCACAGCACCCTGTTCGCCTAGCGGGCGATAACGTTGGATTTCTACTAAATCTGTCCGCCAACGATTTATAGCTAAGTTATAGGATGTCTGAGTAGAAACCTGGTTTTGTTCTGCCTGATTGACTAATGCGAGTTTCTCTAATTTTTGTAGGTTATAAGTACTCTGTTTAGCATCTAAATTTTGCTGTGCTTGATGAACTTGAGAAAGTTTTTCTAATTCTTGGGATTTGTTTTGTTGTTCTTGCACACCAATTGCTAGTTGTAATTGGTTTTTAAATAGTTCTAGTTGTGCGAGGCGATTGATTAGCCCGTCTAGTTTTGCTTTTCCCTGTTGTAAGTCGGTTCGTAGTACATTAGATTCTAGTTCTACTAATAACTGTCCGGCTTTGACGGGTTCACCTTCTTTGACTTTGACAGCAATAATATTACCGCTAGCTTGAGTGTCTAATCTTTGAGTTTCACCTAATGGTTCAATCCGACCTCTAGCGCTTCCGGTTTCGTCAATTTGTGATAGCATCGCCCAAGGTAATACGATGGCACTAAAAATTACTAGTAAATATAGTAGTGACCTTGTCCAACGTTTTGGTAAGGCATCTAGTAGTTCTTCTGTACCGTAATACCAATCTTGAGACTTAGCTGCTACAGGCTGATTTTCTTCGCTGGTATTAGTTGGTTGTTCAGTTAAGACTGATGATGAATTATTAGCGGGATTAGGCATATTGAGTTTAGTTGAAGATTTATTTTTAAGACTGACAAGGAGAAGTGGATATTTTCAAATAATAAGTGATTCTCTAAATTTGTTTCGTGAAAAGTAATTTTTGAATTGAACCGCACCAGGCGCAGAGAACACAGAGAGATAAGAGTTGAGGAGTGCTATCGAAACCTGAGTTAGATGAGTTTTGTATTAGTTTTGTCTCGGTGTCTATCGTAGAAGGAAAGGAAGAGTGAAACGCCTATTTTTTCTTACCTCTCCCTCTCCTAGTAGGAGAGAGAGGCTGGGTGGGTAAGGTCTTGATAATTCACGTTATAGAAGTGAATAATTTCTAAGTTGTAAATCAGACTGCTTGGGCCAGTTGTTGTTGATTTAGGTAGTAGTAATGACCTTTTTTGGCGATTAATTCTTCATGAGTACCGCTTTCTATTAATAAGCCGCGATCTAATACTAAAATTAAGTCGGCTTTGCGGATTGTGGAGAGTCGATGGGCAATAATTAAGCTGGTACGTCCTTGGAGGATTGTGTTTAAATTGTTCTGAATGATGCGTTCTGATTCTGCATCTAGGTGGCTGGTGGCTTCGTCGAAAATCAATAAGGGAGGATTACCTAGTAAAGCCCGCGCAATTGCTAGACGTTGACGTTGTCCACCAGATAGCATCCCACCGCCTTCACCAATTTGGGTTTCGTAACCCATTGGTAATTGTTTAATAAATTCATCTGCACCGGCTAAACGCGCTGCTTCGCTAATTTCTGCTAAGGAAGATTCGGGGAAGGCGATACTAATATTTTCGCGAATCGTCCCACCAAATAAGAAGGTATCTTGATCGACAACACCGATTTGAGAACGCAGCGATCGCAAGGCTAAACTGGTGACATCATGACCATCAATTAAAATTTTACCGTCTGTGGGTGTATATAAACCCAAAATTAATTTTGCTAGGGTGGTTTTTCCGGAACCGCTACGTCCAACTAGGGCTACTGTTTGTTCTGGTAAAATTTCCAAGCTGAGGTTTTCTAGGACGTTAATATCACTATCTGGATGATAGCGGAAGGTGACATTTTCAAAGCGAATGTTACCGCGAATGGTGGCTAAATATTGTCGGGGTTGATTTTGTAAGTCTTCTTCGGGTTCGGCTGACAGGACATCATTAATCCGTTCTGTGGAAATAATTACCTCTTGTAATTGATTCCAGAGTACGGTGAGGCGTTGAAAGGGACTAATTATATTACCCAACAACATATTGAAAGCAACTAATTGCCCAATTGTTAGTTGATTTTGAATTACTAACCAAGCTCCAAACCACAGTAATCCTGTAGTTGCTACAGATTCAATTGTAGAACTAAAAAATTCCATTTGGTTACCAATTACCTGTCCCCGGAATAATTTTTTAGTTAAGTTATTGAGCAGTTCTTCCCAACGCCAGCGCACGCTTTGTTCAATTGCCATTGAGCGAATGGAACGAATACCTGTCAGTGATTGAATTAAATAACTATTCTCCTTAGCTAAAGCATTAAAAACTTCCCGGTTAATGCGGCGAAAGAATGGTGTGGCAACTATTGCCAAAATTAAAAATGGGGGCACAATTGCGAGTGCTAGCAGTGTCATTTGCCAGCTATACCAAAACATCAATCCGACATAAATAAATACTGTCAATAAATCGAGAATAATTGACAGTGCTTCGCCAGTAAGAAAGCGCTGAATTTTTTGATTTTCTTGGACGCGGGAAACAATATCACCGACGTAACGCGATTCAAAAAAAGCTAGGGGAAGGCGGAAGGTATGTTTAATAAAACCTACCATCAGTGCTACGCCGATGCGGTTGGCTGTGTGGTCTAATAGGTATTGTCGCAGTGTGTTGAGGGCGACGCGAAATAAACCAAAAATCAACAAACCACAGCCGACGGCGGTTAAGGTGAGGGTACTACCTTGAACAATTACTCTGTCTAAAAGTAACTGTGTGAATAGAGGTGTAATTAATCCAAACAATTGGATAAATAAGGAAGCAATGAAGACTTCTAACAGTACTTGCCAATGTGGTTTAATTAACTCGAATAATTGCCAAAATGGTGTATTCGCTTCTTCGCTTTCTTTGAGGAGGGCGGTAGGTTGCAAGATTAAAGCGTAACCTGTCCACCCAGCTTGGAATTGATGATGGGTGAGGGTACGTTGTCCGATCGCCGGATCGCCGACAATCACCTGTTTTTTGGTAACTTCATAGACGACGATATAATGATTACCTTCCCAATGGGCGATCGCAGGTAGGGGTTGTTGGGCTAATTTATCCAAGCTGGCTTTGACTGGACGGCTAGCAAAACCTATACTTTCACTGGCGGTGGCTAAACCGCGCAAGGAAACGCCGATGCGATTGACGTTGGCTAAATCCCGCAATCTGTTGATGCTGAACTGTTTACCCCAATAACGACCGATCATTACTAAACAAGCTACACCGCAATCAGTGGCGCTTTGTTGTTCAAAAAAGGGATAGCGTTTAGTTAGCTGTAACCATAGATGTTTGGCTTTGACTTGCGGTGAGGGAAAATAAGCGCGTCTTTCCTGCTTTTTTGGGGTAGCGATCGCCGGAAAGGGAATTACATTCGGAATTGGCGATTGGCGATCGTCTTTATCTTGCACAGAGTTGGTAAATTCTGTTAATTGCGGCCAAGATTGCTGTGCTGTTTGCCAATCCGCAGTCCGCAGACGATAGATAATTGTCGGTTGAATCGCTTGCCAATTACCCTGTTTTGGCTCAGCATAGATTTTACCCGGTATTAAACAACTACCGTCACCATGTCGCAATTTTCCTTGATGTAGCAAAACTAACTTAGTGTCTGAAACTAGAGATACTTGGTCAAACTCTTTTACAGCAATTCTTTCAAACAACGATAAGCCTTGAAAAATCCCTTCCACAGTCGCCTGTGGTTGTTGCTGACGATACAGCATCAGCAAATCCCAACGTTCTGCACGCAGCAACAGGCGATCGCAGATTTTGGGGTATTTAGCCATCAAAGTCTGCAATACATCTTTGTTGAGGTAACAGAGTTTTAAATTAGTTGAAGCCCTCGCCGCATAACAGCTAAATTCTGCTTCTGGAAACAAGGTCATTTCCCCAAATGATGACCCTGTTGTTAGGGTAGAAATTAAGTTACCAGATATATCTAATAATCTAACTTTACCGGTAATAACTAGATAAATTCCCGCCTGCGCCTCTGTTGATTGCCAAAATAGTTTTGCTACTGCTGGTTCAACAATTTCCACATTTGTCCAGCAATTCTGTAATTCCCGATTGTCAAGCTTTTCATTCAAGATACCAGTCAACAATTGACCTAGTTGTTCTTGGGAAAACTTTGATAGCATTACCTCTCCTATATCCCAAGTTTAGTGATTAATTTGAATTAAATTAAATGATTGATAGAAATGAGAATCACTGGCAGATTCTAAGTCACAAATTCTCACCCCATTTGCCTTGTTATCGTCAATAGTTGCTTTTTTAGATGAGCGTCTTTTTTGTGTAGCTAAACCCATCTCTTTAAGTAATCTATTAATGTGGCGATTACTGATTTCAATGCCAAATTCACTCGCCAAATGTTTGCTTAACCATTGAGATGTCCAATTACTAAATGCATAGCCATACTTCCGGGGGCTATGACTGAGCAATTCTTTTAATCTAGCGAGATATTGTTGATTCACAGTTTTAGGTCTACCTATTCGGCGTTGCTGCCATTCTTCAACTAAACCTGCTTTAGCAATAGTTATCCAATAACGTGCCATCTCCTGAGAACAACCTAAAATTTGGCAAATTTCCGTTTGTGATTTGCCCATATCTGCCAGCAACATAATTTCTAGTCGCCGCCGATATTCTGGTGGCAAATTAGCTGGTAAATTCTTCAATAAATCCTTGTATTGATCGGGCGTTAAAAACTTATTTTCATTATGGTGAAAGGGATTTTGTGACATAAAATTTATCGCTAAATCCAAATTTTTTCCAAATACATCCTCAATTGTTTGCAATGAAGATTTCACAAACCATTTAGGAATAATCACAGAATTAGCACGGTTAGGTGTATTTGAGATCATCATCCCAAGTGATGCATGAGAAAATTTAAATTACCTATGCATTCAAATACATAGTCAATGGCGATGGGGATGATTTACAGCAGATTGCAAGTGAGGTACAGATAATTGTAAGGCACTGCCGTGCCCCTACCGGCGTACCTCATTTACCTGAAATACGCTGTAATTCAAAATTGGCCCAGAATGTTGAGAAATCTGTGGCATAAATGGAATTATTTTATACTGTTTATTACCCTTAACTTAATGACGAATAATCTAGGAAAAATCAGATTTTTTCTCTGTAGTGAGTTTGATAATTTCCCTAAATCATACTCAATCACTGAATAGCTTATCCTCCAGAAATTGTAGTGATTCAGTATATCGCCGACAAATAATACCGATTCGTAATTAGGAAATTCTGACATCATCTAGGTTTTAGGGTTTGAATCTGTTGCCGAATTTTAGAGAATTGGTATCAGAAGTCAAGGTTGTAAAAATAGCAACAGCGACAGTTAACATGAACTGTCATACTTGCTAGTTGCAGATGCATTACCCATAACTATTTTTTGCTCCGCAGATTTTGACTAATCAGAATTATTCTGAAAAGCAACTTCATCATAGAAGCAGCAAAACATCAAACTGTGTTTTAACGCACTGTATTGTTGTAGTCTCTCATCCTAGATGATGTCAAGAGTCATTGTCTAAAAAAGCCAATTTTTAACTATAAAATCTGCTAATTGACCGATGCTTGAAAATTAAATCTTCAGAAAAACTAATTTTCATTAACGCATCTATCTTAAGGTAGAAATTAAAAATAAAATAACGTATTGTATTAATTTTGACTTAATTTTTGTTCGGAGAATTATTAAAATTGTCTGAGATATTGCTGAAAAAATCTTGTTAATTATAATACCATTTCTAGATGAAAATGCATATTATTAGCCTGCTTCCACAGGCTTTATTTGTTTAGCCCCACCCAAGTAGGGTGAGGGCGCGCATCAAAAATTTTCTTTATTAAGTAAAAAAGGCAGTACAGCTTCGAGAACCTCTGCTGGGTATTCTTCATGTAGTCCCAAGGAACCAGGAAGCACAACGCTGCTGACTGCTGGTAACGTGGAGATTGCTTCCATTTCGGCTTTTGATTTAGGTGGGCTAGATTCTGCAATTACAATCATGAGTGGTGCAGATAGCGATTTTACTAATCCCAGAAAATCAGATTGCGCGTGTACCGCATCAATATTACCAGTAACAAAGGCAGCAGAAGCAAATCGCGCTCCTGGTTGTTGGGTAGTTTGCCATTTCTTTTCCATGAAACTGGGTGTTAGCCTCGCCGCATCGACAAAGACATGGCGACGGTACATCCAATTTAAAAAAGATGGCTGGGTATTGAGTTTGTAGAGAAATTGACCAACAATAGGCGATCGCACTAATCCTCTCACCATACCTGCTATCTGGGGATTTGCGCCCATTGTCGGTAAAGGGCCACGCCAAGTGGGAGCCACTAAAACAATTTTGCTGAAACTCGTAGGCTGTTTTACAGCTAATTTCAATACATAACTAGCAGCATGACCAGCTGCTAAGACATTAATTGCTGTGTTCAAAACAGAATTGACAAAATCTGTTAAAAATTGTTCATATAACTCTGGACGGTAATCCAAACTCGGTCGAGAAGATTCACCAAAACCAGGCCAATCTACAGCTACAACTTGAAAATGAGGAGCTAGTAACCTAGCTATTTCACCCATTTCTTGACGGCTGGAAACGCTGCTGAAGGCAGGGAGGAGCAATAGGGGTGAACCATGACCAAGAGTTTCATACACTACCCTTAATGATTGATTTTCCCAATTCCAGAGAAATTCTTGCACTACTCCACCAAAGCCAACAGCGTTATCAATTGATAATAAATTGGTAGACATGAGTTTTTACTCGGCACTCAGTACTTATGGATCTAACTTACATTCCAACGCCTTTTTTTGCATGGTTTTAAAAATGTTATAAAAACCGTTAGCGCGGGAAGGTGTCAGGCTGACGTTTAAACCAGTTTCTTGGATAAAATCTGGTGCTAGTTGGACAATTTCTGTAGGCGATAAACCATTTAAACCTTCAATCAACAGCCCGACTAAGCCCTTAGTTAACTGGGAATCAGAATCTCCTTGATATTTAACCTTCCCATCCTCCAAGGTGGCGGTGACATAAACCTGAGAAACGCAACCAGGGACTTTATTTTCTGGTATCTTGTCAGCTTCTGGCAATGCTGGGAGCTTTTGCGCATACCAGATCAGTTGTTCGTAGCGCCGCTTCTGGTCAGAAGCGCGTTGAAAGCGCTGGACAATTTTCGCCAGAGCAGGTGGTAAAGAGTCTGTAGAAGAGGACATAACAGCAGCTGCAAATAAATCTGTCTTCCCTTGAGTGTAAATTATCTAGAGTGCGATCGCGTTTATGATGAGCATTTCCCAAGACTTGCGTACCCACTCATAGATGAATGGGTATTGAGAATTTTCTCTTTTCCAGTCTACTCAAGTTGCTTATGATATACATTGTAACTACACTGTAAGTATGAGCCAGTTGAGATTCGAGTGGGATGAACGCAAGGCTAGGTCTAATGAGCAAAAGCATGGTGTATCTTTCGAGGAGGCAGAAACTGTCTTTTATGATGAGAATGCCCGCTTAATCTATGACCCCGATCATTCTATAGAAGAGGATCGCTACATACTGTTGGGTATGAGTGATTCATTACGTTTACTATTGGTGTGTCATCTGTATCAGGAAAGTGAAGAAGTTATCCGCATCATCTCGGCTCGAAAAGCTACGAAAAAAGAGCGTCAGCAATATCAAAGTTTTTCCTTATGAAAGAAGAGTACGATTTCTCCCAGTCTGTTAAAAATCCATACATTAAAAAGCTGAAGAAGCAAGTGACAATTCGGCTTGAAGAAGATGTGGTTGATTATTTCAAAGCCCTAGCTGAAGAAACCGGCATTTCCTATCAGAGCCTGATCAATCTTTATTTACAGGATTGTGTAAAATCCCAGCGCAAGCCGTCTTTAGAGTGGGTGAGTAAAGTCTAGTAAAGCGATGAAATAGCAGCGATCGCGTTTATCATGAGCATTTCCCAAAACTTGCGTACTCAGTTGTCTATCGCCGCTGACTTGTGCCGTTAACTCGCAGTGCGATCGCCCCTGCAATAAAAAACAGCCCCCAAATTATAGGGGCTGAAATTGTCGATTTCAACAAACTAATGAAAGCTAACTTAATCTTGCAAAAGTACTTCCGCTGCAAGTCCTAGGCGGCGAAATCCATAAATGATACATCAGTGTTATCCAACAGAGGTTTATTGCTCAGAACCGCAAATTTTCCTCCAGAACCTAATCCGGCGACTGCACCATCGGCATTATAGAAAAGGTTGCCGGTAGAAGTATTGTAAACCAGGAAAGCACTGCTACCCCCTGCCAGACTGACTTCAGCCGCACTATCGGCAGTAATTGTGGCAAATTCACTGGCAATTATGCCATTACTCATGGTTAAGGAATTAAATACACTATGGGATAACAGGATGAGATCGGTGCCCTTGGTAAAGTCGGTTATGGTATCTGTGCCTAAATCGCTAAAGTTAGCCACTCCACCAAAGCCAAAATAATCTACCCCTTCACCCCCTGTGAGGCGATCGCTACCTTGAGTTCCCTGGAGGAAATCGTTCCCTGTTCCACCAGAAAGGGTATCATTACCAGCACCACCTGTGAGGGTATTATTACCAGCATTACCTGTGATGATGTTACTGAGGCTGTTGCCTGTACCATCGATATTTGCTGTACCTGTCAGGGTTAACTGTTCAACATTATCTATCAAGGTGTAGCTAATTGAAGCATTAACGGTATCTGTGCCTGAGTTAGCATTTTCGATGACTACATCTCCTAAACTATCCACCGTATAGCTATCGTTGCCAATTCCACCGTTGAGGGTGTCATCACCAAGACCACCGTTGAGGCTATCATTACCAGCACCACCTGTGAGGGTATTGTTACCAGCGTTACCTGTGATGATGTTACTGAGGCTGTTGCCTGTACCGTCGATATTTGCTGTACCTGTCAGGGTTAGCCGTTCAACATTATCTGTCAAGGTGTAGCTAATTGAGGCATTAACGGTATCTGTGCCTGAGTTAGCATTTTCGATGACTACATCTCCTAAACTATCCACCGTATAGCTATCGTTGCCAAGTCCACCGTTGAGGGTGTCATCACCAAGACCACCGTTGAGGATATCATTGCCATCACCACCGTTGAGGCTATCATTGCCATCACTACCTATGAGGCTATCATTGCCAGTGCCACCAATCAGGGTATCATTGCCAGCGTCACCTGTGAGGGTATCATTGCCAGCGTTACCTGTGAGGGTGTTATTACCAGCGTTACCTGTGAGGGTGTTATTACCAGCGTTACCTGTACCGTCGATATCTGCTGTACCTGTCAGGGTTAGCCGTTCAACGTTATCTGTTAAAGTGTAGCTGACTGAGGCATTGATGGTATCTGTACCTGAGTTAGTATTTTCAACGATGACATCTCCAATACTGTCAACTATGTAAGTATCGTTGCCACCTCCCCCTGACATGGTGTCGTCACCAGCTTTACCATCTAGGGTGTTACTACCACTGTTACCTGTAATCGTGTTGTTGAGTGCGTTACCCGTACCTGAAAGGTTGCTAGTGCCTGTTAACACTAACTTTTCTAGATGATTTCCCAAGGTGTAGCTGATGGCAGCGTTAACCGTATCTATCCCTTCGTTGAGGTTTTCTGTGACTACATCGCCAACACTATTAACGGTGTAAATATCATCGTCTAAACCGCCGATCAGGGTATCATTACCGAGACCTCCATTTAGGGTATCATTGCCAGCATTACCTGTGAGGGTATTATTGCCACTATTCCCCGTGATGATGTTATCCAGAAAACTTCCTGTGCCGTTGATGTTGGCTGTACCCGTTAACGTGAGATTTTCTAGGGCACTTCCCAAGGTATAGCTGATGGCAGCTTTAACTGTATCTATGCCTTGGCCATTTATTTCCATGACCACATCCCCAACACTATCCACAATGTAAGTGTCATCGCCAGCGCCACCTGTGAGGGTGTCATTTCCGGCTTTGCCATCGAGGATGTTATTGCCGCTACTACCTGTGATGTAGTTATTCAGGCTGTTTCCTGTGCCATTGATGTTAGTAGCAGCACTTAACCTCAAATTTTCTAGGTGATCGCCCAAGGTATAACTAATGTCGGCGTAAACGATGTCTATCCCTTCGTTGAGGTTTTCATAAACTCGATCCCCAACCTCATCAACATAATAGGCATCATCTCCCAATCCCCCGATCATGGTATCGCTACCATCTGCTCCGTTTAGGGTATCATTGCCCAGTCCCCCTGTCAGACTATCATTGCCCCCAATTCCTCCAGAGATATAGTCATTACCTGCACCGCCTTGTACAGTGTCATTACTGGCATCGCCACCGGTGAGCAAGTCATCGTAGGGCGTTCCTGTAATATTGACCCCTTCAAAGTTCAAATAGTAAAAGTAATAATTACTAGTAGGGTTCCGAGAAGTAATATAGCTAGCACCGCTAATAATCCCCTGATTATTCACCCCAATGTTCGCACCAGTTGCAGTGCTATAGTCTGCGTATAAGATATCGATTCCGGCTCCGGCATCAATTGTCCCGCCAAAGATATAATTCGTGACATTGAAGATATCATTGCCACTTCCTGTGTAAATCTGGTTGATTCGTTCCAAATTTTGAACGATTGTATTACTATCTCCAGCTAAGTTGACACTGGTATCGGTCAAATTTAATGTCCAATTGTTAGTCGAATCCTGTAAATATAAAAAGAGGGTATCTATACCTTCTCCCCCATCTAGGTTATCTCCTATACCCCCTTTTAGGGTGTCATTCCCTGTCCCCGCTTGTAAGATATCACTTCCTCCAGCCCCATCTAAATCATCATTCCCTTCACCCCCTTCTAAGACATCACTCTCACTACCCCCGTATAAAACATCATTCCCAGTACCGCCAATCAGCAGATCGCTTCCTTCTCCACCACCAATGACATCATTTCCCCCTGAACCGTCAAGGGTATCATTCGCCTCTAACCCCTCAATGTAATCATCTCCACTACTTCCTAGAATCAGGTTAGGTTTTTCATCTCCGACAAAACTCGCCATTTCTACCCCGATATTTACCCCATCCAGGCTAATAACTGCGCGATCGCTCTCGGCTTTCAAGTGTCCTAACTCTGTCTCGGACAAACTCTCTCCCATCACCAACGCCGAGAAAATTCTTCCTTCATCCCCATCACTATCATTATTGCCATTCAATACCCCATCTATATAATGGCCATATTCTTCTAAAATTAACCCTACTAACCCTTGAATATCACTAACTTGCTGTAAATACTCATAAGCTAGATAAATTGTCCCTGTTTCTGCACTATAAGCTCCAATTGCTCCATTTAGGTCAGACTGATAGCGAATTTCTAAAAGCGGAAAATTACTAAAATCCCCATTTATCCAGGTTGTCTGTAAGCTATCTGCTTCCGGGTTTGGGTTAAAAGCCAATGCCATTTTAGAGACAAATTCAGGTTCCTTGGCAAAGCTTTGTAATCTAGATTGACTTGATAAAATTCCCTGTTCTAAGACAGCTAAAACAGATAGATCGAGTTCTAGAGAATTGACCGTTAAAGAGAAAATTGCAGTCATAACTAATTCCAAAATCAAGAATGAAAACTCGCTTTTTACACCAAGGGTAAAAAGTTAGGTTGGTGCGTTGTGCTGTGCAATAACAAGCTTTACGCTAATACTGAACACATAAACACTTTTTTAAATACAACAACTAAATATTCTTTTACGGAAAAATACTGAAGCTTTGTGATGAGAAATTAGTAACGACTGCCTTCCTGATGTTTGTCCCATTCGTTACTTTGAATGACCAGCCCCTAGCCCCTACGATCAAGACAAGTTAAAATAATTCGTAATTGATAATTCGTAATTTGTAGTGTAGGGGCGGGTTCACCGATATCCACGTTGCGAAACAAAGATCCAAATAAACCCGCCCCTACAGACGGTGATTCAGAGTAGGGGCGGGTTCACAGATATCCTTGTTGGGTATCGACGATTCAAATAAACCCGCCCCTACAAACTGGCTCCACGTAGAGATGAAGGGGAATTAAACCCAAAAATTACGAACTTGTACTGAGCGAAGCCGAAGTATTACGAATTACGAATTAGTAATTAGTTAAAGTACAGACAACTGACTTTAAATAAAGCACACAAGGAGCGCGTAACAGATGGGTAAGGGGAGGTTAGAAGCGTTCAGTGATGGCGTGCTTGCCATCATCATCACGATTATGGTGCTGGAACTGAAGGTTCCGCACGGTGATAATTTAGCGGCGTTGCGTCCGCTGATTCCGGTATTTTTGAGTTATGTGCTGAGTTTTATTTACATTGGTATTTACTGGAACAACCACCATCATTTATGGCAAGCAGTCAGACACGTTAATGGACGTATTCTGTGGGCTAATCTGCATCTGCTATTCTGGTTGTCGCTGATTCCCTTTGTCACTGGCTGGATGGGCGAGAACCATTTCGCCGCCTGGCCAATTGCTCTTTATGGTACGGTATTGTTGTTTTCGGCGATCGCCTACTACATTCTTACACTAGCTTTAATCAATCATCACGGTAGGGATTCTACCTTAGCGATCGCACTCGGTCGAGATTTCAAGGGCAAAATATCACTTGTATTCTATGCTGTGGCTATTCCCCTTTCCTTTGTCAACTCCTGGATAGCCTTTGGAATATACGTTCTGGTGGCGATTATGTGGCTCATCCCGGATCGGCGCATTGAAAAACATCTGACTTCCTGAAAAGTGCGATCGCCAACTAATGGTCTGGAACTGCCCATACACTAAAATACCGCAGCAAAGCAATAGTAATAAGTTAAGTATTGAGAATAATCGTTAAATATTGCTGCAAAATTAGCCTGATTTCTTGAAATTGGTTGGCAAATATTCAGATCATATTTCAATGATCAACAAATTTTAGGAGCGAAACAGTTGCTTACTTCAATCTTATTAGCTGCTTCCACTGTGCCCACCACCCTGCAATGGAGTCCAACAGTTGGGATAATCATGATCATCGCGAATATTATTGCGATCGCCTTTGGCAAATCAACCATCAAGTATCCCAGTGCCGAACCAGCTTTACCCTCACCTAATTTATTTGGTGGCTTCGGTGCGCCTGCATTACTCGCCACCACCGCTTTTGGGCATATTTTAGGCACGGGTATTATTTTAGGGCTACATAACCTGGGAAGAATCTAGGTTTTGTTAGCTGATTTAATTGCTCTTTTGTCTACAACCATACATAAGCTAGAGATTTAATTCTCTGGCTTTTTTTGTGTTCAATACCAAGTTGCAAAAAATTGTATCAATTAGCTTTTTTAATCAGCAGCAATTGTAGTATCAAAAACACCAAGTTGTTATTTAACTTACTTGCTAAATGACTAGACAGGCATGGGAGCTAAACCGTGCAACTGACGTACAGCGTTAATGCAGATTGGGCAATCACAACCAAATAATTTTATCGCCTCATCACTTTCTGCATCAGTGAATTCTAGTTCAGCAGGCTGGTTTGATTGAGCTTGCGCTACTGTCATCTCAGGTTTGGCTGGAGAAACAGCATTGTCAACCTGTATACATACCTGTGTAGGAGTTGCTGAGTGGGGGGAACGTACACAAGATAAATGAGTACCTACTGGAGTCACTGTTTGACTGGCGTTAGCTGGTCTGGTCATCATGACCATAGATAGCATAGACATAAACAGTGCTGGGGTGGAAAGCAAAGAGAGGACAAATCTCTTGTTCATGTATTCTCCAATATTCGGTAATTAAAGATGCAACTTATCATTTCACATCAATGGGTGATTGATCAGTCCATCTTATACAAATTCTGATAAAATGGCATGATCTATTTCACATGAGTTGAACAACACTGTACAGCGATTTGAGTTTGGACTTTACACCACTTGCTTTATCTGAGATTTTGCTAATTCACCAGGAGCAAACGCACCATTTTCTGTGATGATGGCTGTAATAAATTCTGCTGGTGTGACATCAAAAGCAGGATTATAAAACTCAACACCTTCAGGTGTGAGCATGGTATCGCCTACTTGATAAATTTCTTTGGGATTACGCTCTTCAATCGGAATTTGGCTACCATCGGCTAATTCAAAATCAACGGTAGACAGGGGAGCAGCGACAAAAAAAGGAATATTATGTGCTTTAGCTGCGATCGCCACACTATAAGTCCCAATTTTATTAGCGGTATCACCATTGGCAGCAATTCTATCAGCACCAACAACAACTGCATGAATTAAACCCTGTTTCATGCAATGGGCTGCCATGTTGTCAGTAATTAGCGTTACCGGAATGCCTTCTTGAACACATTCCCAAGCAGTGAGTTTTGCGCCTTGTAAACGGGGGCGGGTTTCGTCAGCGAACACACGCGCTAAACGTCCTTCTCTCCACGCAGAACGCACCACACCCAAAGCAGTACCATAACCAGCAGTAGCTAATGCCCCAGCGTTACAATGAGTCAAAATTGTCAGCTTTTCTGGGGTTTTCGGTAATACTGCCAAGCCATTGTCACCGATTGCCTGACAAGTTTGCAAATCTTCAGTATGAATACTTTGGGCAGTTTGTAACAAAATTTGTTTGAGTTCTGCTACTGTTCCCAGCGATTCATAGGCAGTTTTCATCATCCGACTAATTGCCCAAAATAAATTTACCGCCGTCGGACGAGTGGAACGCAACAACTGGGCAACTTGCTCTAAGCGTTGTAAAAATTCATTCCGGTTGCTGGTTTCAATCTCCCTCGCCCCAAGATAAATACCGTATGCTGCGGCTACACCAATTGCTGGCGCACCTCGGACAATCATCGTTTTGATTGCCAAAGCCATATCTTCACTACGGTGAATTTCCACAAAAGCATACTCGTTGGGTAAGCGAGTTTGGTCAATCAGCGATACCGAGTCATCGTGCCAAATAATTGGATAAACTTGGTTGGGAGAAGGTGTCATAGAACTTGAGACATATTGCAAGTAGGCATTAACTGAATGTAACTCAGCCTCAGCGACAAAGGCGATGGCACTATTTTAATTTTTGCAAGGCGATGCGATGTCTACGACAAGCCGCTGGGCGTCTACGCATTGTCACTCAATACAATCCCATTGTCACTCAATACAATCGCATTGTCACTCGATACAATCGCATTGTCACTCGATACAATTGCATTGTCACTCGATACAATTGCATTGTCACTTGATACAATTGCATTGTCACTCGATACAATTGCATTGTCACTCGATACAATTGCATTGTCATGGGATGCGATCGCGTTGTCATGAGATGCGATTACAGAGCTTTCAAGTTAGACACTCATGCGATAAATCACACAACGAGGGCATAAAAATCTCTCTTTCCCATGCCCAATGCCCCTAGATAATACTAAATAAAATTACAAAACATCGCCTCACCCCACTGTCAGGAGTTTAATAGTCACGTCAGAGATACTGTGACAATATTTATGCGCTTATTCAAAATGTTCGGGAAACATCTCAGCAAGAGGTATTATTATCCGCTGCTATCCTTGGGGCTAGTTTGCGTCTTGCTATTCACTTCTGTCGGAGTCGGTCAAGCACAGCAAGATGAAAGTTATACAGTGCCAACTAATACCACTTCTACTCAGCAACCTAGCAATGCGGCGGCGAGTGTACTTGATGTGACTTCGATTACAAGCATCAGTCCTAAAGAATTGTATGTTGCCATTCCTCAGTCACTTGTAGCCGAAAATTTTAGAGCTAACCCCCAAGAACGGCTGAATTTAGTTATCACAGGTGACAACTTCCCTCAACCAGACAGTCCGCTCAAAAATCAAATTGCAGTTAAAATTGGTAATCCTCCTGATAATGCTACGACTACTAATGTTAGAGTTGCAGAAGATGGAAGGGCAATTTTTGCCAGCTTTACTAACACTCAGCTCAAGAATTTGCCACGGGGAACACACCCTGTAAGAGTAGAAGTGGCTGGAAACGCAACTAGCATAAATCCCCAAATCACTGAGGATCAACTTCAGGTGAATGTCACTCGCCCTGTAAGTAATCTAACAACGTTCATTGTGTTTGGGATCACTACTTTTGTCACCCTGATCATAGTGGGAATCATCTACGCCCTAGCTACAGAGTCAAAAAAAACCAACTTACCTGCTAATTCCCTCAGAAAAAGTAATCAAAAAAGTCTCAATTCATTAGAATGGCTACTCCTAGACCGGGAGACAAACACCTTTAGTCTGGCACGTACCCAGTTTGTCTGGTGGCTGACTATCATTGTTTTTGGCTATTTATTTCTATTCATCGGGCGCGGAGTCATTCAAGGTATTTGGGAGTTCATTCCTTTATCCGGATTCGCCTATACTTTTTTGATTAGTTTAGTCACACTGGTAACAGCACAAGCAACTTCCAACATCCGTGGTAGTAAAGGATCTGGGGATGTTAATCCTGCTTGGTCAGATTTAGTGGTGCATGGTGGTGTAGTAGCCTTGGAACGGGTACAGCAGCTAGTTTGGAATTTAATTATTGGTATTGCTTTTATCGTAATTCTGCTAGTTACCTATACAACTGCATCTTCTTTACCATCCATCCCCCAAGAAATTTTAGTACTTATGGGAATCAGTGCGGGTGGCTACATTAGTGGTAAAGCTGTCCGCAAAGCAGGCCCCAATATCACCCAAGTAGTACTGTGCGATGAGCCTCAAGACCCAAGCACCAATCCTTACCTGAGCGTTGCTGGCGAACATTTGTCTCAAGCAGGAAGTGTCATCGTTCAAATTGTGTATTTAGATGAGGCCAATAATGAAAAACCCGAAACGCGGATTGAGGTGAAACAAGATAGCATTTGTACACTAGATCCTGATCCTAATAGTCCGGGAGAGTTTTGCAAAAAATTGCAAATTAATTTTAATACTTTGAATGCACTTCCAGATGAGCAATGGCATGAATGGCTACAAACTTTCGCTGATAATTTTACAGCACAAAAGGTCAAAATTACCCTGATTAATGCCGATGGACAACGGGCTGTTTGGGATGGTACTAATCCTGCACCTGAAAGAAAAACAGCTCATGCATTACAATCACAATATTAGGGGAGATTAAATTCGTAATCAGGGCTTTAATCCTGGATTCACCCTGCACTAAAGTCCTGACTAAAAACCTATCAAAAATTTAGCAATGAACCGAGAATTTTAGTAATTCTCACTCCGTAAATCGTCAATAACATCTCTACTAGCAGCCATCTCGACACTGCGCTTGGCTTGCTCAATATTAGCTTTGGCTCTGTTACGCCAACCTATAGCTGCATGAGCGTCTTCTTCTGGGGATATGTCTTTTTCTGCACTACGCAACAGCTTATAAATAGTCCGGAACTTATCTAGATGTTTAACAGAAGTATCAACATTTGGATTATCTTGCACATCTTTTTTGTCTATAACTGATGCTTTATCAAGCTCTTGGATGGCTTGATGAATCTGCTGATAAGCTATATTTGTTTCATGTACTACATTCGGCTCATCATGTTCTTGCAGAAGTAATTCAGCTTTCCGAAGATCGCTGCGTGCATGGAGATATAAGGGATGCTTACCAGGGGTATCGGCTCCAGCGATACCAGAACTCAGAGAAGCTGCGACTAATCCTGCTAAGAGACCAACCAAGCTAATTTTACGGACAATCATAATTTTGCACCAAATTACGATGAGTGTGAATTTGTTAATTGGTTAGACTCATTTATTATTCAAAAAGTTGTGTGCAATTTATGTCAATATTGTGTCAAGGCTATGTTTTATTGCTAATAAAAAAGCAGCCTTTGAGTAAAAGGGGAGAAAGCATAAATCCATAGATTTAAAGGTGAGGGTTTTTATCTCTAACCCATAAGTTTTGCAATAGCAAACTTCGCTATGAATTATTCTCCCCTATTCCCTCACAGTACACGCAGTAAGCTAGGAATACTATCTATTGCTTCCAAGTTACGAATTTCTGTCAAAGCTTGGCGAAAGTCACCTTCTTTCACATCGTGGGTAACTACAACAATTTCTGCTAGTTCTCCCTGAAAACCAGTTTGAACAACTGACTCTAAGCTAACGCCATAATTGCCAAAGCAAGTACCTAGTTTGCCAATTACTCCTGATTGATCTTTAGTGAGGAACCGGGTATAAAAGCGAGTTACTAGTTCTGCTATGGGTGCAATTTGACAGTAGTCTTGATGCCTACAAGCTAAAAGAGGATTGGGTTTTGCAGTGCTGGCTGTTTCTGTTTTGAGTGTTGCCACTAGATTTAAGATATCTGATGTGACGGCACTAGCAGTCGCCCCAGCACCAGCACCAGGGCCAAAAAACATTACCTGCCCAATTGGTTCGCCTTCCACCAAAATCGCGTTATACACGCCGTTGATGCTAGCTAAGGGATGTGCTTTAGGTAGTAAGGTAGGATGAACTCTTACAGATAGCTTTGAGGTGTCCTGGGCATGAAGTTTGGCGATCGCTAGTAATTTAATCACAAAGCCTAATTTCTCCGCATAGGCAATATCTGTCTTACTAACTTGGCGAATTCCCTCACAATAAACATCTTCCAGGTGAATGCGTCCACCAAAGGCTAATGAGGCGAGGATGGCAATTTTATCGCCTGCATCTAAACCATCCACATCAGCGGTGGGATCTGCCTCAGCGTAGCCCAATCTTTGCGCATCAGCTAATACATCCTCAAAATTGCTGCCTTCTTGCTGCATCCTTGTCAGGATGTAGTTGGTAGTACCATTGACAATACCCGTAACTGTGTGAATGCGGTTGACACTTAAAGACTGCTTCAGGGGTTGAATCACAGGGATACCACCACCAACTGCGGCTTCTAGTAAGACGTATACTCCAGCTTGATTGGCACTTGTGAAGATTTCATTGCCAAAACGGGCGATCGCAGCTTTATTGGCGGTGACAACATGCTTACCGTTTTTGATCGCTTGGAGAATTAGCGATCGCGCTGGTTCTAATCCACCCATCACCTCCACCACTATATCTACCTGTGGATCGTTGACTATAGCTTCTAAATCTGTAGTTACTACACCTGCTGGTAGTTCTACATTCCGGAGTTTATCAGGCGATCGCACTCCCACTCGATATATTTCTATTTCTTGCAATAACGGGTGACGCCCAGTTGTATCTTGTAACAACTGTACAGTACCCGTCCCTACAGTCCCTAATCCCAGTATTCCTAGCTTCACACCCACAACTTTTTTACCAAATTTCACCACTAACAATTGTAGGGTGAGCTGTTCGCCCACCCTACAAGTTATGTTTTATCATTTGTCATTTGTCCTTCGTCATTTGTCTAAAACCAATGACTAATGACTATTGACTAATGACTATTGACGAAATTAGTAAGTTTCTACGTGCCAGCGCCCAGCTTTCTTGAGTTCCTTCTGGTAATCACTCCAGGTAACTCCTTCCTTCGCCGCAGCAGCAGTCAACGCCGCATCGATTCCATCTTCCATACCCCGCAAACCGCAGATGTAGGTGTGGGTTTTTTCTTGTTTAATCAACTGCCACAGCTCGTCTGCGTGTTCTGCAACTCGGTCTTGAATGTACATTCTGCCACCTTGGGGATTCTTTTGTTCCCGGCTGATAGCGTAAGTGAGGCGGAAGTTATCCGGATACTTCGCCTGCATTTCTTCCAATTCTTCCTTATACAGAATGTTAGGAGTTGTGGGTACACCAAATATTAGCCAAGAAAATCCCTTGAACTGGTACTCAGGATTCGCTGCTCTTTCTTTATCCTTAAACTGGCGCCACAGGTAAGCCCGCATCGGCGCAATACCTGTTCCGGTTGCCATCATGATAACGTTAGCATCGGGGTCGCTGGGTAATAACATTTCCTTACCCACTGGCCCTGTAATTTTGACATCTGCTCCTGGTTCTAAGAAACACAGGTGAGTTGAGCAAACACCGTAGACTGTTTCGCCTGTTTCTGGGTGCTTATACTCCAACTGGCGCACACACAGTGATACTGTTTTGTCATCGACATCATCGCCATGACGAGTTGAGGCGATGGAATAAAGTCTGAGTTTTTCCGGCTTGCCGTTCTTGTCTACTCCTGGTGGGATAATGCCAATACTTTGACCTTCTATATATTTCAAATTACTGCCAGTCAGGTCAAACTTGATGTGTTGAACAATACCGATCCCACCTTCTTGGACTAACGGCTCGTTAGATATACACTTCCCAATAAAAGGTGCATTGGGACGATACGTGTTTACAGGAACATCAGCGTGTGCGTCTTTTTTGGATCTCGCTTGAGTCATGGTGTTGCCTTTTTGATCCTTCTTCTTAAGCTGTTCTTCAGCTGGTGCATTCACAGGTGTGGCTTGACCATTGCCCTCAATGTTAGCAGTATTCCCAGAGGTAGCTATATCGTTCACTTCACTGTTAGCAATCCCCAATGAGGCTTTTCCATTGAATTGCTGTAGAGCACTTGCTCTTTGAATGCTAACAATTTTGCCGCCTAGGCGAGTGATACGTCGCATTTCTTGATTCATGCGGTTGTAAGGCACTCTGATGAACACACTGCCACTGTTACGAATTTGGTAGTTCGTTTGGTCAGTTTGTTCGTTCTGACGCAAACCCACCACTTCGTATACGAAGACGCGGCTACCTAATTCTGTGTTGGCAGCACCCTCAACAGCACCTTGTTTGTTCATTCCTTCTACCACTCCGATGTTTACTTAACCGTTTTTCAAAAAAAAACTTTTCCTATCACTAGCCAGCTTTAGTTTACCGGATTTTCGCATCACAAAACTGGCAAAGAAGGAAAATGGCATCAAGAAATTACGCCTTGCTAAGTACACTCACCAAAGACAAGCAGGCAGCCCAAACACACACCTGT
Source organism: Calothrix sp. NIES-2100 (assembly GCF_002368195.1). GTDB lineage: Bacteria > Cyanobacteriota > Cyanobacteriia > Cyanobacteriales > Nostocaceae > Aulosira. The sequence continues at coordinate 4,190,260 of NZ_AP018178.1, read as the reverse complement.
TCACCTTCTAAGTTAGAGGATAAGTCTTCTAGAGAATGTTAATAATGAGTCAATTTAATGTTTTTTTGTGAATTGATACTCCCCGAACTGAACAAATATCGCTACGGTTACTTAATTCTTCTTTAAATATGTTATCAAATATACTATGATATCTAAGTAGCATTTAGCCAACCGTGCATTTTTATTGTTGAGCCACTGACTCTGATGCAGGGGTTTCACGCCAGTTCCTTCAAGTCTCTTAACTTGCAAGAGCGGATTGGCTCCTTAATTAGAGCAACTGGCGTTCCAGATTTACCAGATGCATTTAAATCTCGTCCAGTATTAAGCTATTAGGCTTTTAAATTGCACAGTCGCTCATGAAGTTCGTTGACCGCTGACGGTTAACTGTCAACGGTCAACAGTTAACAGCCTAGTTTGATAAAATCGGTAAAATCCATCAAGCAAGAAGGCAGTTACACCAGATCTAATTACTTTATATTTTACTTGTCTGGGAAATTCAGAGAAATTGGCATCACTCTCCGTTCCCAGTTAACCGATGATTTTTCCACATCCCGGAAGTATTCATTTTGCGCATCAATTACTGCGTAGTTTTTGCAAAAAATGTAGTTGCCTTGTGCGTGGCATCTTTAGGTATATTAGTAATTCGTCGATGCAGTTTAGATATTGTCAGTTTGTGTTTTTTGTAAAGCTTCATGAGTGATGAGTCCTTTGTTATACCCTGCGGGTTCAGCTTTAGGCATTCTCGTCAGTGTAGCTGCGATCGCGTCTATGCCAACACAAATTACCCATAACCCAGGAATACCCTGGTGTCACAGATGACAACCGAGATTGTTTAATGCAACTTGCTAACTCATTCTTGGGATAGATTTTGGCTGATGAATCTCTGGGATATTACGCGATCGCAAATTAAAATGCGGAAATTGCCAAAATTTTGTGGCCGAATAAAACCATACATTATAAACTTGATTAATAGGCACACAAACAACTAGCAGTCTTTACCTGGCTGCTTGTGCTAGTGAAGAGATGTCTATTGAAATTAGCAACTAAATCATCAAGATGATTGATGAACCATTTGATTCTTCCTGACAGTAAACTTGTATAGGATAACCCCTTCTGTTAAAATCAAATATACCACTAGGATTAAATACTTACCAGCAACAAATTCAGGCTAGGCAGGCGAGTAATAACTATTACTATAGTTGTATACGCGCTTGACTTCTTATGGCGCTGTGGGTAATAAGAACGCCGGAAAAACCAATGGGTAAACTTTTGGCTTCAAAATCTGCTGTGTGAAAAATTATTGATTGACACATTTTTTAGTATCTAGAGGAGATTTATGACAAGTAAGCCGGAACGTGTGGTACTAATTGGAGTAGCTGGAGACTCTGGATGCGGTAAATCTACGTTTTTGCGTCGTTTAATCGATTTGTTTGGGGAAGATTTAATGACAGTTATCTGTTTAGATGACTATCATTCCCTAGATCGCAAACAGCGCAAAGAAACAGGAATTACTGCTCTTGATCCTAGGGCGAACAACTTTGACCTGATGTATGAGCAAATTAAAGCGCTCAAAAATGGTCAAGCAATTGATAAGCCGATTTACAACCACGAAACCGGTATGATCGATCCACCAGAGCGGATCGAGCCGAATCACATCATAGTAGTGGAAGGGCTGCATCCTTTATATGATGAGCGGGTGCGTGAGCTAATTGACTTCAGTGTTTATTTCGATATCAGCGACGAAGTCAAAATTGCTTGGAAGATTCAGCGAGACATGGCCGAAAGAGGTCACCGCTATGAAGATGTCTTAGCGCAAATCAATTCCCGTAAGCCTGACTTTGATAAGTTTATTGAACCACAAAGAGAATTTGCTGATGTAGTTCTGCAAGTATTACCCACCAACTTAATTAAAAACGACACAGAGCGCAAAGTCCTGCGGGTGCGGATGCTCCAAAGGGAAGGTAAAGACGGCTTTGAGCCAACCTACCTCTTTGATGAAGGATCAACAATTAACTGGACACCTTGCGGACGGAAGCTGACTTGCTCCTACCCTGGTATGCAACTGTACTATGGTTCAGATGTTTACTACGGTCGTTACGTCTCAGTATTGGAAGTAGACGGTCAATTCGACAATTTAGAAGAAGTGATTTACATCGAAACCCATCTGAGCAAAACATCTACCAAATACCAAGGTGAGATGACTCACTTGTTACTCCAGCACCGTGAGTATCCAGGTTCCAATAATGGAACTGGTTTGTTCCAAGTCCTAACTGGGTTGAAAATGCGCGATGCTTACGAGCGTTTAACAGCAAAGGAAGCCAAATTAGCAGTTCAAGTTTAAAACAGCAGTATTTGTGTCAAAGCTTTGGGGGGTGCTTGAGGGTATCTCCCTTTTTTTGTGTGCCAAAAAACATTTTTACCCAAAAATATATATTTTTTTGTAAAAAGTATTTAATACCAGTAATAAGTTGTCGAAAAGTTAAGAACAGACCAACTATTTAATGTGTAAATATTGTTATGATTTCAGAAATTAGAGTAACTGAGCTAAATAATCACCAAGAAGGGTGGGGTTTGAGTCCTTCTCTTTTAGAGATAGGAGGAAAGTCAAGCCCCGCCCGTGAGTGGTAAGTTGTGATTGTCAGTAGCAAAAACAACTGACGCTCAATCACCCAGATTAATTCCTGGGGATGAGTTAAATTTACTCAGTGAAACACTCAATGAAGGAGGAATACCTTTGTCTAGTAGATATCTTTTTACCTCCGAGTCAGTTACCGAAGGTCATCCAGATAAAATCTGCGATCAGATTTCTGATACGATTCTTGATGCCTTACTGACACAAGACCCCACCAGTCGTGTAGCGGCTGAAGTAGTGGTTAATACTGGGTTGGTGCTAATTACAGGTGAAATTACCACGAAAGCCAATGTTAACTATGTCAATCTCGCCCGCAAGAAAATTGCCGAAATTGGCTATACCAATGCTGATAACGGCTTCTCATCCAACAGTACCAGCGTACTAGTGGCGTTAGATGAACAATCACCTGATATTGCCCAAGGTGTGAACACTGCTCAAGAAACCCGCTCTGAAGATAGTGATGAACTATTCGACTCCATTGGTGCAGGCGACCAAGGGATTATGTTCGGTTTTGCCAGCAACGAAACACCAGAATTGATTCCCTTGCCGATTAGTCTTGCCCACCGCATTGCGCGGCGGCTAGCAGCAGTTCGCAAAACAGGTGATTTATCTTACCTACGCCCCGACGGCAAAACCCAAGTTACCGTCATATATGAAGATGGGCGACCAGTAGGTATTGATACAATTCTGATTTCCACCCAACATACAGCTAGCATTGGGGAAATCACGGATGAAGCCGCAGTCCAAGCCAAAATCAAAGAAGATTTGTGGACAGCAGTAGTTGAACCTGTGTTTGGCGACATTGAAATTAAACCAGACCACGAGACACGTTTTTTGGTCAATCCCACTGGCAAATTTGTTATTGGTGGTCCACAAGGCGACTCTGGTCTGACAGGACGGAAAATCATTGTAGACACCTACGGTGGTTATTCCCGTCATGGCGGCGGCGCTTTTTCTGGCAAAGACCCCACCAAAGTAGACCGTTCTGCGGCTTATGCAGCGCGTTATGTGGCTAAAAATATTGTCGCCGCAGGTTTAGCAGAAAAATGTGAAGTGCAGCTAAGTTACGCCATTGGTGTAGCGCGTCCTGTGAGCATTTTCCTAGATACCTTTGGGACTGGCAAAGTCGATGATGAAATTTTGCTGGAATTAGTCAAAAAGCATTTTGAACTGCGACCAGCAGGAATTATCCATGCTTTCAATTTACGCAACCTGCCAAATGAAAGAGGCGGACGTTTTTATCAGGACGTCGCGGCTTACGGTCATTTTGGACGCAATGATTTAGACTTGCCCTGGGAGCGTACCGACAAAGCCGACTTATTGAAGCAAGCAGTCAACGAATCACTTTCCGCCGCGATCGCTCAAGCACTCAAGTAACCCAATGTAAATATTAGCAGCGATCGCTAGATATGACAGTATATCCTCTGACTTGATGGTAGTAAACTACTTCCAAGCAGAGGATTTTTATTGCGCAAATCATGTCATTTGTCAATAGTCATTTGTCATTTGTCATTTCTCCCCTGCCCCCCTGCCCCATGCCCAAAGATAGTTATTGGTTAATTACAAGAATTGGTGATAAGATTGGAAAGCGGTCGGTCAGTCGATAAACAGCGGTAATTTTGATACTCTTTGCCGTAGGAAACTCAATTAAAATGCTTTTGACAGCGTGAAGGTAGCTTATGGAAGGCTAGAGAAGGGTAAATTATTTGCTTACCCGTTAACTCGACATAGCTGCAATTAATGCTGTGTGGAAGTAACTTAATTAAAAAGATATACTTGTAGGGGTGCATTTAGTTTAGGGAAGCGCTTTTTATGGAAAAAGCGATTTTTATTGACCGTGATAGCTCGTATTAATAATTTATAGTTAAATAACTGGAATTTAATCAAGGTCATGCCAATTATCTCGTGAGAAATAATTTGCTCTTGTCACAAAAAAAAGATAATTTAGGTCTTAATCACTAATACAATTTTTGCCCAAGCCAGACCAATGTGATGAGTTGTATGGGAGGGTAAGGAGATTTGAGGGATGCAAACTCAAAAGCGAATCCCTGTTGACAGCAGTTCGCAAAGCAAAACAGTGCCAGCTCAAGAGCCATCGACAGACGAACTCCCAACTATTGAATTTCCTTCACGAGGGAAACTCAAAGCGAGTTCTTGGCGCATACATCAAAAAATTGGCTATGGGTATTTTGTAGCCATTGGGATTGGTTTTTTTGGTTCACTCACTGGTTTGGTAATTGCCAACTATTACCGGGGAAGAGAAATAACACAACTAAATCAAGCTCATCAGCAAGGACAACTACTAAATAACTATAAAGATGCGGTAGTGGGGGCACAATTATATAGTTCCAACTTAGTTGCGGTATTAGAAGAGCCGAAACGGCTGCAAACTCAAAAAACTGAGTTTCTCAAAAGTGTTGATGAAGCTAAAAAATTAGAATCAGATATTAATAATTTTATAGATAAAAATCCTCAACAATTAGCAGCAACAAGTACCACTTTAGAAGCTTTATTAGAAGATTATTCGACTAATTTAGAGTCTTATGTTAAGCAGATAGATTCTGTTTTACAGCAAATTGAATCTCAGCCAGTGCAGACGCAGCAAATTTATGCAGCACGAGAGCGATTACTGAAAACTATGCGTGGCGACACAGCTACGCGGCTAGAGCAGCTTTCGCAAACACTGAGTAATATCTTAGAGTATGCTGAATTCCAAGAGCAAGAAAGAACAAGAGGTGTAGAGCAGGCTAAAGGTGTTGAGAGATTAATTGTGATCATGAGTATGCTGGTATCAGTGGCGATCGCGGCCATTGTAGCTTGGCGGACTAGTCGCGCGATCGCCGAGCCAGTGATCACGGTTACCCAAGTAGCGGAACAGGTAGCAAGAAAATCCAATTTTGATTTACGCGCACCAATCACCACAGAAGATGAAATTGGCTTATTAGCTAAATCTTTAAATCGTTTAATTGAGCGAGTATCAGAACGGACTAAAGAATTACAACAAGCTAAAGAATTAGCCGAAGCCGCTAGCAAAGCAAAAAGCATATTTCTCGCCAATGTCAGTCACGAATTACGGACACCACTAAATGCTGTGATTGGCTTGAGTCAACTGCTACAAGATGATGCTAACGATTTAGGTTTATCGGGAGATTTTACTACTGATTTAGAAACAATTAATGCTGCTGGTAGACATTTACTCGAACTAATTAACGACATCCTTGACTTATCAAAAATTGAAGCCGGGAAAATGAATCTCTACCCAGAGACATTTGAGATTGCGACACTAATTAATAATGTCGTTCTCACCGTGAGATCGGCTGTAGAGAAAAACGGCAATATTTTAGAAGTCGATTGTGATGAGCAACTGGGTATAATGTATGCCGATCAAACTCGGATGCGGCAAGTATTGTTAAATTTGTTAAGTAATGCAGCTAAATTTACCACAAATGGCAAAGTTACGCTAACAGTTAAAAGTGAAAAAGAAGACTTAGCACCAGAAGCGCCTTTTGGGATCATAACTTTTACTGTGAGCGACACAGGAATTGGCATGTCACAAACTCAACAAAAGCAGTTATTTCAACCTTTTATCCAAGGGGATACATCAACTACGAAAAAGTATGGTGGTACTGGTTTAGGGTTAGCAATTAGCCGCCATTTTTGCCAGATGATGGGTGGTGAAATTCTCGTCAAAAGTCAGCTGGGTGTGGGTTCTACTTTTACCGTGCGTTTACCTTTGACGGTGCAAGAATAAGGGTCTTCCAAATCAAAAAATATTCCAATTTTAGGGGCACGACACCGATCAATTCTCTGTTTTACCGAGAGTCTGCGGAAGCCGTGCCCCTACTTGTCGGATAATTCAGGGCATAATTAAACATAAGATGTCATTGCGAGGAGGAACGACGAAGCAATCCCAGTCTTTGCGATTGCTAAAGAGCGGTAAGCCGCTACGCTCCTACGTTCCTCTCTACGAGACGCTGTTCGCGTTCGCTGCGGACAGAACACATTATATTTAGTTATACCAATTCTATGTGAAGTTGCGCTATATTCGCTCTCACCCTATAAGGGTGGGGCTACACAAACAAAGCCCACCTTCGTGGGCTAATTAAACGCATCTTCATCCATAAACGGTATTATACTCATCTACTGATTCTGCCATCTATCTTCTACTTTATCTTTCAGACCAATATTTAGAATGACTTACTCAAATTCTCCATCTCATGTCCGTTTAATTCCCAGTCTAGAAAAAGGTATATTACCTGACTTATTAATTATAGATGCAGAAATTACTAAAGCATGGAATGAATTACCACAAAATATATGGGTTTATGGAGGTGAAACTCTAGCATCTTTAAAAATAGAAGATTTACGAACTAAAAAACTTGTCTGGCAAAATGTGCAATGGATTGAATCTAAAGATTTATTATTACCAGAGTTTTCTTTTATTAATCAAGAAGAAGCTTTAGCTGGTGCTTATCTCACCAAAGAAACTGTACTTTTAACTTTTGAGGGTTACCGGATTACACCACTAATTCCTCTCAATCCTAAATTGTTAGAGTATTTAACACCGGAAGATATCATTCGCCGGATTCAATTCCAATCATTTAATAATGATGATGAGCCTTATGTCAGGATAATTTTAGATTTACCACTAGCAGGTTTAAACAATGGCAATCCCCCTGCTAATTATCGCATATTCAAAGATTACCCCATCAAAGAAGAGAATGCTTTAGCAGAAGTGCCTGTTATAGACGTTTGGCCTAATTTTAAAGCCAAAGGTTGGCAATCCTATTACGCATTTTACTACGATGGCGAACACAAAAATGACACTTTTCAGATTTACCTACCGGAAGCCAAGCAAACCCATATTTTCAAAGATGGTGGGGGTTCCTACCAAATAGCGTATTTAGAGCAATTTCCATATTTTATTATTTGTCAGGGTCAAGATAAAAAAAATCTAGGTTTAATTCTACTGCAATATCCAAGTGAAATTGAGTGTAGAAGCTCATGGATAATTGGGATAGACTTTAGTGCTGATTTTACTAATATTTATGTTAATAGATATGGTGTAGTAGAACCTTTAAACCTAGAAAATTTACTTTTACAGGTAACAGAATATGACCCAGGAACTCTATACCCACTTTTGTATGAATACTTCATCCCTATAAATTTTATTCCTGTGGAAAAACCTCTTCCTCTATCTAGTGTATTAACAATTAGAGGGAATACTGGGTCAAATCAGGAAGATTGGCAACCAATTTTTGACGGTCGAATTTATGTACCAGATCGCAATCGATTTAAGCCTCAAGAAGACTGGATTAAAACTAATCTCAAATGGGAAGATTCACAGGACTTTAGTTACAATCAACTGTTTCTCAAACACTTAGCTTTACACATTTCAGCTATAGCAGCCAAAAACTATGTCAGGGAAATTCAATGGTCATTATCTTTCTCATCAGCTTTTTCTCTTAATGACCAGTATAGATATGCTCAGACATGGCAAGATTTAACGAAGGAATTACAAGCCAAGACAGGAATTATTCAGAATTCTCCACAGATAGATAATGTAGACTATTTCCGTTCAGAAACTTTAGCATTTGCTCAATATTTTGCCGACCAGGAAGAACACGACCTAATTAATACTACTTGTATTTATATAAAAGATGATACTTCTCATATATCTGTTTGGGAGGAAAATAATCTGATTCATCAATGTTCAATGATGTTTGCTGGTCGAGATTTATTTTCTCAATTTTTAGAACTCAATCCTATGTTTATGGAGAGTAGATTTGGGATTACTGCTGCTAAAGTCAAAGGATTAAAAGGTACTGCATTTAATCCCAAGCTAGATTTGTGGGTGCGATTAGAAGGTGATAATTGGCTAAATAATAAACGAAAATTTATAGTAGATCAACCGGATTTTCAGGAATTAATACAACTGATAGCAATTGGGTTTTCAGGTTTATATTATTATGTAGGAATTATTTTAAAAATTCTGCACGCCGAAGGTAAATATAGCCGCAATGAAATCACTCCCGTATATATAGGTGGCAATGGTGGTCGATTTTTGCAATGGCTGGCTGAAGGCTGCAGATTTGATCGCTATTCGGAAATTAATAAATTATTCAGCCGAATGTTGAGTAAAGCATCTGGATTTGAAGATACAGAAATAACTACGCGATTAAGCCAAAATCTGAAGGATGAAGTTGCTTGCGGTTTAGTTCTCAATAAAACTAAGCTGCAAGTAGCGAAGAAAAAAGATAAAGACTCATTGATTACAGGAGAATATTCTGAAGTCAATGGTAGACCAATAAACTGGAATCAGCGCTTAGAATTGTTAAAAAACGAGGATGGTATTGAGCAATTTAAAATTCCTAAATTAGAAATATTACCGCAGTTTCTTTATGATTTTGATATGGCTTTGGAAGAACTAGATATTAAAGGAATCAAACCACTAGAAGGGTATAAAAGAAGTCCAGAAACCCAAAATAACGAAAAATTATGGCGCGAAACCAACCGCGAATTGACAAATATTTTACTCAAAATCAGGGGTAAATCAGATGAAATTCGCTTAGAACCTGCTTACATATTAAGTTTGAAGGCTATGTTGAAGGTTTTAGGTAAGCAATGGGCGGCTAAATGGTCAAATTAAATATTTTGCCAGAATCTGTCTGTTGACTGGACAGAAATCTGGCAATAATCAGGGTTGATGGCGATACTATTTATTTAGGCTTTATTGCGCATAAAACCCACAAAATTTGTCAAAAACGACTTACTAATAGATGGTTTCATGTTAGACTCCAGTACCTCATCTTCTGGAACTGGGGAAGTAAATGAAGCAGCAGGAGTAACTTGAGAGTTTTCTTCTATTAAACCGATGACAATTAGTCGGTAAGCAATTTGCTGTACAGTTTCTATTGGGATGCCAATCTGACAGGCGATATCCTTGAGAGAAATATTACCGTTGACAAATTCCCAGACTTGCCATTCTTGAGCGTTAAGCTGGATCTGGGGTTGTTTTCCACTCACACTTGACAAACTAGAAGTGGGTTTGGGAAATTTTTTGGCTAAAGCACTCCAGTCTCGGACTAGTCGCAAACTCGTCAGCGTCACCTCAGTAGCTGACATACTTAAACCCGTCATCTCTAATAAGGGTAAAGGTAGTGTTTCTACTTGATTAAATTGAAATAGACCATCCTGACGTTGAAATAAGTTACAGATTGGTTTTAATATCTGGTTGTGAAACAACAGTTTTATTTGTTCTGGTTGCAGTAAGCCTTGGGATTTAAGAACTAAACCCAGAGGCTTATTGATGAAGTTTGACGAAATCTGTGTGACTCTAGAAATAACGCGCTCACTAATCCATCCACGTTCATCGATCATTAATGTTAAGCCTTGTTTGTCTAAGCGATCGGCAGCTGCAATCACTCGACCTTGATGCAACCAGATGTAGTAAACTTGCTCTTTTTTATTATCATTGGTGTTTGATGAAACATTGATGTAAAGTACACCTGACTTTTTTCCTTGCGCTAAAAATTGCAGTAGTTCTGGTAGAGGAAAATCAGCAAAATTCCCAGTAATTGCCATAATATCACCCTGTCTTTTGGTTAAAAGAGTCGTCAGTTATGCAAAATTTACGAGACTACAATATCTCTGGATTGAGAATCAAGTAAATACTAGTTGAGGTTAAACTCCAGCAATAAATACCTGATTTTTACAGTTTTTCTCAACTGTGCAAGGTAACATGAAAACCTATAATAAAAAAATTACTACTTCAGCTATGGAGTCGTGTAGAGTTGACTTACAATATCGGAGGTCAGTTATTTTCCTTAATCAATCTAAGAGCTAGTAAAACCTCTACTTCTCACCAAGCACCATGAAAATCAGTATGGCTGAAACCAATAATCATGAGCTTTTACATTCTTTGATTCATCAAGGTAAGAATTTTACGCACCTGCCGAAATTCGCTCTTTTCAATATGCTGCTAGTAGTAAAATATAAGTATGAGCCTTGCGAAACCTGTAGTTGCTGCTTTAAAACCAACAATAGTACTAAAATCACCCAATTCTTTTCGCAATAGTTCCGACATATCTTTTTTCGGTAGATGATGGCACATGGTATTGAGCAATGTGAATTCAATCAGCAGAATCATTACTTTAGGAGGCAATCATCAATGCTCGACATAATTTGAATTCACTTGGTTATGATAGAATTATTAATATAGAGTGTAATCTATTAATTCCATCATGAAATCAATTGTCTTTTAGGAAAAATTCAATTGAAACCGAAGAATTACGGAATAGTTCTAATTCAATAGAAATCTTCACAAATCCGGATATTATGTAAAGTTAGTCTGATATATAAAGCCAATAATTTCGGCTGTTTTTCCATGTTGTGTGTCACACTTTAGGTAGAAAAAAATTAGATTTGTAGAGGAAAATTCGACGACAGCGTCCCAATTGTGTAATGATCTAAATAGATTTTTGTAGTGATGGCTCTCTAGGGTGCTGACTAGAGATTAGGGAGCAAGATGCTCCCACTACAAATTTATTCAGGGCAAAATTCGGATGCTTCCAAATTCGACAGATGGGAATTGAGATATTGGAATTAGCCTAGAATAATAGGCGTTGAGTGCGATACTCTCAACATAAGCAATTCTCTGCCCAGTCGCTTTGGTTCATCCATGACCACAACTATTGACTTTCTTAGCCATCTTAACCCCAGCCAACGTCAAGCTGTGGAACACTACTGCGGCCCGCTGCTAGTTGTGGCTGGCGCAGGTTCCGGTAAAACACGCGCGCTGACTTACCGGATTGCTAACCTGATTCTCAAACACAGTGTAAATCCAGAAAATATTTTGGCGGTGACTTTTACGAATAAAGCCGCTAGGGAGATGAAGGAACGGATTCAAAAGCTGTTTGCGGAACAAGAGGCAATAAAAGAATACGGAACAAGGTTTGATTTGTTGACGGAATACCAACAAACACAATTACGCTCAAAAGTTTATAAAGAAAAAATTAAATTTTTGTGGTGTGCCACTTTTCACAGCTTATGCTCTCGTATTCTTCGTTTTGAACTTGGAAAATATCAAGATGAAAAAGGACGGTGTTGGAATAACAATTTTTCTATATTTGATGAATCTGATGTTCAAAGTCTGATAAAAGAAATTGTTACTAAAGACCTAAACCTAGACAATAAAAAATTTGATGCTCGTTCGGTTCGTTATGCTATTAGTAACGCTAAAAATCAAGGTTTATCACCTCAAGACTTTGAGCGTGAACAACCGAATTATCGCGGACGGGTAATTGCTGATGTCTATAGTCGTTATCAAGATAAGCTGGCACAAAATAACGCCCTTGATTTTGATGATCTGATTTTAATTCCAACAAAACTATTTCAACAAAATGAGCAAGTATTAGCTTACTGGCATAAACAATTTCACCATATTCTAGTTGATGAATATCAAGATACTAATCGCACTCAGTATGACTTGATTCGCCTGTTGGTGACCAATGGTGAAGATAGAAAGAGTGAATGGAATTGGCAAAATCGCTCGGTGTTTGTTGTTGGTGATGCTGACCAGTCAATTTACTCTTTTAGAATGGCTGACTTCACCATCTTGCTAGAGTTTCAAGAAGATTTTGGTGATGGCTTAGAAGATGAAGACACCAGAACAATGGTGAAGTTGGAAGAAAACTATCGCTCCTGTGAAAATATTCTGCAAGCGGCTAATGAACTGATTGAAAATAATACCCAACGGATTGATAAAGTTCTCAGACCGACGCGGGGAGCAGGTGAGCAAATTTATTGTCACAAAGCGGATAATGAACTAGACGAAGCCGAGTTTATCATCAATCAAATTCGCTCTTTAGAATATCAAAATCCGGAATTAAATTGGGGTAGTTTTGCCATACTTTATCGGACAAACGCCCAATCGCGACCCTTTGAAGAACTGTTAGTGAAATATCAAATTCCTTACACAGTGGTGGGGGGAATGAGGTTTTACGATCGCAAAGAAATTAAAGATGTTATAGCTTATTTAAGAGCGATCGCCAATCCGGCGGATACTGTAAGTTTGTTACGAGTCATCAATACTCCCCGGCGGGGTATTGGGAAAACCACCATTGATGCTTTGATTAACGCCTCTCAGCAATTAGGGACAACTCTCTGGGAAATATTGTCAGATGAGACATCAGTTAATACCTTAGCTGGACGGGGGGCGAAATCGGTGAAAGGCTTTGCGGAAATGATTAACCGTTGGCAAGGACAAATCGGCACGCTTCCCGCTGGGGAGATTGTTCAAGGTATACTAGAAGACTCTGGTTATGTGCAAGACTTGCTAAATCAGGGTACGGATGAATCACAAGATAGGGTACAAAACGTCCAAGAACTTTACAACGCTGTACTGCAATTTCAAGAAGAAAACGAAGATGCTACCCTACAAGGATTCTTACAAAGTACCGCCCTCAGTTCCGATTTGGATAATTTAAAAGAAGGACAAACAGCGGTTTCTTTGATGACTTTGCACGCTTCAAAAGGGCTAGAATTTCCGGTAGTCTTTTTGGTGGGTTTGGAACAGGGACTATTTCCCGGTTACCGTTCCCTCAGCGATCCCGCATCTTTAGAAGAAGAACGCCGCCTGTGTTACGTGGGAATTACCCGCGCCCAAGAACGGTTATATTTATCACACGCCCGTGAACGCCGCCTTTACGGTTCTCGTGAACCCGCCATGCGATCGCAATTTTTGGACGAATTACCAGAAGAATTATTAACTACCGGACGTAAGACTCGTCAAACCTATACTAAAAGTCCTGCTGCTAGCAATGGTAAGCAGAATTGGCAAGTAGGCGATCGCGTATTACACAAAACCTTTGGTATTGGTGAAATTACACATGTATTTGGGGAAGGAAATAAGCTTTCTGTGGCAATTAAATTTGCTAATTTGGGGCAAAAAATTGTTGACCCCAGAGTAGCACAGTTGCAAAAGGTAGATTAATAATTCGTCATTTGTCGTTTGTCATTTGTCATTTGTCATTAAAAAAAGAATGCAACAGATGCATTTTTAGGGTAAGGCTTTTCCCGCCGTTGACTACATTTCAACTTCTTCAAAATGTTCAACAGTGGGAAATGGCTCATAAAAATGATGCAGCAATTTTTTCCACTCTTGATACTCAGCAGAACCTCTAAATCCCACAGTATGAGATTCTAAAGTTTCCCATCTCACAAGTAAGAGATATTTACCATTAACTTCGACGCAGCGATGGAGTTCATGGGATAAATATCCATTCATCGACGCAATAATCTTAGAAGCTTTTTTGAAAGCAGATTCAAATTGCAATTCCATCCCAGGTTTAACATGAAGCATCACGGCTTCAAGAATCATAAACTATGTCCTGAAAGATTAATTATTACTTCGATGGTAAATAGATCCTCACTGTGCAGGGTTTAGCAGTGCTCATTGGTGTCAACTTAAGTCAAAACGCTTATTCCACAGGCATTTTACCCCACCCCTCAATCCCCTCCCCGCAAGCGGGGAGGGGAGGTTTTGCGTCAGCAAAGCCGGGGTGGGGTAGCGCGGATCTTGGTTGTACGTGATTTTGTCTCAAATCACATCTTGGCAAGGGTTTCACGTTAAGTTGACACGTATGAGCACTGCTAAACCCCTACGACAGATGTAATATAGTCCAATTACATATTTAGTGTTTTTTGTCAATGAGTAATAGCCCTTTCAAGGTGGGTAGAAATTTGGGTCAAAAAATCTCTTTTTAATCTCTTCTCTCTGTGAAGTCTGGGTAAAAAAATGATTTTTGAACCGCCAAGGACGCAGAGAGCGCAGAGAAAAAACAGATTTTACACAGATTTTACGAGTCACCATAAAAATTATTGCAGATCCCCGACTTCTCAAAGAAGTCGGTGATCTAAATCGTTGGCGTTTAGATAACCACAATATTAGTGTTACTCAGAGCAGGATTGCCGGATAAGGCGGCAATCTGTAGTGGTGCCGATCCGCCTAAGCTGCCATCGGCATCGAAGAAGAAAGCTCCATTCGTCGTATTGTAAATAAACCGCTGAGTTGCGGTGTTTGCTGTCGTAATGCCCGCACCGGAACGAAAACGGTCTGAGGTTAAAGTGCCTGCGACCAATCCCCCAGCAAAACCTACGGCAGATATTTGAATCTTGTCGCCACCAGCGCCACTGAAGCCACTAATTGTATCCAGGCGATCGCTTGGTGCTGTAAACCGATAAGCATCTGCCCCATCACCTCCGGTTAGCAGATCATTGCCGGCACCACCAACTAGTAGGTCATTACCAGTACCACCAGAGAGGGTGTCATTACCAGCACCACCAGAGAGGGTGTCATTGCCAGCACCGCCACTGAAGTTATCGTTACCGCTACCGCCTGCGATCGCATTGTTGCCAGCATCGCCGGTGAATACTCGTCCGAGATCGTTGAGGGTCAGACGGTAGTCTCCCGTAGCCCCCACACCAGCTACATCGCCACCACCGCTCACCGCGCTGTAATTGGAGTTCGGATTCAGCGATACGCCGACATAATATGTGCCTGCCTGAGTAAATGTATAAGCTAAGTAGGAGAACTTGCTGGCGGCTTCACCCGGCGCGGCTCCATCGTTGTTGGTCGCCAGTTGTGTACCGCTGGAGTTGAAAACTCTTAAGTAGGTATCAAGGTTTGAGCCATTGCGAGAATCCACATCAAACCCGACCTTCTGCCCAGCAGAGACAGTCAACTTCACCAGATCGACATCAGTTTGTGGACTCATGGAAAAGTCAGCGGACTGGCCTAGTGTCTTGATATTTCCTGAACGATTCACAACTTTAGCGATTGTATCATCAGGGTCTTCACTAGTAGAACTGGCGAACTTTGAGGTCAAGGTGTAGTTTGTGGAACCGTTAACCCCCTGGACACGGACAAAATAACGCCCAGCCCCAAGTACCTGTGAGAGAGTTTCTGTTGGGGAGTCCAAGGCGTTTGATGTGGCTAGGATATCACCTGCATCGATCGCACCGTTGTTGTTGACATCTTTGATGAGTGAAAGTGATAAATCTTCACCGGCAACGCCTGTTGTGTTCAGGGTGACTTGGTAGGTACTTGACAGATCAAAGCGATAAAAGTCGTTGACATCGCTGGAAGCATCGAAGGATTGTTCGATGTAGTCCTGGAAAATTTGGTTAGCTGGCGTGGCTCCACTGATTGCTGCTAGTGGGCGGGCTGTGCTTAAGGTATTGCCGGCGTAGTCTGAGACTAGACGCAGGTAGTAGGCAGCTTGTTCACCAGTACCAGTGGTGTGCAGAAAATACGTTCCTGCTGCCAGGTTAGCTGTCAGCGAGCCATTACTAAAGGGCGTAATGGTTTCACCAGGGTCGAGTCGCTGATTATTATTCAAGTCTTGGACAATTGACAAAGAGGGATTCTGGGTAGCTCTAGAGTAGTAGGAGTTATTAAATGCTGAAGCCGAAAGTTTTCCAGCAGCAGTCATTGTGAACTTGAAGTAATCAGAGAAATCACCTGCACTGATGCCAAATCCATCACCGAGATCGTAAGGTGTCTCTCCAATCAGATTACCAAGCGATCGCGCCTTTGACATGTTGTTATATGGCTGTGGATCGCTAGGAACTGCATCAAAGTCTGAATCGAGATCTAGCTGATAGCTGGTATAAGCCCCGTTTTGCACCACCTGAACGTAATAAGTACCAGCTCCTAATGTGGTTGAGAGGCGATCGCCTCCTGGGTTCGACGATGAAAGCAAAACTTCATCTGCGGTAATAAACCCGTCGTTGTTTGTGTCACGGGCGAGGCGTAAATTGGCATCGAAGGTGGGAGTTGGAAACGCAGAAGTATCGATGCTCAACTGTATATCTATAGGTGAAGTCTTATCCAGGGTGAATTTGTAGAGGTCGTTCGCATCTTCATAGGTTGGCAGTCCAAATGCCCCTCCCACCATATCGTATAAACGACGACTACTGCCACTGACGTTACCTAAGTCTCTTGCTGTGCCAGTAACGTCACCTGCATAATCAGTGACAATACGGACAGTGTAAGGGTCAGAGCCGGAAATTTGGGTGTACCTGACGTAGTAAGTGCCAGCAGCGGCAGAGAAGCGGTCAACATTGATACCGTCGCCCACTGTACCGGAGACCGTTCGCAATACATTGCCGTTGGAGTCGAGCAATTCCATCTTGGCTTGTAGTCCACCAGTATAGGTGAAGTCTTTCATCCGCAGACTGATGGTGCCAGGGGCTTCCATCTTGAACTTCATGACATCGACGTTATCGCGATAGTCGAGATAGTCTTGCCAGTTTATCTTGTTATAAGCTAAGTATTTATCGCTAGTTTGTCCCCAGCTGGTGCCGAGATCCCTAGCTGTCGCTAAGGTGGGGCCAGAATAGTCATTGTATAGGTATAGCCCATAGTTTGTGGAGCCTCCCGAATAAGAGTGTACCCTCACGTAGTAATACTGATTTGCCTGTAGCGCAGCGTTGATAGTCTCGCTCAGGTTACCGCCTTGGGTACTACTGGCAACAAGGTTTTTGTTTTGGTCGTAGAGGTAGAGGTCGGCATCGGCTGATAAGCCATTTAGAGGGGCGTAGAGAGTCGATGGCCCATAGAGAGTATAAAATTTGAAGTAATCGTCAGTGTCAGTTGAACTGACTGAATCGTTGAGAATTACATTCTGTTCTAGGTAGAAGTTGAAGTCTGGATCAATGTTGGTGGCGGTGTCGAAAGTATTGTTAGGTTCTGTCATAGAAATAATCTTGAATTAAAGTGGGAATGGGGCATGGAAAAGAATACCAATGCCTTGTTTGGCTAATGTCGGCGAGGGGTGAAGCAGCACGTTGCGGGGGAACCCCGCTTGAACTGCCATGAGCGATCGCCGAGTTTTGGTAAGTTGAAAATCTGAATATTAATACGAACAAAAGTTTTATTTATGCATTTGACTACAAGAAATCGTAGCGGGGTGGGAAGAGATTTGCTCTGATAAAGCTACTAAGATGACATCACCGCGATCGCTTTTTATCCATCCTTGCGCTTCCACAATCGGTTGCGGTTCTGCTGTCTGTTGTGTGATTTTATTTGTTGTTGCTGCTGGTAAAGTTACCCAATTTGTCATCACTGCACGCCCTCGCAATGGTTCCAGGGGATTTGCTGGTAATCCTCCCCTTCCTGTGGCGATAAAACTCCCAGGGGTTTTTCCTTTCGCAGAACAGCTTTGAACTATTTTTTGCGAAGCATCAACTAAGTTAGTAGGTAGCTGCACTAAGCCGTGACTAGGATCTACATCTGGGGTGTTAATAGTTACAAACCCCTGAATGCCAAAGTCTGAACTCGCTGTAATATCGCTGAGTGGTGTTAGGCGTTCTTGGGGGTTAATTCCGAAAATACCGTTGGCATTAATGTTAACTTTACCACCTGTACCAGTAAAGGCATTGGCGGTGATGTTGCTGTTTTCTTTGGGGAGGGCGGCAATAAATGGGCTATTGATGAGGATGTTACCGCCATCGCCGCCAAACTGACTATTACCTGCATTAGTGGAAATTCGGCTACCATTGCGTAATAATAGTAACTCTTGCAAGTTCAGGTTAATATTACCGCCTAAATTACTGCGGGTGTCGGCGGAGATAATTCCACGATCAAGAGTGAGCAAGCCTGCTGCTAGTTCAATGTTGCCACCAGCTCCTGTGCCTTGGCTATCAACTGCGATTTTTGCGCCATCTCTAATATTTACAGTTCTGGGGTCGATGAAGATACTACCACCATTGCCAATGGAAGTATCAGTGGTGTTGGCGAAGAGTCCTGTTTCTGAACCAGATAGGCTAATGTTGTCCTGCACTTTGAGGGTGATGTTGCCAGCATCAAAGTTGCTTGATGTAGTGGTGCGGAGTTGTCCGCCATTGCTGGCTTCCAAGGCGTTGGCTGTGACGATGATGTTGCCTGCTTTACCTTGTCCAGCAGTACTAGCACGCAGTTGAGCGCCATTACTGAGGGTGAGTAACCCAGTTGTAATCTCAAGATCGTTAGCATTGCCAATTGCTTCAGGTTCCACAGAGGTTACTATTTCACTACGCAATCCATTGCTGGCTATACCATCTAAAAATACTGCTTCTGGTGCAACAATCTTGATTTTGCCAGCATCCCCTACCCCCTCAACGGCTGAAGCTAAAGCAGCACCATTGGTTAGCGAAAGGGAATTGGCGACAATTTGAATGTTTCCACCACTTCCCTGACCGATATTTCCCCTATCATCTCTGCCAACAGCACTAAATATGCCACTGTTAATGCCGCGATTGTTGATACCATCGAAGGAGATTTTACCACTAGCCTCAATCGTGACATTGCCAGAATTACCAAGTCCAAAAGTATTGCTAGTCAGTTGAGCGCCATTAATGACGGTAAGCTCACCTGTTTGCAGGTTAATGTTTCCTCCTTGTTGAGGAGTAGTAGTTTGCACCGTCGTAAAAATTCCCGTTAAATGTTGAATTGCGGGATTGGGATTTTTTTCTGTCCCGTCGAAAAAGATGCGATCGCTTGCTTTAATTGTCACATCTCCGGTGTTACCTTGTCCCTCACTTTTAGTCTGAATCCGAGCGCCATCGGTTATGGACAACGAGCCAGTTCTGAGATTGATATTGCCGCCGTTACCAATTCCACTGCGGAAGACGGTAGCAAATAAACCACTAGGAAATCCATCTTCACCCATGCCATCCAAGGAAGTCAGATTGCGAACGTCAATGTCCATGTTACCTGCATTACCTTGACCTTGAGTGGAAGTTACGAGTTCATATCCCCCGCTTAAAGAAAGTGAATCAGCTTTAACTGTGATTCCTCCCACTGTCCCAAGTGCATACCCGCCTCCTTCTGCGCTCAGTCCAAAACCTACGGAGTTGAAAATTCCGTTGCCACCAGAAAGAGATACAGATCCATTTGCCTGTAATAAAATCTTCCCCGCATTACCCACTGCTCCTTTAACTACAGAATTGATGATATCACTGCCTGCAATTGAGATATTCTGGCGAGCATTGAGTTGAAGATCTCCGGCTTGAGTTTCAAGTGTCCCAGAATTGCCGAGGATTCCAGACAATATGTAACTTTCTAAAATGTTGATGTTTTGAGCATCAATATTTATACTTCCGCCACTATTACTGGCTACGTTAATGATAGACCCATTGACGGATACATCATTATTGCTGATGAGCCGAACATCACCACCCAAAGCATTGGCTACATCATCAACAGAGATTGTCAACGCATTAGCGTAAATTGCCGCACCATCGAGTTTGATATCGCCATTTGCGAGCAAAGCAATATCTCCAGCCCGAGTATATCTAGAAAAGGTATCAATATAACTACCTGCTAGTGTAATTTTACCTCTTGAGTCAAAAATAACCGAAGTTCCATCACCTTCCTCACTACCTGCGACAATTCCGCCAATATTTAATACTCCCTTCCCTGTGAGAGTAATGTTTCCCCCTGTCAGCGCCGGATTGGGCTGATACTGATTGGTGAGTAAAACAATGCCCTTGGGAGAATTTACCCTAATATCACCAATGGTAATATCTGCACTTGTCGCTACAGAATTGTTCTCAGGCGGCGCGACAATAGAAATGGAAGAGTCTAAGAAAATACCGGCATCGCCTATAGTTCCTAAAGGATTCCCGATGGCTGCTGGGTTCATCCCGGCGCGAATATCAAGGGTTGGTTTAACGCTACCATCAATAATAATGGGAGTTCCATCCGATAAAGTTACATTAGCCAAACTAGGAGTGGTTGTGGGGTTAATAGTTTCACCTGCTGTATCTGGCTCTGTGATAATTGCTGTATCAATATCTACCTTTCCCCCAGCTAAGATATGTAAAGAAGCTCCTTGATAAGCAAAAAAGCTGACATCGCCACCAGAACGAATAATCGGATCGTGGGGACTAAATAAATTACCTAAACTTCTGTCTAATTTCTCAATCCGAAAACTCCCACCACTCCAGAAATGAGCGTCACCACCCACGGTATTAGCACTACGTAAAACCATATCCCCACGGGAGAACAAGCCGCTACCGGGATGATTCAAGGCAAAAATATCTATATTTTCATTACCTTGAACTAACAGCTTACCGCCAGCCGCAGCAATGAAAGGATTGGTAACGCGATCGCGTACTTTGATAGTATCGGCTTGTAGGATTAAATCTTTGCCTGCTTGCAGCTTTCCCTGTAAATCTAAATTACCTGCAAACAGTCTTAAATCTTGTCCTGCTGCTAAATTTCCTGTATTTTCAATGGTTCTCAACGGGTCATTTGTGCCATACTGTAACCCTGGTGTTAAATTAATTTTTAACAGTGGCGGTGCTTGAGGATTAGTCGCACTAAATTCCATCCCATCGCCAAATACAAATGAGTTCGCCGTACTCGCCATAAACGAACCCGCTATATCTAGCCGTGCATTTTTGCCAAAAATAATCCCATTGGGATTGAGTAAAAATAAATTTGCTGTACCATTTACTCCCAAAGTACCGAGAATATGGGAAACTTTACCTCCCGTGACTCTGGTAAGAATATTCTCAATTCCTGCGGGATTGGCAAAATAAACTCGCCCCCCTTCCCCAACATTGAATTCTCGGAAACTGTGAAATAGATTTGCAGCGCGAATTGCGCCGCCATCGACGCGGTCTGCGGGGAGTCCTTTAATATTGACATTGGGGGTGATAGTTGAAGAGCGATCATCGCCTAATGTCTCATCGGGAATAATCTGAGCATCAGCGTAGTTTCCACAATATAATATGGCACAGGTAAACACGCCAGCAAAGCTGAAAATACCTACTAACTCTGAAAAGCCAGTTTTATCTCTTCTAATTGCCATACTTAAGCCAGCCTCACCAGTTCCGAATTTATCACCCAGCAGTCTATGCTTGGAAGCGTTAAACAATATTTGTGATATTCGTCACTATATCAATCCTGTTGGATTCGTGAAAATCGAGAGCCTTCAAAGCATTTGTGAGCAATATCAACCCATTCATAGAGAATATCAAGGCATTTGTGACCAACGCCTTGATATTTCTTATTAACGTCAACCTATTGATATAAAACATCAAGGCATTTTTGAATAACGCTTTGATGTTTTTTATGAACGCCAACCCATTCATCAAGAACATCAAAATATTTGTGAATAACGGGTTGATATTTTTTATCAACCCTAATTAATCTGAGCGACTCAAACAAGAATAATATCGAGTTGGGTTGAGAATCCAGCAGGCTTGTTTTCGATAGTTGTCAACTGGAGAGGACTAACATTGTCAGAGGGTGAAGCATCAAAGAACAAACCACCAGTACTGCTGTTATAGCTGAATTGGTTCAGGGAGGTGGCACCAAAACTTCTGGCGCTGATTTGAATTTTGTCACCTTCAGAGCGATTGAAATCTTTGATGATGTCAATGGT
The DNA here is from genome assembly GCF_002368195.1 of Calothrix sp. NIES-2100. GTDB lineage: Bacteria > Cyanobacteriota > Cyanobacteriia > Cyanobacteriales > Nostocaceae > Aulosira. Next base: position 4,168,192 of record NZ_AP018178.1, on the reverse strand, counting down.
TTCCGATGGCGAGGAGAAGCTGAATTTATCTGCGCCTAAACCACCCACGAGAATGTCGTTGCCCTTTCCGCCAGTTAATATGTCGTTGCCATCGCCACCATTTAAGTTGTCATTACCATCGTTTCCGAAAAGGACATCGTTACCTGTTGAACCTAGTAGGGTATCATTGCCAATATCTCCTGAAAGTGTGTCATTACCTAGTCCACCATTAATGGAATCATCGCCGCCTCTGCCATTAACCTGATCATTTCCACCGTTAGCGTTGATGATATTAGCAGCAGCATTACCCAAAATATAGTTATTTAAGTCGTTACCCGTACCATTAATAACAGCAGCATTAGTCAAGGTGAGATTTTCGACGTTTGCTCCCAGAGCATAGCTGATATTAGAAACAACGGTATCAATACCCTCGGAAGCCAACTCGGTAACTACGTCAGCAGCACTACTAATCAGGTAATTGTCGTCACCGCTACCACCAATCATCATGTCTGCACCAGAACCACCATTGAGAACGTCGTTCCCGGCTCCACCGGAGAGAGTGTCGTTGCCATCGCCACCGATGAGGGAGTTGTTGGCACTGTTACCATTGATAATATTGTTGAGAGTGTTACCCGTACCGTTGATGGCAGCAGAACCAGTCAAGGTCAAGTTTTCGACGTTGCTCCCAAGGGTGTAGCTGATACTCGACTGAACTGTGTCGATACCGCCCGAACCGGCAGCAGTTTCATTGACGACATCACCGATGGCATCGACAATATAGAGATCATTGCCTGCTCCACCAAGGAGACTGTCATTGCCTGCTCCACCGTCAAGAGTGTCATTGCCGACTCCACCATCAAGAGTGTCATTACCTGCTCTACCGATGATATTGTCCTTGCCGTCGAGTCCTGAGATCAGCGAGGCATCTTCTCGACCAACAATATTGTCGTCCTCATTGCTGCCAACGATAGTAGAGTCACGGGGATCGACAATGCGGTAATTAAGAGTCGTGATGTTGGTAGAATCGCCCGTCTCACTTTGATAAGTAAGGATTACGCGCCCATCGTCGAGGGTGGCAATACTCATGCCAAAAAACCCTTGATCGCCCGGTGCGCGAATGTCGAGACGCGTACCGATTTCTGTGCCACTGGCATTGAATCGCTGCATAACCACATCGAGATCCGGCGAGCCGTCGGATTCCCTGCCGAAAGTGTCAGTCCAGGCAATCATAAAGCCGCCGTCATTCAGGGCGGTGAGCTTAGGTAAGAGTCCTAATCCTGTAGCACCGGAAACAAACCGAGGCTGGTCATCGATTGGTGTGCCTTCGCCAAAATATCGCCGAAACGCGATCCCCCCATTTCCCACTTGTTGCCAAGCAACCACAAAAGTACCATCTCGCAGAGCAACGACATCGGGAAACGCCGCATTGGCGTTTGATGCACTCACAACCCCACCACCGGTGTTCATTCCGTTGGCTGCATAGCTTTGAAAACGAACCTCCCGCGCAAATGTCGTCTGGTTGACAACCTCATAAGCAACTACAACATGTCCCGTATGGCGACCGGCAATTGCCGCATTTTGCTGACTCTCTCCATCACGAGGATCGACAAGGACACCTCCTTGGAAGTTACCAAACTTATCCACAAAGTCAAGCGCGACATTCGAGGTAGTGCCTAGACCTGGAACTAAATAAACGGTCGCAGTTCCGATATCTCCGACTCCATTTGACCTAGCGGTAGTATCGAGAAGAATTTCATTTCGCCCCCTCAGCCCTGTAACCACCGATGAATTAGCATTGGGGGTGAAGTTGGGATTGGGGCTATGCCAGCGAATGTCATTATCGCCAGAGGCAAAAAGCTCGTTGTAGTTCACTACTACTTTGCCGTCTGCCTGTTGGACAATGAATGGTTGGCTGAGGGCTTTGTCGGTAGAGGTAGAAATGGAAGTAGGCAAAGCGTAAAGGAAGTCACCGCCCATGAAACTGCCAAGAGAATTAAGATGCCGTCCGAAGATATCGGTTCCGTTTTCCCAGGCGATCGCAAAAGTATTATCAGAGAGTGCAGTTACTTTAGGGCTGAAAGCGAATAAATCAAAGGAAAAGGTGACTTCATTTCCCCAGAAAGTAGGTGTGGTAGTCATAATTTAAGAGTGAGATGTACTAAGTGAATATCTCTGCTCAACCGATCTACGATGACTTTTATTTTTTATGCACCCCAGAAATTTTTTGTCAAAAGTCAATAGTCAATAGTCAGTTGTCAATAGTCAATAGTCATTTGTCTCCCTCGTCTCCCTTATCCCCCTCAATAAAATCACTTATGCTTAAGTAGATAATTCAACAGCAATAAGTATTCCATGCAACCCCGTCAGGGCATTGTTGAAATTTTTTCTACGTTTGTACAATTTGATGCAGACAAATTTAGTGGTTGGGTAACAGATCCTAAATTGCGACGCAGTATTAAAAGTTGCTTGGAACAGTCTGCAAAACAAGAGTCAGATAGGGTTTGGGCAATCTATTGGTATAAGGTTTGGCACAATAAACCCAGTTCTCTAGCTGTGGGACATGTTTCTGCTTATTTACAAGAGGTGTGTTTCTGGGTGGGGAGAAAATTCGCTCTCAATTTTCCCACGCAGTTGTCTGTAGCTGACTGTTTTCAGATAGCGATCGCTAGTGTGCCGAAAATCTTAAAAAGTTTCAATCCTCAATACAGTTCCAATTTAAATAGCTACGCCCAATTAGCTTTTGAGCGGGTGATTAAGGATGCGATTCGCTTACGCCAGGAAGCAGATATTTCCTCAGACTGGGCATTATTGCATAAAGTCAGTCGCAAACGGCTAATTCAGTCATTACAAAATGCTGGCTTTAAACCGCAAAACATCGAGAGTTATGTTTTAGCCTGGGAATGTTTTAAAGAACTTTATACGGCTGAAAACACGACAATTCGCCAGCTTAATCGCCCAAGTGCTGACAGTTGGCAAGCAATTACTCGGCTGTATAATACTGAACGGTTGCAGCAATTGAATTTTGCTAATGCGGCAGTCAATGAGCAAACTATGGAACAATGGCTATTAGCCTGTGCCAAAGTTGTGCGCACCTTTATGTACCCGAAGATGGTTTCTGCAGATGCGCCGCTCAAAGACGCAGAAGATAGTAATTTATTAGATATATTATCGCCAGATTTGCAAACCTCTGTACTTACAGAACTGGTGGAACAGGAAGAAACTGCAAATATGCGATCGCAACAAGCGCAATTAAAGCAAATTTTACAACAAGCGATCGCCGCACTCGATGCTGAGTCACAAAAATTGCTCCAAGCCTACTATATTCAGGAACTCACGCAACAAGAAATTGCTACACAATTAAACATCAAGCAATACAATGTTTCCCGACGACTAAGCAGTATTAAAAAATCATTACTGTTGACTCTTACCCAATGGAGTCAAAACACCTTGCATATTTCCCCAAAATCCGACGTAATGGATGCCATAAATACAGGCTTAGAGGAATGGCTCAAAGTCCAGTATAAGGGGCTAGGGGCTAGGGGATGAGGGGGATGAGGAAGTGTGGGGAGTGTGGGGAGTGTGGGGAGTGTGGAGAGAATATAAAAAAGCTTCCCAATGCCCAATGCCCAATGCCCAATGCCCAATGCCCAATGCCCCATACCCAATGCCCAATGCCCCATGCCCCATGCCCAATGCCCAATGCCCAATACCCCATTATGTTTAACTCATCTACCCCATTGACCATTGACTCGCGCCATCTGTATCTGGAAATTCCCCAATCTTTCCAGGTACAAGAGCAACTCTACTCGACTGCGGGGGGTTGTCAACGCGCTAGAATCAATCAACTTTGTCTACAAGCATTTTTACCTTGGTTCCGCGAAGAAATCGCCCCGTCAGCGAAAATTTATCCGAATTCTGCTGCGTTACCCGGTTTTTGGGAGGTAGTTAATGGCACTGCGATTACTTTTAACGGCTCTCGTCTTGTATTGATTCCTACCTTAGCAATCGATGATGATGAGTTGCGGGTGCAGCAAGAATGGGTAGATATTCCGGAATGGGTTGCTGACTACTACGTAGGAATACAGGTAAATCCTGATGATGGTTGGATCAAAATTTTTGGCTACACCACCCATCACAAATTGAAAACCACAGGAGTTTATGATGCTACCGATCGGACTTACAGCCTGGATGTGGAAGATTTAATTTCCGATTTGAATGTGCTGTGGGTTAGCCGTCAACTTCATTCTGCCGAAGTTTTACGAGCAGAAATTACACCTTTAGCAGCTATTGCTACAACCCAAGCAGAAAACTTATTAACACGGTTAGGCAATCCTGATGTCAAATTTCCGCGTTTAGCTGTGCCATTTTCGCTTTGGGGTGCATTGTTGGCACATGGCGGCTGGCGACAAAGGTTATGCGATCGCCGTCAAGGTTTACCCGAACAGCAATCCATTCCCCAATGGTTGCGGACGGGGGTAACAAATTTAGCTCAACAACTGGGATGGGAAAAAAGGCAATTGTTGGTAATGCCAACAGGAATAAGGAGTGCAGAATCAGTTGTGGGTTTATCTCTTCAATTGCTCATAGCAGGCAATACCTACGAGTTACGTATTTTCCCGCATGGCGCACCGGAAGACCATATCTGGCGCTTTGAATTACGAAGTACAATTGCTGGTAGTCAAATTCCGGCTGGGTTGACACTGCGACTGCTAACTGAAGATTTGCAACCTTTTGAAAATAATCAAGATACAGCAACTACTCCTGTGGATATGTTGTATCTAGAAGTAATTTTGGAGTCAGGAGAGGGATTGATTTGGGAAACAGAACCCATACCTGAAGATTATGAGCGAGAGATTTTACGATTTTAGCGTTGTGCAACAGCAATCGCAGCTTTTTTGGCTGATGCAATCTTGCGAGGTCAAATTATAGCATCTGGAAGTTGAATTATTTCTGCCAATTGTCCAAATTATCGCCCAACTATTTCAAACCATGACTCAAGCCCTACAACGCAAACTAGTTACTTTCGATGAATTTGTCGCTAAATATCCAGACAACTCTGGTAAACGTTATGAGCTACACAATGGAGTAGTTATTGAGATGTCGCAGCCTACAGGAGATCATGAAGAAGTTATAGGATTTTTGGCGCTAAATATATCTATGGAAATTGGGCGACTAAAACTTCCCTACTTCATACCCAAAACAGCATTGATCAAACCATTAGAAAGTGAATCAGCTTACTCACCTGATGTGCTGATATTAAACCGCCCCAATTTAGTCAATGAAGTTCTATGGAAAAAAGACTCTACTGTTACCCATCCTGAATCTATTCCTTTAGTAATTGAAGTAGTTAGCACTAACTGGCGTGATGATTATCTTACCAAAGTCGCTGGTTATGAAACTGTGGGCATCCCTGAATACTGGATTGTAGACTACGCAGCATTGGGAGGTAGGCGATTTATTGGGAATCCCAAACAACCCACTATTTCTGTTTACTCGTTGGTTGAGGGAGAATACCAAGTCCAGCAGTTTCGTGGGAGCGATTCCATTATTTCACCAACTTTTCCGGAATTGAATTTAACTGCTGAACAGATTTTTCCAGCAGAATCTGTACCTACCTAGCTACGATCACACTCAAGATTTGGTTCTTGTCAGATTTTGGTGATGATGAAAGGTTACGCACTTTAAGGCAGCTATGCTGGAGGCAGATGGCAGAAGGTTTTAAAACGTTTTCTTATCCGGGCGTGGGATTTGTGACTTCAAGGGGCGATCACTTACGGCCTTCTTGTGATGCAGATGTTCTATAATCCTTGCACTGCTTTAATTGTGGAAATTTTTTCTTCCTCTTCCTTCTGCCCTCTGCCGTCTGCCTTCTGCCTTACCCCAACCAAGATCACCAAAAGTTGCCAAGATCCCAAGATTTATGCAAAATTATGAAACGCTTTCAGACAAAATATTACCAAAGATGCTTATTACGTAAATATCGCAGCATAATTTTTATTTTTCTGATTTTATTTACAGCTTTGGTGTGCGTAATTAGTTCTCCGGTTGCTGCCAAAGTGACAACCCTAGAGTCTCCCCAAACGCTTGATTTACTGCAACAAGGAAAAGCGCTGTATGACGCTGGACAGTTTGCGGAATCTGCGAAAATCTTACAACAAGCGGTGACAAATTATCACAGCCAAGGCGATGAATTAAAGCAAGCTGTGGCATTAAGTAATTTAGCATTGGCATATCAACAATTGGGTAGCTTAACAACAGCAAATCAGGCAATTAATGAGAGTATTAAGTTGCTAGAAAGAATTTCGGGAAATAATGGGCAGATTCGGGCGCAAATTCTCGATATTCAAGGTAGTATTCAACTAGATTTGGGACAAACTCAACAGGCGCTACAAACTTGGCAACGTGCAGAAGCAATTTATCAACAGTTAGGCGATCGCAATGGGATTACCAAAAGTCGCATCAACTCTGCACAAGCATGGCAAATCTTGGGCTTTTACCGTCGGGGTTTGACGTTATTAACCCAATTGCAACAGGAGTTACAATCACAACCCAACTCTATGACTAAAGCAGTAGAATTACGGTCTTTGGGGGATACACTGCAATTAGCGGGAAATTTGCAGCAATCTCGTCAGGTATTGCTGCAAAGTCTGGAAATCGCCCAAACCTTAAAGTCTCCCGAAGATGTAAGTGCGGCGTTGTTTAGTTTGGGTAATACAGCCAGAGTACAGCAAGATTTATCAGGAGCGATCTCTTTTTATCAACAAGCTGCGGCTGTTACTCCCAGCCCGATTACCAAAGTCCAAGCTCAAATTAATCAGTTGAGTCTACTTGTCAGTATGGGACAACAGCAAGCTGCACAGCAATTATTTCCCCAAATTCAGACTCAACTGACTAATCTACCATTGACTGTGGACACGATTTATGCTCGTATTCATCTGGTGCAAAGCTTGCTGAAGTTGGGGTCACCCATACCCGAAATCGCCCAAATGTCCGCCACCGCTGTGCAACAAGCCAGAGATTTGGCAGACAAGCGAGCTTTGAGCTATGCTTTGGGTACTCTTGGCAGTGTATACGAGCAAAATCAGCAATGGTCAACTGCGCAAAATCTGACCGAACAAGCACTTTCTTTAGCCCAAGCCATCAACGCCCCAGATATCGCTTATCGTTGGTATTGGCAATTAGGACGATTGGGGAAACAGCAGGGAAATATTCAAAGTGCGATCGCCGCTTATGATAATGCTGTGAATGAGTTGCACACTCTGCGCAGCGACTTGGTAGCTGTGAATCGCGATGTGCAATTTTCCTTTAAAGAAAGTGTCGAACCTGTTTATCGCCAGTCAGTAGAATTGTTATTGCAGTCCTACCAAATTAATCACCGGGAACAAACGTTAGACCAAGCTAGGCAAAGAATAGAAGCACTACAACTAGCAGAATTAGACGATTTCTTCCGGGAAGCTTGCATTAATGCCAAAACTGTTCCCCTGGATACAGTGGTAGACCGAGAAAATCCCACAACGACGATTATTTACCCGATTATTCTCCCCCAGGAACTACAGGTAATTGTCAAAATTCCCAACCAACCCCTGCGCCATTATGCGATCGCGAAATCACAAGCTGAGGTAGAAGCAGTTGTCAAACAAATTCGCGAGTATATTTTAGAACCTGACAGAACTGAAGAAGTAGAATTGCTGTCCCAACAAGTTTATGACTGGTTAATTAAACCCATAGAGTCTGATTTAAAAAACAGTCAAGTCGATACCCTCGTATTTGTACTGGATGGAGCCTTGCGCAATGTGCCCATAGCTGCTTTGTATGACGGTCAGCAATATTTAGTAGAGAAGTATGCAGTCGCTCTCAGCTTGGGATTACAATTGATCGAACCCAAACCTTTGACTCAAACAAAACTTAACGTCCTCGCTGCTGGTTTAGTGGAGCCACCAAAAGACTATCAAAGACAATTTCCGCCATTACCAGAAATTAAATCAGAATTTAATCTCATTTCCCAAGCTGGAGTTTCTACTACCGAATTATTAGATCGGCAATTTAATAGCAAGAATTTAGAGACTCAGGTAAATGCTGCGCCGTTTAATATCTTACATTTGGCGACGCATGGTCAATTTAGTTCGCAAGCAGAGAATACTTTTATACTTGCTGCCGATGGGCCGATTAACGTTACCCAGTTTGATAGTCTATTGCGCCGTCGTGATGAAAGTCGTACAGGAAGCTTAGAAATGCTGGTTTTGAGTGCTTGCCAAACCGCCGCAGGCGATAATCGTGCTACCCTAGGGCTGGCGGGTGCATCTGTGAAAGCAGGCGCACGTAGTACCGTGGCTTCCCTGTGGCATATTAATGATAAATCCACCGCCATCTTGATTGGTGAATTTTACCATGAATTAGCTAAAACCAAAGTCACAAAATCAGAAGCCTTGCGTCGGGCGCAGGTAACTCTGCTGAAAAATTATCCCAATTATAGCCGCCCCGCTTTTTGGGCGCCTTATGTATTAGTGGGAAATTGGCGTTAATCTAGAAAAATCCTATGATGGAAAAGTTTCCAGATTAAATCTGGATTCTGGACTATGGACTACACTAGTTATCTGTAATCTAATTTTGTACAACCCTGTTGATTAACTGTTATATGGTGACCAGACTTTCAACATCACCAACTATAGCTCCTGAACGGTCTAATCAAGTTACCCGCAAGCTATATCCAAACTACAAAGTGATTGTTCTCAATGACGACTTTAATACATTTCAGCATGTGGCTGAGTGTCTGATGAAGTATATTCCCGGAATGACCGGCGATCAAGCTTGGGATCTGACTAACCAAATACATTTTGAAGGTCAAGCGATCGTCTGGACAGGGCCTCAAGAACAAGCCGAACTATATCACCAGCAACTACGGCGGGCGGGTTTGACAATGGCTCCTCTTGAGGCAGCTTAAATATCATGGGCAAACCCAATGATGGTAGGCTAGTTTGGAACCACTCGACCCATATTGATGGACTCATCCCCATTTTAGAACGTCTGTGTCAGCAGCCAGGAATTCAAACTGTCACCCCTGGGGTGATAGGGCGGGTTAAAGGTCATGCTCCGAAAATGCAACTGCGTGTGTCTGTACCGATTCTTGGCGGTTATAAAGTAATCGCCAGACAAGGTAGGACTGTGCAAGAAGTATTTATCTTGACAACTTTAGATCAAGATACGCTGTTAGGGGCGATCGCGATCGCGATGAAAAATTAATCATCTCAATAGTCCATAGTCCATAGTTAATTGACTATGCACTGTTGACTCTAAACTATTCTTCTACCTGATGGATAGCAAATCTGTGCAGTGGCAAACTGATAATACAAGAAAATGTTAAAAAATATGACAGAGCCGTAGTGATTTTTAAAGTTGTGAGTATTGGTTCCCAACTCTGTAAAATTATTTTTTCTAAGCCAAAAGCAACACAGTAAACTAGCCAGTAAGAAAAGCTCATTCTCAAGAGAATTTGCTCTGTTTCCTCTAGTTCATCTTTTTGCTGCTTGCTATCCCAAAGTAACAATAAACCAACAATACAAGCCACAAAGGAAACAGCAACTACAAACTCGTGACAAAATATGTTTACCGAATGCATTTGACTTGATCCCAATCTCTTTCTATTGAAATTCAGTCTAAAGGAATAGTCATTGAGGTTACACAAAATAGTTACAAACTGCAATAGAAAAATGGGAATGATGTAAATAATTGCAACAAAAATCTTAATTTTGTTTTAATTAATACTAGAGCTTGGTATGTCTAAATAATCTGTAACTATGATAAATTCTCCTTAGTAGGAGAATCTTTTGTCCGGGAAAAAAAGTAAATTTTGCACATTGAAAATTGAAAACCTGGGAATTATCAATACAGTAGAGTCTGATAATCGCCGGGAAAGATGAGATCTCAAGCTTGAGCTTTGAGCTTGGGACTATGAGTGAGAATATCTTCAAACCATTGTTCCATGCGATCGCCCATCGCCGACACAGAATATGTCGTTTCTGCTTGTTGGCGACAAGCTTGGCGGTCAGTTTCATCCAGACGGTGAATAGCTTCCACTAAACCTTGGACACTATCTGGTTCTACTAAAAAGCCAGTTTTCCCTTCCTGAACAATTTCTGTTAACCCACCCCGACGATAACTAATCAAAGGTACACCACAAGCGAGCGCCTCTAATGCCACATTCGGATAAGCTTCTATCCATCTGGGAGTAACTAATAATGCTCGACACTGACCTAATTCTTGTTGAAGTTCATGTGTTGGCAAAAATCCTCTGTATTCGATGGGAGCATCAGGATAGTCCTGACAAATTTTCTCCCAGTAAGGTACATCCTGTATTAAGCCAAAGATTTTCAGTGGAATTCCTGTAATTTTTGCTGCTGCTACAGCATCTTCAATACCTTTTTCTGGTGCTATGCGACCTACCCAGGCCAGGTGAGAACCTGGTTGACTACAAAACTGATACAAAGATAAATCCATCCCATTCACCAAACATCTACATTTATCTGCAAATGTAAACGTGGCAGCTTGGGTTTTACCATGAACACCAATAGTACCAGGAAAATGATTGGCTACTTGTTCAATTATATGATCCATTGTATCTGTTAAAGAACCCATACTGATAAGATGGGCTATAGGAGTGTTAAAAAATGGTGTTAAATACAATGGCAGCCAATCATAAGCAAAATTCACGATCAAATCATAATTTGCTTGTACTTGGCGAGCATAATCCCACATATTCGCCAAAACTGAATTTTTAGGTATAAAAATTGGCTCAGTACGATTCTGATTTTGGGCTGGTATTTGCAGTTCTCCAGGAATTTCTCTAATCGGTAATGAACTGCTGACAGATCCGAATGGTGCAACAATTTCTAATTTATTTCCTCGCCGCAGCATCTCTTGAGCAATATTAGAAAGTGTCAATTCTACTCCACCTCCCAATCCTGAACCCAGCGCACCAATTGGGGTGGACATAAATAATAAGTTGTAATTTGGCATGATTCTTGATTGCTGCTACATCAACATTATTTAAAAATAATAACGCTTAACGAAGGTGTGATTAAGGTGAAATTATAGGTCACTGTATCTTAACCATCATTGACAAAAAGATGAGTTGGTCAGCTATTTGCATTGCCCGATTTAACTCCTAAATCAACCAGAGTTAAGCTCTGGCGTTGTTCAGCAGCCACAGTATAATTGTGACGCTAACTTAACAATCATCCTGTATTGCCATAGTCTGAAAGAAGGGAGTTACGTAAATACATAAAATATCAGCTATGTCAATAGTATTTGAGATGCTCTTGCCCGAGATAAAATAATTATTTTTAATCTAAATAACTTTTTGGGCGATCGCTGCGATAATTTCGATGATTTTGGTTTTTGCGTAGCATTATATTGCTATTAAATTGCTTTTTGTATTATACTCTGAACTGCCTTGTCTACAGCATAAATGCACAGAGTTTAGCAGTCCAAGTGCAATATTCCTATCTATGCCTCGATAAACTGCACTAAAAGATGACATTCAAAATCAATCAACTATATTTTTAACTTCAAAATTTTCCAAAGGATATTTTGTGATGAAAATTGCTATTGTTGCTTGGGGTTACATCCTCAAACCACCCTTGTCTAATTCTATTTACACTTTAATGTATGAGTATACAAAATTTTTAACTCAACTTGGACATGAAGTAGATTTTATAGATGAACAAGATGTTGATCAAGCCATAGAACATCTCAACAACAATCACTATGATTTTGTGCATTTATACACCTACGATTTTGTAGGTGCTTTTAATCAAAAACTCAAGCATAAATATTGTTTTACCTGCCAGTATGGTTATTTGTTGAAAGAAGATAGATGGGATGAAGACTTTCAACAAGCATTTAAACCTTATATGGATGTACCTGGCATCATTGCTGCTTCTCATGAGACAAAAGATTTTTTTATCAACAAAGGATACTCTGGATTTATCAGAGTTCAACCTAACGGTATTGATACTAATAAAATTAATTTTCAGGAAAAAGGAAATAATCAAGCTGTTTGTTTAGGTTGGATTCAACCAAGAAAACAGCAGCGATTATTGGCAGAAATTATCGATGGAAAGTTATCTTTGGATTTTGTCGGGCCTTTAGATGACCCTGATTTTACCGAAGGAAGCACAACAAAATATTTAGGTATCTGGAGTTTACAACAAGTTTATGCCAATCTCACAAATTATAATTGTTTAGTATTAATTAGTGATGGAGAAGTTGCACCCCTTGTAGTCCTTGAAGCTCTAGCAGCAGGTTTATGTGTGGTTATTTCTGAATCGGCTAGTGCTAATTTACATCCAAAACAGTTTATTAAAGTTCTGCCAGATAACATTTTAAGTAATGCCACTCCAGAAAATAAAATAATTGTCACTGAGGCAATTATGGAAATGATTGAAAAAAATCAATACTATCGCCAAGAAATTGTTGAATATGCCAAAGAAAATTTTGATTTTAGTCGCCTGATTCCCAACTATCTTCAGATTATCGACGAATTTAACAATTTTTAGGCAAATTTATTTAGGTAATTAAATAATAAATTAATTATCTCTGCCTAGTCTGAATTATATCAGACATTAAATCAGCAGCTAGTTTTACAGTTATAACCAGGATATTTGACGAAACAAGATGAATAAAGAAACCGTAGAATTTGTTGATAGAGAATTTTTAGCAGATGGTGATTATGTTTCACCAGGATTTGAAGTCATCAAGCCAGATAAATGTTTCCCCAATATGGTTGTGGCAGATCCCAGTGCTTGTACTTGGCCTTACATAAGAAGCACAATTCCTCATAACTGGTATGCAGATAAAAGACAACCATTTGCAGGCTTTGTCAGTCGAGATGAAGCTCATATTCTTTATAACACTGCCCTAAAATTTAGAGGTAAAAGAGCTTTAGAAATTGGCTGCTGGTATGGTTGGTCTGCTTGTCATCTAGCTTTAGCGGGAGTAGAATTAGACGTAATTGATCCCCGGTTAGCAGAAGCAGATGTCTATGAAAGTGTGACCGATTCTTTGCAATCTGCTGGTGTGCTAGATACAGTGAATTTAATCAGCGGTTATAGTCCTGAAAAAGTAGAGGAATTAGCAGAAAAATTACAGTGCAAGTGGTCTTTGTTTTTCATTGACGGCTCTCATGATGCTCCATGTCCACTCAACGATGCAATCATCTGCGAACAATTAGCCGAGACCGATGCTTTAATTTTATTCCATGATTTAAATTCTCCTGATGTTGCCCAAGGCTTAGATTACTTAAGGCAAAAAGGGTGGAAGACAATGATTTATCAAACAATGCAAATCATGGGAGTTGCATGGCGCGGTAATATTGAGCCAGTCCAACATCAGCCAGATCCAAAAGTTAATTGGTATTTACCAGAACATTTACAAAACTATTCTGTGAGTGAATTATCCATTGATGTAGTCAATGAATTTCTGGAAATTCTCGCTGCTGTTCGACCATACACTTTATTAGGTGAAATACGTTTATTTTCACTCTACTCTCTAGCCAAGAAAATTTGTTTAGAAGATATCCCCGGAAACTTTGTCGAATGTGGAAGTTATAAAGGCGGTGCAGCAGCGCTTTTAGCATCGGTAATCAAGCGCTACAGCCTTCGTCCACGCCGACTTTATGCCTGTGATACTTTTGAAGGAATGCCAGAACCAACAGAAGTAGATATATCTAACGGCATATCGGCAAATCTCACAGGGTTTGGAGTCGGCACTTTAAAAGCTCCAATTAGAGAAAATATACAATCAATTTGTCAATTGTTAAAAGTCCAAGATATTGTTGTCCCTGTTAAGGGGTTATTTGCTCAAACATTGCCGCAATATAAGTCTGAGATTGGTAATATTGCCTTTCTCCACGCTGATGGAGACTGGTATGAATCCACAATGGACATCTTCAATACGCTCTATGACAGTATTGTTCCTAATGGTATGATTCAGGTGGATGACTACGGTCATTGGGACGGTTGTAAAAAAGCTCTACATGATTTTGAACGTTTGCGGGGAGAGCAATTTAACCTGCGTCGAATTGATTACACTGGGGTATGGTTTCAAAAAGGTGAGAAGCAGTTGCTTAACTAAGTGGCATGAACTCGATCATCTTTCAATTCCAAATTAAGCAATTTTTTCGCCAAGGGATAAATTCTATTTGGCGGCTGTCACTGCTGTTAATTTCCCTGACTATATGTTTAATATTTTTATCCGGTTGTCAGGGAACAGCCCCAAAGAATGATGGAGTAATTCATCTGAGTCTATGGCAATCAATCAATCCTCCTCCGAATCGGGATGTGTTTGAAAAACTAGTCAAAAAATTTAATCAAACTCATCCTGATATCCAAGTGGAATCTATATTTGTAGGTGAACCCCAATTGCCGAAAATCTTAACAGCAGTTGTGGGCAATGTACCTCCAGATATTTTGGCATTCAATGCCCAAAATACAGGGCAATTTGCTGAATTAGGAGCAATTCAACCTTTAGATGAATGGCTGGAAAAATTACCGTTTAAGTCCGAAGTTATTCCCAACCTACTGGAAGAATTGCGCTTAAATGGCCATATTTGGTCAATACCTTTATACACCGCAAATCTTGGTATTTTTTATCGACCAAAACTTTTCCAAGCTGCGGGAATCACCGAAACACCGAAAACATGGGAAGAATTAAGACAAGTTGCTAAAAAGTTAACTATTGACCGCAATGGCGATGGACGACCCGAACAGTATGGAATGTTACTACCTTTAGGAAAAGGAGAATGGACTGTCTTTAGTTGGTTCCCTTTTTTACTGAGCGCTGGGGGCGAGATATTAACAGATAATAGACCTAATTTGACGAATCAGGCGGCGATTAATGCTTTACAGTTCTGGCAAGACTTGATCAAAGATCATTCAGCAACCCTTTCTCCTCCAGAACGTGGCTATGAAGAGGACGCTTTTATTTCCGGTCGGGTGGCTATGCAAATAACAGGGCCTTGGACTTATATTATGAAGTCTCAGGTTGATTATCAGGTATTTCCTATGCCCGCAAATCTTGAGAGGGCGACGGTGACAGCTACGGGGGTGATGTATTTAATGAAAACCACACCAGCTAGAGAACAAGCTGCACTCAAGTTTTTGGAGTATGTTTTGAGTGCAGAATTCCAAACAGAATGGAGTATAGGTACGGGTTTTTTGCCAGTGAATATCAAAGCTACTCAAAGCGAAGCTTATCAACAATTCATCAGCAAACAACCAGTATTAAAAGTCTTTGCCGATCAGATTTCTGTAGCCGGATATCGACCGATTATTGCTGGATATAGTCGCCTATCTGACAGCCTTGGTCGAGCAATTGAAGCTACATTGTTAGGTAAATCTACTCCGGAAAAAGCGCTCAAAACAGCACAAGAGCGTTTAGATTTAATTTGGGATAATAGTCAATAGTCAATAGTCAATAGTCAATATTAGAGATAAGAAATTTCTTATCTGTACAATAGTAATTTGTCTCTCTTGTCCTCCTTACCCTCCTTGTCCCCCTCATCTCCCTCATCTCCCGGTTGGTGAGTTTCGGCTACGCGGTAATCGAGCGTTCGCGTAGCGTCTCGTAGAGAAGTCGAGATTCAACTACCGCAAAGTCGTACTGCGAAGCAGAACCCGCAGGGTACCACATCCCCCTCATCCCCTAGCCCCTATTTTCCAGTCAGCATTTCACTCTGAGAAACCTAATCTATCAAGAATAAAAGCATATTCAAAAGCTAGTTCCCGCAAACTTTCATAACGTCCAGATGCGCCGCTATGTCCTGCACCCATATTGGTTTTTAACAGGAGAATGTTATTATCTGTTTTGAGTTCTCGAAGTTTGGCTGTCCATTTAGCTGGTTCCCAATATTTAACGCGAGAATCATTTAAGCCTGCTGTAATTAACATCTCTGGGTAATCTTTGTCCTCGACGTTATCATAGGGCGAGTAAGATTTCATGTAGTCGTAATACATTGGATCATTGGGATTTCCCCATTCTTCCCATTCCATTGCAGAAAGGGGTAAGGAAGTATCCAAGATAGTAGTTACTACATCGACAAAGGGGACATGAGCAACTACTGCTTTGAAGAGTTCCGGGCGCAGATTCACAACTGCTCCCATCAATAAGCCGCCCGCACTACCGCCTGTAATTACTAGGCGATCGCTCGCTGTCCATTTTTCCTTGATTAAATATTCAGCACAGGCGATAAAATCTGTAAAGGTGTTCTTTTTCTGTAAAAATTTGCCATCTTCATACCATTGTCGCCCCATTTCTTCCCCGCCACGAATATGGGCAATGGCAAACACTACTCCTCTATCTAACAATGTCAGGCGATTTGAGGAAAAGGTGGCGGGGTAAGAAGCACCATAAGCACCATATCCTGTGAGTAACAGGGGATTTGTACTATCTTTTTTGATTCCTTGTTTGTACACAATTGATATGGGAATTTTTGTCCCATCTTCGGCGGTAGCCATTAGCCACTCACTCTGATAATGGGTTCTGTCATAGCCTCCTAGCACTTCCGTTTCTTTTTTTAACTCCCGCTGATTTGTTTCCATGTTGTAATCGAAAACAGATTGCGGCGTAATAAAAGAAGTGTAATGGAAACGTAAAATATTAGTATTAAACTCTGGGTTATTACCTTCGTAAAATTCATAGGTAGGCTCGGGAAAAGTGATATTACTCTCTTCACCTGTGGAAAAGTTTCTGACTCTAGCAGTTTCTAGTCCACCTTTTCTTTCATAAATTACTAAATAATTGGCAAACAGACTAACTCCCGATAGCAACACATTTTCTTGATGGGGAATTACTGTCTGCCAATTTTCTTTATTTGGGCAACTTACCAAGGTTTTCATCAATTTAAAGTTAGTCGCCTCATCATTAGTCACAATGTAAAAGTAATCACTGTGATGATCGACTTCGTATTCCAACCCTGTAGTTCGTGGATGAATTAATTGCCAATTGTCCTCTGGATTATTGGCATCTAAATAATGAACTTCTGTGGTGATGCTGCTTCTTAAAAGCATCAATATATATGCTTGACTACGGGTTTTGTCAACATACAAATGGTAAATCTCATCCAGTTCTTCATAAATTAAAACATCCTCATCGACAGCAGTACCTAAAGTATGCCGAAATAGTTGGTAAGGACGATTGGCATCATCAATTTTGGTATAAAATATTGTTTTGTTATCGTTAGCCCAAGCCATCGAAAAATACGTATCAGGGATAGTTTCGGTCAATAATTTATTTGTGGTTAAGTCTAAGAAAAACAGTGTGTATTGCTCAGCACCAATAGTATCAACTGAATAAGCTAAGATTTGATGATTGGGGCTAATATCAAACACGCCTAAACTGAAAAATTCATGTCCTTGTGCTAGCTCATTTTCATCTAACAGCACTTCTTCTGGTGCTTCTAAGTTACCCTGTTTGCGGCAATAAATAGGATAATCTTTGCCTTCTTCAGTACGTATATAGTAGTAGTAGTCATCTTGGCGATAGGGCACTGATAAGTCGGTTTCCTTAATCCTTGCCAGCATTTCATTATAGAGGTTTGTTTGCAGCTGTTTGGTGTGTGCCATCATCGCTGCGGTATAATTGTTTTCAGCTTCTAAATATGCAGGAACTTGAGGATTATCAAGATCGCGCAACCAAAAGTAGTTGTCCATGCGGCGATCGCCATGTAACTCTAAAAGCTGTGGCTGTTTCTCGGCAACTGGTGGTTTAGTTATATTCGGTAAATGGTTATCTTTATACATCATCAATAATCAGCAGCAGTTAGCTGCCTAGTGATCTGAGGATGAGCTAGGAATCACAGGTTTGTGCTGTGGTTTTCTTTTTAAAGTACACAAGCCAATTGCGGGAATAAATCCCAGAATTAAAGCTGTAAATCCTTGCCCATTCCAATACAATATCGAAGTCCGGTTGGCTTCGGGAATAAAATTTTGCAATAAAGAAAGCAGCCAAATTAAAGTACTGATGAAGAAGAAGCAAATTGTCGGCAGAAAACTCCACCACCAAGGGTTGACTGTGTAGCGTCGCAATACCAGCCATTGGCAAAATCCGAGCCAAATTCCCGAAATAATATAGGAAATAGTAGACAAGCCTCCCAAAATCAGCATTGCATCAGTTGATAAAGTTTCGTTAAAGGATGCGCCAATGGACGAGATATAGTTAATCCAGCCTGTAGAAACGCTGTTGGCAATCACCCAACCGATGCTGGTAGCTAGCAACCACCACCAAGCAGGGATATAGGGACGCAGAATCAGCGCTTGTGCAGCAGCGAAAATCAAGGCAAAAACAATGGTACTCAGAACGCTGACTAAGCCATTCCACATTTGGGGATCTGGAAAAAAACTGGGTGAAACGCGATCTAGAAGATTTTCTCCGGCTATACTAGCAAGTCCACCCACAACCCATCCCAAACAGGTTATGAAAGTAAACTTGATCAAGAAACTTCTGGTTTGAGAACGCGGGATCAAAAACTTCCTGACTTTGGGAGCGTTCTGAGTCGATGCAACATGAGCGGAACTGTTGGAATCAGTTGGCATATGAAGTTAAGTTAAGCAGAGACTAGAGTGTAACCAGACTCCTGAAAAAGCGTAATCCCAGAATGATAAGCTAAACAGTGGCATAAAAAAGTGACTTAGGATGAAGTGTTAAATGGGTGTTTCCTCAACAGCTCCTAGACTCCTGCTTGCTGCTCGTGGTGAAGTAGTAGACCGTCCCCCTGTATGGATGATGCGACAAGCGGGAAGGTATATGAAAGCATATCGAGATTTAAGGGAGAAGTATCCTTCCTTCCGCGATCGCTCCGAAATTCCCGAAGTAGCGATTGAGGTTTCCCTACAGCCTTGGAGAGCCTTTCAACCAGACGGGGTGATTTTATTTTCCGACATTGTAACGCCGTTGCCTGGTTTAGGCATTGACATGGATATTGCGGAAGGTAAAGGGCCAATTATTCACTCGCCCATTCGCACTCAAGAACAAGTTGATAATTTGCATTCCTTTGAGCCTGAAGCATCCCTGCCGTTTATCAAAACCATATTGCAGGCGTTGCGTCAAGAGGTAGGGAATCAATCAACGGTGTTAGGCTTTGTCGGTGCGCCGTGGACATTAGCTGCTTATGCAGTCGAGGGAAAAGGTTCTAAAACCTATTCCATCATCAAGAATATGGCGTTTTCTGACCCAACGATTCTGCATCAATTTTTAGCAAAATTAGCAGATGCGATCGCCGTTTACGCACGCTACCAAATTGACTGTGGCGCTCAAGTTGTGCAAATGTTCGACTCCTGGGCAGGTCAATTGAGTCCTCAAGATTATGACACCTTTGCCCTACCCTATCAGCAACGGGTTTTTGAGCAAGTCAAGCAAACCCATCCCGACACACCCTTAATTTTGCTAGTCAGCGGTAGTGCAGGTGTGTTGGAAAGAATGGCAAAATCAGGTGCAGATGTTGTGACTGTAGACTGGGCAGTAGACATGGCAGAAGCACGAGCTAGATTGGGTAAGCATGTGAAAGTTCAGGGAAATCTCGACCCAGGCGTGCTATTTGGTTCTAAAGAGTTTATCCGCGATCGCATCCTTGATACTGTTCGCAAAGCTGGAAATTGGGGTCATATTCTTAACCTCGGTCATGGTGTACTACCAGAAACTCCAGAAGAAAATGTGGCTTTCTTCTTTGAAACTGCAAAACAGCTGAATGTATTGGTTTAGTCAATAGTCAATAGTCAGTTGTCAGTTGTGAGGCAGTGCGTTGGGCGGGTTCCCCGACTTGAAGCAACTGCCGAATCCGTAAGGGTCAGTTGTCAGTTGTTAGTTAATGATTAACAGCTGACAATTTACATATTGATCAATTCCCTTGAAAAGCCCCTATACTGGGAACTAAAAATTCATTATCAGCAACTTATAATAAATAAACTTAAATAAATAAAACTTAAAATTATTTATGAGCCAGAAACGGATATTAGTAACTGGTGCAAGTGGCTGTATCGGTCACTACCTAGCTGAAGCCTTAATTCAAGAAACAGATCATGAATTGTATCTACTAGTTAGGAACCCAAAGAAGCTGCAAGTAAATACACAGGCGCGTCTAGGTATCACCGTTTTGCAAGGTGATATGCAACAAATTAGTCAGTATGCTGAACTGCTATCAACAATTGATACGGCGGTGCTAACAGCAACAGCTTGGGGCGGTGATGAAACATTTAATATTAATGTTAACAAGACTTTGGAATTGCTGAAGCTGCTAGATCCAGAAAGATGTGAACAAGTAATTTATTTTTCTACCGCTAGTGTTTTAGATCGCCACAATCAACCACTCAAAGAAGCCGGGGAAATTGGTACAGATTACGTCAGTTCTAAGTATAAATGCTTACAGCAACTTCCAAAATTAGCGATCGCACCTAAAATTACCACAGTTTTTCCTACTTTAGTTTTAGGCGGCGATGCTAACAAGCCCTATTCTCATTTAACATCTGGTATCCCGGAAGTTACAAAATATATTAATATAATTCGGTTTTTGCAAGCCGATGGTAGTTTCCACTTTATCCACGGCCGAGATATAGCTACCACAATTCGATATTTAATTGATTATCCTCCCACAGAGCGGGAACCTCGCAAATTTGTTTTAGGTCAAAAGCAATTAACAGTTAACCAAGCGGTAGAAGAAGTCTGCGCCTATTTAGGTAAAAAGATTTACTTTCGCATTCCTCTATCCATATCATTGGCAAATTTGATTATTGCTGTCTTCCGAATTCAGATGGCTGCTTGGGATAGATTCTGCATGGGATACCGACATTTTACCTACGAAAACGCCATTAATCCCGCCAGTTTTGGGTTACCAAATTACTGTGCAACGATGAGTGATGTGTTGAAAATTAGTGGTGTCAAAAGTAGCGCTGTCAAGACTAATTAAGAAAATAAAAAACAGGGGATTATTGGAGCTTTTGGTAAAGGTCGGTTATGAATTGTTGTTTATGCTAGGAGAGAGGCGACTATTAAAACTGAGGAAAGTTGATGTTACAAACTATTCAAGGTATTTATAAAAACGGCAAAATCGAACTTGCACCAAACACCACAGGGTATTACTGAAAGTCCAGTTTTTGTTACTTTTTTAGAAATCAAATCCACCACTTCGCCAGAAATAATCATGGAATATCAAGGTGTTCCCGAAAGTATCAACTTTGAATCCTATCGAAATGAACTTCTACCACCTAACGAAGTAAAAACTGAATTATAAATCAATACTTAAGAGCCGTAGGAATCTAACCTTTGACTGGAACCTTTTGAATCATATTTTAGACCATACTCTTACATTCTTCTTTGCGCCTCTGCGCCTACTCTGTGAGAACGACTTCGTCGAATGCGTGAGAAATAAATTTGAGTCAACAGATGAACCCGCCTAGATAAAAAGTCAATGACTCTTAATTTTCGTTAAAGTGGGATAACAATCAAAGTGTGAGGGTTGATACTGTATGCGAGTCCTAATGGTGTATCCAATTTTTCCAAAAACCTTTTGGTCATACGAGAAAATTTTGGACTTAGTCGATCGCAAGGTTTTGTTACCACCTTTAGGTTTAGTAACAGTGGCGGCAATTCTTCCTCAAGAATGGGAATATAAACTTGTTGACCGGAACATTCGCCCAGCTACCGAAGCAGAATGGGCTTGGGCTGATGTCGTCATTTTCTCCGCCATGATTGTCCAGAAACAGGACTTACTAGACCAAATCCAAGAAGCAAAACGCCGTGGTAAGTTAGTCGCTGTGGGTGGCCCCTATCCCACCTCTACACCCCATGAAGTGCAAAACGTCGGCGCAGATTTTCTGATTCTCGATGAAGGGGAAATCACCTTACCCATGTTCGTTGAGGCGATTCAACGGGGCGAAACCTCTGGGACTTTCCGCACCAGTGAAAAACCAGATGTCACCACCACACCAGTACCCCGCTTTGATTTATTAGAATTAAATGCTTACGATATGATGTCCGTGCAGTTTTCGCGGGGATGTCCCTTCCAATGCGAATTCTGTGACATTATTGTTCTCTACGGTCGCAAACCGCGTACTAAAACCCCAGCCCAATTATTAGCAGAGTTAGATTACCTCTATGAATTGGGTTGGCGGCGGGGTGTGTTCATGGTTGATGACAACTTTATTGGTAACAAACGCAATGTGAAATTGTTGCTCAAAGAGTTAAAAGTCTGGATGCAAGAACATCAATATCCCTTCCGGTTTGACACTGAAGCTTCCATTGATTTAGCACAAGACACGGAATTACTAGAGTTGATGGTTGAGTCTGGTTTCTCCGCAGTATTTTTGGGGATTGAAACACCAGATGAAGATAGCTTGCAAATGACCAAAAAGTTCCAAAATACCCGCAGTTCTTTAACCGATGCGGTGGCAACCATCATCAAAGCCGGGTTGCGCCCAATGGCTGGGTTTATCATTGGATTTGATGGTGAAAAAGCAGGCGCAGGCGATCGCATTGTTCGTTTTGCTGAACAAGCAGCTATTCCTTCCACTACCTTCGCTATGTTGCAAGCGCTACCTAATACAGCCTTGTGGCATCGCCTGAAAAAAGAAGGCAGATTGCGGGAAAACAAAGATGGCAACATCAACCAGACCACTTTGATGAACTTTGTTGCTACTCGTCCTCTGGAAGATATTGCTAGAGAATATGTTGAGGCTTTTTGTGCTTTATACGACCCAGTGAAGTATTTGGATCGCACCTACCGCTGCTTTTTAATGATGGGTGCGCCAACTTGGAAAGCGCCGTTTAAATGGCCTGAGTTGGTAGTCATTAGAGCTTTGTTGATTGTCATCTGGCGACAAGGTATTAAACGAGAAACCCGTTGGAAATTCTGGCATCACTTGTTTAGCATTATCAAGCATAACCCAGGAGTGGCAGAGCATTACATTTCCGCCTGCGCCCACAACGAGCATTTTCTCGAATATCGCCAAATTGTCCGCGATCAAATCGAAAGCCAGCTAGCGGAATATCTCGCCCAAGGTACAGAAAAACCTTATGTACCACCTGTGAAAGAAAAAGCAGAAGCTGTAGTGAGTTAATCATAACTTTGCTTGGTTTCTAGTAGTTCGCCAAGGAAAGCGGGGGAAAGGTTAAGGGGAAAAGGAAAAAGGTTTTTAGTCCCTTACCCTTTCCCCTTTTTCCAACCTCAACCCAGCAAAATTAATGGGACAGACCACTAAATACGTGAGTAACGAAAATGCAGCCGGAGTAAACGTAACCAACGCATCCAAATAAGTGAAGGTTGTTCAAAGAAAGTGAAAATATCTCCGAAACCTTGGTTAGTTTTTTGATGGTGTAACCAATGTCTTTCGGGAGTAGTAATGAAGAGAATTTGGCACAAAATAGTTACAGGTTTCGGAGTTTTCCAATCCAAAACACTGATGTGTCTCCACCAAACATGTAATTGACCTAACAGTAGTCCAGAAATGACACCAATTGGAGAGAAAGACCACAAAATTATTGCCATTAACAAATAAGGCAAAGCACCCAGAATGCCATCTAATAGAACCTGGGTATTTAAAGTCAAAATAGCATAGTGGCGGAAATCTTTCTTCCAAGAATGATGCGTTTTCAAGTGGAGGCTACCAAAAACATGCTCGGGTACGTGGTAAACGAAGGTTGAAAGAAAATCACCAAAAAATAATAATAGCCAAGCAACAGCGATAGCCTCAAGCATTTGCACTCCTCACATCTAGTTACGAAAACATTGCCTCCAAGGAACCCATGTTACGTAGTTTCCTTGAATTTTTTATATCTATTATTTTTTTGATTTTGTCAGAAAATACACAGTTTATAAGGTTGTATTTTCTGAATTTAATTTCCAGAAATTATGGCACAACAACTTGTCAGAAACTCTCATCTGTATCTTAGGGATCAGTTCATAAAATAAATACATCTAATCTCCAATCGGGATAACGTATTTTAACAGATATTCCCCACAATCTTCTTATTAAGAGTGACAGCATTAGCAAAGATTGAGTTAAAATCGGTACAAATTTAGGTTAAGGGGCAAAAAATTTAAAAAATATCCAATATTTAGGATGAACAGTCCGATAAAACCTAGAAATAGCAATAAATTACTCTTCATGAGGCACATTAATAACTAACAGCCTGAGCAAAGATTAAGTTAAAATTGGTACAAATTTAGGTTAAGGGACTGAGAACTTAAAAAATATGCAATATGTAGAGTGCGGCAGACAGACAACACCTCAAAAGACCAATAAATTATTATTAATAACGCAGCCTATTAACTGACAGTATTAGCAAAGGTTGAGTTAAAATCAGTACAAATTTAGGTTAAGGCTTTCTGGAAAATTGTTTGACCGTACCATTGAAAACACGCCTTAGATGGAAGGCTTCAGTATTTCCGTCCCCTATAATTGAACACCATTAACTTAGCGTGGAGTAAAAAACTTGATTAACTTTGAACAGTCCAAAGTTTTAACATTTGATTGTTACGGTACTCTGATTGATTGGGAAAGTGGGGTTTTAGCAGCACTTAAGCCACTTTTATCTGCCCACGGTTATGATTTAGATGATGAAGAAATTTTGCAATTTTTTGCAGAATTTGAAGCGGAAATTCAAAAAGGAGAATACAGAAAATATCAAGAAGTTCTCACAAGAGTAGTCCAAAAATTTGGCGAACAATTTAACTTTGCCCCGACTAATGAAGAATTACCTTCCCTGGCTAATTCGATTAGGCATTGGCTACCTTTCCCAGATACAGTCGAGGCGTTGAAAGCTCTCAAAAAAAAGTATAAGCTGGCAATTATTTCTAATGTAGATGACAATCTCTTCGCTTTCTCTGCCCAACATTTAGAAGTTGAATTTGACTGGATTATTACAGCAGAGCAAGTTAAAAGCTACAAACCTGCTCTCAACAACTTCAAAGTTGCAATTGAGAGAATCAAGCTACCTCAAGAACAGATATTACACGTTGCTTGCAGTATTTATCATGACATTATTCCCGCCCAATCTTTAGGAATCTCAACAGTTTGGGTAAATCGGAGAGCAGGTAAAGAAGGACTTGGTGCTAATTTACCAGTAGAGGCTCAAGCTGATTTAGAAGTACCAGATTTGCATACCCTAGCTGTCTTGAGTATAGGATCTGGGAATTAGGGAAATGTGCTTACTCCGAACTCATCACAACACCAGATAGAAACTCTAGAGTTCGTCAAACACGTCAGATATGGATCGGTAGTTACACCATCTAGTCCGATCGCTTTTCGCCAGAATGTAATGTGGTGGTGCAAAATTATGCACTCTTACTCAGCTAAATTCAGAGGCTAGTTATGTTTCCTTTTTGGGGTAATTACTGTTATGGTGGCGAACCTATTTCGCACAAATCTCATTTAGAGCGCAAACTAAAATTCCTCACTTGGATGCGAGATGATTTAGAGTCCAAACTGGCTGGTATTAATGCCGCAATTGATACCATTCGGCAACAGATACAACGGGAAGATACAGCTGCTTAGAATTTCATTGTTGCTTTCACTATTTTGAAACTCAAGTAGTTGTCTTAAGAGTTGTCAATTCATCCCATGTCTAAATTGGGGCATAGCGAATGGGTTTTCCCAGGAAGTCCATGCCCTATGCCCTAATTTAGTGCTACTGCTCAATCTCCCTAGCATAACGACCCATAACTTCAGCCTTATCCAGAATATGACCTGCCATTGCTTGTAATACCTCTTCTTTAGTTGCACCTGGAGATAAATCAAGCGATCGCTCTAAAGCAAAGATTTTGAAAAAATAGCGATGAGCCCCGTCTTTGGGAGGTGGACAAGGGCCTCCAAAACCTAACTTACCAAAACTATTTTTTCCTTGTACAGCACCATTTGGGAGTCTAGGCTCTTGAGTAATACCTTCTGGTAGTTCGCGGCTATCAGCCGGTATATTGTAGACAACCCAATGGGTAAAGGTT
Organism: Calothrix sp. NIES-2100; assembly: GCF_002368195.1. Classification (GTDB taxonomy): domain Bacteria; phylum Cyanobacteriota; class Cyanobacteriia; order Cyanobacteriales; family Nostocaceae; genus Aulosira. The sequence continues at coordinate 4,142,229 of NZ_AP018178.1, read as the reverse complement.
TTTTGCGGCGCATCTGGATCATCTACAATCAAGGCAAAACTCTGCGTCCCTTGTGGAGGATCTTCCCAATATATTGGCAAAGAAATATCATCTCCATCGCAGGTGTATTTAAAAGGTATCGTATTGCCAATAAAAAAAGCTGAACTTCTAATTTCCATATTTTCACATCAAGGTGAGTAAAAAGCAGTTCCGATGAAAAAATTTCACCGCCAAGTATGAAAATGGTCATTGGGCATTGGGCATCCCTTCTGGTGCGTCCGCTACGCGAACAACTTGCGAGAGGGCAAGTGGACATTTCTTATTTATCTTCCTTGTCCTCCTTGTCTCCCCTGCTCCCCTGCTCCCCTGCTCCCTCTGCTCCTCCGTTACGACTTCCCGCTTGGATCGGCTGCATGAATTAACTCTGGCGATTCCGTCTCTGGACGTTGAATAATTTGCTGGGCTGATGGCCTGTGCTGACGCTTAAACTCTCCAAGTTGCACAGGCTGACCTGTTTGCGCTGATTGATAAATAGCACGAATAATGCGAACATCTGCCAAACCTTCTTCACCTGATGGCTCTGGTTCTTGATTATTCAGTATGCAATCAGAAAAGTAGGTAATTTCTGCTGCAAACTGATTACCAGCAGCATAGGATTTTTCTTGCGTTTCATCGTTAATACTAATTTTGTGCTTCAGTTCTCCCACATAGGAATATGGTGATTCCATCTGCAAATTACCTTTTGTACCCAGAAGCTGTAAGCTGGAAGCTGATGCAGCACCAAAGCTAGAAGTAAAGTTTGCGACTCTCTGTCCTGGAAAACGCAAAATAGCACTCGTCATTTCGTCAGCTTCATCAAAACGCTTTTCGTCTCTGCTTACACTATAGGCAAAAACTTCATTTGGTTCATTTTGAAACAGATATCGAGCAGCATTGATACAATACACACCCATATCGTAAACACTGCCACCACCATTAGAGATTGGTTCTAGGCGGACATTGCCTTCTGCAACTTGCTGGGAAAATACTGAGTTAAAAATACGAGTGTCGCCAATTTTACCAGACTTCGCAATCTCTACTGCTTGCATATTCGCTTGGTCAAAATGCAGGCGATAAGCAATCATCAGCTTAACGTGATGATCTTTAGTAGCACGAATCATCTGTTCGCACTCTTGTTCTGTGACTGCCATTGGCTTTTCGCAAAGCACATGAACTCCTGCATTTGCTGCCCAGACAGTGTAATCACAGTGTAAATGGTTGGGTAGTGCAATATAAACTGCATCAATTTCCCTACTTGTCAAGCAATTGTCATAGTCTTCGTAAGAATAAGCTTTAACTCCATACTGCTTGCTTAATTCTTCACGCTTGAGTTTGTCTTCAGAAAACAAGGCGACTAGTTGTGAATTTTCAGTTTCGGCAAAAGCAGGCAGTACAGTTTCCTGGGCAATCCAACCTAGTCCCACAACGGCGTAACGAATTTTGCGCTTCCCGTTTGTAGCTGCCATTTTTTAACCTCCTAATAAAGTACTTGTTTTCCCACAAATGTATTTTTAATTTCTCGGTGGATGCAAAAAATGCCAAGTTGATATGAACTGTGGCAATGCTGCAAAGTCTTTAAATATTTGCAGCCAGTTTTGCCCAACCCTTAACCTTAAAGTTAAAAATTTACAGCCTCAGCTCCATCCTCCTACCGATTGATTCAGATACTTGAGGGGTCTGTTATGCTTGGCTGTAGCTTGCACAGAATGTGAACAATCAAACTTCTGATTAAATTTTGATAAATGATTGATCGCAGCTATAGCCGCTTGTAAAACAATGGTTTGAGCACCTAAATTAAAGCTTCAGGAGTGCAAATGAGTCTACCCATCCAAGAAATTGTACTAGCGCCAGGAGAAGGCTCTCACCTGACAATTGGTAATAGCGAAGTTATATTCAAGGCTGTTGGTGCTGATACTCATGGTCATGTGGGATTATTTGAAAACACGATCCAACCAGGGGGAACCGCGCCCATACTGCATATTCACCGCCAGATGGAAGAAATGTTTTATGTTCTGGAGGGAGAAGTTGAGATTCAAGTCGGTAATCAAACAGTACAGGGTCAACCAGGAGCATTTATATTAGTTCCCCGTGGTACACCCCATACATTTGCTAACCGAGCCAGCAAAGCTGCGAAGTTATTGATCATGTTTTGTCCCGCAGGCGATCGCGAAAAGTATTTTGAAGGTTTAGCCAAACTCCTCCAAGAGGGACAGACACCAGACCGGGAAGCTTTACTCGAATTGATGCGACAATTTGACCAGGAGCCAGTAGAGACTTAAGCAAAGGGGTACGCCAAATTCAGCATTTTAGATATCTGCATATCTTGAAGATATAAAAAAGTTGAATATTAAGTTTTGCAAACAAATTGCCCAGTCTCTTCCAATTAGAGATTTAACAGAGTCAAAAAATCAGTTTAACTAATAATTTTTATTTTTTTAATAAACTAATATTATCATTTGATTCTCGAATGAGAAATTTCTGGCAAGAAATAATAATCGATGTAAAAGCTTGTACTTTTAACATGAAAGCTTTACCATGCTAATACGTATAAATACTGTTTTAGTTGTTTGTTTTGTTTGTGATTGACGTATCCGGATTTATTGCTTTGCTGTTGAAGAAGTAATTACTAACACAAGTAAAACTAACTAGAGCCAATGAGCAAGAGCTAACTTTGATTTTTTAATTTTCCAGATAAAAATACAGCTAAAACGACAAAAGCTTTGACATAACACACTTACAGGATTAATCCAGGGTAATAAGGAGTTAGCTATGACAACGTTAAATTTAATGGATGATAAAACATTAATTAGTCAATACGTACAAGGCAAGACCAGGCTAGCATTTAATCAAAATCTACGTATAGAATCAATATCAGAAACAATTCAGTTATTAACTAAGAAAGGTTTCTTACTGGCAAGTATTAATTTAGCTAACCAATCTAAGGTTTTCTTAGTACGGCAAAACTCTAATCATTTGGAATTAATCAATCAAGTATTACTCGAAAATAGTTTTATTCCGACAGGCAAAATTGAGAATGGGTTGATGCGGTATGAATATTACCAGATTCCGGTAGGCTACCAAATGTATTACACTGAAGTAAAACATTTATGGAAGTTGTGGCGTTCGCAAATAAATTTGCCAGGGAAAAATCAGACAGCATTGAATTTACTCATTTTTAGTGGAAAGGGTTTCGAGAAAATTCACGAAATGGCATTTAGTCGGGAAAGTTTATATATCAAAACTACCAATAATGAAATTTTAGTACAATCCGGCGATCGCGTGATTTGGATCAGTTCTGTACAGGCACAATCAGAACCTACAACTGCGATCCAAGCACAGACAAAGGTTAAGGATAATCAGGCTTCATCTGTGTCAAAAGTTACCGCTGAGGATTTGCTGAGTTTATATCAAGAGCAGATTCAGCCTAGTGAACAGTTATTATCGATGGCTGCAATCACAACTAATAATATTGTGCGCTTTGATCAAGGAAAACTGTATATCCAAACGACTGAAGGTGAGATTGTCGTTGAAGGTTATAACCTGAGATTCTCGCTAAATGAGCGTAGAGTTGAGAATCGCACTTCTCAACCAGTATCGGTAAGGTAAAGAATAGCGTTTTACATATAAAATTTAGTAGTGGCTATTTTTTAGCATAGTCAAATGATACACAAGGACTGTCAATTTCCTGGGCTGGTTGGAACGAATTGCAAAAAATTATGGTAGAACAATTAACTTGCAATTCGTCTGGGTGAATACAGTCTATCCCGTCTTCTCTCTTGGTATGAAAAGCACAGTCTTGGCAAATAGTTTGACGTGGCGATGGTTGGGAGTATTCGGAAATTAACTGATATTGGTACTCGATTGAGTCTGACATAAGCCAAAATCACGATTGGTAGGTTTGTAGTCAGCACAAAGCGTGCTTTAATTCAGGACTGAAGTCCTGACTACGAATTAATTTACTCTCTATGTGGTAAACTTTTTGAAAGTTATCATCCGATTGTTGTCAATATTTCATGATGGATCTGGCATTAATCAAGCTGGGAGGGTCGTTGATTACTGATAAGGATCAACCATTAACTGCTCGACCCGAAATTATCCAACAACTGGCCAGGGAAGTGAGTGCGATCGCACATCAACATCCCCATCTAAAATTGATTATTGGCAATGGTGCTGGTTCTTTCGGTCATCAGTCAGCTAAGAAATACAATACCATCAATGGTATTAGCACTGATGTTGATAAATTCGGATTTTGTCTAGTCCACCAAGATGCTCTCGATCTAAATCGGCTATTGGCGAAGATTTTTTTACAAGCGGGTTTACCAGTAATTAGCCTACCACCTGTAACGATGGCTGTTACTCAGGAAAAAAAATTACTCAAATTTGACTATTCAGCTATAGAAAATAGTCTCGCAGCTGGTTTGATTCCTTTAGTTTTTGGTGATGTGATTTTTGATAAAATAATTGGTGGTACTATCCTATCTACTGACAGATTATTAGCAGAATTAGCTAAATATTTTTACACAGAAGAAAAGTTTCAGGTTCGATTAATAAATGTCGGCAACTATCCTGGTGTGTATGATGAAGATGGGCAAGTGATATCTGAGATTACTCAAGCTAACTATCCGCAAATCAAAGGTTTTATTGGTGAAAGTAAATCTATAGATGTTACGGGCGGTATGCTCAGGAAAGTTGAAGAATTTTTAGCTATCTCTAATTTAGGAATTGACTGCTGGATAATTGATGGTAATATCCCCGGTAATTTGGCTAATGCTGTGTTGAGCAATTCGGCTCTAGGTACTGTGATTCGGGCATAATAATCTTGAGACTACTATCCTCTTCGTTTGCTATGACGTTCGTAATCTTCAAAACGTAACTTGGCGATGGTCGCTCCGCGAACCGCCGCAGGCATCGCACTTCGGGATGTAGTTCGCGCTACAATACCTTCGGCTTGACCACGGGCACCTACATCGAGTGCAACGTTTGTTTGTGGTAGCATTGTTTTGAGAAACTCATGTGTTTCTTGAATCGTCACGGGTAAAGATGTGACTGTTGCAATTCGTGGTGTGAGAGCAAATCCATATTCTTTGCTAGCTTGAGTGAGTTGCATTTCATCAAGGAAGACTTGACCACCACGATCTCGCCATGCTGCTAGTTGCTTGATAGGTTGAGCAAATAGCGTTTCTATGTCTGTGAGAACTGCTACATCAAATAGTCGCCAGCCAACAGTTTGTTGTGAGGTGTATTGTTTGCTAGCTCCGGTAATCTTCCCGCCATACAATTCTAGATAGGTAACAGCAATACCATTTTGCGATTGGGGTAATGAATCTGCAATTTTTTTGAGAGCATCTACAATCCCAAGTGCAGGATTACCAATGAGATCACCTTTGGCAAAGAGTAGTTCTTCTCTACTACCCAAAACGAAGTTACCATCAGGCAGTAAAATGATGCGAGAGTTTGTACCATCTACTTTTTCAGTCAGGATGACCTCACCATCAAAATTAACTGTCTGTTCTAGCAAAGCTCCTTTGTCCCCTAGAGCGTGATAAGTAGGGATACTAGGATATTTGGTCATTGAGTTGAGTTTGTTTAAGTCACAACTTTGCAGTGAAAAATCATAACTCATATGCAATTAAATATTAAGCGCACTACAAGTATAATACATAAATTTTTATTTTAATAACATTAGAGATTACAACTTGCATAAGTAAGTCGGCACGAATAAACCCAACTATGTAACAAAATGTAAATTCCTCAAAACCCTTGTGATTGCTTCGTCGTACCTCCTCGCAATGACAAAAGTATAGTTATGTTTTTTAACGCCCACTTACTTACCTTAGCGGTAAAAATTTATCATCACCTGTCTATTGGCTTAATGAATGTCACGATTCTTTCTACCTCTTGAAAACCTACCTGGCGATGAAATTCGTAACTTGTGGTGTTATCTAATAAAGCATCTGAGGCGATTTCTAGACAGCCATGTTCCCGTCCCCATTGTTGGGCATATTCTATTAAGAATCTACCTATACCTTGTTTTCGATACTCATTTTTGACATAAATCCCTTCTACATATGCAACAGGACTAGTGGTAGCACCAGGTACATAATCATATCGCAGGGAGAGATTAATAAAGCCAATTGCTATTCCAGCGTCATCTTTAATTAAAAATCCTGCTTCACGGGGCGATTGGAGAATATTGGTGAGAGATGTGTGTCTTTCTTCGGGGGATTCATCTGGCCAAAGTTCCAATGACAAATTTAACCATGTATCAAAGTTATCTTGGTTAACTGGGACAATTTTCATGGTTTTCTCCTTTGATTTCAGACTTATAAACCTCTCTCTAAATCTCTCTATTATAAGGATCTACGGTGTACACACAATTCCTTAATTCCTTATTTTTCTCCTCTGTGGTCTCTGTGCGCTCTGCGTTTAAAACAATCATTTTTGTACCGCAGAGTACGCAGAGTATAGATGTGTGTACACTGTAGCTTACAACCAGAGAGAGTGTGAAAACACGCTCTCAGGGTTAAACGCGACAAACAGCGAAACCTCTACCATTAACTGCGCCTTTCATCCCTAAGACAACGGCTTTGACTCGTTGTTCTGGGGTTCCGTGATGGTGTCGGCTACCCCAGTCATAATCACCGATGTGATAAGCTAGGCTAGCAATTTCTAATGTATCGCGTTCGTCAAAAACAATATTCGGAATTAATCCTAAATAAACGCCTGCTAAACAATCTGCTTGTAGTTCTGATATTGGTGTGATTCGTGGTTGAAATCCATAGGCAGTTTGCATGGCATGAGCATATTCATGTGCAACTATATAAGCTAAGGCAGCATCGCCAAAATGATATGCCATTTGAATATCTTGTTTGGTTATATATACGGTATGGTTTAGTTTGCAATACAAACTACCGGAAATACGCCCACAACGACTACGAGATCCTTTAGCAACGTTCCATATTAATTGTGGTGTGGCTTGATAACCATGAATATGTTGAATACCTGCATAAACTCCATCGACAACAGGTTGAGGTGCCCATTCTGCTTTTACTGGGATATTTGCTAGTACAGATGTTAGGCTAACTAAGGCTGTAGTTAAGGCTTTGAGTGCTTTCATTGTGTGATATCGTCAGCGGATGAATTTAGGGCTAAATCATTCAAAGGCTGATGACGGATTTTACCCAAAAAAGTGCTTTAGCTTAAAAAATATTGAAATAATAAGATATTTAGCTGAAGTGTAATACCAATTTGAAAAAACAATGCGACAAATAGGTAGGGACACCTTAAGAATCATTGATGTGTCGCCAAAATTATTTGAATTGGTATAGCAATTTTCGTTTTACTTAATGTACATTCTCAGGGCACGGCAGTGCCGTGCCCCTACAACTCGCGATATAATATTAATTATTTATTTAAGCGATAGCAAATAGCTTTATCAAATTGAACACGAGTGAATGCTGTATCTAGGTGGATGGTGGTTTCAGCATTACCCAGAAATAAGTAACCATCTGGATTTAAGTTCTGCTTGATTTTTTTTAGTAAGGATTTTTTAGTTGCAGTATCAAAGTAAATTAAAACATTGCGTAAAAAAATTACGTCATGTTTGGGGAGGGATGGCCAACATTGCACGAGATTAATCTGGCGAAATTCTACCATCTGAAGAATTTCTTGCTGAATTTGCCAGTTGTGATCTAGTTTTTGAAAATAGCGATCGCGGAAATTTTTCGGTAATCCCCGCTGTATTTCTAGTTGGTTGTAACACCCTTCTCTCGCCTTAGCTAAGACTTTGCTGGAAAAATCGCTCGCCATGAGCTTTAAAGACCAATTGTCCAGTACTGGAAAATGTTCTTTAATCAGCATGGCGATGCTGTAGGGTTCTTGTCCATGAGAGCAAGCTGCACACCAAATATTCAGTGATCGCTCTATACTTCTTTTACCGACCAACTCTGGTAGCACAAATTTTTTCAGTGCTTCAAAGGGATGATAATCTCGAAAAAAGGATGTTTCATTGGTTACTAGGGATTCAATCACCTGACTGTGCAGACTGCCAAAAGGTTGAGTCTGTAGATAGCCAACCAAGTCGGAAATTGAGGCAAATCCGGCTGATTCGGCAATTGGCTGTAAATATAGATCTGCTAGATAGCTTTTTTCGGCGTGCAAGACCACTGCCGAATATTTGTATACTAGTTGACAGATAAACTCAAAATCATTAGTGTTTACACTCATAGTCTGTTTCATTACAGACCGGAAATAGGTACTTGATTGTCACGAACTCGATGGACAATTTCACCTGCGATTTGGTCAAGGGGAAGAATCTTATCGGCTAAGCCTGCATTGACAACGAAACTAGGCATTCCCCACACCACACTACTAGCTTTATCCTGTGCTACCACCTGTCCGCCTGCTTCCCGGATACATTTACAGCCATATAATCCATCTTGTCCCATGCCTGTCAAGATGATGGCGATCGCTCTTTTATTATATACTTTTGCTACAGATACTAATAGTACATCTACTGAAGGACGACAGGAATTTTCTGGTGGCGCTTGATGGGTAGCCAGTCGCACAACATCGCCCTGACGTTGTACAACCATGTGAAAATCGCCAGGTGCAATCCAAGCTTGTCCAGGCTCTAGTACGGTTTGGGGAACTGCTTCATCTACACGAATTTGGCACTGAGAATCTAATCTTTGGGCTAATAATTTGGTAAACATTGGTGGCATATGTTGGACAATTAATATGGGAACCCCGATATCGGCGGGTAGTGCAGGAAGTATTTTTGCTAGGGCATTTGGTCCTCCTGTAGAAACCCCAATTGCCACAACATCTACCTGTTCTCTACGATTGTGGATGGCTGGAACCACTGAATCAGTAATTGTAGTTGATGGGGAAAAAAAAGTAGTTCCGACACCAAATACCTTAATTTTGGGGATTAATTCCTCACGGATATGTTGGTTGCTGGCCTCCACGCTTCCTAGGTTACTAGGTTTGGTGGCATAATCTGAAGCACCTAAAGAAAGAGCTTCGAGTGTGGCGATCGCGCCAGTGTGGGTAGAGGTGCTAAACATAATCACAGGTAGCTGTGGATAGATCTCCCGAATCGCCGCCAAGGTTTGTAAACCATCCATCTCTGGCATTTCGATATCAAGAATGATGACATCGGGATTCAATCGAGGAATTTTCGCCAAAGCAATGCGCCCATGAGCAGCGACTCCCACTACCTCTAGTTCTGGATCGTTGGATAAAATTTTACTAACACGACTACGAACTACTACGGAATCATCAACTACGAGTACCCGGATTTTTGGCATTGGGGATTGAGGGGATAAGGGAGATGAGGGAGTGTGGGGAGATGAGGGAGACAATCTGCATTGTGAATTGATGATGCTTTTTGAGGTTTTTAGCTTCGTGAATCAGGCTTTTAACTCCGTTAACGAGGCTTTTAGCTCCGTTAACGAGGCTTTTAACTCCGTTAATCAGGCTTTTAGCTCCGTTAACGAAGCTTTTAACTCCGTTAATCAGGCTTTTAACTCCGTTAACGAGGTTTTTAACTCCGTTAACGAGGCTTTTAGCTCGGTTAACGAGGTTTTTAACTTGGTTAATCAGGCTTTTAGCCTGAAAGTTTGAGCTTCACCAATGCCCAATGACAAATGACAAATGACAAATGACAACTGACAACTAATATTTAAATTGATTGACGACTTTTTGCATATCTACAGCCATGCGGGCTAGTTCTGTGGCTGCTTGGGAGGTGTTAGTTGCACCAATTGTAGTATTTTGAGCATTGACGGCGACAATTGCGATATTTTTCGCAATATCTGAGGTTCCTTGGGCGGCTTGGGCTATATTTCGGGCAATTTCATTAGTGGTGACTGTTTGCTCTTCCACAGCACTGGCGATGGTGCTTTGCAAGTCGTTTATCTGGTTGATGATGTCTGTAATTTGAGTTATGGCACTAACTGCACCTTTGGTATCAGTCTGAATGGCTTCAATTCGCTGGCTAATATCTTCGGTGGCGTTTGCAGTTTGTTTGGCGAGTTCCTTCACCTCATTGGCTACAACAGCAAATCCTCTACCTGCGTCTCCGGCTCTAGCTGCTTCAATGGTAGCATTCAAGGCTAGTAAGTTTGTTTGTTGAGCGATCGCAGTAATGACTTTGGTGACTTTACCAATTTCTAGGCTGCTTTGACCAAGTTTAGCAATTGTCTGGTTGGTGCTTTCGGCTGTTTTTACGGCTTGGGCGGCTACTGTTGCGCCACTAGCCACAGTTTTGGCAATTTCGCGAATGCTGGCGTTCATTTCTTCGGTCGCAGTGACTACTGTACTGCTGTTTTGATTCACTTGCTCGGCTGAGGCGGATGCGGATGTTGCTTGTTCTGCGGTTTGTTCTGCATTGGTGCTCATTTCGGTGCTAACTGCGGTAAGCTCTTCAGAAGATGATGCAACTGCGATCGCTACATCGGCCATTTGTCTGATGGAAGATTTCAGGCTACTAATCATCTGATTGGCATTATCGCTGAGTTGCTTAAATTCTCCGGCATTGCGTGCTTTAATTTGTTTTACTAAATTACCTTGGGCTACTGCGAGGGTGACTTCATTAATATTTTTGATCTGCTGTGCCAAGTTAGCAGACATTTGGTTTAAATTGTCCAATAATTCTTTCCAAGAACCTTCTGCGCCTTTGAGTGTAATTTGTGAACCAAGCTTTCCTTCTTGGCCGATTTCGGTTGCTAAACGGGTGACTTCGGTGGCAAAGTGGAAATTGAAACTCACCAATTCGTTAAAAACTGCGGCGATTTCACCAAAACCATTGTTCTCTACTGGGAGACGAACGTTAAAATCACCGTTTCTAGCGGCTTTCATGGCTGCTAGTAATGGTTGCAGTTGCGGATCTGTTGTGCCGTAATTAATTTCTATCGCATCTGCACTATTATCTGTGGGAGAATTAGAGTCATTAGTTTTTTTCCCCGTCCGATTTGTCGCCATTACTCAGCACTCCTAATTTTTTAAATAAAAGAATTTTGGTGAGTCGTAGTCAGCACTTCAGTGCTTCAAAAGAAAGGACTAAAGTTCTAACTACGAATTAATTTGAACCTATAGAATTTTTTCAGTGTCTAGAACTAACAAAAACCCTTCTGGTAATGGGTAAGCTCCTGCTAGCAGCTGACGCATTCTCCCTTTTAACGTTGCGGGTGGGGGTTGAAAGGTGTTTGCTGGTAACGCTAAGACATCGCCAACCTCATCAACTAGCAAGCTAACTACTTGATCGTCAGCACAGACAACAATATAAAATCCTAGTAGATCATCTCTTAGTTTAGTGGTTAAGCGCATGGCTGATTGACCCATGTCTAATCGCTGCTGTAAATCTATGACTGTTAAAATTTGCCCTCTGAGGTTAATTAAGCCACAAATATCTGGTGGCGCTAAAGGTACAGGTGTTAATGTATGGGGACGAATCACTTCTTGCACATCCTGTACATCAATACCAAAAAACATTCCGTTGAGAAAAAAGGTGCAAAGTTCTTGTTCAGCCACTTTAATATCATGTCCGCTTAATTACTTACTAAACCCTCTGAACCCCACCCCGCCAAAGCTGTGCTTTGTCTCCCCTCCCCGCTTGCGGGGAGGGGATTAAGGGGTGGGGTGCTTTTGACTTTGGGAATCATAACTAATTACTCGGACATGATATAACTCCGTGACAACAAATAGGGGTTAGCAATTTGAATTACAGCCTCAACGTCAAGAATTTCTGTGATTTGACCTTGAATTACTGTACAAAAAAGTACGCCCGGTCTGCTAGCCATACCTATGATGGTTAGTGGTTCGTCTACAATGTCAACAATCTCCTCAACTACTAAACCCACACTAACTTCTGAGGTAGGAGAGACGATCGCAATCTCTAATGTCTCGGTTGCAAGTTTAAGTTCGCGATGATGGCGATCGCTAAATATAGTGTGCAGATCAATTAAGGGTAAAATCTGACTGTTATACCGAAAAACATCCTGATTCGCGACTTTTTCCACAGCAGTCGCCGGAATTTTTTCGAGCCGCAATGCTTTGGTTAGGGGAATGCCCATCGGTGCAGCTTCCGGCCCGGTAAATAGTAAAATCATTTGGCGATCGCTTTGGGGATCTGGGATATCTGCGGCTGCTCCAGTTGCTAATTGCTGGTGTTTCTCACTCACACTGGCTTGTTTAGCTAAACCCACAACATCAATAATTAATCCTACTTTGCCATCACCTAAAATTGTCGCTCCAGCAAATACAGATACAGATTTTAACTGCTGTCCTAGAGGTTTGACAACGATGTCTAGGATATCTTCTATGGTGTCCACAACTATCCCAAATCGATAGTTATCAGCTTGGAGAATTACAATACTCAGGGTTTCTAAGTTGGCGCTCTTTTCGGGAATCTGCAATGCTTGATGTAAGTAAATTAAGGGTATAAGTTCTCCTCGCAAGCGATATACAGGTACGTTGTAAAACATCTCAATTCGATTGATTGCTGAGACTGCTTCTAAACGAACTAGCTCTTGTAGACTAGTTTGGGGGATGGCATAGCGATCGCCAGAGCTAGTAATGATTAATGCGGGAATAATTGTTAATGTCAGCGGCATTTTCATTTTAAATGTTGTGCCTTGTCCCTGCTGACTGTAAATTTCCATGCTCCCGTTAATTTTTTCAATATTGCTCTTGACAATATCCATCCCTACCCCTCTTCCAGACAGGCTTGTCACTTGTTCACTAGTCGAGAAGCCAGGTAAGAAAATTAAGTCTATTGCTTGGGAATCGCTCATGGTTTCAGCTTGGTTGGGGCTGATTAATCCCAGTTGCTGCGCTCGTTGTTTAAGTTTTGTCGGATTTATCCCCCGTCCATCATCACTAATTTCAATATTGACTTTACCCCTTTCATGAAAGGCGCGCAGACATATTTTTCCTAGGCTGGGTTTACCACTAGCAATGCGTTCAGCTGGTAATTCAATGCCATGATCGATACAGTTACGGATTAAGTGGGTTAAGGGATCTTTAATGGCTTCAATAATACTTTTATCGATTTCCGTATCTACCCCTACCATTTCTACTTGAACTTCTTTACCAGAAGCGATCGCTAAATCACGAATTACCCGGGGGAATTTTTGCCAGATACTATTAATTGGTTGGAGGCGAGTTTTCATGACTTGTTCTTGCAAATCGCCTGTAATTAAATTCAAGCGTTGGCAAGCCAGAGTCAAACTATTATCCTTGAGCTTGGCAGATAATCCCATGACTTGGTTCCGGGCTAAAACCAACTCACCTACCAAGTTCATCACCTGATCTAACAGCCCAACATGAACGCGGATATGGGATTCTGAGGCTGTATCGCCATCAAAGGACTCGACAAATTGAGGTGATGGCGATGTGGCTACAGTAGGTTGAGTTTGTTGTAATGTAGTTAAAGTTTGTATCAGTTCTGCATAATCGCGATCGCCTTCCTTTCTAGTTACTGCAATTACAGACAACATTTGGCGGATACTGTCAACTGTTTGCAGTAAGGTGCTGACGATTTGGGGAGTGATTGCTAAATTGCGATCGCGCAGCGACGAAAGCAAACTTTCCGCCCCATGAGCCAGCGCTTCTAACTTGGGAAACGGTAAAAAGCCACAGTTCCCTTTGATAGTATGGAGTGAGCGATAAATCCTTGCTAGCTCTTCGCCATTTCCAGAATCTTTCTCTAGTTCAATAATGTCTCGTTCAATTTGATCCAGATTCTCGTAGCTTTCAACGAGAAATGCTTCTATATCATCATCAATTTCTGCTAACTCCATTGTGTTGATAGCTTCTAAACTCCTTATTTTAATACTAATAAGCTGCAAAAATCAATATATATCTCTCTAATGAGAGATGTTTATCTCACTAAATGCTGAAAATATAATGTTACACTGAAAAACGAAAGCAGAGAGATGCAATGTCCTTGTTGCTGTTCAAATCAAACTTTTAAGAATGGTCGGCGTAAAGACAGACAATGTTACAAGTGTAAACAATGCAATCGTCAGTTTCTCGAATTCTATCAACCTTGGGGTTACTCCCATGATATCAAGCAACTTTGCCTGCAAATGCATCTTAATGGCATGAGTCTGAGAAAGATCCAGCAAGTAACTAATATTCACCATACAACAATTTTACATTGGGTGCGAAAAGCTAAAATGAAAGGAGATGAAATTTCCCAGCAATAACTGATTTTAAATGCATATATTTACGAAATATATCTATGTTTGTTTAAAAATTTAATCATTGTTTACGCAGAGTAAAAACTGCTGCACCAACTAAAGATAAATTTTTACGAATAATCCCAGAATGGACTAGTTGCACAATTTTTGTCAGACACAGATCAAAAGGGTAAAGCTGATGGCATTGGTTTTAATTATCGATGATGCAGCATTCTCTCGCAGAATGATTCGCAAGTTTCTGCAAGTAGATGGCTATGAAATCCTCGAAGCTAGTAATGGGCGCGAGGGATTAGAAATGGTTCACAAACATCAGCCAAACTGCGTCTTAGCTGATATTTTAATGCCTGACATGAATGGGTTTGAATTTTTGCAAGCTCTCCAAGATGAACAATTAGAAATTCCTACCATTATCATCTCAGCCGATATTCAAGAAGGCGCACGCAATCAAAGTTATCAGTTAGGGGCAGTTAACTTCATTAATAAACCGCCGAAAGAAAATGAATTGCGCTCAGCTGTCCAGCAAGTTATTAATAACGTAAGTTGCTAATTATTTGAGAATGGGTAATGGGGAGATGAGGGGGATGAGGGAGATGAGGGGGACAAGGAGGACAAGGGAAGGAGGACAAGGGAAGGGGGACAAGGGAGTATGGAGAGTTTTTTCCCCATCTTCCCCCTCTTCCTCATGCCCAATGCCCAATGCCCAATGACAAATGACCAATGACAATTGACTATTGACAAATAACAAATGAATGTGACACCAGAACAACTAGATGCCTTGCAAGAATTAATTAATATTGGAGTTGGTAGAGCAGCAAGTTTACTTAATGAGATGGTAAACTCTCACATTCGCTTAGAAATTCCGTATGTGAAAGTATTAAAAGCTGCGGATGCCTATCAAGAATTAGCTTCAAGATTTCATGATGATAGTTTAGCAGCTGTGCGACTTGGCTTTACAGGCCCCTTTTATGGCACAGCTGGCTTGATTTTTCCCACAGACAGTGCCTCGACATTAGTTGCAGTTTTAACTGGAGAAGAACCTGGTTCAACTGATTTAGATGCAGTCAAAATTGGCACATTAAGCGAAATTGGTAATATTGTAATTAATGGGGTAATGGGTTCGATTAGCAATGTGCTAAGGCAACATATGAATTATACATTACCCGTGTATTTAGAAGATAAAATTGAAAATTTATTGGCATCTGCTAATGTCAGCGAGTCAAAAATGTTGTTAGCACAAGCCAGGTTTACAATTGAACAATTAGAACTGATTGGAGATATTATTTTAATCTTCGAGTTAGATACATTTGATGCCTTGATTCATATTATTAATCAAGAGATGGGAGTCTCATGAACGGAAAAATCAGAATATGAACAAAATCGAACAAGCTCAAGAAAAATTTGCCCTGCTAGATAAAATTACTTTAGGAGCTTTTGTTCTACAATCAGACTACAGTGTTTTATTCTGGAATTGCAGTTTAGAAGAATGGACACAAATTCCTCGCAGTCGAATTTTAGGCAATTCAATTCTGGAATATTATTCCCATCTCAATCAACCACGCTACACAAGCCGCCTAGAACAAATTTTTCAGGGTGGCCCGCCCACAATCTTTTCTTCCCAACTGCATAAATTTATCATTCCCGTACCTTTACCCCAAGAGAAATACCGCATACAGCACACAACAGTAACTGCTGTACAGGCTGATGGTGATGAATTTTATGCCCTGTTTTCTATTCAAGATGTTACCGATTTAACCTTCCGCGTTCAGGAATATAAACACCTGCGAGATCAAGCATTAGCAGAAGCCGAAGCCCGCCAGCGATCGCAAGAAGCCGCCGAAGCCGCCAACCGCATCAAAGATGAATTTCTCGCCATAGTTTCTCATGAGTTGCGATCGCCATTAAATCCGATTTTGGGTTGGGCTAAGTTACTCAAAAAAGGAACATTGAATGAAACTGCGACTCTTCGCGCCGTGGAAACGATAGAAAGGAATGCGGAACTCCAAGCGCAATTAATTGATGATTTATTAGATATATCTCGAATTCTCAGAGGTAAGCTAGCACTTAGTTTAGAAAATGTGAATCTAGCTATTGTAATTGAAGCGGCATTAGATACAGTGCGACTAGCAGCAGAAGCCAAGTCAATTCAAATTGATTTGTATTTAGAGGCAAAAGTGGGCACTGTAAAAGGTGATAGTAGCCGACTGCAACAAATTGTTTGGAATCTGCTTTCTAACGCCATCAAATTTACACCGACTGGTGGAAAGATTCAGGTGAATTTAAAACAGATTGATTCGCAAATCCAAATCCAAGTCAAAGATACTGGTAAGGGGGTTAGTCCGGAATTTTTGCCCCATGTATTTGAATATTTCCGGCAAGCAGATACTAGTATAACCAGAAGATCGGGTGGATTAGGGCTAGGTTTAGCGATTGTCCGCCAACTGGTAGAATTACATGGCGGTAGAGTTTGGGCAGAAAGTCCCGGAGAAGAACAAGGTGCAACATTTACAGTTTCTCTACCAGCAGTGCAAAAGACGCTGACATTATCAGATAAAGATAGTAATTTATCGGAAGATTTTTATCCATTATCTGTGCCTTATGCGCCATTAGAAGGAGTGAGGGTGTTAGTTGTGGACGATGATGTTGATACACGCGAATTTCTCGCCTTTTTATTAGAACAGTATGGCGCGATCGCCACAATCGCCGCCTCAGCCCATGAAGCATTAGCGGCGATCGCCCAAATCAGGCTAGATGTCTTATTGAGTGATTTAGGTATGCCAGACGTAGATGGTTACTCCTTAATCCGTACAATCCGCAGATTACCAGCCCATCAAGGTGGACAGATTCCCGCGATCGCGCTGACAGCTTACGCCGCAGAAACCACCCAACAACAAGTATTTGCGGCGGGATTTCAAATGCATATCGCCAAACCAGCCGATCCCTCAAAGCTAGTAGCTGCGATCGCTGCACTCATGAAACGGTGAACAGAAGGGGCATTTTCCAGTTAAATGAAGAAGAAATGATCCAGACAGCCCAGAAAATTATCATTATTGGCGGAGGTATTGGCGGCGCAGCAACAGCGTTAGCGCTGCATCAGGCTGGATTTGATGTTACTGTTTACGAACGCACCTCGGAGTTAAGGGAAGTAGGCGCAGGAATTGCACTTTGGGCAAATGCTACCCATGTGTTACAAAATTTGGGCTTGTTAGAAGAGGCAATTCGTGTAGGTAATCCCATCACCAATTATCAATTTAATTCCCAAGCTGGAAAAGAATTAGTCAACGTAAATGTGAATCGATTCGATTTACCAGTTCTCGGAATTCATCGTGCTGATTTACACGCCCTACTTTGGGGGAATGTAGCAAGGGAAAAGTTTGTCTTAGGGCAAATTTTTGAGCGATTTCATCAGGTGGGTGACAAAATTCAGGCTGATTTCGCCTCTGGCTTGAAGATTGAAGGCGATGCTTTAATTGGCGCTGATGGTTTGAAATCGCGGGTACGAGCATTACTATTAGGCGACAACCCGCCTATTTATCGTAATTTTACTACCTGGCGCGGTCTCACAGATTACATTCCCAACGGCTACCGTTCTGATTATATTAGAGAATTTTTTGGTTTAGGTAAAGCCTTTGGATTTATGATGCTGGGTAAAAATCGGATGTATTGGTACGCCGCAGCTAAAGCACCAGAAGCACAACCTGACTCAGCACTAGGACGCAAAAGGGAACTGGAACAAATGTATCAAGACTGGTTCCCCGCGATTCCAGAATTAATTGCGGCGACAGATGAAGCCAATATCCTGAAAACAGATCTTTACGATCGCATCCCCACTCGCCCTTGGGGAAAGCAAAATATTACACTGCTAGGAGATGCAGCCCACCCCATGCTACCAACATTAGGACAAGGCGCTTGCATGGCATTGGAAGACGCAATTGTGATAACCAAGTGTTTACAAGCACAATCAGATCCCACATCTGCTTTTGAAAAATACGAATCACAACGCTTTGCCCGGACTAAATCGATTGTCGAACAGTCATTGCGATCGTCGAAAATGGGAGAATTAGAAAATCCTTATGCTGTCGCCTTACGCAACACATTTATGAAACTCATGGGAGCAGCAATTAACAACAGCTTTCACTCAATTCACGCCTACAGAGCTTAACCTCAACTCTTACTCTCTGCGCCTGGAGCGACTCTGCGTGAGATAAATTCATACTTTCAGCAAGTCAGCGCTAATATTTCAAGCTATGTTAAGAAATTTAAATCTTTAGCCAGTAAATTGGTTACAAAAACCGAAACCATAGCCCGATTCACCCACCATACCCCTAAAATCAACATAAAGTTTCAGATAATCACTTAATGAGACTGACAAATCATGGGGAGTGCAAATAATCAGGCAATTTGCTGGTGGTTTCTACCAACTTTATTGCTGAGTGTGGTTTGGCTGTCTGATGCTGTGGGTGCGACACCAACAAACCAAGGTTTGCAGATAGCACAGCAGCCAGGAACCACTCAACAAAATGCCACTCGCGCTGCTGCGGAACAGGTTTTTCAAGAGGGAATGCAGCTTTATCAACAAGGTACAGCAGAATCACTGCGACAGGCGATCGGGAAATTGCAAGAAGCACTGAAGCTTTGGCAACAACTTGATGATAAACGCTGGGAAGCCGAAACCCTCAACAATATTGGCTTAGTCTACTCCGATTTAGCACAAAAGCAAGAAGCGCTCAAATACTTCAACCAAGCTTTACCCATATTCCGTGCAGTGGGGGACAGAACAGGGGAAGCCACCACACTTAACAATATTGGCAGTTTCTACAACTCATTAGGAGAAAAGCAAGAAGCGCTCAAATACTTCAACCAAGCTTTAGCCGTAATCCGTGCAGTGGGGGACAAAAGAGTGGAAGCCGTCACCCTCGGCTATATTGGCGTTGTCTACAACTCATTAGGAGAAAAGCAAGAAGCGCTCAAATACCTCAACCAAGCTTTACCCATAAGCCGTGCAGTGGGAGACAAGGGAATGGAAGCCAGCACCCTCATCAATATTAGCAGTGTCTACGCCTCATTAGGAGAAAAGCAAGAAGCGCTCAAATACCTCAACCAAGCTTTACCCATAGGCCTTGCAGTGGGGGACAAAAGAGTGGAAGCCCGCACCCTCAACGATATTGGTTTTGTCTACGCCTCATTAGGAGAAAAGCAAGAAGCGCTCAAATACTTCAACCAAGCTTTACCCATACTCCGTGCAGTCGGCGAGAGAAGAAGGGAAGCCACTATCCTCCACAATATTGGCAGTATCTACAACTCATTAGGAGAAAAGCAAGAAGCGCTCAAATACTTCAACCAAGCTTTACCCATACTCCGTGCAGGGGGGAACAGGCAAAGCGAAGCCAACACCCTCCTTAACATGGCTGCCCTAGAACACAGTCGGGGTAATTTACAACAAGCCCAAACACATATTCAAGCAGCTATTGAAATAATTGAAGATTTACGCGCCAAAATAGCTAACGAAGAACTACGCGCTTCTTACTCTGCCTCAGTCCGAGTCTACTACGAATTCAACACCTATCTGCTGATGGAACTGCAAAAAAAAGACCTATAAACATGCATTGATTGCACTTATCCTACAAGCGGGCGATCGCGCTGAAGCGGATGGGATTGGGTAAATTCTTCAAATAGCTTGAAAAAGCTATCCAAAGCGCTGCGTTCGTCTTCGGCGTAAAAAAGAATGATTTTGTCCCAAGATTGACCCGAAGAGATGTTAAATTTGCTTTGAATCCAGGTTTGAAATTCTGTAAACTGACTTTCTTCGTCGGTTTGTGGAATGCCCAATTCGCGACGCGCCAGAATGTAGCCAGAAATACAGGATCGTAGGTTACACACAGAAGGTTTACCCAGATACATAGAAGGGCGTTTTTGGACTTTGCGAATTAAATCATATAGATTACTCATCATATATCTCCTGGTTAAAAATCTGTCTCTGTAATCTGAAAGTCGCCGCCGATGTCTTTGACAGCACAGTAGAGGTTGTTCAGCCAAACTTGTCTTTGAATTCCTTGCGGATGAATGTTGTCAAATATTAGCTCCTCTTGTAATATTTCAACTGCGATCGCCTCATGTATCCCATTGGTAGAAATATTTTGCTGAAGTATCTCGTGATATATGTTGCAGTAGGGTTCTTCGTTGCTGCCTGTGAATAATTGTAGCCGTTTTCCCGCAATGCCCCTTTCAAGTAAGAATGTTTGGATTGCATTGGCGCACTGAATACATTCAAACAACGGGAAAGCTTCAGCAATTTTAGAAATCTGCTGTCGCAACTGGAAATCGGTCACAAAGGTAGATTTTTAGTAAAAATTAATAATATCAAACTAAATTATCTAGCATTTCTGGTATTTAAAAAAATCCTATTCAATGTTAGCTAATTTATCTGAATCTAATACAATTTTCACATTCTATAACCTACTCTTACTTGGAATTATAATCATCGCAAAATAAGGCACATCCGCCGGATCAACTTCATCCAATGGTACAATTCTTTGCTGTGCCATCGTTGCCCGTTCAATATACAGCGCCCGCGATGCTAACCCTAATTGATGCAAAATATCGCGTACTTTGGTAAAGTGACGCCCCAATTTCATAATCGCCGCTGCATCGGTTGTTAATAGTTGTGAAATCAGTTCTTCAGCTGGTAAAGGCGCAGGCAAAACGGTGAGAATATCGTTGTAGTAGGTGAAAGGTACACCCAAGGCTACCGGACAAGCCATGAGTGATGAGACTCCAGGGACAACTTCGGTTTCGTACTCCTGGGATAACCGGGTGAAAACATACATAAATGAACCGTAGAAAAACGGATCACCTTCACATACCACAACCACATCTCGCCCTGCGGCTAAATGTGCCGCAATTGGTGCAACTTCTTGGTCGTAAATTGACTTGGCTTTTTCTGGCTCCAAAGCGCGGGGGAGGTGATATAGTACCTCAATTTGATTGCCAGACAGATATGGCGCGATAATTTTTCTGGCAATACTTTCTTTATCTGTGGCTGATTGATAGGCAATTACAGGCGCAGCTTGTAACAATCGTAGCGCTTTCAGGGTCAAGAGTTCTGGATCGCCAGGCCCTATGCCAATTCCATAAAGCCGACCTTTCGTTGACATATATTATTCTTCCTCTGTTGCTAGGGCGTTAACTGCGGCGGCGGCGATCGCACTTCCACCACGCCGACCATGTAATGTTAAAAATGGTACATTGCGACTGTCTGCTGCTAGTGCAGCTTTCGACTCTGCCGCACCCACAAACCCTACAGGAAAACCTAATATTACCGCAGGTTTGGGACAACCCTCATCCAGCATTTCCAACAACCGGAATAAGGCTGTGGGCGCATTCCCAATTGCCACTACTGCGCCTTCGAGATGAGATCGCCATAATTCTAAAGCCGCCGCCGATCGCGTAGTACCCATTTTTTCCGCCAATTCTGGGACTTCGGCATCGTAAAGAGTGCAGATAACTTGGTTATTTACTGGCAATCGCCGCCTAGTAATGCCTTCAGCCACCATCCGGCAATCACAGAGTATAGGCGCACCATTTGCCAAAGCTGCCCGTCCAGACTGCACTGCTGTTGGTGAATATCCTAAGTCAGTGACAATATCCGTCATTCCACAGGCATGAATTAAACGTACTGCAACTTTTGCTACATCTGGCGGCAATATTTCTAAATTCGCTTCTGACCGGATGATAGCGAAAGAATTACGGTAGATTTCCTTAGCATCTTGGATGTAATCAGGCATTGAGGCAGGGGGCTAGGAAGGGGGACAAGGAGGACAAGGGAGACAAGGGAAAGGGAGACAAGGGGGACAACTGACAACTGACTATTGACCATTGACTATTGACCATTGACTAATACCATATCGATGGACAAATTCCTTAAAAGTTTCATCCAGGTTCAGGCGTTGGGTTTTATATACTAGCAGCATCTGTTCAATCAATGCGGGCAATTTCGCCACAGTGACAAATTGATATTCCCGACCAAATTTTTGCTCGTTGTTGTCAATACCTACATAAACGCGATAGCCCTCTACTGTTCTATTTTCTTCTTCAATGGTGACACCGAGGAGAGTAATATCACTTTGGTGATGTTGGGCGCAGGATTTAGTACAGCCGCTAAAGTGGATATTTACAGGGCTATCTAAAGCAACGTGGGTTTTGAGATATTCTGCTAATGTTAATGCGTCTTTTTTGGTGTCAGTTGCAGAAGCTGCACATCCTTTATTGCCAGAACAGGCAACTAATGCACTATTAATATTACTGATGGCACAATCTAATCCTAAAGCAGAAATTTCACTTTGAACATTAGCGATCGCTTGTTGGGGAATATCTGTTAAAAGTAAGTTCTGCCAAGGGGTAAGCCGGAGAGTCCCACTACCATATTTTTCTGCTAACTCAGCTAACCCCAATATCTGCATGGTTTCTAACCGACCTAAAGGCAAAACAACGCCAAAATAAAATAAATTCGGCTGGCTTTGAGGATGAATGCCAATATGGTGGTAATTTGTAGCCGTTTTCTCAATCCATGTCTCTGTTTTCCCGCAGGAGAGAGGAAAAGCTAGACGCTGCTGGACTTGTTGCAGATAATTTTCATAGCCCAAACTGTTGATTACCTCTCGCAGACGCAGTTTGTGTTTACTACTAGGATCGAGATACCCTAGGTAAACATCGGCTAAAGCTATCAAAATCGGCAAACATTGCTCTGGTGACAATAAAATTCCTGTATCCTGGGCTGGTTTACCCTTGGCGCCGACACTCAAACCAAGGCGGAAGTAAACCTTACCGTCTACTAACACAGCCGCAAAGACGATATCATTGATGCGATCGCTGACCGAAACAATTCCCCCACCATCAAAGCACACACTAAATTTGGCAGATAGCCCTGATAATTGGGAATTAGCTGTGATGTAATTGTCCCAAGCTGTCACCAAGGGACGAGTATCGATCAATTCTTGGGGATCAATACCCGCCGTCGGACTGGTCATAATATTGCGGATTTGATCTACAGTCGTGTTACTACAACCTAAACCTAAATCTTGTACATGCTTCAACACAAGAGCGTTGATCCCCTGATGAATTTCCCGAATTTGCAAGTTAGCGCGATTAGTGACATCAACATAACCACCGCCATATTGGTCAGCTATATCTGCGATCGCGCGACATTGTTGACTATTTAAAATCCCACCTGGTATTCTAATGCGGGATAGTATGCCATCTTGAGCAGGTGTGGCGTAAAACAAGCCTGGACATTTGGTAAATCCGGACAGCAAAACTGGAACTCCTTCCCCGTGCAACGCAGAGAGTAGATGAAATATGATCCTGAAGGATAGCCTGAGAATTGGCATTCTGACTTACTTTACAGCTGCGGCACAGTCCCGGAATTTCACCGGAGTTTCCCAACCCCAAGCTTTAGTAATTTAGCATGAGAAGCCTGTCAGAATTCTCGATGGTTCATAATTTTCATCACCTGATAACATTTCCTTAATGGAGTTATATATCTAAGACTTGCTAGACTCACATAAATGGCTTTCTATCGTCGGCATTGGTGAAGATGGGTTACAGGGGTTAAGTGCGATCGCCCGTTCCCTAATTGATCAAGCTGAAGTTATAGTTGGAGGCGATCGCCATTTGGCAATGCTTCCTAGCAACGACCAACGCCAGAGAATCCCCTGGACTTCGCCGATTAGCACCTCAATCGCCGAAATTATCCAACGTCGCGGTCAATCTGTCTGTGTCCTGGCTAGCGGCGATCCCATGTGTTACGGCATTGGTGTCACATTAACACGACAAATTCCCATCACCGAAATCACGATCGTTCCTGCACCTTCAGCCTTCAGTCTCGCCTGTGCCAGATTAGGATGGTCATTGACGGAAGTGGAAACAATTAGCTTGTGCGGTCGTCCATCCTCCCTGATTCAGTCTTACATCTATCCTGGGGCACAGCTATTGATTTTGAGTGAAGGTCAAGACACACCTACAATTGTGGCAAAAATTTTAACACAAAGAGGCTATGGAGACAGTAAAATTACGGTTTTAGAAAGGATGGGTGGCACACAGGAACGCATTCAAGAAGGTACGGCTGCGACTTGGAGTGAAACAGACATCGCCCCCTTAAATGCGATCGCAGTTAATTGTCTTGCCGATCCTGGGGTTGTATCTTGGCCCAGAGTACCAGGATTGCCAGATAACGCTTATCACCACGATGGACAATTAACCAAAAAAGAAGTGAGGGCGATTACCCTAGCTACCTTAGCACCCACACCAGGAGAACTGCTGTGGGATGTCGGCGCGGGTTGTGGTTCAATTTCCATAGAATGGATGCGGACTCATCGGCAATGTCGAGCGATCGCCATTGAACAAAATTCTACCAGGCTGAGCTATATCGCCGATAATGCTGCGGCTTTAGGTGTACCAAATCTGCAAATTATTGCCGGGAAAGCGCCAAACGCCCTCAAAGATTTACCCCAACCAGACGCTATTTTTATTGGTGGTGGAGTCACAGCCGATGGATTATTTGATATTTGTTGGTCAGCGCTAAAACCTGGTGGACGTTTAGTCGCCAATGTCGTCACCATTGAAGGCGAGCAAACCTTATTTAAATGGTACGAACAAGTTGGGGGCAACTTCACCCGCATTGCCATTCAACGAGCCGAACCCATCGGTAAATTTTTAGGGTGGCGCGCAATGGCTCCTGTCACCCAATGGCATAAAAGGAAGGATGAAGGATGAAGGATGAAGTATGAAGTTAATTGTCATTTGTCCCCTTTCCCTTGTCCCCCTTCCCTTGTCCTCCTTGTCCTCCTTGTCCCCGTTCCCTTGTCCCCCTTCAGGCGCAATCAATAAATAAAATCACTTGAGTCTTGCAAGGAGAGAAAACCCACCTAAAATGAGTGTAAGGAGAGAAATAATATAAAAATGTCTAACAACCGTTCTGGAGTATTTTTTGGCGGTGTGATGCTTGGAGCAACCATTGGAGCCTTGACCGGTTTGCTCGTTGCTCCACGCACAGGGCGCGAAACGCGTAAACTTTTAAAAAAATCTGCCGATGCCCTGCCAGAATTGGCAGAAGATTTATCAACAAGTGTGCAGCTACAAGCAGATCGTCTTTCTGCCAATGCACTACGTAACTGGGATGAAACTTTAGACAGACTGCGAGATGCGATCGCGGCTGGTATTGTTGCCTCTCAAAGAGAAAGCCAAGTCTTAAAACGGCAACCCGTTGACGAAAACCGCAGCAGCGATTCGCAAACGGAAGAAGACTCAGATTCTCTTGCCCAGCATTTAGAAGGTTCATAGATAGCATTGTGATCGATCCGCTGTTTTGGCTGGGACTTTCTATACTCTTAGTCGCTGCTAGTCTGACGGCTGTTTTAGTAGCGGCTCTACCCGTGTTGCAAGAATTAGCGCGTGCAGCTCGCAGTGCAGAAAAATTATTTGATACCCTCTCGCGAGAGTTACCACCTACTCTGAATGCCATCCGCAACACAGGCTTAGAAATCACTGATTTAACCGATGATGTGAGTGAAGGTGTCAAAAGCGCCAGTCAAGTGGTTAAACAAGTTGATCAAAGCTTGGATAATGCCAGAAAACAGGCTCAGAACGTTCAAATAGGCACACGCAGCATTTTTGTAGGTGTCAAAACCGCCTGGAAAACCTTCACGCGCCAAAAAACTCCTAGGCGATCGCCCCTGGAACGTTTGCCCATTCCGGAAAAACCCGCCCTCAATTTACGCGAACGAGAAGCACTCAAACCAGAAAATCGCCGTTCTAAATCAGAAATCTACCGTAATAACGACAGTTACAAAGAAACTTCTGACTGGGAAACGAGTTTTGATGATGAAGACTTGCCGTAACAGGGGAATGGGGCATTGGGCATGGGGCATTGGGCATGGGGCATGGGGCATAGGTGTCAACTTAAGCCGAAAGCTATATCGGGCAAGCGTTGTACAAATCCCCCACGCCCTCATCCCCTAACCCCTTCTCCCCAAGGAGAAGGGGAATTGAATCTCTAGCTCCCCTCTCCCCAGGGGAGAGGGGCTGGGGGTGAGGGCGAAACCTTTTCACCAAGCGGGTTTCACGTTAAGTTGACACCAATGGGCATGGGGGAGCCACTACGTTGCCTATTTCCAGTGTTGTGCAAACTGCCGTCATGAAAGATGAGGTGGATGAGGGGGACAAGGAGGACAAGAAATTTTAGATTTTAGATTTGCGATGCCCGGATTTCAATCTAAAATCCAAAATTGTTTCAATGCCCAATGCCCCATGCCCAATGCCCAATGCCCAATGACTATAGATTAATTCACCAAGATTAGAGTAAAGTAAACAAGTGTAAAGAACTCTCACTTTTCCTGTACCTTTAAAAACAACTTGTTCACTTCTACTGTAGATATTTGTATAAAAAAGTCCATGCAGTCCTGTTTTTGGCGCCGAATTCTCTTAACTGTTGCCGTATTTTTCCTTGCTGGGTCAATTTGGGTGATGCATTCTCCGCCAGCACTGGCTTATGACAATCCGGAATTATTACCCAGTACTCCAACTCCGGTTGTAGACTTAGCGAAATCGCTCACTGACGTACAAGAAGAAAAGCTCATTCACGATTTAGAGGAATTTCAATCTGAAACTGGCTGGAAACTGCGAGTATTGACCCAATATGACCGGACTCCAGGTCGAGCAGTGATCAATTTTTGGGGTTTAGATGACAAAAGTATTTTGCTAGTTGCCGATTCTCGTGGTGGTAATATTCTCAGTTTTAGTGTTGGCGACGCAGTTTATGAACTTTTACCCCGGACTTTTTGGATAGAATTACAAACCCGTTTTGGCAATTTGTACTTTGTCCGCGAACAAGGGGAAGACCAAGCTATTCTCCAAGCCTTAGATTCAGTTAAAGGTTGTTTACTTCAAGGTGGTTGCAAAGTTGTTCCCGGATTACCACGAGAACAGTGGATTCTCACGCTGGTTACCTCAGTTATTGGTGGAATTATTTGTGGATTTGCGGCTCAACCCCAAAAAGAAGGACAAATTTTTGCTTGGCAATGGGCTTTAATTTTCTCACCTTTATGGGGCATTTTGTTTATTGCCTTCGGTATTGGCCCAGTAGTCACAAGAACCAGCGAATGGTTACCTCTATTTCGTAATATCGCTGGTTTTCTCATTGGCGCGTTGGTTGCTTATCTTTCGCCTATTTTCAATCGGTCTTCTTCCAATGCTGAATTCTAATTATGTCAGTAGGGCTAGGGACTAGGGACTAGGGGCTAGGGGCAGAAGAGTAGGGGAAGGTGGACAACTGACTATTGCCCAATGCCCAATGCCCAATGCCCAATGCCCCATGCCCCATGCCCCATGCCCTATACTTACAATGTCGCTACTAGTTCCTTTAAGCGATCGCGTCCATCCCGAAAAACTGACCAACCATCACCAACTAACACTGTTTCCACCTGTGCTAATTGTGCTAATTTATGCACCGATGCAACTGCTTGTTCTCGGTTCAAAAGCTTTTCATTGGGCAATATCGTTAATGTACCTGCTTTATGCGCCCGCACCAAATCCCCGGTAATTAACGTAGTTTCCTCTAGCAACAGCGCTAGTTCACCTGGAGTTTTAGAACCTTGGAGTTCAATCACCTTCAGTCCGGGGACTACTTCCTCACCATCAACCAGCCAGCGATCGCAATGTATGGGAAAATTGTCTTTCTCCCCTACTGGCGCTGCTATTTTGGCATAAGTTTGATTAGCAATTTCTTGAGCAGACCGAGTATGGTCGGAATTAGTCAGTACAATCCAAGCTACTCCACCAAGGGATTCTAGGTGATTCCAATCATGGTTTGATAAAGCTACTGGATCAATCAGGATATTGCCACCAGGACGAATCCAAGCAACCCCATTAAAATCAATATTTCTTGCCGGATTGAAATAAGACCAACCATAGAGATCAGGACGGTGCAGAGATTTCATGTTGATTTTGCGTCAATTATTGCCTATGTTTATTTTATGGCGCGATCGCCTGCAATCAGCTAACAATTGCGATTGCTGTTTTCTCCAATCTCCTCGACGCGATCGCACTTTTCGCCGCTGATTTTGTACGGGCGCGGTAACCACGTTATTGGGCGGGGAGACCCCGCCCCTACTCATTGCTCTCTCACCCACAAAGGCGATCGCATCAACATCAATCACAGCAACCCACTCCTTAATCCCCTTATATGCAGGCTTTTCATAAAAGGGTGAGTTATGACTCTCATTTGAATGCAGGAATAAGCTTTTTTTAGCTTCCCTTGTCCGGTTTATAGGTTTTTTGTCATACCAATTTGAAAAAATAAATATTTGTAGGGGCGGGGTCTCCCCCATTGGTGTCAACTTAAGTTAAAAGGCTTATCCCACAAGCGTTTTACCCCACCCCTTTATCCCCTCCCCGTAAACGGGGAGGGGAAGTTTTGCGTTAGCAAAGCTGGGGTGGGGTGACGCGGATCGTGATGGTAGGTGAGATAATTCGGTCATCACGTCTTGGCAAGGGTTTCACGTTAAGTTGACACGTATGGGTCTCCCCGCCCTTGACCACCATCAACAACTAGTTCTCTTCATCCCTTCCCTCCAAAAATTCTCTTTTTGGAGCGATTTACAAATATTTTTATAGACATTTGTTAAAAAAATCTGACAAAAATCTATCTTGAGACTTAAGCCTAATTATTGATCCCAGATTGACAAATTTATTCATCAAACAAAACACCGCTTTTTTAGGGGAGTTTCTATCCCTTTATCTATAATAATTATCAGAAAATTCCCACTATAAACCTCACTAAATTATGTGTAATTAATCTCAATTAACGATAAATATATCGAGATAGTCAACTTATAAATACCCTGGTAATAACACTATTGACTACTCAAAAATATAAGTCTAGAGTGTTAATTAAGTCCTACCAAGGACTGGTCACAATGCATCAGCTAGTTAGGAGGTTTTCCTATGATGATGATGATGATGAACGAATCCATGACAACTGAAATGCAAAAGAGCATGGACGCTTGCATGGAATGTCATAAAATGTGCATGGAAACCATGACCAACTGCATGTCTATGTCACAAGGCAAGCAGATGGACATGAACATGATGAGCATGATGGGCATGATGCGCGACTGCTCGGAAATGTGCATGATGTGCATGAACATGATGATGAGTGGTTCCGAATTTATGGGACGCACTTGTATGCTTTGTGCAGAAATGTGCGATCGCTGTGCTATGGCTTGTGAACAAATGAGCGACAATTCTAAAATGATGGAATGCGCCGCCGCTTGCCGCAAGTGTGCAGAAGCCTGCCGTTCTATGCAAATGATGCCTGCTTAATTTCCATAACTAGCAGAAGTTTGTCTGCAACCTAATATTCAAGCGCTCAGGCTCAAAAAGTCTGGGCGCTTGAAGTATGTATATAAAGATGGAAAAGGCAGAGGTGCTGCTTCCTCAATCTCCTGGTAAATTACTCAGTGGTGTTGGTAACCCATCAATACTGACAAGATTTTTTTGCTGTTGATATTCTTTAACGCCCTGTTCGCCTTTCTTATTTGCCCAATCGACTAAAATATGACGTTGACCTTGATATTCATAGAGTGGTACGCCAAAGCCACAAGAAGTTTGCACCCGTTCAATATCAGCGATGATGATTTGGCGACATCCAGGAAGTGGCGGAAACAAAGGGTAAAGTGAGTTCCAATCTGGGGAATCTGGTAAAACTGTGTATCCCTGACCGTAAAGGCGTAAAATGCGAGGAGGTTCTTGAAAAGCACAAAACAGAAAGGTAATTCGCCCATTTTCTTGCAAATGCGCTGAGGTTTCGTTACCGCTACCTGTTAAATCCAAGTAGCCTACGCGATTGGGAGAGAGAATGCGAAAACTGTCCAATCCTTTGGGAGATAGGTTAACGTGACCCGTAGGACTTAAGGGTGCGCTACCCACAAAAAAAAGGTGCTGGGTACTAATGAATTGTTGTAATTCCTCTGTTATACAGTCAAAAATTTTAGCCATAAAATGTCATTTGTCATTTGTCATTTGTCAGTTGTCAGTAGGGACGGGTTTATGCGCGATCGTTATCGATATTTGAGGATATCTGTGAACCCGCCCCTACAGTGGTCGGTGGTCAGTTGTCTTCCTTGTTCCCCTTCCCTTGTCCCCCTCATCTCCTCAGCCTTCTTTGATGCACAGTGTGAACTATTTTTCATTGGGACTGCTTCCCACCATACAACCTATCAATAGCGCGATCGCCCAACAGGCTGGAGTTGAGTTGTCTGTGCTTCGTCTCGATTGTATGCACCCTTGGGTTAATGGTAATAAGTGGTTCAAACTCAAGTACAACCTCCAGGAAGCTAAACAGAGAAATTTGACAACATTGCTTACCTTTGGCGGTGCTTATTCTAACCATATCTTTGCCACCGCTGCGGCTGGAAATCTCTTTGGATTCCGCACTATTGGGATGATTCGCGGCGAGGAGACATTACCACTCAACCCTACCCTGAGTTTTGCTGTGCAACAAGGGATGCAACTTTTCTACGTTAACCGCGATAAATACCGAGAACGTCAAACAACAGCATTACAAGCAGAATTACAGCAACGCTTCGGTGAAGTTTTGATTATTCCCGAAGGTGGAAGCAATCTCAATGGTGTGCGCGGTTGCATGGAAATAGTGAATACTAGGGAATTTGATACCGTATGCTTGGCTTGCGGTACAGGTACTACTTTAGCGGGAATTATCCTTTCGTTACACAAAAGCCAGCGCGCCATCGGTTTTCCTGTTCTCAAAAATGGCAGATTTCTTGCGCCGGAAATAGATAACTGGCTGAGGAATTACCTCGCCTCTGGTTTACCTGTTGCGGATGAGGCAATTGCATCCTGGGAACTAATATGTGATTATCACATGGGTGGTTATGCCAAAGTAAACGACGAATTATTACAGTTTAGCCAGCAGTTCACCCAAGAACATGACATACCCTTAGATTATGTATACACCGCCAAAATGTTTTATGGTGTGATGGATTTGCTCAAGCAGGGATTCTTTCCTAGAGGCGATCGCTTGCTGTTAATACACACTGGCGGCTTACAAGGCAATATTGGTATGGAGAAGCGATTAAATTGGCATTAGTCATTGGTCATTGGTCATTAGTCATTGGTCATTGGTCAAGAAATTCTCAACTGTGAACTATGAACTCTCGACTATGGACTATTGACTATTGACTATTGACTCTGGACTATTGACTCTGGACTAAATTAAAATTTACAGCTTATGAAGCGTACAAACCGCTTGGCTTGGCTGGGGGCGATCGCATTAGCGGTAATTATTTTACTAAGCTTGTTCGCGGCTCCCAGAAATAGCATTATTAATAGTGGTTCTACCTATAACCGTGCTGCCGATGGTTATGGTGCTTGGTATGCTTTTATGCAAGAGCAGGGAATTTCTATCAAGCGCTGGCAAAAACCGTGGGATGATATCAAAACACAGAAAAATCCCGTGACGCTGTTACAGGTCTACAGTAGTCTCAATCTAGCACTGCTAACTTCAGAACAACGCGCATGGATAGAAAAAGGTAATACCTTGGTAATTTTAGGTGCGCAGTCTCCGGTAACAGCATCTAACTTTCACACCATGCAAAAATCGCCCTTTGGTGAGGTCAAAATTGCCACCCGCAGACGTTATAAAAAAGGCGATAGTGAAGAAGTTTCGTTAAGCGATCGCTTCGGTGCTATAGTTTGGCAACACAAATATGGAAAAGGAAAAGTTATTTTTGCCACAACTCCCCATTTAGCAGCTAATGCTTATCAAGATTATTTAAGTAATTTTAAATTTCTTGCAGATTTGGTGAGCAAACAAAATAACGCCATTTTTGTTGATGAATACATTCATGGCTATAAAGATGCTGATGTCCGAGAACAAGAAGGTCAAGGCGACTTATTGACTTATTTTGCAAATCAACCTTTAATTGTCGCCTTATTACAAACAGGTATATTACTACTAGTGCTAATTTGGGGGCAAAATCGCCGCTTTGGTAAGCCAATAGTTTTAGAAACACCAGTTTTAGACAACAGCGAAGCATATATCCAAGCTTTAGCAACAGTCTTAGAAAAAGCTGAATCCACCGATTTTGTAATAGAGATGGTAGGAAAAGCAGAACAAATACAACTCCAAAAATCTTTAGGATTAGGGGAAATTTTCCTAGAACCTCAAGCCTTGATTGATATTTGGGTTGAGAAAACAGGTAAAAGTTCAGCAGAACTAGCTACAGTATTAAAGCTCAAGTCGCAAAAACGACCGATGAGTGAACGAGAACTGTTAAACTGGTTGGGGAAATGGCGAACCCTGAAAAATAATTCGTAATACTTCGACTGCGCTCAGTACAAGTGACGCTCCTTCGTCGCTAACGCTGCGCTAACGTAATTCGTAATTCGTAATTTGTACAGATGGGAAATGACAAATGACAAATACTTCGGCTTCTCTGCGAGACGCTACGCGCTAAGCGAAGCTATGGCGCAGGCTTTACGCTCAGTACAAGTTACAAATGACAAATGACAAATGACAAATGACAAAATATGAGCGATATCCATTCTATATTAATTCGCCTTGGACAAGGACTTAACCAAATAATTGTCGGACAATCCAGCCTGGTACAGCAGCTAATAGTAGGACTACTGGCGGGGGGACACATAATTTTAGAAGGAGTACCGGGAACAGGTAAAACACTCTTAGTAAAAGTGTTAGCGCAGTTAATTAAAGCAGAGTTTCGCCGGATTCAATTAACACCAGACGTACTCCCATCAGATATTACTGGAACAAATATATTTGATTTGAATAGTCGCAATTTTACTCTCAAAAAAGGGCCAGTTTTTACTGAAGTACTACTAGCAGATGAAATTAATCGCACTCCACCAAAAACACAAGCGGCGCTGTTAGAAGCAATGGAAGAAATGCAGGTAACCTTAGATGGTGAAAGTTTGCCCTTGCCAGAATTATTTTGGGTGATTGCCACACAAAATCCTCTAGAATTTGAGGGCACTTATCCCTTACCAGAGGCGCAGTTAGATCGGTTTTTATTCAAGTTAGCAGTAGATTACCCCGAACCAGCTGCGGAAAAACAAATGTTACTCAATCGTCAAGCAGGGTTTGCGGCGCGACGTGGGGATATTAATCGTCTTCAACCCATCGCCACAGTAAGTGAAATTTTGCAGGCGCGACAAGCTGTGAAAGCGGTTGAGGTAGATGAAAAAATTATTGATTATCTGCTAGCGTTAGTCAAAACATCACGCCAACATCCCGAATTAGCGTTAGGTGCATCACCTCGCGCCGCTGGTGCTTGGTTACAGACATCCCAAGCAGCAGCGTGGTTAGCAGGAAGGAAATTTGTCACGCCAGATGATGTCAAAGCTGTTGCATCACCATTGTTGCGTCATCGTCTAATTCTTAAACCAGAAGCGATGCTAGATGGTTTACAAATTGATGCGGTAATTGCATCGGTAATTAAACAAGTTCCAGTCCATAGATGAAGAATGGTTGCGACAAATAGAGTTTATTTATTATTAGTTTCAGGAATTGCGATCGCACCTATCTGCGCCATGCTTTTTGGTATTCCCGCCAGTATTGCGATCGCACTTTTATTTGATGTTCTGGTTTTAGGATTGATGGTTGTGGATGGTTTGCGCGTCAGGCGCGCTCGCGTGCAAATTAGCCGCGAAATTCCATCCCGATTATCTATTGGTCGAGATAACTCCGTTGTGCTAAAGGTAACCTCGGAAAATACTAATGCTGTGATTCAAATCCGCGATGACTATCCCACAGGCTTTGGTGTTTCTGCATCGGAACTGAGGGCTAATGTAGCGTGTAACACCACTCAGGAATTAACATATACCGTCCACCCCACACAGCGGGGAGAGTTTGACTGGGGAAATATTCAGGTACGACAGTTAGGTTTATGGGGTTTAGCTTGGGATGATTGGCAAATTAAGCAAAAACTCAAGGTAAAAGTTTATCCAGATTTAGTGGGATTGCGATCGCTTTCTATTCGGCTAGCATTGCAATCATCTGGATCTATCCGTCAACGCCGCATGGGTATTGGTACGGAGTTTGCTGAACTGCGTAACTATCGCACTGGTGATGATTTACGCTTAATTGATTGGAAAGCTACCGCCCGGAGAGTCGGGGCTTCTGGGAATACACCACCCTTGGTAAGGGTTTTAGAACCAGAACAAGAGCAAACTTTGATCATTTTACTCGATCGCGGCAGGTTAATGACAGCCAAAGTACAAGGTTTACAGCGCTTTGACTGGGGGTTAAATGCAACTTTATCCTTGGCTTTAGCCGGATTACATCGAGGCGATCGCGTCGGAGTGGGTGTATTTGACCGCCAAATGCATACGTGGATTCCTCCAGAACGTGGTCAAAATTATCTCACCCATTTAATCGATCGTCTGACTCCAATTCAACCAGTATTGCTGGAATCCGATTATTTAGGAGCAGTCACCAATGTTGTCCAGCAGCAAACTCGGCGGGCACTAGTAGTATTAATTACCGACATAGTTGATGTCACCGCCTCCACCGAACTCCTCGCCGCCCTTTCCCGGCTAGCACCCCGTTATCTGCCATTTTGTGTGACTCTGCGCGATCCGCAAGTGGATCGTCGGGCACATACCTTTACTGAAAATGTTACAGATGCTTATGTCCGGGCGGTAGCCTTAGATTTATTAGCACAACGACAAGTTGCATTTGCCAAGTTAAAACAAAAAGGTGTGTTGGTACTTGACGCACCAGCACATCAGATTACAGATCAGTTAGTTGAACGATACTTGCAACTCAAAGCGCGGAATCAACTTTAACAAGTGAAGCACGGCGGCGACGAGTTTTAAACAAACCCAGTCCAGCAATACCAAACAATGCTAGAGTGGCTGAAGGTTCTGGTACAGGTGTAACACCAGCAACATAACGAGCGTTTTCTGCACCAATATCAATGGCAAACACCGTATCGTTATAGTCTTTATCACCACCCCCCCACAAATCTTCAAAACCTAGTACTAAATAGTCTTTGTAGTAATAAGCGATCGCGTGCTGTAAACCATCTGGGTTCAAAGCTTGATTTAAACTCCAGACACCTGGAACCGTCTTTCCATTTTTATCGGTACCAGTAATACCACCATTAATATCATCGGCACGCAGCAAAAAGTCTAAGTTAGTACCAGCCTTCATAGAGCCAATGTTTGCCCAGTCGCCTATATTTAAAGGCTTATCAGGTGCAACTTTATTGGCTAATGGATCGTTAGGATTAGGGCAAAACTTACTAAAATTGAGGAAATTTTTATCCCCAGTGTTACAAGAAGTATCACCAAAGATTTTCCCGGAAGCCACTGTGGAGCCAGTCGCTGAAAAGTCTAGTCGGTTGCGGTATCCTCCGGCTGTTTCACCGATAAAGAAGACGTTTACATCATGGTCAAATTTAAGTTGTAATTTAGACAGGTCTACTTGTTTTGCCTTAATGGTGTCAGGACTTAAAGTTTTACCTTCTTCACCAACGAAAGCTCGAAAATCTTGGAGAATATTTTTGAATTGATCGGGAGCCTGGTCTCGGCTTTTGATGTCAAAAGCTCTAGCAGAAGCATTTCCAGATAAAATGCCAAACAAAGTACAAGCAGCAAGGAAAGAAGTAAAAAGTTGATTTTTCATAAGGATTGATGATTTCAGAAAAATAGAAACTTTTACAGACTTAATTCATTCATATTTGAATATCTCTGAATTTGTCCACCTTATTTTCAACTAATTACTATTATTTTTTGATGCATTTCATTTATTAGGTTTATTTCCAAAATATAAGTATTCTTACTAGAGTATTAACAATCTAGAAAAATAGACTTAGCAACACTTAAGTAAACACCTATCACGGTAAAAAATATTAATACTTCGTAGTCAGCACTAAGCAATTCAAAATCCTGGAATAAAGTCAATACTGCAAGAGATAGAATTTTCTACTTGGAGTTTCGTTTGGAGAAAATATTAAAGGTAAGAGTTAAAGGTTTTCTTCCCCTTTCCTCTTTCCTCCTTAACCGACAAATATTAAAACTGAAGTCCTAACTACGAAGTGCTTAATTATCTTTAATTTTAGGATTGCGACTACAATACATTACCAAAATGACAAATAACCCCATACCAACAAGATACTTGAAAGCATCTGGCACACTGGGATTGGGGGAGAAAAAACCTTCGATAGTACCAGCAATAATTAACATTGGCACAATTCCAAATACTAACTGCACCGCTTGGGAACCATAGAATTTGAGTGCATCACGACGACGGTATTTACCTGGGAATAAAATCGCCTTTCCTATTAGCAATCCTGCACCACCAGCGAAAAAGATAGCTGGTAATTCTAGAGAACCATGTGGAAACACAAATGCCCAAAAGGGATAGGCGAGATGATTTTGTCCTACCAAAGTACCAATAGCACCAATTAATAAGCCATTAAATATCATTAAATATGCTGTATATGCCCCAGCTGTCATCCCACCAGCAACAGCCCCAAAGGAAACCGACAAGTTATTAATCATAATACTGCTGGATGCTAGGGGTTCAATGCCAACAATCGAACCCATCCACAATTTATGATCGTCTCGCACACGAGAAATTAAGCTTTCGGGTACGATGAGGGGCATAAAGCTGGGATCTTGCCAAGCGTACCACCAAGCAACTAACGCCCCCAACAAAAACAACAAAGTAGCCGCAACGATGTATGCAAATGTTTGCTGTACTACAGCCGGTAAGCCCCGTTTGTAGAATTCCACTACAGCTTGCCATTCTTGTCGTCGCGAACCTTGATAAATCTGCGTATAAGCGCGAGTTGTTAAAGATTGTAAACTATGTATCAAAGTGTTGCCGACTTTCTGAGTCCGGGCGCGTGCGAGATCTGCCGCTACTGAACGATATAAACTGGCTAATTCCCGAATTTCCCCTGTTCGCAGTGATTTTAGCCCTTTTTTTTCTACCTGGCGCAAAAGGTTGTCCAAACGCTGCCAATTTATTTCTCGTCGTGCAATCCAACGTTGAATATTCATAAATTTTAGGAGGATTGGGTTGAGTGTACTTTAAGATAGCCTCAATTCATCTCCGTACTTGCAAGGAAAATTTAACATCATGTCTGGTGATTTTGGTTCTCCCAGCCCTATGCAACCTCTCAGTGTGGGAAATGTCGTGAGCGCAGGAATACGATTGTATCGTTCTCACCTCAAGGAATACTTTTTACTAGCTCTTAGGGCTTATCTTTGGATACTAGTTCCAATTTATGGGTGGGCAAAGTTTTATGCCCTAACAGCATTGATTTCCCGTTTGGCTTTTGGTGATTTGGTCGATCAACCTGAAAGTATTGCTGCTGGTGAAAGTTTTGTTAATTCCCGATTATGGCAGTTTTTAATGACAATGCTGTTAATGTTGATTGTCGCTATGGGAGTTGTCTTTGGTGTTGGGTTTGTATTTGTTTTAATTGGCGTTTTAGCGGCTGTAGTAGTGGGCGGGATAGCTCAACAAACCAGTCCTGCTGCTGCTTTTCTCGTGGGTTTAATTGCCTTGGTTTTAGGTTTGGCAGCATTTGTGGGAATTTTATGGCTGTTGACACGTTTTTATTTAGTGGATGTACCGCTTGCAATTGAGGATAACGTTGATGCGACTTCAACTATCGGTCGTAGTTGGGAGTTAACTCAAGGTTACGTGTGGCGGATTTTATTGATCGGGTTTGTAGCTTTTTTGATCACAATACCCATTCAAATTTTGCTGCAAATTTTATCGACGATTATTCAGCTAATTTTTATGCCTTTGATGCAACAAGGAAATAGCGCCGTGTCTGTGCTTGTCTTCTTGCTCATCTTGGGGTTAAGTTTTGCCAGTGGAGCGGTGATTGTACCATTTTGGCAAACCATCAAAGCTGTGATTTATTATGACCTGCGCAGTCGGCGCGAAGGCTTAGGCTTGAAGTTACGCGATCGCGATATTTAAGTGTTTAGTCAATAGTCATTTGTCATTAGTCATTGGTTCTTATTGTACATAGTTTATGACTACTAGCTTCTATCTGGTTGGTGAGTTTCGACTACGCGGTAATCGAGCGTAAAGCCTTCGGCATAGCTTCGCTTAGCGCGTAGCGTCTCGCAGAGAAGTCGAGATTCAACTACCGCGAAGTCGAACCACTGCCACCTGCCTTATCATAGAATTTTAAATTGCTTATGCACCTTTTTAACCGTGTTAAATTCCGTACCCCAGAAAGTGTAGAACTAGAATTTACCCTGGCGGGAATTGGTAATCGCGCTTGGGCTTTGCTGATTGACTATCACATTTTGGCTTTAATTTTACTGGGGTTTTACATTATTTTTTGGGTAATTATAGTACAATTATCAGATTTTTGGGTAAAAGTTTTCGGCGCTAATTTAGGTTTGTGGATGATCGCGATCGCTTTGCTGATCACGTTTGCTATTTATTCAGGTTATTTTGTATTTTTTGAAACTCTCTGGCAAGGGCAAACCCTTGGTAAACGCTTTGCTAAAATTCGGGTTGTGCGAGATGATGGTAGACCAATTGGACTACAACAAGCAGTTTTACGTGGTTTGCTACGTCCCCTAGACGAGTTTTTATTTATCGGTGCTTTTTTAATTATGTTGGGTCGTCAAGAAAAGCGCTTGGGTGATTTCGCCGCAGGTACAATTGTCATTCAAGACCAAATACCTAGTGGTTCAGCGACTTTAACTATTTCCGAACAAGCAAAATCACTTCATGAAGAACTGATACAAATTGCTGATTTATCACCATTATTACCAGATGATTTTGCTGTGATTCGAGAGTATTTACAAAGACGTAATGGTATGTCACCTAGGGCAAGATCCTCTCTATCTTTAAAGTTATCTCAACAAATTCAAGCTATTATTAACTTAGAGCAAATGCCCGCAGGTGTTGCACCTGATGTATTTTTAGAAGCTATTTATCTAGCTTATAAACAGACTGAATATTAAATATAAAATCTATATTTTGGAGATAATCTCTGCTAAATCAATAGTCAAAAGTCCAGAATCTCATGACTAATGACTATTGACTAATGACTAATGACTAATGACTAATGACTAATGACTAATGACTAAACTCGGCCAGTCCGGCTGACGATTATAGCTTGTCATATCGTCAAATTTTCTCAGTTCAACACGATCTATGAAAAAGTCTGGTGAGTTTAACGGCCATTGTTGATTCAATTCAGATAACTGTGTACTAAAATTTGTCCGGTCTAGTTCGGGTGAGATTTCTCCAAAATAAGCTAATGTAATATGGGCAGTGAAGTGATAATGTTGTTCAATACCCAAAGCCATTAACTGAGAATTTTGATAAACAGTGCGGCGAAATTTAATCACCTGTTCGTAACAACGCTCATCCTGTGGTACTAAACAAACTCCTATTGCTCTTGGCATGACTATCAGTCCCAGTACTTGCCAATATATTGGTTGACTGTCGGCGGTAATAGATTCTTGATAGTCCTGAAAGATATCAGCTATGCAAGAACGTAATTCTTCTTCAAATTTCGGGTTTTCCTCACAAACGTGACGGTAGGCACTATCCCAAATCAAGTCTGCTAGCGTCAAATGAAAGCTAGTATTGGGTACAGGCACAATCAAATCACGGTTAGCTGACAATTGTAACAATTGTTGTTGATAACTTTGTAATTGAGCGTAGAAAGCAGAGTTTTCTGTTGCTTCTACCGCCGGTGGGGTAATTAGCGTATAGCCGGGAAATGGTACTGGTTGCCTCAATCCAGCCGCATCGGGCTGAAATTTAGAAGACTCCTGGATATGCTGGACTTGGGATCTGTAGGCTTCTGGTAGCGTCATTCGTGCTACCCGATTTAAGTAAGTTTGATAATTGTCGTCCAATCTCGTTGGCCTCGCGCTCTCACTGGATAGATTTTAGCTGAATAGGCAGGAAGCCTTGCAATCTAACTATACTACCTTCATATAATGTCGAAGTTAAAAACCAGACGTACCTAAATTGTGCTGAGTGCGATCGCCCTTCATAAAATTTGATCCAGCTTGCGCCACTGGTGTATGTTAACAACTCTACGCATTTAAGAATCCACCAGGGAGGTACTGCCCCTCCTGTATCTGTGTTATCAGCACAGCGCCTCACTTTTCGGCTTCTGGTGGAAGGCGGAAGCTGAGAGAATCGAACTCTCGACGGTGTTAGCCGCAGCCGCTTTCAAGGCGGTTTCCTCGTCCATGCCGGACAGCTTCCATTCAGGGGTATCTGAGGAGACTTGAACTCCCTAATTACTAGCTCCACAGGCTAGCGTCTCGACCACTTTGACTTCAGATACCACCAGTGGAATCAAGGGGATTTGAACCCCTAACCTTCCGCTTGCAAGGCGGATGCTCTAGCCAGTTGAGCTATGACCCCATACAGCAGGAGTGGTAGGACTCGAACCTACATCGGTCGATTTAGAAGATCGATGCCCATCCATTAGGCGACACTCCCATCAATTGGTAGCCCTGACAGGGATTGAACCTGTAACCCTCTGTTTGTAGAACAGTTGCTCCACCATTGAGCTACAGGGCTACGAGAGCGAGTGATGGGACTCGAACCCATGCGCTGAGTGTGGCGCACTCAGATGCTAGCCACTACATCACACCCGCATTTAAGAACCTTAAGGTTCAGAGCGATCGACGAGAATCGAACTCGTACCGTGAGTTTGGAAGACTCTGATGCTGCCTTTACACCACGATCGCATTCTGGGGCTGGTGACAGGAGTTGAACCTGCAACCTACTGATTACAAGTCAGTTGCTTTGCCAGATTGAGCTACACCAGCATTTGGTAGCGGAGGCGGGATTTGAACCTACTACGTGAAGGCTTATGAGACCCCAGAGCGCACCATAGCTCTATCTCCGCGATACCCCTGACTGGATTTGAACCAGCAACTTCCAAATTTTAAGTTTGGCACCTCTTCCAATTGGGTTACAGGGGCATAATTTGGTGGGCGCTACAGGGGTCGAACCTGTGTCAGCCTGATTAAGAGTCAGGAGCATAATCGTTCTGCCAAACGCCCTAGTATTGGGTCGCCCAGGGGTTGAACCTGGATAAGTCTGCTTAATCCAATCTTGTGCGAATGTGTTTTTTCACTGCGTTGCTGCTAACGCCTAAACGCTTAGCTACAGTCGTATATGATGTTGCCTCTACTTCCTTGATGAGATCCTCTAAGTTGTCCCAAGCAATCTTTGTTGGCTTCACATATCCAGAGTGTTTATGCGAACAGGATCTACACCTAATTGCAGACCTTGATATTTGCGTCCCACAATCTAAACAAGAATAGCTATTTTTCTTATTTTTATTGCCGCAGTATGTTTCTGTGAGTGAATGACAATTTGGGCATAAAAGTCTAAGATTTTCTAGTTTATTATTTCTCCTATTTCCATCTATGTGGTCGAGATGTAAAGATAACTTCTTCCCTTGCCAGTAAAGAACCCCGCATTCGTAACATTTTTCCTCCAGTAGCCCTGCCTTGATTAGTCTTTTTTTGAGCCGATGTGTATGAACTTCAGTTCCCTCAAGTAAAAGTTCTTCAAGTGGTATTTCGATTTTTCTTGAATTAGACATTCCTACATTGCTTCTCAAGAAATGAGAAGTATCAAGCCCTAAACGCTGCACATCTTTCTGAACTCTCTTATATCTTGAACTGTGAATTCGCAAGCCTAGATGTCTCAAAACATCAGCGTAAGTCAAGCTAATTTTTACTGCTGCAATTAACGCTTCATCAGTGTACACTTTGGCTGATAAATATTACATAATTTTCCTCATTTTAGTAAATTTATGGGGTATACAGGAGTCGAACCTGTCTGAGTCGGATTAAAAGTCCGATGCACTTGCCGCTATGCCAATACCCCATACACAAGGCCGTTATTTATCCGCTCTGCCAACGACCCAATTTGGTACTCCCGACAGGAATCGAACCTGCAAAGATTCCGTCCCTCAAACGGAAGCGTTTACCAATTTCGCCACGGGAGTATGGTTGGGCAAATGCCCAGTACCCTTGGTGGGAGTCGAACCCACAAAATCTGGTTTCTAAGACCAGCACGTTTGCCAGTTTCGTCACAAGGGCAAATGGTCGGAATGGCAGGATTTGAACCTGCAACCTTCAGCTCCCAAAGCTGCCGCGCTACCAAGTTGCGCCACATCCCGTTGGTACTCCTGACGGGAGTCGAACCCGTACAAAATAGACTGTTTTTGAGACAGCCGCCTCTTCCAATTGGGCTACAGGAGCATAATTTGGCTGCCCTGCCAGGGTTTGAACCTGGAATCTCCTCGTTCAAAGCGAGGGATGTTGCCAGTTACACCACAGGGCAATAATTGGTTGCCGAGGTTGGGGTCGAACCAACTTCTCTATGATTCAGAGTCACAGCGACTTTCCAAGTCGTCCACTCGGCAATGAATGGCTGCCCCAGTAGGACTCGTTCGCGTAAGCGTTCCCGAAGGGTACCTACAACCTCGCGGTTAACAGCCGCTTGCTCTGCCATTGAGCTATGGGGCAATGTGCCAGTCCCCCAGATCCGGATTGAACGGATGACCTCCTGTTCTTCAAACAGGCACTCTACCAACTGAGTTACCGGGGGATAAGGCGAGAACGGAGGGACTTGAACCCCCACTCTTCGGTTTCGTAGACCGATGTGTTCATCCAGTTACACCACGTTCTCAAAGGCGGAGAGAGAGGGATTTGAACCCACAGTGGACTTGCATCCACGACTGTTTAGCAAACAGCTTGCCCTGCCGATAGCAATCTCTCCATAATGGGTCGGGCTGGAATTGAACCAGCAACGCAAACGCGGCGGTTTTACAGACCGTTGCCCACACCAATAGGCGAGCCGACCCATATATTTTGAGTAATGACTTGAGATTTCTCGGTGAAATAAAGGAATGGAGAGATCAGTTTTCCTGCTCTCTGCCATCCCAACTCAAGTCAGCAGTGCCGACGGGGATTGAACCCGCAATCTCCTGCTTGAAAGAC
Source organism: Calothrix sp. NIES-2100 (assembly GCF_002368195.1). Classification (GTDB taxonomy): domain Bacteria; phylum Cyanobacteriota; class Cyanobacteriia; order Cyanobacteriales; family Nostocaceae; genus Aulosira. The sequence continues at coordinate 4,098,940 of NZ_AP018178.1, read as the reverse complement.
AGGTGGCTTTACCAATTTGCCTACGGCACCAAGAGTGAAATTTCTACCACATGCAAGTTTGAGAAGCTGTTTTTTCAGCCCCCAGGTTTGGTGGAGGCTGTAGGATTTGAACCTACTCTGATGGAGAAAATCAGATGACCAGTTTGTAAGCTTCTTATGTTGGGGCACGTAGTAGAACGCAGAGACTAGGATTTGTAGACGCGAAGCGGCTTCCCGCAGGGTACCTAGACTAAAGGTTTTGGAGACCCTTATGCTGCCGTTACACTATCCCTGCATTTGGTCGCAGCGGCGAGAGTTGAACTCGCATTTCCTCGGTTATGAGCCGAGTACCTTACCATTAGGTTACACTGCAACGTTTGGAGTCCAGGGCGAGAATTGAACTCGCACAGTCGGTTTTGCAGACCAATACCCTACCATTAGGCGACCTGGACATTTTTGGAAGCCTCGACGGGAGTTGCACCCGCTTCTCTCTGACTGAGAATCAGAGCGACTTTTCTATTAGTCCACAAGGCTACACGGGGATGATGGGATTTGAACCCACGGTCTTTCGCTCGACAGGCGACTGCTTTAAACCGGACTAAGCTACACCCCCACGTTGGGTGGCAATTATTTAGTTTTCATGGTTCAGAGGTGTTAGCGCTGTGCCTTTTGCAGAGGCTCTTTTGCTTCACTACATATATACTACATAAATACTACAAGGCTGTCAAGGGTATACTACAAATTTTTTTTGAGAAATGAGAGGGCGGTGTTACTTAATCGCTGTATTGCCCTCTCTGACTGGGTTTAGGGGAGTGAATTACTCATTCTCAGTTAGGCGTTGTGCGTTCCAGAACTGTTCGGCAAATGCGACGGCTGGGTGAATTGGCGCTTTGGGTTTGGTTTTGAGTACCATTCCGGCTTCATGTGGAAGGCGATCGCTCTTGGTAGAATTACAACGTTCACAAGCTGTAACAACGTTGTCCCAGGTATGCTGTCCACCTTTGGAACGGGGTATTACATGGTCGAGGGTTAAACGCTTGGTGCTTCCACAGTATTGGCAGCTGTGGCTATCACGCTTGAGGACTTCACGTCGGTTTACAGGTGGTACTTTCCAATGACGTTCGGGATTACCAACTGTGAGACGAATGTGTTCGGGAACTTGTAGTACGACACTGGGCGATCGCACTTCCCAAAGCGTTGTACTGCCAAACTCTAATGATTCTGCCTGTCCGCTTACTAACAGTACAATAGCGCGTTTAATGTTAACCCTTGCCAATGGTAGGTAGTTCTTAGAGAACACCACTACCGAGTTTTGTAATATGTTGGCTTTCTGAGTCTGTGGTTGAGCTTCCATAGGTGAATTCACTCCCAAAAAATAACCCCCGTCTCTGGTAATCAGAAGCGGGGGTCAAGTAGTTGACACTTGTTTCCTTATATGCGGTACAAGAACGCACTTGCACCTCCCGCTGTTTATAAGTCGGTCTGGATTTAGCCATGCGGCTAACACTTCAACAATCCTTTCAGTTGCAGATTTACTGTCTGAATATTGATATGTGCCCTCAAATCCAAATAGGGCAATGTTTTTGCCTAAACCTTTGCGGGGTCGGCAATGTCTTGCGCTATCTATGTTTGAGGACAAGCTCTTGTGGATCATCGAATTTCTGTAGTATTTGTAATTGAGATTAATAACTTATTTTTATAATACAGTTGTAGTATGAAATTGTCTACCGTACAAATTTGAAGAATCAGCGAGGCGATGTCTGTCTTGAAAAGTTCAGATCTAAGGAAGCCTTATCTGGTGACTTTTCGCTACGACGGGCTACGCCGGAGCGAATCAACGCCAGCACCCTAAAGTTAATGCGATCGGTCAGTTTTCTGGAACGATTGAGCATAACCATATTAAAAAGGGTAAAGGGAAAGGAAGAAATATTTACCCCATAATATATAGATTAACGCAAAGCATTATTGATGTAATATTGGACTAAAGTCCGAAAAACCCCATACTCCAGATCTAGAAGTATTTAAACAACAATATTTACAGTCATTGCGAGCGAAGCAATCGCAAGGGTTGGGATTGCTTCATTCCGCTGACGCCACCTTCGCAATGACGTTGTGTAGTTAATTATGCGCCATAGACCAACAATGCGATCGCCGAGACTTGTTATATTAATACATCGCTCTGCAATTGAGTTACATCGGGCGACAATGCGATCGCATCAATTCCCCTCGTCAGATGACTAGGCGTATTTAACTTGAATGGATGGAATTATAATTTGACGATTTGCATTAACAGTAACATCAATGATGCCGTAACCTCCATTCCCTGGTTGGACAGCGCGATATTCAATTAATACACCATTTTGGGAAGCAATATTAGAATATGTTATGTAGCTTGTAGACTTAGACCAAGAAGTAAAATCATTATAATCCTGATATTGAGGTAAAATTGCTGACTGTACTTCTTCAGGAGTCATTCTTTCATTTTCTCGCAGGTACTTGGCTGCAATAGCCATACCGATAGAACCCGGCCCCGCAAAGGATGCGATACTCGGTTCGCTATTATGCATTTGAGGAAAAGCAAAAGCTACATTGTGTCCCAGTTGTTCACGACGTTCAGCAGCTAAAACCACAGAATATTGAAAGTTGTTAACTTCTGCGGCAGTAATATTAGTGAAATTGTTGTTTAAAAATTTACTTTGAGCCAACATTGCATCTAATCGTTGGTCATACCACTGTTGATTACGTCGTTGCCAAGAGACAAAAGCACTGTGTAGCAAAGTTCTAAAAGCAAAACCTAAGATTGAACGAGCTAGTAGTGCAAGCAGAAAGGCATTAGCTGGTTGAGGATTGTGTAGGCCTAGATTGACAACAAATAAAGAACTTCCCAAAGCACCATATTGAATAAATTTTCTACGCTTCATTTATTTACTTCTTTAACGTATCCTCGAAGAAAATGATATTAGGACACTCATAATTATTTGCAGAACGAAGACATTCAGCTTCAAGTGCTATGCTCCGAGTTCCTGCTATATCTATTGGCCAGGGAACCAATTCTCCATGACCAAAAGTTTGGGAACCGTACAAATTGCCATCCTTATATACTGATAGGCGCATCATTAATGCACCATCAGCTTTTCCAGCTACACCAAAACGCAGAATCAAAGTTTTAAATGGAGAACTAGCTGTTGGTGGAGTCAATGAGCAAACTACTTGTGTTGGTTCTTTAGCTAAAATTCCACCGCCACTACCAAGCATATAAGTTGCACCCAATACTGCTATAGCCCGAAGTGACTGACGACCTATAGCAACATCTTGATTCATAGCTAAATAGCCACTACCAAAAGGTGCTGTGTTACCTCCTGTTTGCTCACATTTCATCTCTGCAAGCGAAGCGACTCCGCTGGGACGACGTTTTTGAGCCTGCGAAGGATTGGATGTAGCAATTAAAACTCCGAGCGCAATACAAGCAACGGTTAATCTATGTAATCTCATTTTTAAAATAGAGCTTTTTTATACAAAATATCTTATTTTGGATGTTGTAACCACCGAAAAAACCCGGAAAAAGCAAAAAAGAGTGCAAAACGGACACTATAAACTATTAATTTTTTGATTTTATGGCGTTTTTGGTATAAAATAGGCTGATTTTGAAATTAATGCTGCCTGATTTTGCGTCTCAAGTTGAATAGTAAACAAAAAGTGAGCAGTGATTGGTCTGGAAAGTGAGCATTCTGACTACACAGAATATAGACATCAAATCAATCAAGTTCAATTTTATGGTAATCGCCAACATGAAAAATCACGCAAAAAACAGTAAAAAGACTTGGTATCGCTTTGGGTTTGGCAATATAAAAATACTTGCAGGTATCAGCTTATTGGCTTTAAGTCTGACAGTAAGCTTAGTAACTTCAGCACCGAAATACGCCACAGCTTCCGATCATGACGACGGTGAAGTGGATACTAAAGGTCGCAATTTAAATCTCACTGATTTATATGTGTTCCGCGAACAAGACCAAAACCCAGCGGCGCGTCAAGATGACTTGATATTAGTAATGAATACAAATCCGCGATCGCTCGCTCGACAGCAGTATTATTTTAGTACTAATGCTCTCTATGAATTTAAAATCAGTCGAGTTGCCAATCGAGATGCAACCCCCACGGGGAAAGAAGATGTCACTCTCCGCTTTCAATTTGATGAACCTAACAGCAGAGGAGAACAACAATTTAAACTGACATTAGTTACCGATGGTCGTCAGAGAAGCGATACAGGTAGAACTACGCCTCTGAGTACTGACCCGAACAACTCAACTATTAACAACTTATCTTTGGGTGATACTAAAGTCAAAGTCTTTGCTGGACTGCGGGAAGATCCCTTCTTTTTTGATGTCGAACAATTCTTTCGAGTACGTGCAGGTGCTTTGGGTATCGGCCCTGCGGTGGGTTTCCGTCCTGCTAACCAAGCAATTGACTTTGCTAAAGGCTACAACGTCAATTCCATTGTGGTGAGAATTCCCCGCGCGGCTTTAGCAGGAAATACCAATGCTACTACCTTTGATGTCTGGGAAACCATCTCTGTCAAAGACCATCGTAGCGGTAAATTCCAACAATTTGAACGCCTAGCTAGACCGGGAATTAACGAAGGTTTAGTTGTCACCAACGATTTCCTGAATGCATTCAATAGCATTCCGCCAACTGCGGATTTAAGTTCTGCTGCTAAACCTGTGGTAGCAGAAGCGAGAAAGACACTCAAAGCTCTCGGTAATAATGACGAACGTGCTAAAGCTCTCCTTGGTGCATTCCTCCCCGATGTGATGCGCATAGATACTACTGTAGCTAGTGGTTACGCCAATGCCCTCAATACCAAAGGCGCTCCTGTCGCCGGACGTAAACTAACTGATGATGTGATTGATATTACTCTAGGCGTGCTGACTAATGGAGCGGTAACTACTGATAACGTCTCCTACGAAGGCGCTGCTGGTAACCCATCTCAAGGACACCAGCCATTAGTACAGCAATTTCCTTATCTAGCTTTACCTAATTAAGTCAAACCTCACCCACCCAACCTCCCTCTCCTAGGAGGAGAGGGAGGAGTAAGAAAGAATTAAGGGGTTTTCCTGGGCGTATCTCTGCGTTAAAACCATGAACCAAATACAGCTTTTTCATTACAAATTGCCGGTAAAATTTATCTGGCTATTAGTTGCAGCACCAATTGCAACCAGCCTATTCTTTACTATCTCACCTCATTTCAATTCTCAGAAACTGCAAGCACCCTACCGCTACAATTTTTCCCCATCTATACCCGGTACGAGCGATCGCCGTGCGACATTACAACAAGAAATTACTTTTTACCAAGAAAAAGTTCGAGAAAATCCTGATAGTGGTTTGAATTTAACAGCATTAGCTCAAACCTACTTAAAAATGGCTAAGGCTACGGGAGAAAGTAACTGGTATTTATTAGCAGAACAGGCAGCCAAGCGCTCTTTATCTCATTTACCATTCAATAATCAAGGTGCAATTATAGTTTTGGCTCGTGTCGCTCAAGCTAGACATGATTTTACACAAGCCATTCGCCTTGCCGAACAAGTATTAAAATTGCAACCCAGTAACGATAATGCGATCGCTATTTTGGTAACATCAAACCTAGCAATGGGCAACTTACCACCAGCGAAAACCGCCGCCGATCAGCTTGTCAACAAACTTCCCTCCCAAGGTAACTTAACTTTACAAGCTTTAGTATTAGTTGCTCAAGGACAAGACAAAGCTGCAATTGAGACATTCCAATATGCTTTAGCAGCTGAAGAACCGGGAGAACTGGGGACTTCCGCATGGACAAGAGTATTATTAGGTCAATTTTACTACAAACATGGACAGCTAGAATTAGCTGAAAACCTCTACAAAGAAGCCTTACGAATTTTACCGAGGTATCCTCTAGCACTATTGCATTTAGCAGAACTAGAAACCCGCAAAGGAAATTATCAGACAGCAGAAAGCCTCTATGCGCAAGTTTTGCCCAATTCGCAAAAATCAGCCACGATTTTCGACCATGCTGTACTGCGAGGTAAAGCTAAACTTCAGCAATTACAAGGTAACGAAGCAGAAGCGCGTCAACTTTTAAACCAAGCCGAAATTTTACTGCGCCAAGAAAATGCGACAGGACACACCAACGGTTCCTTTGGACATCGGCGAGAGTTAGCGCGATTGTTATTAGAAAAGAATCATCCCCAGGATACAGCAGAGGCTTTATCCCTAATGCAAGCCGAAATTAATATCCGCCGTGATGCGCAAACCTTGGATACCTTAGCTTGGGCTTTGTTGCGTTCTGGACGTTTAGCAGATGCACAAGCGAAAATTCAAGCCGCTTTGCAACTAGGTACAAAAGATGCGGGTATTTTCTACCGTGCAGGGATAATTGCTAAAGCATTGGGAAATAAAGAACAGGCTTTGAATTACGAGAAACTCGCGCAAACCGTTGACCCGACTTTTAACGCACAAGCGCGACTGACATCTGGGTTGGGGTTGGAGAATTTGGGAATTTAGATTTTGGGCGTTGCTGATTGAAAATATTAATTAGTCTCACGCAGAGGCGCAGAGACGCAAAGGTATAAAGAAAAATTTCTCTCTTCTCTCTGCGTCACGGGCAGTTTGCTCAAGTCGGGAAACCCGCCCACGCAACTGCCCTCCTCTGCGTCTCTGCGGTTGAAAAATAATTTTCCCAACTCCTACACAGATTGCTGTATATCAAACTCTCAGAATACTATGAAAACTAACTGGCGCAGATATCGAATTTATCTCATCTCCTTTATCGGAGCATTCTTACTAGCGATCGCTTTCCCTACCCCCAGTCAAGCACATTGGGCAGATTTAGCAGTCGCGGAGGTAACAGTAGAACAGACAAAAACCGGAATTATCTTGACATTTCCTACAGGTTTAGTCGCTTCCGCCGACGATAACCGCGATGGACAACTATCCAATAATGAAGTTACCACACATCAAACAGAACTAGAGAAATTTTTAGGCGATCGCATTCGTCTTATCGACAATCAAGGAGAAGCTGGCAAAATCGCAGTTACATCAGCCGATAATTTACCAGCCAATATCCAGAGTAATACTAACACTCACACCACCCTAGAACTAACTTACACTTGGTCACAACCAGTTACCGGACTCACCATCAACTACGATTTATTTCTGCCAAATGTCCCCACAGCCCGGTGTTTAGCTACTGTAATTCAAGGGGGACACACTCGCAACCTAGTATTTACTCCCGAACAAAAGGAATTTGCTTTAATTGACCATTCTATATGGCAACAAATCAGCAGTTTTATCTTGTTAGGGATTGAACATATTATCACAGGTTACGACCATGTTTTATTTTTGATAAGTTTATTAATGTTAGGCGGTGGTTGGCGTTACCTGCTGAAAGTAGTCACAGCTTTTACTATTTCCCATTCCGTCACCCTGTCATTAGCAGTATTGAATATTGTGACATTACCAGTGCGCTTTGTCGAAAGTGCGATCGCACTGACTATTGTCTATGTAGCAGCAGAAAATTTCTGGCGTAAAGGTGTACGTGGGCGTTGGTTGCTGACATTTATCTTTGGACTCATCCACGGACTGGGTTTTGCTGGAGTTCTCAAAGAAATTCATCTGAGTCAGTCAAACTTGGCTTTATCGCTAGCTAGTTTTAATATTGGTGTAGAGATTGGACAAATTGCGATCGTTTCTATCGCCTTTATAGTGTTGCGTACTATCCAAAAGTATCCTTGGGAATTAAATTTGCGTCGCTTCTTATCTGGTTGTGTCGTCGCTCTGGGATTATTTTGGTTTGTCCAACGAGCTTTTTATTAAGCTAATATAAAATTGATAATAATTTGTACAAACTCAAATAAACAAACTAGGCGACACCTTAAAATACTCACTCAACGCTTTAGCTTGCGCCTTACTAATCGAACGCTTACCATTGACAACCTCAGACACTACACCACTCGAACCAATAATTCCCACTAAATCGGCTTGACGAGTTCCACTTGCTTCCATAATATGCTGAAGAATTTCATGAGGTGCAGATTCTGACATCGGATAATTTTCTGTCTCATACGCTTCAATCAATATCACAAGCAACTTGTGCAAAGCTTGCTCTTCTCTGGTACGATTCTTCTTAAAAGTTAGCTGTTCTACTACTTTTAAAACACGTTCGTACTCTTCTTCTGTTTCTATTGCGACAGGAACAACTTCTGATAAAAGATTGCGATAGCTATGTTGGTCAAAAGTAAGGGTCATTTTTCCATTTATCTTTATCGTATTCGGCGTATGTCAGAAAATACTTGTAATAGACGACCTGGTTTTCGTAGTCAATACCAACAATTAGACGATAATCATTACCTTTAATATTAAATACAGTAAAATTTCCCACTGCTTCTGCATCTCGATAAATTTTTCTCACATCTTCGAGGTTTTGCCAATCTGCCTTCTTAACGGTAGCATACCAGTCTTCTATTTGCTTTTTGACATCAGGAAACTGACTAGTATCAATGCGAAGGTTACGAATGGAAATTAAATGCATTCGTCTTTGGTTGTCTGCGCATATTTATTCATCAATAAAAATCAATTACTTTAATACTCTCATTTTGAGAGTATGATGTCAAGCTCATATAAGCCGTTATGTCTATCAAGAGTCAAAAAGTCCAGAGTCTAAAGCTTTTAGATGCATACTGCAACTACAAACGAATTTTATAGCTGTAGCCAGATATATTAGGACATCAAGCTAAAATAAAACCCTGACAATAAAAGGCTTTCAAGTCTGTCAACAGTCAACAGTCAACAGTCAACAGCTATATCTTGAATTCTTGACCGTTGACTCTTGAATCTTGACTCTTGACTCTTATGATTTATTTTTCAGTTCGTGCATACTTTTCACAACTTTTGTGACTAGGTTTCTGGGTGTAAATCTGACACTTTCTGTGAGAATCTTATTCCTCAACCCAGGAATCACAACTATTTTGTTTGCCATTAAGCTACGATAACCAATTTTGGCTACTCTTTCTGTATCCATCATCCGATTAACACTGGCAATTTTTGAGTCTTCCATCGCCGCTGTTTTTTGAAATTCCGTTGCTGTTGGCCCTGGACAAAGAACAGTGACGCTGACACCTGTACCTTCTAATTCATTAGCAATTGCTTCGGAAAATGATAAGACATAGGCTTTAGTAGCAAAATAAACCGCCATGAGAGGCCCTGGTTGAAAAGCAGCAACTGAGGCAACGTTTAATATTTTTCCATAGCCTTGTTCTACCATATCCTTAAGGAATAACTTTGTTAAATGGGTGAGACTCACTATATTGACCTGTAGCATTTTTAGTTCAGTAGTGAGGTCGGTTTCGGCAAAGACTCCATAAGTACCAAAGCCTGCATTGTTTACCAACACATCAACCTTAATAGATGATTGTTGTAACTCTGTGAAAATTTCTGTGGGCGATGTGGGTATAGATAAATCTTTAGCCAATATTTTTACAAAAATGCTAAATTTTTTGGGGAATTCATCTGCGATTTCATTAAGTTTTTCTTCATTCTTGTCTACTAATACCAAATTGTAATTATTCCGACCAAAAATGTATGCTAATTGGTAGCCAATGCCACTAGCGGCTCCAGTAATTAGAGCAGTTTTTTGACGCTGAATTTTTGGGGTATTATTCATCTCAAAAATATTGTAAATTTAAGTGAGCTAGCATAAATACTCACTAGAATGTAGAGAGTTTTATAAAAGAATTTAAGTTGATAGCTGCTGAGCTATGTTGCCAATTTGGCAATGATTAATCTTTTGAATATATAAGCTATTTATCAAATAAATATTAAATTATGTAAGCTATGTTACGGCACTTTGTATGCCTAGTTTTTATCGCAAATTACGTGTTGTAAGTGGGTGCATATCATGTGCGTTAAATAAGAAGCTTTTAAATAAAAAAATATTTCCATTATCAATTTGTCTATCCTATCACTTGTCAGGCTGGGGATTACCCCTGCCCGACAATTTGGGATAATTTATTTTTTGGTATTCCTTAACTGTAATTGCGATCGCTCTTAAGCAATCCCAAAAATCTGGCGATCGCGTCGTTTCATTAGCTGTGGAAATATTCAGAATGATTTGAATGATGCCTTAATTTCGATGATTTAACCGCCGATTTACGCTCCTTTACGCTAATGCGCTAAATTAGCTGTGTCATGCTACTACTAACTTCATGGTATTTCTGCATTACAGCGCAGTACTTATGTAAAGATCAGTGTTTAACCGGACACGATAATATATCCTAACGAGCGCATTCCAAAAGTAGTAGGACAGCAACTAATTTTAATCGCTGTCCTACAAATGCGCTCTTAATTATTTGAGCTTTTTTTAGCCAGGAATCAACACCGTATCAATAACATGAATCACACCGTTATCAGCTTCAACATCTGGTGTAACAACGTTAGCGTCATTTATTTTCACTCCGCCATTAGATGCGTCAATTTGTACGCTGCTACCTTCAACAGTTGGAGCTGAGTCCAAATTGACCACATCTGCTGCCAGTACTTTACCTGAGACAACATGATAAGTCAGGATTTTCGTCAGTTGTGGAATGTCCTGGAGCAATGAGTCTACTGTCCCTGCGGGTAGCTTAGAAAATGCCTCGTCAGTAGGTGCAAAGACCGTAAATGGACCTTGTCCCTTGAGGGTATCCACTAAGCCAGCAGCTTGGACTGCCGCCACTAAAGTATTAAAGGAACCAGCATTAACAGCAGTATCAACGATGTCAGCCATATGTTTGAAAAATTTCCGTATATTTCATTACAAAAATATACTTTTATTCATATATTTACAATCTACCCTGAGATAGGTTAAGTGCTGTTAATTACTTGATATTTACACTAGAAAATTCAGTCATGACTATAACTTAGGCATTGACAAAATAGAGAGATAATGTATTACAGCAGTTTTCATATGAATAGACCACAGTGAGCAAACCAACCCTAAGCATCGTCGGATGAAATTTGCTCATTTACAATGTCACTTGTCCTTTCTCTCGATAGCGACAGATTAACCTTTTAATACCAATTTGAAAAAAGAATGCGACAGATGGTAGGGGCACCGCAGTGCCGTGCCCTCTAGAATATATTGATGTGTCGCCAACATTATTTGAATTGGTATAACAAATGATAAGCTGACTTGAAAGCGGTCAGCAATTTGTCTTTGTGACCCTATAATTATAATCCTTTAACCTGGCGCTAGCTATTTCTTAACGTTACCAGGATAACTTGAGCTACTGAAATAGATATTAATAGGTGTGACTGAATATGAGGATAAAATTCAACCTCTGATTCTCTGCGACTCTGCGTGAGAATTCATGTATTTCACTCAGAAAAACTCATAATTCTCTCAAGTTTATAGTTTATCGCTTTAAATAATCTCTCTTATTCTCTAAATCTAGAATTTACCTCAAAGCATTCTATGGTAACTACCAACACAATTCGCTTTTCCCAATTCAATGCTTCCCTAAACCGTAATGCTGATGGTCAGCTAATCACTGATTTATCTACACCTAATAATGCTCAGGCGAAAGCTGTTGCAGAAATTATCCAGCGCAACAATCCTGATATATTATTAGTTAATGAGTTCGATTACGTCAAAGTCAATCCTTTAGAGGCGGTTCAATTATTCCAGCAAAATTACCTAGCTGTTAGCCAAAATGGTGCAACTGGTGTTAATTATCCCTACTTTTATATTGCTCCTAGTAATACAGGAATTGCTTCGGGATTTGATTTAAATAATGACGGTCAAGTTGTCACTACCCCAGGCGCATCCGGATACGGCGATGATGCTTTTGGATTTGGTAATTTTCCTGGTCAATATGGGATGTTGCTACTTTCCAAATATCCTATTGATACTGCGAATATCCGCACCTTCCAAAATTTTCTGTGGAAGGATATGCCAAATTCTTTACTTTCTACTATCTCCACTCCCAATTCTAATACTCCTTGGTATTCACCAGAGGAACAAAACGCTTTACGCCTTTCTTCTAAAAATCATTGGGATGTTCCAATTAAAATTAACGGCGAGACAATTCACGTTCTCGTGAGTCATCCTACACCACCAACCTTTGACGGAACTGAAGACCGCAACGGTAAGCGCAATCATGATGAGATTCGCTTGTGGGCAGATTATATCACCCCAGGTAAAGGCGATTACATCTATGATGATGCAGGTAAAAAAGGCGGGATTACTGCTGGTTCGCGGTTTGTGATTATGGGTGACCAAAATGCAGACCCGGTAGATGGTGATAGTTATGACAACGCTATTCGTCAACTATTACAGCATTCTGGTATCAATACTAATGTCATTCCTACTAGTCCCGGCGCATCGCAACAAGCAGCCTTACAGGGTGGTGCAAACGTTAACCAAAAGGGTAATGCTAATTTTGATACCGCAGACTTTCCTGATACTGCACCCGGTAATTTGCGGACTGACTATGTTTTACCTTCGGCTGATTTAACTATTAGCAATTCCGCAGTGTTCTGGCCTGTAAATACTGACCCGAATTTTCCTTTGGTAGGTACTTTTCCCTTCCCTAGTTCCGACCATCGTTTAGTATATGCAGATGTGGAAGTGGGAGCAACGACAGCAGGGAAAACGATTCCCGATATCGGATTTTTGGGACAAACTACATTACCTACAGGCTTTATTCCCCCTGGTGCTGCGGGAACGGTAAATGGAGTACAAACTGCGTTAGGTGGGTTGTCTGGTGTCGCCTATGATGCAGCTAAAAACCAGTTTTACGCAATCTCTGACGATCGCTCTCAAATTGCTCCCGCCCGATTTTATACTTTTACTAGCGACCCTGCAAATATTGCCACAACTGGAGCGACTTTTACCAATGTTACGCCGCTAAAAGATGCTAACGGCAATTTCTTTGCTAGCAACAGTCTTGATCCAGAAGGGATTGCATTAACTAACAATGGTACAGTTTTCATCTCCTCTGAGGGTGAAGTGAATCCTAGTGCGGGTAGGGTGACTAATCCCTTTATTAAAGAATTTTCCCTGACTACAGGGCAAGAAGTTCGCAGTTTAGCTGTCCCCAAGAAGTTTTTACCAGTTATAGATACTAGCAATACCCAAACCGCAGGTGTATATAATAACCTGGCGTTTGAAAGCCTGACAATTACACCTGATCAAAAAACTCTGTTCACCGCCACGGAAAACGCTTTATTGCAAGATGGGTCGAGAGTTACCACGACAACAGGTAGCAGATCGCGGATTTTGCAATATAATTTGGTAACGGGACAGCCAGAAAAGGAATATCTCTACATTACAGATGCATCTGTCACACCAAACCCAACTACAGGCTTTAGTGATAACGGTTTGGTGGATTTATTGGCTATTGATAATCGTGGTACATTACTAGCTGTAGAACGTTCTTTTGCACAGGGTTTTGGGAACGAGATTAAAATCTACGAAATTTCCCTACAAGGTGCAACTGATATCAGCAGTATCGACTCACTCAGCAGTTTCAGCGAAACTCAATTAGCTGCTATTCAACCAGCCCAAAAGCGGCTAGTGTTGAATTTAAATGACCTAAATCTACCAACTGACCCCAATCATCCGATTACAGGGACAGATAACATCGAGGGTATAGCCTTCGGTCCGAAATTAGCGGATGGTCGTCAATCGATTGTTTTGGTGAGTGATAACAACTTTGGTGCAACTCAATATACCCAAATCTTGACTTTGGATGCAGATTTAGTCCCTACCGCCGCGCCGAGAGTTGAAACTCGTCCTGACTTATTTGACGATGAGACATTACCAACAGATCAGCGGGCTGATGCTGATGACCCAGCTATCTATATTAATGCTAATAATACTGCTGATAGCTTAGTTCTGACCTCAGTCAAAAATGCCGGACTGCGGGTGTATGACTTATCTGGTAAACTATTGCAAGAAGTGAATCCTGGCGGTATTCGCTACAACAACATTGATTTGCAATATGGTTTTGAATTAGGTAACGAAAAAATAGATATTGCGGTAGCGAGCGATCGCGGTAATGATAAACTAGCAATATTCAAGATTAACCCCAATCCTAGCACCCTTGGTAAGTATTTAGAAGAGATTAGCGATCGCAGTCTTGGGACTATTTTCCAAGCACCACCCTTTTTTGCTCCCTACTCCTCATCTTCTCGCAGTGCTTACGGGTTAGCTTTATATCGTAGTCCCATCACCAATGATTACTATGTCTTTACCAGTCGTCGGGAAACTGGAGATATCGCCCAGTTCAAACTGATTGACAAAGGTAATGGCAAAATTGGGGCGCAACGAGTACGAGAGTTTACTATTCCTTCCCCCTCCGATCCCGAACGTTCAGCCCAAACAGAGGGAATGGTTGTAGACCAAGAAACCGGTTTCCTCTATATTGGTCAAGAAGATGTAGGTATTTGGAAATTTTCAGCAGAACCCAACAGTGGTAAAACTGGTAAGTTAATTGATCGAGTTAAAGCTTTAGGTGGTAGTCACCTCATCGATGATGTGGAAGGATTGACTATCTACTACGGTAAAAATGGCACAGGCTATCTATTAGCATCTAGCCAAGGTGATAATACCTTCGTTGCTTACACCCGTGAAGGAAATAATGATTATTTAGGTAACTTTGCAATTGGTAGTAATGGGGGAATTGATAGTGTACAAGAATCAGATGGTGCAGATGTTGTTAACGTACCTTTAGGTTCCAACTTCCCCTACGGTTTATTTGTGACTCAAGATGGTAACAATGAACCAGCTAAAATAGTTAGCGATGGCGATGAAACAGAGAATATCAACTCTAATTTCAAATTAGTACCTTGGGAAAATATCGCTAACGCCTTCCCCACTCCTTTAAATATTGACACCAATAGTTACAATCCGCGTCATCCTGTTGCGCAACCCAAACTAACTATATATGACTTTGAAAATTTACCAAAGTTAGGCACAACTTCCAAAGGTGACGATATTTTCTTAGGTGGTTTTTCTGGGTTGTACTTCCAAGGAATTGCACCTAACGGTAATCTCCGATTTGTTACGAATACAGATAGAGGCCCCAATGGTGATTCTGTTGGTGCAAATAGACCATTTTACTTACCCGATTTCCAACCAGAAATCGTCAGCTTTGAACTTAACCGTAGTACCGGTGAGATTACAATTACCAAGCGAACAGAGTTATTCCGCCCTGATGGTACAACGCCGTTAACCGGACTCCCAAATTTGCAAGCTGGGGCGAATGGTACAGCCTATACAGATGAAATAGGCGTTGATTTAGATAATAAACCTCTACCTAACGATCCTTTAGGTGCAGATTTAGAGGGAATTGTTGTAGCAGAAAATGGTGATTATTGGATGGTGGATGAATACCGTCCCGCAATTTACCACTTTGATAGTAACGGTAAATTAATTGATAGATTCATCCCCAAAGGAACTGCAACTGCACCCAATCCAGATCAAAGTGTGGGAACTTTTGGAACTGAAGTATTACCAGAAGTTTACGCCCAGCGCCGCAACAATCGGGGATTTGAAGCCGTGGCTTTAGAAGGTTCTAAACTCTACGCCTTTATTCAAAGTCCAATTGATAACCCTGATGTCGCTAATGACGGAACTTCTAAAGCCTCTCGCAATCTGAGAATTTTAGAATTTGATATCAAAAGCAACCAGGTAACAGGCGAATATTTATATTTTCTAGAAGGTTTACCAGGAACTGACAAAATTGGTGATGCAGTTTCTCTTGGTAACGGTAAATTTGCAGTTGTAGAACGAGATGATAATGGTACATCCGCTAGTAACAAATTAATCTACCAAATTGATTTGACAGGCGCAACCAATATCAATAATTCTACTAACTTTACATTGCCAGATGGCAAGACAATTGAACAACTAACTCCGGCTGAATTAGCGACTGCAAAAATTACTTCTGTGAGCAAAAGCTTAATAGCTAATGCTGCACAGTTGGGTTACATCGGCGGAGAAAAATTGGAGGGTTTAGCATTAGTTGCACCCAACACTTTGGCTTTACTTAATGACAATGATTTTAACGTTACTGGTAACACCCCTGCTGAAAGATTGGGAATTTTGGAATTACCTAATAACCTGACGGTTGTTAAACCTAATATCCAATTTGGTTCTAGCAACAGCGATAATATTACACTTCAGCCCGGTCAAACCCTATTCACAGGAAACGGTGCAGATATTGTCGAAGCTACCACAGAAAATACCATCGACACTGGTAACGGTGATGACACAGTATTTACAGGTAGTGACTCTTCAGTATCAACGGGTAATGGTAATGATCAAGTCTTTGTTGGTGCGAATGAACCTGCGAAAAATACTGTTGTTGATGGTGGTGCGGGTAACGATGAACTCACCGTAGTTGAAGCTAGTGGTAGCAATAATTTATTTGGGGCTGCTGGTTCTGATACCCTGAAAGTGGTTGAAGGTTCTGGTCAATTCCTCTTTGGTGGTTCAGGTAACGACACTCTCACCAGTAAGGGGAATAATAACCGACTTTATGCAGGTTCCGGCGATGACAAACTTTTTGCTAACACCAATGACATCCTAGTTGGTGGCGATGGTGATGATGTGTTATTTGCTGGACAAGGAGGTGCTAACCGCCTGACTGGTGGCGCTGGTATCGATCAATTCTGGATTGCAAATGCTAGTCTCCCAACTAGCAAGAACATTGTCACCGACTTTACCCCAGGAATTGACGTAATTGGACTTGGCGGTATTGGAATCACAAAGTTCAGTGACCTAACTTTATTGCAGCAGGGTAGTGATACCTTAGTGAAAAACGGCAGTTCAGAGTTAGCTTTATTACTGGGAATTACAGCAAATACCCTCAGCGCTCATAATTTTACCTTCATCGCCTAAAGTCAATCAGTGCGCTTGAGATCCTCGACTTCCCCTCACCCTATAAGGGTGGGGCTAAACAAACAAAGCCTGCGAAGGCAGGCTAATTATATGCATCTTCATCAAGAATTGGTGTGAGAATTAATCTTTTGTTCCATTCACCTTATTTTTTTCTTAACCTGGCGATGAAAATATTAAACAGACTAATTTAGTTGGGTATATTTTAACTATTTGTTTTATCTAACTTAGATTTTTCTTAATCTTGCCATGAAAATATTATTAGCGATATGCAATCATTCAACATTCGTGAAAAGTTAATATTTTGGTAAATTAGGTAATGCCTATCTTACTAGAAAATTTTCACTAAAAAGCTTTAGTGACATGTCAACTATGGTGAGGTTTGATAGCTAATTTTTCAAAGTTAATTATTTCTTTGAACCAAAAAAATATTAGTTTTGCCATCACTATATTAATTGGGAAATTTCACTAAAGCTAATACCAATTTTCCCTGAATATGCACTTAATTTTTCAAGTAACCGCCTTATCTGCGAGAGGCTTGCGCCAACGCGCAGCGGACTTACCAGAAGAGCGCTCAGAACGCCAAGGAAGATAAGGATAATTATTGAGTGCAAGTTTACGGAGAATAGGTATCAGACCATTTCATACAGTTCAAAACACGGAGATTCTCTTTCATGGCTAAGAATGTCATCATTATGATTGGGGATGGTATGGGCTGGGAAATGGCTCGTGCTGCATCCATATATAAAGAGATTCAAAATGGTAAGACAGGTGCTACTCTCAGTGATTTTTATACAGAGGGTAAGGGTGAAGGACTCAACTTTCAAACACTCCAAGGCTACGGTTTAGTAACTACTTACGGTACAACGATCGCGGATAGTAATGGAGTATATAGTACTGGTAACTCAGCTCTAGATGGTACTAATCCCCTCACTGGAGCCAGTTCTGTTCGCCCTGGTTTCCAATTTGACCCAACTTTTAACCCAGGTAATACCCCAACAGGTGGTGCAAAAGTTAGTGATGGTGCTGTTGGTAACTTGGTAGGTTATGACCCTGCCAAAGGTGGTGTTAATCCTTGGACTCCTGGTAGTGACCCGGAATATATCAAATACAGCTATCCTGACTCTGCAAATACCGCTACTACTCTCTACACTGGGGTCAAAAGCTACAACAACGCTATTGGTGTTGATATTTTTGAAGACCCTCTAGAAACGATTCTCAAAACTGCAAACGAAGTTGGGAAATCAACCGGTTTGGTGACTTCAGTTCCCATCGACCATGCAACGCCTGGTGCGGCGGCGGCTAACGTTAACCGTCGTAGCAAGTATGATGCTGACTATCCGGCATTAGACAACATTCTGCAACAAGAACTGCGGGTATATCAACCAACAGTCATCCTTGGTGGTGGTCATCCACTCTCTGCGCCTGGAGACTTATTACCAACAGGAGTTGAGCCAAATACTAGCAATGAATTTATCAGCAAATCTACTTACACAGAACTCAGCACTAAACCCACTGATAACGTTTACGGTTACACCTTTTTAGAACGAGGTGAGGATGCAGCTAAGACACTAGCTGAAACTGCGGCGAAACTCGATCCCGAAAAAGGCGATCGCCTTTTAGGTCTGTATGGTGCGCGTGGTCAAAATGGTAATTTACCTGTAAGTTCTGCTAACGGCGACTACAGCACCACCGGCTTAGATATGTTCAGCGTTTTCACCAACAAAGGTGATGACACCAAAGTGGATACCAAGCGTCCACTGCTTCCAGGGGAGACGGATGCGTCTTTTATTGCCAAAGAGGTTAACGAAAACCCCACCCTCAAAGACTTGACAAGTGCGGCATTAAATGTGTTAGAGAAAGACCCCGACGGGTTCTGGTTGATGGTTGAAGGTGGTGATATTGATTGGTCTGCCCATGATGACAACATGGACAACCTCATCGGTACCATGCAGGACTTTGACAAAGCAGTTGGCTCAACAATTGACTGGATCGATAAAAATGGTGGTTGGGAAGACAATCTCTTAATCGTTACCGCAGATCACGATCACTATCTAACTCTCAATGGTGACTTTCCGACTTTAATATCAACTAAAGGTGCTGAGGCGTTAACCAACCTGGATAAGCCTGGGGAAGTTGGACATTACTGGGGTTCCGATCCCAATGTCAAATATGGCTGGGGAAGTCACGCCAACCGCCCAGTTCCTGTTTACTACCAAGGTGCGGGTTCAGAAGTTCTCACTAGTTTGGTAGGTAAAGGGTATGAAGCCTACGGATCTCAGATTCCGGGAATTGCGGGTTTAAACGATCAAACCCACATTTACCAAACCATGTTTGCTGCAATTGTGCCCAAAGTTGAGTTAGTTGGTTTTGCTTCTCTTCCTGCTGATACCTTTAGTGAGGGGCCTGCTTCTGGTAGCAAGATTTCCGCCAATGGGAGAACCGGGCCTTTCCCAGGACAACCAGTACAAGGTTTGAGTGGCGTACAATTCGCTAACAGTAACTCTTTCTACTTCCTTTCAGACAATGGTTACGGCGCTAAAGATAACAGTGCAGATTTTCTGCTGCGTATCCAACGTTTAGACCCGAATTTTAAGGGAGCAGAAAATGGTGATGGTAGCGTTAAAGTTTTAGACTACATCCAACTATCTGACCCAGATAAAAAGGTTCCTTTCAAAATTACGAATGAAGGAACTAGTGAAAGATTCCTCACCGGTGCAGACTTTGATGTCGAGTCATTAATCGTTGATAAAGACGGTAGCTTCTGGATCGGGGAAGAGTTTGGCCCCTATCTCTTACATTTTGATCGCTCTGGTAAATTATTAGAAGCTCCCATTGCCACACCCGACGAATTCAAGACTTTAGACGGTAAAGCACCGAAAGTTCTTGGTCATAGAGGTGCAAGTGGCTTTCGCCCAGAGCATACCCTGGAATCATATAAACTAGCAATCGAGCAAGGCGCTGACTTTATTGAACCTGACTTGGTAGTTACCAAAGATGGTGTGCTAATTGCTCGTCATGAACCAGCTTTAGCAATTTTAAACGCTGATGGTACTGTAAATACTGGCAATACAACCACAAATGTAGCTGAGATTGCCAAATTTAGCGATCGCAAGAAAACAGTCAATTTGGATGGAAACCAAGTTACAGGTTGGTTTGCAGAAGATTTCACCTTAGCGGAAATTAAAGAACTACGCGCCATCGAACGTTTATCTTTCCGCGATCAATCCTACAACGGTCAATTTGAAATTCCTACCTTGAAGGAAATCATTGACTTAGTTAAGGATGTGGAAGCGAAGACAGGTAAAAAGATTGGTATCTATCCAGAAACAAAGCATCCAACTTATTCTGCTAGTGAAGCCACATACGTAGGCACTGACACCAAGATTAACCGGAATTTGGGTCAGATACTCATCGATACCCTCAAAGCCGAGAACTTCACCGATCCTAGCCGCATTTTCATCCAGTCTTTTGAAGTCGGAAACCTTAAGGAACTGCATGATACAATCATGCCTGCTGCTGGGGTTGATATCCCACTTGTGCAACTTCTCGATGCCAGCGATATCGATATCAACGGTAAAATCATCGAAAGTCAGCCTTACGATTTAAAAGTGAGTGGTGACAAACGCACATACGGCGATTTGCGCACCCCAGAAGGCTTAGCAGAAATTGCCAAATACGCTGATGGTATTGGCCCTTGGAAACGGATGATTGTCAGCGTCAAAGGTACTGATGCTAATAATGATGGCAAAGCAGATGATGTTAATGGGGATGGGGCTGTAAATGATGCTGACAAAACAACTTTAGCTCCTACTACCTTAGTCCAAGACGCTCACACAGCAGGTTTGCAGGTTCACCCCTACACCTTCCGCAATGAAGATAGATACCTCGCAGCCGATTACAAAGGTAATCCAGAACTAGAGTTTCAGCAGTTCATCCAACTTGGTGTGGATGCATTCTTTACAGACTTCCCAATTACAGGAGATAAAGTCAGAGATCAACTGAGCGATCCTCAAAATAATATAGTGCGATCGCCCCAAAATCCTGATGTTCTCTCTGGAAAGGCTGTTGCTAACTTAGGCGGCTCTAAAGGCTTTGAAGGTGGCGCAATCAACGCCAGCAAAACCAAGCTCTATATGCTGTTAGAGGGAACAGTTCAGGGTGATCCAACTGGTGCTTTGCGGATTAACGAATTTGACATTGCTAGCCGCAAATACACTGATAATAAGCTTTACTACAAACTGGATAATCCCGCAAATGCGATCGGCGATTTCACAGTTGTGAATGACAATGAATACTTAGTTGTAGAACGGGATGGCGGTCAGGGAGATACTGCTAAATTCAAGCGGATCTATAAAGTAGACCTGTCTAAAACTGATGCTAATGGCTATGTAGAAAAACTACAAATTGCCGACCTGTTAAACATCCAAGACCCCAATGACTTAAATGGTGATGGTAAGACAACTTTTGACTTCCCATTTGTCACCATTGAAAATGTCTTAGTTATTGACAAAGATACCATTTTGGTAGCTAATGACAACAACTATCCTTTCTCCACAGGTCGTCCGGGAAATGATCCGCAAAATCCCAAAATCGACAACAACGAAATTCTGCTGCTAAAGTTGGAAAAACCGCTTAATTTGGCTCCTGGTGTAGGTCAACCAAAAGCTGAAGAAATTAAATTTGGTTCTACTTCCAGCGATGATATTACCACTCAGCCAAATCAAACTGTATTCACAGGTGATGGCGCAGATTATGTTGATGCTAACAAAGGTAATACAGTTGTGACCGGTAATGGTGATGACACTGTATTAGCAGGTAGTGACTCTTCTGTTTCTACTGGCGCAGGTAGTGACCAAGTAGTAATTGGTGCTAATGGTTCTGTTAGCAATATCAATGCTGATGCTGGTAATGGTAACGATGAAGTCACCGTAGTAGAAGCTAGTGGTAGCAATAACTTATTTGGTGGCGCAGGTTCTGATACTTTGCAAGTAGTTGAAGGTTCGCGTCAATTCCTCTTTGGTGGTTCCGGTAACGATACCATCACTAGTAATGGGAACAATAACCGACTTTACGGTGGTTCCGGTGATGACAAGCTCATTTCTAACGTCAATGACACCCTAGTTGGTGGCGATGGTGATGATGTGTTATTTGCTGGTTCTGGTGGTGGTAACCGCTTGACTGGTGGCGCTGGTATCGATCAATTCTGGATTGCTAATGCTAGTCTTCCTACTAGCAAAAACATTGTCACTGACTTTACCGCCGGAATTGATGTTATTGGACTAGGTGGTATTGGCGTAACTAAGTTCAGTGACCTGACGCTATTGCAACAGGGTAGTGATACTTTAGTGAAAGTAGGCAGTTCAGAGTTAGTTTCATTGTTAGGAATTACCTCTACTACCCTCACTGCAAATAACTTTGCTTTTGCATAGTGCAGTGATTTTTAATCAAGGTATTTGCAGCAAAAATTCAACAATCAAAATTAGTTATAATTTGTTGAGGCTGTACTAATTTTTCTCATTGAGGGGGTGTTCATCCCTCTCTTTTTTTATCTGTTGTTAACTAATCCTTAATATTTAAGCCATAAAAGATAAAAACAGATTTTTGCCTCTATCCTATAGAAGATTTTTCCGATTTTTCTGGACTTAAGCACAGGTCACATAAAATCAAACCGCAGAGGACACAGAGTAAACAGAGGAATAAGAGTTTGAGATATTTTTTGCGTAAGTCCTACTTTTATAATTTGCAATTTTTCTTATTAGCTCGCATATATAAGCATCTACGTATCTGATACAGTTATGAATATGTTATTTTCTAAAAGTCATATTTATAACCTTAACTTGCCGATAACCTTTCTTCAGTCTTGAAAGATTATCCTTGTATGTAGTTGCTAAAAATACAGCGTTTTAATTAACCACAATCATAAGTTGTGGAGCTAGAGCATTTTGTCACCAAATACTAATTCTGTAGAGTAAAAAATCAATTTTAAATAGGAAGTGGCAATTAATTAATAACATATTCCCATGAAGGTGTTTTTCTAAAAACTGGAAAAGCTCACAGATATTTAAATGGAGTCAATACTCATTTTTATCTGACTTTTTCCCCTAACGTGATTGAAGTTGAATAAACAATAAATTTTCTACAACACCTTAATAGGACTAAATGTTAGTAAGCCAATCTCCCTATTAATTGCAGAACTAAATACTTAAGGAGTAGTAGACATGGCTGGTACAAACAGCAACGGTAGAAATGTCATTATTTTTGTTGCGGATGGATTGCGAAACGGTTCTGTAAATCCAATTGATACTCCAACTTTATATAGTATTCGTCAGCAAGGGGTTAATTTTACCAATAGCCATTCGCTATTTCCTACTTTTACCACCCCGAATGCTTCTGCGATCGCCACTGGACATTATCTGGGTGACACAGGCGACTTCAGCAACACTGTCTATACTGGTTATCCAGTAATTAACGCCAATGGTAATGTCACACCATTTATTGAAAATGATCCGGTTCTGGCTGATATCAATGCCAATTCCAATCTTGCCGATCCAGATACCAGCTTCAGCAAAAATAACTTTCTCACGGAAGAGTCACTTCTAGCTTATGCCCGCGCTAATGGTTATTCTACAGCTGCGATCGGTAAGCTGGGGCCTGTAGCGATTCAAGATGTCACTCAAGATAACCGAACTGGTGGAACTGCAACTGCGAATATTACGCCTAAGACTGTCATTATTGATGACAGCACGTATATTAACACCATTGCCAACGCTACCAATCCTCCTGTTAACGCTGTTGGTTCACAAAGTGCGATTCCATTGAACCAAGCGATCGCAACTGACTTGAACAATGCGGGTTTGATCGGTCAAAATGTTCCTGGTACGACTACTGTAGCCACTACTGTCGGCAGCATTAGAAGCAATCAGCCTGCGGGGAACTTGACAACAGCTGGAACCCTGAACCCTAATGCCCAACAACAGCAATACTTTGCAGATGCTACCACCAAAGCTGTCCTACCTCAGTTTGTTGATGATATCGCTAACAAAAATTCCCAAGGATTTGCCGTAGTCTATTGGTCTAGAGATCCTGATGGTACTCAACATAACAATGGTGATGCCTTCAACCCAGCCGATCCTGGCAACAACTCCCTCACCATTGGCATCAATGGCCCTACATCCAAAAAAGGTATTCAAGATGCTGATGCCAACTTAAAGCAGATTATTGATTATCTGAAAGCGACACCCGACCCTGCAAATCCTGGTCATACCCTCTACGAAAACACAGATATCTTTGTGACAGCCGATCACGGGTTTTCCACAATCAGTAAGCAGGCTGTCGGAGTAAAATTTGATGCCGCAGGTACACCAACCTACATCAACACCACTAGCTATGCTGCTTCCCTGAACTATTACACAGTAGATGCTACTACTGGTGTTAAGACTCCTACTGTTCACGCTGGATTTTTACCCCCCGGTTTTGTAGCGATCGACCTCGCCCATGACCTCGGATCGACTCTCTACGATCCCAATAAACCCACAGCCCCCGTTACTACCAGCAATATCAATAATATTCAGTACGCCGTAGTTGATCCAAGCGCAGGTCAAAACCCTCTCAGTGGCAATGGTGTTATTGGTGGTAACGGTTCAGTTGTCAATGGTGTTATTGACCCTAAGACCCAAGTCGTAGTTGCTGCGAATGGTGGCTCTGATTTACTTTATGTTCCCAGCAAAGATAAAACCTTAGTCGCTAAGATTGTTTCATTCTTGGCACAAAAAGATTACATCAGTGGTATTTTTACCGATGATGCTTTTGGTGATATTCCTGGGGCGCTTAAACTCAGCACGATTGGGCTAGTAGGGACTTCAGAACTTCCTACCCCTTCGATTGTTATTAACTTCAAAACCTTTAGCACTAACCCGAATAATCCTAACGATCCTCAAGCGCAAGTAGAAGTTGCCGACACTACTCTCCAGCAAGGACAAGGGATGCATGGTAGTTTTGGTCGCGGTGATACTTTCAATAACATGGAAGCGATCGGCCCTGACTTTAAAACAGGTTATGTAGACTCTGCACCTGTAAGTAATGCTGATGTCACGCCTACACTCGCCAAAATACTGGGGTGGAACATTCCCAGCATTGGAGATTTAAAAGGTCGGGCAATTACAGAGGCGCTGGTAGGAGGAACTGATACAGTTACCTCTACTAAAGGAACTTTAAGGTCTGAACCATCTGCTAACGGTCAAGCAACAATTCTCAATTATCAAAGTGTAGGTGATACTCAATACTTCACTGCCGCAGGATTTAGCGATCGCACTGTGGGATTGAATGCAGTACAATTAGACCTGCAATTTGGTTCTAGTAACAGCGATGATGTCACCTCTAAGCCAGGACAAACCTTATTTACAGGTGATGGTGCAGATACGGTAGATTCAACCAACAACAACACAATTATTACTGGAAATGGTGATGATAGCGTATTTACAGGTAGTAATTCTACTGTAAACAGTGGTGATGGTAATGACCAAGCCTTAGTGGGTGTTAATGGTTCGGCTAGCAATACCACTGTTGATGGTGGCACAGGTAACGATGAAATCACCGTAGTCGAAGCTGGTGGTAGTAATAACCTCTTTGGCGGTGCAGGTTCTGATACTCTGCAAGTAGTTGAAGGTTCAGGTCAATTCCTCTTCGGCGGTTCTGGAAACGATACCATCACTAGTAACGGCAGCAATAACCGACTCTATGGTGGTTCTGGGGATGATAAACTCTTCTCCAGCGTCAATGATTCCCTTTTTGGTGGTGATGGTGATGATGTGTTATTTGCTGGTCAAGGAGGTGGTAACCGCTTGACTGGTGGTGTTGGTGCTGACCAATTCTGGATTGCTAATGCGAGCCTTCCTACTAGCAAGAATATTGTCACCGACTTTAACCCAGGATTTGATGTGATTGGCATTGGTGGTATTAGTGGAGTGACTAAATTTAGTGACCTGACGCTATTAAAACAAGGTAACGACACTTTGGTAAAAGCTGGAAGTACTGAATTAGCTGCATTAGTTGGACTGACCGACCGTACCCTGACTGCAAATAACTTTGTTTTCTCGTGAGTGTGGTGTCAGGAGAAAGTTATTACAGTTAAATCTAACAACCAAATTTAGTTAGGCTGTACTAATTTTCTAATAGCGAGGAAGTATTACTTCCTCGCTTTTTCTATCTATATACTTAGTTATAAAATGAACACACTTTAATTATTTGATAACCTTTTAATAATTGATTTTTAACTTAATCATGAGTTTATATTTATTAGGATTAGCGCTTAATCAAAACCTTATAAACTTACCTGAGATTATTTGTAAATAGATAAAATACTACGTTAAAAAATGTTGTAAGAATATAGTTATCAGCCCCAAAAAATATCTCTTAAAAGATAAAAAATATCTACCTCTAAATGGTATCAAGCTAAAAATTAGCACTTAAACCATTTGGAGAAAATTTGTGTCTCAAAATATGGTCTAGGTAAAAACATAATTTATGATTATCAACGGAACTGCAAATCAAGATGAGTTATATGCTCAAAAAGATGATCAATTATTTGGTTTTGAAGGAGATGACATACTCGATTCCTCCAACAGTCAAGGTAATAATTTGCTTGATGGTTGTTCTGGTAATGACCGACTTTTTGGCAACAATAACGATACTTTAAGAGGTGGTATTGGCAAAGATGATTTATTTGCTGTCGGGAGTGTAGGCTTTAATATCCTGGAAGGTGGCGAAGAAAGCGATCGCCTTTTTGTTGTCGAGGGTAGTCATAACAAACTCGATGGCGGTGCTGGTAATGATTTTCTCAATGCATCCAATCCTACAGGTAACAATAGCCTAGAGGGTGGCTCTGGCGATGATCGGCTGATTGGGGGATTAAATAGCGATCGCTTATTTGGTGGTGCTGGTGATGATTCACTATTCGCGGGTATAAACGGCAGCCAGTTTACAGGCTATACGGGGAGAGACCGCTTTTATCTTACTAGTGCTGCGGTTCCAGATGTGCCTGTAGAAGTATTCGATTTTACTAAGAGTGAAGATAAAGTTATCATTGCTGGCATCCCAGAGGTGCAGAGATTCCAAGATTTAAAAATAGAGCAAATCTTGGTCAATGGTCAACCAGGGCCGGATACATCGATTAAAGCCACAATTAATGGTGAGTTAAAAGAATTAGGGATTTTAAGGAATGTCCAAGCTAATAGTCTGACAGCAGATGACTTCGACTTTTCTGATACAAGCGATGGTACAGGCGATACTAATGCAGGTATTACCATTACCCAGACTGATGGTAGTACGAAAGTCAGCGAAGGTGGAGCAGGCGATCGCTATTCGGTGGTACTCCAAAGCAAACCCCAGTCTGATGTGACGATAGCGATTAAAAACGGGAAACAAACTAAAACCAGTGCAAATACTCTCACCTTCACCCCACAGAACTGGAATATCGGACAAGAGGTGACGGTAACAGCTTTTGATGATGCAATTGTCGAAGGAAATCACAGCGACATTATCCAACATACAGCTAGCAGTACCGATGGCAACTATAATGGCATTGCGATTAATCCTGTAGACGTTAGCATTACTGACAACGATATTCCCTTGGCGAAGACTGTTGATAATGATGTCTTCACTATTAAAGGTGAAAGCGATCGCGCCAGATTGCAAGTAACCCTCACAGGACATAGTTCTAAATTGGTGAATGAACTGGGGGTATATGTTGTTGATGATGCTCAAGGTAGAATTAACGGTATTGCGCCGGGTGCAGCAGGTTATGCGCAAGCTGCTTTAGAACGTGCTAGGGTAATTTTTTCTGCGATCGCCAAAGTTCCTAATGGATTTAGTACGAACAATGTTAAAAGTTTGCTGGAATTCAACTCTGGTGAAAACTTAAGATTTTATTTAGTGAAAAACAGCACAATTGATGCTGTAAAATCGGGAATTGCTCCCATTACAAACGTACTTTTTTCTAGTACGACGACACAGAAAATTACAGACTTAGGCGCTGATGGCTTCTCCCTAGCTTGGGAGGATGGTTCTGGGAATAATACCAATAGCTTTCAAGATTTGGTAGTGAAGATTCAAACAACAAATGATCCATTATCTCTGGGGACAAATTTGCAAAGTCAATCCCAAGGAGAATTTATTGATTTACGAGGTGTGACGCAACAAGTCAAAGCTGATTTTGTAGTTAATCGCGAAGCAGCTTTTGATAACTTTGTTGGCTTTTATCAGGCTATTGATAAAAATGGTGGGATTGATACTAATAACGATGGCGTAGCAGATATTCTCCCTGGACAAGCGGGTTACACTCAAGCTGCGGTACGTGGACGGGTTGCAGGAATTAACTTGATAGCTAACAACCAAGGTACAGCAACTTACAATAGCACTTTTAAACCTGGTTCTATCTTCGTACCATTTATTATTATTAATGGCAGACCCGATGCAGTTGTGGATAACAATCTGAATAACAATCCAGCAGTTTACTTCCCATTTTTAGGCGCTAATTCTGACAAAGTTGACCATATTCGCCTGTTAGGAAATAACACCTTCGGCTTTGAAGATTTAGCAAATGGCGGTGATGGAGATTTTAACGATGTCATTGTCAAAGTGAATTTGAGTATAGCTTAGTATTTTGCCACATTAATTTTGATAGGCTGCAAGATCCCCGACTTCTTGAAGAAGTCGGGGATCTGACACCTCAAAAATGAGACTTAAATGTAAGTTGGGTTGAGGAAGGTAGACGCAAAGCGGCTTCCCGTAGGGTAACCCAACATTTGCGTTGCTTTGTTGGGTTGCACTACGTTTAACCCAACCTATTTTTTGAGGCAATAAAATAGGTTTTTTTCATATTTCACCACATTTCCGCTAACGCCAAAAAATCCGATGTCAACAGTCAACCGTCAACATTCAACATTATTTCTTCACCAAAATATATGCCGTAGCATATTCAGGTAATGTGCTGACATGTCGTCCAAAATCTTTTTGATTTTGAAAAATACCTGCTAAAAAATCAAGTTGATGCAGGTTAGGTAAAAAAGCTCCACCTGTATCAGCAATAATGCCCATTTGTAGCTGTTTGCGTCCACCTGCATTATGCTCAATCACAATCACTTTACCCAAACCGATATTGAGGACATCGCCAGCAAAAGTTACTCCTGGTTTGATGGATATTTTTGCATCTATCTTGTATCCATAACCTTTGATAGCGTCAACTTCTCTAAAATACCAGTAACGTTTTTGCGCTGTTGCTTTTAAACCCCTCACATAAGGTATTTCATTACTTCTATCTACATTGAAATAACCCTGAGTTCCATCTGGGAACTTAATTAATATTGTTCCCTCCATCAGTGCTTCTTCAAAACCAGTGCGAGTTAGATATGCCAGGGTTTCTACTTTGCCATATTCTTTACCACCTGGTTCATAAATTCCTGATAATACCTGCTGCTTTGTATATCTCGTGTAGAATTTATCAGCAGTGAAATCATCTTTTAAGCTATAAACGGGAATGTTAAAAGTAGAGGTTTTTTGACGCGAACCATCATGAGTAAATACAGCATATTTAGTAATTCGTAGTTGCTGTTGATTTCTACTCTTGGGGTTATACGCAGACCATTTGATGACTTTAAAATTAGCATTAATAAAATTAGGATCTTGTAAACGAGTAGCTCGATTATTGGCAATATCTTCCTGTAAAACCGCAATCATGAAATCTAAGGTTTTGAGAACATCCTCTACCGAAACTCCTTGAGTCTCAAGTATACCTTGGCGTAAAACATCAGGGTCTGCATTCCCGTGGTCTTGATAATATTTTCTGGTATTGACAAGAACAGTGAGTAAATCTGTTTGATTAAACTTAATTTTTGTAGTTGGGAGTTTTCCAGCCTTAAAAACCTGACTACCATTAACATTAAATTTAAATTTTTTTAACTCATCAATAACTGCATAGGGTGTAGAGGCTGATATCAAATTCTGCCCAGATGGCTGAATGTTTTGCTGGTTAAAATTCTGCTCAACCGCTTGTTGATCGCTCACAATATTTAGCCAATTTGTGGCGAGTAGCTGAAAAGATTGTTTGAAGGGTAAGGAAACAAGTGGTTGAGTTAGGGGTTTTTCTTCTTGAGTAAAAGAGACATTCTGTGCAGTCTGATGTTGTTGAGTTTTTGACTGACCATATAAATGGTTATTGGTTAAACCGACAAGTAATAAGGTAGCAAAACCTACCATCAAACTATTTTTTTTACTGAATGGTATACTCATGGTATGAAAAAAAATTCTCTTGCTACATAATAGTTGCACTTAGTTCATATGTGAACAACTTGCCATAAAAAAGTTCCCTTGAACTGCAATCAGGAACCAAAAAATCTCCTCATAGTATTGGAGTGGTACAGCTATAGACATCGCTCTCTCGTTGACAAGAGGGTGAATTCAATTACATTAATATTGGTAATCTTAAACGCTGGGAGTACCCATGAAAGCAATTAAAGTCATGGCAACCATTGATGAGCATGGGCAACTGACTTTAGATCATCCCTTAATGACCGATAAGAACAGTCGCGTTGAAGTAATTGTACTCATCCCAGAAGCAGCAGAAATCGATGAAGATGATCAATCCAAAGAAAGTATTCTAGAAGATTTTCGCCAAGCTTGGCATGAAGCCATGACCGGACAAACAATTCCTGTGGCTCAACTTTGGGAAGGGCTTGAGGATGTCTGAGCAACCGCTTATTCAAGTCGAAGCCACGCCTACTTTCAATCGAAATCTACGAAACTTGTCCAAAAAATATCGTAGTATTCGTATTGATATACAACCCGTAATCGAACAACTGGAACGGGGAGAGTTACCTGGAGATCAGATATCTGGGATTGGTTATGAAGTTTTTAAGCTGCGAGTCCGAAATAGCGATATTCAAAAAGGTAAAAGTGGTGGCTACCGTCTCATTTATTATGTCAAAACAGCAACAGGTATTATTCTGCTGACTATTTACACTAAATCAGAACAAGCCAATATCGCAGCTGATGACATTAAGAGGATGTTTGAAAAGTCCTGTCGTGGGTAGCAAAACCTTTTAGATCCCCCTAAATCCCCCTTAAAAAGGGGGACTTTAAGAAGTTTTCCCCCCTTTTTAAGGGGGGCTAGGGGGGATCGATTAGTGCGAAGATACAGCCAACCACTTTTCAAACAACCTCTAAGAGCATCATTGCTGAGTATGAACAACGTGTGGTAGAAAATGATGAGAGTTCCAAAGCATAGACCACCTCATATCCGGGTGAAATATTTTCTTAAATCTTGCTGATTGCTTTTTGACTCTTGAGCCTTTACCAATCTACCGTAACCGTTCTTCTTGGATGAGGGTACGTTGGTAAATTTGATGATTTTTAAACCAATGCCAAGTACGGGCACGATAGTTATTGTCAGGACTAATTATAATCATTTCATACAAAGACAATTCTGGTGCTGTCTTATAAGAAAACGATAATATGACTGTAGAATCGTCTATTTCCCAGGCTTTACCTAAAATGCGTTCAGTATCAAAGAATAGAGTTTTATCTCGATATGTTCCCGGAAATTGATGTTCCTCTTTTTTCCCATCAGCCCAGGTATAACGATTAATTTGGTAATAAGGATAGGGACTATTTTCAGGGAATTGGCAGGTTAAGTGAGATTGATAGTGATCGAGAATTTTTCCGGCTGTATCGACTACTGTATACGTACCTGCCCAATCTCCTTCATGACGAACAAGTACGGGCATTCCTTCGCGAATTGTAGACATAGAAAACTCCTTTATATCGTCATTTGTCATTTGTCATTTGTCAGAGACGCGATTAATCGCGTCTGTACAGTTGTTATTTGTTATTTATTGTTGTTAATCATTATCAAACCACCAAGGGTTGTGTGCAGAATTAGTTTTGATCAAAAAAGCTTTTTTTCGCATGAACCGTTTCAACGCCGCAGGCCCCATGCGTGACCCACCCAGACCGGAAAATTTAAATGAATTTTTTTCACCTTCGTGCATGATAGCAGTAAGAGCAGCATCGTTGATACTGATGCCTCCTGCTTCGATTTGTTGAGCAACTTCTAAGGCTAATTCTTCTGTTTCAGCAAACACAGACGCACTTAAGCCATAAATGGAGTCATTAGCTAAGTTAATTGCCTCATCGATTTGAGAAAATGGCATTATTGGCATAATGGGGCCAAAAGTTTCTTCGGTCATCACTTTCATTGAATGGTTGACATTAGTCAGCACTGTGGGACGACACCACCAACCTCCGCCTAATTCTTCAACTTTACCGCCACAGTGAATTACTGCTCCTTTCTCTACAGCATCTAGAAGATGATCGCTAATAATTGCTGCTTGTTTTTCGGCAATAATGGGGCCAATTTCTCCGGTTTCAAATGTGGGATGAGCTAATTTTAACTTTTGCGCTTTAGTTACTAATTGTGAAACAAATTTATTAAATATAGTTTCGGCAACGTAAATTCGCTCAATTGAAAGACATGATTGTCCGGTGTTGACAACTGCACCCCATAAAATTGCTGATGTTGCTAAGTCTAAGTTAGCTGATCCTAAAACGATCGCGGGGTCTTTACCCCCTAATTCCAAAAATACCGGAATGAACTTTTTCGCGGCGACTTCGGCAACTTTTCGCCCGGTGGCGACACTACCTGTAAAGCAGACTAAATCTACATATTCAATTAGAGCAGCTCCTGTTTGCCCTGCTCCTTCAATAAAAGTAAAAACATCGCGCAATTTGGGAACAGCATTAAGTGTTGTCATCAGTGGGGCGACGAAGCGGGGAGCAATTTCGCTAGGTTTGACAACGACAGCACAACCCGCCAGTAATGCGGGAATCGCATCAATTGTCGATAGTAATAAGGGAAAATTCCACGGACTAATCACCCCCACTAGGGGATAGGGAATGGCTGTTTGTTGCAAGGCAATAAAGGGAATGGCTGTATTTTTGGCCGAGTCTTGCAGCAGTTCTGGCGCTAACCGACACCAGCGATCAATGCTAGAGATGAAAGAGTCAATTTCCATTTCCGAGATGGACAATCTCCCTGTATCATTGACCAAAGCCTCAGTTAAGCGATCGCGTTCTGATAATATCGCTTGTTTCCATTCCTGTAATACTTCTATTCTCCCTTCCACACCCATCTGCTGCCAACGCACTTGCGCCCGCCGCAGCCGATTGCATAACTGCGCCAGCAGCTTAGGCGGCGGCGGTATAATCACATAGTCAAATTTTCCCGTGCGCGGATTCCGAACATCTATTGAGTTGGTCATTTGTCAGTTGTCAGTTGTCAGTTGTCAGTTGTCAGTTGTCTAGAAGGCAATAGGCAACTGACAATAATTATGTTGTCCTCCTTGTCTCCCTTGTCCTCCTTGTCTCCCTTGTCCCCTACCATCAAATCACGCCTAAGTTGGCTAGGCGTTCAATGGTTGCTTGCTGTGTTTGCAGAAAGTGTTTCCGGTCTACTTCTGTATCCAGCATAGTGTTTGGTGGGTAAAATTGCGACTGGAGGTAACTTTGGGCATATAATTCAAATCGCTGGCGGGAAAGTAAATTATTTAACCCTGGTCTTTTGCGATCGCGTCTTAAGGCGGCTAGGTCTATCTCTGCAAAGGCTGCCATACTTTCGCCTGTAGTTGTCTCTGCTAAGACTATTCCGCGATGGTCAATAATTTTAGAACCACCATCAACAGAGGCGACGGGGATGGGGATATTAGCGATACCTGCTGTATTGGCGGAAACAACGTATGCAGTATTTTCTACTGCACGGGTAATTTTCGCTGCATCTTTGGGTGTTAAGGCTTTGCTATAAATTTCCGAGGTGGAATGGAGAAAAATTTCTGCGCCGCGCATTGCTAAACAGCGTGCGACTTCTGGATATAAAATTTCTTCTGATGCTAAAGCTGCTAAATTACCGATCGCAGTTTTGGCTACGGGAAAAACTCCTTCTAATCCGTAGCAGTCAAGATATTTATCCCATACATCATGGGGTGTGGGCGCAAACATGGAATTTAGCCGCCGATACCGCAAGATTAGATTTCCCGATGGATCAATTACAAAGCAGGTTTGGAAGTACAATCCGGGAAAATTTGGGTCTACTTCGTAAGCATTCCCTGCTAAAAAAATACGATGTTTTTGCGCAATTTTACTGAGAGAGTCATACTCAGCACCGTTCATTTCCAAACAGGCTTTTTCTGCCCACACCGCCAAAGATTCGCCTAGAGGGAAACCCGTGAGGAAATATTCTGGTAAAACAATTAACCGACAGTCAAAGCCAATAAAAGCAATACTGGCAGCAATTTGCTGTGCTAAGCGGTTAATAGTATTTTGCATTAAAGAGCGAGCTTCAGTGCGATCGCTTGCTTGATTAACTGCCTGACAGGTAACTTGCAGTGCTAAGGCGCGATATGAATCTATATAATCGGTGTGGGCTGTCATAATTGCTGAGTGAAAATTTTAACTGCCACTCTTAAGCATACGATCACCACCCCACAGCGATCGCACAAGTTGATCTGCTAACTCTTTGCCAAACATCTGCACCGCAATTTGGTTGTCAGGATCGCGTTCTGCGATCGCACGCAGTACAGTTAAGTCACGTTCAGCAAGAGCAGCACGCTTGTCTTCTGCTACAGGTTCCGCGCTATCTACCCAAGTCAGCCAACGATCCATCATTTCATGAGCCAGGGTGCGAACCAAAGGAAGTTTCTCTTTGGCTGCTTTGCTAGTGCAACACAAATTTGTCGGCGATTGTGCCTGACGAATGTACAAATTTCTACTGATATACTGCTCAAATTGAGTATCCTTACGTAACTCCAGATATCTCTCGTTCCCTGGCTGAAAATAGCGATCCAAATAGTTAAGGTCAGCTAACAAATCGCTGCGAGGGATGTAATCCATGTAAAAGAACAAGTGTGGTAATGTAGCAAACCCGTAAGCGAGATGAGGAACATTGATTTGCGGTCCCAACCAGATAATCAGGCGCATGTGACTAAAGCCTGATTTTGGATTACGCAGCCATGAATGTACTAACCAATCAATTTCGGAACCAGAGAAAGTGTTAAGCGTTCCGTGCGCTTCTCCATTTAAACTGGAGTAGCTTTGTAAATTATTGGTAGACGGGTCTGGATGTAGCTGAAAACGAGCGTCTATTTTCTGGCGGAGTTCGGTTGTAACACTCCACAATTGGTCAAATAAGTCAGTATAGTCTTCATTCGGTTGTTGTTCCAGCATAGTTGAGTTCAATTTATCTTGATTTGATGTCAACAAACTTAACAGCCCTCATTATCAGCAGTATCTAACTACTGGCTGAGTTTGTGAATTATCCGCCCTCGCCTAGCTTTGGATAAACTTAATTTAAACGCAGAACTCAAGGTTAAGGAAATGTTATCTCAGAGCGATTGCACAGAGTCAAACATCGGTAAAGTCTTGCTCATCGGCGTTACTGGTGGAACTGGTGGAAATGTCGTCAAGGGATTTCTCGAACAAGGCGTTACCAATCTACGTGCCATCACTAGGAAAATAGACCTTAACCGTCCTTCTCTATCAAAGTTGAATCATGCTGGAATTGAACTAGTTGAAGCTAACCTAGACGATGCAGATTCTCTCATAAGAGCTTTTACAGAAGTTACTGCTGTTTACTGTCACGCCACCACTGGGGATTTAAGTAAAGCTGATCCTTTAGAAATTGAGAGAGCAAAACAAGTTGCACAAGCTGCAAAACAAGCTAATATTCAGCACTTAGTCTACAATTCCGCAGGTGGTGCAGACAGAAATTCTGGCATTCCGCATATTGAACAAAAGTATGAAGTCGAGAAAATTTTCCTTTCAGCTGGCTTACCAACAACCATGTTGCGTGCTTGCTTGTTCATGGAGGAGTTTTGGAAAAAATACACACGCCCCTCTATCCTCAAGGGGAATTTTCCCTTTTCCATTCAACCAAACAAACCCCTACATCTGATTACAACTAAAGACATGGGGCGTGTCGCTGCTTATGTGATTAAACACCGCTCCCAATACATTGGGCGAGAAATTGAATTAGCTGGTGATGTGCTGACTCCTAAGCAAATGGCAGAAGCATTTTCTCAAGCGCAGGGAATAAAAGTTACCCACAAAGAAACACCAGCTTGGATTTTTTTACTACTTTGGCAAAAAGAACTATTCGATTTAATTCAGTGGTATCGCCATAAAGGTTATCAAGCCGATGTTCAGCATTTACGCACAGAATTTCCAGGACTGTTAACTACATTCAGTGAATTTCTGGCAGAAACCAACTGGAAAAACCCAGAACTTACATATGAAAATATGGAGGCGATCGCATAATTCCTAAGTGGGGTGATCTGAAAATTTTCTGCCCATACAATCAAAAGTTACGAATGACCAATGACCAATGACAAATGACGAATTATCTAAATTTTGATGATAAAAGTTGAGCAATTTGCTGATTAATATTTGACACATTAAATCGCTGAATAGCCATTTTTCTAGCATTATGAGCTATAGTTGCACTGTTGTGTCTTTGATGAAGACAAGCAGTAATGACTTGCGCTAGTTCTTGCGAGTCCCCAGGTTGAAATAAAAAACCGTTAATCCCCGGTTTGATTAATTCCATTGCACCGCCAGCTTTACTTGCAATCACAGGTGTACCACACAACATAGCCTCAACAATTACTCTGCCAAAAGGTTCTGCAAAAGTCGAGGTATGGGCAACTAAGTCACAAGCTGCCATTAACTGAGGAATATCAGAACGGAATCCTAAAAATTTGACACGTTTTTCTAGTCCCAATACCCTAATTTGTCGATGCAATTGTTGCACATAATCTTGTTCACCAAATAAAGCATCCCCAACTAAAAGCACTGTTACTTGTGGGGGAGACTGAGCAAGTGCATCAATTAAAATATGTTGTCCTTTCCAAGGCGAAAGCCGACTGAAGTGTCCGACTACAAATTTTCCAACTAGTCCTAATTCTTGCTGTAATTGCCTAATATCAGATTCATCGGTTTGATAAATTTTGGGTTCAAAGCCGTTATAGATGACAGTGGTCAGTTCTTTACGTCCTCCCGCTTCTATAAAAGCTGTTTGACTAGCTTGGGAATTAGCGATTACTACAGATGCTAAATGATTAGCTAAGTTAACAGCAATCCACCGATTAGTTAGGCTAAAATGTTCTTTTGAGAGAATATCATGCAAATGATACACCAGAGGACGACGGGCGAAAAAACTAGCGATCGCGCCGATGACTAATGCTTTTTGAGTATTAGCATAAATTAAATCATATCCCCTAGCTATTTTTACTACTTTAATAATTAACGGGATTATTTGTTTTAAACTGTTTAACCCTAAGAAAAAACTACTATCTTTTTTAACAGAAATTGATTGATTAGTTAAAACTTCTACAGGAATTTTATTTTCCTGTAGTAAAGTTTTAAATGATCCATCAGCAAATAAGCCAACAAGAGAGCGATCGCGATAGGGTTTAGCAATATCTATCAAACAAAGTTCAGCCCCACCGGGCTTACCACTTTGGTCTAAAAAAAGTATTTTTAGCATATTTGTCATTTGTCATTTGTCATTGGGCATTTTTTATTTATCTCCCTCATCTCCCTTGTCCCCCTTGTCCCCCTCATCCCCTATCCCCTATCCCCTTCCCCTAATAAAACTCCCCGTACTTCCTGGGCGATTTTCTGCCAGTTAAAGTTTGTAGCGGCGTACTGGTGACAGGCTTCACGTGAAGGAATAAGTATATTTCCTAGTAAAACTTGTTCTAATTTTTCGGCAATAGCTGAAACTTCTATAGAATCAGTAATTAAATCTGGTGATAATGGTGATAAAATTTCTGGCATTCCCCCAACAGGGGTACATAAAACAGGCGTACCACAAGCAAGAGATTCTAATATTGCTAATCCAAACCCTTCAAAAGATTGGCTGGGCATAATTGTTAAGTCAGCAGCTTGGTAAGCTAAAGGTAGTTGTTCATCAGGGAGAAAACCTAAAAATTTCACGTTGTCTTCTAACCCTAATTCTTTAGCTTGTTGTTGTAGTGCAGCTTGTATATGTCCCCGTCCGGCGATCGCCAGCCAAACATCAGGAATTGTTGGCTTAATTATGGAGAGTGCTTGCAACAATTTATCCAGCCCAACGCGATGCACTAAACGCCGGGATGTAAATAATATCTGGCGGCTATCAGGCCAGCCTAATTTGTTACGCGCCGCTTGAGGTGATAAATTTGCTTGAAATCTGTTAATATCAACTCCACCAGGAATAATATGGATTTTCTGCCAAGGAACTTGATATTGTTGATGTAAAATCTTGCCAAATGCTTTACTGAGAACGATAAAGCGATCGCAACGTTGATAAGTGCTTTTTTCTATCAGCCAGCGCTTGAGTAAAACACTCACCATCTGATTATTTACTTCTTCTTGACTTTCCGATGCCCAAGGGCCATGAAAGTTAAATGTAATTGGTACTCCTTTGGGCAAAAGATCCAAAATCGGAAAGCTATATAATGCAAAATGCAGGTTAATTGCATCTGGCTTGCTGACTCTGGTTTTTTGAAAATTAGTGCGAATATTCCACAACCTTCGCCAAATTACACTATCTGGTTCAGCTAAATTAGTTAGTTTGATTGGGGCATTTATTTCTGTTGTTGGTAAACCTACTCCACATAATTCAATTTTGTCTTGATTTGCTGCTAATTGATGAATTAAATCATAAATATAGCGTTCTAATCCTCCAGGTGTATTAGGAAACCAGCCCATTCCCAAAGTGAGTATAGACGCGGGAGCGAAATTATCTTTGTTACCTTCCACCTATTGTACTCCTGTGATATATGGAAATTGCTTGCGGTAGTTTTTACCCCAAATTCACCCATTTTTTGAATTCAACAATCAAGTAATCTTGCTACTACTTTTATTCGGCACTCCACCACATCATCAGTACTTTTAGGAGTTTTATATATGAAAAGTATTAGAGTAATTTTCCCCAGAATTCTCAGTTCTAAACTATTTAAATCTGAATGTCAACTAGTAAATTTAAACTTGTGTTTTTCTTAACTTCATAACTCTGAGAATGATGAATGTTATACTTGTTTCATAAGCAGACACTGAATTATTGGGATTTAAAGTCTCAACATTAGGCGTAGAATGTCAGATTAAGAGCTAACTATTCTGTATTCAGATTTACTGTTTTTATAAATAAAAAAGTGATTATTATTACATTAATAAAAAAAGAACGATCGCTCGGAAAGATAAATTTAAAAATGCGTGTGTTTTTTATAAAGTTTTCGTGAACTAGTTATTTTTAATATCAAGACTTTGTTATTGATGTATATATCTTGTTAAATGCAAGATTAGTCATTATGATTCAATAATTTATTATTAAGGGCTAGACAATCTTAAGTAAGCGAGCGCAAAATCAACATATCACGCCACAATAGCTAAGATTCCATAGCTAACAGTCAAAAATATCAGGGCTTTGACAATTAATTTTGATTTGATTAATTAGCTAATACCTATTGGCAATCACCAGGTATTAACTAATACTTGTGCATCGATTGCTAACTCATAATAAAAATACATTTTTTTTTCTTAGCCATATAAATTTGGAGATTATATGAACTTGAGATTAATGCCAAAAATCAGCAGAATCTGCCATAAATTTGACCAATATATCAAAAAAATATTTCGACCTGGCAGATTTCAACAAAGAAAAATTTTCACATTTTTACTTTGTCTAACAGTGGGAGTAATTATTGCTTATGTCGGCATCACAACACGCTACACTGTCAATGGAATGCCTACAAACACTTACAAAACATCTTGGATAGGTAATAGTTTTGGTGGTGGAAAATATTGGGTACAAAACCATATAGAAGGCATGTATGTTGCTCCCAATGGCACAGTATATACCAATAGTGTTTGGGATGAAGCAGGTAGAGAAGCCGGAATATATAAAGATGGCAAAATTATTGGTATGGCTGATGACACTCACGGATGGAGTCGTACTGGTGGTACAGCCGTGACAGTAAATAGCAAATATCTTTACTTAGCCATAAATCAAGGAAGCATTGGTAATACCGAGAAAGATTATCCGCCAGATAAAACAAATTGGTACTGCGTGAGACGCTATGACTTATCTGGAAAACCTGCGCCTTTTGCTGATGGTCGTGGCTGGGATAAAAGTATGCTAATTGTTAGTACCAAAGGTGAAGTTACTGGATTAGCAACTGTTAAAAAAGAACTATATGTAAGTGATTCGGCTGCTAACCTGATTCGCGTTTATAGTACCGAAACGATGAAGGAATTACGCAGCTTTAGCGTTACTAGACCTGGTGCGATCTCTATTGATTCCCAAGGTAATCTATGGATTATTCAAAATAAAAAAGGTAGTAATCCTGCGAAGATTGTGTATTATTC
Organism: Calothrix sp. NIES-2100; assembly: GCF_002368195.1. GTDB lineage: Bacteria > Cyanobacteriota > Cyanobacteriia > Cyanobacteriales > Nostocaceae > Aulosira. The sequence goes on along the minus strand of NZ_AP018178.1, from coordinate 4,058,601 downwards.
CCACACTGGTAAGCAACTACCCCAACAGATTACCCAAGTTGTCGAACCAACTGCGATCGCAATTGATCCGCAAGGGAGACTTTTGATCGCAGAAAATAGCCCACGCCAGCAAATATTGATTTACAACGTTACAGGTAAGCCAGTGCAGGTGGGAACTTTCGGCACAAAAGGCGGTATTTATGCGGGTAATCCTGGAGAAGTCCAAGATTTGAAACTTTACGGAATTACAGGAGTAGGTACAGATGCAGCAGGGAATATTTATGTAAATAATAATGGTTTCAATAGATCGGGAACAGACTTAAGAAAGTTTTCACCATCAGGAAAACAACTTTGGCAATTATTCGGATTGATATTTGTCGATAATGCTGATGCTGATCCCCAAAGTGATGGCGTTGATCTCTTCACCAAGCAAGAACACTTTGTTATGGACTACAGTCAGCCGCCGGGGAAGCAATGGACTTTTAAGAATTACACTCTTAATCCTTTTAAATATCCTCAAGATCCAAGACTGCATACATCCCCAGATGCTACCTTTGTCCGCCGCATTCAAGGTAAGCCTTTTTTGTTCCTGACAGATATGTATAGCAGCTTTCTGCAAATTTATCGTTTCGATGCAGCTAATAATAGCAAAATTGCTATCCCATCGGGAATGTTTGTAAATACTAATCCTGACGGTAAACCATCAATCCCTGGTAACTGGCCGCCATATGAACCAGAAAAAGGCGAGTGGATTTGGCGCGATCGCAACGGTAATGGTGCGTTTGATGAAGGTGAGTACGACAAGAACGAAGATTATCCCTACTTAGGCGGTTGGTGGGTAGACAATAAAGGAGATGTCTGGAAAACCTTGCGCACTCAAGATGGTATCGGTATCCGCCATTATCCCTTACAAGGACTAGACGCTCATGGTAACCCCATCTATGGCTATAGTTCTATGAAAAAGCAAAACACTCCCAGCATGTTTACCGATTTGCGGCGGATCGAGTATTTCCCCGAAACCGACACCATGTATTTGTCAGGCTTTACCGTCGATCACCCAGCCAAAGGTGACGATACTGGCGTTGTTGGATCGGAGATTGTCCGTTTTGATAATTGGAGTCAAAAAAATCTCATACCTCGTTGGCGCATCGTAGTTCCTCACGACATCACAGGTAAGCGCGAAGTCTCCACCGCCGCCATGAGTGTAGCCGGAGACTATGTATTTGCTGTCACATTTAAAAACGCAGAAGTACATGTTTACAACGCCGCAACCGGAGTGCAAGTACAACAGTTCAAACCCGGCCCAGAAGTTGCTCTAGAAAGCGGTTGGATTGATATCCCCTACGGTATCCGCGCTTTTCGGCGCGCAAATGGTGAGTACTTAGTGTTTGTTGAAGAAAATTGGAAAGGAAAAGTGATTATCTATCAATTGATGGGGTAATCTAATTTTCTACTTCAAAATCGCGATCGCAACGCTAAAAATTAGATCCCCGACTTCTTAAAGAAGTCGGGGATCTGATACTCTCCATAAATTAAATATAAATTTATAAATTAATTACTAGCCTTTTGAACACAAATAATATTGCATTATTGTTCATTATTAAAATGATCATCAATTCATACTGCGCATTTTTATTATTATTAAATTTACGAAAAATTCATTATCTAATTGTTATGTACCGGAGAAATTTACACAAAAAATAAATATATTTAATGACAAGCATCGCTGAGTAAATTATGATTTTATAACAGCAATATTAAAAAAGTCACAAAAATCAGTAACCTCTGAAGCAAAACTCAGTTTTCACTGTATATTGTAACTAAATTAGGACTTACGCAAAAATCACGTAATTATATCATTACAAGCGTACTGCGAAGCAGAATCCGGAGGGTAGCGACCTAATCGCCTGAAATTATGGGATTGCTTCTCTACACTACTTTATGGCCGTAATGACAAATTTTGATTGCGTAATTTCTGTAAATATCTCAGTTTTTGGAGCGCCATTAAAGTGAGTAATTATGAATTTAAAAATGTATTTACAGCAATTACAAAAATTTATTCCCCATAGCTGGCTGGAGCAGATACAAAATCTGCACTCTAGCTTACTATTTCGATGGATTGTGCAGAATGGAAGTCAGCCACTTAAATTAAGTCATAAATCAGTCATGGTGTTTTCGCCTCACCAAGATGATGAAACCTTTGGTTGTGGTGGAATGATTGCTTGGAAAAGAGAGCATGGTATCCCAGTAATAGTAACTTTTCTTACTGATGGACAGGGTTCAGGTAATTCCAACCATACTCAAAATCAAATCATCCAAATTCGCAAGCAAGAAGCAGTAAATGCATTAGAAATTCTCGGAGTCAAACCATCAGAAATTTATTTTTTAGAAAAACCAGATGGCACATTACCATATTTAAAGGATGAAGAAAGACAACAAACAATTAAACAGATTACTGAACTATTAAAACGTTACCAGCCTGGGGAAGTATACGTACCTCATCGTAAAGATTGTCATCGAGATCATGAAGCTACCTATGAATTAGTGAGGGATGCGATCGCTCAAACAGAGATGAAACTCGATCTGCTACAATATCCTATTTGGTTATTTTGGAGAGCGCCACTATTTATTCTGCTCAAATTGCCGGATATAGCCGCAGCTTACTATATTTCTATTGCCTCAGTTCAAGATAAAAAAAACCGCGCAATTTCTGCCTATTCTTCTCAAATTTATAGCCTACACCCTGGCTTTATTCAGAGATTTTTGAGTAAGCATGAAATATTTTTTAAATCTGAGTCCTAATAGCTAGTAATTTGTCATTTGTCTCCCTAGCCCCTAACCCCTAACTCCTAGTCCCTATTTTCAAATTGTGGAGAAAATTTAAATGCGGATACTACATATCACCAATCACGTCCAACAAATTGGCAATGGAATTGTTAATGTAGCAGTAGATGTAGCTTGTTTACAAGCACAAAATGGTCATTATGTTGCTGTAGCATCTGATGGGGGAGAATACGAAGCATTACTTACACAAAATGGCGTTCAACACTTTCATCTCGATCAGTCGAGAACACCATTAAATATGATCAAAGCTGCTTGGCGTTATCGAGATATTATCCAAGAATTTCAACCAGATATTGTCCATGCACATATGATGACAGGAGTTGTGCTAGCAGGAATTCTCAGAAACAGCGGTGAGTATAGTTTAGTTTCTACCGTACACAATGAATTCCAGCGTAGCGCGGTATTGATGGGATTAGCAGATCGAGTTATTGCTGTGAGTAATGCTGTCGCCGATTCAATGGTACGGCGTGGTATACCTCAGAGTAAATTACGAGTAGTAGCCAACGGGACATTAAATAGCCCTCGAAATCCTAGTATTAAAGATTACCAACCATTACCTTTATGTCGTCCAGCAATTACTACAGTAGCCGGGATGTATACCCGTAAAGGAATTGTGGAGTTAATAGAAGCATTCGTCAAAATTGCTACAGACTTTCCCCAAGCACATTTATATTTAGTCGGAAATGGCCCCGATCGCGCCATGTTTGAGAAAATGGTGCAAAGTACGCCTTTTAGCGAGCGCATTCATTTTGAAGGCTTCCAACCAGAACCACAGCGCTATATGCTCTCAAGTGATATTTTTGTTCTTGCTTCCCACTGCGAATCCTTCGGACTAGTGCTGACAGAGGCGAGAGAAGCAGGGTGTGCAATTATTGCTAGCGATGTCGATGGAATTCCAGAGACTTTGGATGGGGGACAAGCCGGACTTTTAATACCACCAAAAGATAGTCAAACTTTGGCTAAGGCTTTAGCACATTTACTTAGCGATCCACAACAATTACAAAAGTTGCAATCTCAAGCCAAAGACAATATCGACCGCTTCAGTGTGACGCGGGTTCATGAAGAAACGCTAAATGTTTATTCTGAATTAATCAAAAACTACAGTGTATTTAATCTACTAAGAAACGAAGAACTTGCAGTTAGTAAATAAATTGGTACTCCGTTAACTGTTGACTGCTGACGGTTAACTGTTAACCGTCAACCGTCAACACCGACCTGTTAATTAATCAGGCTTGACTGTGAGGAACAAAATACTATTAGGTTCGACGGAAAATGCCTGTCCGCGAATAATTGTGGATGCCAAGGTTGAACTCGGTACAGAGCTGGTACCATTTTGGTTGACTTGGTAAAGTTGTATTTTCTGATTGGAGGCTCCGGGTAACGCCCAACTTTGGGGTGCAACCATCTTGAGACGTGCGGAAACATTTTCAAGAGATCTGTTGACTAACATCAAGGATAAGGACTTCTTACCACCTGCTTCGCCCAAAATTGCTAAAGGTACTAAAGCAGAGCTGTTAGAACTTATTGAGTCAAGTACTTTACCCGAAAATCCTTGATTCAAATACTCAAAAACCCACGATGCAGGGCGTCTGTTAAACGACGGAGAAGCACCAAGCTTACCATACCACCCATCAGCTTCGTTCCACGCTGTAGCGCCTGTTGCGCCAGCATAAAGAATCGAACGTACAGCCAGAGCATCAAATATAGCACTGACATAGTTAGTCATGCGCTGATCGGGAGGAGACCAACTGATGTTGTACTCATTATGGAAATATTCCACTGGTCGGGAAGTAAACTTCTTGACACTGGTGCGCATATATTTGGTTGCGCCTCCTATACTTTGTTGGGCAGAGTTCCACAGCTTGGAGGTGTTATCGCTCTTAGAGCCAGTGGAATAGGTGTGATAGGAGATAAAATCTAACTCAGGGAATGCGGTCGATACAAAAGCATCAATTCTCGCTGGGTTATAAGATTGGGCAAAGGCTGGGCCTCCTATTTTGATTGTCGGATCGACTTTGCGCATTTCTCGAGCTGCGATCGCAAATATCTTCCCTACTTCTGCCATGTTATTTCGATAGAAGGGTTTGGAATCAAGCTCATTGGTAATCTCCCAATATTTAATCTTTTTTTGCAGCTTGAGATTTAAGATTCTCACCAACTCTGCACAAAACTGTCCGTATCTCACGTATTCAGACTGTTTGAGAACTCCACTACCATCGGTTAAGTAAGCAGGGAAGTTCGCGAGGTTCATCATAATTGTGGGATCATGAGGGTAGGCTCCATTCATGGCCGCAGTTATCTTTTCCACATCCCAGGAAAAGTTGGGTGTGTTTGGGTTCTTCACCCACCCACGCTTATCTGTGGTGGAATCTTTCATTTGTCCTGCGTAATGGTACCTGACCAGACCAGGTCGCATTGCATTCAGACCATTACGATAATTAGCATTACCGCCTGCTCCCGCTATTCCTGGTATGTTTCCCTGATAAGAGTTGAGTCCGAAGTGCAAAGGAGTTGACACTAAGGGCTTTTCGGTAATTGGATTAGTCAGCTGCTGGCTCCAGTTCACAGAAATGGTGATGTCTTGGGAGAAAGCTGGTTGACTAAATATGATGACAAGAAAACTGCCGAGACAAAAAGGTAGGAAACGTCGAAAAAACGAATTATTCAGGAACATAACAAATCTCAAAAGACACAACAGAAGTGGCTTGAGATCGGACGCATCTGCCGATTTCAAGCCCCTCCAGGGCGGAAGGAGAAAAATCAGCCCCAATGATTGGTCAGATACCCCTGAATTTATTCATGTAAAAAATCAAGCCGGATGTCATCGAAATTGACTAAAGTCGTTGCTATCAGATAGCCTGCACGATATAAGTCCTTATTTTAGGTATGCCAACCTGAAAACTTCATGTATTCTTCATATAAGTTTACCATTTTTTATACAAACTTTATGGAGTCTTTTAGCTATAATCTTTGCCCAGTAAGGTTTTCAGTCTTAGCTTACTTATAACCAATTACCTACGAGAACAAACGCAGCCCAAAAATAGGGATGTTTGTATAAGGGATCTGCCATAATTTTGAGTTGCGCTTGTCGTAATGCCTCAGCTTTGCTGAGTTTAGGGTTATTCAACAGCTGATAAAATTCTTTCATTAAGTTGGACGTTGATTCGTCATTTACTGACCACAGACTAGCGATCGTACTCTTAGCTCCCGAACGCAAAGCAAACCCAGCTAACCCTAAAGTAGCGCGATTATCACCTGAGGCTGTCTGACAAGCACTCATGACTAATAATTCAATTGGTTCTAGGATTCCCAGCCTTCTTTTTTGGAATAAACGATCAAAATCTAAAATAGAAATGCGATCGCTCCAAGTCAGCAAAAAAGTTTCCTTTGGATTAGAACTAAATTGACCGTGAGTCGCCAGGTGGACTATGGGAAATGGTTGACTTTCCAGGGCTTTTTTCAAGCTATCGCGAGTAAATTGTTGATTGAGCAATACTTTTGCTTGAATTTTCGTTGTTACTTGTTGAATTTCTCCTTTAACAGCAGGTAGGGAACTGAAGCCTTGGCGTGCTTCCGCTAGTCCAGCTGCTAATACACCGAGTTTTTTTCGTTCCAATCCTTGGGGAAATAACTGTAAACCTGGACTCAGAGCAACACTATATTTTTCTAACAAATAATGTTGCCCATCGTGAAGCGCTGCCATTGGCAAGTTACGCAAAAAACCATCTAGCACAAATACTAAGGTCTTCATTTTACTACTGTTGAGCCTAGCTGACGCAGGTGCAATCAGCCATTGATAAACTGTTTGCGACAGCCGAAAACTCTCTTGGCGAATATAACCACGGGACACATAAGAGTAAAGGCGTTTTAGGGTAGTTTCTACTTGTGTTTTTGGCAGTTGTGTGCTGTAGTGATGTAGGGGTTGATTGGGAATAGAAAGGATGACTTCCAGGCGATCGCTGAGAATAATTGGATAGATGACAGCTGCTTGCACATCGATTTGATCTATAGATACAGGATGGGTATCTACACAAGCGTCTTGAAAATAATTATCCAATTCAGCTAGTTGTAAAGCTTCGATTACCTGACGCGCTTGTTTGAGGTTGCTTTGATTATCACCAGGTTGTAACAATAAGCTGACATAATCTCGATAGATGGGTTCAATACTTTCTTTAAAATCAAATTGAACATCGGGATTAATCGCAATTAAATCACTGCGCAGGGATTGTAAATTATTAAATGCAATTTCATAAGCGGCGATCGCACTCTCATTATCTCCTTGTGCTTTGGCAATTTTACCTGCCTGTGACGCAGTCCGAGCCACCAAATCAGCCGCATTCATTTCTTGAGCTATTCTTTGTGCTTGTTTTGTCAGTTCTTTGGCCTCTGCGAACTGGCCGTTTTGTTGGTAGAGTTTACCTAGTTGTTGCAGAGAATAAGCCTCGGCTGTAGGATCTTGGATTTCTCTAGCTTGTTGGATAGTTTTTGCTAACAATTGGGCTATTTTGACAGCATTGGAATTTACATCTACCGTCTTACTCGCTTTGACCATGAGACTTTCTGCAAAATTTATCTTGGCATAAATAGCAGGACGACTGGCAGAAAGTAAGGCGAGGTTAGTGTCAATTTCTGGAATTAGCGCCTGTGTAGCTTCCCATCTTTGCAGTTTGACTAACAAGCTCAATTTATTTAATTGGGCTTCTAATTTAATCTGTGGTTCTGGAGATAAATTAATTGCTTCTTGGTAGTCGAGCAAAGCAATATCATATTGATTTAAATTTTTAGCGACATTACCAAGACTGAACACAACTGCACTCACATCAGCTGGAGAGTTAAATTGTTTACTAATTGCCAAACTTTTCTCTAGTACTGTTTGGGATTGCTGAAAATCGCCAGTAGTTTGCAGCGCTACCCCTAAACTTCTTAGTCCTTGGGCTTTGAGCAAGCTATCAGGTTGATTTTGTAGTTCTGCTACCAGTTCTTCTAACAAAGTTTTTGCCCGTCGATATTGTCCTAATATTTGCAAACCCTGTGCTTGATTAATTTGACTGATGAGTTTGCCAGTTTTATCTCCCGTGCGCTCGTAAATTCCTGCGGCTTGCTTCCAAGTAGCTATAGCAATTTCTGTTTTTCCTTGGATTATTTGGATTGAGCCTTGGGTATTTAATGCCTGTGCTAATAGCAAACTAATCTTTGTATCTGGTTCTTTAAACTGTTTTATTAAATTAATACTTTCGGTAACTGTAATGTAACTTTGTTGGATATTTCCTAAAGTTTTATATACCAATGCTAAATAATTAAGCACTTGAATTTGCTTGATTACTTCTTTGTTATCTTGATAAAATTTTAGAGCGTTTTCCCAAGTTTTAGCTGCTGCTTGATATTGTCCATTTTGATAGTAATTTTTGCCTGGTTGCAGTAAATCTGAATTATTAGATAACTGTTGAGTTATCGGCTGAGATTCTGTTATAGGTTTTGATTGTTTGGCAACCGCATAAATACCTGGATTAACTAATATTATAGTAAATATTAGGCTAATTAATAAAAACCCTAATACGCGGATTTTTTTTGCTGATGATCGCCGAAAATTTAAAATTTTCGCTAGTTTTATTAGGGCTTTTTTCTTCATATAATTTAAACAGCGTTTTTTAGGTAAATGAATCTGAATCCGACAAATCTCACCCACAAGAAGAGTGACGAGTAACGAAAAATTAACGGGAGCATCCCAATTTTGAAAAAAAGACAGTAGTGGGAGCATCTTGCTCCCTACTTTATTGTCCAAGCGGGCAAGATGCCCGCACTACAAAATAAAATGAAGTACACAGGTAGAGAACGGCCGTTCCCTAGGATCGACGATAATCTGTATCTCACCAAGTTGCAATATGCTGTAAGTTAAGAAGATAGCTCCCAAATCCTAATTTGGAAATCATCAGTACCACTAACTAAAATTTTGCCATGAGGACTGAAAGCAAGAGAATTTACCAGACTTTGAGGTTCAAGAGTCTGTATTAGTTCTGCTGTTTGATAATTCCAAATCCTGATTGTATTATCTTCACCTCCACTGGCAAGGATTTTTCCGTCTGGATTAAATGCGATCGCATTCACAGAATCTCTGTGTCCAGTAAGAATACGCAGTTCATTTCCAGTGCTTGCGTTCCATAGTTTTATTGGTGGATTAAAAACACCATTATCACCGACACTACTACCTCCACTAGCAATAATTTCTCCATCAGGACTAATAGCAACTGACCGAATTGATCCTACCGAACGGTCTAACCAAGATACTATCGAACTAAAAAAATCAGCAGGGCGATTTAGCGTACCTATTCTCTGCCCATTGCGCCAATTCCAAATTATGATTGCACCATCAACTCCACCACTGACTAAAAACCGTCCATCACGACTAAATGTAACATAATTGACATCCCATCCATGCCCCCTTAAGGTACGTATCTCTTTTCCATTACTGATATGCCAAAGTCTAATAGCCGCGTCAAAATGTGCTGTGGCGAGGGTTTGTCCGTCTGGGCTAAAGGCGACACAACTAGTTCGCAAAGCAACCAAAGAACTGCCTAAAGTTTGTCGAACTCTACCTGTACGTACATCCCACAACTTGATATTTCCATCCTGAAATTCCCTGTCGCTGGCACTTGCTAGAGTTTGTCCATCTGGACTAAAGTCAACACTGAGAACTGGGCTGGAGTGTCCTGTTAAAGTAGTTAGCAATTCTCCGGTAGTCAAGTTCCATAATTTGATTGTGCGATCGCGACTGCCACTAGCAAGTATTTTTCCCTCTGGACTAATAGCAACGGATACAACAGAATCTGAATGTCCACTGAGGGTATTAATATTTTTGTAGAGACTATTTATACTATCTACTCGTTTTTTTGATTTGCCAAAATCTTGTTGAATTGGTTGGAAAATTACTACAGCAAAAACCCCCAAATCAATTAATAAAGACGTAACATTTGAAGTCCAAGTTTTGATTTGAGTTTCTGAAAATTTATAAATTTCTTTGTAGACTATTGCATCGTTTAAACCGTGAAATACCCTGGCTCTCAAGTGTAGATTTAGATTATACTTGATTTTAGGCTCTACAAAATTGACATAAATTGTTGCCCCAGTATAATTATACTCAGTCTGGATATTTTTAATTTCTATTGAAGATGCAACTTGAGCCAACCAATTATTTAATTCTGTTTCTAGTTGATGCCAGTCGTCTAACAATATTCCTGTCTTAAATACATGTGTTAATATTTGTTCTGATTCTATATTCTCAACCTGACTAGTATTAATTTCTTGCAGTAAATTATCAATCTGTTCCTGGATATCAGCACCCACATCCTCACGAATCACTTCCAATAATGCACAAAGCGCTGGTTTACCAGAAGATGTTTCACCATAAGCAACTAATTCATTCACCAAATTAGCAATAAAATCATTCGTAGGTATATTAAAAGCTAGCCGATACTGCACAGGTGTATTAGTCCCCAATGCCCTGAATAAATACGCCCGACGCTGGCTTTCATTTTCCATCAATGGTCTAAGTAAGGTTAATATCTTTTGGATTAATTTGCTATTTATGTAAATTTTGGGGACTTGATTTTGTTTGTTTCTCAGTTCTTCTCTAATCTGTCGCAGCAAATTCTCAATTTTTGGTAGACTATCTAGGCCTACATTTTCACCTATGACTTCCAATAAACTACAAAGTGCAGGCTTACCAGGGGTAATTTCTCCAAATGCTACCAATTCCTTTACCATGTGGGGAATAAAAACATCAACAGGTGTATCCCATACCAAACGATTCAATACATTTGCATTAGTCCCTAAAGCTATAATAAGATAAGCCTGACGTTGTTGTTTATCCCACATAAATGGTTGCAACACACGCGATAATTCTTGAATTATTTCCCCACTAATTTCTGCCATCTAAATTACCTCTGCAACCTTGTGTAATGCGATCGCACTTGTTCCTGCATTACATCAATACCTTACTTGCCTAACATTTTGCCGCTATGGTGAATCCCATCTACCTGAAAATCATCATCGAAAATAGGCGACCCTGATGAACCTGGTTCTGTACTATTAGTATACTGTAATACCTGATTATCAGCGTAATATCATATAGCAGTTCTTGAGAAAGTTTAATGATTGTAGCGACTGTCCACTAGATTGGGGTTTTTCTAGGGATTAGCCAAGCTATTTGGATTGTTTTTCAACTTTGATAAATTGCTACAGTCAGGATATTTATTTAATATTTCTTGAGGTACAGATGCCACTAATTCTACTTCTCCTTGTGGATTAATGATCCAACCTGTGGCGGCAACAATTAATTGTCTAATTTTTGGCAAAGAATTATTGACTTGATTGGGGCTATGTGTAGTTGTAAAATCTCGCATATCAGACAAAAAAGTTTGACCGCGACCAGTTGCAGTGGGATCTGCTGGTAAGCCGCCTCTTCCTGTGATGGTAAAGGAATTACCCTCAGTCGCAGCACAACTAGCAATTATGCGATCGCTTGGATCAGTGGGTTGATCTGCTAACGCTACTAACAAGGAACTAGGATCAATTTCTGGATTATTAATTGATACAGTTCCCGCAACGCCTTTCTCAGAACTAGCTGTAATATCACTCCTCCTAGGGATAGGCTGCTGTTGAAACCCAGTCCCAAAAATACCTGTGGCTGTAATATCGACATTACCGCCACGACCGGAGAAAGCGTCGGCTTTAATATCATTATCTTCTGCGGGTACGGTAACGATAAAATTCGTGTCTATTTTAATGTTACCGCCATTTCCACCTGCTCTAGCAGTCCCCGCTGTTGTGGAAATGCGACTACCACGGCGTAACAACAAAAAATCTGGTAACTTCAAAGTAATATTACCGCCATCAGTCCTGGCTGTCTCGGCAGAAATTAGGGCTTGATTATCAAGGGTTAATTTGTTTGCTTGAATCTCAATATTCCCACCAGTTTCAGTACCTGCACTTTCAGTTAATGCTTCTAACTTTGCGCCATTGGTGACAGATAAAGATGGTGTAGTAATTTGCAGGGTTCCGGCTTTTCCGGTTCCACCCTGTACGGTTCCCACATAAGCACCACTAGGCTTAAACCGTTCCCCTGGATTACCATCGAAGGCTACTGATTCACTAGCATTGATATAAATATTACCAGCACTTCCTGATGAGCCAGTACTAGCACTGATAACAGCCCCATTTTTGACAGAAAGTTGACCAGTTTTAATGTCAATAATATTACCTTCTCCCCTAGAACCGGGTAAGACTTCGCTAATAATCCCGCTAGGAATTACCACTGCTTGAGCAAGATTGGAGTTCGAGAATAAAATTGCTCCATCGATGACAATGGATTTTGCAGCTTCCACTTCTATTCTGCCTGCATTGCCAACTCCTTGCGTGCTAGCTTTAATTTGCGCTCCTTGTTGCAGAGATAGGGAGCCAGTTTTAATTTTAATAATACCGCCATTGCCTTGATCAAAACCAGAGACAATGCGACTAAAACCACTAAAAACCCCATTCAAGGTGCCGGTGAGGGCGATCGCATCCGCCGCATTCACTGTAATATTACCAGCATTGCCTACACCTTGGGTTTGGGAAAATACCTGACCCCCGTTTGTGGCGACAAAGGTTTTGGTATTAATCTCCACATCACCTGCATTACCCCCATTTGCACTTATGGTTTGACTTGCTAACCGAGAGTTATTTAAAGAAATTGTCTCAGCATTAACGATGACATTACCAGCATTACCACCACGAGTAATGTTTGATAATTCCGCTTGGTTTGCTTCTAAAGAATTAGCCGTAATTATCAGCTTCCCACCAGGGCCTGTTGCACCTGTACGCAAATTACTTTGCACAAAATTACTCAGAGAAATCAACGGTGCATTGAGTGTAATATCACCACCTTTACCTGCACCAAAAGCAGCAGTTTCAATAAATGAATTTCCCAGAGTTGCTGATTCTTGAATAATCGCTGATTGACTCTTTAAGGTAATATTTCCCCCGACTGACCCGTAGGAAAAAATTTTAGTTCCCGATGGCATGAAAATATCACCTTTAGCTAACAATGTGATATTTCCACCGGGGTTGGTAAACACAGAATTAGAAGTCTCGATTTGAGAAGCAGCAATAAATTGGGGGGTGATAATTTTTCCTTTGGAGTCAATGACAATATCACCACCAGTGTCAGCCGTAAATGTCCCCAACAGCAATTTAATATTAATATCACCGGATAAAATAGGATTCGGTTGATACTGATTGGTTAAGAAAATCAATCCTCCCTGATTAAAAATTTGATTGATGTTGATATTTGCATTGCTAGGATTACCATCTGTGCTGGGAGTAGGAGAAAAAATCGCAGGATTTCCTGTAATTCCTGTTGGGTTGAAGGCGGTTGTTCCGGCTCTAATATCAACAGTAGGTTTTACACTACCATTAATCGGAACTTGCGTTACACCATCAGCCAGCGTGACTGTTTCATTAATAAAATTAGTAGTATCGGGACTGGTAATATTTAAACTATCAATTGTGACACTACCACCTGCAATAATGTGGATTGAAGCCCCTGTATAACTATTAAAACTCACATCGCCACTCGCCCGAATAATCGGGTCATCAGTGCTGGCTAAATCTCCCCCCTGACCATTCATTTGTTCGAGGCGAAAATTACCACCACTGAAAAATTGTGCATTTCCACCAATAGAATTGGCGGAACGCAATAGCATATTGTTACTAGCAAAGAAGCCACTGCTAGGATTATTTAAAGCAAATATGTCTATTTTATTACCTTGGACTAAGAGTTGTTGTCCAGCCGAAGCGATGAAAGGGTGATTAACACTATCGCGGACTTTGACAGTATCGCTAGCTTGCAGAGTTAAATTATTACCTGCTTGCAACTGTCCTTGTAAGTCAAGATTTTTACCAACTAAAGTCAAGTCTTGCCCTACAGACAAGTTACCAGAGTTAGCAATGGCTTTGCCAACGCCTTCTCTGCGAGACGCTTCGCGAACGGCGATCGCACTTTCAGGCGTTAACCAGCTATCCAAACCCGGAAGCTGGTTTATAGTCAGCAGGGAAGGCGCTTTTGGGTTTTGCGTACTAAATTTTTCTCCATTCTCGAATAACAAGCTGTGACTGGTGCTGGCGAAAAAAGAACCGGAGATATCCAACCGCGCATCTTTACCGAAGACAATCCCGTTAGGATTAATCAAGTATAAGTTAGCACTACCTAATACTCCCAAAGTCCCGAAAATCTTCGATGCTTGATTTCCCGTCACTCGTCCCAGAATATTCTCAATTCTAGCGGGATTGGCAAAATAGACTCGTTGCTGATTACCAACGTTGAAGTCTTGGAAGCTGTGAAATAAATTACTACCCCGAATCGCCCCGCCATCAATGCGTTCAATCGCATTACCTTGGTGTTGCACATTCGGAGTCACAATTGAGCGTTCAGTGCCTAAACTATTGTCAGGGATAATCTGCGCCCATACACTTGTGGTTAAACCTAGGGTACAGGCGATCGCTCCACTGCTGACCAAAATATTAATTAACTTGTAATGCACCATCTCTTTTAGTCTATTGCGTCACTGGGGAAAATCAGGTTAAAAAATAAAATCCGAGATATTGACCGCAGTGACTCCTGTGAAAGTGATAGTACCACCATTTAAAGAGGTTAGATCAAGCTTCAGACTACCAGCGATCGCATCGGCGAGGTTATCCTTGGTATTGATCACACAATCGCCATTACTGTCCAAAGCACCTTGAATGAGACTCAGTTGTCTCAGGTCAATTTTGTCTTGACCTTTACAAAAATCAGTAATCGTATCGTTACCAAATTTAACACCAAAGACAAAATCATCAGCACCCAATCCCCCTGTCAAAATATCGTCACCTCTAGCACCGGTTAACAAATCGCAACCATTACCCCCATTAATCGAGTCATTTCCATCAAAACCAGACAAAATATCATCCCCGTTACCGCCGACAATTACATCATTAAAACGACTACCTGTAATTGTATCCTTGCCATTATTACCCTGTAATTGAAAATTCCCAATGGGATTGGTAATGTTAACTTGGGAAAAATCAATATTAGCTGCCTTATTTCCTGATGCTAAAATTACCTGATTGACATTATTACCAATCGTAACGTTTTGAATTTTCCAATTTTTATCAAAATTATAAGTGCTAAGTTGTTGCAATTTGCTTTTAACTACCCCATCCCCATTTGCATCTTGAATAGTCACGTTGACACCAGTAGAATTGGCAAAGTTAAATGAGTCTAAAGCAGTTTGCAAATTAGCAAATGTCCCCACAGAATTACCATTACTATCGGTAACAACTGCATTTGTATCTGTCAGAGAAATATTGACCGAACTGGTTGTACCTGGGGTAAATTCACCAGCATCAAAGACCAATGTTTCTGTCTGAGTACCATTATTAAAAGTAAAGTAGCCACTGGCAAAGCGATCGCGGCTATAAACGCCATCTTCAATAAAATTAAAAAGCGCGTCGATCACCGCTTGTTCATCGTTAATATTGGCTAAATTGCTATCAGCACTGAGATTTTTCCAAGCTGCTAAATCTGTTAAGTATTGAGGATCGTTACTTTTAGTCCAACTGCCAAAAAATTGCGCACTACCAATATTACCTGGTGGTAAGAACTCTGATTGATTCAGAACAGGAAAGCCTAGAGGTATTGATACCAAATCCGGGTCAGGATCTAAGGCAAATGAGCCTGTTGTACTACTAGGGTTAAGTAAATTTTCAATCGAAAAAATCTTAAATTCCTGTCCGTTATTTAATGTCCCCGAAACTTTATAGCTAGAGACATCTAACCTCGCACTGGCTGTAATCGAGCCAGAATTCAGGTTTTTACCGTTTACAGCCACAATTTCGGCACTATTTGTAATATTTAATAATCCAAAATTTGCCCTTTCTTGATTTACCTCTTTTTGCACATTAGTATGGAGAAAAAATGTCCCAGTGAAAGGTGTATTATAATATTCAGTAAGTTCTGGATTGATCTTCCCTGTGTTTGGATCAATCGTTCCTATCTGACCGGATAAATTAACAGCTTTAACGTAGTCAGTACTAACTTTTGCATTCACCGTAATAGTTTTGGCTTCACCAGGCGCAATATTATTAAACAGCACCTCAACTGTTTGAATATTGCCATCACCGCCACCAGCAGTATCGAGATTAATTCCCCCATCCAGACCGAGACTTTGCACTGTTAACCCTATTGGCAAAACCTGCGTCAAGTCGTCTTGGATTTTGACATTGGTAGCATTAGCAACACCATTGTTCGTGACTTTAATTTGAAACGACACATTATCACCAGGAAGTGCTAGAAACTGCTCCGGTGTGCCATCTTTATTGCCATCAATTTCCTTGGTAACGCTAGTAAACTTTTTGCTTAAATCCAGCTTGATCACAGGTGCAGTTATACTGGTGTAATCATCTTCATAAGGTTTTTGATTATTGACAGTTGAATCTGGATCTTTTTGATCAGCCGCAATAATTTCTGCAACATTAGTGTAAGCAGCCGCGCTAGCTGCATCCACAACTTTAACCGTCAGGGTTAGGGTTGCATTACGTCCTGATTTGATACTACCGACCTTCCAAATTCCAGTTTTGCTATCATAAGTACCGACGCTAGGAGTAGCACTAACAAAGCTAAAACCAGAAGGTAATAAATCTTTGATTTTTACCCCTGTTGCATTAGCTGGCCCACTATTATTTAATGTCAACTTAAAAGTAGCCTGACTGCCCAATAATAAGGGACTATTAGATAGAGTTTGCTTAAGTGACAAATCGGCTAGTAACGGTTCACAGTAGCTTTGACTTTTGTCCTGTGAGGAGGAATCAAACTTTGTTACCAAATCAGATGAATCAGAATATCTAAAACTTTGAGTAGTCATAAAAATTATTACCTAAATTTAGAGCCTGAGAATGAGAAAAAGTCGAGAGTGATACCTATCACCCTTGACTAATTAACCAAACATTGTCCTGAAAAATCGCTCTTACAAAGCTCAACCCCACCTATTCTTTGGCTTCTGCTTTGCTGTATGTGGGTGGTAAATTCTGAATTTTTAGTTAGTCTGTACAGAAGAAAAGAGTTTGACCAAAAGCAAATTCAATTCTCCTAATAGATAGCAAACATACGCTTAGTTAAATGTTAATAACATGATTTTTACAATAGTCTCTGATTTTTCAGACAGCCTCGCAAAATTCTTGTAATATTTAGCTCGAAATCGTTGTTAAAAAAATACACAAAATTAGTATTTTCTTAACATAAACAAGCTAAAAAATGGTTAAATACAAGGCATCATCTGAAATTTTACACTCATAATAGGCAAACAAAATAGACTTGTTTTAGTTATTAAAGCACAATGTAATGACATTCTAAAAATCTAGATAATATCTTTAAATAGACTCTCCAAAAATCTGTTTTATAAAAAAAATATTAAGTAGTGGCTTGTTGAAGCACAAGTATGTATAGCAAATTGGTTGTATCTCAAAATTACCTCGAAGGCTGATGCAGTAAGGAGAAAGCCTAAAATTAATTTTGCTCTTGTTACTAACTCCCTGATGTCACTTTCAGGAGATAAAAATTATACCCTTATTTAAAACTTCATAATTTACTGCGCTACCCATGTCAGTTGTCTTGCTGTATAGATTCAGGAATTACACCATCTTTCTATAAATAGATCACACGGTAGGGGTCAAGCGCAATACTAAGGGACTTCCAAATAAAAAAATATTCCAATCATTAACTTACCAAACCTGCAACTCGTAGGGGCGAGGTGACCTCGCCCCAACAATTTGGCATAATTTATTTTTTGGAGTTCCCTAAATTCCTATAAAAATATTTGGTTCAAATACGTGATACCAATTCAAATAATGTTTGCGACACATAAAATTATTTATAAGGGCACAACAATGTTGTGCCCTTACTCATCTGTAGCATTATTTTTTAAAATTGCTATGAAAACTGCTGTAATACCAATTCTGTGTGAGGCTGCACATTAAAGCTGCAAGGCTAGAAGCCTGGGGCTATTGGTACAAAGCCTGCCTACCCTTATCCTGACGGAGACGCTGGGCGTTAAGCGTAAAGCCTACGGCATAGCTTCGCTTAGGGCGCAGCCTCTGGGACAGGAGAAGCTATACCGTAGGCTTTACGGGAACTGCTTCGCAGAATGCAGGCTTATATGCATCTTCATAGAAAATTGATATCAGACTAATTAACCACCCATTAAAAATGTCTGAAACTCGTGCAAAACCTAATGACAAATGACAAATGACTACTTAATTCCTTGATGCTGATAATATTTATGTGCTGCCATAGCCATAGCCAAAAATCCCCAAAGAATCATACCCGCAACACTCAACATCCCACTACTAATAATTAACTGGGCACAAGAAGTTATCCCAATAGCGCGGGCTGCACTGACAAAACTATCAAAACGACCTTCACTATATTGACTAACAGTGACAATTAATAAAATTAAACCACCTAAATAAGGGATAGCACCAAACCAGCCCAAGGTGAAAAACATATCTAAAACACCACTGTCAATGACAAATACTTCAATTTGTCCGGTTTTTTCATTGACTTTCCAAATATTTCCTAAACCGTTACCTAGTCCATTAGAAAGGGCAATACTAAGGTTTCTATCGTAGCTTCCCGATCTATCCTTAAAGCTGGTATCGTTTTCTAGATTAGAAAAACTCTCAAAACGACTAGCCACAACCTGAGAAATCGGTTCGATAGTTGTGAGTGGGATAACACATATTGTCATCACCAAAATAATAGTAATTAACCGCATTTGAATTTTGGCTTTGACTGAACCCAAAATGAGAATTACTCCTAAAACCCAACCACCCCAATTAGTCCGGGCTTGGGCTAGTAAAAATGATAAATAACCAACAGATGAGGCAGGAAAAATTAAAAATCCAGTTCTAGTAAATAACAATAATAAACCAGCTTGCATCACAGAGCCAAAAGGCCCGACTGAGTGTAGCGTACTCCACACACGCATTCCAAAAGGTTCTGGACTTCCAGAGCTAGTTGACATTTTTGACTGTATCAGCCAGTATCTATCCCACTCCGGAGCTACCACAAATTGATATAAACCATAAGTCCCCAGAATCAACACGCACCAAAGAAATGTACGCTGAATATGATCGCGATAGCTCGGATAATCTCGCCAATTCGTATATAAATGAAAAGCAAAAATAATCGGACTGAGCCAATCTAAAAGACCGCGTGCTACAGGGACAGGTGCGTTATAAATTAGACCTACAAGAAAACCATAAAACACCCCAATAAAGCCTAAAAGAAAGGGTAAACCTCCTTGGCGTATGCTACCAGGAAGGTAGCGCAAGAAGGTTCCTATAGTGACAAACACTACTAAATAGGGTGCTATAAGTATCTGACGGATGGGGTCCCAGCCTACCCGATAGTCTATCAAGCGAGCAACTAGAGGTGTCAGAAACCAAATCCACCAGGTAAAGCCGATGTAGAGAAGTGGATGGCGAAAATAGAGAAACAAACCTACCAAGAAAGCTGTTGCTGGAAAAACTAGACGCAACATTGCAGCTGCACCAGTAAAATAGCAAGCTACTGTGAGGATGACGAAACCCAAGATTACCAGCCAAGCTTGTGATGCTCGCTCTTGGGGAGAGAAATTCTCTTGTAAAACGCTATTGAAAAGTAACTGCTTAGAAGTCATTCAATTTTAGGTTTTTAAGTAATAATTTTGTAGTCAGGACTTTAGTCCTCACTACGAATAATGTTGAATTTGAATTTGTGGTGTGTTTGCCATCCTTGCCAACGCCCACGCAAAGAAGCCCACAATTTTTTACCTGCTAATTGACCTTGACTAGGCAAAAGTCTGAACCATTGGACTAAGCCTAAACTATCTCTTGTACCTACTAATATTGCCCATAATAAAAATACCCCACGGCGCAGAGGCGGCAGATTTTCTAATAAAACTAATGTTTCATTATGGACTAAATTAAGAAAGGCAATTTCGTTAAAATTATGGCGCTGGTCTTCATCAAAACGCTGTGCAGGATAGTGATCTACTGCCACTTGGGGATCGTAAATTAGCTTCCAACCAGCGCGTTTTAATGCTAGGGTAAATGCCATTTCAAAATGCACTTGTGCCCCTGTACCGCGCATCCGTTCGTCAAAACGCAATTGAGCGATCGCTTCTTGACGAAAACTCATGTTCACACCCTTGAGAATATCCACTTCACGCGGTTCTCCCACTCCTAGATGATGGTTGCCAATTACTCTACCAAACCATTGCAATTTACCCACGATTTGCCGAGAGTCATCTAGTAGCTGCTTCCCTTGATGAATCCAATCACGTCCACCAACACCACCGAGCCGGCGATCGCAGATAAAATGAGTGTTGATTTTCTCTAACCAATCTGGGTGAGGAGCTGCATCATCATCTGTAATCGAAACAATGTCTCCTTCCACTGCGGCTAGTCCGGCGTTGAGGGCTGCTACTACTCCCGGAAGGCTGACTGTGACGGTATGCAGTGGTAGGTTGTGTGGTGAATATTGGGCGAGGAATTCCCAAGTTTGGGTATCTGTATCGCGGACAACAACTATTACCTGATCGACTGGTTTAGTTTGCGCCTGTAGTGCTAAAAGACATCGAGACAGATCTAGTGGACGGCGATAAGTGGGGATGAGAACTGTGTTCTTCATTCTGAATTAACTCCTCAAATAGATCCACATAGGTTTTTGCCATCGTATTCCAGCTATGTTGTTCAGCGACAGAACGGGCTGCTTTCGCCATTTGTTGCATCAAAGGGCTATTACTGACTAAAGACAACAATGCTGTTACTAAAGCATCAATGTCATCAGAATCGGACAAAACCACCCCGCATTCTGGTGTCACTAATTCTGCACCTCCAGTAGCGGTGGCGGTAATCACAGGTAAACCAGAGGCGAGGGCTTCTAATAATACGAGGGTGCAAGCTTCATAACGGGAAGGAAATACAAATAAATCCACAGCCCGCATAATTGCGGCGATATCACGACGATACCCTAAAAAATGTACTCGCTCACTGATACTTAATGATGCTGCTAGTTGGGGAAAGGGGCTACCCTCGATTTTACCAACCACCGCTAAATGTAAATTAGAGACTTTTGCTAAGGCGGATAGTACGGTATCTAAGTTCTTTCTCGTGGTGCGGATATCGCCAGCAAATAGGGCTAGGGGGACATTTTCAGGTAAACCCCATGTTTGACGTGCGCCTACACCGGGGGTAAACTCTTCTAAGTCCACACCGTTAACAATTACCTGAATTCGCGAACGGGGTACGCCAATATTAACTAATTCTTGGGCGACTTTCTCCGATACGGCGACGACTACTTTCGCTTTTTGGAAAGCCCGCTTTTCCCAATGGGCATTTAGAGCAGTATAAAGCCATTGGTACAAACCATAAGCATCGCGGCGGGTGCGGGAAATATGCACAGGCGATCGCAGCCAAGAACTATGGACAAAATGTACAGCATTCACCGAAGCTAATGTCTTAGTAATCGCGCCATTGACTTTGACTAAATCAATATCAGCGCGATTTTTTTGCAACCAATCTGCACTTTTTTTCGCAAATACGAAATTCCGTATGAATTCTGTTGGGTAGCTTTGAACTGGAATTTCTATCCATTTCACTTGGCTATTATCTGCTAATTCAGGTGCGACTTCACTGGCTAATAATGTCAGATTATGTCCACGACGAATGACTTCTTTCGCCACCTCATAATTAACTCGCCCTTGACCATCACCTTTTTTAACTTTGTGGGTAACAATGCAAAGTTTCACGCACCACTTCCTTAATTAATTAGTTAATTAGTAAACTTCTAATAAATATCCAAGATAAAGATATTTGAAACCATAAATAAACATAGATAAACACAGATAATTTATTCATGTATATTTGTTTTTTTGGGAATTTTTTCTCATAAAACTGACTTGTGTGGGCTGCCAGATCCCCGACTTCTTTAACAAGTCGGGGATCTAACTACGGTTACATAATGAAACTGAGAGTTAGTGCCGCTAGAGTGCGCAAATTAAACTTTTGTTGGCTCAATGCTTGCCAAAGATAAGAACGTGCTGCATCCCTCTGTTTATTGCGGATTAAGCCAATCCCTAAAGTTGTATTAGCTTCTAACCATTTCTTTTGAAAGTATGGCTTAAATTCTTCAAGTTTAGGGTCTTTCATCAAGATTTGATAACAAAATAATTCGCTGTTAGCTTTGCGAATTTTGGCTTGCACATCTCGAGAACCACTGAGCATGGTATCAGTTTGCTCATGGACACGATAGCGCGTCAACCTTTCTGGAGAATAGTAAGCTTTATAGCCAGATGTACAGAAAAGGTAGGTTAAATAATAGTCCCACATCCCGCCAACTTCTGCGGGAATTTTATCCCAATCTACAAGGTCAGTGCGAATTACACAAGCAGCGG
Organism: Calothrix sp. NIES-2100; assembly: GCF_002368195.1. GTDB lineage: Bacteria > Cyanobacteriota > Cyanobacteriia > Cyanobacteriales > Nostocaceae > Aulosira. The sequence goes on along the minus strand of NZ_AP018178.1, from coordinate 4,036,270 downwards.
CGCTAGGTATACTTTTATCTATCAAACCAATTTTAGAAAAATATTTATACACTCCTGGGACTAATTTATCACGTTTAAAACCCCTTGTATTTTCTTCTGTACCTTGGTAATTAATCTTACCTTTAGCATCTATAATATATTGGTCACAAAAAGCGATAATTAGTTCAGAATTTGCTTCTAATGGTGGTACAAGCTTGGCTAAAAAGTTTTCATTCCACACATCATCATCATGCAGGCTAGCAACGTATTTACCCCGCGCCATCTTAAAGCCATGCATTTGATTACCGATCATCCCGATATTTTGCGGATGTCGCCAAAAGCGGATACGTGAATCGGCAAAAGATTCGATAATAGGTAGAGGATTTTCAGGGCTACAGTTATCAGAAACAATAATTTCAATATTTTGATAAGTCTGTTTAACTGCACTGGCGATCGCTTGCTTGAGATACTCTGGTCGATTATATGTAGGAATAATCACACTCACCAGTGGTTCTGGGAATTTAATATTTGTTGACATAAAGTTAACTGGTTAGAAAATGAGGCAGAGGGCAGAAGGTAGTCTCAATGAAACAAGTTTCACAACCAAGCATGAAAAAGGACAAGGGAAGGGGGACAAGGGGGACATGGAGGACATGGAGGACAAGGGAAGGGGGATAATTTTTCCTAACGAGCGTTGTGTGATTAATTACATGAGCGTCTAGAATGAAATTCGGTGATAGTTTTGGCATAAATTTCTGCCAAGCGCTGAAAATGAATATCAATAGTAAATTCTTCTTGATACCAAGCTTGGCCTTTTTCACCAATTAATCTGGCTTTACGATAGTTGGTGGCTATTTCGTTAATCGCCGCAGCTAACTGGGGAATATTATTAGGTGAAATGAGAATTCCCGTTTTACCATCTTGTAAATATTCGGGAATTCCACCGACAGCACTAGCAATTACAGGGCGATAGCGTGCATAAGCTTCTAAAGTGACAAGTCCAGCAGGTTCAGGCCACAAACTGGGAAAAATTACAGCCAAGCACTGTTGATAAAGGGTTTCTAATTGTTCAGGGTGACACCAACCATGCCATGTAATGCGATCGCTTAACCCCAACTCTTGGGCTAATTGTTCCATACGTGGCTTATTCCAACCATCACCGGCAATATCTAAATGGATGTGTCGCTCAGTTTTAGTTAAGGCTTTGAGTAGCCACTCTAAGCCTTTATCAGGAACAATGCGACCAGCAAACAAAATTCGCTGATTTTGATAAATTGTCCGACTTAGAGGTGCTGTGACAACCTTGGGTGATTGGACACCACAGTGCAGCGTAATTACTCGCTCAGGTGCTATCCCCACCTGAATAATTTGCTGACGCACATACTCACTATTGGCAATTACGGGAATTTTCAGTTTTTTCAGGTTATTCAGCGGATTGTAAGCATTCCACCAATCACCAAAAATTTTGTGTGGTCTGCGGCTACCACAACCATCTACCACATGACCCCAAACACATCCTAGAGGATTGATGACGCGATCGCAGATTTTGCCTCTGTCTGCTAAATATTTTGTGCCACTGGGACAGTAGGTACAGTGATTGTGCAGGGTAAATATTGCTGGACATTCTTCTCGTAAATCTGCTAAAAATTCTGGATCGTGGATGTGTAGCAACTCGAACTGAGTTTGATCCTCACCGTTAATGCTCTGGAGGACGCGATCGCTAACTCCAGGAATTTGCGACAGTGCTAAAGAAGCTACATAAGTTTCAACGCCTCCGCCTCCTTTCATATTAGTGTTAGTACAGTGATAAATCATTTTGGTCTTGGTTACATTTTTGCTCATTCTAGACACCGACATTCAACCAAAATTTATGTCTGACATCGTTAACATAATGCCTTAAGGCAATCTGATAAGAAGCGTAACGGTCAGGATAAACAAATTGGTCATCAACGTTGATTATATATTTATCTTCTGAGAGTGGTTTAGCATCGGCATTATGCATAGCTAAATGCACTACAGTTTGGTCTGTATAAAAAATAGGTGAATCGACAAATTTAGCAACTCGCTCTAGGGGCTTATGCCAATCTAGTTGCTGTTTGAGGATGAAGAAACCTGCGTTAACTGGATTGAGCTTATCGTTACTTTCTATCAGAATTCGCTCGTCTAAAGAAGGTTTACAATCTGGTAAATACCAAGGTAAGTTATCTGGAGAATTGCATAAATCAATTAAGTCTGTAGCCCCAGGAAAAAACAAAATATCCGCATCTGTGTAAATTGTTGGCTGGTCAATATTTAATGACATTAATGCTGCCAATCTTTTCCACATTGCCATTGTTGGGCGATGTGGATGATTTAAAGCATAGTCAAAGATATAATTGGGAATTTCCTGATTAGCAATATCTTGCCAATTCACAACATCTACACAAGCATGAATTTGACGCAACAATTTACGAGACTTGACTGTATAGCTACCATCAGAGATGACAGTAAATTTATCGGGTACGCCAACATGACGAATAAAGGAGCGAATACTTGCTACCTGTACAGCTAAATCCCGTTCACAAGAAAAGGAATAGACATTGATATTAACTTGACGGGATTGTTTGATAGGAATACTAATAATTTTATCAACAATTTTGCTATAGAGATTGCTGATAAAATTTCCTTGAATTTTACTAGAATGATAACCTATATTTACCATTATATTTACCTCATAAAATCTAGGTAAGTTAATCTTATTTACAGAGGTATTCATCACAGTCGGGAAATTTTTCTGAACCAGACGATGAAATTAATAAGGGCTTTCCAAGAAATAAATTATCCATCTTGTGGGATGGGCATCTTGCCCGTCCTATATTCTGGGGAAGATGCTCACCCCACAATAAAATTTGGGAGATTTTTCTATTTAGAAGTCCCTAAGCAAAAAGTTTTACCCTGGTTGACCCATTTCGTACTGAGTCTTGTGATATTCCCAAAGTTTGCCTTTTAGCTCTAGGAGTTCTTGATATTTACCTTGTTCGACGATGCGTCCTTGTTCTAGAACCACTACTTTATCTGCGTTGGCGATAGTAGAGAGACGATGAGCGATCGCAATTACCGTTCGCCCAGCAGAAAGCTTTTCTAGAGATTCCTGAATCAAACGTTCGCTTACAGAATCTAAAGCACTGGTAGCCTCATCCAAAATCAGAATTTCTGGATTGCGTAATAAAGCGCGAGCGATCGCCAGTCGTTGGCGTTGTCCTCCCGATAATCGTACACCCCTATCTCCCAGTTGTGTGTCAAAACCTTCGGGCATTTCTAAAATAAATTCTAGTGCATTCGCTTGTCGAGCCGCTTCTTTGATTGCAGCTTCACTAGCCTTTGGCGTACCGTAAGCAATATTGTTCCAGACAGAAGTGTTAAAAATAAACGTATCCTGACTAACAACAGCTATCTTGCTACGTAGGGAATTAATTTCAAACTTCCGCACATCAACTTCATCAATATATATATATCCATCGATGGCATCATGAAATCGGGGAATTAAATCGGCAAGTGTAGTTTTACCTGCACCCGATCCGCCTACTAAGGCTGTTGTTTTCCCTTTTTCAATAGTCAGGGTAATATTATTGAGTACTAGATTATCGGCATTATAGCCAAAATCCACTCCTACTAAGTCAATAGACCTTTTTAAACTAGGAAACTCAAGTTTTCCGTTTTGGAAGTAAGTTTTATCCTCTGTTTTTAACAGGTTCTTAATATTGTCTGCGGAACCGTGCATCGTGCTGAGAAATGCTCTAGTACCATTCATATCTTGGACAAAGGGTACTAGGCGAAATAGCACAAAGAAAAAGGTCAACAGTGAAGCAACTTGTAATGTTCCATTGGCAACAAACAAAGTGAATGCCAAAATAATCATGCCAATTAAAACCGTCGTTGCTACTCCTTCGGCAATTGGCTTGACCATTGTCCATGTGTAGATAACTTTTGTGGAACTACTCACTACCTGATCGCTAGCTTTGTAGTAACGCTGACGCTCAAATTCCTGAGTACCAAATGCGTTCACGGTGCGAATTCCATTAATGAATTCGATTGCTGTTGAGGTAAAATTACCATTAGCAACTGACATACCAAAACTTGTTTCTCTGACTCTGGCATTGAGATTTGATAATCCCACACCTAAAAGTGTAAATAACATCAGAGAAATTATTGCCAGTTGCCAGGAAAGCAAAAACATTGAAATTAAATAGACAAGAGTAGTAATTATTCTGGTAAACAGAAATGCTACCCCACTAAAACCCTGTCTAATCCTTTCAATTTCTGTAGTAATGGTGTTAATCAGTTCGCCGGAACGAATTTGCGCAAAGAAACTTAATGGCAGAGATTGCAACTGTTCAAAAATCTGCTTACGTAAGCGATCGCCAAGATGTAGTTGCGTTAATTCTGTGTAAACTTGGCCAAAATAATTGAAAGTTGCCCGCATCCAGGTAGTTAATAAAATCAGCAAACATATTCTATATAGACGACTAGTTGCTGATTGATTAATACCCAAAATTGCAATATCAAACCACTCTACGCCTGTACGCACAGGTTGGGCATTGGGAGTAGTTAAACTTTGCAAAAAAGAAAGTAAAAAGCCTATGCTTACACCTTCAAAAGTTGCCGCTAAAAAAGAAAATATGACTGCAAGTACGGCAATTTTGCGAAAATGTTGAAATTCTCGTAATATTAAATAATTTTCTTGCCAGAATTTAGTAGCTTTAAATAAATTTCTGAGTGCTGGGTTAATTTTTAAATACATGGATATTGTTTCAGAATAGTGGGGCAAGGCATACAGGCAGTTAGCGAGTTTTAGACTAGGAATGCTGAAGAACCAAAAATCTAAAATTTACTAACTGCGCTGAATGCGGAGAGTCTTGATTTGCAGAAATTCCCAATAGCTGTAATTCAGATTTGTTTTACGGAATTTCTCTGTACTCAACTCTCATCAGCAATAAATCACAGCGTTTGTCCATCTAAATTTAACAAGTTGATTTCTGGGCTAATTTCCCAGCCACCCGTCATTGCTGGGACTGGATTTAGTTCTTTTTGTGATTCTGAACTTAGGCGCACTGCATCTTCTAAAGTCCAAAAACGAGAGCCTATTAAACCTCTGTCACCTAGCACTACATTGAATAGCTGTGGCAGATTGTGCAGATTATATTGACGCATCCAACGCCCCAGACGTGTAAGGTTGTGCTGCTCAGTTGTGCGAAAACTCATGGCGTGAAACAGTTTACCACCCTCTCCCACCTGCCACTCATAAGAGAAAATTGACCCTTGTGAGTCAACCTGCATTAGCAAAACTAGGGCTAACAGCGCCGGAGTTACTAACAGTAACAATACTAAAGCCACAATCCTATCAATTAGTCGCTGAAACTGCTTGCTCAAAGAGTTACCTTTTTTTAGTCGCTGATTACCATTCGGTAAGCGGAGGTATATTGGCTTATTAGCTTGTTTACAAGCTTCCGCCCACAACGACAGCCAAGCCTCACCCAGCTTTGAATCTATACTCACCAATTTGATTGGTGAATGTTTTAAGCACTCTACTAACAATTGTTCGTTATATAAAGAAGGCAGATATGGCTGTTTTACATGTTTAGGAGACTTCACCCACAGCTGACCCCTTCGCCACAAGAGTGTGCAATATGGGGAGTGCAGCTGTTGCTGTTGCTCAGTTGGGATGTAGGGATTTTGGAGAGTGGGAATTATTGAACTAGTCATAGCTCTCAAGAGGTGTAGAGTAGTAGATTCTTGACCCGTGATCAGCGTTACTGAATTGACGCACATAACTCGATCGTTCAACTATCGTAGTGAGGACTTCAGTCCTCAAAAACAGGACTAAAGTCCTCACTACGAATTTGTTTATTTTTCTACAGCTTGTTGCAAAGCCAATCGTTGTGGCTTGTTATAGGGTACATATGTGCTTTGAGAGTTGGAAGCACCATTGGCGACAACCCCAATCAGGTTTAGCTTGCTCAACATCGCTGTAGCTTGCGCCATTTGGCTGCGAGTTACCTTACCAATGCTTGCTACCATAACGACACTGCGACAAGATGAGGCTGTGAGCATCGCATCCACCAAACCGAGAACCGGAGAAGCATCGACGAGGACCAAATCATAATTTTGCTCAAATGTTGCCATCAATTGCATCATCCGGGGGGAACTCAAGAGATTGGCTGCATCAGCTGGTATTGGCCCAGCGGTCAAAATATCAATGTAAGACGAACCTGAGTATTGAAGACTAATTTGGTTGGGGAGAGCAGTTTCACTAGTTAGTAGAGTTGAAAGCCCCTGATCGTTGGGGAGATTGAGCTGATGATGCAAACTAGGCTCCCGTAAGTTGGCATCAATTAGTAGTACCTTTTTGTGTAAGCGAGCTGCACTCATGGCCAAACCTAAAGCCAAAGCTGACTTACCCTGATCGGCTAAAGCCGAGGTGATCATCAAAGATTTCAAATTGGTAACAGTATTTAACAGCTCAATATTTTTATAAATCAAATCTAGCGATTCCCAACTAGGAGGGGATTGCAGTACTTGAACTGTCCAGGGTGCGAGAACTTCTGGCTTACCAAAAGGTAACTTGATCATTGATTCTCGCGATTGCGTAGGCGGTAACTTGGGGGTAATTCCTAACAATGGAAGAGCAACCTGCTTCTCCAATTCCGCAGTGCTATGAACCGCATCATCAGATGCTTCCCGTACAAAAGCCGCAATACCTCCCAACATTAACCCAACCACTGCACCCAACAACAGATTCTGCTGAAGGTTGGGGCCCATGAGCATACCTTTTTGCGGTTCTTCCACAACTTCCCAGTTAAATCCGCCTTTAGAAAGTTCTTGTCGCAACTGTTGTTCTGCTCTTAACAGTTGTTCCAATCTTTCACGGCTAAATTGTAACTGCGGTAATATGCGATTGTAATAAGCCAATAGAGGGGGGAAGCGTTTGAGTTGAAAACGCAAATCGTTCTCTTTTTGAGCCAAAGTTTGATCGCGTGCAGCTAATGCAACTATAGTTGTCTGTGTTTCTACTAACTGACCAGCAAGATTGAGGTCAATTTGGCCGAGTTGTCCTTGTTCTAAGAGATTTTCTCCCGCAACTGTACCAACAGGTGTTCCACCTAAAGTTCTGCTGACTTCTTGTTGAAGTAATTCTTTCTGTCCTTCAAGTTGTGCTTGCAACTTTTGGACGCTAGGAGTCTCGTCTGTGAAGCGTAAACGTTCTTGTGATAGAGCCAGCTCGGTTTTTTGGATTTCGTTGAGTAAACCTTGATAGCGAGTAGATTGGCTCAAACGAGAAGAAACAAGCGCATTCTGAGGAGAACGGTTAAGCTGTTCTTGCAAAGATTGTTGACGCGCTACAGCCTCTTGATACAAAGAACGGGTAGCGCGTCGTTCTTCTTGAAGTTTGTTTAAATTCTCTTCTAGTGCTTTTGCTTGAGACTCAGGATCGATTAAATTCTGAGTTCTGCGAAACCTTTGAAGATTAGTTTCCGAAGCATTAACTTCATCACTTGCTTTCTTTAACTGGTCTCGGATAACTTGCAGACCTTTTTGTAAGCGTGCATCCTGCTGCTGCTTGTTATATTCCACATACACTTGGCGAATAGCAGTCAGAACTTTTTGCGTTTTGTCTGGATCGTTAGAAGTATATTCAACTTGGAAAATTTTAGTTAAGACATTATCTTCTTTTGTTTTGATTTGATTTAAGAGCAAAGAAGTTTTAATCTCAGCCGCAGTCAGATCTGGATAGTCTTTTTGCAGTTTATCAACTGCTTTTTGAATTAATCCAGAACTCTGCATCAAGTTAAGCTGGGTTGCTGTATCTATTTGAATGTTAGTGTCAGTAAATTCATTTTCTAGCCCGGCTTTGTCTGGTTTAACTTGATAGTTAGATTCTACTAACAACTGCATAGAACTTTTGTAGGTAGGCTTGGTCTTAGTAGTGATAAAACCTGCCAAAGTAATTGCACTCAAAAATACCAGTAAAAACCAAGGAAATCTACGTACAAGTACGGCAAACATTTGTCCGTAACCCACTTCATTCTCAGGAGCCGCATTGGGGCTAGGATTGGGGCTGGGATTGGGGCTAGGATTGAGACTGGGATTGAGACTAGCTTGAACCACGTTTATTATCCTTCTCTTTGAAACGCTACGCGAACACCTAATAATTCCTAGTTAAATAGAGTGGTCATTTGTCATTTGTTATTTGTCATTTGTCATTTGTCATGGATAGGGTTTTCCAGATACATACATTTATGTTTCGTCATAAATTTGCTGCAATCGCCTATTTACTTATGTCAGGGATGAGGATTTAAAAACCAAGCATCATGGAGCGGCGTTTTTTAATTACGAATTACGTTAGCGGAGCGTCTCCTCTTGGGAGAAGGAGCGTCACTTGTACTCTCGCACTCGCCCTAAGCGAAGCCGAAGGGAGCCGAAGCATTACGAATTACTAATTATTTGTTGATGTCCTCTCCAAGCTTGGTCAATAATTTGTTCGACTTTACTGAAAAATGCTGTTTCAGAAAAGTTTGTCAATGCATGATTACGGATATTTTGGTAATCCCAAGTTATTTCTCCAGCTTCTAGTAATGCAGCTTGTAAAGATTCCGGTGTTTGTCTGTTAAAAAATACGCCTGTTTTTCTGGGTACTTGAGTATCTAATACACCACCTGCTCCATAAGCAATGACTGGAGTACCGCTAGCATTAGCCTCTACAGGAACTAATCCGTAATCTTCTAAAGCTGCAACGATGATAGACTTAGCTTTAGAAAACAAGTCTTTACGTTGGCGATCGCTTACATGACCTAAGAACTCAATATTATCTAATGCTTTGGATTTTAAGCGTTCTTCTTCTGGCCCATCACCGGAGATTAATAATCGCCATCCTAACCAATTAAAGGCTTCAACTATTATATCCAGCCGCTTATAACTGATCATCCTGGCTGAGGCGAGATAATATTCATCTTTGCTCTCAGAAAAAACAAAGTTACTAGTATCGATAGGATAGTTAATCACAATCGCTTGCTTTTGATAAATATCTTGAATGCGGCGAGCAACTATGCTGGAATTCGCAATATAAAGGTCAGGTTCCTGAGCATATTGCAAGTCTACCTTTCTCATTAATTGGAAGACTTTTTCAATTAACGGGGCGAAAAATCGATAATCTCCATATTCTCGTAAATAAGTTTCTGTGTCCCACAAAAAACGGGTGACATTATGACAAAAGCAAATATGAAGTGCATCGGGATGTTTTCTAACTGCTTTAGCAAAACTAGTACTACTACTGATGATCAGATCGTATTCTTGTAAATCCAGCGCCCGAAAAGCGGGGAAATATAAGGGAGCTATTAAGCGGAAATACTTAACTGCACCGGGAATATTTTGTAAGAAGGTTGTATTAACTATCCGCTCACCCAAATCAATTGTTTTTTGGTGATTGTATAAAGAAGTATAAATATCTGCTTTGGGGTAGCGCTTACAAAGTAACTCAAACACGCGTTCTGCTCCACCGCGCTGGGTTAAGTAATCATGGACTAGAGCAATTTTCATAGTTTTAATTTCCTCTAAATTTTGGTTGAATACTTCCCAGCAAGTAAGACCAATTCAAAATTCCAAATTCCCAATTAGAAAATCTAGATAAAAAGTATTTCTAAGTTTGAATATGTTGCTGAATTTTGGAGGATTGGTGTAATACTAATTCGGAATTCGTAATTAAGAAGTGTAGGTATGGCTATGCTTGACTACGTGTATTGCAAAAATCTAGAAGGACTAAAGTCTTAACTACGAAATGAATGCAGACTGTAGTAAGCACTTCAGTGCTTAAAAGTAGGACTAAAGTGCTTAAAAGTAGGACTAAAGTGCTGACTACAAAATTAATTTAACCAACACCAACAAGAGTTTTTTCTGTGGCGAAATAAGCGTTTTGTTCGGCTCGTAGTTGGTCGCAAAGTCTATCTGCGGGTAGTTCAACATCATCGTAAGAGAGAACTTGATCTTTAAGAATATCACGTTTGAGGCGACATCCTTCAGCCAATCCCATTGGTAGGAGATTTTGCTGTTGCGCGATCGCAGAATTTTCGCATTGTCCGTAGGTCATGTAGTAGCCAATACCATCTAAGGTTTCCCCAGCTTTTAAATCAATTTTGGCGGTGGTGACTACATCTACCACTGGCCCAGCTAGAGGAGACATCACCGCATCTTGGAAGAGGACAGCGCGGGCTACCGATAGGGGAACTTCAAAATGGCAGAGGTGATAGGGGGTATAGAAGCTGTAAAGAGGCCCTTCACCGAGTTTGTATAAATTGAGATAGTGGCGTTGTTTGGGGTCTTCATGTGTCGCAAACACAAACACTCCTGGCCCTGGTTTTGCACCAACAACATAGTCAACGATACCGCCTAGTTCCTTGAGCTGTTCCACATCATACATATTGGTCATCTCATCCACATGACCGGCGAAGTCATAGCCCAGCATTCCCCGTTTAGCCACCTTCATCCCTGTGGCGTTAGCAACGATCGCCTGTTCAAAGGAAATTTTACTACCATCAGCAAAGCTGGTCACCATGTGGGCTTTTTGACCCCAACGCTTTGCAAAGGCTTCTTGGGTGGTGGGATTGCGATAAGGGTCTTGAAGTCCTTTAATGTTACCGCACAACAACGGAGTCAGACCAATGCTTTTCACAAACCGATAGAGGTTCATTTCTACCCCTGGCTGATCGCCGTCGCAAGCGCTGAGAATCACACCTGCTTTGTCAGCATAGACCTTGAGGATGGGGCCAATTGTACCATCGAGTTCGGCATTCATCATAATCACATGCTTGCGATGGGCGATCGCACTCATCACCACATGCGCCCCAAATTCCACCGCCCCTGTGACTTCGATTAAAGCCTCGATACCCTCAGCACGACAGAGTAAATCTGCATCTTCCGTGACTGCATATTTACCATGAGCGATCGCGTCTTCAATTTCTGTGATGTTTGCAACAATTTGCATATCTTCAATCCCTGCTTCGCTATAAGCTTGCTTAGCAGCATCAATTTGGCGATTGGAGATAGCAACTAACTCCATTCCCGGTACAGAATTAATAATTTGATTGGCAATTCCTCGACCCATAAAGCCTGCACCAATCATCCCCACTTTAATGGGTCTACCTAAAGCAGCGCGGGCTTGTAAAGCGCGATCAATAATAATCATGAGTTTAATTCCTTTATTAATTTATTAAAGCAGATGGCACACTTCGACTTCGCTCAGTGCATAGATGGCAGATGGCAGAAGGGAGCAGGGAGGCACAGGAGAAATAACCAATGCTCAATGCCCCATACCCCATGCCCAATGCCCCATGCCCAATCTATAGACTTGCACTACCGACGGGCATCTTGCTTAATAATGGCCAGTTTAAATCTTTCTCAGAAATTTCAGTTACTTCTAAAGGCCATTGAATGTTGAAAAATGGGTCATCATAGCGTAAACCCCTTTCATAACCTGGTGTGTAAAATTCACCAACTTGATATACAACTTCAGCGTCATCTGTTAGCGCTTGATAGCCATGAGCAAACATTTCTGGAACATATAAAGCGCGGTGATTGTCTGCGGTTAGTTCCACACCAATATGTGATAAAAAGGTGGGAGAATCAGGACGCATATCAATAATTACGTCATAGATAGCGCCTTTAGTACAGCGAATTAATTTGGTTTCTGCTGCTGGCGCAAGTTGATAATGCATTCCCCGCAATGTACCTTTTTTGTAGTTGAAAGACAAATTACATTGGGCAACTTTTGGCTTTAATCCATGTGCCATAAATTCTTGAGCGCAGAAACTCCGAGCAAAAAAACCACGGTTATCTTGCTTTTTTTCTACTTCAATAATGAATGCGTCTTTCAGTTCAGTTTTGATGAAAATCATAGATAATCTCCGAAAGTAAATGGTATTGAGTATTGGGCATGGGGCATTGGGCATTGGGCATGGGGAAGAAAACTCCCCATACTTCCTCATCTCCCTTGTCTCTCCGTCCCTTGCGCGTCTCCCCTTGGGAGAAGTTCTGATGCCTGCGGCAAGCCGCTCCGCGTCTACGGAGGAAGCCTCCCGCTCAGACTTCTCTCCTTGTCCCCCTTCTAGCCCCTATTCCCTAATGCTTGAGCAGTTTCTGATGTGGAATTTAAAGTTAGTCTGGGGAAGGTATCATCCCAATATTGGGTACAAAGTTCAGGTCTTTCTGGGGGATTAGCAGTGTAACAGAAAAATAAAGTTACTCTTTCTTCTTGGCGTACAGTTCCATGATGTAAAGTATTTTTCGTATCTGCAAAAACTACCGTACCTACTGGGCCTGTGCATGATTTCCAAGCTGATTTAGGGATAACTTGTTTGACTATTTCATCATCAATTCCCATATATCTAGACTGCCAAAGTTTGTAGTACAGCCAATAATATTGCCATTTAAATAAAGAAGTTAAAGAGCGGGGTATATACTGAAAAGGCCCGGATTTTTCTTCTACATCTTTTAAGGAAACAAATATTTTGATAATCCGGCGGTCTTCAGCATCACTATGCCATAGCAAAGTACCAAATTGATGGTCGCTAGGAAAATCTTGGCGCAAGTGTACACCATGAAAAGTTACAGGAAGACCAATATAATTTTCGATGAGATTCAGCAGTCTTTTTTCTGTTGCCCAGGCGTAAATTTCTGGGATCTCTGTAACTGTATGAATTTGCGGCCACATTTCGTAGAGAGGGTCATTTTTATCTGGTTCTATCTTAGACAATTGCTCATAAGCAGATTTGAGCATATTTAAGCTAGAACTTAGTCCTAACTCTGCCAGTGTGGTTGCATAAACACCCTCGCGTTTGAGAGTTTTTAAAATTTGGCGATCGCGTTCTTCTAGAACAGGTAAATTTTTCTTATGCTTCCAGCGTGCGATCGCACAACCTAAATCAGAATACATTGCAGATATTTTGCCTTTGATACTTTTCAACATAAAGTCAATCTCTTTTAAATCTCTAATGACTTAGTTCTCTTTTTTTTTGTAATTGTTGAGTAGAGACTTCAGCGGCTTCAGCAATTCCAGCTTCTTTAAAATACATCACATCAAAAACAGATATTCCAATTAAGGCTAAAAATGGAATTACTGTTTTAATCGCTGACATCGGCCATCGTCTTAAAGCACCTAAAAAAACTCTTAAGCTAACTTCTTTACCGTTGTGCAACAGCATTCGTTTGCAAAAGTGTTTAGAATATCCACTCTCCTCTAGTTTCAAAATAACTTCGGGTATATGTTTGTATTGCATTAAGAGTGCAGACCTTGGCTCTTTCTGCCAATAACTCACACCAACAATGCATTCTAAAAAAGTCTCTTTAGTAACAATTACACCGCCGTTAGCAGCACAATACCCAGCTAAATATGCTAGAGATATCCAATTATTTGCTGCATCTGGCCAAAGTTGGAGAGCCTGCTTGACTAGTCCAGTGTGGTAAATTGTCGCCGTCAGAAAGATGACCGCACCAACACTTTTAGAAAAACAATGTTCAAATATGGCTTTACCATCACCACAACCATCTTCGCTATCAGCATCAAACCAGCGGTTCCCAACTATTGTTGGTGGGTGAACTGGCTCACCAGTAATTTTATTACGACCAGAGAAGTTGAGAAATATTAACGATAAATCTTCCTGTTGCTTTAGCTTATTTATCACATAAGCAACCGCTCTGTTTTGAATTGGATCATCATCACCAATTGTCCAAACATACTTGGTTGTAGCAGAATTTAGGCAATAAATGATATTTCTCATTACACCTAAATTTTCTGAATTACGATGAGATTTAAATGTAATGTTACTAAGTATTACTTGCCATTTCTTAATTACATCTTGAGTTGTGTCTGTGGAACAATTATCAGAAACAAAAATTTCACATTCAGATTCAAAACCTGTAATAGCTTGAGACAACCAGGCTAGCTGTTTGTCCAGCAATTCAGCCCGATTATATGTAGGAATAGCAATAGTGAGCAATTTATTCATTTCATTGGTGGCAATTTATGGAATTAATAGAAAAAATAAATTGTTGTAAGTGATAATTCTCCAATAAAAAGATTAATCCGGAGGGTTTTATCTATTTCCAGAGAAAATTTGCTAGAGCTAATACTGTAAAATAATTCACAGCTAAAAATACCCAAAAACCTGTAATACAGGTTTTTGAGTTTAACATTTTTCTTGACCAGTAGAAATGCTAACTATCTTTTAGCCCAAAAAAAGTCCTTATCAATTTGCTCTGTGCGGATGAGATATTCTAGCTGCTTTAACCGCGTAAATCCTCTAAACAAGAAAGTATCTTCAGTCATATCAATTTGACTGAACAAATTAAATAGCTGTTGCGCGCCAAGCTGGGCGTTCCAATCACATTTGAATCCGGGTAACATGGTGTTAATTTTCTCAAAAGATACCCGATAGCTGCGGTTGTCTGCACCGTTATCACCAAAAGATAACTGACAACCTGTAAAAATATCTGCAATGATCTCCGCAATTTCTTTAACTCGATAGTTATTTGTAGTATCGCCAACGTTAAAAATTTGCTTGTGTACAATATCACGGGGTGCTTCAATGGCGCAGACAATGGCCTTGCATATATCTAGTGCGTGAACTAATGGCCGCCAAGGTGTACCATCACTGGTCATTTTAATTTCTTTGCTAGTCCATGCCAAACCAGCTAAGTTGTTTAAAACAATATCAAATCGCATTCTCGGAGAAGCACCAAAGGCTGTGGCATTGCGCATAAAGGTAGGAGAGAAATCATCATCAGCTAAGGGCATGACATCTCGTTCTACCAAGGTTTTACATTCTGCGTAGGCTGTTTGCGGATTCACAGGCGATTCTTCTGTCACATCTCCCTCGGTAGCTACACCATAGACGCTGCAAGAAGACATATAGATAAAGCGACGTACACCCGCTTCTTTAGCTAATTTAGCTAGGCGAACTGAACCTTGGTGATTGATTTCATAGGTAATATTGGGTGCTAATTGTCCTGTGGGATCGTTGGAGAGTTCCGCCATGTGAACTACAGCTTCCACACCTTGCAAATCTTTGAGGATGATATTGCGGATATCTTTGTTGAGGGTTTTGGCTGTGACATCAGTACCGTTATACAACCAACCAACTTTATAGAAGCCAGTATCTACGCCAATAACTTCATGTCCTCGTTCGATTAACAAGGTAGGTAATAACGAACCGAGATAACCTTCTGTTCCAGTTACTAATATTTTCATTGTGGTCTAAGCCTTTGTATTTCTATGAGATTGAAGAGTTAAATAAGCTAATGTGCTTCTTAGTTGTACATTTTCTGGTGAAGACTGTCATTTGTCTTTTGTTAATCCAAATAACAGAACCTTTTTGCCTCAGATGCTGTTTACAATTTCGAGGTCTTGATGAAGGTCATTTTCAGGAGTTTTCGACCCAAGCGTCTCCAAAAAGTATCTCGCCATCCTGACCAAGCGGTCATATCCAGATAGTCAAAGAATAAATCTTTTTGAGGATGTTTACATTCCACTCGTAATCCTGCATACCAAGGTTTAGGAGAATTTGTAAAGTGAATAATGTAGGGCTGATGCAGTACTTGATTATATATATCTTCAGGAAAAGGACTTTCTTTCCAGGATGAATAATCATAAATTTTCGGCATTTGATTCCATCGCGGATGAAGTTCTCGCCATTTCCCTGCAAGAACTGCGTTTAGCCCATCCTGGTCGTTTCTGACGAATTCTCGATTTTGCCTGATATATTCAATAACTTTGTTTCCGATGTTTTCGTTGCGCCATTTTTCTAAATTAATTACCAAAAGTCCGGAATTAAAGTATTTTTCATCTGGACAAATTCCTAGTTCCTGATAGTTTCTCAAGCCATCTGACATGGAAATATATAATTCAACATCATCTTGGACTGCTAATGCGTAGTTGTCCCCTATGTCAATATTCCATAGTTCTTCTAGATCTCCGACTACTACCATATCAGTATCTAGATAAATTACTTTATCTAAATCTTGGCTGATAACTTGCGTAATCATCAATCGATAATAAGAACTAACTGTTAAATGCCTGGTCAAAACCAGATTTTCAAACAGCGTATTATCTATTTTGATCCATGTAATATCAACTTTTTCTGTAGCCAGGGATTGAATAATTTTATGCTTGTTGGCTTGACTAATTCCTCCATCAAGAATAAATAAGCAAATCTGGCGATGACTTTTAATGTTAGCAAGTGCCGATCGCACTGTGACAGTAAGAGGCATTGCATAGTTATTATCAGCAGCACACACAACAAAAATGGGCTGAATCTCTGATATAACTGCCATAATTTTCACCTTGAGAATTGGTTTGCTGATGTTGGAAATAAAAATTTGGGATGCTATCAGCAACACAGGTGAATTAAAAAATATTGCTAGTACTTATTGCTGGAAAATTACAGCAATTTCAATACCATTCTTACTGAGCTAAATCATTTCTGCCAACTGACATTAATTTACAGATAAGGCTAGATGTGATTGTTCGGGTATTTGCGCCACAATTGCTTTGCCAATTTCTAAGGAAGAAGTGGCGGCTGGGGAAGGCGCATTGCAAACATGAATAGATTTATCCCCTTGAACAATCAAAAAGTCATCCACAAGGGAGCCATCATTCTTCAAAGCTTGGGCGCGGACTCCCGCATGGGTGGGAACTAAATCTTCGGCTTGGACTTCGGGAATGAGTTTTTGCAAACTGCTAACGAAGGCGGCTTTGCTAAAAGAACGAATAATTTCCTTGATTCCTTCATCAGCGTGTTTGGCTGCTAATTTCCAAAAACCTGGGTAAGCCATGACTTCAGCAAAATCCCGCAAGTCAAAGTCAGTTTTGTGATAACCTTCGCGTTTGAGGCTCAGCACTGCATTTGGCCCGGCATGAACGCTACTATCAATCATGCGGGTAAAGTGGACACCAAGGAAGGGAAAATCGGGGTTAGGAACTGGATAGATGAGCGTTTTGACGAGATAGCGTTTTTCTGGGGTGAGTTCGTAGTATTCGCCCCGGAAAGGCACAATTTTCGCTTGTGGTTCAACTTTTCCTAGTTTAGCAATGCGATCGCTATGTAATCCAGCACAATTGATCGCGAAGCGAGTTTCAAAGCTACCGTTGTTTGTTTCTAGTACTTGATTTTTACCACTAGGGCGAATGTTCTCGACTTTGGTGTTGAGGCGTAAATCTCCACCCTGTTTGGCAATTAACTCAGCATATTTCTGGCTAACTTGCTTGTAGTTAACAATCCCTGTAGAGAATACTCTGATTCCGCCTACACAACTAACATGGGGTTCAATTTCTCTGACTTCTTCGGGACTAATTCGTTGGACTTTGATCCCATTTTCTAAGCCACGTTTGTAGAGACTTTCCAGGCGGGGTAATTCTGCTGCTGAAGTGGCGACAATTACCTTGCCACAAATTTCATGGGCAATACCATGTTCCTGGCAGAATTCTACCATTGAGTTAGCACCATCACGGCAGAATTTCGCTTTAAAACTTCCTGGCTTGTAATAAATTCCTGAATGAATTACGCCACTATTATTGCCTGTTTGATGAAATGCCCAGTTGCTTTCTTTTTCTAATACTAGAATCCGGGCATTTGGATAGCGTTTACCTAAAGCCATCCCTGTAGAAAGCCCAACTATTCCCCCACCGATAATTGCAAAATCGTACATTAGTATTATTGCGCCTGTAAAAGTTGCTTTGGTTGACTATTAATGTATTACCATACTTTCCAAGGAGCTTGTCCACTTTTCCATAAGTCTTCTAGATAATTTTTATCCCGTAATGTATCCATTGGCTGCCAAAATCCATTATGTTTGTAAGCTGATAACTGTTCCATATCAGCTAGCTTTTCTAATGGCTCTTTCTCCCACACTGTAGCATCATCAGCAATAAAGTTGATCACTTCTGGTTCTAACACAAAATAACCGCCATTAATCCATGCACCATCACCTTCGGGTTTTTCGCGAAAACTAGTAATTTTAGTTTGTTCTTGTCCTAAAGAAATCGCCCCAAAACGACCCGCAGGTTGTACAGCTGTAAGTGTGGCTAAGGTATTTTGTTGTTTATGCAACTTAATTAGTTCTGTAATATTTACATCACTCACACCATCACCATAGGTGAAACAAAAAGTATCATTACCAAGATGCTCTCTGACACGTTTTAAGCGTCCGCCCGTCATGGTATTATCACCCGTATTAACTAGGGTTACACGCCAAGGTTCAGCATAGCCAGAATGCACATTCATCTGGTTAAATCGCATATCAAATGTCACATCTGACATATGCAGAAAGTAGTTAGCAAAATACTCTTTGATGATGTAACCTTTATAACCGCAACAGATAATAAAGTCATTAATGCCGTGAGCAGAGTAACTCTTCATAATGTGCCATAAAATTGGCTTGCCACCAATTTCTACCATTGGCTTAGGTCTAATACTAGTTTCTTCACTGAGGCGTGTACCAAGACCTCCAGCCAAAATCACTGCTTTCATGCAATTACCTCAAAGATTTGCAGGTTGGTTAATATTGATTCGTCTTCTTCAATTCACTTTCTGGCTATCAATCAAACTAGAATTCAGGTGTCAGGAGTCAGAAATCATCCCTAGGGACATCCAATTTTTTAAATACCCAATAAATTTGTAGTGCGAGCGTAAAGGAAGCTGGTGTTCAAAAGCGAGCAAGATGCTCGCACTACGGAATATGGGTAATTTATTTTTTGTAAGTCCCCTATTCTGTCTCAACAGCACTTCATGATTACCCCTTTGTTCCTTGGCGTATTTGCTGACTCCATCTCCCGGCGGCTTCCGTCACGTAGCCGCAAAGTGTCTTCCCGTAAGGCTTGGGGAGACTGACGTTAGCAATCTTCGTAGCGGTAGCGACGAAGAAGGAGTGTCACCCAGACTGCAAAGCAGAACTCGCAGGGTAGGGCGGTTTGTCTTTAGAGAATTTAGTACTTAACTGATAAATCACTAGGTTGAAGACACCCATCAAATGAGAAGTTTGGTAGTCTACCTTTGGGAAAGGCTGTTTTGACAATTAGTCGAGGTCTGGATACCTAACTGCTCGGATTCTGAATTCTGCTGAAGATGAAGCGATCGCACCTGGTTTGAGAAAAATTCTTTTTCCATATATTTTTCTCCGTAAACAATCTAACGATATTTTGGCGCTGATTTGTAAAGAATATGTAAATAAAAATATTTGATATGTGAAAGATTGATGAAGCTTGATAAAATAGAAAAACAAAAGTCTAGATGAAATATAAATTTCACCCCAAAAACAAATAGCGTTAGCTTTAGCTAACGCTTATCTGGGTTATTTTTTGGCAATAATCACTAACAAGTTACTAGTAATTAACTAGTAATTGAATTTACTCAATTTTCATGTAAGTGGTCATTTGTCAACAGTCAACAGTCAACAGTCAACAGTACTACCTTGTTGTCCCAGAATCTAACATCGTTGTACTTTGGAATAAAGTATCACATTTGTTTTCGACAACAATACAGAGACTACTGAGTGTTTGTTGGTAACTATCCATATCTTCTTGCTCAAGAGATAATTTGGCTGAGGTCTGCAAATCATCTATGGCTTTGACACGATTTGTCTCTGAGTTTCGACCACCGTATTGGGAAAGTTCGTATTGAATCATACCTCGTTTGAGGTAGGCTTTTGGCAATTTAGAATTGATGCGTAATGCTTGGTCTAAGTCAGCGATCGCCTTGTTGTACTCGTGAACATAATTACTGCTATATTGGGCGATTTGCGAATGCACTACACCCCTTTGGTAGTAAGCTTCTGCTTTCGAGGGATTGAGATTAATCGCTTTTGTAAAATCATCGAGTGCTAGCTGATAATCCTTTTGCGAGTCGCCGCTATATTTAGCAATTTGGGAGCGGACAACACCGCGTCTGATGTAAGCTTCAATTTCTTGACTATTCAGGCGGAGTGCATTGTTAAAATCGGCGATCGCTAGGGTATACTCCCGATCGGGATCGTTGCTATATTCAGCTAGCATATAGCGAACATTACCCCGATTGACAAAAGCTTTAATTTCTTGGGGATTGATTTTCAAAGCGGCGCTGTAGTCTGCAAGCGCTCCTTCGTAGTCTTTCATATTGTAGCGAGCATTAGCCCGGTTAATATGCGCTTTGGCGTGATTGGGGTCTTGTTCTAGGGCTTGGTTAAAATTTTCAATGGCTCGCGCATAGTCTCGCACTTTGTAAGCCGCATGACCTTGTTTATAATAGTCACCAAAGTCGAGATTTTTGTTGTTGTTGTTTTTTGTCTGGCGAGACATGACACTTTGCTGAGTTAGGGCATTTTGGGAAACACTAGTAAATTTCACCATCACATCTAAATACCCTAACAAGCCAAAACCCATCAAGCATAAGGCCACAGGGTAATACTTCCGCTGCTTGAGCTTTTGATAAAGAGGGGTTTTTTGGGGAACTCCTGATTGCCAATAAGTTGACAATGGAGTTGCTGGCTGATTTGGTCTGTGGCTAGGCTGGTTATAGCGTTTTTTCGCGGGAATCCGGGGTTTGAGATGTTCTTTGGCGGCGATCGCTTTATGTGATGGAAATGGATCGCGTCCGCCTAGGCGTAAGGTACGTTCGCACCAAGGACAGTCATGGAGATGGCTGTTGTAGTTATGCTGAGGATTGACACTACAGGTAACCAAGCTGTCTTCGGCTTCGGCGATCGCCGATAGCCAGGTTTGGGCGCTAGGACGCAGATGGGGATCTTGATGCCCATCCTCAAAACAACGCCACAATAGGTCTTGTAAGGCGGGATGGAGGATTTCCCAAGCTGGTGCAATGGGAGTTGGCTGGTAGGGTACTTGCCGCTTTTTACTGTAAGTAAAATGACCGGACGCAATGCGTGATTCGTAGGCTGGCGGCTCACCAGCACCTTGATAAATCCCCGAAAATGGGTGAGTACCTTCCATTAACAATTGGAATATCAGTACTCCTAACCCAAATAAGTCATGAGTAACTTCGCGATCGTAGTGGGAAAAAATCTTATTCTGGAGTTCTGGTGGCGTAAACTCTGGTTTTCCTACAGGACAACGATACACAGCATGGCTATCTGGATCGGTTACTTGGAAGGAGTCTGTGTCTACTAAGGTTACCAGTGCGGTGTCGCTCACCAGAATATTCGATTCATTGACATCACCGATACAATAGCCACTGTTATGCAAAGCAGCAAACGCCGCCGCCAGATTTCGCGCCGTGCGTAGCAGGTATTGATAGTTAAATAAAGGACAATGTTGGCGGCGAGTTCTCGGGTTATAAAAGTCAATAATTGGACGCATCCCCCGAATGCGCGGCATTAAAAAGCCGATAATGCGATCGCTGCCATCTACTGCTCGTAATATATCTAACGGCCAAGCAATAGAAATATGTCCTAAACTCGCTGTCGGGTTTTCTGGCGGATTAGCCAGCATTGCTTGCAGTTTATAAGCGTGGGCGGTTGTGGGTTTGTGATAAACCTTGGCTACTAAATTACTATGAGATGGAACTGCATAGATACAAGCTTCACCACCACGCCCTAAACTGACGTTTAGGTTGAGAATTTCTTGTTTCGGAAGACAACGTAGTACCTGCATGATAAAGTCACGGTTAACGGCGGTTACGGAAAAAATGCTTAATCTGGCGGAATCGTGGCTTATGGTTTGCTGAGTGCAGCTATGATGAGTGTTAAGTCATCATCGGTACGTTGTGTAATCCGCTCAGAACCTAAAAACTTGACTAATTGTTCTTTAGCTAATGTCTTGTCCTGGGTATTCGCCACAAAGTCGAATAAAGGAAAGAAGAATGGTTTGTGCGGTTCACCAACAACCATATTTAAAGCCAGCATTTGTAGTCCATCGGTGAGGACACCGACGTTGACTATGGCTTCACGCCATAATCTCATTTGCGCTGTTTCTAAAGCTCCTGGCGAAGTTAAAAAAGTCGTTTCGTTAATATATTCACCATTATCAGGCATGGTTAATGCCAATAGATTACCCATGCTATCCTTGGCGACTGCTAAGCCATCACCAATTTGAGCCACCGCCACCATTTCTGGTGTGGCGACCATAATAATTAAGGTAGTTGCTAAATCCTGAAGTTGTTTATTCATCGCAGCGGCTTCATCTTCCACTGCTTTTTTTGCGGCTAGCATCGCGTCTGTCAACAGCGATCGCACACTCCCATCATCGGCTAGGGTGTCACGAGTCACTTCTTTAATCGAGATGTTTTCTATCGCTGTTTCCACCGCAATCATTGCCCCGACTTTCCCTTGGATGGCAGAACCTGCTCCATCTGCTGCCGCTGCCACCAATACATTATCGGATAATAATTGCCAGTGGTGAGCATCCTGACACAGCTGTTTGTTTTTTATATGGCTTGTACCACATACAGATGCAGCTACTACTTGCCATTGAAGTATCTGTTTTGACATATTCATAAATTTTCTTGCCACAACTAGCTGTGTTAGTATCCAGTTGTAACTTTTATTAAACAGTACCCCAGCCAATTGGTGGTAGTGCTACCTGTTCATCTATCTGTGAGTGAGAAACCGCTGACATACTCGCCGACAACCAAACAAACATTTCGATAAAATTTAGTCCCTTCAGTTTCAGCGGTGTCCGCACAGTTATTTGATTTAAGCGCGTCATATTCGCATTTTCTACGCCAACTGTAAAAAATGCTACTCTTTTTTGTGCTTCATCTCCTTGTAAACGTTTAGTCGCTTGTTCTACGACTTGGTCTAGCTCGCCTTGTGGCTCTCCATCAGTTATCATGAATACCCAAGGACGGTAGTAAGCAATACCATTAGCACGATACTGAGATTTTCTCTCTTGAATCATGTCCAATGCCCTATTAATGCCCGAACCCATTGTGGTCAATCCTTGTGCTGTCAAAATTGGTGGGTTAAACTGATCGGCAGTCACAAAGTCTTGTACTACATTGACATTACTATCAAATGTGACAATTGCTACTTCTACCCGTCTGGCTGCTAAGGAATTTTTGACCAATTCATCCTTTAAACTCAGTAACCCCTGATTTAAAGCCTCTATTGCATCTCCTTGCATGGAACCAGAGGTATCTAGTAATAATACGCAAGGACAACGTGGTTCTGGGTTCTCCGCAAATTCAACGACTTCATCAAGCCTTAAGGTATCATGCATAACTTTTTGTGTTATGTTAAAATCCAATCTCTTTTTTCCTTTTACTAAAAGTATATAGTTTCTCCGGTTGCAAAAACTACATTTACGGGATTTTTGGTAGATTGCTTAACCTTTGTTAATAAGATTATTTCTAGTCGATTTTTTACATCTTCATGAAAATCTTCAGCAAGACTTAGTTGAGTAAAAAGGAAACTAGCTAAGGTTTACATTAACTTCATACAAGTCGCTACTAATGGTAATAGCTTACTGTAAACCCAGAATACAATAAACACATACCTCTGCCTACAGAAAAGTTTAAAGCTTTTGTGTAGAAACCCCTAAATTTATATAAAAAGAATAAATATCTCTGACTTAACAGTATAGTCATCAGAATTCTCCTTAGGTAAATATGTCAACTACAAATCAACAACGCTTGCTCAATAACAAGCTTCAGTATGCCGTACAAAAATTTACAGACAAGCTATACTGTGGTGTTTATGCATTTTGAGATATACACATGTATCCGAAAAATAATTTTTTTTTAGAGAAAAATTAAGAATAAACAAATCCCTCATTAGCGTCATTTTAAATTTACCTAGATTTACGTTGATTCTCCGGAAAACTCGAGCATATGAATCTTTGTGGCACATTTACCAACCTCCGTTCCCAGAATTTGTTAAGTCAGTTGTCTAAAAGTTCTGACAGCGCCTGTTTGCAAGCATTTAGCAATTCTGTTTCTTGGACTATTTACCTCGAACAAGGCAAAATTACCTATGCCACCCACTCAATTGAACCATTTGATCGACTAGAACGCCATTTACGTCGTCTCAGTCATCAAATTCCTCTGCTGAACAGTCAAACTCGTGTGCAGTTACGTCTGATGTTTGAACTTGACTCCCCCAGTCAAGGGATAGAACAGCAGAGTAATTCTTCCAGTCAAGCTCCTGAGTACCAAGCTATTACTTGGCTTGTAAACCAAGGACATTTGCACTCCTCTCAAGCAGCAGTACTGATTCAAGAATTGGTTAAAGAGGTGATTGAATCCTGGCTGTTAATCAAAGTAGGTAACTTTGAAATCAGCGATTTACCTGATAATCTGCCAAAAATTTGCAGGCTGGACGTTGAAAAAATGATAGAACGTTGCCAAGCCAGAATACAGCGCTGGCAAGCTTTCGCTCCCTACATTTCTTCGCCTTATCAGCGTCCTTACCTGTTTATCAACCAATCCATCCAGAATCCAATTTTTTTAGATTTGCAACCAAACTTAACTAACTGGATGAAAGGTTTTAGCCTGCGTCATTTGGCGGTCATTATGAACCAGGATGAAATCCAATTGGTGCAGAACTTATACCATTACATCGTTAATGGCGGCATTATCTTGCATGAACCAGATCCACCATTTGATAAATTACCAAAGACATTCGGCGAATTATCAACCTCTGTTGAATACATTACAGAAGCAGTTGAAAAAGAATTAGTTGATACAGTAGCAGAATCAGGTACTATAGATGCTAAATCCTACCCAGACATTCCTTTCGATGATATAGCTCCTCGTGAAGAATTACCATATATTTCTTCTCCTTCTGAAGACAACTATCAGGAATTAACAACAACAAATAACATAAGTTCTGTTCCCCAAAGAGTAACTACTGCTACTGCGACTGCTAAAAAAGTCTACAAAATCATTTCTGTAGATGATAGTCCGACGATGCTCAAAGAAATTAGTCATTTCTTAGAAGCTGAAAATTTTTCTGTAGTTACTATTGACGATCCATTAAAAGCTGTGATGTCAATTATTCGGCACAAACCAGACTTAATTTTACTGGATCTGAATATGGCAGGGATTGATGGTTATGAGTTGTGCCGAATTATACGTAATAATTCAATGTTCAAAAATACTCCGATTATATTTGTCACAGGGAATAAAGGACTTGTAGACAAGGTAAAAGCAAATTTGGTAGGAGCTTCTGGTTATCTTACTAAACCTTTTACCCGTGCTGAATTACTGAAGCTGGTCTTTATGCATTTGGCTTGATTACCTAAAAATCATACTCCTTTGAATGCTCAATCAGAAGCAATATGGCTACAGTTTTGGTGGTTGAAGATACTCCTTCTCAGTTGGAATTAATTAACAGTTTTCTCAAAGATAGTGGCTACATCGTACTTAAAGCTTACGATGCCAAAGATGGTTTAGAACAAGCAGTCAATCACCAACCTGATGTGATTATTACTGATGTAGTCATGCCTGGATTGAGTGGATTTGAATTCTGTCGCCAACTGAAAAGAAATCCTGTCACAGAGAAAGTACCAATTATTATTTGTAGTTCTAAGAATAAAGAAATTGACAGGATTTGGGGGATGAGACAAGGAGCAGATGTGTATTTGACTAAACCTTTTACCAAGCAAGAGTTATTACGTGCCGTTGAATCTGTTGTTGGGTGACATCATCGGTACTTAAATATAATTACAGGGGTAGCATCTAATTTTCATCAATAGTTTTACTACTCAGTTTATTTTCGTAAACAACAGGGTGCTTAATCATCAAAATGGGCATCCTGGGGTAAGAGTTGAAAATTAAAGCTGTATGACACAGGCTCGAATTGAAAAACTTACCCCTGAACAAGAAGCCCTCATACCAATCATTAGAGATGAGTGGCTCAAAATTGCTTTAGATACTTCACCTACCGATAAACAAAAAGCAGAAGCAGCTATCTGGCTTAGCTATGA
Organism: Calothrix sp. NIES-2100; assembly: GCF_002368195.1. GTDB lineage: Bacteria > Cyanobacteriota > Cyanobacteriia > Cyanobacteriales > Nostocaceae > Aulosira. Next base: position 4,010,355 of record NZ_AP018178.1, on the reverse strand, counting down.
ATGTGCTGGGCTAAAGCCTCCTCAACAAATTTTGTGGTTTGATAATCCTCTAGAAGCCGCAACTTGGATCATTTCTCATCGTGATCAATTGGGATATTATAGAACGAAGCATATCTTGCAAGATGAGGAGAATAGTGTAATTGAAGTTATCGGAGAAAAAATTTGGAATTATGTCTGGGACGATTTTTATAATCCTGTTGCAGAGAATATATGGGACATCTTAAAAATGGATGTTGAATATAGACTGTGCATTTATAGGATTTATGAGAATGCCGGGCAATTTCTCCATCTCAGAGAAGCTAGATGGCTTGCCTGTTGTATATACTTTGATGCAATTGGCATAGACTGCTCAAAACTGAATGGTTTGTGGGAAACTGCCAAACATTGTGGTTGGTGGTGGTCTTTTGAAGAAATGGCGGTAGCTACTCCCAAACCCTCAGTAATTCGCTTTGATGCAGATAACAACTTGCACGGTGAAGGTGTTCCTGCTATTGCTTATGAAGGGTTTAATGTCTACGCCTATCATGGGGTAAGATTGCCAGAAAAATATGGTAAATTGCACCCAGAGCAATGGCAAGCACAATGGCTTTTAGAAGAAAATAACGCAGAATTGCGTCGAGTCTTAATTCAAGGAATTGGTTATGAAAGAATTACCCGCGAATTACAAGCTATTGAATTAGATTCTTGGCAAGAATATATTCTATTAAAAATAGATAACGATGTTGATGTTGAACCAATAGTTTTATTAAAAATGACTTGCCCAAGTACAGGATTTATTCATGTATTGCGAGTTCCGCCAGATGTAACATCAGCAAGAGAGGCAATTTGCTGGGTAAATTGGGGAATAAATCCAGAAGATTTTAGCATACAAACTTAAGTCCTAAAGCTCAAGCTGCGTTTGGGCGATCGCCCCAAGCAGACGGGTTTCGACACTTCGACAAGCTCACATAAGTGTCGAAACTTGGTTTACTGGTACTTTATTTTCATGCAAGTCCCTTAGTTTGTTTTAACTCGCTAAATCTAAACATTTGCTCAATCTCTTCTCAACTTGGATTAGCTATTTTGTTCATCGTTAGCATTAGTTTTTGCAGCTACCAATCGAACTAACTCAACATCTAAGCCTAACGCCTCAGCTATTTGTTCTACAGTTGCACCTAAATTCAACATCAAAGGAATTGCTTCTAATTTACCTTCTAGTTTTCCTTCTGCTTTACCCTCTTGCTTACCTTCCTGCTTGGCTTCTTGATAAACTTTAGTTTGCTTTAACTCGCTAAATCCAAACATTTGCTCAATCTCCTCTCGACTTTTTTGGGGAAATTTATAGACAATTATTGTTTCTATCAACTCGATAAATTCCCGTTGGGTAATTTCCGAGGATATTTGTTGTCTGGCGAGGTTGATTAACTCCCTGGCTTTTGTGACTGCACTCTCTGAAGGCTCTATTACTAATTTAACAGTCCCAATACCAATTGACTGTGATGCTGTGGAATCTAATTCATCTAAATATATGCGGGTGACTCGCTTAGATGTGAGTAATTCTATATATCTTTCTGTTTCTCCCACATCAATATTACGGCTGGGATAAACTACAACTCCACGCCAATTGTGGGTAAGTTTGGTTTGATCTAGGTAAAGAAATATTTCCGAAAAAAGGCGAGAGTAAAATTTTTTATCAGGTTGAAATTGAACTTCTACGAAGTATATAGGGGATGATGCATTACTTTTGGGGAGAAACACGCCATCAATACGGAAAGCGAGTTGTTTGACTTCAACAGATGAAAATTGGTAGGTATTGGCGGTTTCGGGTGGTTGGTTGATGAGTTCAAAGAAGATGCTGGGGAAGCTTTGGAATAGGCGGTAGAATATGGTGTCTGTTTTCACGCTGATTGATGCTGAGTTGGTGGCGTAAGTTTTGCTTTTACTAGAGTGTTTGCTTTTTTTACGATCAAGGGGACAAATAATTCATAATTCATAATTCATAATTAAGAAATGTTATTGAATATTGACTATTGTCGATCACCTTCAGGAAAAATGACAAATGACAAATTACTCAATGAATTTATTATTCCTTGATAATTAATTTATCAAGCTGAAGGAATCTACTATCTGTTGATATACTGTCTGGTAAGAAGCATCATCATTACCAGAACCAGTTTTAGATAGTGTCATAACAATAATACGTGAGTCTTTGGGGTGAGAAAAAATAACGTGTTCGTTTTCGTATAAGCCACTCGATTTAAATTTGATGCCATTTTGTCCGGCAATCTTAGCAGGTTTAAATTCACGAGTAGCAACAAATTGGTTACTCTGTTGAACCCATTTCTGTAAAGGTAATTTACGGATATTACGATATACGGATATACGTACATTGGCTGGGTATTCTGTACCGCCTGCATACTCGCCGGAGAGAATTTGTTGGGCGTGCTGGTTAGTCCAGATATCAACAGTTCCTAATGGGTAATTAAGTTTATTTCTAGGATGAGATATCTTTTCTTCTATGACAAAAGAGTTGAGGGAGTAGCCAAACCCAAAACCCAAGGAACTGCGGTAACCTACTTGATCTGGTGCTATAGGTTTTGGCGCATCTAAGGAAACAACTTCTTTGCCGATCGCACTTTTGGTTACAGATATACAAGCCATCGCACTTGTTACGACTAAACCCATGAAAACTGGGTGTAAAATCCATTTTGGGAGTTGCTGGTAATTAACTTTCATTCTTCACCCTGGAGAACGCTATCGCTTTGATAGATTCAACATCTCTAAGATTATTTCCGCAAATTGCTCAAACCAACGTAGTAGGATCGTTCAAGTGAAGGGGTGGATGCTGGATGAGCTGCGATCGCTCGCTAGCAAGCACCCTAAAATGAGAGCAAAAGACGATTCCTAAAACAAGCACACTCCATGCGTATCTCTTTAAACTGGCTGCGGGAACTAGTAGAAATCAAACTTAGCCCAGAAGAATTAGCCGAAACCCTGACAATGGCTGGGTTTGAAGTAGAAGATATTGAAGACCGCCGCACTTGGGCCAATGGCGTGGTTGTGGGGAGAGTGCTTGAGCGTCAACCCCACCCCAATGCTGATAAATTAAGTGTTTGTCAAGTAGATATTGGTGCAGATGAGACTTTAAATATTGTTTGTGGTGCGGCAAATGTCCGGGCAGATATTTATGTGCCAGTTGCTACTACAGGTACTTATTTACCCAAGATCGATTTAAAAATTAAGCCGGCAAAATTACGCGGTGTCCCTTCTCAGGGAATGATCTGTTCTTTAAAGGAACTGGGTTTAACTACCGATGTCGATGGAATTCATATTTTTCCCCAAGAAAATCTGAAATTAGGTAGCGATGTCCGTCCTTTGTTGGGTCTAGATGATGTAATTTTAGATGTCACAGCGACAGCAAACCGCGCTGATGCTTTGAGTATGGTAGGTATCGCCAGGGAAGTAGCGGCTTTAACTGGTGGGAAATTGAGTATTCCCGAACCTGGTGAGGTGGCGATTAGCCAAGGTAAGGGACATTTAGCGTTAAGTATATCGGAAACTCAAGCTTGTCCTGCTTATATTGGCACGGTTATAGAACAAGTAAAAATTGCTGCTTCTCCTAATTGGTTACAACAACGCCTGCAAGCTGCTGGTGTGCGTCCCATCAATAATGTGGTGGATATTACTAACTATGTATTGTTGGAATGGGGACAACCTTTACACGCATTTGACCGCGATCGCCTGAAAACTGTGGCGGGAAATGGCAATTTAACTATCGGCGTGCGCTTCACTAATAGTGGAGAAACGCTGAAAACCTTGGATGGACAAACTCGTAACCTCGCAACCCAAAATTTATTGATTACCGCTAACGATAAACCAGTAGCGATCGCGGGAGTCATGGGGGGAGAAGAAACAGAAGTTCATGAAGGTACGCAAAGCTTAGTTTTAGAAGCAGCCTTATTTGATTCTGTGGCTATTCGCCGTTCTTCTCGTAGTGTGGGTTTAAGAAGTGAATCCTCTGGGAGATACGAACGGGGTGTGAACCGGGCTGAATTGGAAGTAGCCACTCGTCGCGCTTTGTCACTGCTGAGTGAATTGGCTAGCGGGGTAATTGTACAGCAAGAAATTGCCGATACTCGCCCCGATCCCTCGACTTGGACACGTTCCATAGCACTGCGTTTAGATAGAGTTAATCAAGTACTAGGGCCAATCGATTTAGGCGAAGACACAGGCGAACTGGAAGAACAGGACGTAGAGCGAATTCTCACTGCTTTAGGCTGTCAACTTACCCCATCGGGAGAACGTTCCTGGACAGTTTCCGTACCGCCTTACCGTTACCGTGACTTAGAACGGGAAATTGACCTGATTGAAGAAATCGCCCGTCTCTACGGCTACGATAAATTTTGTGATACCTTACCGCAAAAAGCAGAAGCAGGCTATTTACCTTTAGATCAGGAATTAATCCGCAAATTGCGAGCTTTTTTCCGAGCCGAAGGACTGACAGAATTAATTCAATACTCTTTAGTCAAACCGGGCGAAGACAAACAAATAGTGCTGTCAAATCCCTTGTTTGTCGAGTATTCCGCCCTGCGAACCGATTTAATCTCTGGGTTGATTGATGCTTTTCAATATAACTTAGAGCAAGGCAATGGTTCGCTAAACGGCTTTGAAATTGGCAGAATTTTCTCGCGAGAAGAAGATGGTTTGCAAGAAACCGAAGCGATCGCCGGCATTATGGGAGGCGATCGCACTGTCAGTAAATGGACAAGCAGCGGACGGGAACAGCCGCTTACCTGGTATGAAGCCAAAGGGATTTTAGATAGCGTTTTTCGCCAACTGGATTTACCAGTAGAATATCAACCGGATCTCCGTGATGAACGCTTACATCCGGGACGCACCGCTTCCCTGTGGATTCGGGGTAGCAGACTCGGCATTTTTGGACAACTCCATCCCCAAATCCGGCGAGAAAAAGGTCTACCGGATTCTGTGTACCTGTTTCAACTAGATGCTGATGCCCTTTTGGATGCTTTAGATCAAGATGAAACCCTAGTACCAGTATTTCATCCTTATTCCACCTATCCAGCAAGCGATCGCGATATCGCCTTCTTTGCACCCGTAAAAGTTACCGTTGGGGAAATCGAAAAAGCAATTAACAAAGCGGGTAAAGACTTACTCGAATCCGTGGAATTATTTGATGAATATCGCGGTGAAAACGTCCCCACCGGACAACGTAGTTTGGCATTTCGTCTAGTTTATCGTGCAAGCGATCGCACCCTCACCGAAGCCGAAGTTGAACCAGTACACAACAAAGTCCGGGAAGCTTTGGTAGAGAAATTCGGTGTGAGTTTGAGAAGTTAATTCTTGGACTGGGACAAGGAGGACAAAATTTGTGGTGAAGTGAGGATGTAGTTTCAGCCTTTTTGCTTGGAAGTTGAGCTTTTGAGCCTGGAAGTTGCAGCTTTTTGCCTGGAAGTTGCAGCTTTTTGCCTGGAAGTTGCAGCTTTTTGCTTGGAAGTTGAGCTTTTGAGCCTGGAGGTTGTAGCTTTTTGCTTGGAGGTTGCAGCTTTTTGCTTGGAAGTTGCAGCTTTTTGCTTGGAGGTTGAGCTTTTGAGCCTGGAAGTTGCGGCTTTGAAACTAAAATTTAAAGCTTATACCGATTCAATCCGTGATTGTGTGTCATGAATCGTCGTCAAGGGTGGGGAAACCCCACCCCTACAAATGACCGATGACAAATGACAAATGACTATTGACAAATGACTATTGACCATTGACAACTAGGACAGCTATATGACCAAATACATCATGTGGGGAAGTTACTGCGAAGATGTTCTCGAAAAACGTACCCCTTATCGTCAAGCCCATTTAGACGGATTAGCTAAACAAAAAGAATCCGGTGTGCTGATTACTATTGGCCCTACCAAAGATGTGACAAAAGTTTTTGGGATTTATGAAGCTGAGGATGAAGCTAGCGTGCGCCAGTTGATTGAAAATGACCCCTACTGGCAAAATGGCATTTGGACTGAATATTTTGTCAAAGAGTGGATTCAGGCTATTTGATCATCAAAGGCAGAGGCTGCTCTGCCTTCTATGACTGTTGACTGTTGACGGTTGACTGTTGACTGGGAAGAAATATTTTTCTGCTTGGTTGTCAAATTTGTTTCATCGGGACTGTCTTCTCTCGACTAAATTCCTACTAATAACCTGGCTTTACGCAAAATAAAAGTCAGAACTGTTTCTGATTGCGAAATAATATCTGCCTGCACTTCCATCCCCGGAAGGATTTCGTATTTGCGATCGCCTTTAATTAAATATGTTTGTTCGGGTTGAATTGTAATTTCAAAATATGGCGCAGCGGTTTCCGGGTTGGTTGAAGTTTGCGGCGCGATCGCATCGGCAGCTACAGATGTAACTTTACCTTCTAAAGTGCCATAATCTGTGTAGGTATAAGCCGAGACGCGCATATTCACCCGTTGCCCAACTCGAACTGTACCAATATCTTGGGGAGATACCCGCGCTTTAATTAGCAAGGGGGTATTTTCTGGAGCAATTTGGGCGATGATATCACCTGGGCGGACTACTTGTCCGGAGTTGCGTAAGTTCAGCTTCAAGATAGTTCCATCGACTTGGGCACGAATTACCATATCTTGCAAGTCGGAGCTAGTTTGCTTGAGTTCCTTGCGTTCTTTATCGATTTGCGTCTGAATTTGGACTTTTTGTTGTAGCAAGGCTTCCCTATCTCTTTGCAGAGTAGCAAGAGTTGATTTTCCTCTGGCTTGGGCTTGGGCGATTTGTTGTTGCGCGATCGCAATTGTGGCAGAAGTTGGGTTAAGACTGGTTTTCGCCCGTTCTAATCTTGCTTGGGCTGCAATGTAGGTTTGGCGCTTGCTTTCAACTTGCACCATTGCAATTGCCCCTTCTTTACCAGCTCGCTCGAAGGCTGTAAACTCGGCTTTACTAGCAGCTACATTGGCTTGGGCTTCTTCTACTTCCCGTTGGGCGATCGCTTTTCTATCTCCGTACTCACGTTCAATGCGAACTAGCTCTGATTGTGCAGATGCAGTGGTGCGAGTCATTAAATTTTCCTCCGCTGCTATCTGGGAGTTAAGATTTAATCTTTGCGCATCTAACTGTTGAATTTGTTTGTAACCTTGTTGAATACTGTCTTCTAACTGCCTTTTACGGGTTTGCAGCCGGGAATCATCAATCAGTGCGATCGCTTGCCCTTGTTTAACTTTTTGAGTTTCTGCTACCTCTAGTTTCTTGATTGTGCCTTCCGCCGCTGCTTGTATAATTTTTACCTCACCATTCGGGCGAACTGAAGCAGGCGATCGCACAGTCACGGGGGATGGAGTCACTGCTGCTAACCCAACAGCTATAGCGATTCCCCCCAGCAGAAAAGCCCCACCTAGCGTAGCCCAACGACTAATCGGGGGCATAAATTCATCGCTATCCAAAGGAATGACAAACTCCTGATTAGCGGATTGCGGCTTTTTATCAGGAGGGGGTGAAGCCTGAAAAGAATTGGACTGATCTTTTTGGGGGAAAGAGGAAAACTCAGGGCTGGATGGGCTAACCATTCGGGTGGGATATCAAGGTATATTTTTCGGCTCTGTGTTTAGAGTACCCACTACAACTATTTTTTATATAAGCAGAGGCGATCGCACCACAATTGTTCGCCAAAACTAAATTCCCAAGAGGTAAGCTGATGTGCAGCTAAATTATATAAGCCGAAAACGTAAAATAATTGTAGTGCGGGCATCTTGCCCGCGTCTGGTATACAAATTAGATGCGTCGCAGCTTAGTTCACAATATTGTCCAATCTTCTATTTGTAAGTTAGGAACTTTTGCAAAATCTTTAGTATTGCGTGTAACCAAAATACCGTTTATGGACAGTGTAATTGCAGCAATACGTAAATCTCTTGTACCTATACGAATTCTCTGATGAACTAATTCTTGATAAAACTTGTTAGCAGACAGGTCAAAGTCAAGTAATTTAAGTTTATTGAGGTATTCTACACCATCCCTTAATCCCTTGTAAGCCAGTATCAGTTTTTCAGATTGGGAAGGTTGATCGTTATACTTATTAATCACATTCAGCCATCCTTTCATTTGTTCTTCCAATGTCACAACTGTGATGGCTGTATTTACAAAATTAATTTGGTTGAGACGCTGTGTAACCGTGGGATGTTCTCTCTGAAAAAGTGATAAATGGTCAGTATCTAGCACCCAAACAACTGTCACTTTACCTCATCCTCTGCATCAATTTGTTGATAATATTCCTCCATTTGAGCATCAATTTTCCGGCGTTCTGCTTCTATATCAGCCAATACCTCATCAAACAGTGGATTATCTTTGTACATTCCAGCTACCTTGAGCCAAGGATTATTAGTTTGGGGAGAATCTATTTCTAAAGTCACTATTCTTGAATTCTGTAAACGTTTTTGCAAAAGCTGCTGTAAGTTTTCTAGAGCTTCATTTTCAGTTTTGCCGTAGCTCTTACATTCTGATAAACCTAGCACCACTGCACTAAATCTACCGTCAGGTTCACGTTCAACCAATACATTATAAGTTAGCTTAGAAGTATCACTATTAGAATTTGTTGAAGGGCTAAAACTAATCATACTTTTTCCCTTTATCTCTATGTTTTAATTTTAAAGTATTTAACGCTCAATGAATGTAGGCAATGATTTTCAGGGAAAACTACTACTAAAGCAACTTAGCAGTAGTCACCCAGATGAAGTACCAATCTGTACAGCAGCATAGTGAAGAAGATTGCGGGGCGGCTTGCCTTGCTACAATTGCCAAACATTATAAAAAAATATTTGCACTTAACCGTATCCGTGAATTTGTCGGTACTGGTAAATCCGGAACAACACTACTGGGGTTGAAGCGCGGGGCTGAAGCGTTAGGGTTTAATACCCGCTCTGTGAGAGCTGCACCCGCCATTGTAGATAAACTCAATGAGCTAACCCTACCTGCAATTATTCACTGGAAAGGTTATCACTATGTAGTTCTTTATGGTAAACGCGGCGGAAAATACGTTATTGCTGATCCTGCGGTAGGAATTCGCTACATCCCCAAGCAGGAGCTAGTTGCAGCTTGGAGTGATGGCATTATGCTGTTGCTAGAACCCGATCCAATTCGCTTTTTCCAACAGCCGGAAGATCAGGTGAGTGGGTTTGGTCGATTTTACAAACGTGTTGCGCCTTACCGAGGAATTCTGTTTGAGTCTTTGCTGATCAACTTATTTCTTGGTGTGCTTTCTCTGACATCGCCTTTTTTGATTCAAATTCTGACTGATGATGTACTGATTCGGGGTGATACCCAATTACTCAAAGGGTTAGCGATCGCAATTATTGTGATGACAATTGTCAGTAGTGCCCTCATTTTAGTGCAAGCTAACCTCGTTACCCAATTTGCTCAACGTCTGGAATTAAGTTTAGTCATGGAGTTTGGGCGCAAAATTCTCCGCTTACCCTTGAGCTATTATGAAGCCCGTCGCAGTGGAGAAATCGTTAGCCGCTTACAAGATATTCAACAAATTAATCAATTGGTTGCACAATCTGTAATCACCCTACCCAGTCAATCCTTGATTGCTGTAATTTCCTTGAGTTTAATGCTGTTCTATAGCTGGAAGCTGGTGCTAGTTGTACTTTTGCTGGCTGTAGTCAGCACCATTACCACCCTCATCTTCATGCCAGTTCTACAACAGAAAATTCGTAGCATCATGGTGTTAGATGCAGAAAATCAGGGAGTGCTGGTGGAAACCTTCAAAGGTGCATTAACTCTCAAAACCACCACCGCCCAACAGCAATTTTGGGAAGAACTCCAAAGTCGTTTCAGCCGTCTGGCGAGGTTAATTTACGGTACTTCACAAATCGGCATCACAAATAGCACATTTTCTACTTTAATCTCTGGGGTTGGGGGTATTGTCCTGCTGTGGTTTGGTAGCAGTTTGGTAATTGGGCGAGAATTGAGTATTGGGCAATTACTCGCCTTTAACACCATGAGTGGTAATTTTCTCGGCTTCATTGGCGGTTTGATTAACTTCGTTGATAAATTCATGCGCGTGAGAACTGCTACTCAACGGTTATCGGAAGTGATTGATACAACCGCAGAAATTGATGAAGCTGATAACAAAGCATATGCCCAAATCCGTGATGACGCGGATATCACCTTGTCGGAACTAGTATTTCATCACATTGGCAGAGTTGATTTACTTGATGATTTTTCACTGATGATTCCTGGGGGAAAAACCACAGCTATTATTGGTAAATCTGGATGTGGTAAAAGTTCCATAGCCAAACTAATCTCCGGGCTGTATGCTTACAAATCGGGGAATATCCGCATTGGGGCGTTTAACTTACAAGATTTAGCGCTGGATTGTCTGCGCCAGCAAGTTGTACTTGTACCCCAAGAACCCCACTTTTGGAGTCGCTCGATTGTGGAAAACTTTCGCCTTGGCTCCCCCAACATCACTTTTGAGGAAATTGTCTACGCTTGTCAAATCGCCGGTGCAGATGAATTTATCAGTAAATTACCAGATAAATACCAAACTATTTTGGGTGAATTTGGTGCTAATTTATCCGGGGGACAAAGACAAAGATTAGCGATCGCCAGAGCGATCATTAACGATCCACCTGTACTGATTATGGATGAATCCACAGCCGGACTCGATCCGATCAGTGAAGCCGAAGTCCTCGATCAACTACTGGCTTCACGGCGCACAAAAACTACAATCATGATCAGCCATCGTCCCAGAGTTATCCAAAGAGCCGATTGGATTATTTTCCTAGAGCAAGGTAAATTAAAAATACAAGGCACCATCGAAGATTTACGCAATCAAGATGGCGAGCATATCAATTTTTTAACTCCCTAAAAATTTAGTAATTATTTATACTAAAACCTCTATAAATTGATTTATTGCTAAATCACAAATTCTTGCTTTTAGCAGATGCGATCGCATTGTTGTAAATGAGAGGATCGGTATTCCTGACAGAAAAAATCATCGCGGTTGTCTACAATAAAAATAAAGTCATAGACAATGAGAACAACTGCGGTTTTCGATCATCGTTTGCTGTTTTGGACAAAGGACAACTATGAATCGAATCTTAAAACGCACATTTTTACCCAGCTTGATGGCTGCAAGTTTAGCTGGCGGTACCTTAATTCCTGCCAAACCCGCTTCTGCTGATATTTTACGAGATATCGGCATTGGCGCAGGTGCTGGCGTAGTATCTGGTACTGTTAGAGGACGTGGTTCCCTGATCAATAATGCTATCAAAGGTGCTGCGGCTGGTGCTGCCGTTAATGCCGTACATGGTACCAGAAGGCAGCCAAAAAATCGCCGTGAAGGTAACCTAGGTCAAGATGTCGGAGTCGGTGCAGCAGCTAGCACAGTTACAGGTGTCATTCTTCATGGCACCAAAGATCCCTTAGGCGATGCGGTTGATGGCGCAGCTGCGGGTGCTGCTATCAATGTCATCACCAATGGACAGAGAAATAGATAATTTGTAAACCATAATTTGTAACTGAGAGATTAATTACAAATTATGGATTATGAATTGATTTTTGGGTTTGATTAGATTTAAACCACATTGATTTTAGGGGTAAAGCGCAATGCTAAACCCCTAAATTGTCACTATTTATCTAAACATTGTTGGCAGTCTTAAGAGGCTCTTTGAAAACATGCCCTATTGCTGAAAAAAACCAGGACTAAAGTCCTGACTACGAATTGCTTAAACCATGATAATTCAAGCGATGAACTATGACGATTACCTGCCTCTTAGAGCTTTTTGAAAGTTGCGACGATAAGATTTATTAGTAACAAATAAAGCCGGCCACAACAAAGCTAAACCTATCCGATTGGGCAAACTTGGGGTGAAGTTAGTCCGCTCAAACCCATTCCAGAACTTCCAAGCGCCATATACATAGCCTGCGATTAACCCCAAAATAATTAAATTAATCATTCTTATAACTCCAGAGGAACTTTTCAGTCTTTCGGTAACCGAGTGACTTAACGCTACATTCTCTTATTCCAGTTTAGAGTAAGCTTTGACATCATAGCTACTGGTGATGTCTACGACGGGCTTCACCTACGCACAATTCAAAAATCAACAATCAATAACATAGCGGCTGTTTCCTAGCAGCTTATTCTATAAATATAAGTATATATACTTGGTAAACTTAGATGCCTCTTGTGGGAGTTCCTTAAATATCAACATCCATAGGACACTAGAGTAAGAAAAACACAACGTATATTGCGGGTGTTAAGGCAGCAAATGCTGCAAATAGCTAAGGAGGATTTATGCGTGCAGTGCTGATGGCAGGCGGTTCGGGAACGCGGCTTCGTCCCTTAACTTGCGATTTGCCCAAACCGATGGTGCCAATCTTAAACCGACCGATTGCTGAACATATTATCAATCTCCTCAAACGGCATCAAATCACAGAAGTAATTGCGACACTGCATTATTTACCTGATGTCCTGCGAGACTACTTTCAAGATGGTAGTGATTTTGGCGTACAGATGACTTATGCTGTGGAAGAAGACCAACCGCTGGGGACGGCTGGCTGTGTGAAAAATATTGCCGAACTTCTAGATGAAACTTTTTTAGTAATTAGCGGTGATAGTGTCACAGATTTCGATTTAACAGCAGCTATTGAATTTCACAAACAAAACAAATCAAAAGCTACTTTAATTTTGACCCGCGTCCCCAACCCCATTGAATTTGGGGTGGTGATTACTGATGAAGAAGGTCGAATTAATCGATTTTTAGAAAAACCCTCTACTAGTGAAATTTTCTCGGATACAGTTAATACTGGGACTTACATCCTGGAACCAGAAGTTTTGGAATATTTGCCAGCAAACACAGAATGTGACTTTTCCAAAGATTTATTTCCCTTATTGCTAGCAAAAAATGAACCAATGTATGGTTACATTGCCCAAGGTTATTGGTGTGATGTTGGTCATTTGGATGCCTATAGAGAGGCGCAGTATGATGCGCTATATGGTAAGGTAAAACTCGACTTTGCTTACACAGAAACTTCTCCCGGTATCTGGAAGGGTCAAAATACTTATATTGACCAAACAGCTGTGATTGAATCTCCAGCCGTTATTGGTGATAATTGCCGGATTGGGGCTAGAGTACAAATTGAAGCGGGAACTGTTATTGGGGACAAAGTTACTATTGGTGCTGATGCCAATCTCAAACGCCCAATCGTTTGGAATGGGGCAATTATTGGCGAGGAAGCACAACTTTCGGCTTGTGTGATTTGCCGTGGTGCCCGTGTTGATCGCCGCTCTCATGTATTAGAAGCATCTGTTGTAGGTTCGCTTTCTACGGTGGGTGAGGAAGCACAAATCAGCCCTGGTATTAGGGTGTGGCCTAGTAAAAAGATTGAATCAGGTGCAATTTTAAACATCAACTTGATTTGGGGAAATACTGCCCAAAGGAATTTATTCGGCCAACGCGGTGTACAAGGATTAGCGAATATTGATATCACTCCCGAATTTGCGGTGAAATTGGGAGCAGCTTATGGTTCGACTTTAAAACCTGGTTCTAAGGTGACGGTTTCCCGCGATCAACGCAATATATCGAGGATGGTGACGCGATCGCTCATTGCGGGTTTAATGTCAGTAGGCGTTGATATTCAAAATCTTGATGCCACAGCTGTACCTATAGCTCGCACAGTTATACCCACAATGTCGGTAGCTGGTGGTATTCATGTGCGCGTACACCCCGATCGCCCTGACTATATCCTGATTGAATTTATGGATAATAAGGGTATTAATATCTCCAAAGCCCAAGAAAAGAAAATTGAGGGAGCTTACTTTAAGGAAGATATGCGACGGGCGCAAATTCATGAAATTGGTGATGTTGCCTATCCCAGCCAAGTGAATGACCTTTACTGCACTGCCTTTGAAAAATTATTGCATGTTTCTACTCTGCGCAACAGTCGCGCCAAAGTCGTAATTGACTACGTTTATGCTGTATCTGGGGCTGTATTACCCCAAATGTTAGATAAATTTGGTGCAGATGCCGTAGTTTTGAACGCTAGCTTGAATAAACACGCTGTATCCACAGTTGAGCGGGAAGCACTGTTAACTCAGTTAGGACATGTGGTGGAGGCGTTGAAAGCCAACTTTGGTGTTCAGGTATCTGCGAATGGCGAACAGATGATTTTAGTAGATGAATCCGGTGCGCCAATTCGTGGAGAAATGTTAACAGCACTGATGGTGGACATGATTTTAACCTCTAACCCCAGAGGAACGGTAGTTGTACCAGTTCATGCTTCCAGTGCTGTAGAACAAGTCGCCCGTCGTCATGATGGTAAAGTCATCCGCACCAAAGCCAACCCGACAGCTTTAATGGAGGCTTCACAAAAATATCCGAATGTGGTGTTGGCTGGTAGTGGCGATACTGGTTTTATCTTCCCACAGCTGCATCCGGGATTTGATGCGATGTTCTGCATTGCTAAGATAATTGAGATGCTAACTATTCAAGAGCGATCGCTCGCTACTGTGCGCGCTGAATTACCCCGTGTAATTCACAGAACTCATACAGTACGTTGTCCTTGGAGTGCTAAAGGCGCACTCATGCGTTATTTGGTCGAAACTCACCCCGCCCAAAACTTAGAATTAATCGATGGGGTAAAAATTGGTCATCCTTATGATGACAGTTGGCTGTTAGTTTTACCAGATGCAAGTGAACCAGTAGTACATTTGTTTGCCAACAGTAATGAGCGCGATTGGGTAGATGAAACCTTAAGAAACTACCGCGCCCGTGTGCAAATGTTTGTCGAAAGACAACAAGAACAACATCCGGCAGAAGTTTAATTAGTCAATAGTCAATAGTCCATAGTCCAGCAAGTTTAGATGCTGAACTGTGGACTTTGAGGGAAAAATTGTCTTGAGCGCGGGATGCGACGGGTCAATTTGGTAACTAATTGCTATCATCCCGTCAGATCTATCGCTGCACGCGCTCCCAGGTGAAGGGTCCGAAGGCATTCGCGCTGGCGGGGTTGTTTACCTGCGGGTCGATTGTCAACTTCAGCCACTCAAGCGGTAAGGTGCTGCCATGCACGACAATGCGGTGGAAGTTGGGCACATCGAAGCCGGGGTGCAGGTAGTTAAGCGGATCTGAGGCCGAGAGGGGGTTGTCTGACAGGTACTCGTGGGAGTCCCCGTTGAAAAGCAGGACAGGCTTGGCGAATTCCTTTGTCTTCTCAGCGATCTTTTTGACAAACGGGTCGTACGCCGTGAGGTGAGACAAAGGCTTGCCGTCTAGATCCCACATGTTACCTTGGGTGGCGATCAGGACAGCCTGCACACCGTCCGCTTGAGCCTGTGCGAATGCTGCATCGAGCCAGCGCAGGTCGGCATCCGTCCGCTCCTGAATCTCCTTCTGCTGGGCTAAGCTCTGCACGGGCGCAGCGTACCAGACATCGTTGTCGTTGTTCGAGCCACCGGGGATGTTCACGGTCACGAAAAGTACCTTTGACTGCTCCCACATAACGTTCTCGACGTACTTCGCGTCCGACGGGTGCATTGGGTCGAAGACTTGCGCCTGGGAAATGACCTGCTTCTTGCGTCCGCCAAGCGTGACTCCGGGGTTGGAGAAGAAAATCGAGCGGATGAGGTCGAGGTTGGCGATGGGATCGCCTTTAGCATAGTCAACGAAATTACCCAGGGAGTCGCGTATATAGTCGATTTGGCCTGTCACTTTGTTGTACACACCGCCACCTTCACCGGACTTGTGGCAGTCTGACCACTCGTTGTCGCCTGGGGTGTAGACGAGCGGATCTTTGAACTGCGTCCAGAGGTCGAAGATAGCCTGGTCGTAAGCCTGTGTGCAGTACTGCTTGCCAGAGTGGATGTCACCAATATGCAGGACGAGATCGACCTTGGGATCGCTGTTGATTGAGTCAATGAAACCCGGCGATGCGTTCAACTGTGCATTATCGGTGGGTGTGGTGCCGTATGGGGAGTCACCGTAGACGGCGAGTGTGAGGACGTTTGCCGAACCTTGGTTGATGGGGGTACCGTTGCCAGCCAGCGCGACCTTGCCGACTGTCAGTGCAAGGGTGAGAGTTGTTGCCAGTGTAAGAAACTTGCGCTTGCCTTGCTTTGTGATTTCCATTAATTAAACTTCTTTAGGGCTTAGGTATGGGATACAAGTATCATGGAAACAGAAAATTGGTGTAAAAATTATTACATGAATACGACAATAATTTTTAATTGCTGAAACTATTGATTTCTCGTTCAGCGATTACTTGGTGATTATCCAAGTGAAATACCAAGATTCTCAGCAACAGCCTTATTTAATAAAGCTTTCCAGGTTAACCCAGTTTTCTGTGCCAATGATTTTCATATCCCAAAGAGTGATATAAGTTTAAAATTTGGTTAACAAGTATTTAAGGATATTGGTAAAATATTTATGATACTTTAGTACTTGTTATTTACCCGAAATCTGCTGTATTTCTTATTTCCTGTTCACTTTCTAAACAAGTTTTTTCAGGAAGATATCTTCACAAGTTTCTCAACTTATTTTTATATAATTCTAGTATGAGGAACCGCTATGGATTCAGATATTTATCCTTGGTGAGATATACTTTTGGTTTTCACAAAAAACAATTATTTCAACCTATAAATACCGCATTGCCCCAAATTTCAAGAGAATAATACCCAATGTCTCTGTGTATTGCTATGATCATTCATCTGCAAAAATTTATAGCGTGTATTAGCGTTAATGTTACGCACTAAAGTAATAATTTTCAGGGAGTTAGGGACATCAGGTATATGTCCCAACTCCCTCTAATTTTGCCTATTTAGAAAGTAAATATAACTAGTTAGCAAGAATTGAGAAGTGCTTGCAGTTAAAATTTGTGATAAAAGTCATGGCTAAATTTATGACTATAGTCATAAATATTTTGGTTAAAAATAAGCGTTAATATTAACTTGAGTGTGGCATCTACCTTGCGACCTGTTACGGCTCAAAACCATATTAAAGTATAACTACTTAAATAAGTGGGCATGAAAGTTTATCGTTGAATCAACGCAGATAATAGCAGGCAGAAAGCAGCTTTTTGTGACACCTTTCTGTTCTTTGTGCCTTCCTACTTATCTTCTTGATCAGACAATTAAGGATGTTATCTTCGTTAAGCACAGCTTTGTGTGACAGAATGAGCGTATGACAATTATTTGATTAATTAGGAATTACAAATTGCTTCAATATAGCTGATTTTTATTTCAGCAGGAGGTATATTCATGGACTATAAATTTAATGGGAAATTGATACTAAGTACTGCTGCGATCGCAATTCTGACTGCGGGTTGTCAATTATCTTCACCTAGCAGTTCGGTTGCGCCAGATAACTCTAACCAAGAGGCGACAAATTCTGCTCTGACAACTACATTTACAGATAAAATAGCAGATTTAAATTTAACCGATACCCAAAAAGCAAAAGCAAAACAGATCAGAGAAGAAACCCAAGCGAAAATACTTGCTGTTTTAAATTCTGACCAACAAGAAAAATTTAAAGCTGCAACTCAAGGTCAGAATGAATCGTCATTGCGGATATTGCGCTCGCTCAATTTATCAGCAGATCAACAACAAAAAATTCGCGAAATTCAACGCACTCAAAGGCAACAGTTTCAAGCAATTCTTACTCCAGAACAGCAAGCCAAAATCAAACAACACCGTGAATCTAGAGAACAACGCTGAGCCAATTCATTAATTATCTGCATAATTTGGGTATTTTTTAGCATCATGTGCTTTAATATCACTTTTGTAACCAGTAATATGAGTTTCACATAAGTGTGAATATAAAAACTGCTAAACTGGTTCAATACATGAAAATGATTAGCAGTTTTTATGACTAATGTGCCATTTAGAAAACAAAATAATTCATGAGAATGCACTCCAACAACTAAAGATGAAGTGCATTTTTTAATATTTGCTATACCCATAAAAATATATATATTTATATTTGATTTATTTATTTAAATATGACTTTTATCATATTCAAGATATAACTTTCATCCTATAAAAATCATAAATTAATGTTTTATATTTAAATCAATACAGCCAAGCTTAATTAAAAAGCTAGCAGACAATACTTGGGATCAACAGCATTAATTGGATGTAAATACACAAAAACTTATGTTGTTTTTACCAAGAGTAAGCATTAACTGATTAATTAAGAATGCTGTAGAAAAATAACTCAAATTAACTGAAAGGAGATTAATGATGAAACGCCTTTTAGCGGGTACAATACTTGCTTTACCTCTTTCAATTGCCTCGCTACCATCACAAGCATCGGCTGCACAAATCATTGTCAGACCATTGGTGCATAGCAATAATGTCGTTGTCCGTCCACGTCCAGTAATTCACGAAAAGTTGATTCCTGGACATTGGGAACAAACAAAACACGGTAGGCGCTGGGTTCCTGCTCACTATGTGAGAGTTTAATTTTGCTGAAGCAAGAAGAGGAATAAGTGCTATTTTATAGCTTTTAATTACCTCTAAATTACTCTTATAACCTATAGGTTACAAAACAATTACGCGTAATAAAAACTCTCACCAAACAGGTGAGAGTTTTTAATCATGATTATTGATCATAATCTCAGGTTGAATATGGATTTTTAGGTAATATTGCTAACTCTGTTTTTGGATAAAACAAGTGAATCAATTTTGGATTTTAGATTTTGGATTTTAGTCCGTAGTCAGTGGCGATCGCTCTTAACTCACTACTACACGTCTACGCACTCCTGTAAAATAGTCATACAGTCAACAAAGTAGCTCATGACTAGGTTTCCCTACGACCAGTTTGCCAAAGATTATCTTACAGAATTGTTACAACCCTTAGGAGAGGTGGAAACAAGTCGGAAAGTGGCGGCGGAAATCCGAGAGATAGATCTGTATTTTACACCTGCACCCCAATTAACAAGGGATACAATAGAATTAGGGCTGCTAGGAAAACTGGCGGCTGAACCTGCATTAATTGAACCCTTTAGAAATGCGGCTACAATTGCGGAGATTCGCAGTTGTATGAATAAATTATTTGATATCTTTGCTGAATCAAAGCGTCAATCGAAAGTCGAGAAAAAGCAAATCGCCGAATCAGAGTTACCAAAGTTGTGGATTTTATCGCCGACAGCCTCTGAAGGTATATTGAATGGTTTTAGAACCAGTATAGATGGAGAAAACTGGGGAGTGGGAGTACATTTTTTAGGAGACTATTTCCGCACAGGAATTGTAGCCATTCATCAACTACCTATTACACAAGAAACATTATGGTTGAGAATTTTAGGTAAGGGAAGAGTCCAGCAACAAGCGATAGATGAACTAGAAGCACTTCCCCAAACAAACCCCTTACGTGCCAAAGCAATCGATTTATTATTGAGTTTGAAGACTACCTTGGAAGTAAATCAAAATATAGATACAGAGGATAGAGAGTTAATTATGCGCTTATCACCGATTTACGAGCAAAAATTAGCAGAATCTAAACAAGAAGGAATTCAAGAAGGAGTGAACGCAGAACGTCGTAGATTTATAGAAGATTTGTTGCGTGTTCGCTTTGGCTCTATAGATGGCGAGTTAAACAGAATTATTGAACCTTTATCATTATTATCATCGGCAGAATTAACTCCTTTATTAGTGCAATTATCGCGACAAGAATTATTAGATAGATTTTTGTAAAAAGAGTGTTGACTCGTCGAGTAAGCTTCTACACAATGAAGATAAAATAAAGAGGGTAAAGTATTAATTATGGGATTATCGCGTATTTATGAGCAAAAATTAGCAGAAGCTAGACAGGAAGGAATCAACGAAGGAATTCAGCAAGCAATTCAAGAAGGAATGAAAGCAGAACGTCGTACATTTATAGAAGAGTTGTTGCGTGTTCGCTTTGCCTCGATAGATGGAGAGTTAAACAGAATTATTGAACCTTTATCATCATTATCACCGGAAGAATTAACTCCTTTATTGCTGCAACTAACGCGAGAAGAATTATTAGATAGATTCTTGTAAAAAGAATTCAGTATTTCTTACTGAATTCTTTAAATTTACTCAATAAATTAATGTTTAACTGCCGATAAAACCCAACGATAACGAATTATGCAATCGGTCTATTCAGCAGTAGGATATATTGCTAAATCGGTCAGAGGGTCGAAAAAGTGGATTTTATCTGGAATTAGGGATAACCACAATTGATCGCCAACATTTACTAATCTTTCTGGTGGGACGCGCACTTGTAGGTAATCACCTGTGTTATCAGAAAAACCGGATTCAGCAATTCTCACGCTGATAAAACTATCGTTGCCTAAGTTTTCTACTAAATCTACTAGGACGGGGAGATTTTTTGTAGCGGGTACACTGACGGTCAAGTGTTCTGGGCGAACCCCTAAAATTAAAGTTTGGCCATCATATTTTTGCAGGGCGGTTCCCCAAATTTCGGGGAGGGTAAAACGAAATTGGGAATGGTTAATTAATAGAGGTGCATGAAATTTTACAGGAATGAAATTCATTGGCGGTGAACCAATAAATTCGGCCACAAAGCGATTGGCTGGGCGATTATAAAGTTCTAAGGGAGAAGCAACTTGCTGAATTTGTCCTTGGTTCATAATCGCAATGCGATCGCCCATTGTCATCGCTTCTGTTTGATCGTGGGTGACGTAAATTGTTGTTGTCCCCAACTGGCGCTGTAATTTGACAATTTGGGCGCGGGTTTCTGCACGTAGTTTTGCGTCTAAATTAGACAGCGGCTCATCCATTAAGAATACTTGGGGATTGCGAGCGATCGCTCTTCCTAAAGCAACTCTTTGTCTTTGTCCCCCCGATAGCTGTTTGGGTAAGCGATTCAGCAAAGCTTCAATTTGCAACAATTGCGCCACATTCCGCACCTGCTGTTCTACTTCCCGTTCTTTGTGGGAAATGTAGCGCAGTCCTTTAGGTAAATTGCGCGTTATCCCCACGCAAAAATTCTCAGCCCAAGTTGATAAAGTTGACTTGGAAATGGGAAAACGGGGAGGCGTGGCGAGTTGATTCTTGGCGTCAGCATTCCTCTGACTGTCAAAGCGGCGGCGCAGTCCAAAGGCGATGTTGTCATACACTGACATATGGGGATAAAGGGCGTAATTTTGAAACACCATTGCGATGTCTCTTTCCTTGGGTGGTAGGTCATTTACCAAGCGATCGCCTACCCAAATATTACCGCCTGTCATTTCCTCCAAGCCAGCAATTAACCGTAATAGGGTACTTTTACCACAACCGGAAGGCCCCACCAGTACCATAAACTCCCCATCGGCGATTGTCAGATTAATTCGCCGCAGGACATTGGTATTGTCTGCACGTTCTCGTTGTGCATCAATTTTCTTACCAGAGGATAAGGTGGATTGGGTTGGCTCGGCAATACTTTCCCCTTTGCGAGGGGGAAAACTTTTATAAATATTTTCTAAGACAACTTGCGACACGAGTGTTAATGATTCTCATTGGGCATTGGGCATTGGGCATTGGGCATTGGGCATTGGGCAACTGACCACTGACAGATGACAGTTTAGCGCTGATCTTACACCTTACACCTGAATACGAAAAGTTAAAAAAACAGCTTGCAGCCTGAAAAGGCAACTAACCTTGATTTTAGGACTTTCCGAAGGTCAGGTTATGACTAACTCTATAGCTGAAAATCCTGCTCATGAGATTGTAGATGTCAAAACCACTGATTGTTGCATTGTCGGTGGTGGCCCGGCTGGGGCTATGTTGGCGCTGTTGTTAGCGCGTCAAGGCATTCCTGTAATGCTATTAGAAGCACACAAAGACTTCGATCGCGATTTTCGGGGTGACACAATTCACCCATCTGTAATGGAAATTATGGCGGAATTGGGTTTAAGCGATCGCTTGCTGCAACTACACCATACTAAAATTCGCCAACTGCGGCTGCAAACTGCCGAAAATAGCGCGACTTTGGCAGATTTTAGTCACCTGAAAACCAATTACCCCTACATTACAATGCTTCCCCAAGTGAAATTCCTGGAATTTATCACCCAAGAAGCGCAAAAATATCCGAGTTTTCAGTTGGTGATGGGGGCAAATGTCCAAGAATTAATTATAGAAGATGGGGTAGTTGAGGGTGTACGCTATCGAGGAGGTGGTGGTTGGCATGAAATTCGCTCAAAACTCACTGTGGGTGCAGATGGTCGCCACTCCAAGCTGAGACAATTGGGTGGTTTTGAGTCTGTGGAAACTTCCCCACCAATGGATGTGCTTTGGTTCCGTCTACCGCGTCAGCCAGAAGATGCAGAAGGAGGAATGGGACGGATTGCTAAAGGACACATTCTCGTTATGCTGGATCGGAGTGAAGAATGGCAACTTGCTTATGTTATTCCTAAAGGCGGTTATCAACAACTACGGGCTGCTGGTTTAGAGGAATTGAAAAAATCTGTAGTCGCAGTTGTCCCAGAGTTAGATGATCGCATCTTTAATCTACACGATTGGTCACAAGTAGCCTTTCTTTCCGTAGAATCCAGTCGCGTCAAGCGTTGGTATCGTCCGGGATTGCTACTCATTGGTGATGCAGCCCATGTCATGTCTCCCGTTGGTGGTGTGGGGATTAACTACGCAATTCAAGATGCTGTCGTCACCGCGAATGCGATCGCTAAACCACTTAAAAACCAAAATTTACAAATCCAAGACTTAGCAAAAGTCCAACGCCAACGGGAATTACCCACAAGAATCATTCAAGGATTTCAAACCTTAATCCAAAAACAAATATTTACCCGCATTCTCACATCCGATCAAACTTTCCAACCACCCGCTTTTCTGCGCTTACCAATTTTGCGCGACATCCCCGCCCGATTAATTGGGTTGGGTGTATTCCCGGTTCATGTTCAAAGTTAGTCAATGGTCAATGGTCATTTGTCAATGGTCATTTGTCATTTGTAGGGGTGGGGTTTCCCCCATACGTGTCAACTTAACGTGAAACCCTTGCCTGGATATGATTTGATACAAAATCACGTACCAGCAAGATCCGCGCTACCCCACCCCAGTTTTGTCTAAAAGCCAAAACGTCCCCTCCCCGTAAACGGGGAGGGGATTGAGGGGTGGGGTAAAATGCCTATGGAATAAGCGTTTTGACTTAAGTTGACACCAATGGGTTTCCCCGCCCTTTACGAAGATCGATGATATTCAATCATTGATTGAATCGGTATATGCTTGAAATTTTAGGTTCAAAGCCGCAACATTCAGGATCAAAGCCGCAACATTCAGGCTCAAAGATACAACATTCAGGCTTAAAGCCGCAACTTTCAACTTCAAAGGCTCAACTTTCAGCTTCAAAGCCCCAACTTTCAACTTCAAATGCGCAACCTTCAGCTTCAAAGGCTCAACCTTCAGCTTCAAAGGCTCAACCTTCAGCCTCAAAAGCTCAACTTCCACCCTCAAAGGCGCAACTTCCAGACTTCAAGACTCAACTGTCAGCCTCAAACTCTCAAAAGACATCATAAATTCACAACGCATTTTGCCCCAATCATCGCTACCTTGTCCTCCTTGTCCCCCCTCATCCCCAATACCCAATAATATTTTTTGGCTCAAATCCCAACCTGATGGTACAATCATACTACTCAGTTGTAGAATTCAATGCTTGCTTTAGTCAGGCGAAGGGTGCGCAAGCATCCATCGCTTGGCTTTTATGTTAAAACTGACTAAATATGAAGAATATATATCAAAAATGCCAAAGTTAAAAATATAGAGAGAGTAATTAGCGCTACAAAGCAAAACCTTACTTAAGAGTCAGCAACTTCGATTATCAGGAGGATTTTTAATGAATAGCTGCATTTTGATGGCGGAAATCGTACAAGAACCGCAACTACGCTATACAGCAGATAACTTAGCAGTTACGGAAATGCTTGTACAATTTCCCAATTCCCAAAAAGCGGAAGATGCACCAGCCACCTTAAAAGTAGTTGGGTGGGGAAATTTAGCTACGGAAATTCAGCAAAACTACCATCAAGGCGATCGCGTCATTTTGGTAGGAAGATTAGGGATGAATACTATCGATCGTCCTGAAGGTTTTAAAGAAAAACGGGCTGAATTGACAGTACAGCAAATTCAAAACCTCGGCGGCGGTTTCAATCTGAGTTCCCCCCCCGTCACAGAAACCTACTCACGTCCTCCAGCCACCGCCCCAGCCCCTGTAGCTTCCACTCCGCAACCAACTAGCGCGGTTAATTATGAATCATCTCGCCCCGCGCCTCCCCCAGCTACTCCTAAGCCTAGCGTTCCTCCCAGAGTAAGCAACCCCGAACCTGCACCCCAATCGGCAAATTTTGAACGGGCTACTTATCCCGCAGTGGAAGAACCGAATATCGATGATATTCCTTTCTAATACTCTTGTCATATCAACAATGCTTGATTTGGGCTGTGAAAAGCGGAAAGGGGAAAGGGTAAGGGCTAAACCTTTTCCCTTTACCCCGCGAAATTTCCTAGTTATGCATAATTGAAAACGGATGTCAGGGTTGATTTGTTTTGGAGGCGCAAAGTGAAATCATCCCCCACATCCGTTATATTTTTATTATTATTTGGCGATTGAGAACTCAGCATCCAAAATCACTGTTAAACTCCAAATAACTAATTAGTAAAGATTCATCCCAGTTCCCATGAGAGAAACTATCCTAGAAGTTCGGAATCTCCAAGTTGAATTTTCCGGTGATGGCAACATCCTCAAAGCCGTTGATGGAATTTCCTTTCAACTGCATCGGGGAGAGACTTTAGGAATAGTGGGAGAGTCGGGAAGTGGTAAATCAGTAACATCCCTAGCAATCATGGGTTTGTTACAAAGTCCTGGTAGAGTTAGTGGCGGGGAAGTTTGGTTTCACCCTCAAGGAAATGGTACGCCAATTAATTTGGTAGAGTTACCGCCACAGGAAATGCAGCTATACCGAGGCGGTGACATCGCCATGATTTTTCAAGAACCGATGAGTTCACTGAATCCAGTTTATAACATTGGGTTTCAGCTAACAGAAGCGATTTTGCGACATCAGAATGTTTCAGTAAATGAAGCGCGACAAATTGCGATCGCACTTTTGCAAGAAGTCAAACTCCTGCCCAGTGATGATCAGATAGCACAGCAATATCTGGAAACTTGGAACCAAACTAATTTTAAATCACCTAAGCCAGAGGGAAATAAACTAGCTTCTTTGGTGAAGCAGCATAAACAATCGATGCTGGAACGCTACCCCCATGAACTTTCTGGAGGACAGTTACAGCGGGTAATGATCGCAATGGCAATTTCCTGCAACCCATTGTTATTGATTGCTGACGAACCAACCACAGCCTTAGATGTAACAGTACAAGCGACAATTCTGGAATTGATGCGAGAATTGCAGCAGCGCCGCAACATGGCAATAATTTTCATCACCCACGATTTAGGATTAATTTCGGAAATTGCTGACCAAGTAGCGGTGATGTATCGAGGCAAAATTGTTGAATATAATACGGCGACGGCAATTTTTAGCAATCCCCAGCATCCATATACTAAGGGTTTAGTTGCTTGCCGTCCCACACTTACCCACCATCCCCACAAACTCCTCACTGTTTCCGACTACATGAGTGCAGAGGAAACAGCAACGGGATTGGTAATTCAGGAGAAAACACCCGCACCACCCCCAGAAATTACCACCGAAGAGATAGTTAAAAGATTAGCTGACCTCAACGAAAAACAACCTCTGTTGGAAGTCCGCAATCTCAAAGTTGGCTTCCCGATCAAAGGCATATTTGGCGGTACAAAACGCTACATTATGGCAGTGAATAACGTTTCCTTTGATGTCAAACCTGGGGAAACAGTGGGATTAGTAGGAGAATCAGGTTGCGGTAAAACCACTTTGGGGAGAACTCTGCTGCGCTTAATTGAACCGATGAGTGGTCAGATTATCTTTGAGGGACAAGATATTACCACCCTCAAAGGCGAACCGTTGCAAAAACTCCGGCGGGAAATGCAAATAGTCTTCCAAAATCCATTTAGCGCCCTTGATCCGAGGATGAAGGTAGGAGACGCGATCGCCGAACCCTTGGTAATTCACTCTGTCGGGAAGACAAAGCAACAACGGCGAGAACGGGTAGCAGAACTGTTAGAACGGGTGGGATTGAGTGCAGATGCAATCAATCGCTATCCTCATCAATTTTCTGGTGGTCAACGTCAACGAATTTGCATCGCCCGTTCCCTAGCATTAAATCCCAAATTTATTATCTGCGATGAATCAGTTTCCGCACTGGATGTATCGGTACAAGCGCAAGTATTGAATCTACTCAAAGAATTGCAGTCAGATTTTCAACTCACTTATATCTTCATTTCCCACGACTTAAGCGTAGTCAAATTTATGAGCGATCGCATTTTAGTCATGAATCGCGGTCAAATAGTCGAACAAGGTACAGCCGAAAGTATCTACCGCGAACCAAAAGAAGAATATACCCAAAAATTAATCGCCGCCATTCCTACAGGTAGCCCTGAGCGGAGGCGGAATCGGCTCGCTTCGTAAAGAGCAGGGGAGCAGGGGGACAAGGGGACGCGGGGAAATGACAAATGACAAATGACAAATGACAAATGACAAATGACAAATGACTAATTTTCAAAAGTAATAGCTTCAGATTGGTAGGCTGGGGGTTCTACATGAATGAGAATTCTCACAGGTCGGAAACGTTCTTCTAGTTGTCTTTCTACTTCTTCGGTGATGCGGTGGGCGGTTTCTACATCGGAAGCATCGACAATTAAATGCATTTCTATAAAGACTTGACGACCGAGAACGCCACGGGAAGCAATGTCATGACAGTTAATCACTCCTGGAACCGAAAGAGCGATCGCATTAATGGCTTCAGGTGCGATCGCCATTTCATCCACTAGTGAAGGTAAATTGTCTTTTAAAACTGACCAACCACTCCAAAATACCAGCAAAGCTACAGGAAAAGCTAAAACGACATCCAGCCATTGATAACCTAGCCATACCCCAATCAAG
Organism: Calothrix sp. NIES-2100; assembly: GCF_002368195.1. GTDB lineage: Bacteria > Cyanobacteriota > Cyanobacteriia > Cyanobacteriales > Nostocaceae > Aulosira. Next base: position 3,983,373 of record NZ_AP018178.1, on the reverse strand, counting down.
CCACCAATGACGGTAATAGTTACCCACACATCACTCATGGTATGAGTAGCATCAGCAATCAAAATCGGGCTACCTACCCGCTTTCCTTCGTTGCGTTCGTAAAAAGTCACAAAAATATTTACACCCAGCACAATTAGTAATAACCACAATTCTGCTGCTGATATTGTTACAGGTTTACCACCTTTGAGAATTCTTTCGACTGCTCCTTGGAGAATTTCAAAACAAGCTATTCCTAAAAATGCAGAAATTCCCAAAGCACCCACAGCTTCAAATTTTTGGTGTCCGTAGGGATGCTCGCGATCGGGTTGTGGCGAAGAAAACTTACTCGTAATTAATCCTAAAACATTGTTGGCGCTATCTGTGACACTATGTAACGCATCAGCTAGCAAGCTAAGAGAACCTGTTGAGTAACCCACAACAGCTTTCAATGCCATGACAAACAGGTTTAACAGTAAGGTGATAATTAGAACCTTGCGTACCACCGCGCGGTTATCGTAAGTCATAAATTATTTTTAACATCAAGTTCTACGTTTTTTAATTAAAACTCAAATTGTCATTAATTAAGTATCAAACTATTTTTGATTAAAAGATACATCTCTCTACAGACTAAATTTTTTTTATAAAATTATTGACATTAATTATAATTAACAACTGCTAAAAGCCGACTATTTATTAGTACTTGCTTTTTGTCTTATAGCTAATTAATAGCAACAATTTAATTTTGAGATTCTCTGACTTTTAGTAGATTCAGGTAAATTGATACTCTCGTGAATTCTCAGTCAACCACTGGAAATAAACATAACTATCTTAAGAAGGAGTAAAAGTTTTGACATTTACCCTTTAACCTTTCCCCTCCTTTAGCCCGAAACTCCGCTAAAAAAGCTGATTGAGGGCGCGACGCACATATTCTGTCCAAGACTCAGAAGTCGGTGGAAAAATTAAGGCGTAAAGCATGATACCGCTCATTGTGTCGAAAACTAAGCCAGGATCAAGGTCTACCTGTACTTCCTGTCTGGCTTTGGCTCGTTCTAATACCACAGCAAAGGCTTGTCGTCGCGGTTGCAGATATTTTGTCCAGTAAATCTCAGCAAACTCCGGATTGCTTGATGCACTGCTAATAATCATGGCAACCGTTTGTCTTCCGAGAGGGCTGAGGGTAATTTGGGCAGCGTTTTCGATTAAGGCATCTAGATCTTGTTGTAGATTTCCCGTATCCGGAATAAGTACTTCCTCTCGCAAACTCTCGATCGCATCCGCTACAAGTTCTGCCTTACCGTTGTAGCGGCGGTAGATAGTTGCCTTGCCAACCCCTGCACGGGCGGCGATCGCATCCATACTCATCACATCAAAGCCCACTTCTGCCAGCAGTTCTAAAGTGGCTTGCAGCATAGCTTGATGGGATTGGATACTGCGAGGTCTTCCTGGTGCTTTTTTATCACGGTTGCTCATAGGTGTTATTATAATTTACGGAACTGTCTCGTATCAAAATTAAAATATGAGCCAACAACCCCGCTACATGGACAAACAGAGTACTCAAACACTGCGAGAAGGGTTGGCAGAGTACTACGCCTTCAATCCCCACGTCACAGATCCAGCGACTCAACCCTCAGATTTTGCCAAAATTTTACGGGCGCACGATGTTGGTCATGTCATTTATGGTTGCGACACGGGAATGTACGATGAGTTAAAAATCCTGCCACTGTTTTGGTGGACGAGCGAATGTACCTTTGGGACTTATCTGAGGATGAAAAATTCACCCGCAGTTGATGTCATGTATGACGATTTGATCAAAGAGAAAGGGGCACTCTGGCTGTATGGATCAATTTTGAGAGTACTCCCGGCGGTGATTGTCGAGTTAATTCCCATTTGGTTCAAAACACGCAATCGTCAAAAGCTGCTGCCGTTTCTGGAGTTTGAGCCATTACTAGAGCGATCGCTTTTAGATATTCGCCAAGAGTTTGACCTTTTACCATTGATCAAATAAGGCTTTACTAAAAAAATACAGTCTCTTTATATCTTCAGCATCATTTATGAATAAGATTTTAATATTATCAGGATATTTCAGTAGAAAATAGCAAAAAGCTTTGTAGCTTATAAGACATTGAAATGTTCAAACCCACATCTTTGAGCGTACTGTTTGAGCTGTTTCCTTAGTCATAAAGCTTAGTAGCAAGGACAAAACCCCTGAGGAAAATATGTTATCAGAGTCAACTATCAGAATTAATGCTGGTGGAGATACCTATACGGATATTTCCGGCAATGTTTGGGCAAAAGACGCTTATTTTACGACTAGTGATACTTCTGCTACAAACAAACCTATTAGTGGTAGCAGCGATCCACTACTGTATCAGACAGAACGTTCCGGAAAAGAGTTTTCGTACAATATTCCCATATCCAGTAGTGGTACTTACACAGTAAATCTGGACTTTGCGGAGATTTTCTGGTCTAGTCCAGGGCAGCGGGTTTTTGATGTGAATATTGAAGGTGAATCTGTCATCAAAAACCTGGATATCCTTGCCCAAGCAGGGGTAAATACAGCACTGAGAAAATCAGTAGACGTTCAGGTTACAGATGGGACACTCAATATAGACTTTTTGGCTAGTGTAGACAATGCAAAAGTTTCTGATATTGAGGTTATTCCTATGTCAGAACCAACACCACTAGCAACACTACAAGCAACGGCACCAGCAGTAGCGATTCGCCTAGAAGCAGAAAACATGGCACTGACAAACTACAAGGTTGAATCGAATAGTGTCGCTTCTGGTGGCAAGGTCGTTAGCCTTTCGGGTAAAACAGGCACAGCCACCACTACTTTTAATGGTGCTGCTGGTATCTACAATATCGTAGCCGGTTACTATGACGAAAATGACGGAGTTGGTAATTTTGCCGTGAATATTGGCGGTAAGCAGGTAGATACATGGAATCTTGACCAGAACCTGGGCAGTAATAAAGCCACCACCCAGACTTTTGTACGTCGAACCGTTGCTACTGCGCTAGCACTCAAGCCTGGAGATTTAATTGCGATCAAAGGTACACAAAACAAGTCAGAGTACGCAAGGTTTGATTACATTGAATTTCTTTCCCCTAACCAAACAGACTCAACACCACCAAAAGCAAGTTTAGCTGCTGCAAATATCACTACTAGTGGTGGCAAAACTCAAAACTTGACGGTTTCCTATACTGATAACGTCGGAGTAAATGTATCTACCCTGGATTCTCAAGATATTGTAGTCACAGGCCCCAATGGATATAAGCCGTCGGTAACATTAGTAAACGTAAATACCAATAATAACGGTACACCGCGAACAGCCACCTACCAATTTACTGCTCCTGGTGGTAGCTGGGACGCTGCTGATAACGGAACTTATACTGTGTCAGTACAAGCCAATCAAGTTAGCGACACCAGCAATAACTATCTCCAAAGCGGTACTTTAGGAACATTTACAGTCAACATCTCTTCCGGAAATTCTTTAACAACTCCAGGTATCTGGGATTCGCCTGCAAAAATGCCCGTATCCCTGGGTGAAGTGAGTTCGGGCGTAATTAACGGCATAATTTATGTTGTAGGTGAAGCTAACAAGGCCACCCTTGCCTACAATGTGGCAAGTGGAACCTGGAGTAATGTCGCTGTTAGACCATTGGCAGGCAATCACCATGCAGCCGAAGTTTTCAATGGGAAACTCTACCTACTGGGAGGTTTAGGTAGTGGTGCCAATGGGAAAGTACAAATCTACGATCCAGTCACTAATAAGTGGAGTTTAGGTGCTAATATGCCTTTTGCACCAGGCTCTAGTTCATCTGCTGTCATTAATGGGGAAATATATGTAGCTGGTGGAATTATTGGTTCTTCTACGACTAATCAAGTAGCTAAATACAATCCATCAACGAATACTTGGACAATGCTAGCACCGATGAAACAGGGACTTAATCATTCAGCATCGGGTACGGATGGCAGTAAACTATATATATTTGGTGGTCGTCAAGGCGGTAATTCTGTATCTAATGGATTCGATACTGTAGAAATCTACGATCCTGCTACTAACACCTGGACATCCAGTCTAGATGCTGGCTCATCGCTCAAGCCTCTGCCACAAGCAAGAGGCGGGACAGGTAAAGCTGCTTATCTCAACGGCGAGTTCTATGTAATGGGCGGCGAAACTCGCAGTGGTGGAGGTACAGCTGGTAATGGTGTTTACAATCGTGTCGATATTTACAACCCAAAAACCAATACTTGGCGAGTTGGTAAACCTATGCCAACTGCTAGACATGGCATTTTCCCTGTAGTTTATGGTGGAGAAATTTGGGTTGCAGGCGGTGGTGTGAAAGCAGCGTACAGCAATTCTAACGTTTTTGAGGTTTTTTAATTGACAAAAAAGGCGATCGCATCCACATGCAGTCAATGCTTATAATTGCTCATCAGGATAGCGATCAGCCTATTTTCTTGTAAAATATCAAGAACAACTGGTAAGGGCTGCACCACATTGATCTTCTCTGACCAACCAACCTTTAATTCCTTTATATTCCACCAGCGCCCATCCTCCTTGACAGCCTAATAAATTAACACTTGTATTAGGAGGAACGCGAACGATTACTTGGCTGTTCTGATTAGTTTTGGCATAAAGTTTCACACCTTTAGTACCATAGCCTTTTGTCGAGAGACCTAACTTTGGCAAAGATACCCACCCAGTACCTTTAAAACCACCACTAGCATTAGTCACCTTTGCCCAATTTGGTACAACAGCCACAACCTTAACAGTATCGTTAACAGGTACTTGTCCTAAAATTTTATTTTGGGTACTTGCGCCAGTGCGCACATTTAAAGCTTGTCCAGATGAGACATTAACGTAGGCATAAATATTACACTTTGTGGGATTTGTGGTTTTTGCTAAGACCATTTGATTAGCTATACCCGTGTTGATAGTTACACTAGTACATATAAGTGCTAATCCGGTAGCTACCCTCAATACTTGGTTTTTCACTTTTTTTGTCCTAATAAGCTTCGATTTCAGGGCACCAATATTAACATTGATGTCTTATTTCTAGCTCATATGTTAACGGATCGAGTTAGGCTCGAATGAGAACCATATTTTTTTTCCAGATTCAATATCCTTAATTTTAATTTATATTAAAAATATTCACCTTTTCACTATTAAATGCAATATAGTAATTAACTTTGAGTAAATAAAATATTGCTATTTGGCTAACAAAACATAAAAAAATAATAACTTTTTGCAAGTTTTATTAAAAAATACAAACATATCAAAATTTTTGTCTGATGGGTACTGTTTACCTATGGTTAAAACCTTGATTGTTTTATTGTGGGCACAAAGAAACCCGATAGTGATAGTGGGTGACGCGATCGCATAACCCAGCCACAGGCGTAGTAGAGTAGGGTAGTTCATGGCTGTAGATAATTGTCGCAAGCGATCGCTATCTAGGTTAGTAGGTTACTTCATCGCCCGCCAATTGCCGGAAGGAATAAAACTCGCCCAATAATAAGGATGCTGATATTGCGGATTCTTGAGTAACTCTAACTGCACCTCTCGCAACGCTTCATGTCTACCCTTTCCCGCTCGCAATTTATCATAATATTTCACCATTAAATATTTAGTACCATCATCAGCAACTTGCCATAAACTTAACAGTTGAGTTTGCGAACCTGCAATTACCAAAGCACGCCGCAACCCGTAAACACCGCCACCAATTTTCACATCACCAAGCCCAGTTTCACAAGCAGATAAAACTACTAATTCTGTACCCCGTAAATTTAAACCTGCAACTTCTAAAGCCGTGAGAACTCCATCATCTGTATCAGTTTTTTGTTTATTTTGACGGTTATTGACACCAGCTAAAGCCAAGCCAGAACGTAATAAGGGATTTTCTACATTTAAAGCTGGGGCTTTTTCTAATTGCTGATTAAAATTATTGCTTGGGGGTTTAACTTCTTCATCTGGTAAAAAGAACCCATGAGTAGCTAAATGTAAAATTCTGGGTGCGTTTAATTGTTTAATCGCGGCTTCTGTGGCTTGTTTTCCTAATATCAGGCTTGCTTGGGGGAAAATCTTTTGGATTTGTTGCCCTTCTGCTAAAGTTGATGTTAATGAGCCAAATGTTAAATTAGCAAAGTCAATAGAACGCTGATTTGCACCACGGGATTTGGCTGCAACAGTGGTATCTTGTTGATCGTAGTCGATATTTGCAAAGACTACAGGATTTGCGGCTACTTTGGCTGTGGTTTGCAAGCTGAGTAAATCTCGCCCAGTGGTGAGGTAAGAGAAAGCGTAACGTTGGAGTAGATATTGATTTTGCTCATCTTTGAAGGCTTCAAAGGGTATCAAGTTTAACTGTCCATCTGGTGAAAGCAACAGGTGACGCGCATCGCTTAACAGGGGACGGATGGGAGCCATGATTTGCTCATCTAAAGCGCGGGCGGCTTTCTGGAGGCGAGATACAGAGGTTTTACCATCAACTGGTTTGGGTATAATTCCACCCCGTTGTTTGGAATTAGTGTTATTAAGAAAGGCAGAGGGGACACTTCGACTTCGCTCAGTGTCCCCACCGCCTTCTTCAATTCCTTGACTAATTAGAGGAGGAGATACCAAAACCTGGCGGAAACTCGCAACAGATTTATCAATAGTTGCAGCATCACCCAAATCAACCCACTTCGGTTCCCCCGCAGCACGCAACACTGCTGCTGCATAACGCGATTTACCAAATTTTTCGCTGTCTTTTTTAGCTTTGGGATTAACTGGCTGATATTGCACAATTTCCACCAGTGCAGCATCCTGGGGAATTTGGGCTTGGATAGCAGCTAATTCCACTGGTTGAATTGCTTGGCGGAACTCGGCACTTTTAGCACTTACCTGTTCTTCTAACTGTTCTTTTTGGGCTTCTAGTTGTTTAATTTGAGCTTGATAAACTTCAAATTTTACTTCTCCCTTGCCGCGATATACTAGGGCGGCTAACTGTTGCTGCACGTTCAACCAATCATCAAACAGCTTTTTGGTTTCTGGGTTGGCTGCTAACTGGGTGCGTAATGTCTGCACTGTGTCAGTCATGGCATCTAGCACCCGTCCTTTACGCCTCAGTACAGTAGTTAGGGCGAGTTTGGCTAATGTGGGATTTTTGGGAGATTGTTGTAGGGCGAGGGAAACAGAAATGTCTGTACTGCCGCTAAAGGTTTGAGCGTAGTTTTGTTTTCTTTGTTCTGAACCCACAGCATAGATGAGTTGCAAATTTTGTTCTTGAATTGCGAGTGCGCGGGTGAGAAAATCAGTAGTGCGATTGATATCACCCTTTGCCCAATAAAGTAATGCTAAATTGTTGAGGCTACCTGCCACATTAGGATGTTCTTGACCCAGTACTTTCTCCCAAATCCCCAGAGAGCGCAGGTACAGGGTTTCAGCTTTGGCATAATTCCCCTGTTCCCGGTAAAGTTCTGCTAAATTGTTGAGGCTACCTGCCACATCGGGATGTTCTTGACCCAGTACTTTCTCCCAAATCACCAGAGAGCGCAGGTAAAGGGGTTCGGCTTTAGCATAATTCCCCTGTTCCCTGTAAAGCTCTGCTAAATTGTTCAGGCTTTGTGCGACATCGGGATGTTCTTGACCTAGTACTTTCTCTAGAATCGCCAGGGAGCGTAGGTAAAGCGGTTCAGCTTTGGCATAACTCCCCTGTGACTGGTAAAGTGCTGCTAAATTGTTGAGGCTAGATGCCACAAGTGGATGTTCTTGACCCAGTACTTTCTCCCGAATCGCCAGAGAGCGCAGGTAAAAGGGTTCGGCTTTAGCATAATTTCCCTGTACTCGGTAAAGTTCTGCTAAATTGTTGAGGCTAGATGCCACAAGTGGATGTTGTTGACCCAGTACTTTCTCGTAAATAGCCAGAGAGCGCAGGTAAAGTGGTTCAGCTTTAGCATAATTCCCCTGGGACTCATAAAGTGCTGCTAAATTGTTGAGGCTAGATGCCACAAGTGGATGTTCTTGACCCAGTACTTTCTCCCGAATCGCCAGAGAGCGCAGGTAAAGGGGTTCGGCTTTGGCATAACTTGCCTGTGACTCGTAAAGTCCTGCTAAATTGTTGAGGCTAGATGCCACAAGTGGATGTTGTTGACCCAGTACTCTCTCCCGAATCGCCAGGGCGCGTAGATAAAGCGGTTCAGCTTTGGCATAATTTCCCTGTGATTCGTAAAGTGCTGCTAAATTGTTGAGGCTAGTAGCCACATCGGGATGTTCTTTCCCCAGCACTTTCTCTCGAATCGCCAAAGACTGGAGGTAAAGGGATTCGGCTTTAGCATAACTCCCCTGTTCCCTGTAAAGTTCTGCTAAATTGTTCAGGCTAGATGCCACATTGGGATGTTCTTGACCCAGTACTTTCTCCCAAATCGCTAGAGAGCGGAGGTAAAGCGGTTCAGCTTTGGCATAACTCCCCTGTGAGTAGTAAAGTAATGCTAAATTATTTAGGCTTTCTGCCACATCGGGATGTTCTTGACCCAGTACTTTCTCCCGAATCGCTAAAGCTATTTCTGCCAGGGGGATGGCTTCACTGTATTTGCCTTGCTGATACAACTGCACCACTTGTTCATTCAGTCGCTCGACTTCGGCTAACTCTGCGGACTGTTGGGCTGATAGTGGTGGTTGGGTAACTCCTGCAACTTCCCTGGGTATACTTACCAGTAGTCCTAATGTCATTGCTGTAGCGATTGACCAAGTTAGCAATTTCATAGGGTTACGCTTGGGGGGTTGTGGCTGGGATAATTGAGGAGACAAGTCTTTCTGCTTCCTGGTACGGTTGGCAAACACTTTATAATTCGTAGTTCGTAAGCGGGAAAGCTGGCTTTTGGCTGTAGTAGCTAGTATTGCAGGGTTTATCAGTAGTTTTTTGGATATTTTTTGAAGATTTAATGAAAGTTGTCTGAGCATAAGAATCTGCTGACGCTGTTGGTGCTGAGTTTTTCGGTGTTGCGATTATATATCTCTGAGGCTTGAGGGCTTATGCAGTTGAGAATTAGGTTATGAAGCAAACACACCTATCGTAGGGGTTTAGCAGTGCTAAACCCTCCATAGCGCGGATATATAGCGATTCTCGTTCGGATGCATTACACCATAGGGCATGGCAGTGCCATGCCCCTACGAATGAATCTGTATTCTCAGTTATGAAGCAAACACACTGATCGTAGGGGTTTAGCAGTGCTAAACCCTCCATAGTGCGGATCTATAGCGATTCTCGTTCGGATGCATACACCATAGGGCATGGCAGTGCCATGCCCCTACGAATGATCTGTATTCTCAGCAATTGAGAACTGTCTACGCATTTGTCGTTTTCGTCACCAACGTTACCTCATCCATAGAGAACCTGATAGGAGATCCGACAAACGTTATTAGGTTACTTATTGCTGTTACTTCATTCATAAGTAACGTTATCAGAGATGTGACGAACGTTATAACGTTACTTATGACACTAACTTCATCCATAAGAACCATTAATGCATTTGTGATGAAAGTTATAACGTTTCTTATCTCCGTTATCTCATTCATCAATAACCTGAATGGATTTGTGTCTTTTGACTTCCCTTAGGGGGCTGGCTATAGTTTACGCATAATTACATAATTGTATTCCAAAATTTTGTAAAAAAAAGCCAAAAATTTGTGAATTTCCCTGAGCCGGAATACAGCTTGTTTAAGACAAGCTAACACTAGAACATTTATTAGGAGTGCATCTATTATGCGTCCCAAACAGTCATCTCCCATTCTAAAAAAAGCTCAACTTAGAGTTTCTGGACTGCAAGCCATCGATCCAAATATCGATTTTGGCAATGCTAACAGCTTGCAGAATATGCAACAACAAATTGAGCAGTTACGTAATAAGCTGAATACTCATAACACTGCTCTGGCTGTAATTAATGCTGCCAAAAAAGATATTGCAGAGCTAGAAAAAAACTTGGGCGCTTTGTGTGAAACGATGCTGATGGCAGTTGCGGTAAAATACGGAAAAGATAGCCAAGAGTATGTGATGGCTGGTGGCGTGCGGAAAAGCGATCGCATCCGCAAAGGCACTATCACCCGGTTAAAAGGCGTTGCAGAAAAAGCAACTGTTGATCCGGTGGAAGGCGTATAGTAAATCATTTGGAGGGCACAGCAGTGCTGTGCCCCTACCCATTTGTGACATTCTTTTTTTTAATTGGTATTACGCAAGGTTTTGGAGAAGTTCATCTCAGAGGTTGTTTGAAAAGTGGTTGGCTGTATCTTCGCACTTATTGATCCCCCCTAGCCCACGCCAGTCGTCTCAAGTCGGGAAACCCGCCCACGACGCTGGCTCCCCTTAATAAGGGGGGAACCGGAAAAAATCTCTCAAAGTCCCCCTTTTTAAGGGGGATTTAGGGGGATCTAGATATGTGCAACTTCACATTAAATTGGTATTAAAGGCGGGAAAACCCCGCCCATACTAACACCAAATTTGAATAACACGACCTTGCAATTGTTGTCCTAGCCAAGGTGTATTACTAGAAAGTGTATGCAGATTTTTGCTCTCAACTTTCCAGCTTTGCTGCGGATCAAAAAGAGTTAATTCGGCTTTTTGATTTGCTGTTAACCCTGTGATTTGCTGTCTCAAACACTCTGCTGGACGGGTACTCAAAGCACGCCATAATTCTAATGCTGTGAATTCCCCTGTTTCTACAAGATGTTGCCATAACAATGGTAATGCTAACTCATAGCCTATTGCTCCCGGTGGTGATTCTGCAAAGGCTTGGACTTTTTCTTCGTAGGTGAATGGTGCATGATCGATCGCGATCGCATCGATAATTCCTGTTCGTACTCCTTCCCGTAACGCCGCTACATCCCTAGGCGTACCCAATGGTGGATCTAAATGCAAGCTTGTGTGATAACTCTTAACAGCTTTGGTATCTAATAACAAATGCATCCAGGTAGTACTGGCGGTGATTGGTAAACCAGATGCCTTGGCAGATGCAATTAATTCTACACTCCGCGCCGTAGAAACACGCATAATATGCACATGGGAATTACCTGTGGCGGCGATTAATTCCAATAAAGATGCGATCGCAGCAGTTTCTGCACTCTCTGGTATCGGTGGTAACCCCAGACGAATCGCATCTGCCCCTTCGCGCATCACCCCATTAGCGGCTAATTGCTGGTCACAAGGCCAAAAAGCTACTGGTATGTTCAAAGGTAGTAGATATTCTAACACCCGCCTCACCAGCCCCAAATTTTCCCAAGGCTTAGCATCAGTAAATCCAACAACCCCCGCCGTAGCTAAATCGGCTAATTCTGTTAACTGCTTTCCCGCCAAATCCAAGGTAATCGCACCCCAGATTTGCAGATGGGGGAGAGGAAAAGACGCGGAGAGTGAGAGACGGGGTGACGCGGGGATGTTATTAACAACTTCTCCGCGTCTCCTTGTCTCCTTGTCTCCTTGTCCCCCTTGTCCCCTGCTTATGTTCTGCAACTGTGCCACAAGCGCCGGGTTATCGATAGGTGGAGATGTTTTGGGTAAGATGCTGACTCTGGTAAAGCCGCCAGCCGCCGCCGCTTGCAACAGCGATGAGAGGGTTTCCCGTTCTTCAAACCCCGGTTCGCCAGAGTGGCTGTACAAATCCACTAATCCCGTCCCTAGAACTAATCCCCGACAATCTCTAATTTGAGTATCGGAATTGATATCGGTAATGTGCGGGGCGATCGCTTGGATATAATTATCAGCAATTAGCACATCCACTAGTTCGTCTGTTCCAGAAACCGGGTCTATCACCCGTACTTGTTGTAGCAATTCAGTTGTCATGTGAGCTATCAGCTATTACTTATGAGTGCGTCAACTGTTTGTCTATTGGGATCTATCTTTTGACCGACAGTTTAGCACTGACCGAAGAAAGGATAAAGGATGTAGACGCGGAGCGGCTTGCCGCAGGCTAGGATGAAGTGAGAATTGGTACAAGCTGGACTTCGTCCCGCTACGCTAACGCCCTTTGGGAAGTCAAAAGTCAAAAGTGAAATTCTTTAATTTTGACTTCCACGAAGTCGCGTAGGTGGGGTAATTTCATACGGGCGGGTTTATCCAAAATATCGTGAATAATTGAGGATATCTGTGAACCCGCCCCTACTTAATACTGAGCGCCTTCAGTTGACCTCTACAATGCTCCAGCTGCGGTTTTATCGAACACGCCACCACTTAAGTGAGTGGTGATATTCATTGCTTGCAGCACTGGTAAACCATCTAATCCAGATGGATAATCAATGACGCTGACCGCGCCGTTACCCTGGCGGAAATTCCAGAAGCTGTCTGTTGGTAAACCCAAAATGTGACATAGTAAAGTCTTGTTAGTAGCGTCGTGAGCCACTACTATTCCAGTTTTGAGTTGATTGTTTGCTGCTGCTTGCACAATTGACTGCCAAGCGGTAACGCTACGTTCCCACACTTGTTGTAAATTTTCCCCTTCTGGCATTTGGACTGCTGCTGGTTCTGTCCGCCAGCGTTCCAATTCGCCGGGAAATTCTTGTTCTATTTCTGCTTCTAATTTTCCTTCCCAAAGTCCGTGGCTGATTTCCCTTAAACCATCTTGCAATTCCAACTTTACACTAGGATGGTGCTGCAAAATTATCTCTGCTGTTTCTTTGGGACGTTGCATTGAGCTGCTAACAGCAAAGTCAATGGCGACATCTTGCAGAAATTCTCCAGCTTTTTGCGCCTGTTTTCTGCCGTTGTCGTTGAGCGGAACGTCAATTTGTCCTTGAAATCTGGTTTGGCGATTCCACTCTGTTTCCCCATGACGTACAAGCAACAATCGTATTCCTTGATGACCTGGGCGAAATGTCGGCAGAGTCTCTCCTGTATGTTGCGTCTGATTTAGCGACTCTAGTTGAACTGGATCTGCCAAACCACCAGCAAAATTTAATACAGTAATGCCACAGTTAGATTGTTGAATAGAATGGTAGCGACTGGGAGAAATGCCTAGGGCTGTGCTAATTAAGGCGCGATTAATACCGTTATGCCCCACGATCAAAATGGTTTCGCCTTGATGATGGGGTAAAATTTCTTGCCAAAACTCTCGCGCCTGTGCATACAAAGAGAGGACAGGAAAATGTTCTTTGGTTCCCGCTGCATCTTCTAATAACATCCGGAATTCGTCGGGACGTTCGTGCCAAGTTTTGTAGTCTTCAGCATACTTTTCTTTGACCTCAGCCGTGAGCATTTTCTCCCACAAAGGCAGGTCTATTTCCAGCAATTTATCAGAAGTTTGTACAACAGCAGGTGTTCCCGTTGGAATTGCTAACTCACTATGGATAATTTCTGCTGTTTGTTTGGCTCGCCGTAAGGGACTGCTGTAAATCGCGTTAAATAAAATACTGCTGAGGGCTTTGCCTAATTGGGTAGCTTGATTTTGACCTTTTTCAGTCAATTGCGACGCATCAATGCGCCCTTGGATACGCCGCTCGGTGTTATAGCTACTTTGACCGTGGCGTACAATGATGACTTTTAAACCTTTATTTTTCAATACTTTCAGCCTCCAACTTAGGAATAATGCTCAAAAAGTGCTTAAAAGTCCTATTTTGAGTATCTGAGACGAGTATATGAGCATACTTTTATACCAAGTATCATGCTCAATGAATGCTCGTCAGATGTAGAGTGCATGGTAAATTTTATCAGATATCTTTTCTGATAAATCCCAGACAACCACACTAACCTTCCCGTACCGTCGCCAAAATAGTCGTCGGGTTATAGAAAAACGAAATTCTATAACCTTAGTTGATTTTGTTTTATTGATTTTTCATTTGTTCAAGTTGCTCTTGCAGTTTTCTCATTGCTTCCTGCTGTTGTCTTATTTGTTCCTCAAGTAATTCAATTTTGGATTGTTGGTTATCAATCTGAACTTCCGCAAACTGTTGCTGACTGTATGGTATCTCTGGGTTGATTCCCTTCATGAATATCGCCTCATCTTGATAATGCTTATTGCTTACATCTGGTTTGTGACCACACATATAACACACAACTTTCTCAGGTATTCCTAAGTCATGAATAGCGTGATTGATGAAAGTATGACGTGTGTTATATGGACTAAGGTATTTACTGAGTAAGCCTTGCTCTACCAAGTCAGGGATAATTCCCTTGCGGTTAAGGTGCTTTCTTCCGCGCCAAATTTGACTAAAACCTGTTTCATCAATTATTTTTCCCGTCTTACTTTTAAGTACTATGTCGTTGAGTTCACCTTGGGGTATTGACTTTAGTAGATTCCAAAGTTTCCCGTCTTTGGGCATAGGGAACTTTCTAACATCCTCACCTTTATAGGTTTTATCGTTCTTTAAGGGGTAGAACTTTTTGGTTATTCTGTCGTATGTTCTCCTAATCAAAACTCGTTCTTTATCCCATTCAACGTCACACCACATCAAGCCTATTGCTTCACCAGTTCTACAGCCTGTTAGGAACTTGAATTTAAGGAAACTGTGCCAGTGAGGGTATTTATCCTGAAGGCATTCGAGTATTGCTTGTGCCTCATCCCAGGTATAAGCTTTGGTTAAATCATCCGTATCGTTATCAGTCCCAATCTCACTTTGTTGTCTACTCTTAGCGCCTATTTTTCCTATTTCTTCCGCTAAACCGTCATAAGGGTTATGAACTAGTAATTTATTTTTAATTCCTAGCTGATAAGCTTTTGAAAGATTAGAGAACAACAATTTGATTGTTTCTAAGTCTCTATTCTCTATCAACCAATTTCTGATCTTGATAGCATCCTCAGATTTAGTAGCTTCAATTGCTGATTTGAGGTAGTTTTTGTACCTTCCCTGGTATTTCCCCAAGTAAACAGTTTCTCTCAAGTCAGTTCTGTACTCGCAGTACATATCCCAGATTTCTAGAAGTGACAGTTCAGGTTTAGGTGGTGATTGGTCATTGACTGCTGCTACAGCATCTCTGACTAATCTTAATTTTGCTCTTAACCCATATTCCTCAAGTATTTCTAAAGGACTAATTTTACAGACTACAGGGGGAGAAAGAAAGCCCATCGCTTCTTGCTCATCTACCCAATTTGTTTATGGGAAATTCCTTAGTGCTGAATACCGCTATTTTCTTCACAGGCAAAATAGATAAATTTCCAGAGTAGCGCGGCGATCGCACGAGGTATCTTTGCGTTGTCTTACATAAAGAGTGAAATTCTCTTAATTTGAGGAATTACATCAGTTTCGGTGGTAATTGAACCACAGACAGGTATATCTGCATTCGCGTTCCTCTGCGATACCATCCCCAAGCGATTCTTTCACAATTAATTTCTCGCTATGGCTTAACAGTGAATAATCCCCATTCCCTTGTAGGAAAGGGGGGGTAGGGGGGTTAGGTTTTTGAGGCTTACACATCCTTTAAAGTTAAATTAAGATCCCCGACTTGTTTAAGAAGTCGGGGATCTTAAGAGCAATTGTTGCTGTTGACTATCAAACGTTAATGCGATCGCTAAACTCGGAGTTGTAACCTTCTTCTCCGTGTTCGTTAATATCTAGACCTTGTTGTTCAGCTTCTTCTTTGACGCGCAGACCGACTGTAGCATCAATAATCTTCAGAATGATCCAAGTCCCCACGGCGGCAATAATATAGGCAATAACAATGGCGGCTAGTTCAACTCCTAATTCGCCAAAATTACCTTTCAATACGCCGTCTTTACCGCCTCCGTTGACTTCTACGGTGGCAAAGATGGCTGTTAAAATTGCACCGACTGTACCACCAACGCCATGCACTGGGTAAGTATCTAAGGCATCGTCAACTTGTAATTTGTGCTTGAAACTTACAGCATAGAAGCAAATAAAAGCGGTGATGAAACCAATAAAAATCGCTGACAAGGGAGTCACAAAGCCAGCTGCTGGGGTAATCCCCACTAAACCAGCAACGGCTCCTGTAGCTGCTCCCACTGCGGTGGGTTTACCGCGTAAAGCTGCTTCCAGAATCAACCACATTAAAGCTGCTGCGGCTGCTGCTGTATTGGTGGCTACAAAGGCTGTGGTGGCTACATTTGTGACTAAGTTTCCCGAAGTTCCACCAGCAGCAGACAAGGCACTTCCAGCATTAAAGCCGAACCAGCCAAACCAGAGCAAGCCCGCACCCAACAAAATAAAGGGAACGTTGTGTGGTGGACTGAGACGATCGGGATGGTTTTTCCGGGGGCCCAAAACGATCGCGGCGACCAGCGCCGAAACACCTGAACTGATGTGAACTACTGTACCACCAGCAAAGTCAAGGGCACCTAAACCACCATACAAGCCCAAAAATCCACCTTTAGCCCAAACCATGTGCGCTAGGGGGGTGTAAACAAAGGTTGACCACAGCAACACAAACAGAGCATAAGCTTTAAAGCTCATCCGTTCGGCGATCGCCCCAGAAATTAAGGCTGGGGTGATGATGGCAAACATGGCTTGATAGATCATGAATGCTTGGTGAGGTATTGTCCCCGCATAGGAAACAACCTCAGGCGGGTTGGAACCTTTGAGATAATCTGTGACCTCTAAGCCAACGCCATTCAACCCTAGCCATTGCAATCCACCGATAAACGGCGTTCCCGGTGCAAAGGAAAGGCTATAACCCCACAGAATCCAGGTCACTCCGACGATCGCCATCAACACAAAGCTCATCATCAATGTGTTTAGGACATTGCGCGATCGCACAAACCCCCCATAGAAAAATGCCAGTCCTGGTGTCATCAGTAGCACTAGTGCTGCTGATATCAGCATAAATGCTGTATCTCCTGTATCGGCAGTAGGAGGAGGAGTAGCAGCCGCTTGGGCTAAAGCATTGCCCATTAGCGGGCCTCCCAGCAGTATTAGGGTCATAGCCCCAATCATTACAACTTTCTTCAACACTTTTTTGTCCCCGATCACCAACATTGTTGAGTTCATTCTCGACAATAGAGTACTTTTTTATACCCTAATCTCTATTCAGTTCATCAACTTTAGTTATTTAGAAAGGTTTATAAAAATATAATACTAATTGCAGTTGCGAAATGTTCAATTATTAGATAAAGATGCAAAAATTACATTTTTATATTTAATTAATGTAATTTTTTTTTAAATTCTAGAAACTTTTTTGCTTTTTATGGTATCGAGTCGTTCCTATCAAAAACTCAGCAACTAGTAATAATTGATAATTCAGAAAATTTCTCATTAGCGTTAACAGCAAAGTAAGTAATTTTTGTGTGAATTTTTATTTTTATCTCAGACATCAATTCTGCTATAGCAATTCTCAATCATGCGTCAAAAAATCTATTACCTATAGCCTCAAGCAGCCTCAGCTAGTAGTTTAAGAATCAATCAAAATCGAATGTCTATATTCTGCGTGCATACATAATAACGAAAACACTAACTAAGCTTAAACAGGCTCCAATTAAGTCGTATCTATCTGGAGCTACACCATCTACCTTCCATCCCCAAAGCATTGCCATAGTTATAAATACACCACCATAAGCAGCATAAACTCTACCAAAATTTGCCGGTTGGAGGGTAGCGATGATCCCATAAATAGCTAAAGCGATTCCACCCCATATCCCCCACCAAATAGACTTACCTTGCCGTAACCATAACCATATTAAGTAACCACCTCCTATTTCAAATAAACCAGCCCATAAAAAATAAAACAGGGACTTAATCATTGGCGCAATTTTTGAGTTGTGAAATTTTAAAAAAAAATCCTACCACCTGTATCAGGATAAAAGCTACAGGGGTAGGTTTTTATCTTATAAAACCAACAGACTCGAAATTTACAACAAGGGGGGAAAGACCATTCCTCTAAACTATGGAATCAGCTTAAAGGGTATTTGGTAAATCACTACCTTGGGGAATTTCTCCAGAACTATAACCTTGAGAAAATCCATCTGTGTTAGTTTCTGTGATAAATCCGCTATAGGCTTCCATACCGTGTTCGCCAATATCCAAGCCTTCCAACTCTTCTTGGCGAGATACACGGATACCCAAAGTAGCTTTTAGTGCTAACCAAAATACACTACTGAGGAGGACAGTGATACCACCTACAGAAAGAATGCCAACTATTTGCGGAATTAATGTACCGAAGTGACCACCAAAGAATAAACCATGCGGCCCTATTGGTTTACCAGCTAAGTCAACCATCCAAGGATAGCCACCAGGCCCAACCGCAAATAGACCAACGGCTAGAGTTCCCCAAACACCACAAACTAGGTGAACCGAAGTTGCTCCTACTGGGTCGTCAATGCCGAGTTTGTCAAAGAAGGGAACAGAGAAAACTACTAATATTCCCGCAATTAAGCCAATGACCACGGAACTGCCAATGTTAACGTAAGCACAAGGTGCAGTGATAGCGACCAAGCCAGCCAAAATCCCGTTGATAATCATTGATAAATCTGGTTTGCCTAGGTACAGCCAAGCTGTTACTGTCGCCGCAATCCCACCAACTGCTCCTGCCATGTTGGTTGTTAACGCAATGTGAGTAATTGCGCCAGGATCGGCAGCCATGACTGAACCAGGGTTAAAACCAAACCAACCCAGCCACAGAATTAAACAGCCTAAGGTGGCAATACTCATGTTGTGACCGGGGAGGGCGACAACTTGCCGATCTTGATATTTACCAATGCGGGGACCGAGAAATGCTGCTCCCATTAAAGCCGCCCAGCCACCGACTGAGTGAACGACTGTCGAACCAGCAAAATCCCAAAAACCCATATCAGCCAGCCAACCTGCACCCCAAATCCAGTGTCCGGTAATGGGGTAGGCAATACCAACAAGTAATAGGCTGAAAACTAAGAAGTCAACAAACTTAATTCGTTCTGCAACCGCACCAGAAACAATCGTGGCGGCTGTTCCGGCGAACACTAACTGAAATAAAAACTTACCTGCTAAAGGAATTCCTGTCCAATTGAGAGCGCTAAAAACACCTTTGTAGGCATCACCAGTAGCGGGACTGTTATCTGCACCTGCGAGGAAAAATCCATTCAGTCCAATAAAGTCATTACCATCGCCAAACATTAAGCCAAAACCAATTGCCCAAAACGCGACTGTCGATAAGGCAAATACAATCAAGTTTTTAGCCAGCACGTTAACCGCATTTTTTTGGCGACAGAAGCCGGTTTCTAACATACAAAAACCAGCGTTCATGAAGAATACCAAAAAGGCGGCGATCGCTACCCACAACGTGTCAATCGCCACTTTTAGTTCTGCTGTTGTTGGCCCTGCTGCTGGAGTCTGGGCAACTGCTGCATAGCCCCATCCCAAGACTATTAACGCAGCTAAAGACAGGCAAGCTTGCCAATTGGGAGACAGTCGCTTAATTGTTGTGAATAAGTTAATTTTTGATGTAGATTGTGCAGTTTTAGAGAAGGCCTTTACAGACCTACGCCTATTTTTTGTTTTTAATTTCTGCTTGTGCATGAAGTTGAACATTTTACTCCAAACCATTCTTAATGGGATAAATATGTCAGCACGCAAAACTAAGGCTTGAATTTTCATCAAGACATTTTTGACATTTGTGATGCAAGCAATTAGTTTGCCAACCAGAAACTCAAATAACCTAAATAAAAGTTTAGGAAACTATTGCTACTTTTGTAAATAACTTGGCAAATTTTGGGATGAGTTGAAAGAAACAATTATTATGTAGCTTCGACAACAATCAGTCAAGCTGTTTTCACTAAATCTTTAATTTTTAACTAAACTGGACATTGATTCATGCAGATTATCCTTTGTCATTAGTCATTGGTGTTAACAAAGCAGAAAGCGCAAAATTTTACCGCCAAAAGCCTCCGCTCATAACTTGATCACAGAGGACTAATGTCCCAGACGCTACACAAACATGAAAAAATGTTCAATTTACAACTGGATTAACTTATGATGGCAACTCCGAATTCTACAAAATGTGGGTTTTGAATTTATAAAATGTTGTTTTTAAGAATTAGATCAAGTAATTCCTCAAGACAAGTTTTTTATAAACTCACTCATAAATTTGATTGATTGTCTATGTTACCAAAAACATAATTCTGTATCAGGATATACGATTTGTTTGTTTAACCTCTGACATGAGCTGCTGAATATTTGAGTTCAGCAAACTGAATTCTCTGTATTTCAGCATTTCCTGACATCAGAATTAAAAAAAACCAAAAAATATTAATTTTTCATACAAAAGATTAAACAAACTTTGTTCCGTAAAAGCTGTTCTAATCTTTACATTGCATAATTAATGACAATACAAATACAGTAGTTTTATGACATACTTAGTTGTTTAATTACAATTAACTCTCCGCTTGGGCTATAAAATATTACTTACAATTCCAGTTTTAATCCAGTTCTAAATATTTTTCGTAGCCGAGTTGTTCTAGTTTGGCTTGCTTTGCCATGACTGATTCAGACAGCGTTTGTCGGTATTTTTGGACTTTTTCCAGTAATTCTGGTTGCTGGGTAGCGAGAATTTGAACTGCTAAAAGACCAGCATTTTTTGCATTACCTATAGCTACTGTTGCTACAGGTATACCAGCAGGCATTTGTACAATTGAATACAAAGAATCTACACCTTGCAAGTTACGAGTAGCTACAGGCACACCAATTACTGGAAGTGGCGTTAAAGAAGCTACCATTCCCGGAAGATGGGCAGCACCACCAGCACCAGCGATAATCACCTTAATGCCGCGTTGATGTGCAAGTTGAGCGTATTGCACCATGCGTTCTGGGGTGCGATGAGCAGAAACGATCGCCACTTCGCGCTCAACACCAAATTCGTCACAAACTGCGATCGCGTCTTTCATGGTGGGCAAGTCAGAATCACTGCCCATGATAATACCGATAAGGGGAGCCATAGAATTTTAGATTTTGGATTTTGGATTTTGGATTTGGGATTTTGGATTAATGGTCAATGGTCATTGGTTGTTCACAAATGACAAATGACAAATGACAACCCTAACCTGAATTTAGTGTGTCAGTTGCGTAAGTCCTACTAAAATCAGATTTAGCCATTTTCCCGCCAATGTGATGACTAAAGCAACACCAAGCGCGATCGCCACAAATCTAGATATTATCAATGCACGAGTACCAGGGTACCAAGGCTTGCAAATGCTCTTGATTAATCAACAGGGCATAATTGAGCATATCTTAACGATGGGTACTGTGTTGAAACGCTTTCCATCAAAAGACTTGCAAGTGTTAGATGTTGCAGGTGATTGGATTTCCTTGGGTGGTGTTGATTTGCAGATTAACGGCGCATTGGGATTAGCATTTCCAGAATTGCAAGCAGATAATGCCCACTTGCTGCCAAAAATTGCGCAATTCTTGGGTAATATGGGTGTAGATGGATTTTTACCGACATTGGTGACAACTTCAGTAGAAAATATTCAGCGATCGCTTTCGATCATCGCTGATTATAATTCCTCCCCTCTCCTTGAAAGAGAGGGGTTAGGGGTGAGGTTAAATGCTCAAATTCTGGGCGTACATCTAGAAGGGCCATTTTTAAATTCGCAAAAACGCGGCGCACATCCAGCAGAATACCTGTTACCCCTAACAATTGAGCAAGTAAAGCGTGTTTTGGGTGATTATGCCCAGATTGTCAAAGTCATCACCCTAGCGCCAGAGTTAGATCCCACTGATGAGGTTATCCCATATTTGCGTTCTTTGGGTATCACTGTCAGTTTAGGCCATTCTCAAGCCACAGTAGCCCAAGCGCAACATGCTTTTGAACTTGGTGCCACAATGGTAACCCATGCCTTCAACGCTATGCCACCATTACATCACCGCGAACCAGGATTATTAGGCGCAGCAATTACCCATCCTGGTGTGATGTGTGGTTTTATAGCCGATGGACAACATGTCGCACCGACAATGTTGCAAATTTTACTCCGTGCTACCAAAGGACTGTTTCTCGTCAGCGATGCTCTCGCGCCTCTGGGGCTACCCGATGGGGTGTATCCTTGGGATATTCGGCAAATAGAAGTCAAAAACGGGACGGCGAGATTAGCTGATGGTACTTTATCAGGGACGACTTTACCTTTATTGGTGGGTGTGCAGAACTTGGTGAAGTGGGGGATTTGTGACGTAGAAACAGCCATTTTACTAGCCACCGATGCACCCAGAAAAGCGATCGCTTTATCAGGAATTGCACCCCATCAACCCGCTAATTTATTGCGTTGGCATTGGAATGAGTCCACAAAGGAACTTAACTGGGTGAGATTATAGCAGTCCTACATACCCTCAGATCCCTGACTTCTTTCCTTCGGGGATCTTGTTTTGAAGAGCATGGGATAATTTGAAAGTGCGATCGCTTGAAGCTTTCGAGATAATCAGAAGCTTCTGAAGATAATATGTTAGGTTGCACGTTCACTCATCCTATAAAATCAGCGATCGCACTATAGAGCCTTGACTCTGAGCGTAGTCGAAGGTTTAAAATTC
Organism: Calothrix sp. NIES-2100; assembly: GCF_002368195.1. Classification (GTDB taxonomy): domain Bacteria; phylum Cyanobacteriota; class Cyanobacteriia; order Cyanobacteriales; family Nostocaceae; genus Aulosira. The sequence continues at coordinate 3,960,994 of NZ_AP018178.1, read as the reverse complement.
CAAATTAAGAATCTGTCGCTGAATTTTGGATAATTGGTGTAAGTAGCTAATCTGATAATTGATAATTATGAATTAGCTGCTTTTGAGTTAAACACATAGCAATTCCCTTTTCGTAATAAGCAGCTTCGTTAATAAAAACTGGATACACAGTTAATTCACCTTCGTAAGTAATAGTCTGTCCATCAAAAGTTAAAAACATCGGTTGTCCTGGAGCAAGTGGCTGATAATCTTGAAACTGAAGTTGCGGATGAATCATCGCTTGCAATTCACCAGATTCATTTTTGGGATAATCAATCGTTCCCAGATGGCGATAAATGGTGAGGCTGTTGTCAAAAGGTAGAATTTCTCCGCGATTATATTTTTCCAAGTAATTTAAAGCATTGATGATCAAGGCTTCAGTTTGCTGAAAGCAATCAGCTTGTAAAACGCCTTGAGCTACTGCTCCCACTTCAATTGTGCAGCCGAATTCACAAATAGATGGCAAACTAGAGGATTCTTTCGACTTAGGTAATATGTAGATATTTACCGCAGGTTTTAAGCTTTGAAGATAAGCAACTAATTGCAGGTTGAAAGGGCGATCGTTGGTGATTACAGTTAAGCCCATGTTTGCAGTTGTGCTATGAATATCTAAAATCACATCAACCGGAGTTTTGCCATTTGCACCAAATAAATAATTGATTTCTTTGGCTCGGATATCTTCATAACTAGAGCGCGTCAAATCTTGTAAATCGGACTTTCTAAAACTCCGGTTGAGGTCTTGATCAATATATCGACGTACTGCTGCAAATGCTTTGGGATTCGCTAGCAATGTCAAAGTTTCAAAGCTATTTCGACGTATCAAATCGGGATGCTGTACAAATTTTTTGAGGGCATAAATACCATTAAGTTCATTTCCGTGAACTCCCGCAACTATTAACGCTCGTTGAATTGAGTGTATTATGTTTGTCATCAAATTTTTCTCTTCCAGTGATTGTTGCAATTAATTTTAGGATGTCACTGACTATAAATCTAGTTATGGGGCTATATCTAAATTGGTATGCATATAAGTTGAAAATTCGTAGTAATTTTGATGATATCTATCTACTTTTAACAAATCTGGTTTAAAATGAACCCAGAATATCGAAAACCCATAAATATAGAACGTCTAAAACGTTTTGTATTTTTAGCAGAGCAAGAAGATATAAATCTCAGTCATGCTGCCAAAGAACTGCACATTCCTCAGCCCTATCTCACCAGACAAATTCAACAACTAGAAGAAGAATTAGGCGTAGAACTGTTTGTCCGTAACCCTCGCTTGGAACTAACATCTTACGGCAAAGTATTTCTGAAACAAGCACAACACCTCCTAGGACAAGTTGAGCAGTTTCAACACTTATCTCAACAAGCAAAGCAGGGTGAGATTGGACGATTAAGCATTGGCATTAATACTTCGATTTCTAATAGTTTGTTGCCAGATATTCTCCGTGTTTTTCGTCAGAAATTCCCGCAGGTAGATTTAGTATTGCAAGAGCTGTTATGTAAAGAGAGTCGCCAAAGACTGCAAAATCGGACTCTAGATGTAGATTTTGAGAATTTATACAATTTACAAGATGTGGACAAGCACCATGTTCTTACCTACGAAGTTATCAGCAAAGAACCACTGGTGATGGTACTACCTCAGCAACATTCCTTAGCTAATAATCCACAAGTTCAACTCGCAGATTTTGCCAATGAACCTTTTATACTTCCTTGTCGTGAAACAGTACCAGCACTACATCAACTGACGCGAATGGCTTGTATAGAAGCCGGATTTCACCCAAATGTAGTGCAAGAAGCTACATGGATGCCAACAGTCCTCGGTTTGGTTGCGAGTGAAATGGGGGTAGCATTATTACCAGCCAATGTGATGAATCTTCAGCGTACTGGTGTTGTGTATCGAGAAATCATCGGCAAAGTGCCGATGTTTCAAATGGCGATCGCTTGGCGACGAGATAATCACTCAAAAATTTTATTTAATTTCCTCAATGTAGTCAGAGAAATTTCTCCTGGTGTCTATTAACCTAGCTCCAATATCAGGAATTAGGCTAGTCATACAATTGAGCATTTTAAGACTCGTTTGGGAACACTAAATCTGTAACTTATCAAGATTTAGTGGTAAGAGCATGACTCCAGTATATATTTCCGGATACCACCTTAGTGAACAGCTCTACAATGGTTCGAGAACCCTTGTTTATCAAGGGTATCGAGAAAATGACGCATTACCAGTAGTCATTAAACTGCTGAAAAATCCCTATCCTAATTTCAGCGAACTGGTGCAATTTCGCAATCAATACACCATCGCCAAAAATCTTAACTCACCTGTAATCATCCAAATCTATGGCTTAGAAACCTACCAAAATGGTTACGCCTTGGTAATGGAAGATTTTGGGGGCATTTCTTTAAAAGATTATTTTACCTCTGGAGAAACATTCAATACCAAGTCTCTCCCAGATTTTTTCCAAATTGCCATCACCCTATGCAATGCTCTAGAAATACTCTATCGAGAGTGCATTATTCATAAAGATATTAAACCCAGCAATATTTTAATTAATCCCCAAACAAAACAAATTAAATTAATTGACTTTAGTATTGCATCTTTGCTGCCTCGAGAAACCCAAACACTAATCAGTCCCAATATTTTAGAAGGGACACTAGCTTATATTTCTCCAGAACAAACAGGCAGGATGAATCGTGGTATTGACTACCGCACTGATTTTTATTCAACTGGTGTCACTTTCTATGAATTACTCACAGGTGAGTTACCATTTCCATCAAACGATCCAATGGAGTTGATACATTGTCATATTGCTAAAACCGCAACCCCAGTACATGAAATTAACCCACAAATCCCGATTGTACTTTCGGAAATCGTTCACAAATTGATGGCGAAAAATGCCGAAGAGCGTTATCAAAGTACATTGGGTTTAAAATCAGATTTAGAAAATTGCTGGTTTCAAATAAAGGAAACAGGCAAAATAGAAAACTTCCCAATAGCTCAAAGGGATGTGTGCGATCGCTTCCTCATCCCCGATCAACTTTATGGTAGAGAAACCGAAGTTACAACCCTGCTGCAAGCATTTGCCAGAGTCAGCCTTGGTGCTACAGAAATGATGCTAGTTGCTGGGTTTTCTGGTATTGGTAAAACCGCAGTCGTCAACGAAGTTCACAAACCAATTGTCCGGCAGAAAGGCTATTTTATTAAAGGCAAATTTGACCAATTTCATCGGAATATACCTTTGAGTGCATTTGTCCAAGCCTTCCGCGATTTAATGGCGCAATTATTAACTAATAACGATGCTCAAATGCATTCATGGCGGCGCAATATTTTAGCGGCTGTTGGGGATAATGGACAGGTAATTATTGAAGTCATCCCCGAATTAGAACGCATTATTGGTAAGCAACCACCAGCACCAGAATTATCAGCAACGGCTGCCCAAAATCGTTTTAATTTATTATTCCAAAAGTTTACCCAAGTCTTTACTACTGCTGAACATCCATTAGTGATATTTTTAGATGATTTGCAATGGGCTGATTCAGCATCGCTGAAGTTAATGCAATTATTAATAGCTGATACTGGGCATCTTTTCATCATTGGTGCATATCGCGATCGCGAAGTTCACCCCGCCCATCCTTTAATGATAACTTTAAATGAATTTGCCAAAACCTTAGTCACAATTAATACAATTACTCTCACACCTTTAAGTCAAGTTCAAGTCAATCAGTTAGTGGCGGATACATTGAAATGTTCAAAAGATTTGTCCTGGAATCTTTCGCAATTAATCTTTCAGAAAACACAAGGTAATCCGTTTTTTACCACCCAATTTCTTAAAGCGTTATATCAAGATAAACTGCTTCAGTTTAACTGGGAATTAAGCTTTTGGGAATGTGACATTACCCAAGTGACTCAGCAAGCAGTTACCGATGATGTCGTGGCTTTTATGACATTTCAATTGCGCAGATTGCCGCCATCAACGCAAAATGTATTGCAGTTAGCTGCTTGTATTGGTAATTCTTTTGATTTGGCAACTTTAGCAATTGTTTCTGAACAGTCAGAGATAGAAACAGCAGCTTGTTTGTGGAAAGCTTTACAAGAAGGTTTGATTATCCCAATTAATGATGTTTATAAATTTTATCAACAAGAATTATTGGTAGATAATCAACCACAAATTACCAACGATACCGAATCAGTGAAGGTTGTTTATAAGTTTTTACATGACCGAGTACAGCAAGCAGCTTATTCACTGATTCCTGATGATCAAAAAACAGTAACTCATCTGAAAATTGGTCAGTTACTCCGGCAAAATTTATCGGCTATCGAACAAGAAGAAAAACTCTTTGATATTGTTGAGCATTTGAATTTAGGACAAGAGTTAATTACTCAAGCAAGTGAACAAGAAGCATTAGCTCAGCTGAACTTACAAGCCGCAGGTAAGGCGGTAAATTCTACAGCTTACGCCGCCGCCAGAGTATATTTACAAACAGGAATTGAGTTATTACAGACAAATTGCTGGCAAACTCAGTACGAATTAACTTTAAATCTCTATATTGCTGCTGCTGAAGTTGCCTATTTGAATGGTGACATTGATGCTATGCAACAGATGGCAGTCATAGTGTTACAAGCAGCCAAGTCTATTTTAGACAAAGTTAAAATTTACGCAATTCAAATCGCTGCACAGACAGCACAAAGCCAGATGTTAGAGGCGATCGCTACAGCCAGGAATGGACTGTTACAATTGGGGGTAGAATTGCCTAGGGAATCTGATACCAGCGAGATAAACAAAGCTCTAAAAGTTATTGCGCGCCAACTCCAAGACAGAGAGATTGCAGACTTAGTGGATCTGCCAGTAATGACTAATCCTACATCCTTGGCAGCAATGCAACTTTTAAGCAAATTATTTTCCGCAGTTTTTGTGGGAATGCCTGGTTTATTGCCCTTTCTTAGCGCCAAAATGGTGAGTTTGTCACTTCAGTTCGGCAATGCACCGACATCGACGGTGGGGTATGCGATTCATGGACTGGTACTGTGTAATTTTGTTGGTGAGGTGGAAACGGGCTACAGCTTTGGTAAATTGGCACTGAATTTAGTGGAGCGGTTCAATTTACCAGAATATCACTCCATGACTTTACATCTGTTTGGGGATTTTATTCAGCACCAGCGGGAAGCTTTGTTGGCAACAACACAAACGCTAAAAGATAGCTATCGGATTGGTATGGAAACTGGCGATTTTCTGCGCGCAGGCTACAGCATCGTCGGTTATAACAGTTTGAGATTTTTGAGTGGGGTAGAACTGGATATTTGCGAATCCGAACTCACAACTTACAGCAGCGCCTTGGCTGAGATCAAACAATTTTCTCCTCAAGTTTATCTCAATTTAACGTGGCAGACAGTGAAGAATTTGAGAGAAACGGTAAGCCAACCGGATTGCTTAATTGGTACTGCCTATGATGAAACAGTGATGTTTTCAAAACACCATCAGGATTATGAGCTGACAGCGATCGCTATGGTGTACATCGACAAATTAATGCTAGCTTACTCATGGGGCAATTATTCAGCGGCGATTAATTATATTGAACAAGTCCAGCCTTATTTGATGGCAGTATCGGGATTAATTTATGTTCCTATTTTCCATTTTTATGCAGCTTTGACTTACCTAGCTTTGTTTCCCACACAGCCAGAGCATCAGCAAGCCGAAATTCTCACTCTTGCACAAACTTATCAAACTAGTTTACATCAGTGGGCGCAAAATGCCCCAATGAATCATTTACATAAATGGTATTTAGTTGAGGCAGAAAAACAGCGTGTATTAGGTGAAAAAATCGCGGCAATTGAATGTTATGACAAAGCAATTTCTCTAGCTCAAGATCATCAATTTATTCACGAAGAAGCTCTAGCCAACGAACTGGCAGCTAAATTTTATCTTGACTGGGATAAAAAGCAATTTGCTCAACTTTACATCATCAATGCTTACTACTGCTACGCTCGTTGGGGAGCAAAAGCCAAAGTTAATCACCTAGAAAAAAGCTATCCCCAACTATTGCAACCCATCCTGCTGCAACAACGAATCAATCTCAACCCTTTAGAAACCTTAGCTGTTCGTGGGGTTTCTTCATCGAATCGCACTTCTAGTTCTGATAGTACTAGCATTTCTGAAGTTCTGGATTTTACCTCTGTTCTCAAAGCCGCTATTGCTATTTCTAGTTCTTTGGAATTAGATACACTAATTTCCAGTCTCACCCGCATTATCTTGGAAAACTCTGGCGCGAAAAAAGTTGTACTGCTACTTCCCCAAGATAATACTTGGCAAGTTCGAGCAATTACTTGGATTGATGAGCGGGAAATTCAAACTCTTCTTGCTCCCCAATCACTAGATAATTGTGCAGATATTCCCAACGAAATTATCTACTACGTTAAGAATACGCAAAAAACAATAGCGCTTAATAATTGCCAAACAGATATTCCTGGTTTGATGGGGAAATATATGCTAGAACATCAACCCCAGAGTGTATTATGTACCCCGATTATTAATCAAGGGCATTTGCTGGGAATTCTCTACCTAGAAAACCAACTGACGAATGGGGTATTTACTAGCGATCGCCTTTCTGTATTAAAATTCCTTTGCGCCCAAGCCGCCATTTCTTTGGATAACTCTCAATTATATCATCATCTTCAGGAGCGAGAAAAGTTTCTTAGTAGTATTTACGAAGGTGTTGGCTGTTTGATTTTTGTGGTTGATGTCCGAGATGGCGAGCAATTTGAATATACAGGATGGAGCAAATCCTGTGAATTAGCAGTTGGTATACCTGCTGCGCAAGTGTTGGGTAAAACTCCGCAAGAATTACACCCTAAGGATCAAGGTACAGCAGTCTATAAAAACTATCTGCGTTGTTACCAAACTGGAATAGCTGTTACATATGAAGAATGTCTCATATTTAATGGAGAGGAAACTTGGTGGTTAACCACACTCAGTCCCTTAAAAGACGAAACAGGCAAAGTTTATCGTCTAATCGGGACAACTATTAATATTAGCGATCGCCGACAAGCTGAGAAAGCGGTGAGCGAAAAATCTCAAGCACTCACCACAGCTTTAGATGACTTACAACAAGCCCAATTAAAAATCGTCCAAAGTGAAAAAATGTCTGCATTGGGTAATTTAGTTGCAGGTGTAGCTCATGAAATGAATAATCCATTAGGCTTTATTTCTAGTAGTTTGAAACAAGCTAAACCTACGATTACTGATATTGTGACACATTTACAACTTTATCAAGAAAACTTCCCCAACCACAGCAATGAAATCATAGATCATGCTGAAGAAATCGACTTGGATTATATCTTAGAAGATATACCCAAAGTGATGGATGCAATGGTGATGGCTTGCGATCGGTTAAAAAATATCAGCACTAGTTTAAGAACTTTCTCCCGCGCTGATAAAGATTATAAAGTACCATTCAACATTCATGAAGGCATCGATAGTACAATTTTAATTCTCAAACATCGCCTCAAAGCTAACGAGCAACGTCCAGCCATTGAAGTGAAAACTGAATACGGTAAGTTACCGCAAATAGAGTGTTTTCCTGGGCAATTAAATCAGGTTTTCATGAATATTCTGGCAAATGCCATTGATGCCTTAGATGAGACGAATCATGGGCGCAGTTTTGCCGAGATTCAAGCACGTCCTAACAGAATTACCGTGAAAACTTCACTCGCAGAGAATCAAGTCAAAATTATCATTGCCGATAACGGTAAGGGAATGGGCGAAGACATTATCACCAAAATATTTGACCATTTATTTACTACAAAAGCAGTCGGTAAAGGTACGGGTTTGGGATTGGCGATCGCCAGACAAATTGTTGAAGAAACTCATGCTGGTAAATTGAGGTGCAATTCAGTTTTGGGTGAGGGGACAGAATTTTTGATTGAACTACCCATTTCAGGAATTAGGCTCTCCTAGCAACACAATTGAGCATTTCAATTCTCTAATTACCTCGGTTGTCACATAGCTGACGGCTAATCCACCTGCTGTGCGATAACGCACAGAACGTAATACTGCTAAATCAAATTTCTCGGCTTCGCGAATGATAACTCTAGCAATATTATCACCCCTAATTGTTTGAATGTTGGTATTTACCTGTAACTGGCTTTTATCAACGATTTCCGACAATTGCGAGACAAATTTTTCCACTAATTTGGGGGGTGTTTTGCGATCGCTCACATGTAAGAGTACCACTTCAGCTTGATTGACATCAGCTAAAATTTGGGCGAACCGCACAGCGCCTATGGTTTGCTTTGTCAAGTCACCAACTGGGACAAGAATTCTTTGAATAGTTGCAGGGCTGCTTAACAAACGTGTCACTGCTACCGGACAGTGAGAAGACCAAAAGACGCTATCAATTACATTACCAAATAAACGGGCACGCAAACCGGTTGTCCGCGACCAACCCATCACCACTAAATTCGCATTTTGTTCTCGACTGGTGCGGCTAATTCCTAACGCTGCATCATCATCAATCCGAATTACCGGTGATACTTCTACCGCAAATTCTTGACTAATTTCTTTGGTAAAATTTAGTCTTTGCTTACTTTCTTGCAGCGCTATTACTAATTGCGGATCATCCATATGTATGTGAGCTTTGGTAATAGCTAATGGCACAATTCGTCCAGATTCATGACGAGCCAATAAAGCTGCCATTTCTATCAAATAGCGTTGAGTTTGCGGGTTATATATCGGTACTACGATAGTAAATGGTTCTGGTTTTATTTCTGCCAGCGGCTCCTCAGAATCTTCCCACCAAGTTGTCAGTTTATCTGTTGCTAAATCTGACTCAGACACCTGCAACAAAGTCGCAGTTCTAGCTGTGATTACCGGGCCGAGAATCGCAGTCACCAACATCAGGACAATTACACTATTTAATACACCTTCATTAATTAACCGCTCACCAGCAGGATTGACAGTTTGATAAGCAACTAATGCTGCTGCTAACGTCGCTGCTACTTGTGGTAGTGATAATGACCACATCGTCAGCAATTGGGCTGTGTTATATCGGTAAAGTAATTTAGCTAAGAATGCTGCGATAAATTTGCTGCCAATTAAAGCCACTACAATCACTACAGTCAGCCAAATTGAACTGAGCGTTTTCAGAAATGCGGGAATATCAATCAATAATCCCATGTCTACAAAGAAACAGGGGATAAACAATGTACTGCCAATAAATTCAACTTTTTCTTTAACTGGACTGCGTCCTAAAACATCGTTGACTGCTAAACCTGCTAAAAATGCCCCAACAATTTTTTCAACTCCAATGACTTGCGCTCCCACAGAGGCTAGAAATAATGCTAGTAAGATAAATAAGAACTGGTTACTTTGTTCGTCTCCAGAACGGCGAAAAAACTGTTTTCCAGCCCAATCAAAACCAAAGAGGACAACAACAGCATAAATTGCTAACCCACCTAATAAAGTTGCTAAACTCAGGGCAGAGAATTCCCCACCGTGAATGCCCACACAAATTGCTAATACTAGTAAAGCACCTGTGTCAGTAAAAATTGTCGCACCAATTGTGACTGTTACTGCTTCATTACTTACTACTCCCAGACGACTGACAATTGGATATGCCAAGAGAGTATGAGAAGCCAGCAAAGAACCAATCAAAAGGCTAGTATTCCAACTAAAATTGAATATCCTTCCGGCAATAATCCCAGCAATTAGTGGAACTATAAATGTTAAAATTCCAAAACCAATTGAGCGATTTTTAGTTTTGCGGAATTGTTCTAAATCAATTTCCAAACCTGCCACGAACATCAAATAAATTTTACCGATTTCCGAAAGCAAGTGGATAGTTTCAGATTTAGAGTTTAACAATCCCAACCCATTTTCTCCTAATATGACACCTGCTACTAATAAACCAACTAAGCCAGGTAGCCGCAGTCGCTCAAATAATGGGGGTACAGTCAAGATTACTGCCAAAAGAATTGTAAATGCAATAATCGGACTATCTACTAGCGATTTTAGTGCCATTTTTAATGAATAAAACTAAAGAGTAAAATTAATCAATGGGAGATGATGATGCTTTTTAAGCCAATAATGCTTAGTTAAAAAATATTCACCCAAAAGGAAGGCATAAAAGATTAAATCGTTAACAGCATAAATGTTGCGATCGCATTTACGATTCTCTCTAAAGTTAGTATTTTTTATATCTCTGGTCAAAAATAATCAATCTTCTCTACCACTGAAGCTGCGTTTTTGTCAATAGTCAATGGTCAATAGTCAAGGTCATTAGTTATTTCTCCCTCATCCCCCTCATCCCTAGGGCGTGTTTTCAAACCCCAAACGCCTTCAGGCTAAAGCCTGAGGCTACACGAACAAAGCCCACCTTCGTGGGCTAAAAAGCCTAATTTTTCGTAGTCCGCGCAGGCGGACTTTGTTTATATAGCCGCACCCTTTAGGGTGACGGCGACTTTGAAAACACGCCCTAGCCCCTAGGGCGTGTTTTCAAAGTATCGAATGCAACTACATAAGGCTGACAACGGGACAATGGGACGCGGCGACGCGGTGAAAATTTGTTCAAAAAGCTCTCCGCGTCACCGCGTCTCCCCCTCTCCCCCTCCTCCCCTTATTCAAGAAATGAGTTTGAAAACACGCCCTAGCCCCTAATTAAAATAGAAAAATCTTTAAACAGAAGCGTTCTTGGCGGTTTCTTTCAAGGATAATTTTAAGGATTGGGAAACCTTAGAAATGGAACTTTATGAACGCAGCCGACGATAAAACGATTGTTCGTGAATATTTCAATTCCACAGGGTTTGACCGATGGAAGCGGATATATGGCGATGGAGAAGTCAACAAAGTCCAGCTAGACATCCGCAACGGACATCAACAAACTGTGGATACAGTCATCGGCTGGTTGAAAGCTGATAACAATTTAGCAGCCTTGTCAATCTGCGATGCTGGATGTGGTGTTGGTAGTCTCAGCATTCCCTTGGCGGCAGATGGTGCTAAAGTCTATGCTAGCGATATTTCCGAAAAAATGGTCATTGAGGGCAAAGATAGAGCCTTACAAACCTTGGGAAATAATGAAAATCCCACCTTCGCCGTGCAAGATTTAGAATCCTTAAGTGGTAGCTACCACACAGTCATTTGCCTAGATGTTCTCATCCACTACCCCCAAGAAAAAGCAGATGAGATGATTTCTCACCTATGTTCATTGGCACAGTCACGGCTAATTCTCAGTTTCGCGCCCAAAACCTGCGCTTTAACTTTACTCAAAAAAATTGGCAGTTTCTTTCCCGGGCCAAGTAAAGCAACTCGCGCTTACTTACACCGTGAGGCTGATGTCGTGAAAATTCTCGAGAATAATGGCTTTACCGTACAACGACAGTCGATGACTCGAACTCGCTTCTATTTTTCTCGCCTGTTAGAAGCTACACGCAAGTAATAAAAAAGTGTGATATGAGTTGCGCCTGATTACTTGCTAAATCCCCAGAACCCCACCCCGACAAAGCGTCGCTTTATCTCCCCTCCCCTTGGTAAGGGGAGGGGATTGAGGGGTGAGGTGCAATTACTATGGGAATCATAACTAATTACCCGGACATGATATGAAGGATAAAGGATGAAAAAATTTATAATTTATTCTTCATATTGACCGGATAAAAGTCTTTGTGAACGTCAATCTACAGCACCTAAAAATTTTAAGGATTCCCGTTGAACTTCTGTTAAACCTTTGGCTCCTGTGATACACATCCCTTCATAGGGTCGTTTTGTTCTCAACTGATCTAAGCATTTTCCTGTCTGAATATCCCACAGTTGGATCTTTTCATCTTGACCACCGCTGGCGACAATTTTCCCATCGGGACTAAATGCTACCGACCACACCCAACTCTGATGAGCTGGTATCGTTTGCTGACATTTCCCCGTACTTGGATTCCAAAGCTTTACAGTCTGGTCGCAACTACCACTTGCTAAAATTTCCCCATCGGGACTAAATGCTACTGATTGTACCCAACTTGTGTGTCCCCGTAACGTTTTTACACATTCTCCTGTCATGACATCCCATAAGCGGATAGTACAATCACAACTCGCACTCGCTAAAAGTTTGCCATCGGGACTAAAAGAAATTCCTTGTACCCAGCTTGTATGTCCTAGGAGGGTGTTGATACAGTTACCTGTGCTAATATCCCAAAGTTTAATGGTTTTGTCTTCCGAAGCACTGGCCAGTGTGACACCATCGGGACTAAATTTGACAGACCACAGCCAACCCTCGTGTCCTTGTAAAGTTTTTAGGCAGTTGCCTGTAATGATATCCCATAACTTGATAGTGTAGTCGCCACTGCAACTGGCGAGGGTGAGTCCATCGGGACTAAACGCCACCGAACCGATCCAACGGTTGTGTCCCTGGAAGGTTTTCAAGCATTGACCTGTTTTGACATCCCAAAGCTTGATACTATAATCGCTGCTACCACTGACAAGATGTCTGCCATCAGGACTAAAGGCGACTGAACACACCCAGCCACGATGTCCTTCCAAAGCCACTGAAGTTGGTGGAGTGTTTAAAGATTGAGCTTGGTGAAGATTCCACAAGCGGACAGTCTTATCTTCACTACCACTAGCTAAGGTTTTCCCATCAGGACTGAAGGCGACTGATTGAATCCAACTACCGTAACCTTGCCAAATGTCGATGCAGCTACCCGTACTGACTTCCCATAGTCGCACCGAGCGGTCTTCCCCACCAGAAGCGACAATTGTGCCATCGGGGCTAAAGGCGACTGAAGTTAAAAGACTGTTATGACCATGTAGGGTTTTGAGACATTTTCCGTCACTGACACTCCAAAGTCTGACGGTGCGATCGCCACTACTACTGGCTATGAGTTTACCATCGGGACTAAAGGCAACCGATCGCAATCTTTGCGTATGTCCTGTTAGGGTCAACAGACATTTACCTGTACTCGGTTGCCAAATTTTGAGAGTGCGATCGCCACTACCACTAACTAACAGTTTACCATCGGGACTAAATGCTATGGTACGTACCCAACGGTGATGTCCTAAGAAAGTTTGCCAACATTCACCTGTGTTCACATCCCACAGTTTAATACTTTTATCTTCACTTCCACTGGCGATCGTGCTGCCATCTGGGGAGAAGGCTACAGACCAAATATAATTTTCATGTCCTAATAAAACTTTCAGACATTGACCGCTGTGAGTATCCCACAGTCTGATGGTGCGATCGCTACTACCACTAGCTATGAGCTTTCCATCTGGACTAAAAGCGATCGCACGCACTCGCTGATAATGTCCTGTCAGGGTTGACAAACAACTGCCGTCGGACACTTCCCATAATTTTACTGTCTGGTCGCTGCTAGCGCTACACAGCATTTTGCCATCAGGACTAAATGCGATCGCATGTACCCAACCTGCGTGTCCTTTACAGCTGAGGATCGGCTGTCCTACAGCAATTTCCCATAGATGTATTTCGCCATTCACATCTCCAGTAGCAAGTAATTTGCCATCGGGACTAAAGGCCAGACATAAAATGCTGGTTAACTGTTTTGCAAATACCGACTCACTCAAATCTGCACCACTAAAGTTGACATTTTGTAACTTAGTATTTTGTAAACACCCAGACCTAACAGTTAAATTTGAGAAGTCATATCCAGTTAATTCACCTTGCAGCTGACATAACATATTAATCAGGTTTCCCGCTGCATATCCTGGCTGTAATGTTTTGTTTTCTTTGATTTTTTCCAGATTTTTGGCAAATTTATTCTCTAGCTGTTCCCGACTTTTATATAATGTTAACAGCCTGTCTAATAAAGGTTTGATAATCCGCTTGATTTGAGCTTGTTTGAGATATTCTTTGGATTTTGATTTTATTAAAGGATATTGATTTAACAAAATTATATTTTCGCTCTCAATCTCGGCAATAATTTGCTCGATTAGCTGGTTTTGTAAATATTCTCTCACAACAGGTTGGAGAAAGAATTTTTTGTGCTTTTTCTCTAAAAAAGAACGATGCAACAGTGATTGAATAGTTTCAATAATTATTCCAGGGTAAATATCTGGAATCATGCCAGCACTTAATTCGCTTTCATCGATTGGTTCTTGTTCGATAGTTAACCAGTATAAAAAGGTTTTTTCTGAATTCGGTAAGCGATTAAACTGCTGGTCTAAAACTGCGTTAATTTCTCCAAAAATTAACGATTTATTTCTCATGAATTCCGAAATATTCCCATGAAACAATTCGGCAGCTATTGAACAAACAATTTTTAAAGCTAAAGGATTACCTCCATAGTTGTCGATGAAATTTTGATAAGATGCTTCCGATTCTAAAAAGCATCCTTTTAGCTCCAATATTTTCTGACCTGCTGCCAAATTTAATCCGGCTAATTTTAAACAGCGAACGGGTAAAGTTTCTCCTTGCATTAAGGTAATTTCTTTCGGTTTTTCTCTGGATGTCAGCAGCAAGCAACTGCTATGATGGCGTTCGCCTAGCCGTTGAAAAAATGTTCTGTAATCCTCATATCCTTCTTGATATTGACCAGCTAAGACACCGCTTCTTAAAATTGTTTCAGCATTATCTAAAATTAACAAACACCGTTTTTTTCTTAAAATCTGAATCAAATAAGAAATTTGCTCCTCAAGTCTGATGGGTAAATTGTTGGACTCTCCTTGCGTCAAAAATTTGAGTAGGTCAATTACTAGCTGTTGTAAAGGAGGTGCGGGAACTAGCGATCGCCAAATCAAATATTCAAAATTATGCTGAATTTGTTCGGCTAACTTAACACTGAGATGGGTTTTACCGATCCCTCCCATTCCTAGCAAGACAACCAAGCGACAACCATCGCCGACGATCCATTGTTCTAAGGTAGCCAGTTCTTGAGTGCGATTGTAGAAAACGGAAACATCAGGCGCATCTCCCCAGTCCTGATATCTTGTCGTTTCAGTGCTGTTGGTGTTCACCAAACTAGGCGATCGCGATGGCTGTTTGCTGGCGCTGATATTTTGAGTAAAATTTGCTACATCTGAACTATCCTCGACAACTAAAGTCATGTCTGCTTGATGCGATCGCCTTTCTAAAGCCGAACGAAAATTAGTTTTACTAACTTTTTCATCGCACACTTCCGATAGCAGCTGCCATAACTTCGGTCCGACATCTTGCTTGAGATAATTTACCGAATAACCGTATGTTTTGGCGATGTCATCGTAGCGCAGGCGCGGATCTGACCAAGACGAATGCAGAATGAGCCTTTGCAAATCGCTCAGATACTTACCTGTTTTAGTAAACAACAAAGCGTCTACAAAAGCTAAAGCTTGTTGAGCGTCCATAAATTCTAGATTTATCTAAAGTTATCTTCAATCAATTCACAAGCAGATAAATATCCAACTTTTTGACTTTGTTTATTTAATTAGCTTCTTCAGCACCCATCTGAATATTTCCGCAAAACTACTCCAGCCAAGAGCAAAGCTTGGTGAGCAGGAAAATTCCTTTCTGCTATTTAAATATAATGTTGTAAAAGTCAATAAATATTTATATTGACTTGCAGTCGAAATTTAAGTATTAAATTTACCTAGCATCATTATTTTAACAACAAAGGCAGCAAAACTTCCTAGAAGTAGCATCAACTGAAGGCGCTCAGTATGAAGTTAGAAGTAACGCATTCCCCACGGATAAATCTGGGGGCTTTTAGCAGAGAAAGAGAAATAGCGGCTTGGTTCCTGTGCAGGTTCCGAAACACTATCCCCCGAACGTGTCGAGCGAGGGCGCGGTAACGATTTAATAGTAGGGGCGGGTTTACAAATATTCTTCAATTATTAGCCGAGATCTAGGTAAACCCGCCCCTACTCATCCCCACGCCCCAAAAACACATTGTTTTGCCTGTTAGCAAGCAGTGTGCTTTTACCCTATCAAGGCTACGCGACAGCCTTTATGTCTACTGGCACAACTGTTTATGTGGGGTCACACAGTGCCTTTGCCCATTTTGACATGTATTTATTATTTGTACAGTGCGTAAGTGCGTAATACCAATTCTCTGTGAGGCTACATATTAATGCCCTCACCCAACATTGGTTGGGGCTAAACAAACTTAACCTGCGCAGGCTAAGTTATGTACATCTTCATATTGAATTGGTATAAGTCCTAAGATAATAGAAATTGTTAGCATTTTTGCATCATTAGACTGGGAGGACGCAATCAGTAGCTGTATATTTCCAGTAAAATGACTTATGGGCACAGGTCTTAGAGGATGTTGTCAAAGTATTTTTGGTAAAATCTCAGCTTCAAAAACCTCACCCCCCGAGCAAGCCTTCCCGACAAGGGTTAAGGGATTTCAAAGCCTCTCTCCTGCAAAGACAGAGGAATGGAAGTGAGGTTTGGAGTAAACTTTGCAACTTTTCAAACAACCTCTTAAGTGTATTTGATAGAATGAACGTAACATTTTCTAATGGATAGCTTTTATTGTTATATTTTTGTAATTTTTAGCATAATTAATTGAGATGGCAAAAATTATTTGTATTCATTCGTATCGCGGTGGGACTGGCAAATCTAATACCACAGCCAATCTTGCAGCCCTGATTGCTCGTGAGGGAAACCGCGTTGGGATTATCGATACTGATTTACCTTCCCCGGGAATTCATATCCTCTTTGGTTTGGGTGATAATCAGCCCGAACACACACTCAATCAATTTCTTTGGAAAAAGGGTAAAATTACCGAGGCCGCCTATGATGTCAGTCATGTTCTTGAAGGACAGGGAAATCAAAAAAGCAAAATTTATCTAGTTCCTGCCAGCGTTAAAGTCAATGATATTTCGCGAATCTTAAGAGAAGGTTTCGACACCGAATTATTATTTGAAGGATATCACCAGCTAATTAAACATTTAAAACTAGATTATCTATTTATTGATACCCATCCTGGTCTTAATGAAGAAACGTTACTGTCTTTGACAGCTGCTCAGATTGTTCTGTTTATCCTGCGACCCGATCAACAAGATTTCCAGGGAACAGCAGTCACAGTAGATGTGGCGCGGCGGCTGAAAGTGCCCAATCTCTACCTGATCATCAACAAAGCTTTGCCGGAATACAACTTCGAGCAAATGCGCCAAACAGTCGAAGCTACTTACAAAGCGCCAGTGCTGGGTATCCTCCCCGACTCTAGTGATATGCTCCGTTTAGCCAGCAAAGGGATTTTTGCTATTAAATACAATAAACATCCCATCAGTCAAGTTTTGCAAAAAATGGCTAAACAAATTACTGACAGCACAGTTAAGATTTAACCTCATAGCGACAAAAAATCTGAGCAGCAACCGTGCCCTATTTAATCTACGCTCCGGAAACTCCCGATGAAAGAGTTTATGAATTGAAACCAGGAGTTAACACCCTGGGACGCAAAATCGATAATACCATTGTCTTGCTTGGAGAAACCGTATCCCGTTACCACGCGCAGATTCACGTCACTCCATTGGGGGTGACGATTCAAGATTGTGGCAGTAGTAATCATACTTTTGTCAATCAAGTCCAAATCAATATCTCGGAACTCCGTGAAGGCGATGTGATTGGTTGCGATCGCTACGAGTTCAAATTTGTTAATCATCTCACCACATCGCGGCCAAAGCCTATCGGCAATAATCAAGAATTATTAAGTGATAATTTCAAACAAATTCCTCTACCCCAAAGTCAAGCTCCACTTGAAGATTTGATGGAGCAGAAGTCGAGCGACGACTCAATTCTCAAATTTCAGTCGCGCGATCGCGAGAAACAAACGGTCAAAAAGCTCAAAGTTCTCTTAGAAATCAGTAAACAACTCTGTTCGCTTGACGAACCAGACCGACTCCTCCAGAAAATCCTCGATTTACTGTTCCAAATTATGAACATCGATCATGCAGCGATTCTTTTGGTTAATCAAGAGTCTAAACAACTCGAACTAAAAGCTGCCAAGTCACTAGAGGATCTTGTTGATCGGCAACAGTTTTACAGTCACAAGATTGTCGATCTTGCCTATCACAGTGGGGATGCAATTATCACTAAAGATGCCAAGGGCGATCAGCGATTTAAAGATTCTAACTCGATTTTTCAAGAAGAGATTCAGAATTGTATGTGCGTCCCGCTGAAAAACTATACAGAAGTCATCGGGGTATTATATGTTGATAATTTATCTCTTTTTATCAGCTATACCGACGAAGATTTAGAGTTTTTGAGTGCTTTGTCCAACCAAGCCGCAGCAGCGATTCATATGTCTCGCGAGTTTCACAAACGAGAACAGAAGCTCAAACAACAAGTATTAGAATTGCAAATTCAAATCAACCAAGCGAAAAAAGAAAGCGAAGTTGAGGAGATTATTAACAACGATTCTTTTAAACGCTTGGTTCAAAAAGCCGAGCATTTGAGGAACAAAAATAATCAATAATTCTATTTGAAAAAACTCGGATTTTTCACTTATGATCAAAATAGCCAATTCCGTATCCGACTTCAGTAAAACTGGGCTTCGTCCATTGACCGAATAATTTGGGAATCCCTTCTATCAGCACTGAGAGAATGTTTTTTTCGGTTTTTGCTACTGTTAATGAGAATTCTCGAAAATTTTCAATCGGATGAGGCGATTTTGACCCCGATTCTAAAACCTCATAAAATTCCTCTAACAGCTTTTTATTTTCTAAATTTTCAATTTCTTGGTAAAAATTAGCTTTGGCAAACTCCCAAAATTTTGTGTGGAAACGAGACCCCATCGCATAATGCCAACCGACAAACAAAGACATTTTATAAACATAATTAATAAAATATTGATTGAATACTTTTAGATCCTTTTCAGCCAATTTTTCTCTGGTTTCGAGTTTGGCGAAAGCGGGAAGTAACCAATAGCCTATCGCTTCTACCTGTTTCAAAATACAGCCAATAGCGGTGGCTTCTAAAGGTTCGAGAAACGAGGCGCTATTACCAATTTTAAAAAGCGCGCCATCAAAACAATTACGTACAGTAAAATTAGGAAAATTTAGGTGTTTGGGTTGACCGGCATAGGTAATTGCTTCTGAATCAAAGAATTCATCAAAATCCGCTTCTATTTCGCTGACAGAATTAATGTTGCGGTTGTAAATATAGCCATAAGATGTGCGATTTGTCAGCGGAATCGTAAAAATCCAACCATGAGGTCGAGCAATACTTCTAGTAGCCGATTGATATTTTAACAAATCGCTGCCAATTTTTAGCTCAATAATATTGTCATTAGCTCCAGGAATTTGGCGAATTAAAGCTGCATTAGTCGGAATCCAAGAGAGTTTAACGTAATTCTCATCAAGAGTTTTCGGAAAACCTCGCGCATCAATCGCCAGATCGACTTCTAGATTAGTGTGATTTGCAAAGGCAATATTAACGGAAATCCCGTCACTTTTGACATCAGTAACCTGGCAATCAATTTGTGTAGCACAAACGTATTCTTGCAAAAGATTAACGATTTCTCTGGCAGAAACATGATAGGAATATTGTTCACCAATCGGGTAAAAATGATGGAAAAATTTTTCGTGTTCAACTCCCCAATTTTCAAAGCTAATGCCAAATTTACGAGTGACATGACATCGTTTTTCAAGTTCAGCATAGCTCAAGTTAGTAATTCGCTCTAGCCATTCTAAAAAATACGGGGTTGTTCCCTCGCCGACTCCAATTGTCGGGATATTAGAATCATAAATATGATATAAATCGAACTGGGGAAAATGTTTGCTGATATGGGATGCAGCAATATATCCCGCTGTTCCTCCACCAATAACTGCAATTTTCATAATTCAAGAATTAAAAACTTGGTTAAGTTGACGCTATTCAATATAAGTCAATATGATGACTGCTATCGTATCTACCAGGAGCCAGTATATTATAAGGATCTAATTGCTTTTTAATATTTCTAATTAACTGGTCATAATCATCTTGTGCTGTTGGTAAAGAATTCATTGATTGAATTCCCAAACGATAGGGAATATATCCTTCTTGAAGCAAGAATTCTAACAGGCGATCGTGACATGCCATTGCTTGGGAATCTGCTTCGGGTTCCTGGCGATCGTACATAATCGCGATAAACATTTTTACACTTCTACTTGTGGAACAACTTATGGCGATGTTTGGTTCAAATCCAGAGGCTTTAATTATTGATTCAATGGTTGTTAGGGCGGCAACAATTGATTGTCCATCAAAAGGAAAAAGCGGACACAGCCAAAGAACTCCACAAGCATCTCGATCGGGATTTATATCGGTAGGAACTTTAATTTTTTTTCGCCAATAAGTACTTTTGATATTGATATCAGTGGGAACCCCAAGCCCTAAATTATCTTTTAATGGGGCGCTGGTAGGGTCGCGATCGCTAAAAATTATTTGCTCAACTTGTCCGGCTAATGCCTCTTCAATTATCTGGCGTTCTGCTAATCCTTGTTCGCGACTGGCGCTATATAAATCTCCACTCCCGAACCAAGGTTCGACACCCTTTAATTCTTGGATAGATAAAGGCGTTTTACCTCCTAAAAGTTGCCAGGGATATCGCCCTTCTCTAGCTAAAACTTTGTAGCAATTCCAAAAAGTAAAACAGTTTTCCTTAATCGTGCCTTGGAGGATTAATTGCTGAATGATATCGATGAGTTTTTCTAGACGCGAACTATCTTTAACGATACAACTAAAAAATTGATAATATTTGGGGATAGGCGTTAACCAAACAGTCATTTGTGTGACTATTCCCAAGTTAGATTGGGCGAAAATGCCATCTAGAGAAGGCCCCACACCCCAACGACTCAAAGGTGTAGTTTTGGCATTAGCAAACCGTCCAAATCCAGTGTGAATTAATTCTCCCGTCGGGAGAACTACCTCAAACCCACAAACATAACTGACGCGATCGCCTAATGGGCCAATACCATCTCCTCTTTCTAGGGTATTTGCAATCACACTCGCTTCAGGAGGGCCGCCAATCACTGAAAGAAATAAGTTGGACTGAATATCGCGCAAGTATGCAAATACTTGTTGAAAGCTGACTCCTGGCTCGACAGTGATATAAGCAAGTTTTTCGTGATAATCGACAATGCGATCGAGCCTGCTTAAATCCATCACC
The DNA here is from genome assembly GCF_002368195.1 of Calothrix sp. NIES-2100. Lineage (GTDB taxonomy): Bacteria > Cyanobacteriota > Cyanobacteriia > Cyanobacteriales > Nostocaceae > Aulosira. The sequence continues at coordinate 3,939,924 of NZ_AP018178.1, read as the reverse complement.
GCACAGTTATCTTGAACGGGAACTCGCGAACCCAAGCCCCAATTTTTACCGCGACTAACAGGATAAATAGGCGTTTGGTATTGATTGGCAATTTTGACACATTCTTGAACCTCTGCGCGATCGCCAGGGCGAATCACCGCCAGCACTCGCTGTGTGGTTGCAAATGTTGCTGTTTGCACAGCAGATATAGTTTTTTCGTCCGTTAAAACATTCTCTGGACTTAGGAGTTCCCGCCAAGCTTGAAGTACATCCATCTGTTGCTCTTATGTTAACGTCAGGCGATCGCGTGCTGGATCTCACATTTCTCACTAGGCGATTTCTAATCACCCGGTTCAAGAGGTATTTATCAATAAAATATTTAGATTGAAGAAAGACAGGACACCTCACTACTTCAATCAGCCTCAAATCTTCAAACCATCCACCAGCGACAGCATCAAAATTACCAGCCGCTCAAGTTAATTCTCACGTTATCCGTCCATTTTCCATCCCAAAAAGACCCGCCCGCGACAGCATCCAGAGCGTCCTCGGATAGTTCTCCCTCTTGGCTCCCTTCGAGAGTAATACCACGTTCTCTTAAAAACGCTTGTACTTCTTGTTCTGTAAACTGGTAGCCTTTCTCAGCTCCAATTTGAACGACTGCTGCAAATCCTTCTGCGGCTTCTAGCTTTTGTTGCAAAGCTACATCTTCTCCAGCAGCTTGTATTAGCTGCTCAACAGCTTCTTTTGACATTTGAAACCTCCTAATTTTAAATCAACAAGAAAATATCTTGCTACCACTGACGAATTGTGATTGGCGCGTTATTACCAAATCTAATTCTTAAATTCTCAAACCATCCACCAGCAACAGCATCAAGAGCTGCTTCTGATAGTTCTCCCTCTTGACTTCCTTCAAGATTAATGCCACGTTCAGATAGAAAAGCTTGCACTTCTTTTTCTGTAAATTGATAGCCTTTCTCGGCTCCAATTTCCACAACTTCTGCAAACCCTTCTGCGGCTTCTAGTTTCTTTTGCAAATCCGCATCCAGGCCTGCGGCTTGCATTAATTGCTCGACAGATTCTTTTGACATTTTGATCATTCTCCAGAAAAATCTGTTGACAATTGAAAGTTGACTGCTAACTGTTAACAGTCAACAGTCAACAGTCAACAACTTCAAATGGTTATTTTTATGCTTGCGAGTTATCTGAATCGATAGCTGTAGAATTGTAGAAATTACCAGCCACCCCAACGAACTCTGACGTTCCAGTTGTCAAACCATCCACCAGCAACCGCTTCTAGGGCTTCTTCTGATAATTCGCCTTCTGGTCCTTCGATGATCCCGCGTTCGACTAGGAACTCTTGTGCTTCTTCTTCAGTAAATTCATAGCCATGATCAGCACCAACTTTAACGGCATCTGCATAGCCATCAACACTTTCTATCTGCTGTTGCAAAGCTAGATCTGTACTAGCGGCTTGGAACATTTGTTCAATAGCTTCTTTAGACATGATGTAACTCCTATTAATTAGTGGAAGAGGTTGATTTTTATTTGTTCAGACTCAAATAAGAATGTGTTTGATTTTTATTTGAGGCATCAGAAAATTGAACATATATTTTTTATATCGCCTGCCATCTTTTTGCGCAATCCAGATAAATTCAGAAAAGTTCAGGAGTTCAATTCCCATTTGGTGCGGAGTTAAATAAAAGTTATGGAAAGTTCAGGATGTTGATTTATTTGTGGTTTTGAACACTGGATATTGTAAATTATTTATAACAGTTATGTTATTAGTTGAGTAGGTGAATAATATAATAATTATTTACCAAAAAAGCACTGAAAAATAAAAAAATAATGAAAACCATAGTATTTGAAGAGCATTCTTCTGTATTACCAGAATGGGTGCGATGGGGCATTAAAGGCAAGACTTTAATTTATTTAGATGCACATATAGACCTACAGTCGGTCAGTGAACAGCGAATAGAAGCGCTAAAAAATTGCCTGAGTGCCGATGAATTGGCTAAGTTTGAGAAACCTCATCACATGCTGCCCGATCGCGGTTACAGCTATAGCATAGAAGATTTCTTATATCCAGCTTACTGCTTGGGAATAATTTCGCGTTTGATTTGGGTAAATCCCCCCCAAAAGTCCAAACAAACTCAAGAACAAAAAACCCAAGAAATTCTGGGCAAGTTGCAATCAATGGAAGGTATAAGCCTCGAAGATTTATCGAGTTTCCAGCTAGTCGGTAATATCTTAAAAGGTAAACTGCTGGGATTGGATGTAGTGATTTGTGAATATCGCGATCTCCCCCAATTACAACTGCCAGAAGATAGCTTAATTGATATTGATATTGACTATTTCATTGAATTGCCTGCTGATGAACCCTGGATTGATCCACAAGAGGTTTTTGCTAGCTTGCAACAGTTGCCTTTAACATCCGATGTTGTTACCATAACTCGTTCAGTTAGTAGCGGTTACATGCCATTGCGCTATCGTTTTTTCGCAGACTATCTAGCTGCTTTGTGGTTAGGCGATCGCCAAAAATCAACTCATTACTCGCGTTTGTTCCACCTCGACAAGAGATTGAGACAAAAAGAAGCGGCGGCTGTGGTTGCGGGTTGTCTTGATGAACTAGAAAAATTCCCTGACTGCGCCGCGACTTACTACCTACTGAGCCTAGCAGAATCCAAAACCGAACTTGCTCAAGAGTATCAAAACAAAGCTGCTAGTTTAGACCATAATTATCAGCCTAGTGTGCTGCGTTCCATCTGTGAACTAGCGAGTCGGGACTTAAAATTTGACACAACGAACCTGGAAGAATTGGAAAATCGACTAGAAACCAGCGTTGTGAATCGAGAAGAATTAGCGATCGCTCATTTTACATTAGGGCTGTTATATAGCAAATTGGGTGATTTTCGCCAGGTGTTCAAGCATCATCAAATTTACAAGAAAATCAGCGCTCGACACCCTCAACTCAACTTCCGGTTAGGAAATTTACTATTGCAAGCCGGATATCCCCAACGTGCAGCCAGCTTTCTGCGCGCAGCATTACAAGATGACATGACTGTCTGTGGCGCTCATTCATTGCTTGGCAGAATTTCTGTCAAACAAGGGAATTTAAAACAAGCTTCCGAGCATTTTTTAAAAGTCAGCGAACTCATGCCAGCTTTTAGTCAACCTGCGAACGTACTTGCCAAAATTTACAAGCAGATGGGAGACGAGGCAAATTCACAAGCCATGTACAAAAAATATCAACGCATCCAGCTTGCCACTGCAATATTATTCCAAAAATTAGCCAATTAATTTTATCTTTTCAAAATATGGAAATTCATTTACTCGGACATGCTTCTATTTTTGTCAAAACCCAAGATTGTCAAATTTTGATGGACCCGGTTCTTTGGGACCCTCACCAAGAAGGGTTATTTGATATTTTCCCGCAACGAGAAGTAATTCATGAGAACATTCCCGAATTCGATCTCCTAATTATTTCCCATCAACATTTGGATCACTTTCATATTCGTTCTCTGGCTTATTTACCCAAAACCGTTGATGTTCTCATTCCAGAAGACAAGTTGATAGAAGACTGTCTGCGCCAATTAGGATATTCATATATCTATCCCTTAAAAGATTTTAATCAAGTTAAATTTGGTGCAACCAATTTACTCACAACTCGTTCGGAAAACCGTGTACCAGAATACGGCGTTATCTTTGCCGACGAATCAGGAGTTTTTTGGAATCAAGTCGATACCGTCGTCAGCCTGAACACCATTCGTTTCATTAAATCTCGCTACGAAAAAATTGACTTTCTCTTAAGCATGTGGCAACCCATGCTAGAGATGAACTATCAGCTGAATATGAGTTTGTCTTTTCCTGATTCTATCTATAGCAAGATTCTCGAAACTATTAGTACAATTCAGCCCCAAGCAGTTGCTCCAGGTTCTAATGGTTTTAGATGTATTGGCGGTTCAGCTTGGATGAATAAAATTTTATTTCCGGTTGCCAGAGAACGATTTTGTCACGATATCAAAATCGCTTGTCCCGAAATAGGCAACAATGTATTTCCCTTAGATCCTGGCGATGTGTTAACTTTTGAGCTTGGCGAATTCAGTCATTTAAAAGCTAAGTGCCCATTTGTCAACAAGATTACCGACAACCGAGAGGAATTAGATTTTTCACCGGTGCGAGTCGGCAATGCAATGATCGATCACAACCCCGATAATTATAATCTTCAGGACATGAAAGAGGCAATTTCTGAAGAAATTAGCGTTAACCTGTCCCAATTTATCAGCAAAAAGCGAAATTTTTTATTTATAGAACATTGTCGCTGGCAAGTTATTTATCAATTAGAAATTGTCTTCCCTGACGGCGCGAAAATTTGGAATTTTGATTTTTCCCAAACCGATATTCAAGCTCAAGAAGGGAGAAATCCTTTGGCGAATTTATTTACTTATATGACCGCTTCCAGCTTGTATGGAATTTTGCAAGGAGTAAAAAGTTGGGATTATGCTAATCTTGGCGGTTACTATCGCAGGTTTCAAAAATTATATATTCCCACGCCTCAAGGAATAATCAAACCAGAACAAGAAGAGGGAATTCCCGATCCCCTTGTCTTTAGATTTCCTTATAACCAGGTCTTTAAGAGCATGTTACAGAATGAAATTGCTCAATGGAGTCATGAAAATGGCAATGGAGCCAAACCCCACGAACCTAGAAAGCTGATGATGCGGATGGGTAATACCCTTGTTAAGCTAGCTCAGTGATATCGTGTCCGGTGAAAGACTTATTATTAAGGAAGCGCCGGATTTATAACTAATCAGCCGGAAATGATATGAATTAATTTGAGATTTTGGATGAAAATTTTCTCAATCCAAAATCTCAAATCTCAAATCTAGAATTCGGTTAAGCTAGCTAACAGACAACAAAAACTATAAGTTTTCTATGCTAAAAACACTTTATTTCATACAACAAACATTCGATTTATCAGAAGCAATCCGCTACAGCATTGGCTTGGTAATAGTTTGTCTATTAATGCTAATTTTGTTGTGGTTGCCAGATATTCTAAAAGAGAAATAAACTAATCCAACTGTCGAGCCACCAATCGTGCAAATATTCCATCTTGTTTGACCAACTCATCAAAATTGCCTACCTGGACAACGCGCCCCGCTTCGACAACATAAATTCGATCGGCATTGCGAATCGTGCTGAGGCGGTGAGCAACCACAATTCGAGTCGCATTTAGTTGATCTAAACTTTCAGTGACAATGGCTTGGGTTTGATTATCCAGCGCACTAGTTGCTTCGTCCATCAAGAGAATTTTGGGTTTTAAAACCAGCGATCGCGCAATTAAAAGTCGTTGTCGTTGTCCGCCAGAAAGATTAGTTCCGCCTTCGCTAATCACCGTGTGCATTCCCATCGGCATGGCTTTAATATCTGCGTCAAAACCTGCCATGCGAGCTGCTTCCCAGGCTTCATCTAAACTCACCAAGGCTCCAGCGGCAATGCTGTCAAACAGAGGGGCTGAAGAAATGCGCACATTTTGCAGCACCACGCCCAATTGTCGTCGTACCGCTTGGACATCAAGTCCGGCTAGATCTTGCCCATCGTAATAAACCGTCCCGCTTAACGGAGTCTCAAAACCCAACAATAAACGAAACACTGTTGATTTACCGCTACCACTCGGACCTACTATAGCGATAAATTCTCCGGGTTCGGCATAGATGCTGACATCATCAAGGGTGAGGGGGCCGTCTTCCCGATAGCGGAAAGTGACGTGTTCTAGAGAAATACGTCCTGTTAATCGCCCTGGATCTGCCTTGGTCGGATCAGATTCTAGTTGTGATTGTAAAATCGGTTTAGCTCGTTCCCATAGCGGAACGATTTCCAAAACCTCGCTCAGGGTGTTGCTAATCTCTGTGGCACCGTTAAGAAACACAGCAAAAGCCGAATTAAACGCCAGAAATATACCAGCCGATAATCCGCTGCTGGTTCTTTGAGTCGCTGCTATCTGAATAAATAGAATCGCAAACCAATATATCAGTACAGAACTGACCACGGGCAGGGCTTCGTTAAAAACCGTCAGACTATCATCAATTCGTTTGATTCCTGATTGCAACTTTGTGCGTTGGCTGTACTTTTTCGCCCAAGAGGCAAACGCCCGTTCCTCAGCCGCAGCAACGCGCAACTTGGCTACCCCTTGAATCAGTTCTACGGTAAGTCCGTTGATATCTCCATCTAATTCCTCTTCTCTTCGCTGTTTGCGGACTAACATCCGACTGGAAACGACGGTGACGATGATGACTAAAAAGCACAGACCAACACCCACCAGTGCAAGTTGCCAGCTATAAGCGAACATTAACCCCAGGTTGAGGAGAGCGAAGATACCACTTAAGAGCGTGCGTTGTGTAGAACCACTGAGATGACCGCGAATTTGACTGATTGTCAGTAGACGATTGACGAGATCGCCAGAGGCATACTGGCGAAAAAACGCCGGACTTAATTTGAGTATCCGATCCCAAACGGCTGGTTGAAGTGAAGCATCAGCAGCACTTTCTACCCTCAAGCTAACAATTTGCTGTGCTAATTGAAAGGCGGCTTGCCCGAAAGCAGCAGCAAACAGACCCAGTCCGAGTTGGAGTAACAAAGAGCGATTGCTGTCAGGAATAGCATCGTTGACTAAGATTGCTGTTGCTTGGGGAGTCACCATGCCCAGCAGCGATGCCATGATACCTAAGAGGATGATGCCAACGAGGTCTTTTTCATAACCTTTGATGCCAAAACGGAAAATATCCACCGCACTGCTGAGAAACTGCGGTAAGGGTCGATAAAATACGTAGGCTTCTGGGTTGAGGTTAGCGATCGCCAGAGCATCTACTGTCCTTCGGGTCAAAGATTCGGGGTCGAATAGCAGATAACGATTTCCGCGATCGGGTAATAAAGCCACTGGCTGGTTAGCTTTGGTGTAGGCTAACAGGGCACCGTGTTCTTCTTGCCACCAGTTACCGACCAGCAATACCCGGCGAGTGCGGCATTGGGAAGCGCGGGCAATCACCTCTACAGGATCTTTGACGCGCTCAAAGTCTTCCGATGCTGGTGGGGCGACAATCTTAATCCCCATTGCTCTACCTACCGCCCCAGCAGCAATCAGCAAGGGAGTTCCTTCATGGAAGAATTCCGCCTCTTGGGAGTGCAACACCGCAGCTAACTCTCCCATTGAGCTTTCGATCATCTGGCGGTTGAGCTGCTGTCTTTCCTGAAAGCGCCGAAATTCCGACTCTTGCTGCTGCTGTTCTAGGAGATTCAAGTAATGAAAAAAATCAGCGTGTAATTGGGCAAAACTGGCGGGGATTTCCGCGACTTTTTCTAGTTCTTGGGTGGGAGTGGTATAAACTTCTACAGAATTTTCTGCCTCCAACCAAGTACCAAACACTAGCGGTATTGGTGGGTAAGTACTATCGAGTTTTAGGTCTTCGATTCCTAAAAAGCGAGTACTCCCTTTTCGCACCTCAACCCAGGCAACTTTTTGTCCCATTTTCTCATCGTTGGCAGCCGGGCGGGGTGGAACTAGGGTTTGCTCTTTGAGCAATGATAAATAGTGTGTTCCTGCTGCTGTGATACTATTCATCGGACCGACTCCAGCGATCGCCTGCTGTGTTAGCCATTCTCCCAAGTGACAAAGCCAGCCTTCCACAAGGGCGATCGCTTCTAAGTTACCCGAATTCACCAGTCCTAGCAAATCCTCAAAGGTCAATAGTTGCAGTTCGGTTTCTTCGAGGGCGACTGCCAAAATGCCTCTTAGGGCGTTCGGGCTGGCGCTTGGCGCTAAACTGCTGCCAAACAAGGCTTCGCCTGCACCGATGTTAAACAGAAAGCGGCGATTGCCTTTTAGCTCTTTGTTTTCCACCAAGATGCTATGCAAAACCAGAGAACCCGATTTCACTACCCAGATCGTCTCGGGGTCATCCAAAAGTAACGGTTCGTTGCCTTTAACGATGCGTCCTTGCTGAGCGATAGTCATAATTTAACCTTCTTGAGTGCCAACTAAGCGGGTATAGACTCCAGGATTGCGGCGTAACTCTTCGTGAGTGCCTCGCTGTACCACTTTCCCCCCCGCCAAGACAATAATTTCATCGCAATCGCGAATCGTACTCAGTCGGTGGGCGACGACGACGCAGGAACAACCGCGCCGCCGCAGGTTTCTGTCAATAATCAGCTCGGTTTCGGCATCAAGAGCGCTAGTTGCTTCATCTAGAACCAAGACTGCCGGATTTCTCACCAAAGCACGGGCAATTTCCAAACGCTGGCGCTGTCCGCCACTTAAGTTCATTCCTCCTTCACTGAGTTGGCTATTATAGCCCCCTGGCATATTCAGAATTAGATCGTGGATCGCTGCATCCTGACAAGCTCTGATCATGTCTGCTTCCGGTACGGTGGGGTCCCACAGGGTGAGATTTTCCCGCACGGTGCCGGCAAACAGAAAGATTTCTTGCTCCACCATCGCCAGAGAATTGGCGAGAACGGGGCGAGGAATTTGCTCGCGCTTAATCCCGTCTAATAAGATTTCCCCTGACCAGGGTTGGTAGAGTCCGGTCAGTAACTTGGCCACGGTAGACTTGCCCGAACCACTACCGCCGACGAGGGCGACTCTCTGACCTGGTTTCAAGCTCAAACTCAAATCTCGAATTAGGGGGTCTCCGAGGCGATTGTAGCCAAAGGTGAGTTCTGTTAACTGCACATATCCTTGCAATTTAAAGGTATCTTGGCTGTATAATTCCCAGCGATCGCTGTTTGGCTGGGATTGTCGTTCGGCTTCTGGATCGATGGGGTTTTGTAGAACGTCATCCAGGCGATTTAACTCGGCTTCTAATTCTTGCAGCGTGCTGCCAAAATTCACCAAGTTGTTAACTGGTTTCAGGAATTCCTGAGTGAGGGTTTGGTAGGCAATTAGTGCCCCGATACTCAAAGTGCCCTCCATAACGCGAAAGCCACCAGCAACTAAAATTGAGGTGATCGCTAAAGAGGTCAACACTGTTGGCAAGGTTGCCAGCAATCGGGTGGGTAGTCCTAATTCCTGCTGGGCGTTGATGGTTTTGGCATAGTATCCAGCAAACTTAGAAAACAAGTCTGACTCTAAGCCGCTGGCTTTGACTGTTTCGATGGTTTGAATGCCGCTAATAGCCACCCCAGCAACTTTCCCCGTTTCTTGAGACAGCCTGATATTGGTATCCACTCGGTTGCGGGAGAGGGACTGTAAGGCAATAAAGTTGGCGGCGGCGAAGAGAATAGCTATTAATGTCAACAGCGGATCATATAACAACATGATCAGGGCATAAAACACCATCATGATCGAGTCGATCACGGTGGTTGCTAACCGCCCTGAGAGGATCTCGGCCACCTTATTGTTGAGTTGAGCGCGACTACTAATTTCCCCGGCGAAGCGTTGGGCATAGAATCCGACTGGCAAGCGGATGGTATGCCAGAGAAACTGACCGGACATGGCAACTGACAGCTTCAGCAATAACCGTCGCAGATAAGTCAGCCGCAGGCGAGCTAACAGCCCTGTGAGCAATGCTGCCAACACCATGCCCAACAGCAGGGGACGCAACCAGTCGGTGCGATTTTCTACCAAAATTTCATCGACAAACACTTGCGTAAAAGCTGGGATTGCCAACCGGGGCACTGTCAGCAACAGTCCCGCAATCAAGCAGAAAATCAGGGCTAGGCGTGAGGTTTGCAAGCGGGAGGCCAAGGCGCTGAGAATCCCTTGTTTTTTGCCGCCTTTTTTAAAATCTGGCCCCGGTTCCATGACCAGGATGACGCCGGTGAATGCTTGGTCGAATTCATCGAATGTCACCTTCCTGGGCCCTGTCCCTGGGTCGTTGAGATAGACGGTGTTGCCAGCAAACCCATCTACCACAACAAAGTGGTTGAAGTTCCAGAAAACGATAAATGGGGGTTTAATCGTTTGCACATCTGACAAGGATTTTTTAAATCCTTTGGCGTTTAAACCGTACAGCCGAGCCGCTTTGAGAACGTTAGAAGCCTTACTGCCATCCCTGGAGACACCACACTCGCGCCGTAATTCTGTGAGGGGAACTATTCGACCGTGGTAGCCCAAGATCATGCCGAGTGCGGCGGCACCGCATTCTACTGCTTCCATTTGTAGCACGGTGGGAGTTCGCACTCGATTGCGATCGCTATTTTTGAGAAATTTGGAAATAAATGCTATCGCCATAGTCTGCTAATAAATCCCCGTCACTGACTTAAATAACGGAATGATGTAGGAAATTGGCGCGACTTCTCCCACCTTGACGCGAACCTGTACGGTAGTACCCGAAGACAATTGGATGTCGGGGCCTTTGGAGGAAGACCATTTGTAGCCGCTGTAGGTCTTGCTTGTCTCTAGTTCGGCAAACACTTGTATGGGTGCTTTAGTGCCACTTGGGGCGAGATTTTCTGCCAAACTTTCGGCGAGATTTTGGTTACCAATGATGGTTGACATATCTTGCACTGTCACCGGGAAAGCTGTCACGGTTTGCACCTTGCCGAGAATTCCACCAAATCTTTCTCGCTTCACTAGACTGGGGGTGACTTGGACTTGCATTCCTGATTTAATTTGCTTGCCATCTTTATCGGCAAAGTAGATGACGCTCATCAGTTTGGCATCAGTGCCTTTGGCATTAATCGATCCTAGACGAGTGCCTCCAGAAACTATCTGCCCCGGTACGACGGCTAACTCAATGATTTTGCCATCGTATTCGCTGATAATTTGGCTTTTTAATGTTATTTCTTGCTCTATTTGCGCTATTTTGCGTCTGACCTCTTGAATATTATTATTTGTATTGTTATTTGCTTCTGATTCTTCTTGAGCTAACTTGGCGAGTTGACTGTTGACATCTTGTAGTTTGGTATTCAGTTCGTCAATCGTGTTCAGACTTTGCTGATATTGTCGTTGGATATCAACTTGTTGAACTTGAATTTCTTGCAGTTTGGCACTGAGTTCGTTACTTTGGTTGATACTATCTAAATACTGCCGTTCTGTAGTTGCTTGCTCAACTTCTAGCTGTTTCTGTTGGGATTCCAAATCCGATATTTGGGCTACACTGTCTAAATAATCTCTTTGAGCGCTTAACATGACATCGGCACTAACGATTTTTTGATTGTACAAATTGCGCCGGGCTTCTAGCTGTGTTTTTAATTCCGGTATCGATGCGTTGATTTGTTCTAAACGTCGATTTAAACCTTTTCTTTTTTGCTCCAGAGATTCCAGGCTTCTTTGACGCAGACTCGGTAAAACTTTTTGGTCGGTACTAAGTCTTTTTTCTATGGCAGAGCGATTTTGCGCTAGTAAAGTGAGATTTTGTTGGCGCAACTTTGGCACGATGTTCTCTCGCTCCAAGCTGGCTTTGAGGTTGGCTTGCTGTTTGGCGAGATTTTTTCTCTCTGAAGCCAGCCTTGTACCGCGCAGTGAATCACTGTTTTTTGCTTGCGCCAAAAATTCTGCTAGCTTTTTCTTTTCTTGTAGGAGTTGCTGTTCTAGAGATGGTTGGCTGATGATGCCGATGATATCTCCTTTTTTGACGTTATCTCCAGAGCTTATATTCAGTTTGACTACTATACCGTCGCTGGGCGCTTGAAATTGCACAACACTGCGAGGATACAGCAACACCCCTTGTCCGGTGACATTTAGGGGGAGCCGACCAAATACGCTCCACAACAAGGCAATACCGACTATAGATCCCAATCCTGCTAAAGGCAACCAAGCTCTAGGATTGACGACATTCATGAGCTGGTCAAGCCGTTCTGGTGAGGATAGGCGTTCTAAGGCTTCTTCGCGAAATAGTTTTTTTGCTGAATCTGACATAACAACCAGGGTAAACACGCCTTACAATGGCACATAACATGTTTGACACAGAACTTGGTTAATGCACTTGATGAAAAAATCCGATTTGTTTGTTAGCTAATTGTGCCTACTTATTAAATTTAGGTCAAAAGTCAAACTAAAAGATGTTTGTAAAATAAATCTTAAATAGCGTGGTAGGTAACACAAATAATTTGCTTCCTTCAATTAGGGATAAGTGTGGCTGAGGAGTTTCCCATAGCTGGACTCGGTAGTTTGTTAATCCAGTTTTCTACTATGCTTAGACGACATTAAAACTGCATGTCAAATTTTCGGCTAATTTCTCACAAAATTAACACCTAGTGTTGAATTGCTCATCATGTAACTTTTGGACTATTTGCAATTTTGATTGAGGTGTTTTTAGTCATCTTCAACAAAAAACACAGTTATCCAATGAGGACTAACGGACGATTTTCTTCAGTCCCTTTTCGTTGTTAACTATTGATATTATTTACATTTTAATAAATATTTTTTGGTCTTGAGGAGAACTATCAACAATCGCTCTCTCGTTTTGCTTCCTCTCAAAAAATCCTCTTACTCCTGGTTTAATTAAACTTTTAATCGTTTGAGCATCCAATCAAATCTCGCTCCGCCGAGGGTGAGGTTATCCATAGTATCAAGATCGATTTCATCTTCGTAGTCTGCTTCTAGTTCTAGACTTTGCCCGATTTCGTAGCGACTTCGTCCGTATCCCAAGCGGCTAATTAACCCTTGCAATCTCCCTGACAGCAGCATTGCTACGACTCGGTAGAAACGAGATGCAGTACCCACATCCTGCTGTAATTTGAGGAGCAGTTGTCGTTGTGGAATTCTCAGTAAAATAGAATTTTCTAACGCTCTCAAGGTGTAGGTTGAATTGGCGTTTTCTAAGGTGATGGCTTCTCCGACAATTTCTCCCCTCTCCAGGCGGACAATCTCTGTTTCTAAGGATTCATCGGTTTCTTCATCGCTTTCTAGGGCGGCGAACAGACTGACAAGCCGATTCGGTTGTTGTTCTTTGACGAAGACCGCAAGGGTACCTTGAAGGATAACGTAAAGATTTTCGATCTGCTCGCCAGTACGGATGAGAACTTGTCTAGCTCTTACTTCTTCTAATCTACCTACGCCCAGCATCCAGTCAACATCGCTGTCGCTGAGTTCTCCAAAAATCAGTGGTACATCCTGTAGTGGCGGAATTTGCGGTCTTTTGGGACGCAAAACGTATTGCACGAGTCGCCCGAAACGCTCTCTTAGTAAAATCGCAATTGCTCGATAAAATCGCGCCGCAAAATCTAAATCTGCTTCTATTTGCTCTGTGAGTCTCTCATAGGGAACTGCAAGCAAAGCTGACTGTTCTGTAGCTCTAATAGTCATTGCTGCTGGGGTTAGCTCAACCACAGGCATTTTTCCTAAAACCTCTCCTGGGGTAAAGGTGGCAATTTCTTGCTCTAAATCTCCCTCGTCTTCCAGGGCTGCAAAAGCTCGCCCCAATCTTCCGCCTTGGTTTTGGCTAATGCTCGCTGAGAGTTCACCAGTAATGAGCAGGTAGAAAAAATTCGGCACGCGCTTTTGTTCGATTAAGACATCTCCCCGTTTAATTTTCTGTTGATGTCCGTTGTGCTTGAGCCATTGGATATCGCTATTACTTAACTGTTTGAGAAAAGTATCTATCATGATTTCACATTTCCCATGTATTTATATTTCTTAACATACTGTTGTTGATTCCCCCGGCTGATTTCAATCTTACCCAAGCGACTTGACTAATGAATAGCGGGAATTAATATCAAGCCTCATCCTGGGCAAAATCTTAACTAGTAGACGACTTTCTTACAACTTGCGTGCTATGATTAACGCCATTTTCTTGTTGCTATTTAAGTAGAGGTAACGAAATTGTACCAAAGACACAGGAAACATTTGTTAAATTTGCAATGATTCTTTTAATGGTCAGAATCCGGGCTGAATAAATGTGTTTATTACTTGACAAACAACTTCAGGACTTAAGCCAAAATCCCTCTTCATCTATTATTGTAGACGCGCCGCAGTCAGGCATAGTGGTATTTTGGGTTTTTACCTAAAAGCGACTAACCAACTGTGATGGTTTTTTGCTCAGGGTTTTAGGGTTCGTAGTCAGGAATCAAGTCGCTTGGGTGCGCACAATTCAACACCAACAAGTGGAGACGTTGCTTTCATGAGTACTCGTTTTGATTTTATTCGAGTAGATAATAAGTTTTTTGAGAGTTCATGGCTATTTCTATTAGAGATACTCCTTGCTGGGAAGCTAATTCTTCCAGCCTTAGTGTTGTTAAAGCTAGTAAAATTGCCATTTCTTCTTGTCTGCTTCTTGGCGATTGACGATATTTTTGAGCGAAAAGTTCGAGATTTTCCGCAGCGTTTTTAACCAATGCTTGGAGAATTTTAAACGCCCCTGCTGAAAGTGGCGGACTGCCGCGATAATTTTCCAATCTTCCCCCTTGACGATAGCCGGGAAATGCTTCTAAACCTACAAAATGTAAAAACCAGTTTGCCCGATAATCGCCGATCGCACTCACAATCCCGCGATAATCTGCAATTAATTCGTCGAGGATGTTATTTCGCATCGAGCCGAACCAACGGCGTGTGACATAATGGGTGCATTCGTGTTCTAAGCGAATTTTCAAAGATAGTTCCAGCCATTGAAGTTCTTCTAGTCCTAATTCGGTAGCGGTAACGTTGCTATATGCCCCCCGACTCAGTAAGATAAACTGATCTTGATACAGTTCTTTTCGCTGAATCAACTTTTGAAACTCAACTGCCCAATCTGCTTCACTACATTGATGGGGATTTTTTTCCAGCCATTGTTGTTTGTATTGGCGCACCCGATGCCAGTTGTTATATCCTCCCACAATGCAAGACCCCATTGAGTCGGGGATGGGCTGGGGTTCGTTGCGTTTGGTTAGTGCTTGGACTAAGCTGATAAAATCAGAGCGGTTGCCTGCAACTAAGACGGGAATCGAACCAGCTAAGGTTTGATGAATATATAGTTGGAGTTGTTCTGGTGCGAGCAAAATCAAACCCGTAGCAGTCTTCATCTGTGCTGTTGACTTTCCTTTGCGAGTTGCTGCGCGATAGTCTGCGGTTTCACTGATTCCAGCGAGAATGGGAAACTGTAACTGCACTAGATGAGGTTGCAAGGTTGCATAAGTCCCCACAATCGCGGACTCTTGAGCATATTGTTCCCATGTAGCAAGATAGGGTTCAGACTGCGGTTGATACAGATGCTCTCGTTGAGGGGAAGTGAAGACATTTTGATTGTAAGTCAGCAATTCCAGAATTTCTGACTCGTTAGCTCCATAAGCTGCCAACCTATCGGTACAAAACTGTAAAGAATCCATTGCTACCGCAGAAGTTAACAACCTCATATTATGATGAATAATATGAAATTATTGTATGTTTGCTCATTTTTTAACATCTGCTCAGAGGTGATGTCATAGTGTGATCGCACTGACAGCAGGTATTCTTACACAAAGCGATCGCTCCAAAAGCAGCAACCGCTGAGTTTGAGGCTAGCGATCGCAATCAGCAAAATTTTCATCTAAATAAAAGCGAATTCCTTGCAAGCCGATGCAATCGTATTGCAAGCCGATGCGATCGCATTGCAACCCGATGCAATTGAATTGTCACCCGATGCGATCGCATTGCAACCCGATGCAATTGAATTGTTACCCGATGCGATCGCATTGTCACCAGATGCGATCAAATTGCAACCTGATGCAATCAAATTGCAACCCGATGCGATCGCAAAACTAGAAGATTATGCAAGCCTGCGTCAGCCAAGCGCGATCGCTGTTTGGTTATAAGATGGCTTTGGCTCAATCCTTTTGCTACTATTGATCAGTATAAGGAATAAATGCTATATCAGTTATATCTTTAAGGAGATGCACTGCCTTAACGCCATAAGTTAGAGGTGATTGTAGCTTTAGAATCAAACAAAATGGTTTTTTATTCCCGAATTTTTGCCTTAAATAACTATCGTAATTTTTATTCAAATAGTGAACTGCTCCCCGATTACCTTTTGATGTCTGCCCACAAATTAAGATTACAGGATAAGAATCAGACTCTGGATAAAATCTTGCCAAAATAGCGTGTTCATCCTTATTGTTTACAAATCTATACTTTTTTTCTTTCGTTACGAATGCAATATTATCAGGATCATCAGGCATATAAGGATTAATATAAATGCCTTGAAGAAAGTTTTCTAAATGAACTTTAGTTCTCGGATTAGAGTCGGGACCTCCTATACAAAATTCGGTTGTTTCTCCTGCGGGTTCCAATATGCGATCAAAACGTGCAATGACTAACTTGCCATCAATCTCAGCTACGAGCTTTGCAATCTCAATCAATGTTTCCACATCTCCATGCGTCACTGAATTCTGATTGCGAGGATCATGATTTATAACTAAAAGACAATTTTCTTTAGGAGAAATACCGAAAAAAGCAGACTTTCGATCTAGGATCTGGGATGCTCGTATTTTTCCCCACAACCAAACAACGACAGCAGTTACGAGACTCGTTACGATCCCAACTGTAAAATTCTCAATGACTGATGGAGTTATTAATTGTCTCACTGGCAATCTCGCGCTAACCTAAACTTAAACACTAACAGATTAAACTATTTCATATATTTGATGGAATTAGCAACTGTAAGTGCTTCCAACAGGAGCAATAAAGCATTAACAGAGGTAAGATTTTGCTTGTGAGTGCTTGACATGAATTTATAACTTGAAGAAGGTCAATTCCTCAGTTATCGCCTAGCACTGGAAGAAACTGAGCCAGAGCGATTATTATATTTAGCAGTTCCAGTAGATGCCTATCGAAATTTCTTTCAACTTGAGTTTACGCAGACAGCAGTAAAAAAATATCAAGTATTGTTAGTTGTCTACGACCCTGTGAATGAGGTGATTGTGCAATGGATAAAATAGCAAAATATCGAGAATATATTCAGACATTACTCACTCGTTATGCCCATGACGATATTTCAGATGAGCGGGTAGAAACTCTACTCATATTTGATACAGAGCGAGATCATTATCAGTGGATGAATGTAGGTTGGCAACAATTTGATCGCATTTATCGATCTGTGATTCATTTTGATATTAAAAACGGCAAAATATGGCTTCAGCAGAATTTAACAGATCAGAATCCGGCTGAGGAGTTAGTTAACATGGGTGTTCCCAAAGACGATATTGTTTTGGGATTGCAGCCTCCGTATAAAAGGCAGTATACGGATTATGGTGTTGCTTAAAGATTAGGTATCAAGCAATTATTCATCCAGCAGCAAAAGGCGGTTATTGTGCTTTTGTGGTGCGTTGTGCTGCGCGACAACACACCCTTAAATAAGATTAAGAGCGATCGCTCTCTTTCAACCAAAGCTATTTTACTCAAACGCAACGCCGCGATAAATTTCTGCCATTGGTAATTCAATCCCAACTGACTCTAAAGAAATTGATACTTCCAAGCCGTTAAATTCACTGAGCAACCAACCTTGAGTTTGCTTGCTATAGCGTTCAACAAATGGTTCATCTTGTTCGACTAATAAATATTCGCTAAAACTAGGAATTGAGCGATATATGCGAAATTTATTTTGGCGGTCGTAATCTGCGGTAGAAGCAGATAGTACTTCAACAATCAGGATGGGATTTAAAACTTCATCTAAGCGATCGCCATTCAGTTGCGGTTCACCATTAAAAGCCATCACATCTGGATATACTCCGCGTCGATATTCGGGAATCCACAGCCGCAAATCGCTGTTAATTGGCTCGAATTGAGTATCGCGCAGCAAGAACTTGAGAAAGGCAAAAATATTACCACCGATCCGGCTGTGTTTAAGTGTTCCTCCGGGCATAGGTACAATTTCTCCATCTCGATATTCGCTGCGTCCTTCTGCTTTTTCTTCGATGGCGCGATATTCATCCAAAGTATAGCGGCGCTCAATGGTAGAAATCATAGGTCGTAGGCGATCGCACTGCGGATAAGGACAATAAGATTATTTTCTCACAGATCTATTTGTGAGGTGATGTCATAGTGCGATCGCGCTGACAGCAGGTATTTTTACAGAAAGCGATCGCTAAATTGATGTAACTTTAAGTTTGAGGCTGGCGATCGCAATCAATTTTTCATCTAAATCAAAGCAAATCCCTTGCAACCCGATGTAATTGAATTGCAACGCCATGCAATTCAATTGTCACCCGATGCAATTGTATTGCAACCTCATGCAATACAATTGCAACCCGATGCAATTGAATTGTCACCCGATGCAATCGTATTGCAACCCGATGCAATTGAATTGTCACCCGATGCAATCGTATTGTCACCTTATGCAATTGAATTGCAACTCGATGCGATCGCAAAACCAGCATATTGTACAAATCTGCTTCCATTTCACACAAACTCGACTCACCCCACCATTTCTTCAGGTGTCATCACCTCATAAATCAAAACCAAGGTTTGAATAATTTCACCAATGGAACGAGTCCCTTTTTTACAGTAGGTAATACCAGGATGATCGAGTCTAGAACTTGCGATAATCAAAAAATCTGTATCTTGGGTGAACAGTACTCGCTGTGTTTCCTGAATAAACGCTAACTGAACCTCATCGCTTTGAGTGCGTAATTCCACGTCATTGGTTGTTGTGACATCAATTCCATAACGGCGTAAACCAAGTGCGATCGCCGGATCGACATTTTCATCCAGATGAAAGCGAATTCGTTCACTCATTCCGCAACTGTCTAAGTTTTTCTTGAAAACGCGAGGGATGATTTTGCTTCAGTACCTCAACTAACTCATCTTCTTGGGCTGTGCGGCGATCAATTTCGTCTCGATGATCGAAGTAATAAGCCATTGCTGCATAAACAGATGCCAGTGACAGGTCATACTTACCAGCAATCTCTACCAAGAAATATCCTAGCTTTAAATGCATCACAGCCACATCTTCTACAGCAATACGAGTACCGACAATGCAGGGCTTCCCACTCCGCACATCAGAAGCGATTGCGATATGCTCCCGACTGACTAATTGCATTGTTAAATGTTCCAAGTCTGTTAGATTATTTAATTAATATACACTTGTCCTGGCTTTGACAAAGTTATCTGTAGAAACAGACCAGCAGATTGCTTTTTTGAGCAAGCTGGGCGATGCTTAGTAAACAGATATTCTTACAGAAAGCGATCGCTCCAAAAGCACCAACGCCTGAGTTTGCGGCTGGCGATCGCTCATGCTTGTTTGCAGGCAGTCGTAGTTTCAGAATGATTGCTACTATTTATCTTTAGTCTCAGTTAAATTGAGAATTTGCATTTTGAATTGTTTATGAAGCTACGCTCATACATGCTTATAGGGTTATTGCTCAGTCTGCTTCTTTCTACTGTGCCAGTTTCTGGTAATCTGACCAATGCTGCAACACCCACAGCCGTAGCACCTGTATCTGGTCTTTCGCTCTCCCAAGGAGTGAAACAAACGGTGTTGGACAATGGTTTAACAGTACTGACTAAAGAAATACATACTGCTCCTGTAGTCAGTGTGCAGGTATGGTATAAAGTAGGCTCTCGCAATGAAGGTAAAGGAGAGAGTGGGATCTCCCACCAATTAGAGCATTTGATGTTTAAGGGTACAAAAGAGCGTCCGGTGCAGTTTGGGCGGTTATTTAGTGCTTTAGGCAGTCAATTCAATGCCTTTACTAGCTACGATGAAACCGTATACTTTGGCACAGTGCGGCGAGACAAACTAGAAGCACTGCTGACTTTAGAAAGCGATCGCATGAAAAATTCCTTAATTGGATCTGAGCAACTGACAAGTGAAAAACGGGTAGTTATATCCGAGTTGCAAGGGTATGAAAATTCACCAGGCTATCGTCTGAGTAAGGCAGTAATGCAAGCTGCTTTTCCTAACCGTGCTTACGGCTTACCTGTAGGAGGTACAAAAGCCGATGTCGAGAAATTCACGGTGGAGCAAGTGCGCAATTATTACCAAACTTATTACAGTCCAGAAAATGCCACGCTGGTAATTACAGGGGATTTTGCCACAGAACCGACACTTAAGGCTGTCAAAGAAACTTTTGGTAAAGTAACGCCAAGAGCCAAAAAAGATTTAGGAACGCAGCAACCTCAGAATGCGGTGAATTCTGTTGCTGCGCAAACAGCGCCGATTGTTTTGAAACAACCAGGAAGTGCAGCACTACTGGAAGCTGTTTATCCTTTACCAGATCTAAAGCATCCTGATGTTCCAGCAATCGATGTGATGGATGTCATCCTCACAGGTGGACGTAGTTCTCGGCTATATCAAGCTTTGGTAGAATCGGGACTGGCTAGTTCTGTTAGTGGTAGCGCCGCAGAATTGCTAGAACCGGGTTGGTATGAAATTAATGCAACGGCGGCTCCAGGTAAAGAGTTAAGCAAAATTTCCCAAGTACTGCAAGCATCTTTGGCGAAACTGCAACAGCAGCCAGTGACGACGGAAGAATTAAACCGCGCCAAGACACAACTCCAAGCTTCATTTATTTTGGGTAACCAAGATATCACCAGTCAGGCGCAACAACTGGGATATAACCAAACTATTGGCGGAGATTATCATTTTGTCGAAAAGTATCTAGCTGCGATCGCCAAAGTTACCTCAAAAGATGTGCAACGAGTGGCGAAAACTTACCTCAACCCAGCTAAACAAACTATAGGTTTCTTTGAACCAACTCAACCAGATGGTCAACAAGCATCTGCTAGTGGTGGTTCTAGCCGCACTGTAGAGAATTTTAGTCCTGGTAAACCTGTAGATCCAGCCGAATTGGCTAAATATTTACCTCCCCCTACCGCTGCTACTAGCGCCAGCCAACAAGCACTACCAGAACAGTTTACTTTAGCAAATGGTTTACGGGTGCTGCTTTTACCTGACCACAGTGTTCCTACTATCAATTTAAGTGGACAAATTAATGCGGGGACTGTGTTTGATGGTAATCAAAAAGCTGGGCTAGCGAATCTCACTGCTAACAACTTGATGAATGGTACGCAAACTCAAAATGCTTTGACTTTGGCGAAAACCTTAGAAGACAGGGGTGTAAGTCTTGACTTTGGTGCTAGCCGCGAAGGAGTCAGCATTAGTGGACAAGGACTTTCAGCAGATTTGCCAATATTAATTCAAACTTTGGCGGATGTTGCCCAACATGCTACCTTCCCCGCCGACCAGTTAGAATTGACTCGTCAACGAGCATTGACTAGTCTGAAAGCCCAACTTGATGACCCCCAAGCCTTGGGAAGAAGAGCATTCCAGCAAGCAATTTACCCAGAAAATCATCCGTTCCACAGCTTTGCTACCGCCGAAAGCTTAAACAGTATTACTCGTGATGATTTGCTGCGCTTCTACCAAGAACATTACCGCCCAGATACAACAACGATCGCCTTAGTTGGAGATTTTAACCCAGCGAAGGTCAAAGCGTTGCTCAATCAAACTTTTGGGGAATGGAAAGCTCAAGGTAAACCACCGCAGCTCAATTTACCGGCTGTAGACTTACCCACAACTTTGACACGCTTGAACAAGGTAATTCCCGGTAAAGCCGAGGCTGTTACCTACCTCGGTTATAATGGCATCTCCCGTAAAGACCGACGTTTTTATGCAGCTTTAGTGCTGAATCAGATTTTGGGTGGTGATACCTTGTCTAGTCGCTTAGGTACAGAAGTACGCGATCGCCAGGGTTTAACCTATGGTATTTACAGCGCCTTTGCTGCTGGAATCAATCCCGGCCCCTTCTTGATTCAGATGCAGACAGATCCCCAAGATGCGGATAAAGCGATCGCCAGCACCCTCGCTTTACTTAAACAGCTGCGGGAACAAGGCGTGACTGAAGCCGAATTGAACACCGCAAAACGCTCAATTTCCAACAGCTACCCTGTCGATTTAGCCAATCCCAGCGCTGTCGCCAGTATTATTTTGGACAATGATACATACGGACTTTCACGTAGGGAAATTCGAGACTTTCCTCGAGAAATAGAATCTGTAAGTATGGCACAAGTGCAACAGGTCATCCAGGAGTTAATTAAGCCTGAGAATGTAGTAATTGTCACCGCAGGTTCGGAAACTACTGCACATAAGGGCAGCTAATTATTTATGTAGATGTAGGGTGGGCAATGCCCACTCTACTGCACCAGCAAAGTCTGAATTTTTTTGTATTTTGATTGACTTGTTTTGTGCAACATACTAAGAAAAACTAAGAATAGTAATTCTAGATATAAACAAACATAGGTGAGACAAGCATTCAATCAGGTTTTGCTGGTAGGAGTAACGGCTATTACTACTTTCACAGCAATCAACTTACCAGTTTTCGCGGCTAAGGATGATTCTAAATGCATCAGCCAAATCACCGGTAAACCAGGCAATATCTTCTCAGGAGATTGCATTCCTAATGGGCTGTGGATCAACTCCAACTTTGGTGCGGAATATGCCCGATTGATGCGTATAGCAATTAAAGCTGCCAATAGAGAAGATTACGATACAGCAATTATTAATTTTTCTAGGGCACAAAGCATATCAGGTGTGACAGATTCTGAAGTGCGTCGTGGATTATTGGGAGCAATTTTAGCGAAATCACTGCAAAAAAATCCAGTCCAAGGCTATTTTCCTTCGAGAATTTGGCTATTAGTTACTGGAGAATTTAGTGAAGGCGGCTAATAGAAAGTCAAAAGTTTACACTCTCGCAAGTCGAAGTGTCAAAAGTCAAAAGTCAAAAGATAAGGGGGATAGCTCCCCCTCAGTTAGTCAGTTACCTACAAAGGTGATAGCAGGGCGATCGCTTCTTCCAGTAACAACTTAGCCCTATATATAGCTAGTAGCTTTTCCTGGTCATATCTAGCAGGGTATTCCATCCTCCTACCTTCAAATGAAATTCTAATCAGTGCTACTTGTTCATCGGTGAGAGAGTTCATCTCATCCAGTGCTAACCCTAGATTCTGGAGATTAGCGAATGAGGGCATCCTTAACCCCCTCCCGTCCTCAAGCTGTTTGAGAGCGATCGCAGGGAATGCTATCAATGAGGTTAGGTAGCTGGTTTTGTATGCTAGCGAACCCGTCGGCTTAATCCCGTATCGTTGAGACAATGCCCTCAACTCAGGGATTGTCAAGACTTCTAATTCAGTCCTAGTGAACATAAAATGTAATTACCTCTGAAAAGTGGTATCGGTAGGTAACAAGTTTCCTAGGCTGGATACCTACCGATTAAAAACTCTATCCCGTTGTTAACATCGGGTTCAAGCAATATTTATTTTTCTAAACAATGTCAGGACGCAAGGGTAAACCAGAAAATTTTGGTAACCAAGAAAGCAAAGAGTTAACAGAACAGTTAAATTTTCGTGTGACTAAGGAAATGAAGGAAGAAGTCAAGTCAAAAGAAGACCCCCCGGAATTTTGTCGTCGTGCTATCCAGGAAGCATTAGATAAGGATAAGAACAAGTAGTTAAAAGTTATTAGAGTATTTGTGAACTTTAAATTGTCGGGTGCATTAAGCGTTGCTATAACGCACCTTATTTAGTAAAAGTAGGTTGGGTTGAGGAACGTAGACCCGTTAGCGTTAGCGCAGCGTTAGCGAGTCTTCGAGCGTCAGCGGTAGCGACGTTCGCGTAGCGTCTCCCCGAGTGAGAAGGAGCGTCAGGGGCTTCCTGCAGGGTAACCCAACATTTGCGTTACTAGCCCCTTTATATTCTCAAAGTTGCCAATCAATCTCTGGCTTACCAAAGGAATGTAATGCAGAATTAATAGCTGAGAAAGGTTTACTACCAAAAAAGCCATTACGTGCAGAAAGCGGTGAAGGATGTGCCGATTGAATCACGACATGTCTTGTTGTATCGATTAATTTCAGCTTCTTTTGTGCATACCCGCCCCACAAGACAAAGACAACAGGATCTACTTTTTGGTTGACTTTCTTAATTACCGCATCTGTGAATGTTTCCCAACCCTGATTTTTGTGAGAATTGGGTGTATGTGCTCTGACAGTTAACACTGCATTGAGCATCAAAATGCCCTGTTTCGCCCATGATTCTAAGTAGCCATGATTGGGGATATTAAACCCAACATCATCTTTGAGTTCTTTAAAAATATTGATTAGTGATGGCGGTGCTTTAAAACCAGGTCGCACAGAAAAGCATAATCCATGTGCCTGGTTTTGGTCGTGGTAAGGATCTTGACCAAGTAATAGGACATTTACTTTCTCGTAGGGTGTCAATTCAAAAGCTGAAAAAATATCTTCCTCAGGCGGATAAATTGTGTGAGATTGGCGTTCCTCCAATAAAAAATTTTGGAGTTTCACGAAGTAGGGTTTATCAAACTCTTCGGACAACACTGCTTGCCAAGAAGAGGAAATTTTGGTGAATGTCAAAATTTTTACCTTTACTTAATTAGGCAACCCCCTATTGTAGCAATTTTTATTTTTGCTACATCTCAGTATCTTTATGTATAAAATACAATAAAAAAATCTTAATTTCATGTTTTTTGCTGAAATAGCGAGAATTTAAAGTCAAAAAACACGACAATCTAAGTATAAATACTGTTATTAAATAAAGATTTAATGAATAAATAAGCTGTTTTCAGCTTGATTATTGAAGAGTTTGTTTACTTTTAACTTTTAATACTATATTTATTTTTTTGTATGTAATAATTCCGAGTAGCTTTGCTTGTAGCTACACTGCATTCGTTATTTAATATTCGTCAAATGGGATTCTGCTTTTTTGAAAACCATAGAATTACAAGTCTGCTTTGTTGTAGGGTGTGTTAGCAGATTTTTGTAGAGTAAATACTGCCTAATTTTCGCTCAAATCCTGATTTTTAGGTGACCGGCAGTATCGGCTGATTGAGAATGGTGCAAGATTTCAGTTTACTAATTTCCAATTTTCTTGGGTGTGTTCTGTGTAGTCTTCATCGAGTCTATAGGGATTTGTGCTGATTAATTTGCATAATCTTTAGGGATTTCTCTGTATAAGACTGTAAATATATTTAGTTCCCTATTCAGCAACATTACTTGAAGTAAAAGCCATGCGTATAACTAAGAAAAGAGCCGTTGTGACCATCGGTCTAGCTTTGAGTTTGGCTAGTTTTGGTTCTAAACCCTCTCAAGCCGCTACTCTAGCTATGTCTGAGGCAGAAGTTAAAATGTATAATTTTAACTATTTAACCCCAGATTTCATACCTTCTGCGATCGCAGACACTAATACTTACACTTCGTCACAAGATGGAAGAGTCACCGCTAACGCTGATGCAAATGCTTTGGCTTTTGAACCCGATTCCCCAAATGAGACTTATAACATTTCTCAAAGTATAGTTGTAGGCAAAGGCAGTAACTACTCTGGACTAGCACAAAGCTTTGCTAATGTTAATATTACTAACTTCCTGATTCCTAAAGATACAACTCTTTCTTTCAACTTTGAAGCCTATCTAAAGTTAACAACATCAATCGATACTCCAGAAAGCGAAAGTGCGAGTGCTTATGGAATTATAGATTTTCAATTTTGGGATCAATCTGGCAAGCCATTGGACTATTTTCAGATAGCAGCTAATCTATCAAGTCTAGATGATCATGATTTTCTGGATTATTACAATAGTGAAGGTATAACCTTTGATAGCCTAGAAAAAAATAAATCTTTTGGGGGAAAGGAAGAAGAGGCTTTTACGGTGCTCAAGGGCACTTATTCGCGGAAGTTTACTGAAGATACTTTTTTAACTATCCAAGAAGCCAAATATAATGATGCTAGTGTTGAAGTTCCTGAACCTGTTTCCAGTGGTGGTATAGCACTGGCTGGGATTATCGGATGGTGGATGAAACGCAAGCAGAGGCGATCGCATAATTGATTAAGCTAGAGTTAGCTATCATTAATACCTATGCATCTACTATTATTTTTACCTAGTACTGAATTTGTCAAGCAAAATTAAACACAATCACATCTGTATCTATACAATTTCAGTTGAAACACGTTTAATCTGCATCAATTCATACAGCGAACACATAATGTTCATATGATTTTTATGTAATTGCCGCATTTAGTTGTTACACTAGATTTCAAGCAAACATTGAGTTTGCTCCTCACACCATACCTTTACCTTCTTGTTTGTCAATGGCAAGAGGGTTTTTTTTATTTGTCAGTTGTCAGTTGTCAGTTGTCATTTGTCATTTATCCTCCTTGTCCCCCTCATCCCCCTCATCCCCCTCATCCCTTTAGCCCCTAGCCCCTAACCTCTAGCCCCTAGTCCCTCATCAGGGATTGCAGTACATACATTGACTTGGATCGGCAAACTCTTTACCATTAGGAAATAATTTTTCTTGGCTGTAACTACATTTTTGGCACTGGTAAATTACAGAATGAACTAAGCTGGTAGGCATACCGCAGATTGCACAAGGTAATCCTGTGATTCTTTGAGTAATATCAAACCCAGGTATATTACATTGCGGGCAATGATGTTTAATCTTGCTTAACAAATTATAGGTAGCTTTGGCGATATTTTTCATCCTTGTGGGGTTGTAAAGTGCGCGCATGTCTGTTTCCAGATACACTTTGCCATCGGGTGAATTATTCATTGCCCAATTCCAAGCTTCTATTAATTTTTCTTCGGTAGTAATACCTTTAATAATTTCACTACTATCTTTGACTATTTGCTGATAGCTAATAACTAGCCCATGTTCTGGGAAACCAACTTTGATCGCAAAATCATAGGCTTGTTGGATATTTTCCGCAACCTGATGACTAAAATTAGTTTCTAGTGACAATTCTTCCCCAATGAGTTCTAAATCGTTTTCTATATCTAATAAAATGACAATTTCTCGATTCGAGTAAATATAAGGTATATATGGATGGGGTGCAAAGCTTCCTTCACTGGCGATCGCTAATTTTTCGCCTGTTAACTCTAGTGCTTTTGTGGCTTTTAATTTAGCTGCTGCTATCTGAGTACCAGGACGTTCTATCTCTCTAGTAAATGTACCAAAAATGTCAGTATTAAAATCCGTTGGCACTAAAATTTTAATACCTAACTCCGGCTCCAATATGGGGGCGATCGCTTGCTGTTTTTGATGCATTGTCGCCAGTATTGCCACACGATTACTAAACAAATGCTGATTTTTCATCGTGGGTTTACCTCCTATTGATATTTCGGCAAGATTAGTCTGCATTAAAGCTTAATTTTCATCAACCATTATCCCTGAGTAACTCACTCTAAAACTGACTAAACTTGCCGAAAATATGGAAAATTACGAACCTTGTTCTTGAGCAACCTGTCCTAGTTCTGCCGTCAGCTTTTCTTTATCACGCTTGCGTTTTTTAGCATAAAGCTGAATGGTCACTGCCATTAAAATAACTGATGCAAAAATGACCCAGACTGTGATATCTGTAGGCAGATTGTTTTTGAATACAGCTAGCAGTACAATTACCATCAGCATAACTGTAGGTGCTTCATTTAAAGCTCGTAACTGCTGACTATTCCACCGACATTCATCTACTGCTAATTTTTTCATGAGTCGGGAGCAATAATGATGATAGCCAATTAATAAGGCAACAAACACCAGTTTGATATGCAGCCAACCCTCTTTTAAAACATCTGGTTCAGTACTTAAAAGACCGATTGCCATTGCTACAGTCACCAACATTCCTGGAGTTGTGATGATATTGTAGAGGCGTTTTTCCATAATTTGATACTGATTTTTCAGTATCGTCCGTGCTGGTTCTGGTTCTTGGTTAGCTTCAACGTGATAGATAAATAAACGTACTAGGTAGAACAAACCAGCAAACCAGACTACGAAGCCAATAATATGAAACGCTTTAAACCAGGAATAAGCCATGAATTGAACCTGCCTGTCTCAACTTGTTTTAGAATAGCTTTTGCCTACATGGACGCAACTACTCTCTTTATCAGGGTAAGGTAAAACCTTCGGCCACGGCTGATTGCTAGCCAAGAGATAGATTAAGAAGTGTGAAGTTAAATGACAAGTTTAACAGCTAGCGATCTCTTCCCATTGCCCTGCTTTTGCTAAACTCAAACTCATGATTGACGACTACATCCGCAACACAATGGCTAAAAACCAAATTCCGGGACTCTCGGTAGGAGTGGTACGGGAGGGGGAACCGGTTTTGGTTAAGGGTTATGGGTTGGCGAATGTAGAACATTCCGTTCCCGCAACCGAAAAAACAGTTTATGAAATAGCTTCTGTTGGTAAAACCTTCACCGCTACCGCCACAATGATGTTAGTGGAGTCAGGAGTAATTTCCCTAGAAGATGCGATCGCACAATACCTGGATAATTTACCTTTACCTTGGCAGAGTGTGACAATCAAGCAGATTTTGTCTCACCAGTCGGGACTTCCCAATTATACTGATGCTCCAAATTATTGGGAAATTACCCGTAAGGATTTATCAAAATCAGAAATTTTGGCTTTAGTTACCCATTTACCTCTCAAGTTTCCACCAGGGGAATTGAGCGCCTACGACAACACAGGCTACTATTTACTGGGGTTGATGCTGGAGGAAGTTACCAAACAATCCTATGCAGATTTCTTGCAACAGCGAATTTTTCAGCCTTTGGGGATGTCTGCAACTGTGATGAATCATCCCAGAGATATTGTGTTGCATCGCGCTGCTGGCTACCGTTTTTTACAAGGAAAGCTTGTTAATAAACCATACTACAGTCCCGCAGTGACATATTCAGCTGGTGGGCAATTATCCTCCGTGGAAGATATGGTGAAGTGGGAACAGGCGCTTTGCAATGCAACTTTACTGAAGCCAGCAACCTTGGATTTGATGTGGACTCCCCATCCGCCAAATCAAGGCGATAATTGGGAAAAACTCAGATATGTAGCTGGTTTAGGTTGGTGGGTATTGAATTACGACAATCGTCGAGTAGTTAGTCATAATGGTTCAATATTAGGATTCGCAAGTAACATTACACGTTTTATTGATGACAAGATTACCGTAATTGTGTTATTTAATTTAGATCAAATTGCGCGACCAGATGCGATCGCTAAACAAATTGCTGGCTACTACTGCTCAGAACTGAGTAAACTTGCGCTTCAGCCACCACTAGAGGCAAAATCACAGGTATTATCTACTTGATTGTGAGCGCGATCGCCTAGACAACGAGTATCATCATAAGCAATATTATATTTACGCATCTATGAAAAGTGCGATCGCCGTTAGGCGTGCCAAAGGTATCGCTCGGCAAACTGTCTTATTATTTACATGCTCTGTGCTGTTGATAGGCTGTGGTAAAACGGTCAGTACTGATAATCCTACACCAACATCAGCCACCGCTAATACAATTCCTATTGGTATCGCTTTTGCCCAAACTAGCAATGTCGCATTACTCGGACAAGAAGGAACTGATGGAGTTAAAATTGCTGAAAAATATTTTAATAACAAAGGCGGTATCAACGGTAAACCGATTAAATTAATATTTCAAGATACTGGTGGCGATGAAGTTGGAACAGTTAATGCTTTTCAAACTTTAATTAATCAAAATAAAGTTGTGGGGATTATTGGACCGACTCTATCACAACAAGCGTTTAGTGCTGATCCCATAGCCGAACGCAATCAAGTTCCAGTTATTGGCGCATCAAATACCGCTAAAGGTATTCCCGAAATTGGTGATTATGTGGCGCGTGTTTCTTCCTCTGTGGCTGTGGTTGCACCTTATGCGGTGAAAGCGGCGCTCAAACAAAATCCGAATATCAAAAGAGTGGCTGTATTCTACGCCCAAAATGATGCTTTTAATAAATCGGAAACAGAAATATTTCAGAAAACAGTTAAAGATTTAGGATTGGATTTAGTCACAGTCCAAAAATTTCAAACTACAGATACTGACTTTCAAACTCAAGCCAGCAGCGCGATTAATTTAAAACCAGATTTAGCGATTATCTCCGGGTTAGCTGTGGATGGAGGTAATTTAGTTAAACAACTACGAGAACTTGGGTATAAAGGTATTATTATTGGTGGTAATGGTTTTAATACATCTCATATATTTTCTGTATGCAAAGCGCTTTGTGAAGGGGTGATTATTGCCCAAGCTTATAGTCCAGAATACAAGAGTGAAATTAACACTGCTTTTCGCCAAGCCTATTTTGAACAATATCGTCGAGAACCACCCCAAGTCAGCGCCCAAGCCTTTGCTGCATTACAGGTATATGTAGAAGCGCTGCAATCTTTAGATAAAAAGAGTAAAATTAATCAACTTTCATTGCCACAGTTGCGGAAAGAATTGAATCAGGAGATACTCAAAGGAACATATCAAACTCCTCTGGGTGAAATTGCTTTTACACCAGTAGGTGATGTAATTCAGAAAGAGTTTTACGTTGCTCAACTGAAGATGGAACCCAACGGCGTTAAGGGTAAATTTGCGTTTTTAACCGTTAAATAAGCTCATGTAAATTAATTGGTAAATAAAAACAGAAAATTGCTATAGATTGGTGTTTCTGGATGTAAAATATTGTCGGTATAACTCACAGCTTGGTATCACTTTATCCTTTAACTGTTTGATCAGTCCCATACTGCTGAGTTTATAAGTCATGCTTGCATCTATTGATATCGGTTCTCGAGCATTGATAACGGTATCTAACACTTTTGCTAATTCAGGTTGTTCTTGCAATGTTGCTTGATGACGTTGCAAATGATATGAGTAAATTCCCTTTGATGTTGCTGCTGTATCGAGGAATTGAGCAAAGCTAATTTCCCCGCGACTGAGATGATAAATAGCCATATGTACCAATGCTGGATGTCCTTCCACCATAGCCATCAGTTGTGTAGCTTCCTGTCCATCAGTCCAGTTGAGTCCATAGCGTTGAGCTAAGTTTTGTACCTGTTCTAAATTAAAGTAGTTTAACTCTATCGGTAACCCTACATTAAATGGGGATTGCTTTAATTGGAGAGGTACATAAATTTCCGTGGAGTGAACTATAATTAGCCGTAACTTTTGCCAAATTGGTTCTCTTTTAGCTTCCTCATACCAGGAACGAAATAAAGGTAAAACATCTTTTGCTACCAGAGGATGCTCAAAAAGATATTGGACTTCATCTAATGATAAAACTAAAGGAGTATCTATTTGTTTTAATATATGGTTACGGATATAGAGCGAACAACTAATTTTACTGCCAATATCTTCATCCCAATAATCATCTAGTTTCGGTTCCAGTTGCAATTGTTGGGTAATGTTAGCACACAGCCAACGCAAAAATCGATGCAAATCGTTCAAAATTACCTCGTCAATTTGCTCTATATTTAAGCTGACAATGCGATAGCCAAGACTAGCAGCATCATTCAAAGTTCTCAATAGTAAAGAAGTTTTACCCATTTCTCTTGGTGCTTTAATGCGGACTAAAGCACCAGGTTTTCTAATTTCTTGAGCAACTTGCATTTCCACTGCTGTTCTTTCTATATAAAACGGAGAATCGAGAGGAACTGCGCCACTTGGGTAACAGGGAAAATTCACGGTGTTGGGAGTAATGTGGTATAAAAATACAGGTTCTGAGATACCTCTGAGATGATGCTGCCCCAAATTAACTACATTTACCGATAAGTTATTTTTAACTTGATCGTAGACGGTTTGAGATAAGCAAATTCCTCCAGGTTGAGCTTGTATGTACAATTGTGTCACCAAGTCTACCCCTGAGCCGACGACATCATTGTCTGTGAAAAATACCTGTCCCAAATGAATGCCAATTTGATGTAGCATCAAATCTTGTTTTAGCAAATTAGTGGCAGCGATCGCCACTGTTTTTTGTATTTCTATCGCACTATTCACTGCTGTTTTTACACTCTCAAAGTAAAATAATAATCCATCATCGCTAGACTGGAGAAGTTTAGCGCCAAATTGCTGGCAAGACTGACGTATTTGTTGCCATTCCTGTTTTAAAATATCTGAATTTTTCGGAAATTCTGCTGCCATTTCTGGTGTATAAGATACTCTGCCCAAAAACATCAAGGTAGAATCAGTAGCTAATGTCTGAGAATTGGCAAGTTCTAGAGCTAGATTTTGCTTTACCCAATCCAAATTAAATACTCTAGCATAGATAGTATTTTTAACTATTAAACTGCTTTGGTATTGGCAGACAAGCCCGGACAAACGTAATTCTAGGTACTCAGGGGAGTTGTGATTAGGAATTTTTCCTTGTTCTAAAATCTGTTGATATAACTGCAATAATTGTATGGTTTTTGGGGTATTGCGGAGCAGGCGATCGCGGATTGTTCTTAAATGTTCTGGTTCGTCCTGAGCCTCCCAATTGGTGATAATTTGCTGCTGCACAATTTGCTCAACCCACTGTGCTTCTTCATTTTCTGGAGGCGGGCAATATTCTGTCTTGCTATGACAGTAATTGACAATTAACCAACACAGTTTTTGCGTCAGAAAAGGCTGTCCGCTAGTCCAATACAAAATCTCTTTTAATACGGCTTCTGGGTTGCTAACTTTGCCTACTAATCCCGTCAGTAAAGGCTTACTATCTTCGATTTGAAATCCTTGTAATTCAATAGCCCGACCGATATTAAAGGGTGTAGAATAGTGTTTATCTTGAATCAAATCTGAAGGTGAAGCCACTCCCAACAAAGCAAATGACAGTCGCCTGTAGGCTGGTTTAATAGCTCGATTTTCATAACAGTGGCGAATCAGCGCAAAAAATTCATCTGTAGAAAACTTCAGACCCAGCACATTATCAATTTCATCGATAAATATAACAATTTTTTTCTGAATCTGGGTTAGTAATACCGTTTCGATAAATTCATTTAAGCATTGAATGGGAGATAAATCATCCCGTTCTCTTAACCAACTGCGCCGGTCTACTTGGAGTTGAAAACCGCTGACTAATTCCTGAATTATCCCCCCATACCATTGGGGAGCCGTAATTTGCTGACTACCAATTCCGCTTAACTCTATTTCTGCACAAGCAAAACCTTGAGTCCGCAACTTATTCATCGTCCGGACTCGCAAGCTAGACTTCCCCATTTGTCTAGCGTTGAGGACATAGCAATACTCAAGTGCTAATAACCCTTCATACAGTTCAGTATCAGCCTGTCGCACTACATAAGTAGGCGCATCAGGCGGAAGGCTACCACCTGCTTGATACCGATAGGTGGTGTTGAGTTTGGCAGACATTTGTATTTGATAAATACTTAAAACCTGGTGCAGTATTAATTGTTACATGTTTATATATTTTTGAATAGCTGAAGTTAACTGAAATTAACTGAGTTTTCAGAGTCCTGAGTTTAACTCAACTATTCACTTCAAAAATCCAAAATAATAAAAACTAAGCGAACCAGATTGGTAGTAGCTACAAAAAGAATATCTCAAGAGCCTGCATCGCCAACTGAAAACCTCATACTGGCTTGTAAACAGCTCTTAAAACCCTGCTAATTATCTAGCAAAATCTTCCATTATTTTTCTTGAACAAGGAATTTAAAACATGACAACCACCGATCAACTTTGGCAAATTTATGCTAGTCAACTGAAACAACTAGTTACTTCCGGACAGTTGGCTACGACAGGACAGGTTTTATCTTTAGCAGGAACAACTTTAGTCGTAGATTTAGCTAACTCCAATTCTAACGTTATTAACGATATTGTCTACCAGATTGGTAATACAATTCCAGCTTGGAGTTCTACTTATTCTAACAACAGTAGTAGTCTGCTCGATAGTTATACAGTTTTCCTTGATAGTATTGATCTTAAAGGCGATCCAAATCCCAACTTAGATAGCCAAATCAATCTAGCTGCTGCTGCTTTAACAAATGCACAAAAAAACTTTACACAAGTTCAGAATGAAGCCTTTACAGCCTATAGCAATTATAAAGCAACATTAGGTTCTGACATTACTTTTCCTCAGTTTGTCCAGGCTCAATATCCAACATACATCTCTGCCAAAAGCGCTTTATCCGCAGCCGTTAGCCAGTATCAAGGATTACAAATTCAGAAGTATGGTGAAGGATACCAACTTATTGCTACTGCCCGAAATGCAGTAGGGCCTACAGGAGGTGCGTCAGATATAACTATGCAGACTCCCTATAATATGACTGTTGCCACAGGAGCTACAGCCCCAAGTGGATCAGGCAATTCTGTTCTTCCAGGTCAAACACCATCAAGTCCAAGTAGTTCGCTTGTTAGTAGCTTTGCACCTGCCTTTACACTTACTGGTTTTACAACCAAATATCAAGAATGGCAAACAGCAAGTGTTTATAAACGGATCGCTGGTACAATTACTGTGACAGAAAACTCACAAGCTTCTCAATGGAGTGAGTTTGGTTGGGGAACTTCAGCTAACGCTAGGTTCGGTAGTTTCTTCTCTGTCATGGCTTCTGGCCAAGCTAGCGGTCAAGCTCAAAATTACGACTGGCAGCACGAGGATTTTAGTTTCTCAGTATCTTTTACTGGATTAGGAACTTTCCTTATTAGCCCTGGTCAATGGTTCAGTTCAGGTATTATCAAAACCTACCACAATCAATTACGAGCGAATTCCCCAGACTTTTTTGGAGAAGGTGGCTCACTAAGTTTGCTACCACAGTCTGTGATTGTTGGTTTTGAGCCACAGATTAAGTTAACTCTTAGTCAAGCAGACTATCAATCTGCTAAGAGTAGTTTTCAAGCTAGCGCAACTGCCTCAATTGGAGTTGGTCCTTTTCAGTTCGGCAGTGCCACATTCTCTACTAATGGCTCTAAATCAAATATAAGCTACGATGATAACTCTAATTCCATTACAATGGGTGGCAACAGTACATTGCCTATACTACTTGGTGTAATTAGCAATAAGCTGTAAATTCTGATTTAGAATAGGCAATCAATAAGAAAATTGATTGGATTAATCCAATCAATTTTTCTATCAACCATTAAAGGAATATATATTTATGTAAATTAACATAATCAATTTTTAATATTTAACAAGTAATTGATTTATTTTTTTATGAATTTTTGTATAAAAAGAAGACATTTATTAAAAATAACAACCTTCATTGTAGTAACGGCAACTCTGAATAAATTTGATAAGATTTTTAATAGTCGAGAAAAAAAAGTTTTAGCTCAAGATATACATTGCCAATTAATTGATCGGCTTTGGGAAAATTATACAAACGTTATTGAGTGTATATCTATAAGTAGTAACTTTAACAACAACGAACAATTATTTACGCTTACAGCCCCAATTATAGCAGTTGATTTTGCTAATAAAGATGTTGGAGTTAGTAACCGTAATATTTACAATCTCGGTAATAGTGTTCCAGCATGGAGTAGAAATTACATCCCTAAAAGCGACTTTTTAACAAGTTATAGGCTGTTTTTGGATTGTATTGATTTAACACCCAATACTGATTCTAATAAGAATAAATTTAGTTATAATGCTAGGGAGAACCTGGACAAATTTTACGTGAATCTTATCAATGCCTATGACAAGGATAATATACCTAAAAATTCTGTTTTTATAAAAAAAATAGAGCATGAAATACATAAAATAAAATATAACAAATACGGTTCGGTGTATCAAATTATTGAAGAAGCAAGGCAAAAGTGCAATTTAGCTTTAAATTCAAGCCAGCAAAATCTTTATAATATGCCTGTTTCTATTACTTTTAGTCCCCCAGCAGGAAGTCAGGGAGTCAGTGAACCCCCAGTTAAAACTTTTATGCCTGCGTATTTTCTGTCTGGATTTCTAAAAAGATATGAAGAATGGCAATCATTAAGTGTTAATTCTAAAAAAGAAGTTTCAATTATAATTGATAATGACACTCAATCTATTTGCTGGAATCAAGAAAAGTATCGATCTATTATATTTCCTGAATCTGCTATTACTTTGAATAAAGTTAGTCAAAAAGAACAAGATTGTAAAATTAAATTTTTAAAGATGAAAGTTGAATTCACAGGATTAGGAATTTTTCAAATAAAGCCAGGTGATTGGTTTGATCCAAGTATTGTTATGATGTTTAAAGACAGACTTATAAAGGGGTCTCCCCTTTTTTTTGGACAAAATGGTTTGATGGGTTTACTACCATCTAATGTAGTTATTGGCTTTGAGCCAAGCATTACTATCTTATTCGACAAGCAACACTACACAGCTGTTAAAGAAGCTTACAATGATTATATAAATCAACTAGGCTCTAAAACTTATTTTAAAAAGATTGATATTTCATCTTTAATTGGCAATTATAAAGCAGTTGTTTCTTTTGATGATGAGTCTCATCTTATAAAGATTGTAATTAATAGCACAGTGCCTGTAATGCTTGCCTTAATCAGCACCAAGTTATAATTCATATTTGTTATCCTAAAACTTAGGGAACTTTTTATTATTGAAATATTCACTAATATTTTCGGAATTAGCATTTTTTGGCAGGTGAATACAGAGCGATCGCCTTTTTTGTTTTGTCCCTAGTGCGATCGCTCTCTGCTAGCCTCTATTATGGGGACTACTATAGTCGATTTACACTCATCTGAGTCCCAATTACATCACCAAAATAACTCCGATACAACTGACAACGCGGCTCTACCTCATTCGCCGCCAGCTTCACCAAACCCATACTCTGCAACTGATAAGCAGGTATAGTTTCCAATCTCACAGGCTTACTAGAAGTAATCACCGTTTGAAAAGCTGACATCAATTTTGGCTCTTGTTGCAAACTCAACCAATATTCCCGCAAATGATGACGATAAATACCCGCATCTGTTGTCGCTTCTGCTAACAGTTGTTCAAGGGTAATATCAGGATAACTTTTCAGGTGAGAAAATGCCTGCTGCAACAAATAAGGATGACCACCTACCAATTTCATTAAGGGGTCTACTAACGATGAATCTCCTGATAATCCATATTGTTTTGCAAATACCTGCACCTGCTCTTTAGTGAATTCTGGCAACTCAATAGGTAAGCCTATATTAAAGGGTGACTGATTAATATTCAGGCGGATATAAACATCAGTGGAATGGGCAATAACCAATCGCAATTTTTTCCAGTTTTGGCGACCTCTGGCTTTCTCATACCAAGAACGCAACAAACCAAAAAAGTCTTCGTAAACTTCAGGATAAGGGAAAAGCGCATCCACATGATCTAAGCAGAGAACAAAGGGGGTATCTGCATCAGCCAAGAGATATTCCTCTAAATAAGTTGTGCAGCTTACCTTCGCACCCATACCCTCTTCATCCCAATATTTATCTATCTGACTGGATAAGTGCAATTCTCGACTGATATTGAGACAGAACCAACGCAAAAATTTATTCAGGTTGGTAAGATGAGTCTTCCTATCTGCCATCTCCAAACTTAAATTAACTGTGCGATATCCTCGCTTTGCTAATTTAGCCAATACCCGCTCCATCAAATAGGTTTTACCCATGAATTTTGGGGCTTTGATCCGAACAAGAGAACCAGGTTGTAATAGAGTTTCATAACATAGCGATTCTAGAGGATATCGCTCTATATACAATTCTGGATTTAGCAACTCTTGTTTCAGATTGTAATTTTCTTGTGCAGTTGTAAGAGTCACTGATTCTGGAGTTGCTAAGTAAGATGGAGATGTGGATTTATTTTCCCAACTCCGTTTCAAAGCTTCCTTAAAATTACTTTTTTTGACTCTTTCTCCTAGCGCATCTGTTAGTAAATCCCAAAGTTTTGGTGCAACATCTTGACTGATATAACTTGTCGCATATTGATGTTTAGCGGCAATTTGATCGTATGCGTATCGTTCCCAAGCTCCTTTAAGAACAATGATTTCAATGTCACTTAACTTTCTACAGAACTTGGCGAAAACTGCTTGGTTAGCAATTTTAATTGCTTCATTTAAGTCAAAATACATAATCGTCAAAAATGAATTTTTGCTAATGGGGAATAAAGGACAGGACTTACGCAAGATGTGACCGAAAACCTGATTCTTGCGTAGCGGTAATTCATGAATTACCGCTACTTTCGTTATGTTTTGCGTAAGTCCTAAAGGATCAGGACTAGAAAATAGAGATTTTCATGTTTGATAGTGGGTTTTTCCCATGAGGGATTAACTTGAAAATAGTTACTAGTACAGCGTTTCATAAATTCGTGCTGTTTTGGTTCGTAATTGCGCTTTAGCGCTAACGCACAACTATGAACAATTGACTTTATTTTGATTTCTTCCCGAATTTGTCAAACCCTGTACTCAGGTTTTACATCTAGCTTCACGAATACATGGTATGAGTGAACATCACTAGTCTGTAGCCTATAGTTGTTCGTCCCATTTTTCTCAATTTTGGTGTACGTACTTCATAATAGCTAATTATGCTACAGCTAATATGGTTTTCTACTTAATCAACAACCCTGATGATATCAATTATTTTACTTCTAGACTAAAAACTGAACTCAATACTATTAACTTCAGAACTTGTCGATACAGTTCCAGAATTTTAGTTTTAGTAACTTTATATTACATTAATTTTGATCATGCGATCGCATATTTTCCTTAAATGTCCTAGTTCCTCTTGCTCTGACAATTTATATAATTTTTATTTATATTTTTAGGAGTAATAAGGCTATTTATATAAAAAAAATAAATTATTTAGGTAAAACAATTTCCCAATTTTTTTCATAAGTAGGGTATGTGAGTCTGGCGATTTTTATCGACTCATTACATAAAAAACTATAAGAATTAATGATTAAACTTGTGGTATAATATTCTATATATTATCTTCAATCCAACTGTCGTTAAAAATCAATTCGTAAATCCGGTTGTGGATTTTTAAATACCCTTGTTGCTTAATCAATAAGCCTGATAATATCAATTCCCTCGCTTCAGGGCTATCAACTGCACCCAGTTGTTTTAACCGTAAAACTTGTTGGTATAGTGCCAATAATTTACTAGTTTGGCACTCTCCTTTGAGGATGCGATCGCTTATCGTCCGGAAATGCTCTGGTTCGTCTTGGGCTTCCCAATTTTCGATGATATTTGTGTGGATTAAATTCTCCACCCATGCTTTTTCAGTTTTCTGGGGGACAGAAGATGAGAAACAACGGATCATCTGGCAAATCTTTTGAGTTAAAAACGGTTGTCCGTTAGTCCAGAACAAGACTTCGTTCAGCACTGCTTGCGGGTTGCTCACTTTGTCTGCGAGTCCTTGCAGCAAGGGTTGGGCTTCGTGTTGCTGGAAGCCATGCAGTTGAATTGCCTGACCAATATTAAACGGTGTTCGGCGATAATCAGTAATTAAATCATGAGGAGTGGCAACACCAAATAAGGCAAAAGATAACCTTTTATATTGGGAATTAATATTACGCTGGTTATAACAAGAGCGAATTAGCGCAAAGAAGTCATTAACTGCAAAATCTAAACCTAAAACACTATCAATTTCATCTAAAAAGATGACTATCTTTGGTTGCGTATCCTCCGGCGATTTGACTTGAGTTAATAAAACTTCTTCAAAAAATCGACTTAATCGCTGTATAGGAGAAAGATCCAATTGTTCTTGCCACCAAACTTTTAAATTTACTTTGTCTAGTAGGTCAAAACCTTGCCATAATTCCACAATTAATCCCTTATACCATTGTTCCGGGGTAATGTTTTCGTTGCCGATTCGTGTCATATCGATGGCGGCACAACAAAAACCCTTTTGTTGTAAATAGTGCATCATTCTTACCATCAAACTTGATTTACCCATCTGTCGGGTATTTAAAATGTAACAAAAATTGCCATTTTTCAATGCTTTGTAGAGGTGTCTGTCGGCGGAACGCACTACATAAGTAGGCGCATCAATTGGCAAGCTACCACCTACTTGATAATCATAGTTTGAAGCTTGTTCGCCACTTTTCAGCAACGAATTTTCAAATTCTAATTTAGCTTGAGTGGCTTTGAGAATTTCCAGTGTTTTTGATAGTTCTTGGGTACGTTCTTCTACTTTTTGTTCCAGAGTGGCGTAGAGACGAGAATTTTCAATAGAGATTGCAGCTTGGCTAGATAGGATATTTAAAACTTGGACGCGA
Source organism: Calothrix sp. NIES-2100 (assembly GCF_002368195.1). GTDB lineage: Bacteria > Cyanobacteriota > Cyanobacteriia > Cyanobacteriales > Nostocaceae > Aulosira. Next base: position 3,900,141 of record NZ_AP018178.1, on the reverse strand, counting down.
GCTGGTGTAAATGCGCCCGTTGTGAGATTATTTTCTAAATATAAAATGCCGCTTAGTTTCCCTTGAGTGAGTAGGGGAGTGCAGAGAATTGATTTGGGTTGAGTGGCAATAATGTAGGGATCGCTGATAAACTGTTCGTCATTAGTAGCATCATTAATAACTACATTTTCCTGGCTGTGGGCAACATAGTTGATGATAGCCACAGATAGCAATGGTGTCTGAGTGGAGGTATCTGGGGAATATACGGGGATTGATTGTAGTATGGTAACATCATCGGTGTCTAATGAGGCGATCGCTTCAATCACCCATGTATCTTGAGAACGCAGCAGCAAAAAGCCTTTTTCAGCGCCAGCATTCTCTATCACGATCTTCATTAATTTTGCCAGCAACTTGCTCAATACAATTTCTTCAGCTAAAGCTTGAGATGCTTTAGTTACAGTTGTTAAATCCAGGAATTCTCCATCACTTTCTGTTGTAGATGTAGTTGTACTGAAGCGTTTAACTAGACCTTGCTCGACAGTTCCTATAAAATATTGTGGATATTCCTGTTCTAATTGTTTAACTTTGGCTTTAGCTCCCCAGCGAGCATAACAGTGATGGGAATTTCTGAGATATAACTGACCAATTTCTTCCCGTCCCAGATATAAATAAAATTCTGCTGCTCTTTCATAAGCTAGTGCTTCTTCTTGGATAAATTCATATTTTTTAGCACCTTTAATAGCTCGTTCATAGAGTTCTTCTGCTTGCCAATATTGACCTAAAATACGTGCTTTTTCTGCTGCGACTAAATCATACTTATGTTGAAAATTGGCGGGACAATTACTAGCCCATATTTTCATACTCTCTTGATTTTTATCTATTTGCTCAATAAACTCCTTTTGCTGATTGATTTCACAAGAATTATATTGAGCAATTAAAGACAGAGAAAAGTAGAAATTATGCTGTGGAGCATGTAAAAATACACTACAAGCTTTCACATATTTTTCTGCATTACTTGCGTTAGCAGCAGCCTGTATATAATTTTTAAAAAAATAACAGCCAATTGTTATAACAAGATATTTAATAAATAATAACCATTCGTTATTATTTTGCGTTAAATTTTCCAAATATATATTTTCTTTACTTATTAACTCTCCGACGATACTTTGACATATTTTAATATAATTAAGTGAATATTTTTGCCGTAATTTCAATATATGTCTGGTATATTTCGTATAACTTTGCTCTACATCATTTAAATTATCTCCTCTAAAGAACTGGATAAGACAATAATCGATAGCTGTATAACTAGCGTATTCATAGTCTCCTGTGTCTATACCTATTTGAAATGCTTTGAGCAATTTTTCTTCTACAATTCTATTTTGAATAGATTCTTTCCAATGCCATAATGAAAAATAGTAAACATGCGCTACCAAGGCTTCTAATTTAAGGATATTAAATTTTGTAAGTAGTTTTATAGACAGATTACCAAACTCAAATCCTAAATCATTATCTCCCCTTAAACATAAAATCATTCCATAAAGAATATATATGCTAGGAGATTGAGAAGGATTTCCATATTGAAGACAGAGATGTACCTGAGTTAATATAACTAAAATGAATAAGGAAAAATTTATGGTAATTGTAGCAGTAATCATCTGCTGTAGTATTGATACTATTGCAGTATGCTCTAACTCATTCATTAAATGAAAATTAATTAAATCTTTAATATTTATATTATTTAATAATAAATTTATATCTTTTTGTTTTTGATTAATTTCTTTTTCTATCGCAGCTGCTTCTATTGGCAAATATATTCCTAATTCTGCTAAAGCTTTTTGCCCAGTATCTATAATTTTTTCTGGTTGTAATTGAGCATAGTACGACAAGTTAATTATTTGGTATACTTTTACCTTTTCGAGATTGTATTTAGCATATTTAAGAATAGTTTTAGATAAGTATTCTACTTGTTCAAATTTTGTAGTTAAAGCAAGAGCTTCTAAATATTCTATATATATTTCAATAGTTAATGCATATTCATCTTCCCAACTATTTAAGCTTAATGCTTTTACTCCATTTTCTAAATATTTCAAAGCTGATTCATAAGCTGTTGACAGCTTAGCTTTTTTTCCTGCATGAAGATTTAATCTGGCTAACTCATTTTTCTCTAGTTGGTCGCCGATCAAATCCATTCCTTCATTGAGTTGGTTAACGATATTAAAAATATTTTCTGCCAATTCATATTGTTGAGTGTTTTGCAATAAATGACGACCTATTTGGAGATGAACTGCTTTTTTAGCATCTTCCTGAATTAGACTATAAGCTGCTTGTTGAACTTTATCATGTAAAAATTTATAAGGTACAAATTTCGGATATTTTGGGATAAAATTAGAGGATACATTGACAGTAGCATTTAAAACTTCTTCCTGACTCCATAGTAAAGGTACTTTATAATCATTACTTAATGGAATAATCAATCCTTCTTTAAGGGCTGGTTGTAATTCTTGAGAAGTAACAGTTTGAGATTTTTTATTGACGAGCGAAAGAATTTCTAAGGTGAATTTATTTCCTATACAAGCAGCTAATTTCAAAATATTCTGAGTATTTTTATCTAGAATTTTAATTTTGTTCACCATTAAATCAACTATGTTATCAGTTATTGCTACTCCTTGGATTTGCTCAATATCCCAATGCCAAAACACATTCTTACTAGGTTGAAAAACTAATAATTTTTCTTGATGAAGTTTTTGCATTAATTGATTTACAAAAAATGAATTACCTCCTGTTTTTTTATTTACTAAATCTGCTAAAGGTTTTACGTGTTCTGTTGAACAATTTAAAGTATCAGCTATCAATTGGTTAATATGGGTTATTTTTAAAGGTTGAAGCATGATTTGATTGATTTTCGCATCTGCCTTTTGAATTTTATCTAAGGTGTACATTAAAGGATGAGTAGGACTAACTTCATTATTACGGTATGCTCCTACAATCAATAAATAGTGAATATCACAATTAGTTATTAATGACTGAATCAAATTTAAAGATTGTAAATCTGCCCATTGTAAATCATCTAGGAAGATGACTAACGGATGTTCTTTTTGGCTAAAAATGCTAATAAATCTTTCAAAGAATAAATTGAAACGATTTTGTGCTTCATTGGCTCCTGTTTGCTCAATAGGTGTCTGTTTCCCAATAATTTTTTCCAACTCAGGAATTAGATCAATGATAATTTGAGCGTTATCTCCTAAAGCTTGTAAAATTTTCTCTTTCCAAGTTTGGAACAACTTTTTTGATTCACTCAAAAGTTGACGGATTAAGTCTTGAAAAGCCTGGGTGATTGCTGCATAGGGAATATCTCTTTGCAACTGGTCAAATTTACCATGAATGAAATATCCTTGTTTAAGGGTAATAGGTTTGTGAATTTCGTTAACTAAGGCGGTTTTGCCAATACCTGAATAACCAGAAACCAGTATCATCTCAGTAGTACCTTGGCTGACTCGCTCAAAGATAGTTAAGAGTTGAGTGATTTCCTGTTCTCGTCCATAGAGTTTTTGCGGAATACGAAACTTATCGGAAATATCCTGACTACCCAAAGAAAATGGAGAGATTTCTTCTAGAGTTTTTAATTGCTGTAGACACATTTCTAAATCTGCTGTGATTCCCCAAGCACTTTGATACCGTTCTTCTGGGGTTTTAGCCAATAATTTCATGACAATATTAGATACTGTCACAGGAATTGAAGAAATTAATTCATGAGGTGTTTTTGGCTGTTGCGCGAGATGACAATGGATTAATTCTATCGGGTCATCCGTTGTGAAAGGAAGTTGATGAGTAAATAGTTCATATAAAGTCACCCCTAGAGAATAAAAATCACTGCGGTAATCTATACCCCTATTCATTCTCCCAGTTTGCTCTGGAGCAATATAAGCTAATGTTCCTTCTAATTGATTGATGTTGCAAAGCACTTGATTTTCTTGGGATAAACGGGTAGAAATCCCAAAGTCAATTATTTTGAGTTGTTCAGTTGTGCGATTATATACAATGTTGGAGGGGTTAATGTCTTTGTGGATAATGTTAGCAGTATGAATAGTTGCTAAACTCTCAGTAGTCTTGATAGCAATAGTTAGAAATTCTTCTAAGGTAAAGTAATGTTTGGATATTAATAGATTTAAAGATTGTCCACCGAAATCTTCCACTATCATTACTAAACTATTTTGATACCGAAGTAAGTCATAAGTTTTGATAATTTTATCATCATTTAATGTACGAGTGATTTCATATTCTTGTTTATATCGGCTTAGTTCTGAAGGTGTAGGGTAATTTTCTTTAAGTATTTTCAGAATAATCTGTTGATTTTTCGGCTGAAAAATGCCTCGATAAACTAGTGAGTTGTTACTTTCATATATTTTTTCATGTGTTTGATATTCTGCTATTTTTAGCATAATTTTTGCAACTATTAATTTGTTATTTTTGTTTTTTAGTGGTTTTTAGTAGCTGAAAAATTTGATTAAATTATTTTCTAGATATTTCATTCATCTAGCTTTTTAGAGTTTATTTTCCGGTAAATTTCTGTAATTGTAGTTGTGAAAATTGCGTATTCTTGTGCAGTAGATGTTGTTATTACTTGTGACATCCATGTATCACAGTTTTTACATATATGTCTATTTTCTAACTGATTAAGTATTAAATCTTGTCTGAGTTTGTTAAATAAATCTCCACACCAAATACTTTCCAATGTTTGTTCATTATAATTGCCTAAATTTTCAATATTATTCTCAAACCCAAGTCTAAACAAGGTTTCAATACAGTAGTATATTTTACCGTCAGGTAAAACTGTAATTTCCGTGAAAGGAAACAAACAAGGCCAGCGTCCACCTGCTTTTTGTCTGTAATATTGCAGTGTAATATTACCAGTTTGATTCATGGTTTCCAGACGCATATTATTTTCTTTATACTCGGCAAGGTTCAAGATAAAAATACTATTTATTTTTGATAACCAATACTCTCGAAACTGTTGTTCTTCTTCGATAGTTACGTCTTTATTTCTCACAAAAGACGTTCTAATTTCACAGTCAATATTCAATTGCTCTTGAAGGTTAATAAAATTAAGAACATTAGATATAACTCTATTGAAATCGGCTCCCCTAACTTTTCGATACGTATCTGAAGTAGCAGCATCAATACTAATATCAATACTAGTTAAGCCAGCTTCCAATAATGCTTGAGAACAAGTCTGATCTAACAGTTGTCCATTAGTTGTGATATGAACTCTGGGAACTCCTTGCTGTCTACAGAGTTGAATAAACTCCACAAGTTGAGGATGAAGTATTGGCTCTTCAATGCTGCCAATTAAAATGCTAATTTTTGCTTCTCCACATTCTTTGGCTAACTTCTGCATCATCTCCCAAGACATTGCTTTCTTAGCTTTGAAGAAGTCTGTGCTATGAGTTGGTTTTAACTCTGCACTGTGATAAGGACACATAACGCATTTTAGATTACAAGTATTCCCCACAATCACTCTCACATAGGAGGGTTTGACTGCTACTCCATAATAGTTAGCAAAGTAATGTAGCTGCTCATCAATATCAGTTTGCGAAACAAGAGTATAAGATATTTTGGGAAACCCTTTTTCTTGATTTTGAATTACAAATGTTTGGCGTAAATGTTCCCAGATATGACTTAATTCTTGCGGATATAAATATGCCAGTATGGGATAAGAGGGTAAACCTAATTCTGATGCGACTGGTAAGATAGGTTGAAAAGCTATGATTTTTTTGGTCATTTTTACTGTTCTTAACAGTTTTTCTATACTTTTTGGATGTAAGGGAACATTGTGAGTGGGAATCTCAAGTATCATTTCTGGTATTTCCCAATCACAGTTTTTAATATTTGGTAGAAGTCTCTGAGGATCTTTAATAATCATAATTATTTATATAGAGTAAATTTTAATACTTAATAAGCATTATGAAAATTATGTTCATAATACCCTGAAACCAGTTTCACTAAGTAAGCTGATAAGTATGGAATGGGCAATAATCACTATATTGCCCTTACTAGTTATTCAACCTAACAAGCTTAATACTCAAAATTAAAACTTTTTGATGATTTCATTTAAGTACAGGTTGTAGGAATATAAGGGTTTGGTGAACAGTAAGGCCATTCATTAGAAGGAGACTGTATCCAGTCTTGCAAATCTTTTTGACTGAGTGGTGCAGTTTTATCAGATTCATCATCTGAAATAAAAGGACGTGGAGGATAGGGAATGTGGCAAATCAAGTAGTTTCCCTTGTCGCGCTGAATATCTGAAATATAACCTTCAAAAGCATCATATATGACTTTTGTACCCCAATATTTCTTATATGATGGCTTGAATATGGGAAGAAAGTCTTTTTGCTCTCCAAAGGCTTTCAATAGCAACTTATATGCTTCCTGATGCTCGTCGTGAGCAAATAACAGGTCATCAACTTTCTTATGAGGGTCTGTGAAGTATTTACTTAAAGCTACCGCAGTTGGACTATTTTTATGCAGCCATATATAAGCAATAACTTGAGAAAGTTTTTTACTCATTCGCAATAGTTCGTCCACTACTATTACATCTTTAACTTCGGAATTCTCACTATGTAGCTGATTATGCAACAACAGAAAGTTTCTAGTTCCAAACACGATGATTCTCCTTGGATGATTTCGTAAATTTTCTTGAGCAAAGTGGCAATATTTATTTGTTTTTAGATATATACAAAACAGTTGAGTTAATTTTGGATAATCGAAAACAAATATTAGATTTATGTGCAGTAATAGAACCTAGCCGGATTATCCCAAACAATCTTTTGCACTGTTTCTGGAGATAACTGCGCCTCAAGCTTTACGAGTTTGTTCACAATGTCTGGCTGATGATCCATGTGAGGGTAATCGGAACCAAAGATTAAGTTATCAGTACCGATGTAATCGATAATTTGAGGTAAGTAAGGTTCAGAAGGGTCAATTGCTACAAAACACTGACGGCGGAAATACTCTGATGGTCGTATTTTCACATGATTACTAACCTCCCAATGTAAATTTTTGTACTCTTCATCCAGTCGCCAAAGCCAGTAAGGAAGCCAGCCGCAACCAGACTCTAGAAAAGCTACTCTCAAGCGCGGGTGACGTTCTAAGACTCCGCCTTCAATTAACGCTAACAAGGCCATCATTTGTTCCATCGGATGGGAACAAGCGTGCATGGCAAAACGAGTGTGAAACCTATCTGCGCCTATAGTTGGTAACCGGCTATGAGTTCCTTCGTGAATTCCTACGGCGATATCTAACTCCTCGCAGGCTGTCCAAAATGGTTCATAAATGCGATCGCTCAATAGCCTCCCTTTAACAGGGTTGGGGCGTAAAAAGACAGCTTTCCAGCCAAAATCGGCGATGCGATGTAATTCTGATACCATTTGCTCTGGTGCATGAAGATTAATTGCGCCTACGCCTTTCAATTTATCTGGAGCATAGCTACAAAATTCTTCATATAACCAAGTGTTATAGGCATGGGTAAAGCCTCCGACAACTGCTGCTGGCATACTATCAATGGCAAATAGCCACAGTCCATAAGTTGGATAAATAAAGGCGATATCAATCCCCATCTGTACCATTGCTTGGAGGTGAGATTCTACATCGTAGCGATGAAAATAAGCATGGGGATGAGCCTGGATCATCTGCCGATTACCTTCTTCCCGCACTTGCTGGGATATTTTTTGGGCAATGTCTTCCCCTTGAATTTTCATGTCTGCTGAGGGTGCAAACTGCTTAAATTCAGGGGCGAGGTACTTAGCCCACATCTGCGGAGGCTCAATCACATGGGAATCGGCATCAATAATTTTGTATCCATGCAGCATAGTTATACCAATTCGTAATTCGTAATACTTCGACTTCTGGTGCGTCTGCTACGCTCAGTACAAGTTCGTAATTCGTAATTAAGAAAGACAGATATGGTCTGAGTTTTGGGGTTTGAATGTGTTAGCGGATTTAAGATAATTGGTATTAAATTTATCGAACTCCTATTTGATTGTGTGAAAAAACTCCGTAGCTTATTGTCTAAGTAAGTCGGTAATTGCACCAAACTATGTACTTTACGTAAATAGCCTTGAAACCCTTACCAATGACAAAGGACAAATGACAAAGCGCAAAGTCGGAGCGGAGGTTTCCTCCGATCAGAACTTTGTAAGAGAGGACAAATGCAAATGACAGCCCTGACTAGTTATTTTTAAATGCACCGCCCTACTTAAATGTAAATTACATCCACATGGGATAAGGGTTTAGTTGTTCTTCTGTGAGAGGTTGTTGCAACCAACCCATTTTTACGGGAACATCATAAAGCCTGCCTGAACCTAAACGTTTCCACATATGGCGCATTCCCGGTACAATTACTTTGGCTACTCTCAGTCCAATATCGGGGCGAGTCTGATCGAGAACGAGCATTTCTAGACCATTTTTCTCCACGATTTGTTGGCAAAGTTTGACATCTTCTAGGAGGTCGTGACTTGCCATTTGGGGATAATCTGCATAGACTCTAGGGACGGTTTGGCGATCGGGAATTAGTAATGGTTGATTTGAGACTTTCGCAGATTTCCACCAAGCGATCGCTAGGGAATCCGCAGATAATGGATATTGAGTATTACCCTCTGCGTTGGCTGGCAACACGCTCGGTAGAATTTGGTTAACCTCGGTTAAAGCTCGACTAATAGCCAGCTTTGGATCAAAATGAGCGCCATACCCGAGGATAATATCTTCTACTTCTTTATCCGTTCTGCGACTAATCGCAGCAAAGGCAGGAATATTGAGATCATTAGTAATATCTAACACCCACAATTGCCTGTCAATAGCTTGATAATATTTGTTCAAATTTGCAAAGTAAGGCTCACGAAAACTCTCTAAATCTACCTGAGGTTTGGAGAGGCTATTATACCACCACAAGGCCACACAATCTCGTTCAACTAATTCCATAAATCCCTGGAGAATAGCTTCTTCGAGGGTATTACCTGCCGCACAGCCATTGGAATCAGCCCAACAGTCTGGTTCATTTTGGGGATAGCCATAATAGCAGTAAGCTGTTGGTAGATATTTGAATTCCTGGTGAGTTAAAGACCAAACTGGTGTCCAATCTATTTCTCTTTCTATATCAAAAGGTGGGGGAACTTTTTGAAACCAACCTTGACACTCAGCATTCCATTGTTCCCGATCTTGATATTGCTTTTGGCTAAAATTCATACAAGCATTGGGATGAATTGCTTTGTCTCCCAGCTGTTGGTAGCTGCTTTTGTGTCTGATTTCATCTCCTTGAAATACCCCAGAATATCTCTCAATTGCTTCACAAAAACCGCTAGCCCTTGCTTGAATATCTGTCCTACCTTTGCCGGCACTTCTACCACCAATGTTTTGCCGTAAGCTGTTTAAATCATCAAAGATGCTGTGAAAATGATGCTTGGCAATATATGTATGGGTAAAGCCATTGCTTGGTATTTTGCTCAATTCGCGGACAATACCTGTAATCGGACTAATATGATGTTGATATTTGCTTAAAGTTTCTTGGGGTGAACAAGCCCGATGTCCTCCATCTGTGATAAAAGTTTTTTGGTGGTGTCCTAAAACAACGGGTAGGGGTTGCTTTTCTAATGTGTTGAATTGTTCTTTGCAACTAGGACATTGGGGACGCTTGACAAGGATATGTTCTTGGGTTTGCAGAGTCAAGGTATCATAGGTGATGAGAGTCCCTGCTAATCGTTGATGTTCCCCTTGGACAAGCCACTTAAAAATCTCTGTCGCCGCCATTCCTAATGCTGTTTGTACTGTAGAAGCGAGAAATCCTAGAGGAGGGGATAGAGAAATTTGTTTGTGCCTGTGAATGAAACTGGCAATTGGTCTATTATTTCTTAAGCGATGTGCTAGACATTCCCAGCATCCGGTTTTGTGGGGATGAAATATCGGCCCTATCCACGGGACTGTTCCTAGAGGGTTGACTAGCATCCAGGGCGATTGGGACTTTAAGGCTTGGTGATTAAATTCTGCTAGCTGGGGGTGGAGGTAGTCGTCGGTTAAAACTACGGTGATATCGCCAATATCTGCTAGTTGAATATCTAGGGCTTTGAGGATGGCGATCAAGTCATCGGTGGGAAGAGAACCACAGGCTTTGACGGCGACTGTAGTTGATTGCAACCGTTGCGCAGCTAGTATGGGCGCTATATTCAGATGATGGCAAAAGATGGCTAAGCTCGATCGCAGTGAATTATCTTGTTCCACCAGATAACCCTGTTGTTGCATCTGGAATAGAGCATATTGAGTCTTGATACTGACATCAAGAAGACTTTGGAAAAACTCAGCCTGTTCCAAAGAATATTTTTGTTCTTGCAGTAATTCCAATTGAATTATATCAATAATTTCGTCAACGCTATAATGGTTTTCTTGTAGTAAAGAAGCTATCCGACAAGAAAGGCGATCGCTTAACAAAATTCCCTCTCGCTCGGATAAGAGAAATACTTGGTCTACTTCTAGGGTTTCAACAGAGTAAGAAGGTTTAAAATGCAGTTTGCTAATCATTTTGTTGGTTTGATGGAAGTAGTAGCGGAGTTTCGCCCGTCAACAGAAGCTAGGGACTAGCAGAAAAGGATTTCCGTATACTTGTGGTGGGTGCGTTCGTCGTACTCCTAGGTTGAAGCAAGCTACGCGTAGCGGACGCACCAGAAGACGTTGCTACCCCTAGGCTTAAGCAAGCTGGCAAGAGCGTCTCGGACAGGAGAAGGCATCGCTAAATCCTCAATTTAACATTTACAGCGTATTTCAGGTAAATGAGGTACGCTCTTAGGGGCATGGCACTGCCATGCCCTGATAATTATCTGTACCTCACCAACTTGCAATCTGCTGTATCCTATAAATAAGCTATTAGTAATCCAGATATCCCAAATATAAATAATAGTAATTAAGTAAAAAACTGCAATTATACATAACTATGTAAATCAACTTCAATGAGGCTCAAATCCTCTATATTTCTGACTTGTGCCTCACTGCGACACTTCGACAAGTTCCCTTCTCTCCGAGAGGCTGCGCCAACGACAGGCTCAGGGCGGCGCAGTGCATCGCTACGCTTAGTGACCACATGTCTTCTGCCTAATCTCAAATAAAAATATTTACCTCTACTTAGTTAATAATTACTTAACTTACATAAATCTTGAAATAATTAACCTGACTACATTCTCTGATATTGCTCTGCCTTGAGAGTGATTTTATCACCAATAAATCTGAATTCAATTTCATTCTTCAGATTGATGTAAGCCTGAAAAAATCAAGATAAAAATAAACTATCGACCTCAGGTGAAGAATCTAAAACTTCCAACCAAATGTATTTGTTGAGTAATAATTATATATTAATTCATTATTCAGCTAATTACCAAAGAAGTCTATTTCTTCACTTGATGGATTGCCCAACCACTTTGAGATAGAGACTCAACTTAAAAATTGGGTTAAAAATTTAATCCAATCCAGACAGATGCTTCTCTTCTTTAGTGAATTACAAGTTCTGCGTTTTTGACGCTGTTATTGAGGAATGCAAATGAAAATTATTGCTTTGGTTTCAACTTTACTACGTCCAGTGCGTTTTCTAGTTATCGCCTTCACCTGTACACTATTATTTGTGTCTAATGCGTTTCCTGCTTTTGCAATTGAAAGCTATCAAAGTAATCCCGAAGAAGCCACTACACAACTTTTAGAAACTCAGCGTAAAACTGATGAAGTAGGCAGATCAAACCCCCCAGGATTGAAAAAAGTTCAAGAAGAATCAAATAAAGGGCTGAATGAAGTTCAGGGAGATGCAGATATCGACAAGATGAAGCGTCCTAGCAATTCCACGAGTGCAACTTCCGTAGAAGACGAGGTAGAAAACTTCCTAGAAAAAGTAACAGGTAAAAAGTAAGCAGAATTGATACTACCTGCGGCCAGTTGCGGTAAATTTACATAGGTTGTTCTTTGTCATTAGTTATTTGTATTAACAAAGGACTAATGACAGTCTTCACAAATGTTGCAGTAGAGGCATCTTGATTCCAGACAATAGTCAAGATGTCTCTTGCTATAGATATCAAATATAAATAAAATACTTGATTATTGTATATTGCCACCTGTAACTCGTTTATATACGGTTAAGAATTAAAATGCTAATAATTATTGATAACTCACCATCCATCTATTAGCATAAAAACCAAATTAATAACGTAAATTTTAATATATTTTATTATCTTTCTATAGACTGATGTATGTTGGTGATTAAATTTGGAAACTTAGTAAATAAGTTAGCCAAGAGAGAGCAAGTAATGCCAAAAATCAACATAGGGTTAACAGAACAACAGCGTCAAGGTGTGATTAATCTGTTAAATCAAGATTTAGCAGATGCCTACGTGTTGTTAGTTAAAACCAAAAAATATCACTGGGATGTTGTCGGGCCTCAGTTTCGTACCCTGCACCAGCTTTGGGAAGAACACTATGAAACACTGACTGTAAATATCGATGCTTTAGCAGAACGGATTCGGGCTTTGGGTGGTTACCCAGTAGGTACATTGGAGGGATTTCTCCAAATTGCTAGCCTCAAAGAACATGCAGGTCAAGTTCCCGCAGCCACAGAGATGGTGGCTAATTTAGTACAAGATCATGAACAGGTAATTCGTAACTTTAGGGAACATGTAGATCGGTCTGGTGAAGAGTTTCATGACCAAGGAACTGCTGACTTTTTAACTGGATTGATGGAACAACATGAAGAGATGGCTTGGATGCTGCGATCTTTTATTGAAGGACAGGCATTAGATCCCAGTAATAAAGCATCAGCAGCAGCAGACACTCAAACTCCTGTGGGTGTATAGCTTAGTCGCTAAAGCATAACATCTAACTTTAAATGGCAGTTTGTGGAAAAAAGAAATTTATCCGCAGCTGCCTATTTAATCTTTCATTTGTAAGAAAAAGATTCAAAGACTCAAGGAGAATCCAGTGGCATACACAGCAGAACGTACAATTTCATCTGTATTTAAAGAACAAAAGCAAGTTGATGATGTAATTCGCCGTTTACTAGATCGGGGTGTACCCAGAGATCATATTTCTGTATTGGGTAGAAACTTTCAATCAGAAACGAGAATTGCTGGTTTCATTACGAAGAAAGATGTGATTTTAGGCGGTTTGAGAACAGGGGCAATTTTTGGTTCTTTATTTGGTTCTTTTCTCGGCTTGCTGACAGGGGTAGGTGTACTGTTTATTCCCTTCGTCGGTCCGATTGTAGCAGCAGGCCCAATCAGTGCGGTATTGCTGGGGGCTGCAAGTGGTGCGATCGCAGGTAGCGCTGGTGCAGGATTGGTATCAGTTTTGACCGCTTTAGGAATGCCAGAAGATAAAGCCACAGTTTACCAAACCCGCTTACAAGCTGGCGAGTTTGTCTTAATGGCAGAAGTGCCGAGCGATCGCGGTGGAGAATTTCAATTATTATTAGAAAGCGCGGGTGGCGAAGAAATTCACACATCTGAGAAAATCCTCGCCCGTCCTTGTCCTGGCCCTTGTAACAGTCCAGAAGACTTATCTCCAGAGGTTCGTTCTCACCTGTCATCAGAAGCACAACGCACCTTCATTGAACGCTATAACGTAACACTCGCTGAAACCAGTGACGAGTTCACATCTGAACAAGCCGCTTGGGAAGCAGTGCGTCAGCAATTCGATGAAGATGAAAACGGTGTTTGGTCAAAAACTAAGGTAAACGTTTAATACCAGAATCTAACAAATGCATTTGTCGAGGCGGGGATACCCCGCCCTTGCTTGCGCGATCGCAAAACGGGGATTCGACAACAGCGATTATTCTAGCCCAACCAAAATTTCTCTATTGCTATACAATGCTATACAAAGGCGTTGTAGTATTTTTATATATATGCGCTTTTAATTACATTAACTCATACAATCTTTAAGTAAAAACACATAGAATCTTTAAGGGAAAATACTCCGTTCCATTTTATGCTACTGACAGTGAAAGATGTGGAGTATGTATGCGTTTTTCTCAGTTGGCGGCAATTGTTGGCGGTACAACAGCAGCTTTAGTATCGTTTGCACCGGTGCAGGCGGAAGCTGCTATTTTTCAAGTAGAATCTGGAGTGACCAGTATTTATCATGACTTGAGTTTTCTCAGTAGTATTGGGCTAAATTTGACAGGCAGCAATAATACTGTTGAACCCGTTAACAGCAATTTTATAGTTGGCTTCGGTATTATCCCGGATACCAACTTCACATTCAGCGATGTCAACGGTTTTACACCGATTTCAGGTACAATAAAACACGTTGGCACTGTTACCTTTAATAATCAAATTACTATTGGTAATTTTTTCATTGATTACGATCCAACACGTACCATCAACAATGGCAGCGGGCTAGTTCTCAAAGACACGGTTTCTCTCAATACGGTTTTGTTCGATTTGAGCATTCCCGAAACCGTGGCACTTGATAGCAAAGATTTGACTATTGCTAATGTTAAACTGCTCATTTCTCCAGAGTTTGCCAGTGTACTTGGCAACCCTAACTTAACAGGTGTGTTGGGTGGGACTGCACGAATTGATGCTAAAGTTGTCTCAGTTGCTGCGGTACCTGAACCAACAACTGTACCAGCGATTGTTGCAGCGGGTGTGGCTCTGTTGGCAACCAAGAGTGTGACCAAATTTAAGAAAAACCGCGTGCTTTAACCGCACAGTTTGATGCTATCATCCATTGACATCTTGCAGTCCATCAAAATTAATGTGGTGGAGTAAGTAGCCGTCATGAACTGCGTAGGACACATGGAAAAACTTCTGGTTCCCCTCCTCGCTTGCGGGGAGGGGTTAGGGGTGGGGTCTTATTTTCAAGTTAGCCCCTCATGAAAAAATTCCACAACCAAACATGAAAATCTCTCTTCTCTAACCCTGGTTCCCCTAGCCTCTAGGGCGTGTTTTCAAACTCATTTCTTGAATCAGGGGAGGAGGGGGAGAGGGGGAGACGCGGTGACGCGGAGAGCTTTTTGAACAAATTTTCACCGCGTCGCCGCGTCCCATTGTCCCGTTGTCAGCCTTATGTAGTTGCATTCGATACTTTGAAGACACGCCCTAGTCCCTAACCTCTATTTTCAATTTAGGTGATCGTCAATAAACATAACTACACTTTTGTCATTGCCCTAAGCGTTGGCGCAGCCTCTGGGACAGGAGAAGCTATGCCGTAGGCTTTACGCGAATGCGTCTCCCACAGAGGAGGTACGACATAAGCGCAGCCTTCAAGGGAGAGTAGCAATCGCAAGAGTTAGGTTTATTTGTGCCGACTTACTTACTAAGGCAATTTATAGCTAGCAACGCGGATAGTTAACTTACCTTGATGAGGATTTTGGCTAAATACAAATGCGCCTTCTTCCTTTTCATCACGAGATAAAAAGTCAATCTGTTGTTCTCCAGTTTCCGCAACTTTACCGTCAATTTCTAACTCGGCGATTATTTGCACTGATTCTGCTGTGTCTCCACCAGTATTCACGACTTCAAAAGGAATATAAAATTGTCCATTAATTTCGCGAATTGTTGGTTTATTGCTCACAGAGACAATTGGCGGTTGATTTTTGTCAGTTAACCAAGTGTATCCTACTAAGCTGACAATTACTGCCAAGATGAATGAAGCTACACTGAATGTCACCCACTCAGCAATGGAACGTTCTTGATGCTGGTTTTCTGTGTGATTCATATGGCTAACCTACCGGCTGCACCGCCAATAGTTGCAGGTAATCCCAGCATTAAGGTATGATCTAACCACATTGTCCAAGGGTCACTCCAAGTCAATTTTTGAAAGAACCACAACATCATCGCGCCTGCTAAAAGTGAAACCAAGTAGGACATAATGGTTTCGCTAGATGGTCGTTGGAAAATGCCTTTTTGCTGCCGACGTTTTTGCTGATCGGAAAAGCCTGCTTGAAAGACTATGCCATAGGAAATTATTAAGGATGTGGCAATAATTCCTAATTGCCAAGGAGGTGAAACTGTGGCTGCTAGCATGGGGATTTCATCTGTCGGCGCAATATTAAATGCAATCACAGTCGCACCAATTATCGTTGCACCTAAATCGGCGAAAGTGGCAGATAATTCACTTTTTGGTTTTTTAGTTTCATTACCTGTTCCATTATTGCCATCAGTATCTCCTAAAAATTGATTCGCTAATGCCACACCCAATGTAAAGGGTACACTTTCAAAGATGATTTTACCCAAAGCTTCTTTGAGAGGCGTTGCAATTGTTAATTCCTGTAAGAGAAACAGCACAAAGCTAGAACAAGCTAGCCCAATCGCGATCGCTTCTACAGTATCCATTGCAGCTTGGTTAGGACGCTTTCTATGTCTGCGTTTACGAAAGCCTTCCGTTTGATTGAGTAAGAATACGCCAATAAACATCAAAGCGATCGCTATCATCATTAGTTGCGGTTTTGCCAGTGAACCAATCCACCACACCTCCATTGTGTACAACAACGGAATCCCAAACAAAAACCCTCCACACGCACCTCTAATGATGTCATTAATCTCACTTCTCCAGATATTTTTCTGGCGGTTTTTGACCACTCCGATACTTTCCTTATACTGAAAATTTGGGTTTTTAATAACTATACTCCTAGGAAAAATATTTTATATATTATAAATATCATCCTTAGCTAATAATTATTGCAATATAACTTTAGGATTATTTATTATATATTTTTTGATATTACATCCACCTTGAGAATCAGTATATTGCCACCAACAAACTATCCCATGATAGATACGCCACCTCTAAGCATATTGTAGATTATTCTTGTCAATCAAAATTTAACCAAGTAAAACACACACCAAAAAACCATGAACATTGAAAAAAGAGTAGAAGCTACTGCTAAAAATATTGAAGGTAAAATTCAAGAAGTCATCGGTGAAGTAACCGGCAATCCAGCAGATAAAGCCGAAGGTAAAGCTAAGCAAGTTGATGCTCAAGTGACCCACACCACCGAAAATATCAAAGATGAACTTAAAAAAGCTATAGATTAAGTAGGGCTACACATTGAAACTACTGGCGGGGTTTATCCTTTTTCCTTTCGTCAGTTTGGTTCAATTGCCAACTTACTTAGTTCTCTAGGTCAAATATTTGGGTGCGATATTTAAAATTGAGAACTCCACTTCTGCATAGCAGATGGAGTTCTTTTTTAATGAGAAGTATAAAAGGTTAGTACAAAAGCTAACCATGAATTTGATTGTATTTAATTAATAACTGCTACGACCAGTTAATAAACCCCATAAGAAAATAGCAATTATTGCACCAATCACAGCAATAATTAAGCTAGGTATGCTGAGAGTTGCAGCAGCATATGTTGCTCCGCCTTTCCCTAAAATAGAAACTAAACTCCCGCCGATCAAAGCACCAATGATTCCTAAAACCATTGTGGCAATAATCCCACCACCCTGACGACCAGGGTAAATTGCTTTCGCTATAGCTCCGGCAATAATACCGAGAATTATCCAAGCAAGTAGGTTCATAATTTTTTGTTAAAAGCTTGAATTTAATTTTATTTATTTTGTACTATATTGCCTTCTATCCCAGGAAATAAATATAAAAAGTTAAGCAAAAATTTTATTCATATAAATACATATTAGTGAGCATATGTATTGAAAGTTATACTTTAGTTAAGTTTTTGCAAAATAGCAATCCTATATGATTTGTGAAAATTCGCGGCTTCTAGATCCCCGACTTCTTTGAAGAAGTCGGGGATCTAATTTTTCCTGATATCAAATTTGTTTACAACCCAGTTTAGACCAAACTTCCTGATCTACCTCTTGCGCTTCACCCGCTGCTGTATTTTGAAAAAGCACGGTGAAAGCACCAGCGCCTAAGCTATCTTGAGGAAAAAGTCGGTAACAAGGTATATTCGTTAAATGCGACTGGTAGTCAGATAAATGATTAATATGTAATGCCTGAAATTGGGGAAAGCGTTCTAAAAACCATTGGCAAACTTCCTCGTTTTCTTCAGGTGAGTAAGTACAAGTCATATAAGCAAGATAGCCTTGAGGTGCAACAATTTGCGCGGAGTTAGCGATAATCCGTTTTTGACGATTGGCACATTTATTAATATTAGTCGGGTGAAAACATCCGGGTGCTGTTTCACCTTTAGCTAGTAAAGATTGCCCTGTACAAGGAGCATCTACTAATACTAATTTACTGGATAATGGTATAGTTTCAGCAAAAATCTTAGAATCTCTATTCGCGACTAAACTGGGGTTGATATGGCAACGTTTTAAATTAGAAATTAGCATTCCTAAGCGTTTACCAATGACTTCATTACTAATCAGTAAATCAGGTTGCAAAGCTTTCCATGCAAAGACACTCTTTCCACCTGGCGCAGCGCACATATCAAAAATTAAATTCACAGGTTGCTCAATTGCTAACAAGGTAGTAGCCGCAAATACTGAAGAAAAATCTAGACAATAAAAATTTCCTTGGTCATGTAGCGGATGTTTACCAGGCTTTTCTCCTAAGTGTAAACGATCTACAAATTGCGGTTGCCAACTTGTTGGGGTTTCTACTGTAAAAGGAGAAGTTTCTGGTCTTTCTTGACACCAAAGAATGCAAGGAGAGAAAATTTGCGGATTAATTAACGCCTGAATAAATTTTTCTTGAATATCAGGATTTGCAAACAAACGCCGCGAGAGTTTAAGTAAGAGATTTGAAGGTTTTTCCATTGGGAAATCAAACTGTTATAGAAGAACAATGCCATGCCAGGGTTTGGCTGCATACTGAAAAATAATGACCGCCATTCTAATCATCGCCAAGTGCTACCTGCATAAGCTTCCAGTTCAACCCTGGAAGCTGTTGCCTTTAGAAATGCACTCTTTGCGCATTAAACTACACCACTTCACTGGAGATGGTCATGTTCTTAGATAATTTTCAGCGAAAAATACAAAAAGAAGCACAACTATGGAGAGACGAAGGCATAATTAGCGCCTCACAGTACCAGCAGCTAGCAGACCGTTATCAATTTAATAACATCGAAGCGGCGGCGCGCGATCGCTCGCGAATGATTGCGATCGCCATTGGCGGTATCCTGTTAGTGTTAGGTGCGATCGTTTTTATCGCCGCCAGCTGGCAGGAATGGTCACGGGATGTCAAGTTTATCTTGATGATCAGTTTGTTTTTCGCTGTGACTATCACTGGTTTTTACACCTGGCGAGAACCCGCACAAAGGAAAGCTGAAGGTAAAAAACTAGATCGTAGCAAACGCAACTTGGGTGAAGCATTACTCATCTTAGGCGCTTTCATCTTAGGCGTAACTATCCTGTTGATGGCGCAAGTCTTCAATATTGCTGGTTCGACTTCCGAATGGTTTCTCGCCTGGGGTTTTGGTGTTTTGGTGATGGCTTACAGCCTGTCTTTAAATTCCTTGGGTATTTTAGCCATTCTCCTGATCCTCATTGGCTATTGGAGTGGACTAGGTGACTGGTGGTACACTCCCAACGAATGGAGTTGGGCGCGGTTAATAGTCCGACATATGCCTCTGGTATCATGGTTGCTGTTTGTACCTTTAGCTTATGTTTGTCGATCGCGTTGGATTTTTGGACTAGCAGCTTTTGCCTTTGCTAGTTCCTTGCAATTCAACCTCAATCCTTTGCAAGTACTGACTTATTCCGATATTGCACCTTGGGTAGCCTCCTTAGCCTTTGCACTCCCCCCAGCTTTATTGTGGAGTTACGATGACCTACTATTTCCCACGATTAATTATAGGTTGTTTCAACCCCTGGCACGGACTTTAGCCTTAGTATGTTTTGGCTTTGCCTTTTATATCTTGTCCTTCCGTTGGCAATGGCAATTTCCAGATTATGGTTATTCTCCACCAACTACTAACAGCAACATCTTGAGAACTCTTCCCATAATTGATGTCGGGATTCTCAGTGGTTTGGCAGTTTTACAATGGTTATTTCTGTTGCGTCAACGTAACAATCCTGCACGCCGAGAAATGGTTTTCACTCTGGTTTTGATTGGCACATTTATTGGCATCATAGTATTAGTACCTTTTTGGCATCAAGGTATTACTAGGATTAGCGAACTGGGAATTTTTGTTTTTAACGTTCTGCTAGTAACCTTAGCATGGGGACTAATTCAAGAAGGATTGAAATTAAACGATCGCCGTTCCTTCTGGGGAGGTATGCTATTGTTAACTTTACAAGTTATCAGTCGCGTGTGGGAGTACAATACAGACTTGCTGTTTAAGTCGCTGGTCTTTGTGATGTGCGGTTCTGTGCTAATTAGTGCTGGGCTGTGGTTTGAACGCCGCCTATTGGAAGCGAAAAGCAAAAAAAGTAATAGTAATTCGTAATTCGTAATTCGTAATTCGTAATTACAAAGTTTAATTGCTGATCGTTATATTTTCTCTGCGTATTCCTATATTTAGTATTTAGTGTCTCTCTGCGTCAGTCCTAATTCTGGGTATTTAACCAGACTGTTGTCAATTGCCTCTTTTTTTAGGACTACGCCCATGAAAAGTAACTCCTCGGAATCGAATAAATCTACTACTTCTGAATCAAGTAAATCTCAGGGCGGCTTATCTCCTGAAGCCGAATTTTCTGGGAAGTTGACTTTTAGAGATTATCTAATTGCAACTGAACAGAAAGCAAATAAGCCTCTACCTTTTTGGCGGCTACTAGTTCCCCTAGCGCTGCAAACAGGGTTAATTATGGCTGTACCTACCCAAGCTTTTTACACAGATGTTGCGGGAAAAACGGTAATTTTGCAAAGTGCGGCTGTAGATGCTGATGATGTGCAGCAAAACTACGCGCTCAATTTGGACTATAACATATCCCGCGTCTCAACTTTGAGAAGGCTTCCTGGCTGGGAGGAGTTACTGCGGCAAAATCGCGGGAGAAATAGGCAATTGGCTCAAGGAACTAACTTGTATGTCACTTTGCAAGAGAGAGAAACTTTTGGTCGTGGTGTTCCTCGGGCTTGGAGACTGGTGCGGGTAAGTAGTAACCGCCCAACAAATCTCCCTAACGATCAGGTAGCCTTAAAAGGCGTATATCGGGATGGCCTTGTTAACTATGGTGTGGAAACATATTACATTCCCCAAGAGCAACGGGAACGGATTAGTAGAGATATCTCCCGCACTTTAGAAAGTCGAGAAGGACAACGACAACCAATAGCAGTCAAAGTCAAAGTCGATCCCCAAGGTAACGCCGTACCGATTAGTTTGTGGGTAGGCGATCGCAATTATCGCTTTTAGGAATTCAGGGGCTAGGGGCTAGGGGCTAGGGCGTGTCTTCAAAGTATCGAATGCAACTACATAAGGCTGACAACGGGACAATGGGACGCGGCGACGCGGTGAAAATTTGTTCAAAAAGCTCTCCGCGTCACCGCGTCTCCCCCTCTCCCCCTCCTCCCCTGATTCAAGAAATGAGTTTGAAAACACGCCCTAGGGCGATGGGAATCCTGCCCTCTTTGAGTGATTTATTGGTATTTTTATATACCTTCTGCCCTCTGTCTTCTGCCCTCTGCCTTTTTCTGTAATGTTGAGCGATAACGATAACGCCACATCACAAAACCAGTGACAGATAAAATTGTGGGAGCAAGACCAACAAAAATATATAAAATCCGCGTTGGTAGTCCGCCAAAAGTACCGAAGTGCAGGGTGTTAAAAGCATCTACTACTTCGTCACCAAAAGAAAGCGATCGCGAATTACGAACGCGCAACACCTTTCCTGTATATTGGTCTAAATAAACTCCGCTGCGCCAAACTTCTTTTTCTTCAGAAAATCGTTTACCCACCAAAAATACCCCCTCTGGACTGGTTGGGAAAGCGATATAAGTAATCACAGCTTCTGGTAAAGCAGCATCAGCACGTTCTAAAATTTCTACTACACCTAATGACGATTTACCAGGTATGGGTGTGGATTGCGGATCTATCGGTTTAGGGGAAAAAGTCACACCATAAATTACAGGTTCAAGATAAGAATAAAAATTCCAACAAAACCCGGTGAAAGCAGTGATTGTCAGAAATACTGCTGTGATGATTCCTGCTACTTTATGGATATCAAAATTTGTCCGTTTGATATGACCGTTCCATTTAATTTTGAAACCTGTAAATAGTTTTCGCCAACCAGGCCAAAGCATAATTCCTGTAACGCTGAGGATGAACATTAACAGCGCCGTAATCCCAACAATTGCAACCCCAGTATCCCCGGCTAATAACGAATAGTGAAGATTGTCGATTATAGCTATGATAGTATATTCACTCAAGCGATCGCCGAGAATTTCGCCTGTGTATGGGTTGAGAATTACTTCTAATGTCGGCTTCTTGGGCGATTCTAAATGGATGTGTATAGGTGCGTCAGGTTTTTGGGGGAATTCCAAAAAACTCAAACTCAGGCTGGGATCAGGATAAACTGCTTTGAGATTATCAATAATAGATAATATTGAAACCTGCTGCTGTTGAGGTGTAATTTTCCCAAACTGAACTTCCAACAGAAAATGGCTAATTTCTTCCTTAAAAACCAGCAGGCTACCTGTCAACCCAACAAGCATAATAATTAGTCCGGCGGCTAATCCTAAATAACGATGTAACTGGAAAGCCAGATGACGAAGTTTCATATTATGACAAGGGAGTGTGGGGACAAGGAGGACAAGGAAGACAAGGGGGATAGGGGATCAATGACAAATGACAAATGACAAATGACAAATGACAAATGACAAATGACAAATGACAAGCCATTAAAACTCAATAGCAAATGAGCCAATAACAGTCAGCGGTGCGCCTGGAATTACTGTTGTTCGACCAAGTTCGCTGGTTTCAAAATAGCGAACATCAAATAAATTTTGGAAGTTAATTGCTGCTCGCCAATTGTTTTGTCGGTAGTAAATCGCTGCATCGGTACGAATATAACTTGGTAATTCAAAGCTATTTTCTAAATCACCCTGTCGTGCATCTACATAAAACAATCCCATTCCTAAACCAAATCCTTTGAAACCACCGTTTTGAAACTCATAGGTTGTCCATAAACTGGCTTTATTATGTGGAACGTTAGGTACTTTATTACCTACTGGATAATCAGTACTTTCACTAATTTCAGCGTTGGTATAGCTGTAAGAAGCAATGACGTTCCAACCTGGGGAAATTTGCCCGGAAACATCAAATTCAATCCCTCTACTACGTTGTTCGCCAACAGCAATGCTAAATGCTTGATTGATTGGATCTGTAGTCGCAATATTGGATTTGGTAATTTCGTAAAATGCCAAATTAGCTGCTAGTTGAGGACTGAATTCAAATCGAATACCTGCTTCGTATTGCGTTCCCCGTGTTGGTTCTAATAATGAACCATCAAAACGCACACCACTGTTAGGAGCAAAAGAGCGGCTGTAGCTAGCATAGAGTGAAATCGGTTCAATAGGTTGATATACGATACCTACACGCGGGCTAAATGCTTCATCTGATTGGCTACTTTCACTATCATTTAGCTTGTCATCACGCTCTTGGGTAACAGTATCAAATCGACCACCAACCAAAAGTTTAAGATTATCTGTCAGCGCAATTTGATCCTGCAAGAAAAAACCTAAGCTATCAGTTGTAGTTTTGTCATCCCGGAGCAAGAGGAAGGATGAAAGATCTGGCGGAAGTACATTGTAGATGGGATTAAAAATATTAATGCTTGGTGTTTGGCGATCTACTATTGAGGTATCAAAAGCATCAGATGGCGTTCTAAAAAAACCTTCTGATGTATTTCTTTGTAAATCAAAACCAAATAACAGCTGATGGTTGACTGAACCTGTTTTAAATTTACTCGTGAGGTCAGTTTGCATCGAATATATCTTATACTCATTGGTACTATCAAAATAATCACGAAATAAAGTACCAGTCTCTTCATCTAGTTCTGTAGCGTTGGTGTTGAATACTTTTTCATTGTTTTGTAAAAATTGAAAGGCGTTACGGATTTTGAGATTGTCGTTAAACTCATGTTCTAAACGATAACCAATCCCAAACTGCTCACTACGCCGAAAGTCCCCCGGTTCGCCTAAAAAGCGACTAGTGGGAATATCCGCAATTCCTGTTCCGATCGTAACAATCCCGCGATCAACAGTGCGTTGATCGTAGAGATAGCTAGTGTTAATCGATAAATTAGTGCGATCGCCCAACTTCACATCAAATACAGGTGTAGCAAAAACTCTCTCACTATTGACAAAATCACGGAAGCTACCTGTATTTTGATAAGCTAAATTTAACCTATAGAGTAAAGCTTTATCTGGACTTAACGGCCCAGACAAGTCCAAACTACCACGGTAAAAACTATTACTACCAATAGAGAACTCTGCACTATAAAAAGGATCAGCTAAAGGTTGTTTAGTAACAACATTTACCACGCCTCCTGGCTCAACATTGCCATACAAAACCGAAGCAGGCCCCTTTAAAACCTCTACTTGCTCAATACTCGCTGGATCTCGCAATGAGAAATTACCATCTGTATTGCTTTGTCTAAAGCCATTTTGCAAGATACCAGCATCGTCAAATCCCCGAATATTGAAACTATCTATCGTACCGCCAAAATTATTACTGCTAAAAACACCGCTCACATTTCGTAGTGCATCAACCAGGCGTATCGTTTTTTGATCCTCTAACACTTGTCGAGGAACTACCTGGATTGATTGGGGAATATCCCGGATAGGTGTGTCTGTTCTCGTACCAGTTGAAGATTCTGTGACTCTATATCCGTCTTCTTCTCCTGTCACTACCAATTCAATTGGTTCATCAGTTTGTGCAGATGGTGTTTCCGGAGGCTGTTGGGAAAATGGTTGTATAGGTTGGGTTGGTGTTTGTGCTGATGGTGTCTTTGGAGGCTGTTGGGAAGATGGCTGTGTAGGTTGGGTTGGTGTTTGTGGCTGTTGCGGTTGGATAGAAGCAGTCTCTGATGCTACCCCAAAAATCAAACCTTCATCACTATCAAACAGTTCAATTTTGGGTGCTATTTCTTCGCCTATCAATGTCACCCGGATACTATTCGCATCTTGATTAGTGACAATTACCTCTGCAATACCTGCGGCTGGCTTTTCTTGGCGAAATGTCTGGCCACTAGAAAGGCGTAACTGTGCATTAGAAATGTTTGCAATATAAGTTTTGCCATCAATTTGCGGCGTTATTTGTAACTTTTCGCCCAAGGTAGTCTCTAATATCAAATCTACCCCTGTTGCTGTGGCATTAATCTTGACTCTCGTAATCTCGATAACTTGATTTACAGGCGGCGAAGTGGGGGTAGAAGACTGAGCTAACCTCAAGGAACGCTTAATTTGACTCAATTTTGAGATTTTTTTAGTTGATTTGAGATTTTCACTTGTCTGATTTGGCTTTAAGACTTCTGCACTCAAAACAGCAGTGGTATCCCACACAACAACAGAACTTATCAGTAATAAGCTTGGCAGTATTCGCTCTAGTTTCATGCCCAATCGCAACTCGCAGGTTGTAATCAATAATCTTGGTCAAATTATTGCAAGTAACTCTCAATATGTAAAGCCCTATGCCAAATATTGTCTTTTGCAAATATTTCTCAAATTTTTAGGATACAGCAAACTCTACCCTCGACGGCGAAATTTTCTCTTTACTGAAAAACTTCCCCTAATCGCTTTGCTATTTTCCATACAGGGCAATGAATAGAGGTGATAATTTTCATATTCTAATTTTAATTGCATCTATCCCAAGATATAACTATTTTCTGCAACTAAAAATCAATAAGACTAGAAAAGAAATATAAGCATTTATTATGTATAGGGGGTTGTAAGATCGAAAGACTTGCATTAGTGTGATTAAAGTAATTGAAAATTAATAGCAATAGTTGAGATAGAAATCGGCGGCATTTGGCTATTGATAAATAATCAGATGACTGCCATTGCATTTGCTTGCAATTCAGTCCAGGATTGGCATCTAGCTCTTGAGAATAAAATGGTTCAACCTTTTAATGACTTGAAAGATATTGGCTGTCGCTATTCGACGTTGGTTGAGATTCTGCAATCGAGAGCAAAATCTCAGCCGCACACAGAAGCTTTTAGCTTTTTGCAAGATGGGGAAAATACAGTAATCACACTCACATATCAAGAGCTAGATCGACGATCGCGGGCGATCGCATCTCAACTACAATCAATGAGTATGGCTGGGGAACGTGCATTACTGCTGTACCCACCAGGGCTAGAATTCTTAGCTGGTTTTTTTGGTTGTTTGTACGCTGGGGTGGTAGCAGTTCCCGCATACCCACCGCACAACCAGCGCAACACACCCAGAATTCAAGCCATTATTGTAGATGCACAGGCAGCAGTTGCTCTCACAACCAGCACTTTCCTGCCTAAACTCCAGTCTTTGCTAGGTGACAATTACAAATTACAGTGGTTAGCTACTGATAATCTAGAACTGGGAAGAGAAAATAGTTGGCAAGCACCTTTTATTAATCAAGACTCTTTAGTCTTTCTGCAATACACCTCCGGTTCTACAGGCACACCCAAGGGAGTGATGCTAAGTCACAGTAACCTACTGCACAACGCAGCTGTGACTTACAAATTTATGGAACACTCACCACAAAGTAAGTTTGTTTCTTGGCTCCCTGTTTACCATGACATGGGGCTAATTGGTGGGATACTCCAACCTCTATATGGAGGGTTCCCTTGCATCTTAATGTCTCCTGCTGCTTTCTTACAGCGTCCATATCGTTGGTTACAGGCGATTTCCCGCTATCAAGGAACTACTAGCGGCGCTCCTAACTTCGCTTATGAACTCTGCATTGATAAGATTACACCTGAACAACGTGCCACACTCGATTTAAGCAGTTGGAGTGTAGCTTTTAACGGTGCAGAACCTATCCGACAAGAGACATTAGAAAAATTTGCCGCTACTTTTGCAGAATGTGGTTTTCCCAAAGAAGCCTTCTATCCCTGTTATGGTATGGCAGAAGCAACACTGATGGTTTCTGGTGTGGCGAAGAAATTTGTACCTCGTTGCAAAACTATTGATAAAATTGCCCTCTCTCAAAATCAAGTATGTGAGAGTGATGCGAATCAAGATAGCCAAACCTTTGTTAGTTGCGGTTACAGCATTCCCGAACAGCAAATAGTTATTGCCCATCCGGAAAATTGCACTCGCTGTCAACCCGATGAACTTGGAGAGATTTGGATAGCTAGTCCAAGTGTGGGTAAAGGCTATTGGCATCGTACTTTAGAGACAGAAGAAACCTTCCACGCCTATGTCAAAAATACAGGAGAGGGGCCATTTTTAAGGACTGGAGATTTAGGCTTTTTAGATAATGGCGAACTTTTTATTACAGGTAGAGCTAAAGATTTAATTATTATTCGTGGACGTAATCTTTACCCACAAGATATTGAATTAACAGCAGAAAAAAGTCATCCTTCTTTGCGTTTGGGTAGTTGTGCTGCTTTTGCGGTTGAGGTAGACAATGAAGAACGCTTGGTAGTAGTGCAAGAATTGGAATTTCGTGCCAAACCCAACTATGAGGAAGTAATTAGTAACCTACGCCAAGCGGTTGCAGAAGAGCATGAAATACAAGTCTATGCAGTGGTTTTGATAAAACCCGGCACTATTTCTAAAACCTCTAGTGGCAAAATTCAACGCCGTGCAACTAAAGCAGCATTTCTAGCAAACAACCTAGATATAGTTGCTAGCAATCTCGCAAAAAATGCTGAATTTGCAGTTAAAGAAAATAGATTACAACGCCAAGTTTTGTTGAGTTTAAGTAAAAATGAGAGCCAGTCACTACTAGAAGTATATATTCAAGAACAGGTAGCGCGGGTATTAGCGATCCCACTGCATGAGGTAAACCCAGAACAAGCATTAAGTAGTTTGGGGCTGGATTCCTTAAAAGCCTTTGAACTGCAAAACCGCATTGAAACCGACTTAGAGATTACCTTATCTATAGCTGACTTCTTTACAGGCTTGAGTGTGCGATCGCCGATAGGCGTGCCGCAGGTATCGCTCTCTACTAAAATACTTGCTCAACTCAACACATCTGCAATTCCCTCAGAATCAATTCTTCCAGCTTACAAAGATAGCGAATTTCATCCCCTATCTTTCGCTCAACAACGCTTATGGTTTATTCATCAGCTAGCACCTGATACACCTGCATACAGTATTCCTTTGATTATTCGCTTTCAAGGACACGTTAATGTTGCAGTTCTAGAGCAAAGCCTAAACGAAATTATCAAACGCCATGAAATACTACGCACAAATTTTCTTCTTATAGAAGGGCAACCTGTGCAAGTCATTCAGCCAGAACTCAACATCAAATTACCCGTTGAAGATTTACAAATATTCCCAGACAATAGACGCACTCAAGAAGCCCAGCGTTTTACTAAAGAGTTAGCACAACAAAGCTTCGACTTATCCTCTCAAGCTCTTTTGCGTGCTAAACTTCTGCGTTTAAAAGAAACAGAATATCACTTAGTCGTGATTCTAGACCATATTATTGTCGATGCTTGGTCTATTGGTATCCTCATTAGTGAACTGGCTGAAATTTACGAAGCACTAATAAATAGCAAACCCTCTCTTCTCTACGAGAGGCTACGCCAACGAGACGCTACGCCAACACCAATACCAGAATTACCAATACAGTATGTAGATTTTACTTATTGGCAGAGACAATGGTTGCAAGGCGAAAGATTAAACACTCTAATTACCTACTGGAAGCAACAGTTAAGCGGAAACTTACCAGTATTAGATTTACCTACAGATAGTCCAAGAAAGGCTTTTCCAACCTTCAACGGCGCTCAAGCAAAATTAGTTCTATCACCTAGCTTGAGTGCTGAATTGAAAAACCTCTGCCAGCAAGAAGGTGTTACCCTATTTATGGTCTTGCTGGCAGCATTCAAAACCCTGTTATATCGCTACACTGGGCAAACAGATATCCTAGTAGGTTCTCCAATTGCGAACCGCAATCGAGCCGAAATAGAATCATTAATTGGCTTTTTTGTAAATGTTTTAGTTTTGCGTACTTCCTTAGATGGTGTACCGAGTTTTAAAGAATTACTGCAACGGGTAAAAGCAATAGCCTTAGAAGCTTACACTCACCAAGATTTACCCTTTGACAAATTAGTAGAAGCACTACAACCAGAACGCCATCTGAGCTACAATCCTTTATTTCAGGTAATGTTCGTTCTGCAAAATGTGCCACTAGCAAAGCCAAATTTATCAGATATAGATATAACTTTTGCGGCGGGTTTTAACGACACGGCTAAGTTTGATTTAACTCTGTTTATGGAAGACAGAGAACAGGGATTGATTGCAACTTTAGAGTACAACACGTCTCTGTTCAGTGCAGATACAATGGAGCGGATGCTGGGACATTTACAAACATTACTAGAAGGTATTGTTGCCAATCTTGATCAGAGTATTGCAGAATTACCCTTGTTAACTGCATTCGAGAGAAAGCAAATCCTAGTTGATTGGAATCAGACACAAATATACTATCCGCAACATCTATGTATTCATCAATTATTTGAACAGCAGGTAGAACTGACACCAAATGCTGTTGCACTAGTATTTAAAAATCAAAGACTAACCTATCGTGAGTTAAATACCAAAGCTAATCAACTAGCACATTACCTACAAAAATTAGGAGTCAAACCAGAAGTTTGTGTTGGGATATGTATGGAACGTTCACCAGCAATGGTGATTGGGTTGTTAGCAATTCTTAAAGCTGGTGGTGCTTATATACCACTCGATCCTAAATATCCCCAAGAACGTTTAGCGTTCATGCTAGAAGACAGTCAAGCTCAAATATTGCTGACTCAAACAAATTTGGTTCGAGGTTTTAAAAACTCTAAATTTAATACCATTTATTTGAATAGATATTGGCAGTTTTTAGAACAACAAAATCCAGAAAATCTGCTTACTGAAGTAACATCAAATAACTTAGCTTATATTATTTATACTTCTGGTTCTACAGGTAAACCCAAAGGCGTTACGATTGAACATTGTAGTTGCATTGCTTTGTTACACTGGGCAAGACAAGTATTTAGTAATGATGAACTTGCAGGAGTATTAGCCTCAACTTCTATTTGCTTCGATTTATCGGTATTTGAAATATTTGTGCCTTTAAGTTGGGGTGGAAAGGTAATTTTGGTAGAGAACGCTTTGCATCTACCTAATTCGCCTGCTGCTACAGAAGTAAGCTTAGTAAATACAGTTCCGAGTATCATCAGCGAATTATTGCGAATTAATGGTTTACCTGCTTCAGTACGCACTGTTAATCTAGCTGGTGAACCACTCCAACATCAACTTGTGCAACAGATTTACCAAAATAATGCAATTCAAAGAGTTTTCAACCTTTATGGGCCTTCTGAAGATACAACTTATTCCACATTTAGTTTAGTCAAGAAACAAGATAAGATTGTTACTATCGGTCGCCCGATTAACAATACACAAATTTATCTACTTGATGCCAATTTACAACCAGTGCCAATTGGGGTAAAAGGGGAAATTTATCTTGGTGGTGCTGGGTTAAGTAGAGGCTATTTCAACAGACTAGAAGTCACTAACAAACATTTCATTCCTAACCCTTTTGATAACGGAGTTAATACAGGTTTATATAAGACTGGGGATTTAGCTCGGTATTTACCAGATGGTAATTTAGAATATTTGGGACGCATTGATTATCAAGTTAAAATTCGCGGTTTTCGGATTGAATTAGGCGAAATTGAAAAGGTATTAATCGAACATTCAGCAGTAAGGGAAGTTGTAGTTTTAGCATTAGAAAAGCAACTCGTAGCTTATCTTGTTCCTAAAGATGGGAAGAAACCCAGTACTCATGAACTGCAAAATTATTTAAAAAGCACTTTACCTGATTACATGGTTCCGGGTTTATTCGTGCTACTAGATGCTATGCCATTGTTGCCAAATGGTAAAGTTAATCGTAGTGCTTTGCCAGTTCCTACAGATTTGCGTCCAACAATAGAAGTTAGTTACAAAGCTCCGAGTTCAGAAATCGAAAGAGCGATCGCAATTATTTGGCAAGAAGTATTAAAATTAGAAAAAGTAGGTATAAATGATAATTTCTTTGACCTGGGTGGTCATTCTTTGCTGATGGTTCAGATAAAGCAAAAGCTAGATGCAGCATTGAATAAGGAATTATCTATTATTGAGTTATTTCAGAATCCAACTATTCAATCTTTAGCAAAATATTTAACTCAAGATTCAGAGAAAGATTCGCGTTGGCAAGGGATGCGCGAACGTACTCAAAAACAAAAAAATGCTGTCAAAAGGAAACAAGAGTTTTTGAGTAATTCTATGAAAAATAATAGGAAATAGAAAAGCATGGCTAGTACAGAAACACAAGATTCAATAGAAAAAATCGCCATCATTGGTATGGCTGGGCGATTTCCAGGGGCAAAAAATATAGAAGAATTTTGGCAGAATTTAAAAGATGGTGTCGAGTCAATTTCTGTCTTTTCAGAGGAAGAGTTAATCGCTGCTGGAGTAGAGCCAGCTTTACTAAATGAATCCAATTATGTCAAAGCTGGTGGTGTGTTAGAAAATATTGATTTATTTGATGCTGCGTTTTTTGAACTTAACCCTAAAGAAGCTGAAATTACAAACCCCCAACACCGTTTATTTTTAGAATCTGCTTGGGAAGCTTTAGAAAATGCTGGTTATGACAGCCAAAAGTGTAACAATCGCATTGGAGTTTATGCTGGAGCGAGTCTGAGTAATTATTGTTCTTTTGATTTGAATAGCGATCGCGTAGGTTCAGCAACATCCTATCAAACATTGATTGGTAACGATAAAGATTTTCTGAGTACTCGTGTATCTTACAAATTAAATCTAAAAGGGCCGAGTATTACAGTTCAAACTGCTTGTTCTAGTTCATTAGTTGCAGTTTCTTTAGCTTGTCAAAGTTTGCTGAATTATCAATGTGATATGGCCTTGGCGGGAGGGGTTTCAATTCATACACCCCAAAAAACAGGTTATATAGCTCAAGAAGGCGGAACTTTATCGCCTGATGGACATTGTTATGCGTTTGATGCGAGAGCGAAAGGCACAGTTATTGGTAATGGGGTAGGAGTTGTTGTCCTGAAACGGCTTCAGGATGCGATCGCCGATGGTGATTTCATTTATGCAACTATCTTAGGCTCGGCAATTAATAACGATGGTTCTGGTAAAGTTGGTTACACAGCGCCTAGTGTAGATGGTCAAGCTGAAGCGATCGCTGAAGCAATGATGCTGGCTGATGTGGAGCCGGAAACAATTAGTTATATTGAAACTCACGGTACGGGTACAGCTTTAGGCGATCCGATTGAAATTGCTGCACTGTCGCAAGTTTTTCGTAGCACTACGGATAAAAAAGGTTTTTGTGCGATCGGTTCAGTCAAAACTAACATCGGTCACTTAGATGCAGCAGCAGGAGTGACTGGACTGATTAAAACAGCTTTAGCCCTCAAACATAAGTTAATCCCACCCAGCTTAAATTTTGAGCAACCCAATCCCCAAATTGACTTTACCAATAGTCCGTTTTACGTCAATACTAAGTTGAGTGAATGGCAAACAGGCGCAAATCCTCGCCGTGCTGGTGTCAGTTCCTTGGGTATGGGAGGAACTAATGCTCATGTAATTCTTGAAGAAATAGAGCAGAGGAGCAGTGGTTCGACTTCGCTCACCAACCAGGGAGCAAGGGAGCAGGGGAGAAATTATCAGTTGTTAGTGCTTTCAGCTAAAACTGATTCAGCTTTAGAAACTGCAACCAAAAATCTTGCTCAATATCTCACACAGCATCCTGATTTGAAGTTGGCAGATGTAGCTTATACACTACAAGTAGGGCGTAAAGAATTCAACTATCGTCGCATCCTTGTATGTGAAGATATCGAAGATGCCATCAAAACCTTGAATCAGCAAGATATTCAAAGAGTTCTGACACATTACCAAGAACCATGTCAGCAATCTATCGCCTTCATGTTTCCGGGACAGGGTGCGCAATATCCAAACATGGGCAAAGAGCTTTATGACACTGAAGCAATATTTCGTGAACAAGTTGATCGCTGTTGTGAAATATTAAAATTCCACTTGGGTTTAGATTTAAGAACGCTTATTTATCCCCAAGATTGTGAAGTCGCAGCCGAAAAACTTAAACAGACTCATATTGCTCAACCAGCATTGTTTGTCATTGAATATGCGTTAGCTCAGTTATGGATGTCTTGGGGTGTGCATCCACAAGCTGCGATCGGTCATAGCATTGGGGAATATGTAGCAGCTTGTTTAGCTGGCGTATTCTCTTTAGAAGATGCCTTGACGTTAGTCGCTGCTAGAGGACGGTTGATGCAGCAAATGCCTGCTGGTTCTATGCTGGCTGTTTCCTTACCTCAAGAACAAGTTCAAGCTTTATTAAATGAAGAATTATCTATAGCTGCTAGTAATGCACCATCTACTTGTGTGGTTGCGGGTAGTCATGATGCTATTAATACTTTTCAAGAAAAGCTGTTAGAAAAAGGCATAAATTGCCGTCGTCTCCATGTTTCCCATGCTTTTCATTCTCCGATGATGGAATCTATATTAGAACCATTTCGGCAAGAAGTGACTAAAGTTAAACTCCATCCGCCAAAGATGCCTTTTATTAGCAATGTTACAGGCACTTGGATGACAAATCAACAAGCAATAGATCCTAATTATTGGGTAAAACATTTACGTCAAACTGTTTACTTTTCAACGGGTATTTATGAGTTAATCAAACAAGAAAATCGCATTTTATTGGAGGTTGGCACAGGTCGAACATTATCTACTTTTGCTAAACAGCATTCAACAGCTAATGTAATAGTTTCCTCATTACCTCATCCGCAAGAAAAGCAGTCAGATGTTAACTTTTTACTCAATAGTTTAGGTCGTCTTTGGCTATCAGGAATCTCAATAAATTGGTCGGTATTTTCTGGCAAAGAACGCCATCAGCGTATTCCTTTACCAACTTATCCCTTTGAGCGTCAACGTTATTGGATTGAACGACAAAAGCATCTTAGTGTTACTCCAATCACACAGGGTAAAAAGCCGGATATTGCCGATTGGTTTTATATACCTTTGTGGCAGCAATCTTTACCTCCAAAGAAATTGGTATCTCAAAACTCTTGTACTATAATATTTATTGATGAGTGTGGTTTAGGTGAAGAACTAGTAAAAAGACTTCAGGTTGATAGTCAGTATGTAATCATAGTCAAACTTGGATCAGAGTTTACTAAACTGAATGAGTATACTTATAGTCTGAATCCCAAAAAATGCGATGATTATGATGCCTTATTTAATGAATTGAGCGTCCAAAATAAGACCCCAAAAACAATAGTTCATTTATGGAGCTTGACTTCTGGTGGTTATATTAATTTAGGGCTTGAAGGAGTTGATCAAGCTCAAGAAAAAGGGTTTTATAGTTTGCTATTTATAGCTCGATCAATTGGCAGACAAGGTATTACAGATAAACTGCAAATTACGGTTATTTCTAATCACATACATTCAGTGATTGGAGAAGAAGTACTATGTCCAGAGAAAGCGACTATACTTGCGGCTATCAAAATAATTCCCCAAGAATATCTCAACATTAGCTGTCGTCATATTGATGTTGTGCTTTCCAAGGATGTTAATTGCTCAGAGGAAAAACTGATAGATCAGTTGCAAAACGAACTACAAGCACAATCCTCCGATATAGCGATCGCCTATCGGGGAAATCATCGCTGGGTGCGAACCTTTAAGCCTGTCCGATTAGAAGCAACACCCGGAGGAACATCACGATTAAGACAAGAAGGAGTGTATTTAATCACAGGTGGACTCGGAGGTATTGGGCTGACTCTAGCATCATATTTGGCGATGACGATTCGAGCCAAACTAGTTCTGATAGGACGTTCAGCTTTTCCTGTCAGAGAAGAATGGCAACAGTGGCTAGCTACTCACGATGAGCAAGATGATACAAGCCGCAAGATTCGGAAAATACAGGAACTAGAAGAACTAGGCGCAGAAATTTTGGTTAAGAGTGCTGATGTGGCTGACTTCCAACAGATGCAAGAAGCGATCGCACAGATTCAGCAACGGTTTGGCAACATCAATGGTGTAATCCATTGTGCTGGAGTTCCTGATTATGCTGGTGTGATTTCTCGGAGAACGCGAGAGATGACAGAAAGCATTATGGCTCCTAAAGTCAAAGGTACACTAGTACTGGATAGCCTTTTGCAGGATGTTCAATTAGACTTTTTTATTCTTTGTTCATCTCTTAGTTCTATCCTTTATCGCAAGAAATTTAGTGAAGTTGGCTATTGTGCTGCTAATGAATTTCTTGATGCTTTTGCTGATTACAAAACAAATCAAGCTCGGACATTCACAGCCTCTATTAACTGGAGTGATTGGCAGGATATTGGTATGTCAATGGAGGCAGTGAAACGCTTCCTTAGTGAACAGAATATTTCTGACGCTCAATCCCTATTAATAGATGCATTATCACCTTCAGAAGGGATAGAAGTTTTTCGGCATATTGTTAACAGTTCATTCCCTCAAATTGCGGTATCAACTCAAGATTTAACCACCTTAATAAAACGAGATAGTCATTTTAATGTCCAAGCTTTCTTGGAATCTTTAGACAAAAATAAGCTTTCAACATCGCTACATCCACGCCCTCAACTGAGTAATGCTTATTTTCCTCCTCGTAATCACATAGAACAAGAGATTGCTAATCTCTGGCAAGAAGTACTCGGTGTTGATCGAGTTGGCATTCATGACAATTTTTTTGAGTTAGGTGGAGATTCGTTAAGTGGAGTAACTTTGATTAATAAATTCCCCAAAAAATTTCATAAAAGCATCCCAGTCTCAGCATTATTTGCAGCGCCAACTGTGGCGGAATTAGCTGAATACTGCCAAAAAGAATCCTCAATAATTCTTAATGAAAAAAGCTATTTAGCAACAAGTAATCGCGAACAAGGAGTACTATGAAAACTATCGAGCAGTTTTTATCTGAAATTGAACGTTTGGACGTAAAACTTTGGGTAGAAGGAGAGCAGTTACACTATAACGCCCCCAAAGGTACAATTACATCAACTCTACTAACTCAAATAAAAGAGCGTAAAGCAGAAATTTTACAAGTATTAAATCAAGATGATGTAATTCAAGCTGTACCACGAAATCAGCAGTTACCCTTATCTTTTGCTCAACAAAGACTCTGGCTTGTAGAACAATTACAACCTGATAGTTTTACATATAACGAACCCGTTGCTTTGCACTTACTTGGTTATCTCAATATAGAAGTGCTAGAAAAAAGCATCAATGAAATTGTGCGCCGTCATGAAATTTTACGTACCACATTCACCGCAATAGATGGTCAACCTCTACAGGTAATTACTCCAAGTTTCAACGTTAAAGTATTAGTAGTAGATTTCAGTAATTTACCAGCAATTGAGCGAGAATATAAAGCGCAAAAATTTGCCCAGCAAGAAGCTGAGTTGCCTTTTTATCTAACAAAATTACCATTAATTAGAGTCACAGTTCTACAGCTTGGTAAGCAAGAAAATATATTATTGCTTACAGTACATCATATTGTTTGGGATGGCTGGTCTATAGGAGTATTAATTCGAGAATTAAGTACCCTGTATAGTGCATTTTATAATGGTCAACATTCACCATTACCAGAACTAACAATCCAGTATGCCGACTTTGCTGTTTGGCAGAGAAATTGGTTGCAAGGAAAAGTTTTGGCAGAAAAATTAGCTTATTGGCAAGAAAGAGTTGGCAATAATTTACCAGTGCTGCAATTACCTACAGTGCGTCCACGCACAGAAGTTAAAACTAATCGTGGTGCTAGTCAATCTTTTGTGATTCCCTCTCACTTAGCAGAAGCGATTCAAGCATTAAGTCATCAAGAATGTGTTAGCTTTTTTATGACTTTATTAGCAGCTTTTCAGGTATTATTGTTGCAATATACCAAACAAGAAGATATTGTTATTGGTACAGATATTGCTAATCGTAACCGGGCAGAGACGGAATCATTAATTGGATTTTTTATGAATCTGTTAGTGTTACGTACAGATTTAAGTGGTAACCCTAGTTTTCGAGAATTACTAGCACGAGTACGTCAAATTACTTTAGAAGCTTATGCTCATCCAGATTTACCTTTTGAGGAATTAGTTAAAGCCTTACAACCTGAACGTAGTTTGAGTAATACATCACCATTATTTCAGGTTTTATTTGTTCTGCAAAATACTCCTATGCCCTCTTTAGATTTACCAGGATTGACATTAAAAGAGTGGTTTTGGAGAAACGACACAGCCCGGTTTGAACTTGCAGTATTTTTAACCAAAACTCCTGAAGGAATTACTAGCACTTGGCGGTATAATAGCGAACTTTTTACAGAAAGTGCCGTTGCTCGCATGGCAAGCCATTTTGAGACTTTACTAAACAGTATCGTTAAACAACCTAATGCCCGAATTAATAGTTTAGAAATATTGACTGAATCTGAAAAGAGACAACAAGCTATGCAAAACAGCAAACGCAAGGCTTTTAATCGAGAAAAATTTATTAAAATTGCTCCTACAAGTATCAATTTATCATCTACAAATTTAGTTACAACCACCTATTTGCAAGAGGGTAATACCTTTCCTTTAGTAATTCAACCTTTGGCGGATGATGTTGATTTAGTAGATTGGGCTAAGAGTAACCGTGAATTGATAGAAAATGAATTATTAAAGCATGGTGCTATATTATTTAGAGGATTTCAAACTAATACAGTCACAGAGTTTGAAACTTTTGCTGGCGCAGTTTGTCCAAATTTATTTGGTGACTATGGCGATTTACCCCGCACTGGTGAAGGTAACAAAGTATATGGTTCTACTCCCTACCCAGCCGACAAAGCCATACTTTTTCATAACGAAAGTTCTCACTTGCATTGCTGGCCTCTAAAAATCTGGTTTTTCTGCGTTCAACCTGCACAACAAGGCGGAGAGACACCAATTATCGACTGTCGCAAAGCTTATCAAATTCTCCCTGCCAAATTCCGAGAAAAACTTGCCCAAAAACAATTCATGTACGTTCGTAACTATACGAATAATCTAGATGTGAGTTGGCAAGATTTTTTCCACACTTCCGATAAAAGCGTAGTTGAAGATTACTGTCGCCAAGCTGGAATTAGCTTTGAATGGTATGGAGACGATAGTTTAATCACTCGCCAAGTTCGTCCAGCATTAGCAGTACATCCTAAAACTGGTGAATCGGTATTTTTCAATCAAATTCAATTGCATCACATCGCTTATTTGGATGTAAAAACTAGAGAATCTTTATTATCTTTATTTGATGAGAAACAATTACCACGTAATGTTTATTACGGTGATGGTACGCTTATTGAAGATGATGTGATTGCAGAAATTAATCATGTATATAAACAGTCTCAAACTAGCTTTACGTGGCTAAAAGGAGACATTCTCATGTTAGATAATATGTTATGCGCTCATGGACGCTCTCCTTATATCGGAAAACGCAAAATTGTAGTAGCGATGGGAGAAATGATCCACGGTAATAATGTTGCAAAGCTAAAAGAGGAAGAAGGAAGTATATGCTAACTGAAACTATTAATGGTTTTCGACTTTCTCCCCAGCAAAAGTGGCTTTGGTTATTGCAACAAGAAAGCAGTGCTTATGTTGCTCAAACTGCTATTCTGCTAGCAGGTAATTTAAACAAAGAAGCTTTAAAATCTGCTTTACAGCAAGTTATATCGCGTCATGAAATATTACGCAGCAGTTTTTGTAAAGTAGTAGGCTTGAAACTGCCAATCATGGTGGTAGAAGATAGATGTATTTTTTCCTGGCAAGAAATAGATTTATGTAATTCAGAAGCAAATGCAATTGATTTGGCTTGTCAAGATGAAATTAAAAAGCCTTTTAATCTAGAGCAAGCACCACTTTTAAGAGCATCTTTATTAAAACTGTCGATAACTAAACATATTTTAGTGATTACTTTACCAGCATTATGTGCTGATAGCGAAACACTAAAGAACTTGTTTAGGGAAATTAGCGACTTTTATGGTAATGATTCAGACACAGAAGTTGTGCAGTATGCTCAGTTTTCTGAATGGCAAAATCAATTATTAATCGAACCAGAAGCAGAAAACTTTAAAGATTATTGGCTTCAGCAAAATTTTTCGGCTGTCTCTCAACTACAGCTTCCTTGTCAAAATAAAAGCCAAAATCAAGGAGAATTTTCGCCAGAATTTTGGGAATTTATAATTGATGACAACATTATTAAAACAGACTATTCTCTAGATGAGCTATTGTTTTCATGCTGGCAGATTTTACTGTGGCGACTAATTAAGCAATCAGAAATTATAGTTGGTTGTATTTGTAATGGTAGAGAATATGAAGAATTACAAGACACTTTTGGCTTAATTGCTAAATATCTCCCGATTGCTAATCGCCTTACACCAGATTTAAGCTTTGAGGAAGTTATAAAGCAGGTTAGACAAGCTACCCAAAATGCTAATGAATGGCAAGAATATTTTGTTTTTGAAGAAATAGATAGCTTGTCTGACAGATTACCAATATTATTTGAATTTACAGATTTGCCTGAGAAACGTTACTTAAATGATGTAGAGTTTTCAGTCTATAAACATTACGCCTGTGTTGATAAATTCAATATCAAGCTTTCTGGTTTTGTTAAGGATGACTGTGTAAATCTGAGAATTGATTATAATAATAACTTGTTTACATCTGGAGCGATCGCTCTTTTGTCCGAGCAATTCCAAACTTTAGTCGCCAGTGCGATCGCAAATCCAAATTCACCAATTAATCAGCTAGAAATTATCTCTGAGAATCAGTTACAGCAACTACTAATTGATTTCAATCAAACACAAGCTAATTATCTGCAAGATAAGTGCATTCATCAACTATTTGCAGAACAAACATCTAAGACACCAGACAATATCGCAGTAGTATTTGAAAATGAACAACTGACTTATAATGAACTTAACAATCGAGCCAATAAATTAGCTAATTACATTCAACAGTTAGGAGTTAAACCTGATGTATTGATAGGGATTTGTTTAGAAAAATCACATCTATCAATAATTGCTATTTTGGCAGTTCTCAAAGCTGGTGGTGCATACTTGCCTTTAGAACCAAATATTCCAGGCGAACGCTTGGGTTTAATGTTGCAAGATGCCCAAGTACAAGTTTTGTTGACTCAAGAAACATTACTTTCTAGTTTGCCTGAACATACAGCGCAAGTAGTCTGTTTAGATAGTTGGGAAGCTATTCAAACCAGTTGCGAAAATCCTCTTAGCAGTGTCACCTGTGAAAATTTGGCTTATGTTATCTATACCTCTGGTTCAACAGGAACACCAAAAGGTGTTGCAGTTGAACATCGCCAACTATGCAACTATCTCCACGGCATTTTAGAAAAATTAGATTTACCCGATGCTGCGAGTTTTGCAACTGTCTCTACCTTTGCGGCTGACTTGGGTAATACTGTCATTTTTTCAGCTTTGTGTACAGGTGGATGTCTGCACATTATCTCTCAAGAACGCGCTACTAATACCGTAGCGTTAGCTGAATATTGTCGCCGCCATCCTATCGACTGTCTCAAAATTGTTCCTTCTCATTTGAATGCACTGTTAACTACTGCTAACCCTGAAGAAATATTGCCATCTCAATTACTGATTCTGGGAGGTGAAGCCGCTACCTGGGATTTGGTAACACAAGTTCGGCATTTAAAACCAAATTGTCAGATTTTGAATCACTATGGCCCGACAGAAGCTACTATTGGAGTGCTGACATATAAAGTCGAACAGGAAGCCACTCAATCAAAAACAGTACCTCTCGGTCGTCCCATTGCTAACACCCAAATTTACCTACTTGATGAACATCTGCAACCTGTTCCCATATATGTACCGGGGGAACTGTATATTGGTGGTGCAAACTTAGCGCGGGGATACCTCAACCGTCCTGAGTTGACTAAGGAAAGGTTTATTCCTCATCCTTTTAGTGAGGCTGAAGAAAGTCGCTTGTATAAAACTGGTGATTTAGCCCGCTACTTGCCTGATGGTAACATTGAATTTTTAGGACGTTGCGATCGCCAAGTAAAAATTCATGGTTTCCGCATCGAACTAGAAGAAGTCGAAGCTATCTTGCGCCAAAATCCAGCTATTAGGCAAGCTGTAGCCACTGTGCGCGAGGAACGCTTAGTTGCTTATGTGGTTTCCCAGCCTACCTCTACTAGCGACTTGCGGCAGTTTATGCAGGAAAGGTTA
Organism: Calothrix sp. NIES-2100; assembly: GCF_002368195.1. Classification (GTDB taxonomy): domain Bacteria; phylum Cyanobacteriota; class Cyanobacteriia; order Cyanobacteriales; family Nostocaceae; genus Aulosira. The sequence continues at coordinate 3,858,889 of NZ_AP018178.1, read as the reverse complement.
CCTGAGTACATGGTTCCTACTGCCTTTGTCATCCTCAATGCCATTCCCCTGAATGCCAACGGCAAAGTAGACTATCAAGCATTACCCGCGCTAGAACTTGCAGTAGAATTAGAAAAAACATATATTGCACCACGCACACCACAAGAAGAACTCTTAGCAAAAATTTGGGCTGAAATTCTCGGTTTACAGCAAGTAGGCATCGACGATAACTTTTTTGAGTTAGGCGGCGATTCTATTCTCAGTATTCAGGTAATATCCAAAGCGAATCAAGCAGGTTTGCAACTGACTCCCAAGCAATTGTTTGAACATCAGACAATCGCAGAGTTAGCAGCAGTCGCTCAAACAACGGATTCTATTAAGACAGAAACAGGCTTAGTTACTGGAGAAGTACCCCTTACCCCGATACAACACTGGTTTTTTGCCCAAAATTTACCTAATCCTCACCACTGGAATCAGTCAGTATTGCTAGAGGTAAGGCAGAATCTAGATTTTGAGATATTAGAACAAGTAATAAAGCGGTTACTACAACATCATGATGCGCTGAGGTTGCGTTTTCAACAAACAGAAAATGGTTGGCAACAAGTTAATGCTGCACCTGACGAGATAGTACCAGTTACCAGACTGGATTTATCAGACAAACCAGACGCAGAACAAGAAAAAGCCATTGTATCTATTGCTACTGAGTTACAAGCCAGCCTCAACCTCTCTAACGGCCCTTTAATACGGGTTGCTTATTTTGACCAAGGTAACGATAAACTAGCTAGGCTGTTAATTATCATTCACCACTTAGTAATTGATGGTGTCTCTTGGCGAATTTTATTAGAAGACTTGCAGACAGCTTACCAGCAACTTAGCCAAGGTGAGGAAATACAGCTACCTGCAAAAACCACAGCCTTCAAGCAATGGGCAGAAAAGTTAAATGAATATGCTCACACTCCAGAGTTACAATCGGAACTCGAATACTGGGAAAATCAAACCCAGAAATCAGCTATTCACCTGCCAACAGATGCTCAAGATGCAAATACAGTAGCATCTGCAAGAACTGTATCAATTTCTCTCAGCAGCACAGAAACACAAGCCCTGTTACAAGAAGTACCAAAGGCTTATCAAACCCAAGTCAATGATGTCTTGCTGACAGCCTTAGTTCAGGCTTGCGCCCAGTGGACAGGAGATAATTCACTGTTACTCACCCTCGAAGGTCACGGACGGGAAGACATTTTCCCCGATGTCAACTTATCGCGCACAGTCGGCTGGTTGACTGCCCAGTTCCCAGTTCTGTTGAGTTTAGGCAATGCTTTCTCGCCAGGAGATGCCTTAAAAACTATTAAAGAGCAGTTACGTAATATTCCGCAAAATGGCATAAGTTATAGTGTTTTGAAATACCTAAGCCAAAATAGTAGCCTCCAAGCTACACCCCAAACTCATTTGAAATTCAACTATTTAGGGCAATTTGACCAAGTATTACCTGATACTTCTATTTTTAAACTTGCAGCCCAAACAACTGGCCCCAACCGTAGCTTGCAAGGAAACCGCAGCCATTTACTAGAAATTGACGGGATGGTGACTGGTGGACAGTTGCGATTGGATTGGACATATAGCCAGAACATTCATCACCCCACCACTATTGAACGCTTGGCTGAAAGTTTTATACAAGAACTGCGCCGCTTAATTGCCCATTGCCAATCACAAGAAGCGGGAGGATATACACCTTCAGATTTCCCAGAAGCAGAACTCAGCCAACCCGAACTTGACAAGCTGCTTGCCAAAATTAGCCAAATGAGTAGGTAGAAATTATGAAAGTAGAGAACATCGAAGATATATATAAACTCTCACCTACACAGCAGGGATTGCTTTTTCATACGCTCTACGCACCTGAATCGGGTGTATATTGCGATCGCTACAACATCACCCTCAAAGGTAATCTCAATACTTTGGCTTTTGAGCAAGCTTGGCAGCAATTAGCAAAAAGGCACGCAGTTTTGCGTTCTTCTTTCCACTGGGAAGATATAGATGAACCGATGCAAGTGGTGCATCGACAAATAGAACTACCTCTTGAACAACAAGACTGGCGGGGGATAAATTCAGTACAACAGCAGCAACAACTACAGTCATTTTTGCAAACAGAACAAAAGCGCGGCTTTGAACTTTCGCACCCGCCTTTAATGCGGTTAGTGTTGATTCAGATGGCTGATGATGTTTACCAATTCGTCTGGAGTAACCATCATATACTCTGGGATGGTTGGTCGCGGGTTGTGCTGTTCACAGAATTTATGGAAATTTATCAAGCATTATGCACTAATCAAAATCCATATTTAAAACCTGCATTTCCCTATCGTAAATATATTACTTGGTTGCGCCAGCAAGATTTCTTTCAAGCAGAAAATTTTTGGCGAAATGCCCTCAAAGGATTTACTGCACCGACACCCTTGGTAGTAGATAATTTTGTCGCCAACACATCAAGCAGTCAGGAATACGATGAGCAAAAAATTGAGTTATCGGTAGCAGCTACAGAAAAACTAAAATCTTTTGCACGCCAATATCAAATTACTCTCAATACTTTAGTACAAGGAGCTTGGGCTTTACTTCTGAGCCGATATTCTGGTGAAGATGATGTTGTTTTTGGGGCTAATACTTCTGGCCGTCCAGTGAGTTTACCAGGAGTAGAGTCAGCAGTTGGGTTATTCGTAAATACCTTACCTGTGCGCGTGCGGGTGAATGGAGATGAATCTATTATTTCTTGGTTGAAAAACCTGCAAGCTGAACAAGCCCAAGCACGGCAATATGAGTATACTCCCTTAGTACAAATTCAGGGATGGAGCGAAATACCTAAAGGCATACCTTTATTTCAGAGTTTCATTGCTTTTGAAAACTATCCTCTAGATTCTTCCTTACTTCAAGGAAAGGAAAACTTAGAGATTGGTGGGTTTAGCGTTGTTAATCGCACTAATTATCCTCTCAGCCTGATTGTCGCGCCTTTAGAGCAATTACAACTTCAGATTAACAGCGATACCTACGGCACGTCTGACGGCGATCGCACTCGTTTCGATGCTGCTACCATTACTAGAATGCTAGGACATTTGCAAACTTTGCTTGAGGGTATAGTTGCAAATCCAGAGCAGCAGTTAAAGGATGTACCGTTGTTAACGCACACTGAGCGACACCAATGCTTAGTAGAGTGGAATAATACCCAAACTGAATATCCCTCAAATCTTTGCATACATCAGCTATTTGAAGCTCATGTAGAGAAAAAACCTAATGCGATCGCACTCACATTTGCTGAACAACACCTAACTTACCATGAGCTAAATTGCCGTGCCAACCAACTGGCGCACTACCTCCGGAAATTCGGAGTCGGGCCAGAGGTACTGGTGGGCATTTGCGTTGAGCGTTCCTTAGAAATGGCGATCGCACTATTAGGTATACTCAAAGCTGGTGGTGCTTATGTGCCGATAGATCCAACTTATCCTCAGTCACGGCAAGCTTTCATGCTGCAAGATGCCCAAATTCGGGTATTAATTAGCCAAGAAGATGTGGTCACAAAATTACCAGAACATCAAGCTCAGGTCATCTGCTTAGACTCCGACTGGATAACTATTTCCCAAGAAAGTACCAAAAATCCTGATAATAGGAATCTAACACCAGAAAACTTAGCATATATCATTTACACCTCTGGCTCTACAGGTCAGCCAAAGGGTGTATTGGTACCTCATGCTAATGTTGTTCGTCTTTTAGAAGCAACTCAATCATGGTTCCATTTCAACGAACATGATGTCTGGACGCTTTTCCACTCTTATGCTTTCGACTTCTCAGTTTGGGAACTCTGGGGCGCGCTCTGTTATGGCGGGCGAGTGGTAGTAGTTTCTTATTTAGTAAGCCGCACACCGCAAACTTTCTGTGACTTGTTGTGTCAAGAGCAGGTAACGATTCTTAACCAAACACCATCAGCTTTCCGCCAATTGATGCAGCAGGAAGAATTATCTGACAAGACCTTTGCTGATAACCTGCGCTTGGTAATCTTTGGTGGAGAAGCACTTGATATCCAAAGTTTAGCACCTTGGTTTGAGCGTCACGGAGATGATTCTCCCCAGTTGGTGAATATGTATGGTATTACCGAAACAACTGTACACGTTACCTATCGTCCTCTAACTGTTGCAGATTTGAAAACAGCAAATGGTAGTGTTATAGGTCGTCCGATACCAGATTTGCAAGTATATATTCTAGATAAGCACAATTCGCTACTGCCGATTGGAGTACCTGGTGAGATGTGTGTTGGTGGTGCTGGTTTAGCTAGAGGTTATCTCAACCGTCTTGAATTAACCAACCAAAAGTTTATTCCCGACCCCTTTAGCAACAAGCCAGGCGCAAGACTTTATAAATCAGGTGATTTAGCTCGCTACTTACCTAATGGAGAACTAGAATACTTAGGACGTATCGACCATCAAGTAAAAATCCGAGGTTTTCGCATTGAGTTAGGAGAAATTGAGGCACTACTGAGACAACACCCAACTGTGCGGGAAACTGTAATTCTAGTCCGAGAGGATCAACCTGATGATAAACAGTTAGTAGCTTACATTGTTGCCAAATCTGAGCAAGTCCCAACCACCAGTGAATTGCGAAACTGGCTCAAAGTGCAACTGCCAGATTATATGCTGCCATCGGCATTTGTTCTGTTAGAGGCACTGCCTTTAACATCTAACGGTAAAGTTGATCGTCAGGCATTACCTACACCCAATACAGCCAGACCGGAATTAGACGAAGCTTATGTAGCCCCTTCCACGCCTGAAGAAAAGGTACTCGTAGACGTTTGGGTACAAGTCCTTGGAGTTGAACAGGTTGGCATTCACGATAACTTCTTTGCTTTAGGAGGAGATTCCATCCGTAGTATCCAGGTATTGAGCAAAGCTAAAGAGCGTGGGTTGAGCCTTTTCCTACAGCAGATATTTCAACATCAAACTATACATGAACTAGCTCAAGAGCTGACAACGGCAAAAGTCAGCAGTGCGATCGCCGAACAAGTCCAACCATTTAGCTTAATATGCCAAGAGGATGTGTGTAAGTTACCCCAGGATTTAGAGGATGCTTACCCCCTGACTATGCTTCAGGCCGGAATGCTGTTTCACAGTCAGTATAGTGCGAACACCAAAGCTTATCACAACGTCTCTAGCATTCATATCAGAGCTTCCCTCGACCTTGATAAACTAAATACCGCCGTACAACATCTGGCAACTCGCCATCCGCTGCTGCGTACTTCCTTTGATTTGAGTAATTTTAGCGAACCGTTGCAGTTAGTCCATAAAACTGTTTCTGTTCCTTGCCAATTAGAGGATCTGTGCCACCTGTCTGCTGCTGAACAAGAAGAAATACTAGCTTGTTGGTTTGAAGCTGAGAAAAACAACAAATTTGACTGCACAATTGCCCCACTTTTGCGCTTTCAAATCCATCGGCGCAGTGAAGAAACATTTCAGTTTAGCTTTACCGAACACCATGCCATTCTCGATGGCTGGAGTGTAGCTTCGATGCTGACTGAGTTGTTTGAACACTACTTCTTCCTGTTGGGTAAAGAAATTTCGCCAATTGCGCCACCACCAGCCAACGCATTCCGTAACTTTGTAGCTTTGCAAAAACAAGCTCTCCATTCTGAGGAATGCCAACGTTATTGGATGCAAAAGCTCCATGACTGCCCTCAGACAACTATACCTCGCCAACCTGTTTCCCAAAGGTCTGCTGACGAAACTTCAGAAGTTCGTGTTGTGCAAGTACCCATTAACTCTGAGGTTTCGGAACGGCTGAAGAAACTAGCTCAGTCTGCTAAAGTTCCACTCAAGAGCGTGCTTTTTGCTGCACACCTGAGAGTGATTAACAAGCTGTGTCGTGAGTCAGAAGTGGTAACGCTAGTTTCATCTAATGGACGACCAGAAACAAGTGATGGTACTCGCTGCCTTGGGCTTTTCCTCAATCCTTTACCATTTCGGATGCAACTTCCTCAAGGTACTTGGATGGATTTGATATCCCAAGTTTTTCAATCAGAGCAGGAATTATTACCCTTCAGATGGTATCCAATGGCTCAGATTCAAAAAGATTTAGGTGGGAAACGTCGTTTTGAAACTTGTTTTAATTTCACTCATTTCCATGTTTATCAGCGTATTGGCACATTAGGTGATTTAGAAGTATTAGATACTCAGGGATTTAACATTACAGACTTTGTTATCTTAGCTGAGTTCAGACTAAATGTAATTTCCTCTCAAGTCGAGCTTTCATTGTGTGGTAACACTTCTGAATTATCTAACCAGCAAATAGAGGAAATTGCCAATGAGTACGCTCATACTCTGACAACACTAGCTCAATTACCAAATGAAGAATACGAAATTTTTGCTGGCGGTAACAATCTAAAATTTAATAATGACAAACAAATCAAAGAGTTTGAAAAGTCAAGTATTCAAAAGTTGAAACTTGCTAAACGCAGAGCATTTTAGAGCTTCTAAGCGGGAAGATTAAACAATGAAACAAGAAAATACTCCAGTCCCTAGCCTGAAAAAATTAGGAAGCATATCACGTAAAACTTTCAAGATATCTCAAGGTACACTCATTGAGACAAAGCAACTATTACCAGAAAGCTGCATTCCTTTAGTTGTGAAACCTACTATAGCTGGCGTAAATTTATTAGAATGGGCTGCCAGCAACAAGGAGTTGATTGAATCATTGTTGTTGAAGCATAGAGCTTTACTTTTCCGCAATTTTAATATAAATACAACAGCTTTGTTCAATGAGTTTGTTAAATTAACCTCCAGTGGCGAGTTGTTAGAATACCGCGATCGCTCTTCACCACGTCATGAAGTTGGTGATAAAATCTACACATCAACAGATTACCCTGCCGAGCAAAGTATTTTCTTACATAATGAGGGTACTTATTGGTTAACTTGGCCATTAAAAATATACTTTGGCTGTTTAATTGCAGCACAGCAAGGCGGGGAAACACCAATTGCAGACTGTCGTAATATTTTTGGGCGCATTCATCCCCAAATTCGGGAAAAGTTTATCGAAAAAAAGGTATTATATGTTCGTAACTATAATGATGGTTTTGGGCTAACTTGGCAGACTGTTTTTCAAACTAGAGATAAAGCTGTAGTAGAAGAATATTGCCGGAGAAACAGTATTGAATTTGAATGGAAAACAGGCGAACGTTTACGGACTCGTCAAATACGTCAAGCTGTAGTACAACATCCAAAAACTGGGGAATTCATTTGGTTTAATCATGCTACTTTCTTCCATATTTCTACTCTTGAACATACATTTATAGATGCTTTATTAGCAGAGTTTAAAGAAGAAGATTTACCCAACAATACATATTATGGTGATGGCTTACCCATTGAACCAGAAGTTTTAGAAGAATTACGCGCAGTCTATCAGCAAGAAACGGTTTTATTTCCTTGGCAAGCAGGAGATTTATTGATGTTAGATAATATGTCAATTGCTCATGGTCGTTCGCCATTCGTCGGTTCACGTAAAGTTGTAGTAGGAATGGCTGATCCATTCACTAATCCAAATATAAAAATCTCCAAATATTCGTAAACATCTCCCTTTCTTTTCTCTGCGTTACGGGCAGTTTGCTCAAGTCGGGAAACCCGCCCACGCAACTGCCCTCCTCTGTGTCTGGTGCGGTTATTTACAAAAAATCCCAACAATTACTTATCAGGAATAAATTCAGAGTTATGCAAATACTCAACAATACATCACCAATAGAAAATGTCGCCGGTTATCGAATGTCACCACAGCAAGAGCATTTATGGAGATTAAAGTCTGTTACTCAAGATAATACTTATATTGCTCAGTGTGCTGTTGCTATCGATGGCGAACTGGATATGGAGATTCTTAAGAAGTCTCTACAGGATGTTGTTAATCAACATGAAATACTCCGCACAAATTTTCAGTGTTTACCAGGAATGACAATGCCATTACAGGTAATAGCTGATAACCAGAATATTTCAATTAATTATCATGATGGTAGTGATTTTGATGCTGAAGACAAAGATAAGCAAATAGACTTATTTTTGAATCAGCATAAATCTCATAATTCCAATTTTACCCAAATAGATTTAATTAAATTTGTAGCTAATCAGCATATATTGCTTGTAAGTTTACCAGCGATGATTGCTGATGCGATTGGTATTCGTAATTTGGTACATGAAGTTAGCCGCTTTTATGCAACCAATATAAATAATCAACAATTATCTGATGAAGTGTTGCAATATGCAGATATTGCTGAATGGCAACATGAATTACTAACAGCAGAAGATGCTAATTTAGGTAAAGCTTACTGGAAACAACAAGAGCTTCCTTTTGATAAAAAAGTTGCTGAAGACGTTGTAATTTTTGAACCAAAAACTTTTAGACTGGAACTTTGTAAAAATTTTTTAGTTGATATTGAGAATATATTGCCAAAACAAACTGATTATTTGGCTGATTTTTTATTAACTTGCTGGCAAATTGTATTATGGCGAAATCTCGATCATTCTGACCTAGTTGTCGGTAAATTATATGATGGACGGAAGTATGAAGAGTTACAATCAGCTATTGGTTTATTTGCTAGATATTTACCGATCGCATCTCATTTACAACCGGATTTATCATTTAAGAAAATATGGCAACAAGTTCAAGAATCGGTTCGTCAAGCTCATCAATGGCAAGATTACTTTTCTTGGCAAGAGTATAGCAAGAATTGGGCTATTGATTTCTTCCCATACTGTTTTGAATTTACAGAGCAAGCACAGCAAGCATCTGCCGATACCGTAACATTTAATCTCTACAAAGAGTATGCTTGTATTGATAGGTTCAAACTTAAACTATCTTGTATTCTTCAAGAAGATGATTTAGTTGTTGATTTGTATTATGATGCTAAGTTATTTCCCTTAGAAGATATTCAACGTTTAGCAGCGCAATTTCAGAAACTATTATCTAGTGTTATTTGTAATCCCGATACGGCGATTAGCGAATTAGAAAATTTAGGCGATCGCGAGCTTCAACAACTACTATTTGAGTTTAACAATACCCAAGTTGATTACAATAGCTCTCAATTAATTAATCAGCTTTTTGAGGCGCAAGCAGAAAGCGTACCAGATAATATTTCTGTGGTATTTAACAATCAGCAATTAACCTACCGTGAATTAAATGAACGTGCTAATCAGCTAGCTCATTACCTACAAAAATTAGGTGTGAAGCCAGAAGTATTAGTAGGAATTTGTGTAGAGCGTTCTTTATCAATGACTATTGGTATTCTTGCTATTCTTAAAGCAGGTGGGGCTTATGTACCGTTAGATCCAAGCTATCCATCAGAACGCTTACAATTTATCCTGCAAGATACCCAAACGCCAGTATTATTAACTCAGCAATCTTTGCTGCAAGATTTACCAGAAACTCAAGCAAGAATTATTTGCTTAGATACTGATTGGGAAATTATTGCATCTGAGAACCAAGATAATCCTGCTGTGGCGATGACATCTGCCAATTTAGCTTATATTATCTATACTTCTGGCTCTACAGGTAAACCTAAAGGTGTACAAATCACTCATCAAAATTTAGTCAACTCCACACAGGCGCGGCTTAATTACTATCAAGAACCTATTGGTAGTTTCTTATTACTTTCCTCCTTTGCTTTTGATAGTTCTGTCGCTGGGATTTTCTGGACACTATGCTCTGGGGGAACTTTGGTATTTCCCCAAGTCTGTGGAGAGCAAAATATATCATATTTGCTCAATTTAATTCGCCAAAATCAGGTAACTCATTTATTAGGTTTACCTTCCTTATATAACGTCCTTTTAGAGCAAGCAAACCAACAAGAATTAGTTTCATTACGTAGTGCGATCGTTGCAGGTGAATCTTGTTCAGCAGAATTAGTGATTCGTCATTTAGAAAAACTTCCCCAAGCAGCTTTATTTAACGAATATGGTCCCACAGAAGCCACAGTTTGGAGTACTGTTTATCATTGCTGTTCGCCAGAAATAGGAAAGTCAGTATCTATTGGTCGCCCAATTGCAAACGCACAAATTTACTTACTTGACCGAAATTTACATCCTGTTCCTTTGGGTGTGGCTGGGGAAGTATATATTGGTGGCGATGGTTTAGCTAGAGGTTATTTGAACCGTCCTGATTTAACAGCCGAAAGTTTTATTAGCAATCCTTTTGAGGAAGTAGAAGGAAGTCGTCTATACAAAACTGGTGATTTAGCCCGCTATTTACCAGACGGAAACATAGAATTTCTTGGTCGTATTGATCAGCAAGTAAAAATTCGTGGTTTCCGGATAGAATTAGGGGAAATTGAAACTGCATTAGCCCAACATCCCAGCATTCGGGCAAATGTAGTTATAGCTAGAGAAGAAAATTCTGGTCAAAAACGGTTAGTGGTTTATATTGTTCCCCAACCGGGACAAATAGCTGCTAGTTTCAATGATTTGCGTCATTTTTTGGCAGAAAAACTACTAGAATATATGGTACCATCTGCTTTTGTACGTATCAGCAATATACCTCGTCTTCCTAATGGTAAGATTGACCTCAAAGCATTACCAAGTCCAGAAATATCTAGAACTTTTGTAGCTCCTCGCACGGCTGTAGAGAAAATATTAGCTGATATTTGGGCGCAAGTTTTACGCCTAGAACAAGTTGGGATTCAAGATAACTTTTTTGAATTAGGCGGCGATTCTATTATCAGTATTCAAATTGTGGCTAAAGCTAATCAAGCAGGTTTAAAATTAACTCCTAAGCAAATTTTTGACCGTCCTACAATTGCCGAGTTAGCAACGGTAGTTAGTGCTAATGAAAGCATCCATACACCACAATATCTAATAACTGGTGAAGTACCACTGACACCGATTCAATATTGGTTTTTCGCACAAAATCAACCAGAGCCACATCATTGGAATCAATCTTTATTGTTAGAAATAAATACAAAAAAAGATTTCTATTTGTGGCAGCAAGTGATACAATGTTTATTTGAAAACCATGATGTATTTCGTCTGCGTTTTCATCATCAAAAATCTGGTTGGGAACAAATTATTTCTGCTGATAAAGAAACAGCGATATTTACACCCATAAATTTATCAGCGTTACCAGAAATTGAGCAAAAAACAGCCATTGAAAAAACAGCCGCAGAACTTCAAGCTAGCCTGAATTTATCAGACGGGCCGTTAGTTAAATTTGCTTTATTTGACTTAGGCGCACAAGCAAATAGCCGCCTATTAATTATCATCCACCACTTAGCTATAGATGGTATTTCTTGGCGAATTTTACTAGAAGATTTGCAAACAGCATATCAGCAGATGAGTCAGGGTGAGACGATAGTTTTACCAAATAAAACTACTTCATTTCAACAGTGGGCTTATCGTTTGCAGGAATATGCTCAATCTCCAACCCTCAAGCAAGAGTTAAATTACTGGTTGACGCAACTAGAAAAACCCATCTCGCCCTTACCTGTAGACTATACGTCAGGGACAAATACGCTGCTAGATGCTCGTACTGTTACAGTTTCCCTTAGTCAGCAAGAAACCCAAGCTTTACTACAGGATGTGCATCAGGCTTATCACACCCAAATTAACGATGTATTGCTGACAGGACTTGTACAAGCATTTGCAGAGTGGACGGGAGAAAATTCGCTGCTGCTGGAACTGGAAGGACACGGACGAGAGGACATTTTCGCAGATGTGAATTTGTCGCGGACTGTGGGTTGGTTTACTACCCATTTTCCGGTGCTGCTGAATTTAGGAACTGTGGAAAATTTGGGTAATGCTTTGAAGGCTGTAAAAGAGCAACTGCGTGCTATCCCTGATCGCGGTCTTGGTTATGGTGTACTGCGTTACCTCAGCGATGAGGGTGAAAAACTCCAAGGCTTACCCCAAGCTGAGGTTCTGTTTAATTATTTAGGGCAAACAGACCAAGTAATGACGCAGTCTTCACTGTTTGCGCCTGCAAAAGAATCTACTGGTTCAGCCCGTAGCCTGCGGGGTAGTCGAGTTTATTTATTAGAAGTTGTAGCAATTGTGACTGACGGACAACTGCAAGTGAATTGGACTTACAGCGAAGCCATACATCAGCAAGCCACAGTAGAAAAATTGGCGAATAGTTTTATTCAAGCATTGCGATCGCTCATTGCTCATTGCCAATCTCCTGAAGCTGTTGGTTTCACCCCTTCAGACTTCCCCCAAGCCAAGTTGAATCAACAAGACTTGGATAAATTCTTGGCAAAATTCAACCAAAAAGCTTAGGAGACAAGTCAATGAATACAGCCAATATCGAAAATATCTACGAACTTTCCCCCATTCAGCAGGGTATTCTCTTTCACAACTTGTATGAATCGGAATCTGGAGCTTATTTTGTGCAGGTAAGCTATGGCTTACGGGGAATGCTCAATATTGAGGCTTTTGAACGGGCTTGGGAAAGAGTCGTGGCGCACCACTCACCTTTGCGTACTAGTTTCCATTGGGAAGGACTTGACAAACCGCTACAAGTTGTAAATAAAAAAGTCCAATTACCTCTAGAAAAACTAGATTGGCGGGGAATGAATCCCGAAGAACAGCAAGAGAAATTTCAGGCTTTTTTGTTGAGCGATCGCCAATTGGGTTTTAATTTATCTGATGAATCTCTATTGCGTCTGACTTTGATTCGTTTGGATAACCAGCATTACCACTTTGTTTGGAGTTCCCACCACATTATTCTTGATGGCTGGTCAGGGGCGTTAGTATTCAAAGATTTTGCGTTACTTTACGAAGCATTTTGTCGGGGTGAAGAAATCACCTTACCATTCGTTGGTCGCTTCGCTGATTATATTGCTTGGTTGCAACAACAAGATTTATCTCAAGCGGAGGCTTTTTGGCGACAAGCATTACAAGGATTTACAGCACCCACTTCTTTAACTAATCTCGAAGTTCACAGTTTATCGGTTCAACCAGAAAAATATCTTGAACAAAGTTTCAAACTCTCCCCTGCAACGACAACATCTCTAAAATCTTGGGCAAAACAGCATCAACTGACTCTAAACACCATAGTTCAGGGGGCTTGGGCTTTGCTTCTTAGCCGCTACAGTGGTGAGAATGAAGTAGTGTATGGTGTAACAGTTTCCGGTCGTCCAGTAGATCTACCAGCAGCTGAGTCAATGGTAGGAATATTCATTAACACCTTACCTTTACGGGTGAAATTGGATGCAGAAATGTCGTTACTTTCTTGGCTAGGAAAGTTACAGCATCAATTATTAGAAATCCGGCAATATGAATATACTCCACTGGTAGAAATTCAAGGTTGGAGTGAAATACCACGAGGTTTATCCTTATTTGAAAGCATCGTGGTGTTTGAAAATTATCCGGTAGATCAAGCGTTATCAGATTGGCGAAAAAATTTAGAAATCGAGACTCTCAGCGCCGTTGACCATACAAATTATCCCCTAACTATTAGCGTTATTCCTGGGTCTGAGTTGGAAATTAGAATTGCTGGGGATAGCACTCGTTTTGATACCGCTACCATTACGCGAATGCTAGGCCATTTCCAGACATTACTGGAAGGAATAGCCGCTAATCCAGAGGTGCGCCTTCACGAACTACCAATTTTAACCGCAGCCGAGAAACATCAATTACTCATAGAGTGGAATCAAACCCAGCTAGAGTTTCCTCAGCAATGCATACATCAATTATTTGAGGCACAGGTAGAGAAAACACCAGATGCAGTAGCTGTAGTATTTTCCCAACAAAGCCTTACCTATGAACAACTAAATCAGCGCGCGAATCAGTTAGCACGATACTTGCAACAATTAGGTGTGGGTGCAGAAGTATTAGTAGGTATTGGTATAGAACGCAGCCTCGAAATAGCGATCGCAGTTTTGGGTGTGCTCAAAGCTGGTGGTGCTTATGTCCCGTTAGATCCAGACCAACCTGCACAGCGTCTAACTTACATGGTGCAAGATGCAGATTGTCAAGTACTAATCACTCAAAAGCATTTGGTAGATGCACTTCCAGCTTACAAAGGTCAGGTAGTTTGTCTAGATGCAGATTGGGCGTTAATTTCTCAAGAATCAGAGTTAAATCTACCTAGCAACACAGTTACACCCGAAAACTTAGCATATCTCATATACACCTCTGGTTCTACTGGTCAGGCAAAGGGTGTGCTGGTTAAGCATAGCAGCCTTGTCAATGCCTATTACGGCTGGGAACAAGCTTATCAACTGCGAACTCTAACTTGTCACCTGCAAATGGCTAATTTCTGCTTCGATGTTTTTGCTGGCGATTTCATCCGGGCTTTATGTTCTGGTGCCAAATTAGTGATTTGTCCGCGTGAATTTCTACTAGAACCTGCGAAATTATATGCTTTGATGTGCCAGCAAAAAGTTGACTGCGCTGAATTTGTGCCAGTGGTTTTAAATAACCTGATACAGTATTTAGAAAAGAGCCAACAGAGCTTAGATTTTATGCAACTTCTCATCTGTGGTTCTGATAGTTGGTATGGCTCAGAATACAAAAAAATTAAATCATTTCTCGGTCAACAAACACGATTAATTAACTCTTTTGGTTTAACTGAAACCACAATTGATAATTCCTACTACGAAAGTTCTCGCCAAGAGTTATCAACAGAGCAGTTAGTACCCATTGGCAGACCTTTTATCAATAATCAACTTTACATTTTAGATTCATATTTACAACCAGTACCTATCGGGGTTAGCGGGGAACTTTATATTGGCGGTGCAAGTTTAGCGAGAGGTTATCACAACCGCCCAGAATTAACTACCGAAAAATTTATCACTAATAAATTTAGTAATCAGCCAGACGCATATCTATACACAACTGGTGATTTAGCCAAATATTTACCTGATGGAAATATTGCCTTTATTGGTCGAGCAGATAATCAAGTTAAAATTCGGGGATTTCGGATTGAACTTGGAGAAATTGAAGCAGTACTGAGCCAAAATTCGGTTGTATCAAAAGCAGTAGTAATTGCTAGGGAAGATGAACCGAGAAACAAAAAATTGGTAGCTTATGTAGTGCAAAAACCATCAATTACTTCTTTAGAAAGTACACAAATACGTGATTTTGTCAAACAAAAACTGCCGCAGTATATGATTCCTTCGGCTTTCGTTATACTGCCACAATTACCACTTTTACCCAATGGTAAAGTAGACAGGAAATCGCTACCCAAACCTGACGCAGCTATAACCACTTTTCAAGATGCCTTTGTACCACCTCGTAACGCTATTGAAGAAGTATTAGCAGGAATCTGGGCTAACATTCTCCGTGTTAAACAAGTTGGCATTCACGACAACTTTTTTGACTTAGGAGGACACTCTTTGTTAGCAACTCAAGTTATCTCTCGCATTCGGGAAACTTTTAAATTAGACTTACCTCTGCGTTGTTTATTTGAGTTCCCCACAATAGCGGAATTATCCCCAAGACTTATTGTCTACGAAGCTAAACCAGGAATGACGGCAAAGATAGCACAAATCGTCAAACAGCTAGAGGGTATGTCTGCTGAAGAAGCAAAACAAGCACTTGAAAACAGGAAAGCAGCTAAACCAGTGAGGGTATGATGGACGCAGAAAAGCTAGAACTACTTGCTTATTTATTGGAAGAGGAAGGAATTGCTTCTCCCGAAATACCAACGATTGCTCCAAGAAAAAGTTCGGAGAATTTGCCTTTATCTTTTGCACAACAACGTTTGTGGTTTCTTAATCAATTAGAACCAGACAACCCTTTTTATAACATTTCTGCTGTCTTACGCTTGCAGGGTTTACTTAATATCACTGCACTGGAACAAAGTTTTAACAAAATCATCCAACGTCACGAGATTTTACGAACCACATTTCATATTGTCAATGGCGAAGCAATTCAGGTAATTAATCCTCAACAAAAGCTGACTATTAAGTTAATTGACCTAACAGCCTTACCATTAAAAAATAGAGAAATCGAGGCACAACAGTTAGCAAATCAGGAAGCTGGGCAACCTTTTGATTTAACAACTGGGCCATTAGTCAGAAGTACCTTGCTACGTCTAGATAAAGCAGAACACATTTTACTGTTTACCATGCATCACATTGTCAGTGATGGTTGGTCAACAGACATATTGGTGCGGGAAGTTGCAACCCTTTACGAAAGTTACTGTAATGGCAATCCTTCTCTACTACCAGAATTGCCCATTCAGTATGCTGACTATGCTGTTTGGCAGCGACAATGGTTGCAAGGTGAAGTGCTGACAACTCATATAGACTACTGGAAACAGCAATTAGGAAACAACCTGCCAGTTTTAGAGTTACCCATCAACCGATCGCGATCGCATATTCAAAGTTATCGAGGCTTAATACAATCTTTTTATTTACCGCAGAATGTGACTGTTGCCCTCAAAACTTTGAGTCAGCAGGAAGGCTGCACCTTGTTTATGACTCTGTTAGCAGCCTTCAAAGTTCTGCTATATCGCTATACGGGTACTGGGGATATTGTAGTTGGTTCACCAATTGCTAACCGCGATCGCTCTCAAATAGAAGGGTTAATTGGCTTTTTTGTCAATACATTAGTATTGCGGACTAACTTATCAGATAATCCCACTTTTCGAGAACTGCTAGGGAAGGTTCGGGAAGTCACATTAGGAGCCTACGACCACCAAGATTTACCGTTCGATTTGTTGGTGGAAGAACTGAAGCCCCAGCGTGACTTAAGCCATACACCACTGTTCCAAGTTATGTTTGTTCTCCAGAATGCGCCCATGTCGGCTGTGGAGTTATCAGGCTTAACCTTACAAGCTTTACAAACTGAATCTACCACCGCCAAGTTTGATTTAACTTTATTGATGGAGGAAACAGAGTCAGGAATCAGAGGTGCATTAGAATACAATACTGATTTATTTGATGCTGCTACTATTGCCCGGATGGCAGAGCATTTACAGACGTTACTTGTAAGTATTGTTGCTAATCCTGAACAACAAATAGCACAACTGCCTTTACTAACAGCAAATGAGCAGCATCAGTTGTTGATTTGGAATCACACTCAGGCAGAATATTCCTTAAATAGGTGTATTCATGAGTTATTCGAGGAACAGGTAGAGAAAACACCTTATGCAGTCGCAGTAGTTTTTGCAGAGCGACAATTAACTTATCAAGAGTTAAATACCAAAGCCAATCAACTCGCCCACTATTTGCAAAAGTTAGGTCTGAGTCCAGATACTTTAGTCGGTATTTTTGTTGAACGTTCTCTAGAAATGCTTGTAGGACTGTTAGGTATTCTCAAAGCGGGTGGGGCTTATGTACCTCTTGACCCCGCTTATCCGTCTGAACGCTTGGCATTTATGCTGGCTGATGCAGGTGTATCAGTGTTACTAACTCAAAAAAACCTACAGGATGGACTACCGCAAACAGACGCGCACATAGTCTGCTTAGACCAAGATTGGGAGACTATAGCCAAAAACAGCAACGACAACCCAAACACCACAGTTCAACCGGAAAACTTAGCGTATGTGATTTACACATCCGGTTCCACAGGACAACCCAAAGGTGTGATGATTCCTCACCGCGCCATCTGCAATCATATGCTGTGGATGCAATCGGAATTTCCCCTCACCGCCTCAGATAGGGTGTTGCAAAAAACACCGTTTAGCTTTGATGCTTCGGTTTGGGAATTCTATGCACCTTTGTTAGCAGGTGGACAGTTGATTGTAGCTCAACCCGGTGGACATCAAGATAATGCTTATCTTCTAGACTTGATTGCACAACAACAAGTCAGCATTGTGCAATTTGTCCCCTCACAGTTGCGATCGCTCTTAGCAGAACAAAAAATATACAATTGTCACAGCTTACGCCGAGTATTTTGTGGTGGGGAAGCATTAGCAAGTGATTTGCAAGCAAGCTTTTTCAGGATTTTGCCCAATGTTGAACTATGTAATTTATACGGCCCAACGGAGGCAACAATTGACACAAGCTATTGGCGATGTCAGCCGGAAGAGGAACAAAGAATAGTACCGATAGGAAAAGCGATCGCAAATGCTCAAATATATTTGTTAGACTTTTACCTTCAACCTGTCCCTATCGGTGTACCTGGTGAAATCTACATCGGTGGTGCAGGTTTAGCGCGGGGTTAT
Source organism: Calothrix sp. NIES-2100 (assembly GCF_002368195.1). Lineage (GTDB taxonomy): Bacteria > Cyanobacteriota > Cyanobacteriia > Cyanobacteriales > Nostocaceae > Aulosira. The sequence continues at coordinate 3,840,799 of NZ_AP018178.1, read as the reverse complement.
CTCAACCGCCCCGATTTGACAGCTGAAAAATTTATTTCAAATCCCTTTCTTTCTGACACAAAGTTATATAAATCAGGTGATTTAGCTCGTTATCGTCCAGATGGGACTCTAGAATTTATTGAACGTATTGATGGACAAGTAAAGTTAAGAGGTTTCCGGATTGAACTAGGAGAAATAGAAACCCAATTAACCCAGCATTTACAAGTCAAACAAGCTGTAGTTTTAGTTCGGGAAGATGTACCCGGAGAAAAACGCTTAGTGACTTATATTGTTCCCAGTCAGGAACAGTCACCTACAGTCAGTGAACTGCGGAGTTTCTTGAAAAACAATCTCCCTGACTATATGGTGCCATCAGTTTTTATCACTTTAAATACCCTCCCATTCTTACCAAATGGCAAGTTAGACCGAAAAGCACTACCAGCACCAGATACCGCTAGACCTGATTTAGAAGCTATTTTTGCTACACCACGCACTCCTGTTGAAGAAACCCTCGTGCAAATTTGGTCTGAAGTTTTGCGGCTAGAAAATGTAGGTATTAACGACAACTTTTTTGAGTTAGGTGGAGATTCTATCCTCAGTTTACAAGCGATCGCTAAAGCTAATCAAGCTGGTTTACAACTCACTCCTAAGCAGATATTTGAATATCAAACCATTGGCGATTTAGCATTAGTAGCAGGTACAAGTAAAAAAAATGCCGATGAGCAAGGGATTGTTACAGGTTCGCTGAATCTCACTCCGATTCAACATTGGTTTTTTGAACAGGAATTACTTGATTCTCATCATTGGAATCAGGCAGTAATGTTGGAATTAGATTCGAGTTGCAATCCTATATTATTAAAGCAGGTTGTACAGCAATTACTTATTCATCACGATGCTTTGCGTTTGCGGTTTGTGCAAACTGAATTCGGTTGGCAACCAAGCATTAATGAACCTGAAGAAAATATACCTTTTGCTATCATTGATTTATCAAATTTACCTGAGCCTGAACAAAGAAAAGCAATAGAGGCAAAAGCTAATGCACTTCAAGCCAGCCTCAAATTATCTCAATTAGTGCAAGTTGCTTTATTTAGACTGGGAGAGAATCAACCTTATAGACTATTGATTATTATTCATCATCTAGCAGTTGATGGAGTTTCTTGGCGAATATTACTAGAAGATTTGCAAACAGTTTACCAACAAATTATTCAAGGTAAAAGACATCAATTTCCAGCTAAAACAACTTCGATAAAACATTGGGCTGAAAAACTTCAAAAATATGCTAATTTGGACAATGTTAATTCAGAAATTAATTATTGGTTGAGCCAGCCTTATCAAAATATTTCTCCTTTACCTGTTGACTTTCCCAATGGAGAAAATACTGTTGCTTCAGCTTGTACAGTTTCCGTCAGTCTCTCCCAAACAGAAACAACATCTTTATTAAATGAAGTACCAACAGTTTATCAAACTCAAATCAATGATATTTTGCTAACGGCTCTTGTGCAAACTTTTAAACAATGGACTGGTAACAGTTCACTTTTGATAAATTTAGAAGGTCACGGACGAGAGGACATTTTAGAAAACGTTGATTTATCCCGTACTGTTGGTTGGTTTACTACTATCTTTCCAGTGATATTGGATATCACAGCAGCTTTTAACCCAGGAGAAGCATTAAAGACAGTTAAAGAACAACTACGTAGTATTCCCCATAAAGGAATCAACTATGGCGTACTACGTTATCTCAGTGAAAAATCAATTGCGGAAAAACTGAAAGCTTTACCCCAACCAGAGGTGACATTTAACTACTTAGGTCAATTTGACCAAGTGATTTCTGAAACCTCAATGTTTCGACCTGCGACGGAATCAACGGGAACAACCCAAAGTCTGAGAGGTAAGCGTCACTGTTTGCTAGAGGTGAATGGGTTGATTGTTGGGGGAAAGTTGCGCCTGGATTGGACTTACAGCAAAGCCTTACATCAACCAGCAACAGTGGAAAAACTGGCTCAAGGATTTATTGAAGCATTGCGATCGCTCATTGTCCACTGTCAGTCTCCCCACGCTGGCGGGTTTACTCCTTCTGATTTTCCGCAGATGCAGTTTAGTCAACAAGAATTAGATGAATTAATGGCTGAAATATAGCTTTTCTCAACGCAGAGTCACGCAAAGGTAACGCGGAGTTACGCAGAGTTTTTTAAGAGAATTTGTGAAGAAGAAGGTAACTGTTCATGAATAAAAAGAATATTGAAAATATTTATCCGCTTTCACCTACGCAGCAGGGTATACTCTTTCATACTCTCCGCGCCCCAGAATCGGGAGTTTATGTTGTTCAGAGTTGTTATACATTTAGCAAAAATATTAATATTGCGGCTTTTAAACAAGCTTGGCAACAAGTTATCAACCAGCATCCTATTTTACGCACTTCTTTCTACTGGAAGCAGTACAAAGAGCCGTTTCAGGTAGTAAATAGAAGTTTGCAGTTACCTTGGAAACAGTACGACTGGCGAGAATTCTCTGTATTGGAACAGCAAGCAAGGCTAGAAGAATTTTTACAAACAGACCGTCAGCAAGAGTTTAATATTTCTCAATCACCTCTGATGCGCTTGACTCTTATACAGGTAGGTAAAGAAACTTATCATTTTATTTGGAGCAGCCACCACCTAATTTTAGATGGTTGGTCTGGGGCTATAGTACTTCAGCAAGTATTCCAAGCTTACGAAGCACTATGTGAGGAGCAAGTTGTATCATTATTACGATGTCGTCCTTATGCAGACTATATTACTTGGCTACAACAGCAAGACTTATCAAAAGCCGAAGCATTTTGGCGCAAAGTTCTGCAAGGTTTTACTGCACCTACACAGTTGCGGGTAAATAGTTTTGCAAGTGGCGCAACCGGATATGATGAGCAGTCAATCAAGCTATCACCAGCTACAACCGTCGCGCTGCAATCTTTAGCACGACAGCACAAGTTAACTTTAAATACTGTAGTACAGGGAGCCTGGGCTATACTCCTCAGCCGTTACAGTGGTGAACAAGATGTAGTTTTTGGAGCTACTTCTGCCGGTCGTCCACCTGCATTAGTTGGTTCAGAATCAATGGTGGGACTGTTTATCAACACTTTACCGGTGCGGGTGCAGGTTGCTGGAGATGAGTTGCTGATTTCTTGGCTGCAAAAACTTCAGGCGCAACAAGTAGAGGCGCAACAGTATGAATATAGTCCCTTGGTACAAGTGCAAGGATGGAGTGAAGTTCCCAGAGATTTGCCTTTGTTCGAGAGTATTTTGGTGTTTGAAAACTACCCTGTAGACGCTTCTTTAAAAGCATGGGCTACAGAAATGCAGATGCATAGTGTGCAGTCTGTAGAATCTACAAACTATCCCATCACAATTAAAGCAGGGGTAGGTAAAGAATTATCTTTAGAGATTGTGAGCGATCGCTCTTGCTTTGATACAGCCATTATCACCCGAATGTTGGGTCATTTGCAAACATTATTGGAGGGTATGGTTGCCAATCCTCAACAATCTCTCTCTTCATTACCTTTATTGACAGCGGCCGAAATCCACCAACAATTAATAGAATGGAATAATACGCAAACAGACTATCCCAAAGATAAGTGCATCCATCAATTATTTGAAGAACAGGTAGAAAAAACACCAGATGCTATTGCGCTAGTGTTTGCAGAACAGCAATTAAGCTATCAAGAACTAAATCAGCGTGCTAATCAGTTAGCGCATTATCTACAAAAACTAAATATTAAGGCAGAAGTTCCAGTTGCTATTTGCTTGGAACGTTCCTTAGAAATGGTAATTGCTATACTAGGCATCCTTAAAGCTGGCGGTGCTTATGTACCAATAGATCCAACATATCCTTCAGAACGTTTAGCTTGGATGCTGGAAGATATACAAACACCAGTCTTATTAACTCAAAACAAACTAGTAACAAAATTACCCCAATTCACACCTAAAGTCGTTTGCTTGGATCAAGAGGAAGAAACTCTTAGCCAAGAGATTAATATTAATCTGGTCACTGAAATTACTCCTCAAAATCTAGCCTATGTAATGTATACTTCCGGTTCAACCGGAACACCTAAAGGTGTGAGCGTCATTCATCAAGGTGTCGTCAGGCTAGTAAAAGAAACAAATTACGCTAACTTGAATGCACAAGAAGTTTTCTTGCAAGCTGCGCCAATTTCCTTCGATGCATCTACTTTTGAAATTTGGGCTTGCTTATTAAATGGTGGAAAGTTAGTGTTATTTCCTGGTGAAACTACAACTTTGTTGACAGAGTTAGGAAAAGTGCTGCAACAATATCAGGTTTCAACATTATGGCTGACTGCTAGTTTGTTTCACCTAATGGTAGATGAACGACTGGAGGATTTGAAGCAAGTAAAACAACTTTTAGCTGGTGGTGATGTTTTATCTGTTACCCATGTCCAGAAGTTTTTACAAGAGTGCCAAGACTGTCAGCTAATTAACGGTTATGGCCCAACAGAAAATACGACATTTACCTGTTGCTATCCTATTACTGCTGATAGCCAGATAAAAAATTCTGTTCCTATTGGTCGTCCTATTGCCAATACCCAAACTTATATATTAGATAGTAATTTGCAACTCGTTCCTGTTGGTGTTCCAGGTGAATTATATATTGCTGGTGATGGTTTAGCACGGAATTACTATAACCGTCCAGATTTAAAATCTAGCAAATTTATACCTAATGCTTACAGTGAAAACACCAGTTCATATATGTATAGAACAGGAGATTTAGTCCGCTATTCGGAAGACGGCAATATTGAATTTTTGGGACGCATTGATCAACAAGTAAAAATTAGAGGCTTTCGTATTGAGCTAGGAGAAATTGAAGCGGTTATTTGTCAACATCCTGCTGTGCGACAAGCAATTGTAAATGTACAACAAGATAATAATGGTAATAAGCTTTTAGTAACCTATTTTGTTCCAGAACCAGAATCAACAATTACAGTCAGTGACTTGCGTTGCTTTTTACAAAATAAGCTACCTGAATATATGTTGCCTACGGGATTTGTGGCATTAAAAACATTACCACTAACTAACAATGGCAAAGTTAACCGTAAGCTCTTACCAGTATTTGAACAGACTTATGCAGAGCGAGAAAAAGTTTATGTAGCACCACGCAATACACAAGAAGAACAACTAACACAAATTTGGGAAGAAGTTCTTGGTTTAGAAAGAATAGGAATATATGATGACTTCTTTGAATTGGGTGGACATTCCTTAATAATTATGCAGTTATTTGCTCGTATCCGCCAACTTTTTCAAATAGATTTACCTATAAAAACTCTATTCACAGCGTCTACTGTGGCAGCTTTGAGCGAAAGATTAAAAAGTGCAAATATTGCTCATCCTACCTTAGATTTAAAAGCCGAGGCTGTGCTTGATTCAGCAATCAATTGTGAGGGTAAACAGATTGAGGAGATAACTAATCCTGCTTGTATATTCTTGACTGGTGCAACAGGTTTTTTAGGTGCTTTTTTACTAGATGAACTTCTCCAACAAACTCAAGCAGATATTTATTGCTTGGTTCGTGCTGCTAACGCCGAGGAAGGAAAGCAAAAACTTCGCCACACTCTTGAATCATATTTAATTTGGCATGAATCTCAAAGTTCAAGAATTATCCCAGTTTTAGGAGATTTATCTCAACCACTTTTAGGACTTTCTGAAGTGCAATTCACCGCGCTAGCCAGGAAACTTGATGTTATCTATCACAATGGCGCATGGGTACATCATGCTTCGCCATATTCCATACTCAAGGCGGCAAATGTACTAGGAACGCAGGAAGTTTTAAGATTAGCTAGCGAAATAAAAATTAAGCCTGTACATTTCATTTCTACTATTAGTGTTTTTTCTGCACCTATGGGTACTGGAGTAAAGTTAGTCAGCGAAGAATCTAACCTAGATGATTATCCAATACCAGAAGGTGGTTATGCTCAAAGTAAATGGGTAGCGGAAAAGTTAGTCACCATTGCACGCGATCGCGGCTTACCAGTCTCCATTTACAGACCAGGAAGGATATCTGGACATAGCAAAACAGCTGCATTTAATCCCAATGATTTTTTCTACAGATTACTGATAGGATGTGTACAACTGGGAAGTGTTCCCGAACGAGATTTTTTTGATAGTTTAGCACCTGTAGATTATGTTAGCAAAGCTATTGTTTATTTATCTAGGCAAAAAGAATCTTTAGGCAAAGCTTTTCATGTGCTAAATCCAGAACGTCTTAACTTAAAAATATTGTTCAATTTAGTTCGCTCTTTTGGTTATCCACTGCAACAAATATTTGAGGAGCAATGGCAATTAGAACTCATAAAAATTGCTGAAAATTTACCCAATCATCCTTTATATCCTTTAATCCCATTATTTACTCTGAAAAAGAGTAGTGAATCTGCATCAATACCTGAAAATTATGACCTTGTAGTACTTGAATTTGATTGTAGCAATACAAAACAAGGACTCCTCGATACTTTTATCGTTTGTCCAACAACAGATGAAAAGCTACTTACCACATATTTCTCTCACCTAATTCGTAATAATTTTATCTCTGCCCCAAAAGCAACTGAAATATATGCAAAAAACAATTTCTAACTTACAGTCATCTGTATCTCAAACTAATAGGGCACCAGAGGAATTGCAGCAAGATTATTTACAGCAATTCATCACCGACTACAATGAACATACCAAAACATCTAAAAAATTTACACAAAACTATCGTTTTACCTTAGCTGATAGCCGAGTTCCCACAGGGTTTAACTTAGCATTAAAAGAAATTTGTTATCCCATTGTTGCTAAAAAATCTTTCGGTTCAAAAATTTGGGATGTTGATGGTAATGAATATGTAGATGTAACAATGGGGTTTGGCATAAATCTGTTTGGTCATAACCCATCTTTTGTAAAAATAGCATTACTGGAACAGCTAGAACAAGGTATTCATCTTGGACCTCAAACAGAATTAGCTGGCGAAGTGGCTGAGTTAATTGCTGAAATGACTGGAATGGAGCGAGTTGCTTTTAGTAATACAGGTACAGAAGCAGTAATGGCAGCTATTCGGATAGCTAGAGCCGCCACAAAACGCAACAAAATAGCTATATTCTCTGGTTCATATCATGGTCATTCTGATAATACTTTAGTTGATGCTAAAGAAATAAATGGCAGTTTACAAATACTCCCAACAGCTTCAGGTGTTCCGCCTAGCATTGCGGAAGATGTATTGGTTTTGGATTATGGCAGTCCTCAATCATTAGAATTAATAGAGGCTTATAAACATGAATTAGCAGCTGTTTTAGTTGAACCTGTACAAACTAGCCGTCTAGATTTACAACCAAAAGAATTTCTTCATAAACTTAGGCAATTAACAACAGAATTAGATATTGCTTTAATTTTTGATGAAATGGTAACAGGTTTCCGTATTCATCCAGGTGGCGCACAAGCATGGTTTGGTGTTGCAGCAGATATAGCCACTTATGGAAAAATTGTTGGTGGTGGTTTGCCTATAGGTGTCATCGCTGGTAAGGCTGCCTATATGGATAAAATTGATGGGGGAATGTGGAACTATGGAGATGATTCCTTTCCTCAAGTAGAAACAACATTGTTTGCCGGGACACATTGTAAACATCCTTTATCTTTAGCTGCTGCAAAAGCTGTGTTGAAGTATCTCAAGAATCAAGGTGCTACGTTGCAATCAAATTTAAATCAACGCACAGCAGAGTTTGTCAACACTTTAAACGCCTACCTTGAAGCTGAAAATATACCTGTGAAAATGATCAATTTTGGCTCAATATTTGGCCCTAATTCTGGAAACTCTACTACTAATTCAGAAAAATCTTTGCCACTAGGTTTTAGTTTGTTAACTTATCATTTAATCAATCGAGGGTTTTTGAGCCGAGGCGGTAGTGGTTTCTTATCAACGGCACATACAGATGAAGATATCACTTACATAATTCAGGCTGTGAAAGATAGCATTAATGACTTGCGCTCAGGATATTTTTTGTAAGGATAATTCTAGCTTCCTTAAGAGCGTAGGTGTAGCCCGCCGTAGGCATCGCACGAAAAAACACTAGCAAAATTCCAATAATATGCAACTTAAACCTATTGAACGCATTGAAAAACCAAGCGTAGAAGAATTCCAGCATGAGTTTGTCATTCAAGAAAAGCCAGTAGTTATTTCTGGTGTTGCCAATAATTGGCCAGCTTGTTCTCTGTGGAAGCCAGACACCTTGAAAAGTATGTTTGGTGATGTACGTGTTCCCGTAAGACAAAGTGACAATGAACTCGATATCTTCTTTGGTGAATCAACAGCAGTCACAGAAATATCTATTGCTGATTATATAGATAGCATTGAATCACTTAATACAGATAGCCAACGTCCATCATATCTTGGTAATCTTTCCTTAACTTCGCCACTAGCTCAAGAATACTTTGACCAGTTAAAGTTACATTTTGATTTTCCTAACTATTTTCCAGAAAATAGCGGATGTGATATTCGCATTTGGATGGGAGCCGCTAATCAAAAATCAACAATTCATAACGACCCATACCATAATTTTAATGCCCAGATATTTGGTGAAAAACTATTTCTTCTATTTCCACCAGAAGAACAAGAAAAGCTTTATGTAAAAAAATGGGATGATGAACTTTGGACAAGTCCTGTTGACCCACAAGAACCAAACTTAGAAATATTTCCTCTGTTTAGTCAAGCTCACGGATTGAAGGCTTCTTTACAACCTGGCGATATACTTTTTATTCCCGCTTTTTGGTGGCATCAAGCATTATCTATTACGACAACCATAAACATTAATATGTGGTTGTATACCGAAACAATATGTAAGATTTGGGAACAACATCCTGCTTTTACTCAGAATTTAAGTAAAGCTTAAACTTGTTAAAAATAGCAAAACTTTATGTCCTACTCGTAGGAGTTAAACTTTGAAATCAGAAGATATTGATCAACCCAACTTCCGCACCTTTATCCTCATCTGGAGTACTCAGGTGCTTTCAATGCTTGGCTCCGAAATGACTGATTTTGCTATTACACTCTGGGCATGGAATATTACAGGTCAAGCAACCTCCTTATCCTTAATTATCCTTTTTAACCAATTGCCCAGATTAATCACTACTCTATTTGCTGGCATAATTGTTGACCGTTGTAATCGCAAAATTTTAATAATTTTAGGAGATGCAGCATCGGGTCTCTCTAGTATTATTATCTTTTTACTTTTTTTAACTAATCACCTAGAAATTTGGCATATATACGCTTCTGCTTTCATCATTGGACCCTTTCGTCATCTGCAATATTTTGCATTTTCAACTTCGATTTCTTTGGTTGTTCCAAAACAGCATTACACTAGAGCTGTTGTCATGAGTGAACACATCGGTCAGTTTAGCTCGAATATCATAGCACCAGGGTTAGCTGCGGTGCTTTATTATGTAATTGGTCTACAAGGTATTTTATCAGTTGATATAGTTACATTTATCATGGCGATTGCCACCATCTGTATCGTACATATACCCCAACCTGTACCAAGTGAAGCGGATTTAAAAGATGTAAAAATTTGGCAAGATTTGACGTTTGGTTGCCGCTACATTATTCAAAACTCTGGTTTACTCTCTCTTTTATTCTTCCTATTCATTTTTCACTCAATTGATTCTATTCTTTTTGGAATACATTCGTCTTTTCTTTTGGCTCGTAGTGGTAGCAATCCCGCAGTGTTTGCCAGCATACAATCTGCTATTGGTTTAGGTGGTCTAGTTGGTGCTTTAGGACTGAGTGTCTGGGGCGGTTTTAAACCCCGTATTCATGGTTTATTACTAGGCATTATATTGCATTACAGCATCATGATGGCCTTTAGCTTGGCAAATTTACCTTCTATTTGGATGATTACCGGTTTTTTGGCATCTGTATTTTGGCCGTGGGTCTCTAGTTCAAATCAAGTAATTTGGGTATCAAAAGTACCACCTAATATGCAAGGTCGAGTCTTCAGTACTCGCTATTTATTTACTCTCATTGCTTCACCTTTAGGTTTGGCGATCGCGGGGCCTTTAGCGGATAATTTCTTTCACCCAGCAATGATGCCTGGAGGTATTCTAGCGCCTATATTTGGCGGCTTATTCGGTACTGGTTCAAGTTCAGGAATGGCGCTGCAATATACTCTGTTTTCCTTCTTGGGCGTACTTCTGGGTTTAACTGGCTATACCTGGCGGAAATTACGAGATGTGGAAACTATTGTGGCTGATTTTGAGGACTAAAGTCCTAACTACGAACTCAAACAAGGTCAAAAAGTTTTGCGTTCCTCCAAATTTGCGAATATCTCTCGACGAGTTCGCCAAATTGGACGCAGTTGTTTGCGAGTAAACAGTTGTAGTTGGTCGGTTATGTGGGGTGAACCGGGTTGAGTAGCGTTACCGTAACTCATCAAAGCCATTGCTTTGACTGGTTGGGAAAACTCTATGGCTGCAACATAACTATCACCGGCGACTGCTTGAAAGCGGTTATCATTAGTGGGAGCAAAATTGAGAACGCGGAATATTCCTTGCTCCCCATCGCCACCGTTAGCAGGTAAATCTAAGTTTCCGCTACGCACTCGGAAAACTTCACCCCAAGCTACATCTAGCTTCCCATAAGCTTTTTCGACTTTTGCTGCTGCTATTTGCAGGGCTTTTGCTGCGCTTTCTGGGTCTTTTAAACCATCAGGTGTGGTGCGTGGGGAGTCCTCACTCCAAGGGATACTAAAGACTTGGTTTTCAGCCATTTCTTGCCACCAAAAGGAAAATAAGACTGCGCCGCGACTATCAGCATCAGCATTGCGATTCCAAGCTGCCAAAATATCAGCAGCACGACGGGCTAATTCATCCCCATATTTTCGGGCGGCGGGAATTAAGTCATCAAGGATGCGTTCTGCAAGTTCCATTTTTGTGGAATGTTTATACTTAATCATTTCCGCAAAAGAAATTTTGGCATCTTCAGCCAACATCTTGGCGGAACTTTGCGCTCGGAAAGACATTTCTCCCCGTGGTGCCATATAAGCAGGATAATCATTTGCTTTGATGACAGCTGGAAAAGTAGTAGTCCAAGGTGGATCGTTGGCATTTTGCAACCAACCGCTAGGTGGGTCGATCGCACGCGGTAAATCCTGGTATGGGTGCATTTTTGTCCACAAAGTTGTGGATGTGTCGCCAGGAATTAAGCCTTGCCAATATTGAAAGTCTCCTTGTTGGCGAATCGGGACTAAACCGTTGAATAGGTGCATGATGTGCCCTTCTCGGTCTGCATACATGACGGTAAACATCGGCAGTTGCAACCGTTGTAATACCTTTTGAAATTGGCTGAGGTTTTGCGATCGCGCCATGTCCCACCATTGTTGCAACACACCGGGACGGTCTGCACCGACAACCCGCAACGCCACCGCTTTACCCTCTTTTTCTTGCACTACTGCACCGTGGACGGAACTTTTGACTAATAATGGTTGTTCCACTAGGGAGCCGTTTTTTTGCTTGACCTTTAGCAAAAACTCTTCTGTGGTAAAAGGACAGACTTTGTTATCTAAAAGATAACCACCATCAGCCAACTTCAAATCATACACATCCCAACCATCATGGGTATTGACGGTATGAGTCCAACCCAAACGATCGTTAAAGGCGATCGCTAAAACCGGAATTCCTACTAAGGTTGCTCCATAAGCATTCATCCCTGGTGCAGTCACTTGTGCTTCGTACCAGAGAAATAAATCTGACCATAGCAAGTGGGGATTTGCTAGCAGCATCGCCTGACCACTAGCAGAATGTTTAGGTGCGATCGCCCAACCGTTAGAACCAGCTTTTGGTTGGGTATGAGTAGTATTTGCTACCTCTGCTGGATTGACGATAAAAGTAAAATACAGCACCCTTTGCAAATGCGCTAACACATCCTCTGGCTTGACTGGTAATACTATTTCTAGTTGAGCATCTATCAAATCAGGGTGTGCTTTCGCATACGTATTTATCCCCGTGACAAAGCCATTTATGTAACTCCGAAAAGCCTGGTTTTGTGCTTGATACCAAGAACTAGCACGATTGGGCACTCCCATCGTCAGTACCCACTTATCAGAGTTTAAATAATCTTCTCCCCAGTATTCGGCTGCTTTTCCCCTAGCTTGACCATAAAGGCGTAACAGCAAGTTAGCATGACTTTGCATCTGTGCCCAACCAAAAGCCTGGAAAGCGCTTTCAGCATCTTTACCGTATATATGCGGTATGCCGTAGGTATCCCATAATATTTCTGTCGTTTTGGGCGCAGTTGCAAAAGTGTTATTTGCCAAAACTACAACCAAAATAGCACTGAGGATGAAAGCTAAAAATCTTGATGATTTTCCTTTCAGTCTTTGCAAGTCAAATTGCCAAATCCTATTATTCAACATGATTGGGAAAGAACGCTGGAGAGACGGGGACAAGGAAGACCAATGACAAATGACAAATGACAAATGACAAATGACAAATGCCCATTTATGGCTTTTGAGTCGCGATCGCTAACCTTGCACCTTTAACTTGACGCACTTGATCCATAATTGTGACAATCTCACCATGTTCAACTTTGCGATCGGCGTTAATCACAACAATTGCTTCTGGGGTTGAACCAATTAAAGTACGTAGCTGTTCAGTTAACGCATCAACTGTTGTCGGCTGTTTATTCAAGCTAATTTTGCCGTTGGATTCGACTGTCACTGTAATTTTGGTGGGGACTTGCGACTGTTGGGAAGTTGCAGCTTGGGGTAAGTTGACGGGTAATCCTTCTTGGCGCGTCAGAAACAAGGTGGACATGATGAAAAACGTCAAAATTGCAAATATTACGTCAATCATCGGCACAATATTGATCTGTGCAGGTATATCTGGTTCATCTTGTAGACGCATAGACTTTTTCTCCTCCTCGTTCATAACGACGGCGATACAACAGTTCTAATTGCCCACCATATTCCTGAATCAATCCAGTTTGACGCTGATACAATCCTCGAAAACCGTTAGCAAAGAAAAGTGTGAAAATTGCCACAATTAAGCCGGAAGCTGTCGAAACCAGCGCTTCACTTATCCCCGATGTCACACCTGCTGTTTTTGTCCCACCGACATCACCAAGATTTAGAGAAGCAAATGACACAATCAATCCCAGTACTGTACCTAATAATCCAAACAGTGGTGAAAGTCCGATGATTGTCTCAAAAATTGTGTTGAAACGCTTGAGAATCGGTAGTTCTGCTTGAGCTTCACTTTCCAAAGCCAAGCGAAACTCTTCTGGAGTCGGTTCTTCCAATTCCAACGCTGCAAGGAAAATCCGGGGAATTGGTAAATTCGCATTTTGACGGGATTTTTCAATTGCTCCCACCACATTATCCATCCGGTAAAGATTGAGAATCTCTCGTACTACCTTGGCTTGGCGGGTATTAACTCGATACCAAAACCGCACACGCTCAACAATCAAAGCTAGCGCCACCACAGAGAACGCAAGCAGAGGCCACATTACTATCCCACCTGCGGCAAATAAGTCTTTTATCCCCATAGATCCTTTGGTTCAATTTTTTAGGTTTCAGTCAAATTGAGATATTCTGTCAATTGCAAATTATAGGATATTGCGAATACTTCTCAACTTTTTCTGAAAATATCATGACACTATATGAATAGATTGTTCGAGTGATTTTAATGTAAGTGCTTATTATTCAAGCTTTTTGGAGATTATTCCGAAAAAAAAACTGTCACCCTGATGTCAAAATATTTATGCTTCTTGATTGACTTTTGCACCAAGAGGCTTTAAGATTTTTAGTGAAAAAATATATCAAATACTTATACATTAGCGTTAGCGAAGCGGAACGCAAGTATCACGAGCAGAATATGTATTTTTTTTTACTACGTCGATGCCAGTTCTTCAGGAATATAGGTGGATGTTTCTGGTAATGACGGACGCAAACACAAATATATGAGTGGTCCAAACAATGGTACAAGCGCAACAGCCCAAAAAATACGTTTATCTTTGATTCCTCGACGTGCCATATCATCATCAAATAAGGAAGTAATTAGAAATATTAAGCACATCAGACAAAAATCAAGACTAATGAGGTGAATAAAAGGTCTGTTTAAGAACTGCTGAATATAATTTTCCCAATTTCCCGCGATTATTGCATAGCTGAACAAAACAATCGTCGCTACTAAAAGACTAACTCCTGTGCTTTGACGATCAAAAATTGACAGCCATTTATCCTTGCGTTCGCGTAGCGTCTCTAAGAGAGGAACGAAGCAATCCCAGCTATTGCGATTGCTACCCTTCGGGAAGGCTCCGCCTACGTCGTTCCTCCTCGCAATGACGGAAGATTGTTAGATTTTGAAAAAGTGGGATGCTCCCTTACTGCTATTGGTACGGTATCTTCAATCGTTAATGGTGCGTTTACTCCGTGAGACAACACAACGCCAGTCGCCTCAACTTTGGGAACCAAAGCACGGCGCTGGCTCCCCTACATTTAAATTCCTACATTTTATGTCAGCGAAATTAGGAATATTTTGCCAAGAGGCTAATTTTTGGCACTAATGAATCGGCTTCAACCGATAAAGCACTTTGTTCAGCAAAAGGTATCCAGTTGTTTTGGGATAAAGGTTCAGATGCAATAATAATTCGGCTGGGGTTATTCACCGCATCACTAGACCAATAAAGTGTGGGCGCTTGTGTATCATAGGCATAGCGAACTGCGGCAATTGCTTGACCATCGCTAACAATTATATTCGCACTAAAGCTGGTATCATATTTTTGCGCTAAAACAGTCAACTTTTCTAAGGTAATACGTAAGGCTGACAAAAGATTACTATCGGGATATGACTGCCACATTTCTACTAGAAAAGCAAAGATGTGTTCTGAGTCAGTCATACCTTTGATTAAATTGTATGTACTATCAGAAAGGCTATCACGTATTGGTCTATAAAGCGTCTGTTGAAAGTTAGATATTTGTCCATTATGAACAAACAAAAGTTTGCCATTACGGAATGGTTGACAGTTACTAATGTCCAGTGATTCGCCTATTCCAGTTAGTCGGGCATAGCCTAAAGTACAATTAGTTTGTACATATTGGCTTAACTCTTTTAAGTTTGGATCGTTCCACAGTGGGATTGTGTTCCGGTAAATAAATGATTTCCCCGCTTCGTCGTACCAGCCTACACCAACACCGTCTGCACACACTACTCCAGACTTTAATTCCAAAGGTTGATAACTTTGTTTTTCCAGAGAATGTTCTTCCTCATACAACAATTCATTCAATTTAATGCTGTTACCAAGATAGCCAATTAATCTACACATAGAACACAGAATTAATCTCAGAATCAGAACAGGCAATCATCAGCTGCAATGGAAATTAAAAAATAATTTTCATTGTTAACTTTTATTACTTTAACAATGAATTTGGATATTATGTATACTTTAACTGTGACTAAAGTCATGGATGTGTTGGTGACTTTAGTCAGAATATATTGATTTCAATAATTTTCGGAAATAATATTAGACAGCAACTATATCAATAGTCTGATGCTCTATGCTTTAATTTCAATACAAATTAGGAATTAATCACGCAAAATTTAATGCCTTAGGCATATTGACAACAAAACTTGAGTAAAGCGCAAAGCGATCGCGCGGTTCGTCAAAATTGATAATTGCCCCAAAAGGTACTATTCGATTGGGGAATCATCGGTGATAGCGTCTAGCGTCTAGCTTAAAGAAGCTAGTTTCATCTGCGGTAATGCGATCGCGCCAGGTTGTTGGTATATGATGGAACTTACAGCTTTGATGCCTGCTCATTCCCATAGCCGATCCATTTTCCTTAGGTAATAATTCTTAATGCTATAGTTCTCTCCAAAGGGTGATGATGTAATTATTGTGGGTTTGCTTCTCTAACAATAAACCTCTGCCAACAAATATTCTGCTTGACTGATGGTACACGAATTTAACTAGCTGGTGTGGGAAAGTAATACTAATTTCTCTTAATTACGTAGACAAGTAGAATATAAAGTATTGTCATGACAGGCACAGGTAAAGGCGGTGCAGAAGGTGTGCGTGCGGTGTCTGAGCAACATGGCATTGTCCTCGCCCAGGATCAAGCCAGTTCTGTAGCTTATGGTATGCCGGAAGCAGCGATCGCCACTGGTTGTGTTAACCGAGTTTTGTCTCGGGAAGCGATCGCACCTTTATTGGTGAGCTTAGTATGTGAGGGAAATCCTTTATCTCAAGCGCAGCCCAAAAAAGTAACACCACTTAACACTCAGCTGCGGCTATCGCCGATGCTGCAAGACGCGCTAGAGAATTTACTCGAGCGAGCGATCGCCATGCACCGCACAGATATGGGCTACATTCATCTGTTCAACCGGGATACCTGCACTCTGCTGCTCGCAGTTCAACGCGGCTTTGACGCAGGCTCCATCGATAACTTGCAGACAGTTAGCCTCGCGGAACATTCGCCCTGTATCAGGGCCTTGCGTTCTGGAGAAACGGTGATTATTGAAGATATCGAGGTCGATCCAAAGTTTGCTCCTCACAGAGCGATCGCGGCGGCTCAAGGATATCGCGCTGTTCAATCCACGCCGCTAACCACTCGTCAAGGTACTTTAGTTGGTGTATTGTCCACACACTTCCGTCAACCTCGCCGATTTTTACCCTGGGAGATGAGGCTGCTTGATATGCACGCCCGTCATGCTGCTGATGTGATTGAATTGTTTGAATCCGAGAAAGTCGGATAATATAAATTCAAAATTGTCTTGAAAGCTTTTAATCGTCTTCTTCAGCGAATAGGGCGGAAATATCTCGATATCCACTGATAATACGGAAAATCTCTACATCTTGTTCGATGGGCATGTAGAGAATCAGGTAGTTATCGATTGTGAGACTACGCAACCCTGGCAGAATTTCGTCACGTCTTCGTCCAAGGTTAGGAAATTGGGCAATTTTAGCAAATTTAGCGTCTAACTTACTCAAAAAACGTTCAGATTGCTCTAAGCCTGTATTTTTTGCAATTTAATCTGCTATTTCCTCAATATCTTTAATCGCAGGCTCGGTAAGACTAAATTGTGGGGTCATTCTTCGGAAGCACCATGAAGCGAACGTATTTTATCTCGAATTTGTGCCATTGCCGTCGAACCATCAACAACTTTACCTTGTAAAGAAGCTTCCCATCCAATTCGCGCTTCTTGTTGCAGTTCTAAAAGTCGCCCTTGATAAATATCTTCTTGCTGTTCTAGGAGTTGGACTCCTGCGAAAATAACTTCGAGAGCAGAGTTGTATTTACCACTGTCAATTCGGCGTTGTACTATAACTTCTAATTCAGGTGGTAATACGATTTCCATAGCGTTTTATAGCAATTTAATCTCACAAGCGTAGCTTATCATTTTTTTATCACTCCTTGCGGGAAGACCCAAGTGTAACGTAGTGGAACTTGGTATGGGAGAGCAAGGCTAGAAAAATTAACTGTTAGCTACCAATCAACGGGAATTTGACAATAAAAGTTGCACCTTGTCCAATCCCTGGGCTTTCGGCGTGGATAGTACCGCTGTGGAGTTCGACTAAGCTACGAGCGATCGCAAGTCCTAACCCTAGTCCTTTCTTTACGCCGTATGCTTGCCGGAAGGTATCAAAGATATACGGTAAAACCTCGCTATCTATGCCGCAGCCAGTATCGCTGACTATAATCTGGGCTTGATTTTCATTAGTTTGTAGATTAATTTCAATTCTGCCGCCTTCTGGTGTAAATTTAACAGCATTAGTCAGTAAATTTAAGATGATTTGTTGTAATCTTTCTGGGTCGCCTTGTACTATCGTTGGTGATGGAGCAAGCTGGCAATCTAGGCGAATGTCTTTAGTTTCACATTGGCGTACTGTAGCGATCGCATTTTCAATCACCCCTTGCAGTTCGACTGGCTCTAAATTCAAGTGAATTTTACCCGCAGTAATCCGCGAGATATCCAGCAAATCTTGCACAAGTTTGGCTTGCAGAGTAGCATTACGTTCTATCGTTAAGAGCGCTTTCGTCAGCATAGCTGGGTTAGGCGGTCTGCTACGCATTAAGCGCGTCCAACCGAGAATAGCAACTAGGGGCGTATTCAGTTCGTGAGAAACTGTTGAGAGTACCTCATCTTTTCTGCGGTTAATTGTTCTTTCTAAGTGGAGAGTTTCAGCGCGCAGATGTGCCAATTGCAGATAGGCGTTAACACGGGTGACAAGTTCGGTAGCTGAAAAGGGTTTGATTAGGTAATCGTCAGCCCCAGCAACAAGTCCTTCAATTACCGATTCTTCCCCAGCCCGGGCAGAAAGCAGAATAATCGGTATTTCTTTTGTGCGCGCATCAGCCCGTAATGCTTGCAATAATTCAAAGCCGTCTAATCCTGGCATCATCACATCACTTAGAACCAAATCTGGCGATCGCTCATTTACCGCCGCCAGCGCCGCCGCCCCATCAGCAACCGCTTCAACTTCAACATGTTCGCTTAATATCCGTGTTAGGTAATCGCGCATATCAGCATTGTCATCGACGATGAGGACACGGGAGGGGGTAAGGGGTAAAGGGGAAGGGGGAGAGAAATCCTTCTAACGTTACTGTTTCTCTTTGAGGTCGTTGCATAGCATTTATCGATTTGGCTATATGGCGATCGTGTTATTTACAATTCTAGGAGGTCACTCGATTTTAGATTTTGGATTTACGATTTTGGATTGACCTCTCCCTATAAGGACTGGGATTGCAGCAACGATTTCTTTTTATTTTTCATCTCCCTAAAGGGAGAGGCTTGTAACCTTTTTTAGATTCTAGATTTTAGGGACTTCCAAATAAAAAAATATTCCAATCATTAACCTACCAAACCCGCAACTCGTAGGGGCGGGGTAACCCATTGGTGTCAACTTAAGCTAAAAGCTATATAGGGCAGGCGTTGTGCAAAACCCTCTCGCCCTCATCCCCTAACCCCTTCTCCCCAGGGAGAAGGGGAATTGGATCTCTAGCTCCCCTCTCCCCTGGGGAGAGGGGCTGGGGGTGAGGGCGAAACCTTGTCACCAAGCGGGTTTCACGTTAAGTTGACACGTATGGGGGTAACCCCGCCCCTACAATTTGGCATAATTTATTTTTTGGAGTTCCCTTAGATTTAATCCAAAATCCAAAATCTAAAATCTAAAATTGCCTCGGTCAACAAACGGGAGCGGTCTGGCAACAAACGGGAGCGGTCTGGCAACAAACGGGAGCGGTCTGACAACAAACGGGAGCGGTCTAACTTGTAGCGTTAACGGTCTAAGCTGACATTATCAAAGGCAATTTAACAGTAAACGTTGCGCCTCGCCCAATTCCTGCACTGGCTGCTTCAATTGTACCGCCGTGTAGTTCTACTAGTTGACGCGCGATCGCCAGCCCCAACCCCAAACCTCCAGGTGAGTGACGGCTTGGAACTTCCTCCTGAGTAAAGCGATCGAAAACATGGGGGAGAAAATCTGCACTCATCCCAATACCATTGTTGCTGATTTGGATGATAGCCCAAGATTCAACAGCATTAACCTGCACTTCAATACTTCTTTTGTCTTGGGATTGGTACGCAATGCACTCAGCAATTGAAAACCGTCCATTTCTGGCATCATCACATCCGTGAGTACTAAATCTGGCGGTTGCAATGAGATAGCATTTAGTGCATCTGCTCCATTAGCAACAGCTTGTACCTGCCAATGTTGCTGTAGTAGACGCTTAAGATAGTCGCGCATATCCGCATTATCATCTACTAACAAAATACGCCCTGCCGAGAACTCGTGGGGGCTTATGGGGGCCGCCACGAAGTGGCAGCTCCAATGCCACAAATTTTCGTGTTTTTGCCGTTGGGTGATTTGCCCCATAAACAGCAATCGCGGCATCGTTGTAAAGCTGAATATAGTCTTCACCCCAGTAAATGCCTTGGGCAAAGCGAGACGAGAGCATCATGCTAACGCAGGTACGCAGAGTTGGCGGCCAGTTCTCGACCGGACCTAAGGGAGTGTTTGACCAGTCATGCGATCGCATCAACTCGCCCATTTCGCCACCGCCTGCAAATACATCCAAAGCGGAAGCGGCTTTCTTGCCTTCGGTTAAGCTGTCCATGTTTCCTGGGAAAAGATATTTACTAAAATCCGTAAATCTTCAGCTAAGAAAATTCTAGACTTTTACTTCCCCAACTCCTCACTTCAAATTGAAGTATAAGGAGATTACAAGCAAGAGAAAAGCGCAAAGATAAAAATGATTAAGAAATAGAATAAAAATGGATATCTTTTCAGAAATCGATTAATTAAGATGTAATAAAATTGGTCATATAAGCACTAGAAACTGAAGGAAGCATAAATGTTCCTTCATGTGTTGGTAAATTCTAATTTTCTCTAAAAATCTTGTCAAATCAAGAAATAAAATAATATTTTTGGCAAAATGATGGTAAACAATTCAAAATAAAATGACGTTCTGAAGTTAAATTAATAATTTGGTTAATGCCATCTAAATGTAAAAAATGAATACCTTGAAAGCTTATCATCATTGATATAATCACTTTCTACATCTTCTCCTAACAATATCTCAATTGCTTTATCATCAAAAAACTGGCTAAATAAATATAAAGGTCTTGAGACAAATCCTAATCCATTGATTAAAATCGCTTTCACTAATATTCCTGCTGCAATTTTTTCACGAGGGTCTATCCCTAATTTTTCATTAATTATTTCGACTATTCCTATTTCATCAATTAATCCTGCAACTATTCCTAAATGATCGATATTTTTAATTTTTGCATTTTCAATTTGAGACATTTTTCTGACGTATTTTTGAGTTTTTTTGATTGTCTCACTTCAACTGAACCAATGTATATTTAGTTTTATAAAAGGCTTGAAATCAGTTTTTTCTCAGCACTTTAGTCTCAGTGGCTTCGCCACACAGGTTTATTTCTAAATGTCAGATTATTGATTATTTTTGTGTATTATTATTTACTTTGCATTTAGAAACAACCATGTAGTTTTTTGTGCTTCATAATGAAGTGCGGAATATGGGATGTAACAGATTGTAAAATCGGCATAACCCTTGCGATTGCTACCCTTCGGGAAGCCGCTTCGCGTCTACATTCCACTTCGTTTCATTCGCAATGACATAGCGTGAATTATTTAAGCCGTTCTACTTACTGTTACCCTACTCATTGGCATGTCAGCAATTCTGGCGCTGATGAGAGTAATGATTCAGCGATTTATCTTATACCGATTCTCTAGGTGATAACTATAATTCTTCGTTAATCAAAATCTGTTGGCTGATCTGGATTGCGGTAATATTCAAACATGCGAGTAATTTGAGATGGCACAACACGACTTAGCGACAAATTGGGAATTTCCTGTTCTCCAAAAAAAGCAACTTCCTCAGTTTCAATACTTGTTTTTGGGCTACCACCGATCAATTCGCACTGAAAAAACAGCTTATAAATATGGAACTCCAGCGGTGGATGTCCATGACGGCTGTGATTTCTATCGTAGACAGCAAGTAGCTTCACAACTCGTGTCTCATATCCAGATTCTTCATAAACTTCTCGCACAATTGCATTACTTGGCGATTCACCTATATCTACCCAACCGCCTGGTAATGTCCAAGAGCCATCTACTTTTTCTTTAACTAAAAGAATTTTATCTGAATTAAACACCGCAGCCCGGACATCGACTTTTGGCGTAGCATAACCTACTTCCCGACTGAACAAATCAAGGATATAGCTAGATTCAACATTAGAGTAGGTAGATATCATTTCCGCAGCAATCTGACGCACTTGCTGATAACGTTCTCTGTCAAACGGGCTTTCATTGTACGTCAGCCCATTTTGCGCGATCGCTTGTAATTTTTGTGCCCATTCCAACCACTTATGGTTCATTTTAGCTTCGTTATATGTTGATTTTCTGCGGAAATAGGGAAATCTGTTCCCTATTCCCTGTTAGGGACTTCCAACTAAAAAAATATTCCATTGCTATTGTTGTAGGGGCGGGTTTAACCGACATATCTGTTTTCGCTGTGAATATCTCACAAAACCCGCCCCTACAAACGGTTGACGATTCACAGTCAACAGTCAACAGTCAACAGTCAACGACTTTAAGCTGTTGTTTATTTTTTTGGAGTTCCCTTTTTACTTACAAATTTTCCACATTAATCAGACCAAAACCCCATTTACTATCAAAAGTTCCTTGAGGTTTACCAGGGATAGAACTATTTTTGCGGAGTAATTCTTTCACCGTCGCTGGATCGAGTTTGGGATCGCGTTGCAGAAGTAATGCTACTAAACCTGTAACGAATGGTGTCGCCATACTCGTACCAGCCATGACGACAAATTTAGAATTGATCATCATTGAGCGATCGCTATTCGCATTACTAGAGAGTGTAGACACAATCATCGCTCCTGGTGCGGCTATATCTGGTTTTTGCCCATCATTCCGCAATGGCCCTTCACTGCTGAACTCAGATATTGTATCTAACTCTAAGCCCATGTCCCGCACTTGACCATCAATATCTGTATATTCCACTTTTGTGGTGTAGGCGGCAACTGTAATCGCACTGCTAGCCGCTCCCGGTGAGCCAATTTTTACACAGTCTTTCACACTCTTACCTGTAAAAAATACTGAGGAGTGATCGTCAAGCGTCCAGACATCCAAACGTGTTTCACTGGTACTAGTATTACGTACCCGCAACTGCCAAATACCCCCCATAACAGGTGAAGGCCCATTCCCACGAATTTGCACAAAGAAATTGTGGTCACCATTGCCTTTATCTGGGGCTGGTGTGACAATTTCTACCTGGGAATCTGGCAATTGATAATTTTGGGTAGGATTGCCATCAGTAATAATTTTTTGGTAGGGGGTAACGAAACCGTTGGGACTGCGTAGCGAAATTTCTAACTGACTGTCAGCATCATACCAACCGTTTAACCAGACAATGCCGACTTGATTCAAGGGCACATTAAAACGGATACCCCGTGATTTTTGCGCGGGTATGGTTGCTTGAGAGTGAATGTTGTCGTTTCCTTCGTTACCTGCTGCACAACAAACAATTTTTCCTGGCCCAGTTTCCGCATCAATAATCCGCGACAGGGAGTCACTACCATCATGGGCATCGGCGTGTCCACCCAAGCTCATATTTAACACAACTGGTCGCCCTAAATCTGTGGCTACACGAAAAACGTAGCGAACAGCATCGGCAATATGGGCATCTTGTAAATCAGACTTGACAATAACTAATTCTGCTTCTGGTGCGACACCTGAGTAAGTTTCATCAGCACCCGCAGCAATTCCCGCCACATGAGTCCCATGACCATCAGTATCTTGAGAAACTGTCATTTGTTCACCAGTAAACTCAGCCCCATAGTCACCTTCTTTAACTCCCGGGCCGGGGAGTGTTTGATCCCAAAGGCGCAAAATCCGTCCAGCAAAGGCGGGGTGCTTGGGGTCAATACCACTATCAATCACGCCAATAATTACACCCTTACCAGTCAATCCCGTTTTGATTTTAAAATCTGGTAATTTCACCTTACCTGGGGCTACATCCATCCGCAGACTGAGTTTGCGCGATGGTTTAATTCGCTGGATCACATCTTCTTCCGATAAAGCATCTAAAGCCTGTAGAGGTAAAAAAGCCGTCCTTACACTTCCAGAGTTTTGATTGACGCGAATTCCATACTGTTCTAAATGACTCAAGTCTGCATCAGGTTCGCAGTAGAGAAAAACAATACTCTTAGTCGGCTTGACAGAACTTTTCGGTGCAATTAGACCAAGCGATCGCCTGTGGGTAGTTAAAGCTTGCTCTCCTTCTTTTTGATAATCTTCATATGCCAACAGCAAACCCGGAGAAAGTTTTTGGTGTTTCATATATCGTACCACGTCTATGTAATTTCCCGTAATTAGATGATTGATTTTCGTAGTCTTAGTTGTTGTAGCACAAATAGTAAAAAAGTCTAAATAAGTGATTTTTTACCATTTATTCGGAATTGCAATGCAATTACACACAGGTATGGTTAATGCTGATTAGCAGCCCCAGGCATTCTCAGCCACACTTTTATCTTGATCCAGTTCCTACCTCAAAGATTACAGACAAAATTCTATAGAGAAAAATAAAGAATTATTAATGGGCATGGGGCATGGGGCATTGGGCACTTGTACTGAGCGAAGTCGAAGTATTGGGCATTCGTTATTTCGCGTCTGCTTCCTTGTCCCCTTGCCCCCGTTATCCGGAAACATTAGTGTGCAATGTTAATGCATCGGCTTGCAATGTTAATGTATCGACTTGCATCGTTAATACATCGGCTGGCATTTTCTCCCCAATGCCCAATGCCCAACGCCCAATGCCCAATGCCCAATGCCCCATGCTGCCCAATGCCCAATGCCCTAATAACTCAACCAAAATGATCTACCACAGGTAGGAACCACAAAGAAGCTATCATTTGCAACTATAACTCCTGTAGGTATAAAGAATAATTCATGCAAATTCAAACACCAGACTGGGTTAAACACGCTGTTTTTTACCAAATTTTTCCCGATCGCTTTGCTAGAAGCAAACAACCTCGTAAACGACTCCTGCATGAGGCGCGTTGGGAAGATTGGGAAACAATGCCCACACTCCAAGGTTACAAAGGTGGCGATCTATGGGGTATCATGGAGGGTTTGGATTACATACAGGATTTAGGGATTAACGCTATCTACTTCACGCCAATTTTTCAATCTGCTAGTAACCATCGCTACCATACCCACGATTATTATCAGGTTGATCCGCTGTTGGGAGGTAATGAAGCTTTCAAGGAATTGTTAGACGCAGCCCATCAACGCAATATCAAAGTTGTGTTGGATGGAGTCTTCAACCACTCCAGCCGTGGCTTTTTCTTTTTTCACGATGTTCTCGAAAATGGCCCCCATTCCCCTTGGGTGAATTGGTTTAAAGTCGAGGGCTGGCCTCTTTCCGCTTACAATGGGGATTTTCCGGCTAACTATGAAGGTTGGGCGGGAAATCGGGCTTTGCCTGTATTTAACCACGACAACCCAGAAGTCAAAGAATATATTATGGAGATTGCCGAATACTGGATTAAATTCGGCATCGATGGTTGGCGGTTAGATGTACCGTTTGAAATTAAAACACCTGGTTTTTGGCAAGAATTCCGTCAGCGAGTCAAAGCGATTAATCCTGAAGCTTATATTGTGGGGGAAGTTTGGGGAGATTCTCGCGAGTGGCTAGATGGGACTCAATTTGACGGAGTGATGAACTATCTCTTTGCTGGTCCGACAATTGCCTTTGCCGCAG
The DNA here is from genome assembly GCF_002368195.1 of Calothrix sp. NIES-2100. Taxonomy (GTDB): domain Bacteria; phylum Cyanobacteriota; class Cyanobacteriia; order Cyanobacteriales; family Nostocaceae; genus Aulosira. The sequence continues at coordinate 3,815,514 of NZ_AP018178.1, read as the reverse complement.
GCGATCGCGTAGTCTTAGAACAAGTACAAAGCCGCGACTATAAACCCTATCCACCTTTATTCGCTGCTGAATACGCTGCCCAAATTCAAGAAGTATTACAACTTTACCCTTGGGAAATTCAGCTTACCCAATTAAATTTACTCGCTAGTCACGATACCGCCAGGTTAATGACTATTTCTGGAGGCGATAAACCCAGTGTAGAATTAGCAACTTTACTATTACTCACCTTTCCCGGCGCCCCTAGCGTTTACTATGGTGATGAAGTCGGTTTACCTGGTGCGATAGATCCCGACTCTCGCCGTGGCTTTCCGTTAGAAGCTAGCTGGGATCGAGAAATTCTTGAGACTCATCGCCAACTAATTGCCCTCCGCCATACTTACCCATCATTGCGTATAGGCGATTACCAAGTTATCTATGCTCAGGGGGCACTTTACGTATTTGCCAGAACTTTAGGGACTGAGGAATTGATTATTGCCGTGAATACTGGTACAGCACCGATAAAAGCAGATATTACTATTAGCAGTTTGCGTACTCAACCGCAGAAAGTTTTATATGGTAGTGCCGAAGTGGAATGGCATGATCAAGGAGAAAATCAGCAGCTTTCCTTGTCTCTTAGCCCGCGTGTTGGCTGCATCTTGGGTGTAGGCTGTTGACGTACTCCCCGGCATGAATGCGCGAGGATTCTTAAAGGATGTTCCGAGGCAGGCTAAAGCCGTGCCTCTCCACCTTTTTTCCTGCTTCTTTGACTCTTAACTAGACTGGTAACAGTCCCCGTCAGACCGTCTTTGCAGGCAATTTGCTCCACGCTGCGTCCCAGCGCGTTGACCCCTCTGTTGCGGATCACTTGTGCGGCTGCAACATCTCTATGTGTTGTGTAGCCGCATTCTGGACAAGAATGTATTCTGTCCCCCAATTTTTTCTTCCCAGTGTGGGCATCACATTGAGGGCAAACTTGGGAGGTGTAGTCTTTATCTACTTTGGCAAAATACACACCCCGTTTCCAACATACCCATTGCAAGATAGAAACAAACTGCCCAAATCCTGCATCAAGAGTGTGCTTACAAAACATTCCTCTAGCCCACACACGGAAATCAATATCCTCAACAAAAATCATTCCGGCATCATCACAAAGTTTATGGGCTAACTTAAAGTGCCAATCTTTGCGAGTATCAGAAATACGTTGATGTAATCTTGCAATCTTGCGATTTAATTTGTGACGATTGTTTGACCCTTTGTGCTTTTTCTTCAGCCTACGTTGTAGCAATTTCAGCTTACGGTGTAGTGTCTGAAGAAATCGAGGACGTTCAATCAGTTCACCATCGGAAGTGGCTGCAAATTTATCTAACCCTAAATCAATACCTCTGGGATTACCAGAAGCAACAGGGCTAGGAACATCAACATTACATTCCAGCGTAAACATCAAGAAATATCCAGAAGCTTTGCGAACAACACGAACTTGTTTGACCACAAAACCATCAGGTATTTCGCGTGATTTCGCATACTCCACCCACCCAATTTGAGGCAACTTAATTTGATTGCCTCTTAATATTTGACCTTCCCCAAGTTGAGGGTAAACATAAGAACGCATTCTGTATCGATTCTTGAAACAAGGAAAACCCATTCCCTTGCGTTTCATGTCGATAAATGCAGTTTCCAGTTTTCTCAGCACTTGTTGCAGCACTTGGGCGTTGACAGTTTTTAGCTCTGGATATTGTTTTTTAGCCAGAGTTAAAGCTTTGGCTTGAGTATTGTAGTTGGGGTACGGTATGTCTGCCGGAATGATGTATTCAGAAGTGATTGAACAAGCATTAATCGGTGACTTGCGTGAATTAAGCCAATCTTTGCGTTCACGTAATGCAAAGTTCCACACTTGGCGACAAACATCAAGTGTGTATTCAATTAATTTAATTTGCTCGTTTGTAGGATTGGCTTTGTATTCGTAAGTCAGAGTTAACACTGCTTATCACTTCCTACAAAATTATATCCTGTTTTGTAGGAAACTTGTATTAAGGGGAAACAAAGGGATAAATCCCTTTGAGTCGGGTTTCATCCCCCCGCTGAAGCGTAGGGGTTCTCACCCTCCCACTATGCTTTGATAGGCATACCAGTTTAAACCTCAAAACTTTTTTGGGTTTTGAGGTTTGGAACTCGATCAAGAACTCGTACCACCAGCAACCAATGCAGGTATTAACACCTTATCAATCACATGAATCACGCCATTATCAGCCAGAATGTCAGTTTTAAGGACATTGGCATCATTCACCTTAATTGCACCCTTGGCAGACTCAATTGCTAAAATTGACCCCTCAAATGTTTCTGCCTCATTAATTTGTACCAAATCATCAGACCTGACATCCCCAGAGGCTACATGATACGCCACAATCTTCTTCAGCTTGGGAATATCTTGCAGTAGCGAATCTAAACTTCCCTCTGGCAGCTTAGCAAAGGCATCGTCAGTCGGTGCAAAAATTGTCAAAGAACCAGGACGCTTGAGAACTTCCGTGAGTCCCACAGCTTCAACAGCCTTCAGCAAGATCGTAAAATTTCCTGCATTGATCGCAGTTTCCACAAGATCGGCCATGAGGTTAGGTTAATTTATTAACTTTCTGTTACAAGATACTTATAAAATGAAAAAAAATTCTTAACCTCTATCAATAGAGAGGTCGAGTGAATTACTTACACTGCCCTGACGGTGCAATACAGACTTGTGATCTTATTGACCTTTGCCCCCTACACAGCTGCTATCAGCCATAACGTGGTTCCCTCCGCCATTTGTGTGCAATATCCGTATACTTTCAGAGCTGATATTCAGTGCAGCATTTAAGTCTGATTCTAGAGAATTTATTAATCCATAGGTCTGTTCGCCAAATTTCTCAGAATATGTATATGTAAAAAGCGCAGCTTTTTTGCTGTTCATCTAGTGCTAGCTGCCACCAGCGAAGCTACTTACAGCAGATAGCAGGTATATGAGGTACACACATTAATCATATAGCGCTTGTAGTGCGGGCCGGAAAGCCCGCTACGGACGTACCTTACTCAAATGAAATTCGCTGTAAAACACATTAAAAAATCGAGGGTAAGAATTGATGGCAACTGTAGAATTAGAAAAAAAGGTCATGACTGAAGCAGAAGTGGCGAAGCTGTGGGAAGCGTTCAAAGTATTTGATGCTGACGGTAGCGGTGCCATTTCAGCAACAGAATTGGGGGAAGTGATGCGATCGCTAGGGCAAAGTCCTAACGAAATCGAACTGCGCGACATGATCAAAGAAGTAGACGTTGACTTATCAGGTAGTATTGATTTTGAGGAATTCAAAACCCTGATGGTGTCAGCATCTGGCGATCGCCAAAGCCGTCTCAAGCTGGCATTCAGTGTATTTGATGAAGATGGCAGCGGTCAAATTACCACAAACGAACTGCATAACATTATGAGTTTGTTTGGGCTAACGGACGCAGAACTCGATGAGATGATTAAAGAAGTCGATCACGATGGCGATGCCTCCATAGACTTTCAAGAGTTTATGAAACTAGTTCCCGCCGAGTCAGAAATCAGCACCGGCTATAAAGATTTACCGATTTCTTTTACCAGTTCCCCGACAAGTAATCCAGCCACCATCACCTCAAATATAGCGGCTACTACTGACGCACCCATCTTATCCACCACCGCATCTCCGACACAGGAAACAGCCAGCGATCAAGAAGTAGTAGTACAAATCCAAGAACTGCTGGCGCAACACCCACAACAAGAGCAAAAAGAGCGCGCCACCTCTCGCCTGCAAATGCAGATTGGTTTGTTTCGCCTGATCCAGGGCGCTGCTTACCGCTGCTTCCGCGAGAGTTTTTCCGCCAATCACGAAACCCACCTGCGCGTGCGGAACCTACCCTACAAAATTACAGACTTTGTGCAGTTTGTCCAAAAAGCGATCGCATTGTACAAAGGTTTAGATATCATCGAAAAAGCTTGTTACCCCCTGTTAGATGCAGTTGTTGAATCAATCGAAAAAGAGTATGCTCGACTCCAAGACCGCATCCAGAACTGGAATAACATCGAAAAAACACCCGAGATGTTAGCTGAGGAACAAGCAATGCAGTCCGCACGCCGTAAATCCACCTCTGTCAAAGAGAAGTTTGCAGCGGGTGTGGAGTTCGCCATTACTGTCAAGAAAAAACAGTTCAGCTTTCGCGACATTGCCACAGGCGTACTAGCAATCAACGAACTTAACCGTCTGCGGCAGATGGAACTGAATGCAGAGCTTACCCCCCCTCCCGCTAAATCAGCAGGCGATCCCAAAGATTACCTCAAGCAGTGGAACCGCGTTATCCTCGCCGATGCTTCCGAAGAAATAGACGGTGCAATGATGCCAGTGGTTTATTGGTATGAAGATTTCATGCCGAAGTTGCTAGCTGCTTTCAGTGTCAACACTGCCGCTGATATAGAAAACAACACCGTACCTGACGAAGCAGCTTTGGATCAGTGGTATGAAGATACTAAAACAGTGGGAGAATTTGACCGCTATGGGGCAGATGTGGCAGAGAACTTTTACAAATGCACTCCCAAACAAAAGCTGGCAATTAAGCAAGCATGGCGTTTAACCCATCATTACCTCAATGGCGTACAAAAACGGCGTGAACGCCAAGAGTTTGGGCGCGAGTCAGGGGCACTTTCGCAATACGTGTCATTTATTGATGTCTATTTGGGACGGAGTGACATTAAAGATGCCCAGATGCGCGTTAGCTTTCCTTATTATATTGGGCCTGCTGTGTGGCGTTTCTTCCACACCACGGCGGAAATCGTCTGTACCAAACCATACCCAGTGCAAAAACTGCTGGTGGCAGTTTTCCAAGACTTCTTTAAACTATTTGCTTCGATGTACCCCTGTCCTTACTGCCGTCACCACCTGAATATGTATGTTGTGCAGAACAAAGAAGTCGATATGTACCCGGTAGAGTATCTTGTACTGGGACGCGACCCGCAACTGAACAATTTTCAAGTGTCGATGGAAGCCAAGCTGTCTACAGTTGTCGATGGTTCAGCTTTACGCTTATTTTTCTGGAAACTACATAACACCGTTTCCTCATCCATTGCTCGCTCCGAGGAATGGTATCATAAGGATGAGAAAGCTTTTTACACTACCCGTTACTGGCCTAGCCTCGACTCCGAACTCGCACGCAGCAAAGCCCTCAAACACCTCAGCATCTCCGTCGATCGCTTATACCGCCTTTATGGAATTCTTAAACCGGTATCGCGCTTGGCAGGAGTAAGAGCAACTCTCCAAAAACTGTTAGAGAAAGGCGATGAGGTAGGCATCAAGGAGGCGTGTACCCTAGCCGAAGACTATATCAAAGAATTGGAATCGTCTGTGGACGCTGGGCAATTTCTTCAGGAAGCCTACAGTTTCGACCCGGAAATTGTCGATCAAACGCCCTACTTTTCTCCGGAAGAGGAAGAGTTTGCTCGCAGTGGCGTATTTGTAGAAGTTTTATAAATATCAACAGCTATACAAGTAAGGTAAATATTGTTACTAACCTTACTTGTATAGCGTTTGCCGATTTATTGACATTTCATTATACAGCCGCCGACTTCTTAGTACTGCTAAACTGGGGAATGACACATAAAGGATAAAGGATTAAAGATCAAGAATGAAAAAGTTATTTTCATCCTTCATCCTAGCCTGCGGCAAGCCGCTCCGCGTCTACATCCTTCATCCTTCAGCTCACCCTAAAAACCACTGACTATGCTAAAGCGTTCCAAGTTCGAGACAACCCAGTCTCAGATTATGCACCGTGCTGAGGATCTGATTAGTGCAGCCTCAAATCGCTACCGCATTACAGTTCAAGTGGCAAACCGTGCCAAGCGTCGCCGTTATGAAGACTTTGAAAGTGCAGAAGATGCCATGATGAAACCAGTTCTCCGGGCCATTATCGAAATGTCTGATGAACTGACTCAGCCAGAAATTATTGGCGAACTTTAACAAATAGTCCTGAGTTGAAAGTGGTAATTTATGAGTACATTATGTATTTACATTGCACTTTTAACTCAGTATATATATATGGGCAAAAAATATTTTCTCGTTTTGAAGTTTAACCCCACACTCAAAAATCTCCATTTAGCAATGCCTTTGTTGGTGGTGGGTGTAATTGTTTTGGGTTTGGGTACAAGTCAATCACAATATACACATTTTCTCAGTGTCAAACCGGCAATAGCTCAGCGAATAAGTCCTAGTGATGTTTGGCAGCAAGTATATCAGCAGTTACCTGATTTTCCCAAAGAAAATCAGTATAAGAGCAAAGAAACCGGAAAAGTCGCCGAAAATAATACCTTAGTCGGTCGCCTGATCCAATATCACATTTATGTCAAAGAGCGTTCCCCAGCTTATCGTTTAGATTGGAAGCTGACGCTGGCTGATTACCTGGATGCCAACGAAACTATGTATGACATAACATATCCAGGGAATGATACATTACAACAAAATCCCATAGAAGGCGATCGCGCTGCCATTGCCAAGCTTACCCGAAGTCAGCGAAATACCTTAGTGCAAGTATTGACAAACATCTTTAATTCTAGCTTTCCAGCCCAACCCCAGCCTTAAATAGTTTATGGAACGTTTAGTTAAAAGCGGTTCTGGTTGGCGCATTGGCTGGAACCCTGATGCACCAGAATATAAAGGGCTATTGGGTACAGATGATTGGGCGATCGAATTAACCGAAGCCGAATTAAACGATTTTTGCCGTCTTTTGGCACAGCTAGCAGACGCAATGAAACAAATAGCCACTGAATTGATGGATGAAGAGAAAATTGCTTGCGAAGCCGAAAGCGATTTATTATGGATGGAGGTAGAAGGCTATCCCCATAGCTACAGTCTGCGTTTAATCCTGAATACAGGGCGGTGTGCAGAAGGTTGGTGGGATAGTTCTGCTGTTCCTGGTTTATTGCAAGCAGTCCAGATGCTCAAAGTTTTTTGAATTTACCTCTTGATTATCCTCAAACTTCTTGCTAATATGATAATTCTGACCGGGGCGTAGCGCAGCTTGGTAGCGCGCCACTTTGGGGTAGTGGAGGTCGTGGGTTCGAATCCCGCCGCTCCGATTGTTAAAATCCCTATGCCGCTAATCTTATTGCAAGATTAGCGGGTTTTTTCATGTTGAGCGAAAGAATTGAAACTTGACTATTGACTAGTAAAGCGAAAATCCCCACCTTCAGCAAGTAATACTTCCACGTATTCAGGGAATACTGAGAAAAAGACAAATAGCCAAAGTAGAGTATTTTTAGCTATATGAATTGGTCCTATATTCTCAGTCTTGCTGGACTATTTACTACTGGACATCTTATATTGACTCTACCTGGTTACGCCCAGGCGATCGCCCCAGATGGTAGTCTTCCCACAAAAGTTACTTCTGGAGATGGTCTAAATTTCTCAATTACAGGTGGTAGCCAAGCTGGCGGTAATCTTTTTCACAGCTTTAGTAAATTCTCCGTCCCAACTGGTGGTTCTGCCAATTTTAATCATGCTTCATTTATTCAAAATATTATCAGTCGAGTTACTGGGATTTTTCCTTCCAATATTAATGGCAAAATTCATACTATCGGTAATGCTAATCTGTTCTTAATTAATCCCAATGGAATTATCTTTGGTCCCAATGCCAAATTAGATATTGGCGGCTCATTTGTTGCTACTACCGCTAACAGCTTACAGTTTGCCGATGGTAAAGATTTTCATACATCTTTAGATCAAACTCCCCCTTTATTAAGTGTCAATGTTCCTATAGGATTACAATTCGCTAGTAAATCAGCACCAATCCAAGTACAAAGAGCTAATCTTGCAGTACCAGTTAATCAAACTCTAGCGCTAATCGGTGGTGAAGTTACTATCAATGCTGGTCAATTGAGTACAGATAGAGGCCATATTGAATTAGGTGGAGTCGCAGATTCAGGTACGGTTGGACTTTCATTCATCGGGAGTCAGTTGCAATTCAGTTTTCCTAGTAATATTGCCAAAGCTAATATATTAATAACCGATCGTGCTTTGGTAACAACCAGCGGTGAAGGCGGTGGGAGTATTCAACTCATAGGAAACCAGTTAACAATTCAAAACTCCCGTGTGGAAGCAGAGACACTAGGCGCTATTTCAGCAGCCAATTTGAGATTAAATGCTTCAGATACATTAATAGTATCAAGTAACAGCACAACTGGAACTTTTGAACATGGATTATTTGCCGAAAATAGTGGTAGTGGAGATAGCTTAGGAATCACAATAAATACTAGCAAACTTCAGGTTGAAGGCGCAGCTCGCATATCTACCGCTACTTTACCTGGTTCATCAGGTAAAGGAGGAGATTTAACTATTAATGCTGCGTCAGCGGTGGAATTAAGTGGTGTTGATTCCGAAGATTTTTCTTTATTTACTGGGTTATTGACAGATACATATGGGATTGGTTCTGCGGGAAATTTAACCGTAAATACCGGGCGATTATTTGTGCATCATGGGGCGCAAATATCAGCTGCAACCTTCGCAGATGCAAGAGGTGGAACCTTGACAGTCAATGCTGCTAATAGTGTGGAATTAATCGGTGTCTCACCTTTGGATATTCTAGTAAGTGGTTTGTTTACAGCAGTTCAAGAAGGTAATGGACAAGGTGGCAATTTAATAGTTAACACCGGGAAGTTAATTATTAATGACGGGGCACAAATTTTCTCTGGTACTGCGGCAGCAGGAAATAGTGGCAATGTAATTATTAATGCTATAGATTCTGTCAATGTCACCGGTGTTTCATCTATTTATCAAATTCCTGGGGGGATTTTCAGTAGTACAAATCCAAACATTACAGGTAATGCTGGCGATTTAACAATTAATACTAGGAACTTAACAGTCCGGAATGGAGGTAATATTGCTGTTGAAACTCTTGGTTTTGGTAAGGGTGGATTATTAACAATTAATGCCACTGACTCTATTCAATTATTAGGGCAAGGTTCTATTAGGCAAGACCCGTTAGATCCAAACAGTTTCATTCCCACATTTAGTAGTCTATCTGCAAGTGTTCTGAACCAAAATAATATTCATGATGCTGGTAATTTAGAAATTTATACAGGTAAATTATTAGTGCAGGAAGGTGCTAGGTTACGTGTTGATAATGAAGGCTTGGGTAAAGGTGGAAGCATTAATATTCAAGCTAATTCAATAATTTTGGATAATGGAGGAAATCCGCAACAAGACTCAGGAGGAATTCAAGCTACAACCAAATCAGGTGAAGGAGGTAATATTACCTTAAAAGTCAAAGATATTTTGTTATTACGCAACAACAGTAAAATTACTACTGATGCTACAGGTGGTAATGGTGGTGATATAAATATTAGTTCTGGTTTATTAGCTGCTGCTGACAACAGCGATATTACAGCTAATGCAATTCAAGGTCGAGGTGGAAATGTTCAAATTACCACTCAAGGAATATTTGGGATAGAATTTAGTTCTGAACTGACTTCTAAAAGCGATATTACAGCTAGCTCTCAGTTCGGGTTAAATGGAACGGTAGAAATTAAAACTCTAGCTGTTGATCCCAGCAAGGGAATTGCTGTCTTACCAGTTCAGCCAAATGATGCTTCGACATTAATTACTCAAAGTTGTGGACAAAATCACCCAGCAGCATCCAGCCGCTTAATTGTTACCGGGCGGGGTGGATTACCACAAAATCCAGAGGTAGTTTTAAGTAGTGACACAATTTTGGCAGATATCCAAACAGTTCCGATTCCGACAAGCAGCGATCGCTCTCTTGTGGGTGTTGCTGCTGCCAGTCTACCACTACATACCGCCGATCAGATCGTAGAAGCGCAAGGACTAGTAATTACTCCTCAAGGAGAGGTAGTTTTAACAGCACAAACACCAGTGAGTACGCCTCATAGTTCTGGATTAGCCCCAGCTAGTTGTCATTCAAGTTAGATAACCAAAAAATTAACTTTAGTTAGCAGATGAATTTGAAATAAATTTTTAGAGATTGAATAAAGGTATGAGATTGATATAACCGTATTCTTACTGAGGTAAAAATTAATTAAACTTGCAAAAATAAATTTATTATAAAGAAAAAAATGGTGCAATTTGGCGTTATATCAATATATATTTGGTAATTTTGTTTTTATCTTTGCCAATATATGTTAAGGATTGTTTTCCCAAAAATCAATAAATTAAGTAATTTTTTAAAGAGGAGATAAAGCTAATAAATTATTCTCCACTTACTGTTACCATGCTTTTGATCAAGAAGATTTTACAATAGAGAATTTACATGGAGGCACTTTCCACAAACAATATGATTAAATGACAATCAGACTGGTTTTAACAGAATACATTTTTAACAAAAAAACTATCAGCATGAGTGAATAGCTTGTTGCCGATATAAATGATTAGCAACCACATCTATCCTCAGATTTTTAGCGGAGCGATAAATTTAGTTGTTGTAGCCAATTACTTCACACATTAATGGTTCAATGTATGCCTCTCAATCCTCATAACTTGACAAATACAGAAAGTCTCATTGCAGATCTCAACGATGAAGAAATAGCCGCTTGTGTTGGTGGCTGTGATATTCAGGTTACTGCGGGCAAAAAAAAGCTTGCAGAAATCCCACTCGTGAAATTGCCATTATTGGGAAAAGTCTGTGTCCAAATCCTTAATCTAGCAGTCACTTACGATCCTGAAGGCTCAACTCGCTATTGGAGCGATCGCAATGTCAAAGAAGAAGTGACAGAGGTCGATGTCCACACCATTCTCAAAGGAATTGCCGATTTACCGATTACTAGCTGGAAGTATAAAAACCAAGATGAAACAATTCGCCATATAGGCCCAATGGCGCAAGACTTTGCAGCAACTTTCAATGTCGGCGAAAGCGATCGCACGATCAATGCTGTAGATGCTAATGGTGTAGCTTTAGCTGCAATTCAAGCACTTTACCAACTGATGCAGCAAAAAGATTCCCAAATTCAGGAACTGCAAACACAGTTAATTGAGCTAAAGCAACAAGTAATTGCGAAATAAACTCAAGTTATAGCTATTATGCCAGTACTTATCCAATTTTAAATCCATCGCCAACTTGAATTTTCGCTCAAACACCATAGCTTTTCTTTAAATCTGTGCCAATTTATTCAAGTTAGAGAAAAATACATCTACTTAACAAACAGATTGGTTGAGTTATTGTACAAATCCAATTTTATTAAATTTTGAGAACAATTATGTACACTAATGACCAAAAACTTGTATCCACAGCCAGTCTAATAGAAGAATTATCGGATGATGAGTTAGCAAGTTGTGTTGGCGGTACTGGCTACATTAATCCTGCTGGACAAGAAATTCCCGTAAATGATGGAACACTAAACGCTCCTGGGTTAGAAGATAACTCAACTCTGTATCTAGACCCGAATGGCTCAGGCCGCTATCTGAGCGATCGCCATCTCAAAGAAGCTGTAGCTGAGGTTGATGTCCAGGCCATTCTTCAAGGTATTGCTGATTTACCAATTACCACTTGGAAGTATAAAAACCAGGATGAAACAATTCGTCATATAGGCCCAATGGCGCAAGACTTTGCAGCGACTTTCAATATTGGCGAAAGCGATCGCACAATCAATGCTGTAGATGCCAATGGTGTAGCTTTAGCAGCCATTCAAGCACTTTACCAAAAAATGCAAGCACAAAATCTAGAAATTAATCGCCTTCGTCAGCAAATTAGCAAAATGCAACAGCAACTGATATTAAATCCGCAATAGGTTCTCCACCCTTACGAAACAACCTTTACTGTATCTATATTGCACTGTCAAAATTATGCTCATCAAGCCGAAGTTTCAAGAGCATTTTCATGTTGAATTATCTCCTCCTAAAACTGTATTTCTCTTAAGTGAAAAAGGGCATTTTGTCCTGAATGGGCGTTTATACTGCCTACTAGCACCCCTACTTAATGGACTGTACACTTTAGAAGAAATAACTCAACAATTGCAAGGACAAGCTGCGGCTGATGAAATTCTCTATGCTTTAGAACAGTTGCAACGTAAAGGTTACATTAGCAACGCAGATAATACACCACCTGCTGAATCAGCTTTTTGGGGACTGCTCAATCAAGATGCTAACTTGGTAACTCAACGCCAAAAAGCAGCTAAAGTTGCTCTCACTACCTTTGGTAGCGTCACATCACAGCCATTAACTGCCATTTTAGAATCCCTCAACATTCCCATTGCTGATACTGGGGAATTTGCGGTTGTCCTCACAGATGACTATCTCCAACCTGATTTGGCAACATTTAACCGCGAAGCTTTACAACAGCAGCGTTCTTGGCTGTTAGTTAAACCTGTGGGAAGTGTGATTTGGATTGGCCCCATCTTTACACCAGATAATACAGGATGTTGGGAATGTCTAGCACAACGTTTAAGAATGAATCGTGAGGTTGAGTCTTTTCTGCAAGCGCAAAAACAAACCCTCAACCCGTTTCCTGTTTCTCGTGCTGCTTTAGCTTCAACTGTACAAACTGCGCTAAATTTGACAGCGACGGAAATTGCTAAATGGTTAAGTAAACCAGAACAGCATCCCCTAGAAGGAACCTTATTAACTTTTGATTTAATCAATCTCAACCTACAACGCCATACCTTAGTTCGTCGTCCTCAATGTCATTGTTGCGGTGAATCTGCCTATTTTCGGCAACAGGAACCTCCACCATTGGTGCTGACTAGTCAACCAAAGCTGTTGAGTGATGATGGTGGGTATCGTAGTTGTTTAGCAGAACAAGCTTTTCAAAATTACGAACATCACATTAGCTCAGTGACTGGCGTGATCAGAAGTTTATTTCAACCCTTCGAGAAAAACGAGTTGATTCACGCCTATGTTGTTGAGCATAGTTTGCCGAAAACAGCTAGAAAGTTAGAGGATTTACGCCATAAAAGCTTTGGTAAAGGGAAAACAGCAGCCCAAGCGAAGATGAGCGCCTTAGGAGAAGCAATTGAGCGCTATTGTGGAACCTATACAGGAGAAGAACCAAGGGTGAAAGCTACCTACGCCAGTCTTCAAGAACTGGCAATTCATCCCGATGAATGTATGCACTATAGCGCCAATCAATACCGCGATCGCCAAACTTGGAATCAGCAACACCATATCATTCAATGGATACCCGACCCATTTGATGAAACTCAAGAAATTGAATGGTCGCCCATTTGGTCACTCACCCAGCAACAATTTAAGTATTTGCCAACAGCATATTGTTACTATGGCTATCAGCTTCCAGAAAATCACTGCTTTTGTTATGCAGATACCAATGGCACAGCTGCGGGAACTTGTAAAGAAGAAGCTATTCTCCAAGGCTTTATGGAGTTAGTAGAGCGGGATGCAGTAGCAATATGGTGGTATAACCGTCTATCTAGACCTGGGGTTAATATCAATAGTTTTGATGATCCTTATCTGCATCAATTAAAAACATACTATACATTGATCGGTCGTGATTTTTGGGTATTAGACTTAACTACCGATTTAAATATTCCCACATTTGCTGCAATTTCTCGACGCTTAAATCAAAAAACAGAAGATATTTTATTTGGGTTTGGCACTCACTTCGATGCCAAAGTTGCTCTCTTACGTGCTGTTACAGAAATGAATCAGATGGTATTTCTTGCCAATGGCGGAAATCCTCATTCTCCTGCCAAGTTTACCCGTCAAGATATGCAGCATTGGTGTCAAACTGCGACATTAGAAAATCAATCATACTTAGCTCCTGATGTCAATGCTATCCCTAAGATGTATACAGATTATTCTCCATACCACAGTCATGACTTGCAAACAGATGTGATAGCTTGCGTTGATTTAGCTACTGCACAGAAGTTGGAAATATTGGTTCTTGAGCAAACACGCCCGGATATTGGGATGGCTGTTGTGAAAGTAGTTGTTCCTGGGCTGCGTCACTTTTGGGCACAGTTTGCGCCCGGTCGCCTATATAAAGTACCCGTAAACCTCGGATGGTTAAAAGCAGAACTAAAAGAAGCTCAGCTTAATCCAATTCCTATGTTTCTGTAAAACTTCTATTAAGAATATTTCCCAGATAACTAATATTCAATCTTATAGGTATTAATAAAATAATCGGGATTTATATAATACCATATATTTAAAATATGAAGTTGAGAATAACTAGTTGTGAAGCTGGGATATTTGCATCAGAAAGGCACAAATTAATTGCCACAAATTATCAAGAAAGTTTTGTAAATATTTTTGATTCTTATCCTGATTTGATTTTGGTCACTACTTTAGGAAAAGGCTATTGCGTAGAAATTAATCAAACATTTTTAAATGTCACTGGTTACAGTCGAGAAAATGTGATTGGCTCACCAATTACGGTCTTGGATATGGGGTTGACTGTTGCCAGTTATGCACAAATTCAAAAAAAATTAAAAACCCAAGATTGTCTCCAAAATATAGAAATTGAATTTTGTTTAAAATCTGGGGAAAAACGCATAGGGTTGTTATCTGTAAAGCCTTTAGAATGGTTCGGTAACACTTATTTACTGAATATTGTGCGCGATATTACAGAGCGCAAACAAATTGAGGATAATTTACGCCGAATTGCCATGCATGATCCGCTGACAGGGTTACCCAATCGGGCTTACTTTATGCAGCAATTGGATTATGCGATCGCCTGTCAGCAATATCATCTTGATTCTAGTTCATTTATCCTTTTTCTCGATTTGGATGAATTCAAAGCCATCAATGACAATTTCGGTCATGCTGCTGGAGATAAACTGCTGATTGAAATTAGTCAGAGACTCAGAGCCACACTCAGATGGGGAGATTTTATTGCCCGCCTTGGTGGTGATGAATTTGTCATACTCCTAGAAGATGTGCAAAATTTTCGTTATGCTACTCGCATAGCCAATCAAGTAATTACTGCTCTCAAACAACCGCTGTTACTGAATGGGCAGAAAATTTCTTGTTCAGTAAGTATTGGCATATCAATGATCTCAGATGCAGAACAATCACCTGAAGAATTGTTACGCAAAGCAGATGCAGCAATGTATCAGGCCAAAGCGTTTGGTAAGAGCCGATATCATGTAAGTTAACTTGCACTGGTGAGATATGAAGATAAAGCGTATTTTGTCAACCAGTTAAAATACTCTAAATAGTCTTGATGAAAATGATAATCGTGCGCGGGTAAGAAGCCGTGCTTCGCGCCTGCTTCCCTCTCTATTTGATTATCCGTGCTGCTTGACGTTGGGATGATTTTTTTCTGTCGAATTACCTAAGAGCTTCAGTCTGCAAGAACCGAGCTTGTTCGCTGCGGGCAGATTTTTAGCCGATGATTCGGGTTCTTGCCGAACTCGTTGCCACCAAGAGCGATCGCGACAAAAGGCGATCGCATTTATTACCTAATAGAGCTAGGGCGTGTCATCAATTAAGCCAGATAACGACAGCAGCAAGATAAATTGCACCCAGAAAGTTCCTTGCCCACTGATCGTAATGTGTTGCGTAGGCGTAGCCCAACCTAGGCATCGCTCGACATTGCTTAAGTTGAGCAAAGAAATTCCAGAAAGTTAGCTGTAACTGAGAACTCTGCAATACAGGTATCAGTGATTATTGTCAGGTGGTAGCTTAACTGAACTTTTCCCTGAACAATTCTCTGAGCCAAAACTGGGTTTGGGTTCATATTTACTTTAATTTTGCTTTAATGATAAATCCTTAATTGTAGCTCGGCACAGAGATATCAATTTAAGTTGATTTTCAGCAAAAACCAGTATCAATCACAAGTGAATTTTACATGCTTAAATAGGAGGAAAGATTATATGAGACAAAAAATAGCTGCCACTATCTTAGCTACTGTTGGATTGGTGACTCAGGTCGGTGTTGCCTCTGCTCAAGTTTCTACACCCCTTCAAAATTCGGATTTTAAAGGACCCTGGTCAGTTGTCACCAATACCCAAGGTAAATTATGCGTTGCTGATCGCCATGACCACCCCATCGATTTCAACTCGACATGGTGTTCTGATTTTATTGGTGTCGAAGCCGTCAGGCACTGGCAGGAACAGACTGGGACTCGCCCTGTTACAAAATTTAAGCAGGTTCCTCGAACAGTGTACATCCACGATGAACATAGAGATGAAAATCATCATGGGTCTCATCATGGGTCTCATCATGGGTCTCATCATCACCAGACGCATAGAGTCTATAACACTATCTCTTACACCGACTATGAACCTGTTTATACATCCTTCTCCAAAAGATACAATATCCAAGAAATCCAATTCGGTGATCGGAAATATGTCTACACTGGGGGAGAGGTATCTCCAGAACTAAAAGCTTTTCTATCTAGTCGTCCAGAAGAAAATATTTGGGTTCAGCTCATCACCACAGAAGGTGAGACTTGGAATTACGAAATCGGGAAGAATACTGTAAAAGCGTGGAAACAGATTTACTCTAACTCGAAAGTCTTACCAGAAGTTCATTGATACTTTGGAAGGCTGCAAGGGATAGGGCAATAGGGTTCAGTTAAGAATTTTGTATACGAATTGGAGATTTGTACAGACGTGATTAATCGCGTCTGTACAGATTTTTATCCAAAGTCCAATTCTTGAGGTGCAAGCAGCTACTGAAGTAAATTTTTCAGCTTTGAAACCAAAATTAGCAGTCATTACCACGTCTTTCCATTTTAATTTTGAAGGAGTATGGTTGAAGAACTTTGAGCGCTATAGATAGTGCTGTTTGTGGATCGGCTTGACCGCAGGAAAAGATATCCAAAGCCATGTAATTTTGTTCTGGGTATGTATGAAATGCAGCGTGTGATTCAGAAAGCAAAAACATTCCTGTAACCCCAGAACCGCCGCTCGGAAATTTGTAGCTAAATTGCTTAATGATGTTGAAATTAGCACAAATGAGAGCATCAAAAAGCATTCTCATCAGTTCTAGTTCATTTGTAAGTAATAAAGAATCTACTCCGTAGAGGTCAGCAAACAAATGACTTCCAATGCCTTTAACATCAGTTAATTTGACTTGCTCATGGGTCTGAAAAAGCATTCTCGTACACTCCAACTCATATGTGAGGAACTCAATAATTGACACCGTGAAGATTATCAGGATCTATTCTGGTAAAAACAATAAGTTTAAATTAATGCTTAACCTGCTGATGTTGTTGCAGTACTTGAATCAAAGTATCAGCCAACTGTTCGTAAAAAATATAATCTTGAGCGCCAATGGTTGTAGTGCAAATACCACCAAATTGACGCTTAAAGCGAGAAAATTTAGCATAAGCATGGTTGGGGTTGCGTGTAAAGCCGTAGAAATCATAAAATTTGTGCCCACGCATTTTTGCTTGTTGCATTGCTTGCCAATGCAGTCCGTAGGTTGCCATCACTTGTGGATAGCTGGAACTTCGTCCACCATAAAGGTATGTAGCACGTTCACCCCAATAAACAACTAGAATAGCTGCCAAAATTTGTCCTTGCCAGATGGCAAAGCCAATTTCTGCTATGTTGGCAGCAAACAAGGTCTGACAGAGGTTGATGAAAAAGCTGTAAGGTTCACTAAAAAATTGCTGACGTTGTGCAGTTTGGGAAAAAATTTCGTAAAACAAAGGAATTGCTTGAGAGTCTTTGGTAAATCGAGTTTCAACTCCATAACGCCTACTCAGGCGGACGTTATACCGTCCCTTTGGCTTCATAGCTGCCATGATCTCCGTTAGAGTTGGTTTTAAATCAATCAACAAAGTTTCTGAGGGAACTAAGTCTACAGGAGAGCGGACAAATTCAGAACAGCCTTGAGGCAAGTGTGTCCAAAGTGGTTCAATCCGCAGGGCAATTGCTCCTAACTGTGGTGCTAACGACTGTTCTACCTGGGAGATTAATAACTTTAACCCAGTATGCAGCAAATTCACTGGTAAGATTGGGCCACCTGGAGCCAACAACAGTTTGGCTTCACTGATATGAGGGTAAAAATAAATAATGCAACCACCGACTAATGTCTGTCCAACAAATAAGCCGTAGCGAAAAGTTTGATAACCTTCTAATTCTTTAAAATCAGCCCAGGCATTAGACTGCATAAAACATCCTTGAGCAGAAGCTTGAACTAAGGTATCCCACAAGCTATACTCTGTTGTCTTTAAGATGCGTACAGTTAAAGATTGAGAATTATCTAAATGCATTTGAATAACTATTTCCTCACCTACTAATTATTTACCCAAAAAAATAGTTAATTAAGAGTTTTAATAACCAAATACCTCCAGATGCCATCAAGATTGAACCTACAATCCGAATAATATTTAATCCGCTATTTGATTCTATTTCTTGCCTATTGAAATTATTGTTAATGCTGTTAATATTATCGGTAATGTTATTGATATTATTGTCTGTGTTACCCTTGCCAAATGCAGAGTCTCGTGAAGACAAATTCGCAATTAAAATAATTACTATGATGACAACGAATATAGGCTCAAAACCAAGTTTATTCATGGGTAAACTTTGAGGTTTTTGAGCAGTGAGAGCAAAACTCTGTACATTAGGAAGCAAATTAGGTGGCAATTGTTTTGTTCGCCTTTCTAGTGCTTGTGCTAAACGTGATATGTCAACAGTCCCAACAAGCTTTTGAGTAACGTTCAGCCATTCAAGGTTCATTTGGGAATTATGACTAAGATGTTGTATCGGTAAAAATTGGCTAATCTCAAGATTAGTTGGTGAATTACCTTGGATAATTTGCAGAGATTGAGGCATTTGAGCTAACCATTGTTGGCTGATTGCGGCTATTGAAAAGGGATTAACTAAACCTATTTTTCCTGTACTCGCTTCTTGAATATCTAAAAAATTTACTGTTTCTCCCGAATTCTGCATACTTGCACAAGCATCAGAATTTAATAGGTAGTAAAACAACTGCGGACAGTCAAGAGTGTTAATTGTTAGTTGGTGACGAGTTGCAGCTATTCTTTGCTCAAAGATAAAGGCTTGCCAAAGACGGGATGGGGTGAGAAATTCAAGATTCTCTGGCATTGACATTGCTTGGACTTCTGAGCTACTAATAACCACAGTAGAAGCCAGAAAAAATCCCCAAATCCCATGAATATGTTGCACAAATGAGGGAATAACAGCTTGGAGAGGTTTAGCAGTAAATCCGGATTTTAACAGTGTTTGATATAAACACCAAAAACCTTGAGGAGTGAGTTCCGGTGATACAGCATTGACACTCAAAATGCCTTTTGGATATAGAATACGCTGCACCTGCTGATACCATTCTAGACTGTGAATACTTGTGTCTGAAGCAGTTCTAGGATAAGTAAAATCGCAGATAACCACATGATAGCTACAGTCAGCTAGTTTTGAAACAAAATTTAAAGCTTCTTCTACATAGACTGTTAGGCGATCGCTTTCCATGCTGCTATGATTGAAAGGTTGAAAAACAGTCCGAGCAAGTTGTAGAACCTCCAAGCTTTGGTCTACCAAAGTAATCTCACTAACTTGAGGAAAACGTAGCACTTGTTTTAATGCTAACCCATCTCCACCGCCAAAAATAACGGCACGAAGTTCAGTGTCGGGAAATCGTTCCACTGCTAAAGCAACGGCGGGAATGACTAACAGTTCATGATAAATAGCTTCATCAGTAGTATCAAACTGCAAATCACCATTGATATAAAAAGCTAAACCGTCACTGCAATTTTTAACAAATAGAGAGATTGGCATTTTTATAGGTTTCCTGTTCTCTTTGCTTTGTGTCTCATTACCATTCCCCCACCTATCATAGATGTAGCCAAAATTGCTTTCCCAATGGGAAAAGTTTTACCCTTCTGACTTGATGCCAAAATACTAAATATCTCTGGATTTACTTCTTGAGCAGAATATACGTGCAATTCTTGCTCAGGAAATGCTTCTAATTCTAAATTCCATTTATGGTCTTTGTCCCAATAGTCCCAAGTAATTCGAGGTAAAGTACCATCTTGATCACTGTAAGTACCGCTAGTCTGGAAATCAAACAAGTAAGTGCGATTTAAAGCGTTTAGTTCGTGTTGTGGGGTCTTTTTGTCTTGCATATCCCGCCACACACTGGGAATAAGATTGTTACTGTTTCCTGGCTCTAAGACTTGCGCCTCAACAATTTCCTCACTAAAATACCAATGAATTGGGTCTTTGGGTATTTCTGGGTTGTATTCTTTCTGTAAGTAACGTTTTTGATTATCTGAAGATGAAAGTAACCACTCTTGAGTCTGATAGCCTTGTGGATCTTTGTAAGTACCATAAGCTTGAACTCGCCATTCTACACCCTCATACTTTACATGATCTCCTGGGTGTAATTCCTCAAGCTGAGTTTTGTGAGCAACCGATTGAGTTCCCGCAGCTAAAAAAAGATTAGCTGTAAGGTTAGCATGGATTAAATCATCAATCTCAAAAACTGATTTTCCTGCAACTTTACTAATATTATTTTGAATATTTGCACCATTTGTGAAGAAGCTAGTACTGTCATTAAATATAGAAAACTTTTGCAAGCTGTCAAACGCTTTTTCACTAACTTTGGTTCCTCTAATTATCTTGAAAGGGCTGCGCTGTTGCTTTACAGCTATGGTGTAAGGTGAAGTGCTATAGGAAGTAACTTGAGCGTTGGCAACATCTTGAGATGGGGCGCTAATACTAATTACAATGCCTAATAAAATGTTCCAACAGATGACATCTAAACTAAACATTGCTCCCCTCCACGAGTAGTAAAGCTATGAGGTTGCGTTGACATTTGATTAAATGACTCATTGAGTAATAAATAGGTGGGTATGAATGTTTATCGTTGAATAAAGGCAGAGTTTTTAGGTTAATTTACTTTTCGTTACATACTTAGACTTATGAATTAAGGTTTACCATTAAAACAAATATAAATTCAAACTCAGTTTTGGCTCAGATAATCGTTCAGAAAAAGTTCAGTTAAGTTAAGTACATATCCATACAGAAAGTTACACGCTTGACAAACTTTGCCTAAAAACTCCTCGTCGCAACATAAAAAATTAGTAGACCGAAAACTTCTGCGATCGCGGAGCTTCTCTTCTCCCAAGGGGAGATGCGCAAGGGACGAGACGCTACGCGATCGCTAACGTATAACTTTTCGGTCTAGTGACTTCATTTACATCAGATCCAAGACTTTGAATATTTTCAGATTTTTCCCAGAAATTAGGTAATATTATCTAGGTAAGATAGTGATAAATAAGGTATTACATGGTTCTGGTCATTGGTAGTGCGATCGCAAATCTTACTTACAAAACAATCTTGAGAAACATACCCTTGAAGTACACCCAAGTAGTCGTTGTTAAGATGTATACCTGTATAAGAAAAGTTCGGCTAATCAAAAGTTAATTTGTATCCTCATCTGAAGTTTGATTAGTCAGTAATCTAAGAGTTTGAGATTTACAGAATGATTGGAAAAATACTCCGAAATCACTACAAGATTATCAGACTACTAGGCAGCGGTGGCTTTGGCGACACGTATCTAGCTGAAGATTGGGACTTACCGAGCCATCCAAAGTGTGCTGTCAAACATCTCAAGCCGAAAAATCCTCTTCCCTCAGTTTTGAAAGTTGCAAGACGACTGTTTGATAGTGAAGCACAGATTTTACGGCGTTTAGGCAATAAATATGACCAGATTCCGCGATTTTTAGACTATTTTGAAGAAAATCATGAATTTTATCTGGTTCAGGAATTTGTTGACGGGTTCAGCTTGGCTGACGAAATACCATCAGCTCCCCAAAGTCTTGGTGAGAATGCAGTCATTAAACTGTTGCAAGAAATTTTGGAAGTGTTGGTCTTTGTTCACAACGACGACATCATTCACCGTGATATTAAGCCCCAAAATTTGATACGTCGTAAGAAAGACAGCAAGATTATTCTAATTGACTTTGGAAGTATTAAGAAAATCAGCACTTTAGTAGGAGTGAATCAACAAGGGCAAAGCATCTTCACGGTTGCGGTGGGAACCCCTGGCTATATGCCGAATGAACAAGCTAATGGTGACCCCAGATTATGCAGCGATATCTATGCTGTGGGAATAATTGGTATTCAAGCTCTTACAGGCTTGCTACCGCAACAGTTACGTAAAGACAATACAGGTGAAATTATTTGGCGCAATCATGCACAGGTGAGCGATAAGTTAGCAGACTTTTTAAGCAATATGGTGCGCTGCGACTTTAATCAACGCTACCAGTCAGCATCTGAGGCGTTAGTAGCACTCAATGCTCTAGCCGCACCAACACCAACTTCACCACCTTCTACAGAACCTTTGCCATTATCACGCAAAAGTTTACTTGTACTAGGAATAGGAGTAATTACCACTGTTTTTCTAGTAGGTTTCCGTCATTATTGGGACGATATATCGAACCCCATTACTACTCTCAATGGGGACGACATATCGAACCCCATTACTACTCTCAATGGGCATTCAGGTGAAGTAAATTCTCTTGCCATTAGCCCTATCCGCTCAATCTTTTCTAAGGACATCAAGGAAATATTAGCTAGTAGCAGTGATGACAAAACTATTAAAATCTGGAATTTACAAAATAGAAAAGAAATCTTCACTTTTAAAGGGCATAAAGACAAAGTTTACACTCTTGCTATTAGTCCAGATGCTCAGACTCTTGTTAGTGGTAGTAATGACAAAACTATCAAAGTCTGGAATTTGAACACAGGCCAGGAAATTTACACTTTGAAGGGTCATAAAGATATAGTCAATTCTGTTGCCATCAGCGCCGATAATCAAACTATCGTCAGCGGTAGTTATGACAAAACTATCAAAGTCTGGAATTTGAAGACGGGGCAAGAAATTCGTACCCTTGTAGGACATCAAAAAGCTGTTTTGTCGGTTGCTATTAGCTCGGATAATCAAGAACTGATCAGTGCTAGTGCAGATAGAACTGTCAAGATTTGGAACCTACAAACTGGTGAATTATTACATACTTTAATGGGGCATTCAGGTGATGTTAATGCAGTTGCGATTAACCACAAAGAAGGATTTTTTGTTAGTGTCAGCGATGATAGGAAAGTTGAAATATGGAATTTGAGTGACGGATGGGAGCGACACCCTCCTTTAATGGGACACTCAGCCGATGTGAATGCTGTTGCTATTAGCTCAGATGGTAACGAGATTGCTACTGGTAGCGACGATCGCACTATTAAAATCTGGAACCCGAATACAGGACAAGATATATGCACCCTCAAAGGGCATAAAAAGGAAGTTTGGGCTGTTGCTTTCAGTCCAGATAACAAAACACTTTTTAGTGCTAGTGCCGACAAGACTATTAAAATTTGGCAACTACCAAAATTGTGCCCGAACTACTAAAAAACGATGAGAATTCTGAACGATAACTGGCATCACAGTAGTCGAGTAGCAGGAATATATTGCTTTGTAGACAAGCAATACTGTGTAACAATCTAATTTTTACATATAAATTTGGAATTTATGCCTGAACGCCCCTCTCTTAAAGCCTCTCAACGCGGAAAACAACTCATCAAGGAAGCCTGGAAAAGGCTAACCATGAGACATAAAACAACAGATATAAATGAAATATTTCTCAGAGAAGCAAGTAAGATTTTACAACCAGATAAGAACTGGGATAATGTTTCCGAAGACCATTGTGTTGTAGCACCAGCTACTTTGAAACGCTTTCGCGAAGCAAGGGAGCGTATTACTGCTTCTACTTTTCAAACTTTTTGTCAAGTGCTGGACTTGAATTGGGAAGATGTAGCAGAAAATGAAGCAGATACTAATAGGGATTTGGATGAAGAACCTCCTGTTAATTTTTATGGACGTAAGCAAGAGTTAGCTGAACTTGAGCAATGGCTGATTCAAAAACGTTGTCGGTTAGTTCTTGTTCACGGAATGGGGGGAATTGGCAAAAGTGCCTTAGTTCGTCATTTAGTAGATAGAATTGCTGACAAATATAATCGCTTAATCTGGCTTTCTCTAGAATCATCACCACCATTTCACAAAATCTTAATCAGACTAATGCAATTTTTCTTTAAAGGTGAGGAAGAAGAAGGCGATATTTCCCAAATCATGCAGTATTTGCATCATCAAAAATGTTTAATAGTGCTAGATGCTTGGGAAGAAATTATGGACAGTTCTAGCGAAGATTATATCAAGTATAATGTATTTGTAGAGAGAATTGCTAAAGAACCTCATCAAAGCTGTTTATTGTTACTGAGTAGAAAAAAACCTAACAATATTGCAATATTAGAAGGAAAATTTGTTAGTTCTAAAAAACTGTTACCTCTTGCGAAGGAAGATGTAAATGAGTTTTTAATTGCAGAAGGTTTGTTTGGCACAGATATTGACCTCGATAAATTTAGTGAGCGTTATAACAATCCGTGGATTCTTAAGAGAATTATCCAAAGCATTCATAATGTTTTTCATGGTGATATATCACCCTTTATAAATAATGATGAAGTTACACTTGTTATTGATGAATTAACCACTGTTTTTTTAAATCAGCAATTTGAAACACTTTCACCAGCAGAAATAAATGTAATCTATTGGGTAGCTATCAGACGCAATACAGCCTTGTGGAATCAATTAGTACAAGATAGTAAGAAATTTTTAACTTATCAACAGTTATTTGAGACTGTAAATACTTTAATCTCTAGGCATTCTTTAATAGCTAAAAACATAGAAGAACTACCCATAAAATATATACTAGAGCCAGTTATTTTAAAATATAGTCATGAGCGATTTATTGCCGAGAATTACGCACAGATTATCCAAGTATTTCAGAATAGTACCATTAATGGTTATGAACTGTTTGTTACTCATGCTTTCATTACGGAGTACCCAGAAGATAAAGAACTTAATCAGGAGCAAATAAGGCGGATTGTTAAACCTATTGAAAGAATGCTATCGACTCACTTTCGTAGTCAGCAGGAACTTGAAAATCAACTGAGAAAAGTTTTGTCACTATTGGCGGATAAAGGATTGTCTCACGGGTATGCCTACCAAAATATTTCACATTTGATTTCGGTATCGAGTTAGGTTGAGGGGGAGTATTATCTCCATTGGTGTTAACTTAAGTTCAATCGCTTATCCCACAAGCGTTTTACCCCACCCCTCAATCCCCTCCCCGCAAGCGGGGAGGGGACGTTTTGGCTTTAGACAAAACTGGGGTGGGGTAACGCGGATCTTGATGGGATGCGAGAAAATGCAAAATCATGTTTTGACAAAGGTTTCACGTTAAGTTGACACCAATGTACGATCTCCCGCCCCTCCCAATTATGGTATTAGTATTAAGCAACGATCGCAAAATCAGCAGTAGTCAAACTCGGCAAACTCAGCAAATTAGCCAACTCCGCACCAGTACCGAATCCAGCCGCACTGCCGTTTTGGTTATAGTAAAGACTGCCACTACCGACGCTGTAAACTAGGAATGCGGTACTAGTTGCAGCTAAACCATCGTCATCTACGGTAGCAAAATCAGTGGCTTGACTTAATCCATCACCGATAACACTAGTCAAAGCGGTAAAAGTCTGTTTACTCAACACCAACTTGTCGCTAGCAGATGTAAAGTCAGTCAGGGTATCAACACCAAAATCGCTACTGGTAAAAGCTCGTCCACTACTATACGAAAAGCGATCGCTATCTGCTCCACCAGAAAGAATATCATTTCCCGCCCCGCCAATTAAAGTATCTGCACCACTTCTACCTGTTAACACATCATTGCCACTGCCCCCATTGAGGCTATTATTGAGGGTATTGCCAATCAGGCGATCGCTTCCACTACCACCGATCGCATTTTCAATCACATTATTAGCAGATAGAGTCAACTTCAAGTTACTGTTGACTGTCTGTGTAGTAATCACACCCAAATTCACCCGGACATCAGTAGTAGTACCACTAAAGCTGATAGTATCATTGCCGCCTGTGCTAGTTTCTTGTATAGTATCGCTACCTGATGGGGTGGAAGCATTGAATGCATAGGTATCATTCCCAACACCACCAGCCAGAATATTATTGCCACTATTACCCCTGAAAATATTATTGCCACTATTGCCAGTGCCGTTAATATTGCTCGTTCCCGTGAGAGTTAAATTCTCAATTCCATCAGCTAAGGTTGTGGTGGTACTAGCTTGCAAAGTGTCAGTTATGGTAACAGTTCCAGAAGCTTTTTGTAAATTAGCATTGGTAGGGCTAGAAAGGTTAACTTGAAAAGTTTCGTTGGCTTCGCTGAGATTATCATTGAGGATGGGAACAGTAATTTTGGCAGTGGTAGTATTAGCAGCAAAAGTTAAAGTACCACTGCTGGTGGTATAGTCTGCATTGGCAGTAGCCGTTCCAGGGGCTGTAGTATATTTAACTGTGACTGCTTGACTAGAGGCACTGCTAAGAGTGACAGTTAAGACAGCTTGCGAAGTTTGACCTTCGACAACAGTAATGTCATTAATGGAGAGATTAGGAAGATTTGCATCATCATTGAGTATAGTTCCTAATGCTTGATTATCAGCAATAGTGGCATTAGTGGCATTGCTAAGGTTGACGAAGAAGGTTTCGTTCGGTTCAAATGTTGTATCACCAGCCACAGCAACATTGAGAGTTTTACTGGTATCACCGGGGTTGAAAGTTAATGTACCTGTGGTGGCTGTATAATCACTACCTGCTGTAGCTGTGCCGTTAGCAGTAGCATAGTTAACTGTGACAGCAGAGGTACTGGCGGCAGAAAGAGTCACAGTAAAGGTAGCGTTGGTTGTTCCTGTGTTGCCTTCAGTAACAGAAATATCTTTGATGCTGAGGCTGGGTAAGGTAGCTGCTTGTACCTCAAACGCGCCGATATCCACTTTACTGCCAACAACCCGCGTTAAACCGCGTTGATCGTAGGGAATGGGTTCTGTTGTATTTCCATCGCCATCAAGGTCTTGTGTATCAGCAGGAATTAAGGCACTGTTACCGACGTTAATAGCTGGGCTACCAGGAAGGAGAGCATGGGTAAGGGTGAGTCCACCGTTGTTTTGTAAGGGGCCGAGTCCGGGGTTGGGGTTAACGATATCTGTACCTGTGCCTATAGTGCCACTGGCTCCATCTAGAGAGCCAATTAGGTTATAGTTATTGCCGTTAACTGTCCCTTGAATATCGCTGCTTGTCACCTGGTTATTATAATTACGAAAATTTCCGGCAACAATTGTGTTCTTTAAATTGGCACTGCCGTAAATTCCACCTCCTGCTAAAATTCCCGCCGTATTATTGGTAATTGTGGTATTAAGTACATTTATAACGTTGCCCCCGGCAGAATCTATACCACCGCCAGCGCTTCCTGCAGTGTTTCCACTAATTGTTGTGTTAACTAAAGCAATAGAGCCAGAGCTACTGTTACCTTGAATACCGCCACCACTGCCACTTGCACTATTATTACTAATTGTAGTGTTGATCACCGTCAAGGCATCAAAGTTGTAGATGCCACCTCCACTACCTGAAGTGTTATTACTGATGGTGGAGTTAGTCGCAATCAGAGTGCCAGAGTTAAGGATACCGCCACCGTTGCTACCTTTATTGTTATTGATAGAACTATTTCGCAAGTAGACTGTACCATCGTTATAAATACCGCCACCCCAAGCGCTACTCTCTGCACTATTGCCACTGATGGTAGTGTTGTACAAATCGAGAGCGCCATTATAATCAACCCTAATGCCTCCACCGTCACTAGTACTAAAACCAGATGTCTTGCCGCCCGTAACGACTACATTCTTTAAGCTTAATGCTCCTCCAGCCAGTACATGAAAAACGCGATCGCTATTTAATAAATTTGAGGCATTAATAGTTGCTTGCCCACCAACTGACACAATATAAAGTACATTACTGCGATTTGTAATATCTAAATCTCCTGTGGAGGCTTTATCTTCATTAATTCCATTTGATGTGAGGTTGTAATTTGTCCCTCCTGTTAACTGGATTTCATAATCAGTAGTCGGATTCGCATTAGCAATTAAAATCGCATCCCGCAGAGATAAATTATTACGATCCTTATCATTACCATCATTTTGATCGGCTGTGGTAGTGACGTTCAAAATCTGAGTAGCCATTTTACTTTCCTTCCATTAAAAATAGGTAATTTGAACAATTAATGACAATTAAAGGTTTATCATTAAAGCAAATATGAGTTCAAACCTCAGTTTTGGCTCAGATAATTGTTCAGAGAAAAGTTCAGTTAAGCTACCTTCACACCACCCCTAGTGGTTCATCGCATTAATTTAATGAAACAGACGAATAGAAATCTCCAGAAATTAATTCTGCGTTGCCCAAAACCCTTGTAGAGACCGTAAATTTACGGTCTCTACGCTCATTTTCACCAGATGTCTATTAGAAAAGCCACTATTGAGTTGAGAATAGCCACTATTGAGTTGAGAATAGCCACTATTGGGTTGAGGAAAGCCACTATTGGGTTGAGGAAAGCCACTATTGAGTTGAGGAAAGCCACTATTGAGTTGAGGAAAGCCACTATTGGGTTGAGGAAAGCCACTATTGAGTTGAGGAAAGCCACTATTGAGTTGAGGAAAGCCACTATTGGGTTGAGAATAGCCACTATTGAGTTGAGGATAGCCGCTATTGAGTTGAGGAAAGCCACTATTGAGTTGAGGAAAGCCGCTATTGAGTTAAGGATAGCGGCTTCTGTTGTTTGTTGGCGAGGAAAGCGATCGCAGTTAAATCAGATACAAGCGCTGGGTGATTGTCACGGGGTACATGTAAGTTACCAAACTAAACCCAAAGAACCTCACCCCAACAAAGCTGTGCTTTGTATCCCCTCCCCGCTTGCGGGGAGGGGGTTAGGGGGTGGGGTGCAATGAATATCGGCATCATAACTAATTACCCGGACATGATATTACAAGGGCATTATTTAAAAGCTGAAACATAGTTACGCGGTCGAAGCTGCCCTAAAATTGTTTTTAAAATGTCAACTAAAATTGTAGATTTGTCTATATTTTGGCAAACTCTAAACAAAGCTGACGGAAGCGATCGCCCCTAACTTCAAAGTTGGGATACTGGTCGAAACTGGCACAAGCTGGCGAGAGTAATACTACTGAGGCTTGGTACTTTTTGGCTAATTCTGCGGATTTGGGGATGGCATTCTCCATCGTTTCGACGATTTCATAATTAGAATACCCCACCTCTTGCAACCGTTGCGCAAATGCAGGGGCGGCGTTACCAATTAGTAAGACGGCGGCGGTTTTGGCTTGAATTTTGGCTAACCAGCCTGTGTCATCACCGGCTTTGGCTTCGCCACCAGCAATCAAAATTGCGGGACTGTTCACAGATGCTAAACCAACTTCTGCTGCATCGTAGTTGGTAGCTTTGCTGTCGTTGATAAAATCAATACCTTCCCAAGTGCAGATATGTTCTAAACGATGAGGTACGCCGGGAAATTCGCGAATTGCACGGGAAATAGCATCGCGATCGATTTCTGCTAACCGCGCTGCTGCAACTGACATCAGGAGATTTTGTTGGTTATGTTCTCCTACCATCCGCAAAGCTGATACTTCTACAATGGGTTGTGGTGTGGAGGTTGCAGTCAATTTTTCCACAACCCAGCCATCTTCAATGTAAAAACCTTTGTCGCCTATCAGGTAATCTTTACCTTTGACGCTTGTCCAATAGGCATCAGGCCATTCACTCAAGCCTACTTTGCTTAAATAGGCATCATCGCCATTGAACACTTGCAATTGCGATTGATGCAACAGTTGGGCTTTGATGTTGTAGTAATTATCTAAAGTTTTGTGGCGGCTGAGGTGATCTGGGGTGAAAGTTGTCCACACACCAATCCGTGGGGCTAGGGTAGCAGAAGATTCTATTTGATAGCTGCTGATTTCACCAATTACCCAATCTGGCAGTTTTTGGGCTAAGGCAACTTCGCAGGCTGCGTAGCCAATGTTACCGCAGGCGGGAGCGTCTAAGCCAGCAGCTTGAAAAATCGCGGCAATTAAAGCTGTGGTGGTAGTTTTACCATTGGTGCCGGTAATTCCAACCCAGGGACGAGTTTGCAAATAGCGCCAAGCCAACTCCATTTCGCCAATAGTTTCAATACCCAATTCTCGTGCTTTGACTAATACAGGAATATCCCAAGGCACTCCCGGACTGACAACTATTAATTGTGGTAAATCGGCATCATTGAATTCTAGGGAATACCCCAGTTTCACTGTTATTTTTTCTGTAGCAAGTTCTTGTTGTTGTTTAAGGAGGGTTTCGGAGGTATTGCGATCGCATAGCAAGACCTCCCAGCCTTCCCTTTGCAACAATCTCGCCGCAGCAATACCGGACTTTCCTAATCCAATGATAGAAGCTCTAGGCATAGATTGTAAGTAGCACCGTTCCCTGGTTAAGCATTACTGATCGTAGCGTTTCTTGGCAAAAATTACACGTAGTTTGTGTGGATTTGGACTACAAATTTTTGACGATCGCACCAAAGTCAGCTAAAACACGGGCATGATTGCGAAGTAATCCTAATAAATTTAACCGATTGCGCTTAATTTCTGGATCTGAATCCATCACTAAAACACTATCGGCTCCATCAAAAAAGCTACTAACAGTAGGGGCAATTTTCCCTAATTCGGTGACTAAGAGTTGATAATTGCGCGATCGCCCAGCGGCTTGTGTTTGAGGCACTAACTCGACTATGGCATTGTAAAAAGCTGCTTCTGAGGACTTTTGGAAGAGTTCCTGACGAACTAAGGTTGTCGGGTCTAACTGCTGTGTATCTAAATCTCCTTGAGCAGCTAAACGTGTGGAACGGTTAACAGTTTCATAGATGGTATCTAAAGTGCCATCGCGGCGAATTTGTTGCAGGTATAAGGCGCGATCGCGGACATCTAATAAATCCTTCAGCGCCCGTTCGGTATATTCGGGGTCATTTTCTCCTAAAACTGCATTTACTAGGTCATAATCAATCTGTTTTTCTTCTTGCAGTAGTGTCCGGATACGTTGTAAGAAAAATTCCCGCAAGTTGGTAATTAATTGCGTTTTATCTTTATCGTATTTAGCTACAAAATCTGTGGTAATTTGCTCTAGTAAATCAGCCAAATTAATTGATAAATTAGCTGCCCATGTAATGTTAATTACCGCATTTGCTGCCCGACGCAAGGCAAAGGGATCGGAGGAACCGCTAGGTATTAAACCCAGTCCAAAAATACTAACTAAGGTATCTAATCTGTCTGCTAAACCGACAATTTGACCTGTCAGGGTTGCGGGTAAAATATCATCGGCTCCTCTCGGTAAATAATGCTCAAAAATTGCTTTAGCAACCTCTGCTGTCTCGCCACTGGCTAAAGCATACTGCTCACCCATGACTCCTTGTAATTCAGGGAATTCATAGACCATTTGGGTAACAAGGTCAGCTTTACACAGCAATGCACCTCTTTGGATATCTTGGCGCTGATTTTCTGGTAGTTGCAGTTGGTTGGCGATTTGTGCAGCAATGTTGACGATGCGATCTACCTTGAGGCGCAGAGAACCCAAGTCTTCTTGAAAAGTGACTTTTTCTAATTGTGGTAAAAAGCTTTCTAAGGGCTTGGCTAAATCGGTTTTGTAGAAAAACTGCCCATCGGCTAATCTGGCTCTGATTACCCTTTCATTACCGACAGCAATAATATCGGCTTTGCTGGGATCGCCGTTAGAAATTGTGATGAAATTGGGTAATAATGCTTGGTGATTTGCGTCCTTGAATACGGGAAAATAACGCTGGTGACTTACCATCACAGTGGTAATCACCTCAGTAGGTAAGTTCAAAAATTCGGCTTCAAAGTTACCAACAACAGTAGAGGGATACTCGACTAAGTTTGTAACTTCTGCTAATAAATCAGGGTAAATTTCCGTAGTACCACTTAATTTTGTGGCTGATGCATTGACTTGCTCTTTGATAGTTGTGGCGCGTTCGGAGGCATTAACCACAACAGAAGCCAAGCGGAGAGTGGTAACATAATCTGTAGCTTGGGGAATTATGACCGATTCTGGATGTAAGACCCGATGACCGCGAGTAATGCGATCGCTCTTGACAATCTTAGAAGCATTCACCAATTCAATTGGCAATACCGCTGCATCTAACAAAGCCACCAACCAGCGAATCGGGCGAGAAAATCGCACATCGCCATCACCCCAGCGCATTAACCGTTTACCTTCTAAAGCATAAATCCACTGGGGAACCAGTTCCGTTAAAATATCCGCCACCGGACGACCGGCAATGCTTTTGTTGACAAACACAAAATCGCCTTTGTCAGTGGGGCGAATTTGTAGCGCCTCGATTTCCACACCTTGCTTCTTCGCAAACCCCAAGGCGGCTGGTGTTGGGTTACCATCTTTAAAAGCTGCTTGTGCGGGTGGCCCTTTGATTTCCTCTTCCCTGTCTGGTTGCTGGGAAGGTAAACCTTTAATTAGTACCGCCAAGCGCCGGGGAGTACCGTAAACTTCCACAGCATCGCTGTTAAGACTATTTGTGGAAAGACTTTGGGGAATGAGCGATCGCCACTGTTCTAAAGCACCACCGAGAAAGCCTGCGGGTAGTTCTTCTGTACCAACTTCTAATAAAAAATTCGCCATAGGACATTATTTGTAAAACAGCCAGTTTCAACAGTTTACCTTGCCTATTATGCCGAAGGGTTGAGATAGGAAAGAAGCAGGGGGGATACTTTTCCGTTTTTTGTGAGTCTTCTCATGAAGTCTATGTTCACGACAAATCGATTCACTTGGCTAAGATGAAACCGCAAACTGTTATCTGGAAAGCGATCGCAGCAGCAACTTTAACATTATCTGCTGTTTTCAGTGCGATTAATTTAACTCCCGTCACCGCTAACCCTAGCCCCAAAACCCAGCAACTAAATCAAGTCATCCTTACTCTATCAGGACATACAGCACCAGTTCGCGCGATCGCCCTGAGTCCTGATGGACAAATCTTAGCCAGTGGTGGGGACGATGAAACAATCAAGCTGTGGAATCCAAAAACTGGAGCTTTAATCGCCACTGTGAATGAAAATTCAGATAGAGTGCAGTCGCTTGCTATTAGCCCAGATGGACAGATTTTAGCCAGTGCTAGTTATGATAAAACAATTAAGCTGTGGAACCCGAAAACTGGAAAGTTACTTCGGACTCTGAGTGGACATACAAATCAGGTAAGATCGGTTTTCATCAGCCCTGATGGCAAAACTTTAGCCTCAACCAGTTATGACAAAACAATTAAGCTATGGAACCTAAAGACTGGGAAATTAATTCGTAGCTTAAAGCCGGGAAAAGTTGCCACTGCTTTGGTGATTAGTCCGGATAGCAAAACCTTGTTTAATGGTAATGAAGACGCGACAATTCAGTCATGGAATATTAGCACAGGAAAACTGCTACGCACCTTAACCCCACCTCGACCAGTTAATCCTTTTTACGATCAACAAAGGGCATCTGGTGTGATTTCTCTTGCCATTAGTCCTGATGGTCAAACCTTAATTAATGGCGGGTACGATGACACTCATCAATCACTACAACAAACTGATGGTAAAAACGTTAAGGTGTGGAATGTAAAAACAGGGAAATTAATTCACAACTTCTCTGTTGGTATTGGTAGTGTTGATGCTATTGTTATTAGTCCGGATAGCAAAACTTTTGCCACTGGCGGGTTATCTCATATCATTCAGTTATGGAACGTGAAGACAGGGAAATTAGTTAATGAGCTAAAAGGCCATGCAGGCGGAGTCTATGCTTTAGCTTTGAGCAGAGATGGAAAAACTTTGATTAGTGGTAGTGGGGACAAGTCAATTAAGGTTTGGCAAGTTTCACCTTAGCCCGATCAGCCAGAAGCGAGTAGGGAACAATGCCCCATGCCCTATATTCCATGATGCCAGCTTAAAGCCAATTACCAATGAGTACATAGGCAGACCAAAAACGGGGTGCTTTGTATTTGGGATCTTTGAGCAATTTTAGCTGGGCAAGGCGCAGAGCTTCAGCTTTGCTGATATTGCCGTCTTTGAGTTCTCGATAGAAAAGACCGACAAACTCAGATGTGGCTTCATCATCAATGTCCCACAGGGATGCTATTGTACTACGTGCCCCTGCCCGTACCGCAACACCAGCTAGACCCAGTACTGCGCGGTTGTCTCCGGCGGCTGTTTGGCAGGCACTCAAAAATAATAGTTCTATGATGTTAGATTTGCTTTGATCCAGACTGCGAAGGATTCTGTCGAACTGGGTGACGTTTATCGGCCCATCGGCAGCCAAAATAAAGGTATCCTCAGCAAGGGAACTAAACTCACCGTGGGTTGCGATATGCACTACGTTAAAGTTAGCAGAATTAATTTTGCGCTCTAGTGCTTTACTGGTGAACTGCTTTTCCAGAAGGCTGGTTGTTGCGATTCCGGTTTTGGCGATTAACTCAAATTCTTCCTCAATTGCAGGTAAGGGCGGATATTGGGAGAATCCAGGTGGAGAATTTATGAGTCCGGCGGTAATTACTCTAAGCTGCTGTTTTCCCAGAGGTTTGGGATCGAGGAGTTGCAGACCGAGATTGAGGGCAACTGCGTATTTCTCGACTAAGTATTGTTTGCCGTCGTACAAAGATGCCATTGGTATATTGCGTAAAACCCCATCTAGTAGAAACACCAGGGTTTTGACTCCACTTGTTTGTAATTCCGATTCAATAGGTTTAATCAGCCAATTGTAAACCTGTTGTAACTGGTTGCTCGTGGCTTTGCTGAGATACTTTCTAGTCAGATTTGATCGCAGTCGATTGGCGATTTTTTCCACCTCTACTTTAGATATGCTGGTGCCATAATATCGCAGGGGTTGTTTGGGAATTTTGACAATTACCTGGAGTGATTCTGGAAGAATAATTGGGTAAAGGATCGCAGATGTGGGATTATCTTCGTCTATGAATTTATCCAGCACTACTTTCTGACCTTGCAAACAAGCTTCCCGGAAAAAGTTGTCTAATTCGGCTAATTGCAATGCTTCAATGCGCTGGCGTGCTTTCTCTAGGGTTTTTTCATTAGCTTTCCCTGCTTGCGATTGCAGCAGTAGTTCTACTGATTCCCGATAGACTGGTTCGACACTGTCACGGAAGGACAATTGCACATCCTTGTTCACAGCTACCAAGTCACTACGCAGAGATTCCAGAGTTGCCAAAGCCGCATCATAGGCAATAATTGCATCTGGAATATTTCCTTGTGCTTTTAGTATCCTGCCTAATTGCCATTGCCAGCGATAAGCAATCTCTGGTGCATTGTAAGTTTGGGTTAACATTAAAGCCTGCTGGGTGAGTTTTTGCGCCTCAGCCCACTGCTGTGTCTGTTCGTACAAACTGCCTAGAGTACCCAAAGCATAAGCTTCGGCGCGTTTGTCACCCAAATTCCGGGCTTGTTGGATCGCAGTAGCGAGGAATTGCAAATTCTTAACTGCTAAATTCTCACCCCCTAATTTGAGAAGATTTTGCACAAAGTTAATCCGGGCATAGATGGCGGCATGACTGGGAGGAAGTTGTTCTATTTGCGATTGAATTACAGGTAATAAGGTTTGAATATCGGCTGATTTACCATCCTCAATCATCAGTTTCAGTTGGTTAAGCTGTGCTTGGACTTTTGTCAGGGGTGAGTCAGATACTGTGACAGCTTGTTGATAAAAGGCGATCGCTTCTGGTATTTTTCTTTGGGCACGAGCATTATTCCCTAAGCTTAACAAACTAGCAGCTATATTCTTAGGAGATTGCAGACGTTGGGCAATTTCCCAGCTTTGCTCCAGGATTTTCCGGGAGTCTGGGAAATTCCCTGCTAACTGGAGACTATTACCAAGCGATCGCAAACCGATGACTTTTGCTAGAGAGTCTGGTTGCGATTGTAATGTCTGCTTTAATTCATTCAGTAATTTTATTGATTTTTGATAAAAACCTTGGCTGCGTAAAGCTTGGGCTTGATTGATCTGCGATCGCACTACACCACTATTATCTTTGATTTTAGTATAAATCTCTGCTGACTGTTGCCAACTACTCAAAGCTAAATCTGTTTGTCCCATAGCCAATTGTAGACTTGCTTGCACATCCAGAGATTGAGCCAGAACTCCTAAAGTTGAGATTTTCTCTTGATTATCTGCTAATAACTTTAAACTTTCTGTAATTGCCTGTTTTGCTTGATTCCAATCACCAAGTTCTTGATAAGCCAGAGACAGATTACTCAGAGTTGCAGCAAGTCTTAAGGTATCACCCTGCTTTCGGTATTCCTGGACTGCTTGCTGCAAAAATTGTACAGCTTCTGCAAATCTGCCTGCATCATATAGTAGTTTTCCTTGTTGCAAGTTAGATGTGGGCACAGAAATTAATGTCTGCGCAGTTGTCGGGTTGTTGGCAGAAAAGCCCATAGCTGGTAAAACATTGATGCAGATTACAATAGTTGCTAGTACCAGCGCCAAGAAACGATATATTTTAGCTTTGAATTTCATTGAGGTATTTTTAATGCAAAAATAATGGGGCATCAAAAGCTAATAGTAGTAGTAAAGTGTGTTATTGCTCTTGGTACGGCATCTTTAATTGTTGATGCTGCCTCGGTGCGGCGCTTGGCGACAACACACCCTATGGACTCAATTTAGAATTGGTTTAGAAGCTGAACAAGCAACAGCTGTTAATGTCGGGCTATGGGGTGTAATATTGGGCACTTCTGCAACCAGTAACATATCTCCATTCGCATCCTTTATCAATCCCTGTGCTTCTACAATTGCCTCTGGAGGATGATTGCTTACTCTGTTGATATTACTTCTATTATTAGTTATATTTTTATCATCATCTACAGTCACCCACTGTTGAACAATAGAATCAGCTTCTAAAGATTCATAGGGATTCTCAGGCAATCCACCGCGTCCTGTGATGATAAATGAACTGGCTTTTTGCTTATCAGCTGTACAAGAGTTATCAATTTGCTTGGAAGCATCCGCCTCCGCCAGATTTGCAGGTAACTGGACTATACCTTTACGACGGAGGTCTACCTCTGATGGGCTGATAGTTACATTACCACTCACTCCCAATTCCGAGCTAGCAGTGATATCACTTTGTTGTGTAGGTTGTGCTTGGAATCTAATGCCGAATATTCCTTGAGTAGAGATGTTAATGTTACCACCCTTGCCACTGTAAGCATTGGCTGTGATATCGCTATTTTCTTGCTCAACGGCGACGATGAAGGGACTATTAATGGTAATGTTACCACCATCACCACCCGCAAAATCTGTACCTGCTGAGGCAGTAATATTGCTGTGACGACGCATTAATAAAGAATCTTTAATATCTAGTCTAATTTCCCCTCCAGTGCTACTAACAGTGGCGGCATTAATAAAAGCTTGATTATCTAAAGTCAGAGTACCAGCTTGCAGAGAAATATTGCCACCTTCACCGCTGCCTTGGCTATTTACTCTGATGCCTGCACCGTTTTTAATAATAAAAATTTCTGGGTCAATGGTAATATTACCACTATCACCTGTTGAACCTTTTACTGTATTAGTAAATAATCCGGTATTTGTGCCATCTAAGGTGATGCGATCGCGGACTTTTACGTTGATATTTCCGGCTTGGGCTTTACCAGATGTAGTGGTGAGGAATTGTGCGCCGTTATTGGCGGTTAAAGTTTGAGCATTGATGTTAATATTACCGCCTTTACCATTAATAGTAGAAGCGGAAATTTTTACGCCATCATCAATATTTAAATTTTGGGTAATAATTTGAATATTGCCAGCTTCACCTGTACCTGTACTTTCAACTGCTAATTTTCCCGAGCCTGCAATGTTAATATTTTCGGGTGCTGTGAGAATTAAGTTACCACCTTTACCACTGGCAGAAGTAGAAGCAGAAATAGTGGAATTTGGGAACAGAGTAATATCTAAATTGGGCTGGTTTTGGTAAGGATTGAGTTGTAATGTGCCTGCGGGTGCTTGTCCTTGTGTTTCGGCAAAAATCCCAACAATGCCTGCTAGGTCTAGTTTGGAGGCGTTTAAGGTGATGCTACCACCTTCTTCGGTCTTGGTGGCGGTTGCGGTAGCGGTAGCAGTGATGCGGGCGGTGTCGGATACAGTGAGGCTAGGAGTATTCACAATGATATCACCGGCTTTACCTGCACCACTGGTTTCTACCGATAAAACCGGAGCAAAATTTTGGACACCGATGCCGAGATCCACTTGTTTGCCTGCATTCACCGTAATTGTACCGCCCCGACCACTGCCTGAGGTGAAGGCTAAAATTTCTCCACCACTGGCAACAGTTAAGCTATTAGTGTTGATTAAAATATCTCCGGCTTTTCCAATGCTTGAGGTACTGGCAGAAATTTGGGCACCATTGAGTACCTGAAGGGAGCCTGTGGTAATCGATACATCCCCTGCATTGCCTTCTGCTCGAGAATTTACTTGGCTGAATGCCCCACCGCCATCAAATTTGACAGAATCAGTGGTATTAATGGTGACACTGCCTGCATTTCCTTCTCCATTAGTACTAGCAATGATGCTGGCACCGTCAGTCATCAACAATGACCGAGCCTGCTGGATATTAATATTGCCACCATTCCCAATTGCATCAGTATTTACTCGGTTATTAATGTGAACTCCTTCATCGCCTGTAATATCTTCTGTAGCATTCAGGGTGATGTCTCCAGCTTGACTGCCCACAGAACCTTTAGTATTCGATGCTAATCCACCACAAGCTGTATCTCCACCAATTCCAGCGCAAATGTCATTACCAATGGTAAGGTTGATGTTGCGAGCATGAATACCAATACTCCCTCCCCCACCACCAGTAACATCCACTTCACCCCGATTCAAGGATACATCTGCTCGCACCACATTCTCAGGAAAACTCAAACTGCCATCATCATTGATTCGGACTGTTCCCGCAGATGCTAATCCTCCTAATTCAATTCTTCCCCCTGGCGCTCTGAGTCTTTCGCCATTGAGGTTAATCTCACCACCTACCAGCGTTAAGGTCTTTCCTGGTTTAACCTCAACAAGAGTGGGTGATTGGGGCGTGAGATAGTATTGCGGATTCTTCTTCCCAATAGTAATGCTTCCGGGATTGTTGCCAAATTGTAAACCAATGGGGACATTTATTTTTAAGAGTGGCGGTGCTTGCGGGTTAGTGGCGCTAAATTCCAATCCATTGCCAAACACAAAACTCTGCGCCGTACTCCCCAAAAACGAACCATTGACATCTAAACGAGCATTTTGTCCAAAAATAATGCCATTGGGATTCATCAAAAAAAGATTGGCATTACCCAAAACTCCCAAAGTTCCGAGAATTTGAGAAACATTACTTCCCGTCACTCTGGTCAAAATATTCTCAATGCCACTGGGATTGGTAAAATAAGCTCCTCGTTTTGAGCCAATATTAAATTCTT
Source organism: Calothrix sp. NIES-2100 (assembly GCF_002368195.1). Lineage (GTDB taxonomy): Bacteria > Cyanobacteriota > Cyanobacteriia > Cyanobacteriales > Nostocaceae > Aulosira. Next base: position 3,776,213 of record NZ_AP018178.1, on the reverse strand, counting down.
GAAAGCTGTGGAAGAGATTACTGCCGCGAATAGCACCCCCATCAATTCTGTCACTCTTAATTCCGTTAATTGTTTCAGGGCTGACAACTGAGCTTTCAGTGCCAAGGGTATTATCTGGCGTGATTTGCGCTGTTGCTGAGTTAAAGGTAGTCATAGTCAAGCAGGTAAGGCCGCTGACCAGGAACAAAGGAAAAATCTGAGTAAATTGCATCACAACTACCTTTCCTTAGACATCTCAAAAATAGTAACATTCTGTGGTAAAAGAACATCAGAGAGCTTTTTTCACGCAAAAAAATGAGCGACATACTGAAGCACATTGAAGAGAAGAAGAAAGAATCAAAGCGGTTAATTGGTCTAGAGTATGAACAGTTACAAAATTTCCTCCAAAATGCCGAACGATTACATCAGGAAAAACCAGAGTTATTAGAATCCAAAAAAGTGAGAATTATTGCTAGTGGTGGAGTTCGTAAACAAAAACTATCCATCAAAGAAGAAATAATTTTAACTTTGGTCTATCTGAGGCATCTAACAACTTTTCAACTTTTGGGTATCCAGTTTGGAGTAAGTGAGTCCACAGCAAATTATACATTTAATTATTGGTTGCCAATCCTGAGATAATTGTTACCATCCAGTTTAATTGAACAGGTAAAAAAAAGAATCTGACTATGAAGTAGTTAAAGAGATACTGACAGAGTATTAATTAATTGTAGATAGCTATGAACAACTGAGGGAAAGACCAACAGACAATAAAGAGCAAGAAGAATATTATTCGGGAAAGGCAAGTAAACATACATTTAAAAGTCAGATAATTATCTTGCCAGATGCCAGCGATATCGTTGATGTTATAGCTGGCGAACCTGGTCCGAAAAGCGATATAACTTTGTTTAGAGAAAACCGTGATAACTTTGACACAAAACAGAAATTTCAGGGAGATTTAGGATATTTAGGAGAAGATTTAATTGACACCCCAATTAAAACACCGAGAAATAGAAAGTTAACAAGTGATCCCAAACAAGAAAATCAGCAGTTTTCATCCAAACGAGTATTTGTTGAACACCGAATCCGTTCAGTCAAAATATTTCGAGTTGTTCAAGAAAGATTTAGATTAAATCCTCAAAAGTATGCTGAGGTTATTTTGACAATTTGTGGTGAGTCAGCGCTGCGGGAGGGTTTCCCTCTGCAGGCGACTGCGAACCCGAAGGGACTAGTCAGATTGCGAATTGGAGCGTTAATATTGCCAACAAAAATAGCTCCTTTGCCATCTGGCTAAAATCAACGCATATAACTACATATTTTTGCCTACTTATCATCAAGAAATATCTCAAAGCCCTATTTTATCGTAATGACTAAATAGTTAGCGATGCTTGCTCTTGCATCTTATAAACTAGTCACAGCAAAGCTTTGATAGTTTTTGGAGATGTCTAAATAATTATTACCGCGCAATAGAGATGCCCAGCCGAAGCTCTTAAAACTGTTGGTACGGCGGAAGCTGTGGCAACAAAAGTAAGAAATTAAGGGCGATCGCTTTCTGACTTTTGTGCTTTTGGGAGCATTGTTACTATCTACTGCTTTGAGGCGATGGCTGCGCCAACGTCTCCGACGAACGCACCTCCAGAGCTGCATGGGTGTTTGGGTATTCGCCTGAAGAACTTCTGACTTATTGCCTGCGATCGCTAGCTTGTTGAAGTTTTCCCTAGTTACAACCCAGAAGCAGCACAAAGAGTATAAAACACTATTGACAAATGCTCGATGCATCATTTTCAACTTAGGTTTGTGATCATTTGCGATCGCATCCGAATTTTTTCGCTGAGGAGTTGGATTCTATATGTAATGTTATTGAGCGGAGTACTAAGATGGCTACTGATTACGTTCTGTTTGTTCACGGGGTCAAAGTTCATCAGCAAAAGGAATTTGAGAGATTATCCACGATCTTGCTCAATCGCATTCAGGACTCGATTACCGATAAGTCTAGAGATATCAAGCCAATTTTCTTTTTTTGGGGAGATCTGGGTTTACCAGCACAACAGGAATTAGTCAAAGGATTAGAGAAGTCTCCAAAGTGGAATGACTTTTGGTTTAGAGGCTTTCGCACAGAACAGATACTCGAATTTGTCGGTGATGCAGCGCTTTACTTAAGTCGGCACGTTGGCACACAGGTGGTGCAAAGATTTCAGGACAAGGCTTTAAGTGTGCTACAAGGTGGTAAAAAGAGCGATCGCTTACATATCATTACCCATAGTTGGGGTACTGTTATCTTATTTGACATTCTCTTCGCTCGTCGCTGGGAAGACAACGACCTTGATGCTGAGGTACGTAACAGTGTCCAAGCACTCCGTAATGTCCTGTTTGGTATAGATCCCGATCCTCAATCGGGAATTCCGATCGCTAGTATTCATACTATGGGTTCACCATTAGCATTGTTCAGCCTGCTGAATATCAGTGGTAATGTCAACGGTGTCAGTACCCACGATCTCACCCCCAAACTCAGCACTTTTTTAGAAAATTTATATTCATTGCGACAAAAGCCTCTTCCTTGGCGTAATTTTGCTCATCCCGGCGATCCAATTGCTTACCCCTTAGAAGGACTGAAGCCGATGCTTTTAGATAGCAGTACGAACTACGTAGATATACAAGATATCATTACCGATAAAGGTAATATATTTAATATGCCTTTTCAGCAACAATTAGTGCCATTATTGTGGGGTGGCGATGCACATGGAAGCTATTGGGATAATCAATTGGTTGGTAAAACAATTAGCGAAGTAATTCGTAGCACAGTTGAGTAGAAAAGACTCTTGATTAGGGATTGGAGGTAATGGGTTTTCACTCGGAAAAAAACCCATTTAAGCTCGACTTTATCCAAAATTAAGAACTCGGCTTTCCTTATCCGGCAAAAATCCTGGTTTTTTGGCAAATACTTTTTCCATGTCACTAATTTGCACTCAAGTCAAAAAACTAAAACTACTGTCCCGCAATGGTTTCAGCGTCGGGTTTTGGATTTTGTAAAAATGGATAAAGTCGAGTTAAGAGGATGTTTTAAAAGTCCTGTCGTCGGTAGCAAAAAATTCTAGATCCCCCTAAATCCCCCTTTCCAAGGGGAGGCAGTGCGTTGGGCGGGTTTCCCGACTTGTTCGCGCAGCGTCTCCCCTTGGGAGAAGCAACTGCCGTGGACTTTGATTCTAGTTCCCCCCTTTTTAAGGGGGGCTAGGGGGGATCAATTAGTGCTTAACATCACAGCCAACCACTTTTCAAACACCCTCTAATACTTCAAGAGACATCCTCTAAATCATTCGTCTTCAAAAAGATCCCCGACTTCTTCAAGAAGTCGGGGATCTGAGAACTTAGTGATTTTCACTGACTGCCCATTTGTAGCATTAATAATTAAAAGTCTGAGCCGGCTGAGATAAAAATCTAAAACCAATCTTAATAAAATTATTCCTAAGTTAATAGGTAACGTCGATTACAGTCATTATCTAACCAAATATTTTATTAGTAAATTAAGCAGGATCTCAAGCTCTTAGGAAAATGCTTTGATTAAGAACTTCATAGCTTTTATAGCTAGTCTAATTTTTAGTATTGTAGCAGCAATTCTCCTCGAAGCTTTAGTCAAAAAATTTAATGTACCTACATTTTTAACTTTAAGTATAGCTATTTTTAGTAGTTATATCTTGATGATGCTGAGTATAGGATATAATCTTCTCTCGAAATCTAGGAGAGAAAAATAAAGCTGCTAATAAGTTTGCTAATCAACTATGTTTTTTAGGACTTACGCAAGTGTCATATTTTTTCAGCCAAAACCGTCCAGCATCAAGAGTCAAATGTCCAGAAAATCTTGACTATTGACTTTTGACCAGAATATATGTGCTAGTTGCGTAAGTCCTGTTTTTACAATACGTCCTCATAAAAATGCCACTCCAAGGAGTTTTTTGGAGTGACTTCAAGCCCTAAGATGATGTACTTTACACACGTAATTATTATGTGGCAATTCCTAGGACGTTTTCTCTATCGCCAGATAGTTAGTTGTAAAAATTTTATCTATCGCAAGTAATATGGCAATCTTATCTGAGTTGTGAAATTAGTCATGGAGGTAGGCAATAGGCACTCTGGCAATAGATATTTTCCCCTAATTATTTAGGATTGCTATAAAATGTTATTTTTTATTGATTTGCATTAATAATTGCTGAATTAGTTTTTTATTGGACTCTGATTTACTGTCCAGTCTGTTTTACCAAGGCAGAAAAATTAGGAGAAATCGCTCTTCTTGCGAACCTCAACCACCAACCTGCGATTCTAAAATAAATGTACACACTGATAACTGGTTAGCCAAAATCCCCAATGTCTGAGATTACTGTAATCTATGAAAATGGCATTCTGCGTCCCCTAACCCCTCTGGAGTTCAGCGAGGGACAACAGGTACGGCTGAGGATTTTGCCAGAGTCATCGCTCTGTACGGAACAGATTGATCGAGTACTGGAACCACTTATAAAAGCTGGATTAGTCACGCTTCCACCAGAACATGGAGATGTGCCAACAATCTCAGAAGCGCAACTTCGAGAACTCACTAAAAGCCTACAAACAGCTTCCGGTAAGCCTCTTTCAGAGATCATTATCGAAGACAGAGGCGATTTGTAACGCATTCCCCACGCATAAATGCGGGGGCTTTTAGTAGCCCTGAGAAATAGCGGCTTGGTTCCTGTTCAGGTTCCGAAACACTATCCCCCGAACCTCTAGGCGCGGTTACGATTAAACAGAGGACGTACTCATCCCCACGCCCCAAAAACACATTGTTATGCCATTAGCAAGCAGTGTGTTTCTACCCACTACTAGACTACGCGACAGTCTCTTGTCTCTGATGACTTTTTTTATCCAAATAACTGCGATCGCTTAGAGTATAGCCAATAAACATCAACAAAATCCTGAAATTTTGCTGAAGAGGCTTTTTGTTAAATTTTAGTCTATTAGTAAACTAACCAGTTAATCAGTGCTATCTTGTTGCTCTATTCCCAAACATACCATTATCGATAAGATTTCATATGATAATAATTTTGACAGTTCAAATAAAACATCTTGGGTACTTTTAGAATTAAAAATTGCATACCATAAAGAGCTTATTTCTACATTCTCAAAACTATTAAATCGTTCCCGTGGTTTTAATGATTCTGATTCTTTTGGACGCTTATAATTTCTGATAACTAAGTTTAATTTATTAAATAAACTATTAATATTTTGATTAATTTTGTTTGATATGCGCTCATACAGTTTGACTGGAGTACTGGAGTTTTGTAAAAAATAGTATTCTAAGTACGTTAATAAAAGCAATATTACCTGATAGTTATGACGCTGATCAACGTTGCTTTTAAATAAAACTTTTTTAATTTTTTCTCTATATTGTGGCTTTTCTTGAAGAAGTCTTGTTTGATTTAAAACATTACTATCAAGAATGTAAAAGATGCTTTCTAAGACCTTTCTTGACAACTCATCTCTAATTTCTAATTTAGTTTCATAGCATAAAAATAAATCCAAAAAAGCTTGAATTGAAAAATCATCTTTATTGTTCAAAATAATAAAGTTATAATATTTAGATTCATGAAAACTATTTGTTAGATCTGATATATTAAGCTGACTAAAATCGTATCCACAAGGAACAATATCTACGTAGCGACATAGAGAAAAAATATTATTAGTATTAAGAATATCACTAGGAAAAGATATACCTAGTGTAACCCTTTCTATTGATTTGGTACTCTTCAACAATCTAATATCGTCATCAAAACTCTGAAGTAGAGATAAATCAAAGTTTTTGATTAACAATGATGGTAATGGTTTTTGCGGATAGTCTTTTAAAGAACGCTCTATGTTTGTGTCTGGGTTTTTTTTACGAAAAACATTAGTAATAATCCTTTTGCTATCCTCAGATAAATTCAAACTTTCTGCAAAATCAATCTTTAAAAATTGCTCGCGAAAAGTTCTATGTATACTAATTAAATAATCTTCATTAGATGCTAATGCAGAAGTATTAACTCCCACAAAGCTATTAATTATTGATAAATCACTTGTTCCTAAAATTAATGCTTTATAAATACCTTTTCTTTGAATCTCGTCATAGTTAGTTGGTATTTCTAAAAGAAAAATGTCTAGCAGGTTCTGAAAAAAGCTTTTTTGAAGTTGGTCTTCGATTTTACCAATTTGCTCACCAAGCTTGAACCTCAGTTCAAATAAATGTTCTATAGATATAGAGGGCTGAGTTTCATTCATTATCAAACCTGCTCAGATTCAATTATTTCTCTCTGCTTTTGCAGAAATTTATTAATTTCTGTAACTTTGCTCTGAAAATCTTTCACTCCCTTAGAAATACTATTTATATCCTTAGCGTATTCGTTGGTAAAGTCTTTCAGATCCAGTTGTACATCAGTTACAATTGTGTCAACAGTTTCTACAAATTTTTGACAAGAATCATTCAGAACTTCCTGCTTGTATTTATCAAAATCAGATATTAATTTATCAATAATTTTGTTCTTTGCTTCATTAAAACGTTTGGTTCTATCTGAAGATAAAGCTTTCCACACAAATGCTACAACAAGAATAATCATTACTAAATTTACCAAAGAAGTTAAACTTTCTCCTAATCCTTTTCCAATCCCAAGAGGAAGAGACTCGATTAATAGGATTATTGGCGTTGCCAGTACTGGTAAAATCAATGGCAAAATCACTTGGGGATTCGTCAAATTGTCCGTTATAAAGTCAATCATTGTCTTTGCCAACTCTTGTAGCATGTCTGTTACAGTTGACGGTGCTTTGTAATCTTTATCTAGATTATCTACTGATGGATGATAGCTAATTATATCCAAAGCAGGTTGTCTTAACTCTTGCCGTTTTGATTCATCTATATCAAGTTTATTGATATAGCTAGTAACTGCATCAGATAAATTGGCTTTAAAATCTTTGACTAAATCATTTATTTCATTCTTCAACTCTGCGTATTTTTTTGAGTTTACTTCTTGCTCAATACTACTTATACGCTCTTTTATTTCATTATGTTTATTCAGATGTCTGATATCTTGAACCATATCTCTAAAGTCAGAAAAAGTATCTCTGACACTTTGAGTAATTTTTCTTTTTGAATCTGATACAAACTTATCTTTTTGTTTCTTAAATGATTCTTCAAAAGACTCAAAGCGTTTTTGCGTCTGAGGCATTAAACCTTTTATTTCTCTTTGTAACCTGTCTAAAGAATTCTCCGTATCTATAGTAAGTTGGTTTAACTCCTTAGAAACTTCATTAAATTTGCGTTTAGTTATCTCAGGAACTTCAGTTTTAGCTTTAGTAATACCAATGTTTTGTTCTGCTACAAAATTTAGTACACATTCTCTTAACTTGACTATATTGAATTTTGTTTTAGATGAAACTGCTACAGTACGAATCAAATATTTAGATAAAGATGGAATTTTCTCTTCAATTAATTTCTTAGCTTCGATAACAACTTCTTCTTCATTAGTACAGGTAGTGAATGTATCACTTTCTTGCCACTTATCAAAAAAAGTTAGCACTGGAATTACTGGAATAGATAAATTACCACGAATGTACCCCTCAATACCTTGGCGTGCTTTTTCAATTTCTGTGATTTTGATTACAACAATTAACAGATCTATGTGTTCTATGAATTTTAGGGCTTTTTCTGCGTCCGTAAAGTATGGACTTCCCAACCCAGGCAAGTCAATTAAACAAATTTTTTTATCTTCAAATAGTTTAGAAAATGGCTCTTTTGTAGGTAGCTTTATTGAATAATAATTAGTTACCTCGGTATTTTCATCAACCACTTTTCCACCAACAGATGCTTTTAATGTTTCTATACTTACTTTATTTTCAGTTTTATTTTTATCTCTAAGAACTTGTGAACAACGAGGATAATCTATTTGTGAATCAAAAGCAATTAAAGTTACTTTTGATGTAACTACTCCTTCTCCTTCGGGTAGAGAATGCTCTTCTCTTATGGAAAAGAATTCATTAATCAATGCTGTTTTTCCATGAGAGTATCTACCAAGTAATCCTACATATACAGGAGCTTTAATTACTTCTATTGCTTGTTCAACTTTCTTAGATACTCTGCTAATTTCAATTTCCTTAAAGTGTCGAATTTTCTCTTGTATCTCTGAAGTATCTAGCTTATTTACAAGTGTATCAAACGTTTTTTCTACACTTGTTTTAAATTCTTCAAGCTCACTAATTATTTCCTGCAATCTGCTTTCTGTATTCATTTATAAACAGTGTTTTACGACGTAGGATATATAACTTAAAGTAAGTAATAATATACATTCTTTCTCTAGATTATCAATAATACTACACAACTTCTCTGCTTATCAGCCCAATTTTTCATAAAAATATAGAAAGTTTTTGCATAATATCCCCTACTTCATCGGTGAGGGGGTGAGAGTTTAAGATAATCTCACTTTTGTCAATTAGAAAATATGCTGAAAATTTAGAGAAAGCAGAGGTATTAAGTTAACTCTTGTACTGAACTTATGGGGCAAGAATGAATGATGCGTATAAAAATTATGCGTAGGCGCGGAGCGGCTTTTCTTTGGCATCGCCTGCTCAAAGATTGTGTTTTCCGCCCCGATTTTCAGCAACCTTTTAAGTACTATTGCTTATTGAAAAATAGTATCTGACCTTAACCTGTCACGAATGTCAGGAACGAGTTGAGAGTAATATTACAGCAGTTTTCATGTATTTAGACCACAATTATGAGACTTAATCACCGTAGCTCCTCTTAGGAGCGGGCTAGGGAGAGGTATATTTGTAGTTCATTTACCTGAAAATCGCTGTAATAAGCCACCCTTCCTCAAACAAGGCGTATAGGCTGCTTGTGTTGACACAAATCAACATTTGTTCGCACAATCACTCCGCAGACATCGCTGTTTGATTTGTCGCCGGACGCGATTTCTTGCGGTTTGATCTGCGGGTTCCACCAGCCATCCCATACTCATTACTAGTTTTGCCATAGTGAGATGCAACACTCAGCAGCATTTTCTCAGAAAGAGTATTCAACTCACTTTCTGCTTCTGCTAATGCATTCTGTGTTGTCTCCATCATTGTTCGTGCTTGATTGTAGGCGGTTAGCTTATTTCGGATCTCCAGAATTTTATTGTTGTAGTTAGCTATTGATAAACCATTACCAAAGTCTAACTGAGGATGAATCATCTGCATTCCTTCAATCCGTCGTTCAGCTTTGGTGAGTGCGGTAGAATTGCGTTTGCGTTGCACCATAAAGTTTTCCTGTTTGGATTTTGATATGAAGAACCCTGATAGTATTTTGTACGGAGTTCTTTAGATACCATTAGAATATGCAATAAGCGACTGCACCAGCCACAGTGAAGTTACAGAACTTTGCCAGCCTTAGGTTTAGTAAACTGGATGAGTAAGAGTATATTTCCCGAAATTAACCGCAAATGCTAGTTTGTAAGTCGCAAATGCTAGTTTGTAAGTCGCAAATGCTAGTTTGTAAGTCGCAAATGCTAGTTTGTGAGTCGCAAATGCTAGTTTACGAGTCGCAAATGCTAGTTTGTGAGTCGCAAATGCTAGTTTGTGAGTCGCAAATGCTAGTTTGTGAGTCGCAAATGCTAGTTTACGAGTCGCAAATGCTAGTTTGTGAGTCGCAAAAGTTGATTGACGAAGCGATCGCACTGTTGAAATAAATAGTCAGGCGATGATTCCATCAGGGATAAATTTGTTGTATCCTATACTAGATTAAGTAATTTTCCAGAGCAAACTTTACAACAACTTTGTGCGGATTTCTCTATTAACTTGGGAAAGACTAGATTGTGCTGTTCCTCATTCTCGCTCAGAGTCTGATTTTTTTGTCAAATCATACAATTGAAACCTCAATGGATATCCAACTCATCAGAAGAATTGAAAAGCCCATTCTCACAAAGTTAGAAACACAAGAAGATTTATCACAGCCGACTTTAAGAGCAGATACTGTTGAGATTCAAGAGCCAATAATTGAAAGCAATCCAGTACTTGATATTCAGTATGAAGAGACTAACTATATTCCAGTGCGTAACAATCCCCTAGTCCAATCTGTTGGCAATTCAGGCTGGCAAGTTTCAGAAATTTGGCGGGATATCAGAATAGATAACTTCTATGACTCATGAAGTGTTCTTAGAGCTTGTTTTAAAAGTGATTGGCTGTGATTATAAGTACTTTCAGATCCCCCCTAGCCCCCCTTAAAAAGGGGGGAACTGGACTCAAAGTCCACGGCAGTTGCTTCTCCCAAGGGGAGACGCTGCGCGAACAAGTCGGGAAACCCGCCCAACGCACTGCCTCCCCTTTTTAAGGGGGATTTAGGGGGATCTAGAATTTTTTGCTACCGACGACAGAACTTTTCAAACATCCTCTTAGGAAAGGGGAATTTTGGGCAATTTTGCCGATCCAGAGTCAAACTACTTTCATCGGCGTTTTACTAATTGGGGATCAGACGTAGACACATACAACAATTTAAGTGCCTAATACCAATTTTTTATGAAGCTGCATAGAATTCGATCCCCCCTAACCCCCCTTATTAAGCAGGGCTGTTTCGTTCCCTAAAATGGTTAAAATAGCAAGGGTTCAAGAGACTAAAATTGAGGGTTAGCACACAATTTTGGTCGAAAATTTTTGCGCCTTGGTCTTTAAATACGTTGTTTTTCTTTGCGCCTTTGCGCCTTTGCGTGAAAATATTTCCTTGACAAATATCACACAGCAGCGAATGAAACAGCCCTGCCCTTATTAAGGGGGGAACCGGAAAAAATCTCTCAAAGTCCCCCTTTTTAAGGGGGATAATGGGGGATCTAGATATGTGCAACTTCACATTAAATTGGTATAACGTACCATTTAGGGAACTGCAAAAAATAAATTATTCCAATTTCTGAACTTAACACGACTGTTCCTCTCCCCTGCTCCCCTGCTCCCCTGCCCCCCTGCCTTCATGCAATGGAATATTTTTTTAGTTGTACGTCCCTTACCTGTGAGACAGGAAGCCCCATCCCTTTGTGGGGTGGGGTACTTCACACACAGCGATCGCCTTTAATTATGAATTTTACCGTCGGGCATGATCGCTCCTTGGAGGTCAACGTCAGTGAGAATTGCTCCAGTTAAGTCTGCTCCTTGCAAATTCGCGTTTCGCAAAATTGCACCATCGAGATTTGCATAGCTGAGGTCTGCTCCTTGCAAACTGGCTCCACTAAGATCTGTAGCTAAATCCCCCCACTGAAGTCTCCGGCTGAGGTTTGCCCGACACAACTTAGCTTTATCTAAGTTGGCGTGATGCATGGTAGCCGCTCTCAGGTCAGCGTAGCTTAAGTCTGCCTCAGTTAAAATCGCATATCCTAAGTCTGTGCGGTGGTCGGAACTTGGACGCAAATCTGCTTGAAATAGCAGAGAACGGGAAAGTGTGGCACCATTTAAATTAGCACCGCATAAACTAGCTTTAATTAAGTTAGCTTCTGTCAAATTGCTCTTCATTAGTTTTGCACTCGTCAAATCTGCTTCTCGCAGCAGCGCCCGATATAAGTCTGCTTCACTTAAATCTGTACCCCAGAGGATAGCTTCACTTAAATCTGCCTGTCGCAGACAAGCTTGGCTAAAGTTAGTTTTTCCTAGGCGTGTCTGACGTAAATCTGCATAGCTAAAATCTGAAAGAGTTAAAATTGCATTTGTTAGTTCTGCTTCTTGTAAATTGACTTGCGGAAAACTGCGTTCTCCAGCAGCGTAACGTTTAAGAATTTCATCTACATCCATAAATTACTCGACTTTTGATTGACAACGAGAGCGCGATCGCATTCCCTGTTTGCCATTTGTAGCAACCTTAAACTGGAATAGTACAAGGCTGGGTGAATTCTGCCATCAGTTCTGCAATTGACATGATTCGCTCAGTGTACCTAACATTCGCACCAGAAAAAATTAAACCATTTTCAACATCTCCATGTGCAGCCTTAGCAAGTGCTTGGAGAATACAATAAGTTTTGCCAGTATCTCGATATAAACACTTCTCTAAACAGTTAGCAATGCATCCCTGTTCTTGGCTTAAGGAACCGTCAATTACTTCTTGGGCAAAGGAATTACGTAAAGCACGAGTCATTTTGCCCACTGGACTAGGGACGGTCACAATATCTTCTACACGGGCGTTAAGATGATATTCTTTATAACGGCGATCGGCGTCACATTCTTCTGTGGTTATGAAGCGAGTACCGATTTGTACCCCATCTGCGCCCATAGCCAACATCCGCTCAATATCGGTGCGATCGCTAATTCCGCCTGTGATAATTAAGGGAATATTCACCCCTAACTGCTGTTGGCAATAATGCCGTAGTTGGGAAATTACAGAACCAATAGAAAATCCTGGCAGGTTAACGCGATCGCATTCTGTAAAATGACCCCCAACAAACTGGCAATTTTCCACAATCAACGCATCAGGTAGGCGGTTATATTGACGTTGCCAGGTTTGGCAGATTAACTGGGCTGAGTGCAGGTTAGATACACTGGGTACAAGTGCCACATCTGGATAGTTTGCGGTGTACTCTGGTAAAGATAAAGGTAATCCGGCTCCAGTAACGATGAGATTTGCTCCTTGGGCTGCCGCAGTCTGAGCCAACATCTGATAATCTCTAGTAGCAACCAAAATGTTGACACCAATGATGCCATCTGGGCTGATTTGGCGAACTTTAGCCAGTTCATCAATCAAAGCCAGCCGATTAGCCCTAAAAAAGCTGCCACGTTTGCGTTGGTCAAAATAGGGAGAAGATAGCCCCAATCCCAGTGAGGCAATTACACCGATTCCTCCCGCATTGGCGACAGATCCAGCTAGGTTTGCACCAGACACCCGCACCGCCATTGCACCTTGAACAATGGGATAGCGGGCAATATATTTGCCAATCCGCAGAGGAGAGAGGACACCGGTCATAACAGACTTATCCATTAATTAACTAAATAGCTGTAGAGTAATTTTAGCATCAGCATGTAACTCAGATTGCGGCTCGATTTGTATAACTTAAGATCGCAAAGTTTTCCAGAACCCTTGCCAACCTTTCATTTGAGTTTAGGAACACAAATTGCCGCAATCCTGTTAGACTGTGCTTTTCAAGGAATGGGCGTTGTTGGTAGGTTAAGAGTGCAGTGCAAGCGGGAGCAATCATCAGCCCAAAAACCTCGCCTGAAACCCTGATTATTTCGTCAACTTACAAAAGTTTTCGAGCTACTGAATTTCAAAGTCCCTAAAACAAGCTTGGGACAGGGATTTAGGGTGAGGGCTTTTGATTCATGTAAGAAGTTTAACAGTCCACAGTCCACAGTCTAAAGACCAATTACCATTGACCGCGCCAATTTTAGATTTTAGATTTTAGATTTTAGATTATTTCGGTTCATGCACAGCCGTGGGTGGAACAAATCCAAAATCGTCAATTTAAAATCCTCAAGTAGGGGCGGGTTCACAAATATCCTCATTCATTCACAAAGATCCAAGTAAACCCGCCCCTACCTTTATGGGTGCAGTCAATCCAAAATCGTAAATCCAAAATCCTTGCATTGATTGACTATTGACTATTGACTATTGACTATTGACCATTGACCATTGACCATTGAGCATAATCTAAAATCTAAAATCTAAAATTGGTATGGGTCGCAAGCAGGATAATCTCAGCAATGAATTTGCTTTCATTCTTCCTAGAAGGTTGATTGATAGCCAAAACCGAGTTCATCGTCATGGAATGATGGGTTTAGCTACCGCCAAAGATGAAATTTTGGTACAACAAGAACGCAAAGTTCACGAGAATCCCGCTTACAGTGTTTTGGTAATGCTAGCACGGGTTATTACCCTCTTAGGTAGTTTCTTCTCTATGAAGACCGATTTATTAGAAGGACTGCTTCTTTACCTTCAGGTCGGAGAAATGTCACAATCGTATTAATCAACAAGGAAATGTAAAGATACCCACACAATGTCCCCATTGCAATACTCAATATTCAGTGGAGCGAAAACTAGCGGGGGAGTAGTCAGCTACCCCTCTGATACCGTATATGAGGAGGTAGCCTTTATTGCCGATCGCTTTCACTGGGCACAAAATGATATTTTTAATTTAGAACCTAAAACCCGTCAGCGCTGGGTTACAGAAATTAATAAAATTAACGAAAAATTAATATGAAAGTAAAAGTTAACTACTCACCAACACTAAATGAAGTTAACGAACTTGATTTAGCGTTAGCAACTACACCAACAGGAGAATGCATTATCGGTCGTTCTCCTGATTCCGATTTAGTGTTGGATAGTCCTGATGTGAGCAGAATACATGGCAAATTTTTTATTCAAAGTGGTAATTACTACTTCTGCGACCTTGGGAGTAGAAACGGCTCAATAGTTAATGGCAAAATAGCTGAAAAAAATAGACCATTCTTGTTGAAGGATAAAGACATTATCCGGATTGGCGATTACGTGATCGCAGTGGAAGATTTGATTCCTTTATCTGAACAGCCAGAGACAGTATTTAGAACTATAGATCCAGCACTATTTTCTGGTTTGCGAGGTAATGATAATCTCAACAATATTAATGTTGCCAATCAAGCAAGAGAAGTATTACAGCAGCCGAGTTCAAAAACTAGCGAAGTCGAAACATCAGAACTAGAAGAAGCAATAAACGCACTGGAAAGTACCCTTGAAACTCCTGAAGAAATCAGCGAACAAGAGGTTGATGCAGATACACCAGTTGCAGAAGAAGTCACATCTATACAACCCGAAGATTTTATTAGCCCAGCACCAGAGGCGGTAAGTGAAGTTTCTGCCGTGGTTAGTGATGAAATTGTTAGTACCCCAGTTGCAGAAGAAGTCACATCTATACAATCCGAAGATTTTATTAGCCCAACACCAGAAGCGGTAAGTGAAGTTCCCGCAGTGGTTAGTGATGAAGTTGTTAGTAACCCAGTTGCAGAAGAAGTTACATCTATACAACCCCAAGATTTAATTAGCCCAGCACCAGAAGTGGTGAATCAAGTTCCAGTAGAAATTAACTATCAAGATATTGATTGGGATGCAGAAATTCCGCAAGAATTCACTATAGTGCAACTGCGAGATTTACATATCCCACCATCACAGATAGAAAGTGAAGTTCCCCCAGATATCAACGAGCAAAATATTGATGTGGAAGCGGAAATTATCCAAGAATTTACCAATGTTCAACCACGAGATATCTTTAGCCCACCACCTGAGTTAGTGGATGAAGTTCCCCCAGATGTGGCGGAAATTTTACGAGACTTCACTATAATCCAACCGCGTAATGTAGAGAATGAACCATTAGATGTAGAAAGTGAAATCAGCGAAGCTATCACTAATCAAGATGGCGCAGATGATTTCCGAGTGGATATTGCACCAGTTGAAGCTCCAGAATTTGTCAATAGCTTTACTCCAGAGTTTAGTCATGAAGATGACGAAGATGAATACATAGAAGATAGCATTATTGTGTCTGGTTATCTCGTTAGCGCTCCATCGGATATAGTGGGTGAAGTTCCGGTGGATGTTAACAATCAAGAAGTTAATTTGAGTGCAACAAATGCGGTAGAATTTAGTGCAGAAACTGCAAAAGCTTTTGACTTTGAATCATCAACAGTAAACGAAATATCAGATGTAACTAAAATCGATTTTGGGGAGAAAACAGAAGAATTAGAAGATGAAGCAATGCCAGAATTAATTAGTAATAAAACATCTGAATCAATTAGTCAAACACTGAATGAAATTTTTGGCACAGAAAAAACACTATCTGATGAAATTGCCCAACAAGTACCTGCAAGTGAGCCTCAACAAATCATCAATCAAAAAAACATAGTTCTTATAGCTCACGAAAGTAAAAAATCAGAATTAGCTGATTTTGTGAATCAGCACAAAGAGTTTTTCTTACAGAGTCTCACTGTTGCTTGCCCATCTATTAGTGAAGTCTTACATCAACAGACAGGTATAACTGTTAATCAGCAAATACCAGCAGCCACATCTGGAGGATATCAAACAATTAATTCATTAGTAAACTCAGGAGAGGTTTTAGCGGTAATTTTCCTGAGAGATTTTCTGGTACCTCAGCCCAGTCAAGCAAATGAAGAAGCTTTTTTGAGAAGCTGCAACATTAACGAAGTTCTCCTAGCAACTAATTTACCCACAGCAGAGGCGATCGTGCATTATCTTAAACATGTATGGGATCATCAGTGAAGCAGGAGGGATGAGGGGGATGTGGTACCCTGCGGGTTCTGCTTCTCTACGAGACGCTGCGCGAACGCAGTACGACTTCGCTCACCAACCGGGGGATGAGGGGGACAAATGACTATTGACAAAAAATGCGCAAATCAATCATTAACATGGGATGCTGGTTGATTGATTAGTGAAATTTGCAGATGTCTGTTGTTTCTAGTGTCACTGTTACTGTTCCCGCCACCACTGCTAATTTGGGGCCTGGTTTTGACTGCATTGGTGCAGCTTTAACGCTGTACAACGTGTTTAAATTCACTCGTCTGGATGAAGGCGGGTTAATTATTCATGTCACTGGTGAGGAAGCTGAAGGGGTACAAACTGA
This sequence comes from Calothrix sp. NIES-2100, assembly GCF_002368195.1. Classification (GTDB taxonomy): domain Bacteria; phylum Cyanobacteriota; class Cyanobacteriia; order Cyanobacteriales; family Nostocaceae; genus Aulosira. The sequence goes on along the minus strand of NZ_AP018178.1, from coordinate 3,759,636 downwards.
TGAAAGTAATCTTCTTTATCAAGGGTTTGTGAAGTTATATCAATATATAGAGCAGATACCGCCGAGTGTGAAAATTGAGATTCAGCTAGGTGTACCGTTGGCGCGGGGTTTGGGTAGTTCGGCGACTGCAATAGTTGGTGGGTTGGTTGGGGCTAATCAACTGGCTGGGGAACCTCTTTCCCAGTTGCAAGTGATGGAATTAGCGATCGCAATGGAAGGACATCCTGATAATGTGGTTCCCGCTTTATTGGGGGGATGTCGTCTAGCTGCTAGTAGTGGCGCAGCTTGGGAAATTTGTGATGTACCTTGGCTGGAAAATGTTGTCCCAGTCGTGGCGATTCCTGATTTTGAACTTTCAACTTCGGAAGCACGGCGAGTTTTGCCAACACAAGTCAGCCGTGCTGATGCAATTTTCAATACGGCTCATTTGGGCTTATTGTTGCGCGGTTTGGCAACTGGTAAGGGAGAATGGTTAAAGACAGCTTTACAAGATAAATTACATCAGCCCTATCGCAAAGCTTTGATTCCTGGTTACGATGCTGTAAATATGGCTGCTGTGGCTGCTGGTGCTTATGGCATGGTGATTAGTGGTGCGGGACCGACATTGTTGGCTTTAGCTGATGCAGAACATGCCCAATCTGTAGAAGCGGCGATGAGAACTGCTTGGAAAGCAGAAGGAATTACAGCTGTTGTGCGATCGCTTTCTGTTGATAACCAAGGCGCAATCAGCAGCAAACAAGGATAAACAGGTATTATGCAGCAGATTGTCTCAGAAATAGCAGCACTTCGCCAAGAAATTCAGGCTCTCCAGCAGGAACGTGCTGCTCTATCTATTAATAATATAGTGTCGAGGGAGAATGATTCACCCAGTGCGATCGCTGAAGCTTACCGCCGCTTTGCCAGGGAAAATGCCCATTTAGCTGTGGAAATCAAAGGAATTGATGATGCGATCGCCGCTTTAGAACTTCAGCTAGAACAAAAACAAGCCCAATTAGCACATTGGGAAATTAACTCCAAACAACTTACCCTCCAGCAGCAGCTAGAAGAAGTTAGAAGCGTAGCGCAGGTTCATGCTCAACGCATTAATCTACTAGCGGGAGAACTAGCAACCGAAATCCGCCTGCTGAAATCTTGCGCCAATGAGCTAAGTCCCCTGTATTGGCAGGTTTATTACAAACCATTCATTACCGGATTCAAAACAATCTCAGTTCCGCATATCCGTTCCGATGGGGATGTGTGGACAATTGTCAACCGCATAGTCTGAAGTATTAGACACATGCATCCGTAGGGGCGGGGTCTCCCCCATTGGTGTCAACTTAAGTCAAAACGCTTATTCCACAGGCATTTTACCCCACCCCTCAATCCCCTCCCCGTTTACGGGGAGGGGACGTTTTGGCTTTTAGACAAAACTGGGGTGGGGTAGCGCGGATCTTGGTGGTACGTGATTTTGTATCAAATCATATCCAGGTAAGGGTTTCACATTAAGTTGACACGTATGGGTTTCCCCGCCCTTTGCTTTGTGACATATGTTTGTAGCGAAGTACCCACGCACTCTCGGAACTTCGCCAGACTCCCCTTAATAATGCTGCGAGTAATCACTCACCACAGCAAATGCCCAATGCCCAATGCCCTTAGCCACAAGCCCAATCTTTTTTATCAAGTGGCATAAGCCGCTTTTTTATTGACTTCCAGCCCCTAACCGAGACTTTTATCTCAGGTTAAAAGAAATATTCACCACACATTGACGTTGCAAAACTTTACAATTAGAATTGTGAACGGCAAAGTGGATGAGTATTTATCTCTATTAAAATTTGAAGATTTGCCATCATAGGGATAAATTACGTTTACAAATCTACAAACTCGTTCATATACTGTAATTAAAAGAAAAATCGTAAATCGATTGTCAAAAGTGATGAGTCTTATTCAAGTTCCTTGGCTAACCGCCATAATTCTCTTACCCCTGATGGCATCCCTAGCCATCCCGTTGATTCCCGACAAAGAAGGTAAAACCGTCCGCTGGTATGGTTTGGGAGTAGCACTAGCAGACTTTGCACTCATGATTTATGCCTTTTGGCATCACTACGACTTCCACAATTCAAGCTTTCAACTAGTAGAAAAATATTCTTGGGTACCACAGTTAGGTTTGAATTGGTCTGTAGCAGTTGACGGTTTGTCAATGCCTTTAGTGTTACTGACCGGCTTAATTAACACTCTCGCAATATTCGCGGCTTGGAAAGTAACCAACAAGCCGCGTTTATTTTATGCATTAATGCTGGTGATGTACAGCGCCCAGCTTGGCGTGTTTGTTGCCCAAGATTTACTATTGTTTTTCTTAATGTGGGAAATCGAGTTAGTACCTGTGTACTTGCTGATTTCAATTTGGGGTGGACAAAACCGCCGCTACGCTGCAACTAAATTTATTCTCTACACCGCCGCCGCATCAATATTTATTCTGGTAGCTGGTTTTGCAATGGCATTCTCTGGAGATACCGTCAGCTTTGATATGGCGACTCTGGGAATGAAGAATTATCCTCAAGCATTGGAACTATTAGTTTACGCAGGTTTCTTAATTGCCTTCGGCGTGAAACTACCAATTTTCCCTTTACATACTTGGCTACCTGATGCGCACGGTGAAGCATCTGCACCTGGTTCCATGATTTTGGCTGGTGTGTTGCTGAAGATGGGTGGCTATGCACTAATCCGCTTCAACATTGAAATGTTACCTAATGCCCATGTTACCTTTGCGCCAGTGTTGGCAATCTTGGGTGTTGTAAATATTGTCTACGGTGCTTGCTGCGCCTTTGCTCAAACAAACCTCAAACGTCGGTTGGCTTACTCTTCAATTGCCCACATGGGGTTTGTGTTGATTGGGATTGCTTCTTATACAGAAATTGGGATCAGCGGCGCTGTTCTCCAGATGGTTTCTCACGGTTTAATTGCTGCTAGCTTGTTCTTCTTGTCTGGTGTGACTTACGAACGTACCCACACCTTGATGATGGATAAAATGGGCGGTATGGGTAAAGTAATGCCCCGCACATTTGCTTTATTTACAGCCGGTTCAATGGCTTCTCTAGCTTTACCAGGAATGAGTGGCTTTGTTGGTGAATTGATGGTGTTCTTGGGTATCGCCACCAGTGATGTTTACAGTTCTAGCTTCAAGATTGTAGTTGTACTACTCTCAGCAGTGGGCGTAATTTTAACTCCGATTTACTTACTGTCGATGTTGCGTCAAGTGTTCTACGGTAAGCAAAACGAAGAGTTACATCTTGATAAATTCATCCCTGATGTTAAACCCCGCGAACTGTTTATTACCGCTTGTCTTTTGGTTCCCATCATCGGTATTGGTTTCTATCCCAAGTTAATTACCCAAACCTATGATGTCAAAACAGTAGAATTAGCTGCTCACGCTCGCCAAGTTCTACCAGTTGTGGCGCGCCAGCAACCATCAAGTTTGTACTCTCGTTTGTTTAAAGCTCCAACATTGGCTACTTCTGAAGTTGAAAGTTTGGTTAATATTACTGAGTAATTATATTTTTCACTAAGGGTGCTGCAAGTAAATTCTAAATATGAGGGGAATATTAGGTGGTTGCAAAACCACCTATAATTTTTATTGAAATAGAATAAAAAACTCTACCCACAAGGGGATGGAGTTTTTGGTATGGGGAATTGGGCCCTGATGGCAAAGAATACCAATGACCAATGCCCAATGCCCCAAGTCGGCGGGGCGCGCACCCTACGCACCCACTCTTGAGATGGAGTTTCCCGCCGACTTCCAAACAAAGTTAAAATTTATTACCTAAAGATGAAAACTGCCGATATTTTCAGCGGTTTGTTCCTGCTACATAAAACCTGGACAATACCAGACATTACTTGACGTTTCAAGGGGAGCATGGGAGCGGTTATCCCTCAACATCCAGACACGGTAAAGCCTGCCGCGCATATTTTTCGAGATTTTGGGATGCATTTAAATCTCTGTCAGCAGTGTGCTGACATTTTTGACACACATAAACCCGCTCTGATAGACTAATTTCCTGAATCGCTCCACAATTGGAACAAGTTTTACTAGATGGGTAAAATCTATCTACAAATACGACAGTTCCACCATATCTAACTACTTTATATTCTACTTGTCTCCGAAATTCATAGAAATTAGCATCGCTCAGGGAAAGAGCTAACTTATGATTTTTCAACATTCCCGAAGTATTCAAATCTTCTAAAGCAACTACTGCGTGGTTTTTGCAGATAAATGTAGTTGCCTTATGAGTGGCATCTTTACGTATATTCGTAATCCGTCGATGCAGTTTAGATATTCTCAGTTTTTGTTTTTTATAACGATTACTACCTCTTACCTTCCTTGCTAATTGACGCTGTAATCTAGTTAACTTTTTTGTCGCTTTTTTTAAAGCTTTTGGATTAACAAAAATCACTCCTGTTGATAAGGTGGCTAAAGTTTTTATTCCTAAATCTACCCCTACATAATCATGTTCTTTTTTGGTGATTTCTGGTTCTATTTCATAAGCTATTGAAATGTACCAATCTCCTGCTGTTCTAGATATAGTCAGCTTTGTGGTTGTTGTGTGTGGTAAAGACTCATAAGTTGACACCCAGCCAATGGTTGGTAATTTTATGCGTTTACCGCCCAAGTTTATGGGTCTACCACTGGCGTTAATTGTAAAGCTGTCATTTCTACCTTTGATTTTCAACTTGGGATAGTCTGCACGATTTTCAAAGAAGTTTTTAAAGGCTTTACCTAAGTTTTCAAAAGCAAATTCTGTGATTTTTTGACAAATCCCTTGTTCTTTAATCCAGGTGAGAACTGGTTTAACTTCATTATTAAAGAACTTCTTCAACATCAAATGATTTGGTTGATATCCTGACTGATACAAAGCTTTCCATGTTGCCAGTCCCCAGTTGTATGTAAATCGGGATATTCCAGCATGTTTTGACATCAACATTTTTTGTGATGATGTCAATTTTAGCTTGGTTTTGATAGCAGTTAACAACACAAATTTAAGCGATGAATGGCAAGCCATGTTTCAAATCATTATATAACTTGTCTTCTTCAGTCTAATCAGTTGATGTAAATTTTATTAAACCTAGGTGGTGACTGCCTCGAGACGCTCCGCAAGTCTGGATGGTTTTTTGGTAGGGTTTGTCAGCAAATGTCAGGTTTTGTCGGGTAAATAGTAGACTAGGAGATTACTCCTTAAGAGCCTTGTTTCGTGGTTGGAGTTAAACTTTCATAGATACAGATTGGTTGAAAAAACTACCTTAGAGTAGAGACCTAAACTGCCAAACCACTGCGATGCTAGACTTTATCCTATGACTTGCGATCAATCCTCAGAGCAACCGATGTCTGAACCGACTGGAAATGCAATCGACGCGGCGCAGCAAAACATGACACAAGCTCCATTTCCCATTGTTGGTGTTGCTGCCTCTGCGGGAGGATTGGAAGCCTTTATAGAGTTACTGCGCCATCTGCCCACGGATACCGGGATGGCATATGTGCTGATTCAGCATTTGTCTCCCAACCATGAAAGCCTATTATCGGAGATTCTCGCTAGAACAACGCAACTGCCAGTGCAGGAAGTGCAGGACGGGATGAGGGTAAAGCCAAACCAAGTTTACGTGATTCCGCCTAACACGAAGATGATCCTGTCTGAAGGCGTACTGCAACTGTCGCCCCGCGAGAAGATTCTGGGAAAATATATGCCAGGTGATGCCTTCTTTACCTCTTTGGCAGCAGATTGCGGGCATAAAGCGATCGCGGTGGTGTTATCGGGAACAGATGGAGATGGTTCGCTGGGGCTAAAGGCAATCAAGACAGCCGGAGGCGTAACGTTTGCTCAGTGTGAAAACACGGCAAAATTCGACAGTATGCCCAATACCGCAGTCGCCACAGGGAATGTCGATTTTGTACTGCCGCCGGAAAAAATTGCCTCAGAAATAGTAAACTTCAGTCGCAATCCTCTGCTAGCTTGCTCAGTGCCGGTCACAGAGGATGAAGAATTACCCGAAGCGAAAGATGTCCTCACAACCATTTTTGCACTGCTGCGATCAAGCACTGGCGTTGACTTCAGCCACTACAAGCCCACTACACTCAATCGCCGCATCCAGCGCCGAATGCTGTTGTACAAGCTAGAAGGTTTGTCAGATTACGCCCAGTATCTGCAAGCGCATCCAGCTGAAGTCAAGGCACTCTATGAGGAAATTCTGATCCACGTCACCCATTTTTTCCGCGATGCTGAAGCGTTTGAACTGTTGAAAGAGCGAGTCTTTCCCACGATTGTGCAAAACAAGTCAGCAGAATTTCCAATTCGGATTTGGGTAGCGGGCTGTTCGACGGGTGAGGAGGTTTATTCGCTCGCCATCTGCCTGCTGGAATTTTTGGCGGATAAAGCTACCCAGCCACCGATCCAAATTTTTGCTACAGACATTAGTGAGGTCTCGATCAACAAAGCTAGATCTGGCATCTATTCAGAAAATCAGATGGTGCAGGTTTCACCAGAACGCCGCCGCCGATTCTTCCATGTCCTTGAGGGAAGTAAATACCAAATTAATAAGACGGTGCGGGAACTGTGTGTCTTTGCTCGCCAGAACTTGGGCAGCGATCCGCCTTTCTCTAACCTAGATTTGATTAGCTGCCGAAATGTGTTGATTTATTTGGGAGAGGCGCTGCAAAAACGCATCATGCCCATCTTCCATTACAGCCTAAACCCGGAGGGCTTTCTGCTACTGGGCACCTCGGAAAGTACAGGTAAATACTCGGACTTGTTTACTTTAGTCGAGAAAAAGTACAGAATTTATAGCAAGAAATTAACCGCCACTCGTCCAACGTTTTCTTTTGTTACTAGTAATTATTCGATCGCTAAATTGGACGAGGATCAGCCAATGAAGCAGACTCCAACCGAAGGTTTTGATTTACAAAAAAAGATGGATCAGCTGATCTTGAGTCACTACGCCCCGGTGGGTGTGACGATCAACGACAAGATGGAGGTGCTGCAATTGCGGGGAGAAATTGATCGCTACCTCAAGCTAGTCCCTGGAGTTGCTAACTTCAACTTATTCAACCTGGTACGAGATGGCTTACTCATTGAGCTACGCGCTGCGATTTATCAGGCACAACGGCAAGAGTTGCCAGTTAGGAAGAATGGGTTAGGGATTGAAAAAGGCGATCGCGTCAAATTGGTCAATCTTCAGGTGATTCCTTTTAAGGTTCCGCCTGCTGACGAACTCCACTTTTTAGTTTTGTTTGAAGAAGTGCCACCTAGCGTGAGTAGCCCTAGCCTAATCGATTCTGCAAACCTCCAAGGAGATTTAGAGCGTGAGAATGCTCGGCTGAAGCAGGAACTTGCCACCGCAATTCAGGAGCGAGCAGCGACTCAGGAATATCTCCAAGCGGTGATTCAGGAGCAGGAACACACCAATCAAGACCTCAAAGTTGCCAATGAAGAAATTTTGTCGAGCAACGAGGAGTTGCAAAGCACTAATGAAGAGCTAGAAACCGCCAAAGAAGAAATTCAAGCAACCAACGAAGAACTCAATACCACTAACGAAGAACTTCGCAGCCGCAATATTGAATTATATCAGGTCAACAACGATCTAACCAATTTGCTGGCCTGCATTAATATCCCAATTTTGATGTTAACTTCGGACTTACGAATTCGACGGTTTACGCCAATGGCGCAGCGATTGTTCAACTTTATTCCCACCGATGCTGGACGACCACTTAGCGACATCCGCGCCAATCTCAATATCCCAGACTTAGAAGCGCTGATGTTAGAAGTTTTGGATACGCTCGGTGTCAAAGAGCGAGAAGTCCAAACCCAAGGCGGACATTGGTATAACCTCCGCATCCGTCCTTATCGCACTTTAGAAAACCAGATTGAAGGGGTAGTGTTGGTATTACTCGATATTGATGCCCTCAAACGCAGTGCCGCCACCTTAGAAGCCGCCCGGAATTACGCGGAAGCGATCGTAGAGACGGTGCAAGTGCCGCTAATCGTGCTGGACTCTGACTTCCGGGTGAACAAAGCCAATCGCTCGTTTTATGAAACGTTCCAGGTTTTGCCAACAGAAACGATGCAATCGCTCATCTTTGAATTGGGAAACGGTCAGTGGAACATACCCGAACTGCGATCGCTGTTGTCAGACGTTTTTGCCAACGATACCCCGATGCAAAACTTCGAGGTCGAGCATTACTTTGAGCGCATTGGGCAGAAAACCATGCTACTGAATGGTTGGAAAATCATTCAAGCAGGGGATGCCCAAAGGATTTTGCTGGCGATTGAAGACATCACCCCTCGCAAGGAGTTTGAAGCGGAGCGATCGCAACTCCTCAGCCAGGAACAGTCAGCTCGTCAACAAGCGGAGGCTGCCAATCTAGCCAAAGACGAGTTCCTATCAAATCTCTCCCATGAACTCCGCAACCCGCTCAATACCATGCTGGGCTGGGCGCAAATTCTCCGCACCCGCCAGCTAGACGAAGCAACTGTTACTCTTGGCTTGGAAGTGATGGAGCGGAGTGCCAGGGTACAAACTCAATTAATTGAGGATCTGCTGGATAGTTCACGGATTACAAGTGGCAAGCTACATCTCAACACACGGCTAATTGATCTGGTTTCAGTTGTGGATGACGCGATCAAGTCCATTGAACTATCCGCCGAAGCAAAATCGATTCAAATAGTTTCACGGTTGAACTCTGCAACGATTGTGGGCGATGGCGATCGCTTACAGCAAGTGCTGTGGAATCTACTCTCCAACGCGATTAAATTCACTCCCGTCGGTGGACGAGTGGAAATTACGTTGTCACCTGTGCAGACTCATGCGGAAATTCGGGTCAGTGATACAGGACAAGGTATCCGAGCCGACTTCCTTCCCTACGTGTTTGAGCGCTTTCGCCAGGGAGATTCCAGTACCAGCAAAGGCAGTCAAGGTTTAGGGTTGGGCTTGACAATTGTCCGTCATATCGTGGAGCTTCACGGCGGCACAGTGGGAGCAGAGAGTCCTGGCGAAGGACAAGGAACTACGATGATCGTGAGGTTGCCGTTGAGCGCGAGACCGCAAGAGATTACACCACCAAGTTACTTAGAACTGACAGCACAAGAGCCTCTCGATGTATTGAGCCAGGAGGTTCCTTCCCTGGAAGGCTTATGCATCCTAGTTGTAGATGATGAAGCAGATAGCCTTGAGTTAATGAAGTGGATGTTAGAAAACGCGGGCGCACAAGTGGTAGCTGTTTCCTCGGCTAGGTCAGCAATCATGGCGCTGACTGAATCTCCTGGCAAATATGATGTGCTGCTAGCAGATATTGGGATGCCTGACGAAGATGGGTTCTCTCTGATTCGTCAGGTGAGAGCACTTGATGCTCTTGCTGGTGGACAAATTCCGGCAGCAGCAATCACTGCCTATGCCAGCGAACGAGAACAGCAACAAGTGATCGATGCCGGATTTCAAATACACATGAAGAAGCCAGTTGACCTGACTCAGTTGGTAATTATGGTTGCGGACTTAGTTGGACGAGTGAGGAATGAGTAGCGCATGGTCAACGAAACTCTGCTTCCGGTCGCTGAGCCAAGCCGAAGCGATTGATGATTTTTTTATTTGGAAGTCCCTTACAGCTCCTTAAGGAATTTATGCCTGGACACGACATCATTGTCATTGGTACCTCGGCAGGTGGACTCAAAGCACTAGGCGCAATTGTCGGTGCTTTAAGATCTGATATCGATGCTGTTTTATTGATTGTTCAACACCTCGCAGCTGATAAGCCCAGTATTCTCCCCCAAATTCTTGCGGACGTTGGCTCGCTTCCAGCCTCTCACCCAGTCGATGGAGAAGAGATTGACAAAGGGCGAATATATATTGCTCCGCCCGATCATCATTTGTTGGTGGATCAAGGACACATACGGATCGTCCGTGGACCGCAAGAAAACCGATTTAGACCGGCAATCGATGCACTATTTCGTTCCGCTGCTCGCGCTTATGGTCCGAGGGTTGTGGGAGTGGTGCTGACGGGCTACCTCGATGATGGTACTGTGGGATTGCAGGCGGTTAAGAAACGGGGCGGCATTGCGATCGTTCAAGACCCGAAAGAAGCAGAATACCCTAGCATGGCAAAGAGTGCCTTGCGGTTTGTCAAGGTCGATTATTGTCTGCCGCTTGCCGAAATTCCAGACCTTTTAGTGCGTTTATCGAAGGAACCCGCCGCTGAGGAGGAAGCCTACCCAGTGACTAAAGAAATCGAAGTTGAATCCAAGATTGCTCAACAGGGAATGAACACCCAAGAATTTTTGCAGAATGTAGAAGCAATAGGGACTCGAACGACCTACACCTGCCCTGAATGCAACGGCAGCATCTGGCAAATTGGCAAAGACGAGCCGCTCCGGTTTCGCTGTCATATCGGGCATTCCTTTACAGCGAATGTCTTCCTAGCAGAGCAAACCCAGAATTTGGAAAACGCGCTTTGGTCGGCTGTTCGAGCGATGGAGGAAAAGGTCACGTTTTCGCGTCAAATGTCTGAGCAGATGAAAAATTACAATCTACAGAGCGCAGCAGCAAAATATGAAGAGCACGCAAAAAACTTGGATGCAGAGGTGGCAATGATTCGGGGAATTATTCTCAACGGCTTTGCCACAAAGCGAACCATTGCCGAAGCAGAGGAAGAACACTCAAAGTAATTCAGGACTTACGCAACTGGCACATATATTCTGGTCAACAGTCAACGGTCAACAGTCAATGGTCAAGGTTTTTTGGACATTTGACTCTTGACCGGAGGCGGAGCGTCTCCGGCTCCGCTGTGGACGGTTTTGGCTGAAAAAATATGACACTTGTGTAAGTCTTATAATTGTAGAATCATTTACTTATTCCCGGGTATTAGCCAACAACTGACAAAGACTGCCGTCAATCTTTTTAATGGTTTGTTGAATGGCAGCGAGGTCAATATAACAGTCGGCAGCATCAATCAGAGCGGCACTGGTCATTGAACGTAACCCAACAACTTCAACCCGAACACCTTGAGCAGCAATGGCATTTACTACATAGGCAAAATCTCCATCACCGCTTACCAGAACGGCTGTATCACAATGTTGAGCTAATGTCATCATATCAACCGCAATTTCTACATCAAGATTGGCTTTTTTGGCGCTGTTTGGAGCTTGTGTCACCGCCTTAGTAATAACCCGGAAACCAATGCGACGCATACAATAGAGAAATTTATATTGCTTCTCGTTCGTAGGGTCATACCCTGTGTAGAAAAACACATGAACCAGGCAATCTCTAGCTATTAAATAATGCAGCAGTTTGACATAATCAATCTCAAGTTTTAGAGATGAAGCCGCATAAAACAAGTTTGAGCCATCAATAAAAATGATAACTCGACCTCGATATCCTTGATTGGGAATCGAGTTTTCGTTAGCACTAAATAGGTCAGTAGCTTCACTTTCAAGCTTGGTATCTGTAAAGCTTGAGCTTTGATTAGATGCCTTCTTATCTGTTTTTCCTAAAACTTTTTTCTTAAAAACGGTGTCTATCACTTTTTCATCCCTCACCGAGACAGAAAACAAGAATTTTGTCATCGAGGAACATAGTCCTGTTGAATGTGAGAACTTTTAACAACTAACCGATGGCTAGCAATAGCTTCTACTAAAACAACAGTAGAAAGCATCATCATACAAATTTCTAGTTCAGCCTCTGGTGGTGCTTCAAATAAGAATCTTTCACCTACCTAGAAAACTAACGCGCTCAAAGCGCTAATTTGAAATATTCATTATCCGAGCGAGCTTAACCTTATGATTTTTATTAATGTAACAACAGATAATTCGCTCAGCACAGCCAGTAGGTAAAGTATTTAAGATTTGAGTCATGACAATGTAGCCAGCATTTTGTTCATGAATTTTAGTTTGACATACAGATGTTAAAGATCGCGTCTGAGTAAAGGCTTTAGTTATGTATAACTTATACAAATTCTGATAAAACATTCAAAAGTTGTAGCTGATGTTTGACTTCTTTACATAAAAAGATACAAAATATATTTGATTTCTTCGACTAAAACAGAAGTTATCAACTACTATGCATTGGAAGAGTCTTACTCATGACTGCAACCTTGATTAAAGTGCCCAGTTTTCGCAATACTCAGCGAGTGAAGTTTGTTGGTGGAGAAGGAATTGTGCGAAGCTTCAAACCTGAATCTGGAAGCTGGACTTATCTCGTCGAAATGGCATTGGGGCAGAAGCCTGATTTTGGCAGAGTAGGCGCAGAGACGATGGTCATTCTCAACGAGGCAGATTTGCGAGCTGTTTAATCTGGGTAACATTGCAATAGGGTTCGGATAAGTATTTTGAACTAAGAATTAGGTTTGGGGAAAAGATTAAAGGGTAAAGGTTAAAAATTTTTTCTTCCCCTTTCCCCCTTCTTTTTTAACCGAACCGTATTGGATGAAATTCGACCTTGATGCTTTTGACAACCTGCTAATTTGCTCATGCACCTTGATAGATGTAGAACAAAAAATTTTACCCACATAACTCAAGCATTTTTCAAAGAATATTTGTTACAGTTCAACCACTAAACTCTACCTCTCGGCAACCACCCATATTGAAATTAGTTCCTAGCTCATCTCACATAGTCATCAGTTGCTGAGCTTCCCAAAATCGAGCGATTGAAAGTTACTTTTATCATTAACAACTGCAACTAATGAACCAACAGCCGTTTTTCCAAAGCACAGAAGTATTGCACAAACGTTTAGCAGATTTATATCAAACTGCTACTGTTTTGCCTTGGGTACCATCAGAAATGCTACCACAAGCTTTTGAGGAACTTCATCACACCTCAAAAACATTACAGTTGGCAGTAGAAGAACTGTATCAGCAAAATGAGGAACTTATACGAACACAAAATTTTTTAGCAACCGAACACCAACGCTATCAGGATTTATTCGAGTATGCACCAGATGCTTATTTAGTGACTAATGCATTGGGTACGATTCACGAAGCTAACCAAATGGCAGCTAAATTACTCAATGTTGACAAACAATTTTTAATAGGCAAGCCAATTACTAACTTTATCCCCCTCAAAGAACGTGAGCAAGTTCGTAGCAAAATCAACCGATTATCTGAATCGGACAGAAATACAGAATTGTTTGTACGCTTGCAGCAACTTCATGGCGATATCTTTAATGCTGCTTTAACAGTGGCAGCCGTTCGCAATCAACAGGGTGAAGTAATCTCTCTGCGATGGTTAATACGTAATATTACTGCACGCAATAAATGGGAATCATCAGAAATCAAGAGTATTAGCAGCATTATTAGAGAGCGCCCCTTATCTAAATACATTAAAGGAGACAATATTCCTCTCAACCCGCTAAAAATTTTACATGTTTGTCGGGGTTGGGTGAAACTTAGTACTTTTTGTGAAACAGGTGAAGAAGTACTGATGGGCTTGGCTGGAGCAGGAATGATCTTTGGTTCTAGTATGACTTCTCTGACGATTTATCAAGCAAAAGCATTATCTGAAGTGGAGTTAGTATCAATTCATGTGTCAGAGATAACAGCTTCTCCTCACCTCAGCCATAACTTTTTACCAAAAATTAATCAACGGTTACAGCAAACAGAATCTTTGTTAGCCATTTCTGGAAAGCGGCAAGTACAAGAGCGCTTGCGTTATCTTTTGGAATTTCTCAAACAAGAAATTGGTGAACCTTTGCCAGAGGGAATACGCTTAAATGCTCGTTTGACTCATGAAGATATTGCTAGCGCCTGCTGTGCTAATAGAGTAACAATTACAAGATTTTTGAGCAAATTGAAACAACTTGGTGTAATTAGTTTTGATTCTCATAGACATATGATTTTAAAAGATTTTAATTGCTCAAAATAACCTGATAAACTGCGTCTACTTTAAAACCCATAGTTTTTTCTCGATCGGGTTTTGCTCCCAAATCCTATGTTTTCTCAAAGCCTTGTAGAGAAGTGCTTTTGTGAGTTGTCGGCTGGTAACAGCTTGGCCATTTTTACCCTAGTAAGCTGGATTTGAGACTTTGTTCTTTGTCTTGTTTGTTACATAACTTATAGAAGCTCTTTGAGATTGACCTGGTTTTCAGTCAAGGGGTGGATTATTGACGTACAAGAAAACTGTATATTTAGTTAAGTTTGTGAATGTATAAGTTCTGAGAGTAAAACCAAAGGTTTTATCTCATGGTGAAGCGATCGCTCCGGGCATCAGTTTCGGGAATTCAGGAAGCTAAATACGCCTTTGCTCGCAAGGGCTGGACTCAAGAAAACCTAGCAGGGGAAGTAGGCTTAAAGACGCGCCAATCGATCTGGCGGTTTTTCTCAGGGCAACCGATCGAGCGGCAAATTTTTTTAGAAATTTGTTCGATATTAGATCTGGATTGGCGAGAAATCGCGGTTGACCCTCCCGCCGAATTTCCGGAAACTAGGGGGGTGACCAATACTCCAATTGTAGACATCGACACGCTGGTGCAACAAGTGCGATCGCAGCGCCAAGACAAGATCCAAGACCAGTGTGGCATCTTGCAGTTGTTGAACATTAGCTACCCTGTCAGAATTGATGATATTTACATTAATGTCAACGTTTTGGAGGAGATTCCTAGCCAGCAGTGGTTAGAGCTAGCTGATCTGCAACGCCTCACCTCCAAAGAATTTAATCGCTTTGGTTTATGGGACGTATCTCAGACACAAATCGTGGGGATCAGAGCTGTCGAAACCTACTCAAAGCTTCGGGTACTGGGTAAACCAGGATCGGGTAAAACTACTTTTTTGCAAAATCTAGCGATTCAGTGTAGCCGAGGCAACTTTGCAGCCAATCGGGTTCCCATTTTCGTCACCTTGAGAGATTTTGCCAATGAGTCTAAAGCAGCAGGCGAGTTCAGTTTACTCAACTATATTCATCAGGAATTTCTGACCTCTGGGATTTCAAATTCGTCCGTCATTGAAACCTTACTGCGGGAGGGCAGAGTGTTGCTGTTGCTGGATGGGTTAGATGAAGTGCTGCATCAAGAGTGCAAGGCGGTAGTTGGGGAAATTCGCAGGGTTTCGGAAAAGTATCAAAATAATCTGTTTGTTGTGACCTGCCGCACAGCGGCAACAGCTTTTAACCTCAGACGCTTCACCGATGTGGAAATTTCTCTATTTGCTCAAGACCAAATTGTTGCTTTTGCACAGAAGTGGTTTACAGCATTCACAAAAACTACTGTTCAAGATGGGCAGAAACAGGCAGTTCAGTTCATTGAGAAACTAAATTTGCCGGAAAATATCTCTTTGCGCGCACTTGCTGTTACGCCTTTGTTTCTGCATCTTGTCTGTTGGGTCTTTCACCATCAGGGTAAGTTTCCGGCTAAACCGTCAGAATTTTATAAGCAATGTTTAGATCTTCTGCTCAGCAAATGGGATGAAACCAAAGGAGTTGAACGTGACCAATTGTACCAGAACTTTTCATTGCCACAAAAACTTAAGCTGCTGAGTCAAATCGCCACAACGACATTTGAGCAAGGGGATTACTTTTTTGAACAACAAGCCGTTGAACAACATATTAATGACTATATCCGTGATTTACCGAATGCTTCGACGGAGCCAGAGGAATTGCAATTAGAGAGTCAAGCAATACTCAAGGCAATCGAGTTGCAACATGGATTAGTGGCAGAACGCGTGTGGGGGATTTTCTCTTTTTCTTATTTGATATTTCAAGAATATTTCACGGCTCGAAAGATTGTTGCCAGTCACAATTTGCGAGCATCAGATCAATCGTTAGAACGGCTGGTAAGTCACATTACTGAACCCCGTTGGCGAGAAATCTTTTTGTTGACTGTTGCGATGTTGCGGAGTGCAGACTCTTTAGTGCAGTTGATGAAACAACGAATTGATGCGATCGTTGCTCAAGACCCACACCTACAAAACTTTTTAACTTGGGCAAGTCAAAAGTCTCTGACTGCTCCTCCCCAACCTGCTGCAACCCGTGCCTTTTTCCTCGCCTTAAATCGAACTCCTCACATTGCTCCGCATTTTGTCCTGGCCTGCACGTTTGATCAAAGTGTTTTTCTAGATACGGTGCTGGATCTTCTAGTGCTGGAATGCACTGTTGATGCCAAATATGATTTGCCTCATGTCCATACCTGCGCTGATGCACTTAGTACTGCGCTAGCAATCATTCTAGATCCTGAGCTACATCAAGCACTGCAACAGCTTCAAACCCAACTCCCCAACCCAAAGCAAAGCAAAGAAAAGCTTCAGGCATGGTGGCAAACGAATTATCTTACTTGGATAGAGCAGTTGAAGGCAGCGATCTTTAAGTATCGCAACACTCAGCATGACTGGCACTTCAGTCCAGAGCAGGAGGAGATATTGCAAAGATATTACGATGCGAATCAATTGTTGCTCGATTGCCTCAATAGCACTTGTGAGGTGACGGCTGTTGTGCGGCAGGAGATTAAAGCCACTTTGTTATTGCCTTAGGGACTTCCAGAAAATAAATTATCGTATGTCTTGCTAGGGAACAAGGGAAGGGGATGCGATCGCTCTGCAATGACATCGGCTTGTTATATTAAAACATCGCCCTGTTATGCCATTACATCGGCTTGTTATGCCATTACATCGGCTTGTTATATTAAAACATCGCCCTGTTATGCCATTACATCGCCATGTAATGCCATTACATCGCCATGTTATGCCATTACATCGGCTTGTTATATTAAAACATCGCCATGTTATAGGATTGCAGGTGGATACATTAACAAATTTTTCCATCGTTAAGCACTGCGATCGCACTTTCCCTTTTCTTCAGGTATACTGTGAGCGATCGCACTGACAAAACAAGCTCTGAATTAGCTCTGCGGGCTTTCGTCAGTCGGCTCCAACGATGTATTAACCTGGGCGATGGGAGCAATAGCTTGATGATCTCGCATCACTCTAATTAGAAATCGTAAAGCTTCATTAACCGCATCTGCACTGGGAAATATTTCTGCAACATCAGCTTCTAAGCGCACAGTAGTACCACCAAAACTTTTTCTTCCAGAGCCTAATTTTCTCACTTGTAAGCTTTTTAAGTCATACTCTGCCCGTAACTCATCTTCCATTTCTGATTTATCCTTCTTCATAGGCTTCTCGCTCGCTTCGTGTTACTTCTCTAGCACTAATGAGACGAATTGAATTTCGTCTTTCCGTATACGACACAATCAGCAATCGCCCTCGGTTTGATTCTCCCACAATCAGGTATCGCTCCTCATCTTCGGAATGGTCTGGATCGTAGAAATCAACATAAAAAGGATCATCAAAAACAGTTTTTGCTTCCTCAAATGAGACTCCATGCTTTGACAGATTGCTAACCGCTTTGTTCTCGTTCCACTCAAACTGCATGAGATCATTGTATCACTGCCTATTTGAGAGCTTTTTTGCACAGGCATACTACATCTTAACTACGACTCTTAAAACCCTGTTGCCCATTCACTGGGTCAAACAGTACATCATATTTATCAAAAAATGCAATTCCACTATTCACAACCACAGGATTTTCAGCCTTTGCAGAGATACTTATATTCCACAAATTAAACCCGTCACGGTTTCCTGGTGTCAAGCTGTAATCAAAAACCCCAGGAATTGTCACCTTCACCGCATTTTCTGGGCGTAATTTTCCTGGTTTGAGCTTACCCATGAGTGAAGCTGATTTAATCTCTGTAAAGCCACTACTTGTTCCAGTATCAGCAACCATTTTGCTGTTACAGGTATTTTTCATCGAACTCCCAGAAATAGTTACACAAACTCCGTTGAGTTGAGAGTCCCACCGATTACCCGGTAAACCATCAATCGCAGGTTGGGGACTTAAGGAAACCATCTGAAAACCTTCGCGATTATTGGCTGTTAAACCGATAATTAGACTACCGTTGTTTTTACTTCCACCATTACCACTCACAATCAACCCATTACTGAGATTTCCCGGTAGTTTTCGCAAGGGATTATAGGGAACTGCTTTTTCCGAATAGTTGACACCGATAATACCAGAGAACGGTGTACCATTTTTCGCAGAGCAATTAGGTTTTTGGGGGAGACATTGGCGACTGGTAACGATTTGCACGGGAACAGGTTCGTCTGTGGAGATGAAACCAATCCGCATAGTGGTGTAAACTAACTCACCTTCTAGGACAGTACCATCATTTAAGACTTCTTTGATAATTTGACCTGTTCTATTAATGGGAGCATTGCCTAAAAATTCTTGCGGAACTCTCAGCCCCGCAGATCCTGTATCTAATAAAACACGTTTTGGCTGACCACCTGCAACTGATACCTCCATAAAATAGCCGCGTACCCGTTGTCCCACGGAACCTTTAGTATATAAAGGAACTGTTATGGTATTAAAACTGGGCTTACGGGCGATAAATTGGGAGGTATCGCGCACCACCGGATTGGGAAACAGTTCTTGAAATCCTGCTTGGCGCTGTGCTACTGGTTCCTGTGCATAATCCCAAAGGCTTTCGTAATAGAAAAAGGTAACACCTAAACCCCGTTGTTGCGCCGCCCGGACTTGAGATTGTATTTGTTGCATGGAAACTGGGCGATTTCTCAACCCTGCCATAATACCGATACCAGTAGGTATTAATTGTTGGGTTTCGATAAGTTCTGGGGTGGTAAGTTTACCGTTAAAACTTTCCAAATCATTACGGTAAAGCTGGACAATTAGCTCGTCTACAACACCCAACCGTACCCAGTTCAGCCAGTCTTGCAGTTGATATTTATACGCAAAGTCGTAATAATTAGGAGATACAGAGAAAACCGCGTTGGGTTTTCTAGCTTTGACAGCTTGGTTTAGCTGAAGCATAAAAGCTGTGATTTTATCTATGCGCCATTGCTTCCATGCTTGGGCGTGAGGATTTGGTGGAGGAGGGCTGCCAGTTTCTTGAGTGTACAGGTTAATTGTGTACTTGTCGTAGCCAAAATCAACCGGTAAACTCATGTGATCGTCAAATTGAATGCCATCAGCGTTATATTGGGTGATGATTTCTAATACAAGGTCAGTAATAAACTTTTGCACTTCTGGATGAAAGGGATTTAACCAAGCCACCTCACCCGCAGCGCTAATGGAAGTTTGGGTTCCATCCTGCTTTTGCGTTAGCCAATCGGGATGATTTGATGCGAGTTCGGAAGTTAGGGGAGCCATGAAACCAAACTCAAACCAAGGGATGGCGAGTACACCTTGGCTGCGGGATTGAGTAACGATGTCTGCAATTATGTCTTGTCCTTCTCTACCTTTGAAGTAAAAAGGGATACCCGCTTTTTGTGCTACGGCGCTGGGATATTTTGTATAACCATCATTCCAAACTACCGGATAAATGGTGTTAAAGTTCAAGCGGTGCAGTTGAGCAATGGTATCTTGGAGTTTAGTGCGATCGCTCAGAATGTCAAAATCATTATTAGTTAGCCAAACTCCGCGAATTTCTCCCAGAGGTGACGGCGATAGTTGAGCCGTGACAGGGGTGAGGTTATCTAGCAGTAAGACTGTAGCAAATGATATTGCAAACAGAAGTGGAAGCAGGCGCTTAATTGACCGTAAACCCTTATCAATAAATGAAAATTGCATAAGTACAGATATTAAGTTACTTAGCAAGCTAATATTTTTTATACTTTTAAACTGAAAGTGACTTGCCATTACTGTCTAAATAGGGCTTACTGAAAATTCCATACAATACAAACATAAAATGACTGCACCAGTAAAACTGATGCAGGTTTAGCTTAGTGAACTAATTGACGCAACTAAGGGGTAATTAGTGCCAAAATCTGATAATTTCGTCAGTGTGCTTAGTTCACTGCACTGATTGTTGACAATATTTTTGCAGAAGATTGACGGCTAACTCAAAATTGTTAGGTTGAGTTTGTACGGCGTAAGCTTCTCTCTCTAAATCTTGTCTGTGGACATCGGTATAACGCATAAACAAGGGTCGCGCATAATTGATGGGTTCAATCTTTAACCGTAAAGTTCTGATTTTACCGTTTCCCGCGCATACTTGTGCAGCATGAACAGATTCATGGATAAGAGTTTGATTAGCGATTCCTAAATCAAAGACTACGGGATTAATCCAAATTTTTTTGGTACCCTCTTGTAATAAACCATAAGCTCCGCGCTTTGGTGGTAGCTCGATGATTACCTGAAAACCAGATTTTTCTAATTTATTTTTTAATTCTCTAAATTGTTTTTCGGTAGTCGAGGTTTGCGCAATCAGTAATAAAGAACTTAATAAAAGGGTTTTTAGCATATATAGTATTAAATTTATAAAAATCCAGAGGTTCAGAACCCCGACTTCTTGAAGAAGTCGGGGTTCTATTTGTTCACAGTTTTTTGAATCCTATCAAACAACAAGAGCGATCGCATAATTTAAAGGGTGGGACTATGCCCATTGGTGTCAATTTAAGCTCGAACGCTTACCCGATATACGTTTTACCCCACCCCTCAATCTCCTCCCCGCTTGCGGGGAGGGGAAGTTTTGCGTCAGCAAAACTGGGGTGGGGTAACGCGGATCTTGATGTTAAGTGAGAGAATTCGCTTATCACGTCTTGATAAGGGTTTCACGTTACCAATGGACTATGCCCACCCTTTAAATTAAGATTCCAGTGCTTGTGCTGTCTTCTCTGTATTCAACTTGAGAATTAAAACTCCCAAAGGTGGTAAACACAAATCCAAAGAATAAGGACGATTGTGCAACGACCAATCATCAGTCCACTTACCGCCTAAGTTACCCATGTTGCTACCGCCATACTGACGCGCATCACTATTAAACAACTCGGTATAAAAACCTTTTTCTGGTACTCCTATGCGGTAATGGGAATGAGGCTGGGGTGTGAAGTTGCAAACCACAACCACAAAATTTTCCGAATCCTTTTCTCGGCGCATGAAGGAAACCACACTATGACGGTTGTCGCTACAGTCAATCCACTCAAACCCCGGTTCAGCAAAATCTTGGGTGTATAAAGCTGGTTCGCTGCGATAAAGATGGTTCAGCTCATGGAAAAATTGTTTTAACTGTTGGTGTGGCTCGTATTGTAGTAAGTGCCATTCTAAATCACCCCAGACATTCCACTCACTCCACTGCCCAAACTCCATGCTCATAAACATGGTTTTTTTGCCGGGGTGAGCAAACATATAGCTAAACAAACAACGGATATTAGCTAACTTCTGCCATGTATCCCCTGGCATTTTACCAATCATATTGCTCTTGCCATGCACGATTTCATCGTGGGATAGCGCCAGCATGAAGTTTTCGCTGTGGTTGTACCACATACTAAAGGTGATGTTGTTTTGGTGGAACTGACGGAACCAAGGGTCCATGCTGAAGTAGTCTAGCATGTCGTGCATCCAGCCCATATTCCACTTTAAATTGAAACCCAGACCACCTGTGTAGGTAGGCCAAGATACCATCGGCCAAGAAGTAGATTCCTCAGCAATGGAAAGCGCACCTGGAAAATAGCTGAAAATCAGAGAATTTACCTGACGCAGAAAATCTGCTGCTTCCAGATTTTCTCTACCACCGTACTGGTTAGGTAGCCATTCTCCTGGTTTACGGCAATAATCAAGGTACAGCATCGAAGCCACAGCATCGACGCGAATGCCGTCAATATGGTACTTGTCAAACCAGAAGAGGGCATTTGCTGCTAGGAAATTACGGACTTCGTGACGCGCGTAATTAAATACCAGCGTTCCCCATTCTTTGTGTTCGCCTTTGCGGGGGTCAGCGTGTTCGTACAAGTGACTACCATCAAAGAAGGCTAAACCATGCCCATCTTTGGGGAAGTGACCCGGAACCCAATCAACTAGCACACCGATGCCATTTTTGTGACATTCGTCAACAAAGTACATGAAATCTTCGGGGCTACCAAACCGGGAAGTAGGAGCATAGTATCCGGTTACTTGATAACCCCAAGAGCCATCAAAGGGATGCTCCGCAATCGGTAACAGTTCTACATGGGTGTAACCCAATTCTTTGACGTAGGGTATCAGTTTATCTGCTAGTTCCCGGTAAGTCAGGAAGCGTGCGCCGGGTTTCAGTTCAGAAACTATAACTACAGGTTCAGTTTCACCATTGGGTAATTTGGCGGGTTCAGCACTAGAAGCATGTAGCCAAGAGCCGATATGGACTTCGTATACTGATACAGGCTGGGTGAGAGGATCAGTGTGACGCCGCTGTTCTAACCAATCTTGATCGCTCCATTTGTAAGTATTTAAATCGGTAACAATGGATGCAGTTTTTGGGCGTGCTTCCTGTTGGAAACCGTAGGGATCAGATTTTTCGTAAATGTGACCTTCAAAATTTTTGATTTCATATTTATAATGCTCACCCACTCCTAATTCGGGAATAAACAATTCCCAAACGCCAGTCGGGCCTTTTCGCATTTGGTGTTTGCGTCCATCCCAGTTATTAAAATCTCCCAGCAAAGAAACGTTACGAGCATTAGGTGCCCAAACAGCAAAGTAAACGCCTTTCACGCCGTCTACTTCTGTGAGGTGCGCTCCCAGCTTTTCGTAAATTCGGTGGTGATTACCCTCACCAAACAAATGTAAGTCAAAGTCTGTGAGGTTGGGAGAACGGAAAGCGTAAGGATCGTAGGTGACGCGCTCGTGATCCCCTTCTTTAATTTTTAACTGGTAGTTTGCCAGTTCTGCTGTTTCAATCGTGCATTCAAAAAAGTGGGGATGATGCACTGCTTGCATCGGATATTCTTTCCGTTCTTCAGGAATTACTACCCAGGCCGCACTTGCATTTGGTAGGTAGGCTCGCACAGCCCAGACATTTTTGCCATCTTGTTCTATGAGATGCGAACCCAGTACTTCAAAGGGATCTTGATGTTGATTCCAAACGATGCTGTTAACCTGTTCAGGGGCGATCGTGGTCATGGACATGAAAGCTACCTACGTTAAATAAAGTGATTGACTAAACTACTTTTGTAATTTATATATATATTCTTTACATTTATTTGCAATTTTGTCCCCACCGTTATCGTACATCAGAAAGGGTTCACTATTACCTGATTTCGGGGATGAGGGAAGGGGGATGAGGGGGACAACTGACAACTGACTATTGACTATTGACTATTGACAAATTTCTCAAATTCCTAAAAATGGGAAAATTTGCAGCAAACCCTTACGTATCCGCAATAAAAAAATCTGATCCCGAATTTTCGGATCGAGTTTTCGTGGCGGGCTAACTTGCAACTGCTCTTGCAATTGTGCATATTCGGCGGCAGTTAGTGGCTTACCATCAATAGGCGATCGCGCTGCGATAATTATCTGTGTCCGTAAAATTTCTTCGGGAATATCATCTGGTGGTGGTAATGCCATACCTACTGTGCCTATATGGCTGCTCAACCACACCAAAATGCTCATGCTGATGCTCAAAACCAAAAATCTTGTCCGCTTCATCGGTATCCTTGATTGGTCATTTGTCATTGGTCATTGGTCATTGGTCACTTGTCAAGGTTAATTCTCTGTTCCTATTGACTCTGGACTATTGACTCTTGACTATTGACACCGGATTCTTGACAACCCTAACCTTGATTGATTGAGCCAGTTACGTCAGTTCTATGTTTATGCGATCGCAGCAAAAGGACACTTGGTAGCAGTACTTACTTTGTTCACCAGTGTCCTCTATCTTGCTGACTGAATTAAACAGCTACTTAAGCAACCTCTACTTTGCATCAAGTAACAACAGACTCTTAATACCTGAGCGGCTCACCAAATCTACTCAAAAGATATGGTGAGGACTGCTGTTAGTGACCTAGCGATAACTAAGGCTTGGGGCTGGCGCTAGGGCTAGGGCTAGCAGCACCAGCTTTAGGAGAGGCAGCACCAGACTTAGGAGAGGCAGCACCAGGGGCAGGGCTAGTTTTAGTACCACCAGATGTTCCAGAATCAGTGGGTTCGCCTGTAGATGCTGGGCTGCTGCTTGCACCACCACCAGCACCGCCACCAGCGTCACCACCACCACCTTCGCAAGCTCCGAGAAATGTAGCCAGACTTAAAACGAGAGCCAAACCAAAGATTTTTGTTTTCATAACTCCTCTTTCACCAATTGTGGCAAGAACAAATTTTCGCCTGATGACTAAGATACCTTATTTGTTGCTTTTTTTTAAAATACTTTGAGGAATATATATTCAACGGAATGTGAACGATTTTTTCCCAAGTAGCATGGTAAAGCGTCTCAGATAATTTAGTTGATCTTGACATACTAAGAATCTAGCCTAATCACTAAACGTAATATTCATTAAACTCATCTCACTACTTCTGAGGATATATTTCGATAATTGAAGGATAAGATCCATGACCGACTCAAGTGTCTGAGTAGCGGACAAAAGCGGGCATTGGACATTAGGGATTGGGCAAAAGTAATTATTCTCCTTGCTTTCTAGTCCCTAATCACGATTTTGGCGCTAGATTACCACAGGCTTTAGCTGACAACGAAGGTATGTAAATTAACTCCCTCTCATCCCTAGCCCCTATTCCCTAGTTCCTAGTCAACACCTGTAAATTTAGCAGCAAAGCGAGCTATCATACCAAAAATTGTCATGTTTTCGCAGACACTTGTCGCTTACGCTCTAGCATTGCCATACTTTATAGACAATGCCCAAAGGGTCAAGTTGTCCAAGTGGAGTTCGCTGCTAGCGCGAGCATTGCAATACGCAAGTAATGCCAACATTGGGGCAGCTACCTACCAGAACACTGAAAAAATTTTAGGGTATCATTTGTGCTGATTGCATCAAAGGCGATTTGAACCTTAGCAAAAACAGACAAGCAATCTCAAATCCAGTTTTTCCAACCTGAAGAAAAAATTATGGCTGCTGCTCGCAAATCAGCTGTTTCTGCAACAAGTAATTGGTTTCGCCGAGATTCTACCCCATCTTTGGGGAAGAGGCGCTCGGCACATCGACTCTCAACTGCCCCAAGAGGCTCTACACCTGCTGTTGAACCTTCACCAGTACCCGCGAAAAGACAACGGCGTTCATCGAAAAAGTTATCTGTTTCTGGCACTAATGGCTCAGTTATGCCCCCAGTAGTGCAATCAGGTAAACAACAAGCTACCAATTTCAAAGCGCAGTCAAGTACTGTAAATAAAAGTCCGAAATTGGGTTTTCTCAGCCTTCCTGTGATGAATAGTGGGGGAACTTTACCTGTGTGGTTGCTGCGTTTTTATGCCTGTCATCGTTATTCCTCATGTGTCGCATTTTTGTTAGTAGCAACAACCTTGGTAGTCTATGGTTGGACAGTATATTCTCAGGAACTGTGGAGCCAGGGATACCGCAGATTGCAAACTTTACAACGTCAGGAGCGGCAATTGACGACAACTAATGCCGCACTAACCAACAAAATGGCCCAAGAAGCAGAACAACCGGCAGCAGGATTGGCACTACCAACTCCATCTCGCACGATTTTTTTGCCACCAGCAGCTCATAGTCCTAATTCCACACCCACTCAGACAACGCCCAATCAAGAGACGCAAGCGCCAATTTCCTCGCCGCTGGGATATTAAAGTTAAGAGTCAATGGTCAATAGTCATTGGTCAATTGACTTTGGACTTGAGACTATTGACTCTGGACTATTGACTCTGGACTATTGACAATGGACAAACCCAATGCGTAAGTCACCAAGTAGAAGCAAATTCAAAAATTTTCGCCATTCAGATTTTACAAGGCGGAAGAAGTTTTCTCAACAAGGTTTACTAGAGGAATCGACCTCGAATACTGAAGACAAACTAGCTAATAGCAGAACTCGACTGTTCATCACATGGGGTTTACTAATTGCCGCCGGGTTGGGGCTGGCGATTAATTTGTATCAATTACAAATTGTCCGGGGAGCAAAGCTCACAGAAAGGGCCAGAAACCAGCAAATGGTAAATTTAAGACCTTTTATGCCGCGTCGCCCGGTAATCGATCGCAGCAATAATTTGTTGGCGATCGACCGTCCGGTATATACTGTTTTTGCCCATCCCAAGCTGTTTGATAAGTCTAATGAAGAAATAGCCAAAATTCTGGCTCCAATAATCAACAAAGATGCTGCTGATTTAGTAAAAATCTTTGAAAGTAAAAAAAGTGGGATTACACTGGCCCCAGCATTGCCGGAAGAAATTGCCGATCGCTTTATCGCATTACATTTAAATGGGTTTGAATTTACACAAAAATACTCGCGTTTTTACCCACAAGAAGATTTAGCCGCTGATGTGGTGGGTTACGTGAATCTTGACCGTCGCGGTCAGGCAGGTGTGGAATATAGTCAAGAGAAGTTATTAGAACGTTCTGTGCAAACGGTGCGCTTAAGTCGGGCTGGTAATGGCGCATTGATGCCAGATCATGCACCGGAAGGATTTTTGCATTTTGATGATTTGCAATTACAATTAACTCTCGATAGTCGCCTGCAACGGGCAGCTCGTTCTGCGCTCAAACAACAGATGGAAAAGTTTGGTGCAAAACGAGGCGGAGTAATTGTCATGGATGCATCGGATGGTTCGATACTGGCTTTAGTTTCCCAACCTACTTACGATCCCAATCAGTACTCCAAAGCTAAAATCGAACTGTTTAAAAACTGGACAGTAGCAGATCTTTACGAACCAGGATCGACATTCAAGCCATTAAATGTAGCGATCGCTCTCGAAAATGGTGTAATTAAACCAGACGATGTATTTAATGACCCTGGTTCAATAGCAGTAGCCGATCGCATCATTAAAAATGCGGAAAACAAACGTTACGGGCAAATCAACATTGCGCAAATTCTCCAACATTCCAGCAATATTGGCATGGTACAAATGATCCAACGATTGCAGCCCAATATCTACTACAATTGGCTGGAACGTTTAGGATTAGGGCAAACCGTTGATACAGATTTGCCTTTTGAAGTCGGCAGTCGGCTCAAAAGTCAAGAAGAGTTTATTTCCTCACCAATTGAACCTGCAACTACCTCTTTTGGCCAAGGCTTTTCTTTAACACCCTTGCAGCTAGTACAAATGCACGGCGCTTTAGCTAATGGGGGTAAATTGGTAACACCTCATGTTGTCCGTGGGCTAGTTGATAGCAAAGGGCAGATGCATTATGTACCCACTCTCCCTACACCACGTCAAATTTTCTCCAGAGCGACAACCCAACGAGTAGTGGAGATGATGGAATCTGTAGTTTCTGAAGGCACTGGCAAGGTGGCACAAATACCACGATACCGGATCGGTGGTAAAACAGGTACAGCACAAAAAGCTAGTGCCTCTGGTGGTTATATCGCTGGCGCTAGAATCACCAGCTTCGTCGGGATTTTACCTGTAGAATCTCCCCGCTATGTTGTTTTGGCATTAGTAGATGAGCCAAAAGGAGAAAATGCCTATGGTTCTACCGTCGCTGCACCGATTGTCAAAGCTGTGATGGAAGCATTGATTCCAATTGAGCAAATTCCGCCCAGTCAAGCAAGCGATCCCAGCCTAGTAAATCCTCAAAATTGAGGGCTAGGGGCTAGGAAACTCAGGGACTTACCACTAGAGCAGGGCGGACAGATTCCCGCGATCGCTCTGACTCTGCCTATGCAGGAGAAATTGACGAAAAACAGGCAATCCTAGCAGGTTTTCCCCAGCATATTCCTCCGCCAGTCGATCCAGCCAACCTGGTTCATTCTATTACCCATTTGCGGAAAAACACTTGATTTAACTAATTACTAATTCATAATTCGTAATCATTCGACTTGCAAGAGTACAAGTGACGCTCCTTCTCACTGGGGGAGACGCTGACGCTACGCACAGTCGCTACCGCTTTGAAGATCGCGAACGTAATTTTTGGGTTTAATTCCCCTTCGTCTATAAGTGGATTTGTTTAAGTCGGGGTCTACATCCCCATCTCCAACCGTCTTTAATTACGAATTACGAATTATCAATTACGAATTATTTTAACAGGGCATCAAAGCATCTGATCTCCCTAGTACCGCCATATCTTCTGCATCTAACTCCATTGGTGTACCACTCCGAATTAATTCGGAAAAATCTTCATTAGGCACCATAACTGTTAATGTATACAAGCGAGTTGAACCTGTATTTTTAATCAAATGAGTGCCTGTAGGCGGTACTAATAAACTATCTCCGGCTTTAATAGCAACTTGCTTACCATCACAAAGAGCTATACCTTCCCCTTTTAAGACAAAAAACATTTCTACTGCCCATTGATGACGATTAGGTGGAGTTTGCCCACCCACATCAAAAATTTCTACACAGCAAGTTAAGGAAGTATTAGCATTTGCTGTATCAAAAATAATTGCTAACCGATTAGAATCGTGAGGGCTAATGCGGTAAACTTGATAATCTTTGGGAGATTTAATCACAGGAATTACGCAACGAGTAGCGTGCATTAATTTATCTCCTCTGAAGTTGTTGATGTCCAGCAAAACTCAAGAATTAGCATTTTGCAATGCTGTTAAAATCTCTTGGGAGTCAGTCACAAAACCGAAGCATTGTTTGACGTTGTACAACGTCGCCAGCCAACAATAGTCGGGGGAGGTTGTAGCAGTGCAATCTTTGACTAAAATGCAGTCATATCCTAAAAAGTTGGCATCACATAGGGTAGCCATCACACATTGATCGGCATTGACACCAGCAAAAAAGATTGTCGTTGTTCCCAAGTTACGCAAGATACTATCTAAGGGAGTATCCCAAAAGCCGCTCATGCGATATTTATCAATCAGAATATCTGACGGTAACTGTTGGAGTTCGTCTACTACTGCTGCTGCCCAACTACCCGCCATGAGTACTTTAGCACCATTGGTAGGTAAGGGATGGCCTAATCCCACGCCGTCGCCTGTGGGGTTGTAAACGTGATGCAAACCAGCACTAATATTCAGTAAATCAGGACGATTTCCCCAATTTAACCAAATTACCGGCACACCAGCCCCACGCAGCTGTGGTAGTAAGTTTTGTAAAGGTGCAATTGGCTTGCGGGCTGGGGAAACATCTACACCGATATGGGCTAACCAGCCATCGGGGTGGCAAAAGTCGTTTTGCATATCAATGACGATAATGGCAGCTTTTGCCAAGTCCAGTCGCAGGGTTTTAGTTTCTGTTGATAAAATAGCGGGTTGTGGGGTCTTTGGCGGACGAGTAATGTCTGCGATCGCCTGATTCACTGTCCAAGCATTTGGTGCAACTCCCAATGACCGAAAAGGCTGATTCATAAAATAGCAACACCCAAGACCATGTTCTAATTTGTAACCTGAAATTCCCTTAGACGCTCGATTACTTAACTAAGGTTAAAATCGTGAAGTTTATTATTCAGTGTTCCCCAAATCTGAGACTGTATGCATTTAGTTAGATGTTTACTCGCCGCATATCGCTACTCAGTATAAATTACACCATCCCAGTAACTCACTAGATAACATAAGCTCTCCTTGAAGTTCTCCCAAAGAGCAACACTGTTCATCATCTCGCTAAAACTATCTAAGTGTGTAGCAAAAATTTCCGGAAAAGGTAATTATCGTTTTGTAGTTTTTTTTGCATCGGCACAGAGCGATCGCAGTCATACCGTTTCTGGATGAAGATGCGCCTAATTAGCCCACGGAGGTAAGCTCTGTTTGTAAGCCACTAGCTTCCAGCCTGCGGGCGAATATAGCGCAACTGCAAATAGAATTGGTCTCACTAAATCTAAATATTAGGGTAAGAATCGCAGTTAATTCCCAATCTTTGACCTTTAAGAAACCTTTGGTTAAGGAAGAGAGAAAATGACGCTACCGAATCGTGAAAGTTTTTTTGAGGCTGTTCAGGCATTCATCACTTCCTTTGATATAGAGGAAAGTAAGCGTATTTTGACAGAATATCAAGACCTATTGTTGACAGATACTGCGGATCAGATATTTGTAGAGTTATTGGAATATAATGAAGGTAATTCTACGGCCACATACCTTTTAACTGAAGACCGTACTCTTTTGCGTCGCTGTCGTGAAGTGGGAATAGAGCAGGCATTTAGCGAGCAAGCTGATTCACAACAGATTAAACAAGTAACCAAAGCCGTTCTGATCTTTGGCAATACCCGAACACCAGAAGAAGGAAAGCGTGTTGTAGAGCAATATCAGGAATTGTTGTTAACAGATGAAGCTGATCGCGTTTTGACTGATTTATTAGTGAAGTATGCAGAAGATTTCTCCAGAGTCTCTTGGTTAATGGGTCTGCATGATTTGCTTCGCCGATGTCGTGATGTAGGCATTGAAGTTGCGTTTGCTGAACTTTCATGTTTACCCACTCCCTCAGAACAACCTCCTGCTCTCAGGCAAATGGAAGCAATGCGCCATCATGCTTCAGCCATAAGCTACCTTGAGCGCAACGAAACTGAAATAACTCAAAGCATTGAACGAGCTATTTGGCATTGTCACCAGGCGCTAACAATCCTACCTCCACAGGAGCCTCCGACTTATGATTGGGCGAAAATTCAGCACACACTTGCATCCGCTTATGCAGAACGCCGTGTTGAAGATCGCGCTGAAAACCTAGAACGTGCAATTTATCATTATCTTCAGGCATTACAGGTTTTTTCGAGTTCGGAATTTCCTAATGAATGGGCTGCGACACATCTTGACATTGGTATTGCATACAAAAATCGGATTCGAGAAAATCGTGCTAATAGTTTGGAACAGTCCATCAGACATTATGAACAAGCGTTAGAGGTTTACACTCGTGACACTTATCCTACAGAATGGGCGCGTGTCCAGAATAACCTAGCAAATGCTTATATTCACCGCATTCATGGAGAACGAGCTGATAACTTGGATCGTGCTATTGAGTACTGTAATCAAGCACTAGAAGTTCGTACCCGTGATGTTTTCCCAGAAAAGTGGGCAATGACGCAGCATAACTTAGCAACCGCCTATGCTCAAAGGTTGCGCGGTGAGCTATCTGATAATTTGGAAAAAGCTATTTTTCACTATGAACAAGCGCTACAAGTTCGCACCGAGGAATCATTTCCAGAATTCTGGGCAATGACTCATCTCAATTTAGGGCTTGCCTATATTTCCCGCTTGCAAGGAGAACGTTCAAAGAATTTACAACAAGCTATTACCCATTGTGAACAAGCATTAAAGATTTACAAGCGCTCCGCCTTTCCACAAGAGTGGGCATCGGTTCAAAACAACCTGGCGATCGCTTACCTTAAAGCTAATAATGTTGAGCAAGCAATCGAGCATGGGCAGCAGGCGTTAGCAGTACGTAGAAAAAGTGATTTTCCTGAACAATGGGCAGAAACAAATAATAACCTGGGAGAAGCTTACAAGTTACGGCTCACTGGTTCACCAGAGATGAATTTGCGGCAAGCGATCGCTTATTACAAGCAAGCTTTGGATGTTTACGCTGCGGATACGTTTCCAGATAATTGCCGCACAACAGCCCGCAACCTCGGTAAACTCCATTTTGAGCAACAAGCTTGGGCAGAAGCCGCTAGTGCCTACACCAAAGCCCTCCAAGCTGGCGAGAACCTCTACCAATCTGCCATCCTGCTTGATGGCAAAGCCGTCGAACTTGCCGAAACCAACGCTTTGCCGCGTCTTGCTGCCTATGCTCTCGCCCGCAGTGGCGACCTGCAAGCGGCTGTTCTTACCCTAGAGCAAGGTCGCGCCCGTGGATTCAGTGAAACCCTAGACAGAGACAGAGCCAACCTCACTCAACTTCAGCAACTCGCCCCCAGCCTTTATACTCAATACACAGATACCACCAACCAACTCCGTAACCTCGAAACGCAACAACGCCTGCGGATCACCTCAGATGATCGCCATAGCCTTACCCCCGAGGCTCTCCGCTCCCAAGCCCTGCAACTACGCGAAACCTTGACAAAAATCATTGATCAAATTCGCCAAGTTCCGGGCTATGAAGACTTGTTGGCTCAACCCAGCTTCGATGACATCCGCCAAGCTCTCCGCCCTGGTATCCCGCTCGTCTATCTCGTAACCAGTCCTGCTGGTAGCCTCGCCCTGATCGTCACCCAAAAGGGCATTGATGATCTTTGGTTGGATGACCTCACCGAAAACAGCCTAGGAGAAATCTTCCTAGCCTGGTTCAGGGCTTATTATGACCAATCACAAACCAACCGCCCAGCTTGGCTAGCCGCGATTGAACAAGGCACTCGCCAACTCTGGCAACCCCTGATGTTACCCCTAATCAAGCACCTCCAGCAGAACAATTTCCAGCAAGCCACTCTCATTCCAACAGGTTTACTCAGCTTTCTCCCCCTGCACGCTGCCTGGGTCGAAGATTCTACCGCTCCCACTGGAAAGTACTACGCCCTGGATGCCATCCAGTTTACCTATGTTCCCAATGCGCGATCGCTCTCAACGGCTCAGGAAATTGCTCAACGGACTGTGGCAAATTCCATACTAGCAATTGATAATCCCTGTAAAGATTTGCCCAATTCTACTCGTGAAGTTACTGCTGCTGTTGCCACCTTCCCCCAGCACAAAGTTCTACAACACGAACAAGCTGCACTCTCAGATGTTCTTGCTGCTCTGCCTCACTACAACGTTCTGCACCTCTCCTGCCACGGCACAGCCAACCTCCGAGAACCCCTCACCAGTGGACTTGCCATGAGCGATGGACTGCTCACCCTGCGCGATCTCCTTGACCTCAAACTCGACGGCATTCGCTTGGCCATCCTCTCCGCTTGCGAAACTGGACTAGCAGGAATTGAACTGGCTGACGAAGCCATCAGTCTACCTACAGGTTTACTCCAGGCAGGTGTCGCCGGCGTTGCAGCTTCCCTGTGGTCAGTTTCCGACCTCAGTACTATGATGCTCCTCACCCGCTTCTATGACTTCTGGCGGAGCGATAATCTGGAAATCGACCAAGCTCTTCGTCAAGCCCAACGGTGGGTACGGGATTCTACTAACAGTGAAAAAGTCGCCTACTTCAAAGCTTCACTACCTGAATTCGTCGCTCAGGTAAAAATGCCCGCCGAAACTGCTAGCTTCCTGTATAAGTCTGTTCTCCTTTCAAACCCCAAAGCTAGGGATTTCGCCCATCCCTTCCACTGGGCAGCCTTTCATTATGTGGGTGTGTAAATGTTTATTATTCATCACCAGGAGATAACCCATCATGTACGAATCCGCTGATATCCTAGAAGCCGCCCGTTCCATCCGTCCATACCTCAGTGAATTGCTCTCAACCGCACAAGCAGAAGAGATTGACCAACAACTTGCTGATCTGCTGGCACAAGCCAACACTAGGCAACCCATCGATAACCTCATCCTGGAACTTCTAGCCGCCCAAGATGCCACCCGTGAATGGTTGTCCAGATTTCTCCAAGATAAACAACAACCAGAGCATTTGAGAAGCTTCTCTCCCTTACCTGGTCAGGGTTCAATTGTGAATGCTGCCAAATTTGTTTGTCCCCAAGGCGACTACACATGGTATCGTCCCAGAGTTGGCATTGAGCCACCCCGTTGCCCTACCCACAATCTGCCCTTAGATCAGGCATAACTGCCAAGGTGCATCATGTCCGCAAAATTCCTGGAAAGCTTTGGCAGCAAACTCGCCGAGCAATGGGTTGCCACCCTGCTCACCCCCGCCTTTGTCTTTTGGGCAGGGGGAACCGCAGCCGGACTACAGCGCTTCGGCTGGAAACGTGCTAGCACGTGGTTCAGTCAACAAAGCGAACCCCTACAAATCGCTATCCTTGTCGGCGTTTTCTGCCTGATTGTCGCCTCTGGCTTCGTGGTGCAACGCTTCGATTTGCCTGTGCTGCGTTTTCTGGAAGGCTATTGGCATCCGTGGCTGCGTCCTTTGCGTCGTTGGTTGATCGCCAGAGAAGCGAAACGCAGTCAACGGATTAGCGATCGCTGGCAAACACTTCAACGTCTCAATTCCCTCACTGCCGAACAGCGCGATGAACTGATCCAACTCGACTGGCAGCAACTCCACCTCCCCCTGCCTAACCAACTCATGCCCACTCGCCTGGGTAACATCCTCCGTGCTGCCGAACAACGCCCCTTAGAAAAATATGGATTAGATGCGATCATCTGCTGGTCACGCCTGTGGCTTCTCCTCCCCGATGCAGTCAAAAAAGACCTGCAAGAAGCCCGCGCCGACCTCAACACCGCCGTCCGCTTCTTGCTGTGGAGTCTGTTATTTATCCTCTGGACATTTTGGGCTTGGTGGGCGGCTCCTGTGGGCATTATTTCTGCCATCTTTGCTTACTATTACTGGGCAATTGATGCCGCCACAAACTATGGTGAACTAATTGAAGCCACCTTTGACCTGAATCGCCATCTACTCTATCAATCTCTACGTTGGAATTTGCCCCCCGATCCCAAGGAAGAGCGTATTGTGGGACGGCAGCTGACAGAATACTTATGGCGGGGTTTTTGATTCTAGGGAGAAGCGATCGCCTCCAAGTAGTACTAAACGCCGAGTTATATCATGTTCGGTTAAACACTTATAATATTTCAGGACTTACGCAACTGGCACATATATTCTGGTCAAGAGGAGCCAGCGCCGTGGGCGGGTTCCCCGACTTGAGGAGCCACTGCGTTGCCGGGGTTCCCCCGGTTGAAGCAAGTGGCGTGCGACTGGCGTTCAATGGTCAAGGTTTTTTGGAAATTTGACTCTTGACCGGAGGCGGAGCGGCTCCGCTCTGGACGGTTTTGGCTGAAAAAATATGACACGCAGCTTTAGTCCTAAAATAAATTTTTCCTTAATTCATGCGCCATCCCTTTCTGGTCACTGAGCTTGTCGAAGTGTAGGTGGAATAATTTCATACTTCATACTTCACAGTCTTCAGTTGAGCGCATCTGGGAATATCTTTGACAGCAACGGCAGTAATGGCAGATTATCTGACTTTGAAATTTTGCTACTCAAATGCTACTCATTAAGAAGTAAAAACAAGCTATTGTAAGCCCTCATGAAGTTTACTATCCAGAATGCTTTAATTCCTACTGATAGTGCTTATGCATTTGTTGATGTCCAGATTGTGGACGGTAAAATTGCGGCAATCGCCCCAAGTCTGAATGTGATTGGCACAGCAATTGATGGCACAGATCAGCTATTACTTCCAGGTTTCATCAACGCCCATACCCATTCTTCGGAAATGTGGCAACGCGGCGCGATTCCACCTTTACCTTTAGAATTATGGCTGGCGGAACTCTACGATTTTGCCAACCTCGATTTAGAAAAAATTTACCTCAGTGCTTTGGGAACAGCGGTGGAAACTCTACTTTCTGGGGGTACGAGTGTAGTAGATCATTTGGTGTTAATTCCGGGACTGGAGTTTGAAACTATTGCTACTGCGACGCGCGCCTACAGGGAAGTCGGAATTCGCGCCTTTATCGCCCCATTAATTCAAGATGAATCCTTAGCAGCCGGCATACCATCCGGAGAATCGCAACAAAGTCATGAGCCTTATTTTCGCTCAACTCAAGCCACCCTCGACATCATCGAAGAGGTGGTAAAGCAGTTTCATCGCCCGGATGAGGGTGTGAGTATTTTAGTTGCGCCTACGGGAATTCAACTGTGTAGTGATGCTTTATTTACTGGGTGTATTGAATTAAGCGATCGCTATAATCTTTGTCGTCACTCTCACTTACTGGAAACCAAAGCACAGGAAAAACTCGCCCAAGAGAAATACGGTTGTTCTGCTGTGGAACATCTCAAACGGATTGGCTATTTAAGCGATCGCACAACTCTTGCCCATTGTGTCTGGTTGAGTGATGCTGATATTGCTATTCTCGCAGAAACTAAATCTACAGTTGTTCACAATCCCTTGAGTAATTTGCGTTTAGGTAGCGGTATTGCCCCAATTTTAAAATATCGTCAAGCTGGAGTAAATGTCACCTTTGGTTGTGATGGCGCTTCTAGTAATGACTCACAAGATTTGCTAGAAGCTATTAAAATTGGTTCTATTTTACACAACATCACAGACTTAGATTATCAGCACTGGATTACACCCAGGCAAGCAGTCACAATGGCCTCCTTAGGAGGTGCTAAGGGATTAAATCTCGCAGATCAACTCGGTACTTTATCAATAGGTAAACAAGCCGATTTAGTACTTTACGATCTGACTAATTTATCCTTATTACCTCGTACAGATCCCATCGGGTTATTAGTGTTAGGAAGACCTAGCAATGTTGTCAATAGTGTTTGGGTAAATGGTAAGCAAATAGTCGCTAATGGCAAAGTTACCACAATCAACGTTGACGACTTGCGAAAAGAAATATTTAACCACAGCCAATGGCATAGTCAACGCCAGTCTCGGACTGTAGCCCAACTTGCAGCCCATTATCGTGCAGTGATGGGTTTACCTGAGTGAAAATTATTGGGGATTGGGAATACAATCAAAAAATTTCCCTGTTTCCCCATGTTTTTTGGTTATTATTGCCCGCCTTCACCATTGGCAACTTTGACCAACGCGATCCACACTGGAGATAAGACTTCACTGAGCTAACTTAAATGTTGGAGCTACTTGCAAGAATCACAATTAATCCTAAACAGTGTGGCGGTCGCCCCTGTATCCGTGGCATGAGAATTCGGGTATCAGATGTACTAGACTTATTTGCGGCTGGTCTGACTGCTGAACAAATCTTAGAAGAAATGCCCGATCTGGAAATGGATGACCTCAAAGCATCCCTGATCTACGCTTCACGTAAAGTTAATCATCCAGTGCTAGTTGCATGACTATTTGGGTAGATGCACACCTGTCACCTGCGATCGCCACCTGGATAACAAATACACTTGGGGTAACAGCAGTAGCTTTACGTGACATTGGACTCAGAGATGCTGAAGATCTTGAGATTTTCGAGACAGCCAAATCACAGGGAGTGATTTTGATGACTAAGGATAGCGACTTTGTTGATTTGGTAACTCGTCTTGGTTCACCACCACAAATTATTTGGTTGACATGTGGTAATTACATCAAATGCTCGATTGCAAGAGATTCTGAGTGCAACCTTACTAGACGCGCTGCAACTTTTGAGTGCAGGTGAGACATTGGTGGAGATTAGCGGGAATTAGCCGCACCATAAAAACCGACTTTTGACACCAATTTACGACAATAGGAGCGCGGTACAAATCATTGGTGTCAACTT
This sequence comes from Calothrix sp. NIES-2100, assembly GCF_002368195.1. Taxonomy (GTDB): domain Bacteria; phylum Cyanobacteriota; class Cyanobacteriia; order Cyanobacteriales; family Nostocaceae; genus Aulosira. The sequence continues at coordinate 3,722,589 of NZ_AP018178.1, read as the reverse complement.
AAGTTAAAAGGCTTATCCCACAAGCGTTTTACCCCACCCCTCAATCCCCTCCCCGTAAACGGGGAGGGGAGGTTTTGCGTCAGCAAAGCCGGGGTGGGGTAACGCGGATCTTGATTTTAAGTGAGAGAATTCGCTCATCAAGTCTTGGCAAGGGTTTCGCGTTAAGTTGACACGTATGGGTACAAATGCCCAATGCCCAATACTTATTTGCACCCCAAACTTTCCCGTGTAGAAACACCAGTAACAGGATTAATGCCATCGGCGCGATCGCATAATAAAGACACTTGATAGCGGTCAATCAACGCATCGGTAAAATCAGCACCAGTAATCACCGCATCATAAAAGCGGCTATTGGTCAAAGTTGCTTCTGTGAAAATCGCATTTTTCAGGTTAGCACTATCAAAAGTTACGCGATCGACCAAAGCACCGCTGAGGTTTGCATCTTCTAAATTTGCTTTTAATAAAACGCCTTTCGTGAGAATAGCGTTGGTTAAATTTGCTCCTTGAAAATTTGCCTCCCGCATTTCTGCTGCTACGAATTTTGCACCAGCTAAATCAGTGTAGGAAAAGTCACGATTTTCTAAATGAGTATTGTTGTAGTTGATGGTCTTTGCTTGCGCAAAAGCTGGTTTAGGAGTAAACAGCACCCATAAACCAGCCAATAGCAAAATCAGTATTAAACTCAAACAGCGTCGCCAAAATTTTTTCATAATTTTGTCCTTTGTCCTTTGTCAATTGTCAGTAGGGGCGGGTTTATTTAAATCATCGTGAAAGAGCGAGGATATCTGTGAACCCGTCCGTACAATTGTTATTTGCTACTGACTACTGACTACTGACTAATGACTAATGACTATTTCCAATCTTTACCAATCCGAATTGTCAGATCAGATTCCAAATCTCCGGTAGCGGAAACTTCGATTTGACCTAAACCAACTATTTGTTGCAGGTTAGCTCCTAGTTCTCGGTTACCTTTTTGGACAATAATTTGAGTTTGACGTTGGGTATCAGGCCAATCTGGCACTGCGTAAACACTGGTGAAGCCTTTTTCTTTGAGATATTTGATAACTTTTTCAGTTAACTGCGGTTGATTAGAAGCATTTTGAATAGCAATTTTGAGTTTAGGTACTGGTCGCGCATCGGGCTTCAGACCTGGTACATTTACCCCAACATAATCATTCAATAGGCTCTGTTGTCCAGTCATATTCAACCAATAACTATTGGGATCTTGGCTGAAACGGCTGAAGCCACCAGGTAACACAGTCATTTGGAAATTATCCCGATCTTGGTTGAGCGAGAAATTCACCAATGCCATCATTTCTTCGATTTTCAGGTTGGTATCAAAGTACTTCCGCATAATCCTGGTTAATTGCGGTAACCTGGGTAACACAGTAGGACTATTGAGCCGTTCTAATAACGCTTTGATCAGTGCTTGCTGTCGTTGTACTCTTGGCAGATCTCCCAAGCCTGGTTCGCGGTAACGCACAAATAGTTCTGCTTGTTCGCCGTTGAGTGTTTGCCAACCGCTGACCAAACTGATGGATTTACCAGAGGTATCTTGATATGACATGGATTGAGGCACGAAAACCTCTACCCCACCCAATTGATCTACTAATTGACGTAAGCCACTAGTAGAGATGCGTATGTAGCGATCGATTGGTGCATTACTTAAGGTCCGGCTGATTACCCGCGCTGCCAAAACTGGGCCGCCTTGGGCATTAGCATCGGATACTTTGGTTAATCCCTTTGCTTCGGGGATGGCAATCATCGTATCTTTAGGAATCGAAAGCACTTTAATCGATTTATCGCTGGGGTCGAGGCGCGCCATCAGCATAGTCTCGCTTTTGCCAGCAAAACTTTCCGGTGAGCCATCAACAGTACCTTTGACTGGTTCAATCCCCATAATTAAAATATTCATGGGTCTTGAAAGCTGATACTCGGAGATTTTGCCCCATAGTTCCCCAGGTAAGGGGATTTTTTGCTGTTCTTTATTACCTAGACCTGCATCTTCATCGGTTTGATCCAGATTGCTCCATAAAGGAGTCCACAACGCCAAGGTGGATACTAGCAGCCCAGATAAGACTATCCCTAAAACAACTGTTAATATCCACAACAGCCATCTGGGCATGGTCAAGCCCAACCGCTCATAAAGCTGGTTAGGTATTTCTCCTACAGATTCTACAACTTTCCGGGAAACAATAGCTGGTTCCTGGGGTGTAACCTCCGTATCTGGTGCTGGTACTTCTGGCGGTGCAACCAGATTCTCTGACCTTTGTAATTGCTGAGGCTTAACCTCATCTGCATCTAAATCTGCTACTTGTTGCGGCGTAATTTGATTTTCCGCCCATTGCATTTGTTTAATCACAATTATCTCCCCACTCAACCACTCCCTAGAAGTATGTTAATGCAAGCTACAAATCTTGCCAGTGGATAAGCCCACTGTAAACTTGTAGTGTTCTTTAGTAGGTGTGTATGACAAAATGACTAACTCATTGTTCCCTGTAATCCTTGCTGGTGGTAAAGGTGAGCGTTTTTGGCCATTGAGTCGTTCTGGGCGACCCAAGCAATTTTTAAGTCTTGATGGTAGCTCTAGGAGCCTACTACAAGCAACCGCCGATCGACTGATAGAACTCGTAAGCGGATGGGATTCTTTGTTTGTCATCACTTCTAAACAAATAGCTGAAGGAGTGCGACAACAATTGCCACAACTTCCGTCACAAAACTTATTAATCGAGTCAGAGGGAAGAGACACTGCCGCAGCTGTTGCTTGGACAAGTTTGTTAATCAAACAGCGCTATGGAGAAGACGCTGTCATCGGCTTTTTCCCCGCCGATCACTGGATTGCCGATCGAGAAGCATTTGCTAACACATTACATGCTGCTAGCTCTTTAGCGGCAAGCACAGAAGCGATTGTCACATTGGGGATCAAGCCAACTTTTCCATCAACTGGTTACGGTTATATCGAACAAGGCGCAAAAATTGGTAGCTTTAATGAGTTGCCAGCTTATCACGTCAACCGCTTTACTGAAAAGCCCAACCGAGAAACGGCGGAATCTTTTTTATCAACGGGGCGTTTTAGCTGGAATAGTGGCATGTTCTTTTTTCGAGCTGGGGTGGTTCTGAAAGAACTTTATACCCATGCACCGGAAATTATTGAACCTCTAGCACAAAATGGTCCTGATATTTATCCGCAATTACCTAAAAAAAGTATAGACTATGCTCTCATGGAAAAGACCAATTTAGCATATGTCTTACCAGTGTCATTTGCTTGGGATGATTTAGGAGATTGGAATGCGATCGAGCGCTTACTCAAAACAGAAGAGACTCCCAATGTGGAACTTGCTACCCATGTTGGGCTGGATACCAAAGGGTCACTGCTTTACGCCACCGATGACAATGACGTAATTGTTACCATAGGCTTAGAGGATGTTGTGATTGTGCGCGATCGCAATGTTACCCTCATAGTCAAAAAAGACCGTACCCAGGAAATTAAGCAGATACTCAAAACACTCCAAAGCGATCCCCGATTTACCGACTTGCTATAGCTGTAAAAGTTAAAACCCTTGGCAGAGGTTAACATTCTGCTTATTTTATTATAACTTGATCAGGGCTGCTGACTAGAGGCTAGGGACTAGGGGCTAGAGGGGACAAGGAGGACAAGGGAGACAAATAAAAAATGCCCCATGCGCCATGCCCCATGCCCCATGCCCCATGCCCAATTCCCAATTCCCAAAAATAAATGTTCTTAACTCAAACTGTTCCCCGTCAACGAGAAATTATTGAAGTAGTGCTGCGTAATGGCTGGGATTATATGCGCAGGCTACTGACTGGTGGTAAAGCTGATGAACCACAGTTACCCACACCTGCGGTGTTAAAAAATATCCTGGTGGATTTGGGGCCTGTTTATGTCAAACTCGGTCAGTTACTATCTACCCGTCCAGATTTACTCAGTGCTGGTTACATTGATGAACTATCCACGCTGCAAGATGAAGTTCCACCAGTTCCCTGGACGGAAATCGAAATCCTGTTACGCCAACAGCTAAAAGCGCCACTAGAACAAAGTTTTAAAACAGTTAATCCTGTCCCAGTAGCAGCCGGATCAATTGCCCAAACCCATCGCGCTACATTAATAGATGGTCGGGAAGTAGCTTTAAAAGTGCAACGTCCGGGAATCGATCTGACAGTTGCTCAAGATATTGCTTTAATTCAAGGGATTGCTGATTTAGTCGCCCGGACTGATTTTGGCAAAACTTACGAAATTAAATCTATTGCTGAAGAATTTACCAAAGCCCTAGAAGCTGAGTTAGATTTTACGCGGGAAGCTGGATATACAGACCAACTACGGCGGAACTTATCTCATAGTAAATGGTTTGATCCCCAACAAATAGTGGTTGCGCAAATCTATTGGGAATTAACTACAGAAAAATTAATGGTGATGGAGTGGCTAGAAGGTGTACCCATACTTTCAGCCAGATTAAATAGTAATAATAATGGTAAAGATCCCGTTCCAGAACGCAAAGCCATCACGACTTTGTTATTTAGAGCTTTTTTCCAACAACTATATATAGATGGATTTTTTCACGCCGATCCCCATCCGGGAAATTTATTCTATCTCGTAGATGGGCGGATCGCGCTGTTAGATTGTGGCATGGTGGGCAGACTAGATCCCCGCACGCAACAGATTTTAACAGAAATGCTGTTAGCGATCGTCGATTTAGATGCCCAGCGATGTGCGCAGTTAACTTTACAGCTAGCAGATTCTAGCCAGCCGGTGATTTTAGCGCGCCTAGAAAATGATTATGACCGGATGCTGCGCAAGTATCTCAACGTCAATTTATCGGAAATTAATTTTAGTCGAGTAATTTACGAAATTTTCCAAGTCGCCCGGAATAATAAAATTCGCTTGCCGAGTAATATGGGCTTGTATGCCAAAACTTTGGCTAATTTAGAAGGGTTGGCGCGGGGGTTTAATCCAGAACTGAACTTTGTCGATGAAGTTCAGCCCTTGCTCACAGATTTGTTCCGCCGCCAGTTAGTCGGGGAAAATCCTGTGCGATCGCTCTTAAGAACTGCATTGGATATTAAAAGCCTATCCTTACAATCTCCCCGGCAAATTGAACTGTTATTAGACCGAGTAACATCGGAAACATTGCAGTGGAATTTATCGCTGCGGGGTTTAGATGGTGTCCGCCGGACTATGGATGATGCTGCCAATCGCCTTTCCTTTAGCATATTGGTAGGTTCACTGATAATGGGTGCAGCAATTATATCCAATCATGCCCAGACAAGCCAACTATCTTTTTTGAGTACCATCCTGTTTGCCGTTGCTAGTTTTTTGGGGCTATGGCTAATTGTGAGTATTTTGCGCTCAGGTCGGTTAAAATGAGGCTTATGCCGATAATCGTGGCTGAAAACCTGAGCAAATTTTATCCGGTGGCGGTGAAAGAACCGGGGATTAAAGGGACAATTACCCACTTTTTCCGCCGAACTTACCGTTCTATTAAAGCAGTTCAAGATGTTTCCTTTGAAATCGCTACTGGGGAAGTAGTCGGTTTTTTAGGGCCGAATGGCGCAGGGAAAACTACTACACTGAAAATGCTGACGGGGCTGATTCATCCTTCTAGCGGGAAGGTAAGAGTAGCGGGACAAATTCCCTTTCATCGCCAAGAAGCTTTTTTACAAAAGATTACTTTGGTGATGGGACAAAAGCAACAATTGATTTGGGATTTACCGGCTTTAGATTCTTTGAGAATTAACGCAGCGGTTTACAATATTCCGGAGCGAGAATTTAAACAGCGAGTTGGCGAATTATCCGAGATGCTTTTCCTGGGAGGAAAGCTTACCCAACCAGTGCGGAAACTGTCTTTGGGCGAACGGATGAAGGCGGAACTTTTAGCCGCACTCTTACACCGTCCCCAGGTATTGTTTTTGGATGAACCTACCTTGGGATTAGATGTGAATGCGCAAGCGGGAGTCCGGGATTTTTTACGGGAGTACAATCAGCGTTATCAAGCAACTGTACTGTTGACTAGTCATTACATGGCTGACATTACGGCTTTATGTCAACGGGTGTTGTTGATTCATCAAGGAACGTTGATGTACGATGGCAGCTTAGATGAACTTTTGGAACGTTTCGCACCTTATCGAGAAATTCATGTTGAATTAGCTCAATGTTTACCACGAGAAAAACTTGCATCTTATGGTGAAGTGCAACTCTTAGAAGGGCGGAGTGTGCGTTTTTTAGTTCCCCAAGAGGTGCTGACGCAAACGGTGTCGCGGATTTTGGCTGATTTGGAAGTGGTGGATTTAAAAGTAACTGAACCGCCTGTAGAAGAAGTGATTGGTAAAGTTTTTCAGGTGGGTGTGGTTTGAGATAAAGGGTATCATGCAAGCTTCTTTAATTGGTTTTACACCATTACCATGCTTTGTGGGATTGATTGTAAAATTGGATGTACCAGGAGGATGCACAATTAAAGAAATAGCATCACGGATTTCACTACGAATAATCAACCAATCGTTTGATTCTGCAAAACTCCCTACACTGATTAAAGAAACTTCTTGAACAATCTTCATAACTAAGTTTTAGTTAATTTTATCCGGTAAGTTTTTAGCATATTTTCTAGCAAAAACTTTAACTTTATAGATGAGCAAGCTAATTGTCTAATCGTTTAAAGACTGAATTAACAGGCTAGGACGTGCAGCCTGGACAACAAGATAAAGAGCGGGATGATGAACAAATATATAGTGTTCATACTCGTACCAATTCATCTCACTCTTTTGTTGGTTACAAATTTGGCAAATAACCCACAAATTCTGAAATTCCATTGATAACCAAGGAAACTGCGCTCGCGGTAGCTTATGATCTATCGTCTTACCGCCTTTTTGGGAGTAGTGATGCTTACAAACTGGACAGTACCAATCTGAATTTTCTCTCACCCACTTTTTACTTTCTGGGGTTGTTCCACATTCATAATCACCATTAATATACCGCCAGTAATCGAATTTTCTGTAATTTTCAAAATCTTGATGAGTTAATTTGTGATACCGCTTGTTGCCAATCTTTTTAGCAAGCTCAAATAATTCTTGAAGTTCTTTGTCTTCGATATTCACGGTATATCTCACCTAAATATTATATTTTTATATATTTTTTGTGGCGATATCTCTTTTTGGAGCTTGTACTAAAATCAATAAATTCTACTTCTGTATCAGGAAACTGCTGGTCTATTTTTTCGGCAATCTCGTTGACTTCTATAGCTAATTTGTGATTGAATTCTGATATTTCTTGACTTGTGAGATATTTATTGCCAATCCGATCGGCTTCTAAAAATAATTCTTCGAGCGTCAATTCGGCAAATTGATGTTTATTCAAAAATTCTTCTATTTTAGAAAAAAGATTAATCACATTATCCCAGCCAATGTTTTTATAAGAATTTTCTTGGAGCCAAGCTTGCTCTTCTTTATGAAGCTTGGTTCTATTTTTTGAGTTAGTGATTTGCACATCACGGTAACTCATTCCCTGGAAAAATATTTGACAAGGTTTTTTATGAGTCATGGAGTCATTTGGTTATCCTAATGTTGATTTAAACATATTCATTAATGCTTGGCGAATTTCACTGTCTTCATATCGCAGAAGTTTTTTAGTATCTATAGCTAGTCTGAGCTTAATGGCATCAACTAAATTTTTCAAGGCTTTATTATCCTTTTTAAGTTGGTCATTTAGTTGAATCAGCTCATGATTTTGAGAATTGATAGTCTGGAATTGGCTATCTAAACTTTTAATTTCGGCAGCGTATTTTTCCCTTTCCTGTTTTTGAGACTTATTTAGTTGGTCAATTTTTGCCGTATATTCCTGATGATTCTGATGAATTTCTTTATTCTTCTTGGTTATCGTACCTTTATGCGTAGCTTGAAGCCGCTGGCGATTGACTAGTTCAGAACCAGCAAAAGGTGAAATCCCTCTGCGAATGCTAAGTTCATCAGGATTGGTATTAAAGTTAATTAATTTCAAAGCCCGCTTAGCATCCGCTTGTGCCCATCCCTCACTTTTAAGTAGCTTAAGAGCCTGTGATTTATTCACGGTGTTCTGAGATAATTAATGTTCAATATATTCTGGTTTGATAATATATTGTACCCATGTGATTAGTTAGACTAACAATTGCAGTCTTAAATGGTGGGGAAATGTAAACGAATGACTGAGCATGAGGTGAGCACAAAACTGAGCACTTCTACTACAGAAACAGACCTACGCTGAATGTAGAAAACAATAGCGTAAGGTTACTAATATGACTCAAATTCTAGAACGCCAAGCTGGTGGCTTATATGTTCAAACTCCTAACCAACAGCAAATTGCTTTTCCCCTGAAGCACACGGAAGTAGAAGCTAAGGTTACAGGTAACATCTCACGGGTGGAAGTTACCCAAAGCTTTGAAAATCCTTTTACGACTACCCTAGAAGCTGTTTATATTTTCCCGTTACCAGATGAAGCGGCTGTTGATGATATGCTGATTCGCATTGGCGACAAGACTATCAAAGGTAGTATTAAAAAACGCCAGGAAGCACAGCAAATTTACGAGCAAGCGAAGCAACAAGGACGCACGGCGGGGCTGCTGGAACAGGAACGGGACAATATTTTTACTCAATCCCTGGCTAATATCAAACCAGGTGAGCAAATTGACGTGATTATTCGCTACTCTGATAGCTTGAAATTTGAGGGTGGAAATTATGAGTTTGTCTTCCCAATGGTGGTAGGGCCGCGTTACATTCCAGGGACAACTATTGAGGAAAATGCTGTAGGCGGTGGTTCGGCTTCTTTCCCGATGATATCTAATCAAGATACGGATTTAGTACCAGATGCTTCGCGGTTGAATGCGCCGATTTTGCCATTGGGTACGCGATCGCGTCATGATATCAATGTGACGGTAGAAATTGATGCGGGTGTAGACATTCATGATGTGCGATCGCCTTCTCACCAAATTCAAATTTCTTACGAACAACAGCGCGTACTGGTAAAACTTGGGGGTGGCGATACAATCCCCAACAAAGACTTGATTTTACGTTACCAAGTCGCTGGAAATTCCACTCAAGCAACTATTCTCACCCAAGCTGATGAACGCGGTGGACACTTTGCACTATACCTGATTCCGGCTCTTGAGTACCGTCCAGAACAGGTGGTTCCTAAAGATATGGTGTTTCTCATTGATAGATCTGGTTCTCAAAGTGGCGCACCATTGATGCAATGTCAGGAATTGATGCGGCGTTTTATCAATGGACTCAATCCTCATGACACTTTTAGTATTATTGATTTCTCCGATACCACTCAGCAACTTTCGCCTGTTCCTCTCGCCAATACTTCACAGAATCGCGCTTTAGCAATTCAGTATATCAATCGATTAAACGCAGGTGGCGGAACGGAGATGTTACGGGGTATTCGCACAGTTTTGAACTTCCCAGTCACAGATCCCGGACGGTTGCGCAGTATTGTACTGTTGACTGATGGATATATTGGTAACGAAAATCACATCCTTGCAGAAGTACAACGTCATCTCCAACCAGGAACCCGTCTCCACAGCTTTGGTGCTGGTAGTTCGGTGAATCGCTTCTTACTCAATCGCATTGCGGAATTAGGAAGGGGTATTTCTCGCGTCATTCGTCACGATGAACCAGTCGATGAAGTGGTGAACAAATTCTTCCGCGCCATTAATAATCCGGTTCTCGCCAACATTAATTTGCAATGGGAAGGTGATGGTACAGCGCCAATGATGTATCCTTCTACACCTCCTGATTTATTTGCTGAACAGCCGTTAGTGCTATTTGGACGCAAACCAGATAGTCGTGGAGGTAAACTGCATATTAGCGGGATTGCTGCGGGTGGTACGCGCTATCAACAAACCTTTAATGTGAATTTTGAGACAACGGGTAATACTGCGATCGCGCAACTTTGGGGACGTTCCCGCATCAAGGATTTAATGAATCAGATGATGAATGGTGAAACCAAGTCAGGCGTGGAAGCAGTCACAGATACAGCGCTGACTTATCAACTATTATCGCAGTATACCGCCTTTATTGCTGTGAGTGATGATATCCGAGTCAATCCTGCTGAAGCTTCTATATCTGTGCAAGTACCTGTAGAAATGCCAGAAGGTATCAATTATCAAGGTATATTTGGTAGTGCTGCACCAACAATGTTGAATGCTCAGTCTGACGCACCTGAATTTTTAACACTCGCAAGAATGCAGCCTGCTGCGCCACCATCTCCAGCGCCGATGTCTCCCCCTCCGCCAATGGCTGCAATACCGCCAACAGCAATACCTTCTTTTGAAAAAACAGAGTTACCAAAAGTAGAAAGAGTCAGGGCTAAAAAGGAAGCTTATCCTGCGGTTCCAGGTAGGGCAAATTTTGAAACAGAAAGCAAACTTTCAGAATTTGTTCCTGTTTGTCATCTGCAAATTTTGAGTGTGTCAGGATTAAATCAAGAGATGGTTTCTCTACTCACTAAACATTTGCAATCAGTTCAGGTTTCTACAGCTTTTAATGGCGATTTAGTCTTTGATTTGCAAATCAGTAAAGGAAGGGTGAGACAGGTGATATTGGATGAGCAATTCTCTTCTTTGAAGGATGAGAATGTGATTGAAATAATCAGGCGATCGCTTTTAACTTGGCTAGCTCCAAAAACGCTAACAACTACGGTGATTCTGACAATTAGAATTCAACCTTAATCAATTCATAACTACCGGGGGCTACCCCGGTTTTTCATGTAATACCAAACTGCAATCTAAAACGTAACATTGAATCTTACACAAGGGCGGGGAAACCCCGCCCCTACCAAAATCTTAATTACATATCAGAACCCGGATTGGTATAAAATCAATTTTTTTCTCCCGCAGAGACGCAGAGAAGAGTGGAAGAGTAAAGATTTATCTGTTATTAAATATGTTTGCTGACAAATTCGATTACTTCTGTTAGTCCTTGTTTTGTTTTTAAATTTGTGAAAATAAAGGGTTTATCACCGCGCATTTTTTTTGCATCCCGTTCCATAACATTTAAATCTGCACCGACATAGGGCGCAAGGTCAATTTTGTTAATTACTAATAAATCAGATTTAGTAATTCCCGGCCCACCTTTGCGAGGGATTTTATCACCAGCAGCTACATCAATGACATAAATTGTTAAATCAACTAATTCAGGACTGAATGTAGCTGCTAAATTATCGCCGCCACTTTCTAAAAATACCAAATCTAAATTAGAAAAACGCAGTTCTAACTGTTCAATAGCAGCCAAATTCATCGAAGCATCTTCGCGAATCGCGGTATGGGGACAACCGCCAGTCTCTACACCCAAAATGCGATCGCTTGCTAAAGCCTGAGAACGCACCAAAAATTGTGCATCCTCCTGAGTATATATATCATTCGTCACCACCGCAATCTGATACTGCTCGCGTAACGCCTTACACAAAGCATCTACCAAAGCAGTCTTCCCCGAACCCACAGGGCCAGCAACCCCTACTCGAAATGTGTTGTTTGTCATTTGTCATTTGTCATTTGTCATTTGTCATTTGTCATTGGTCATTTGTCTCCCTTGTCCCCCTTGTCCCATTTCTCCCCACACTCTCCCACACTCTCCCAAACTCCCCAAACTCCCCACACTCCCTCATCCCCCTTGTCCCCCCTCTTCCTCGGCGGTTCATTAACTCCTAAATAACCTGGTATACTGCGTCTCATGCTGCATACTAGCTAAAGATAAGCCCCAAGTACAACAGGCGAGGTCATCATCCTCTAAAGCTAAAATTTGTACCGCTGCAATACTCAGCAATTCCTGTAAATCCAGTAACAACATCTGTCCTGCGGTTTGTCCTAAAGGTATAATTTTTACACCAGCAGTAATTAAATTACTTGCCCAACTATGCAGATATCCTAGTAAAGCAGCTTTGATATCAATTTGCCAATGAGCCGCAGCTATACCAAAAGCGATCGCATAATTGCACGGATTACCAACAGCATTCAGCGTTGCCATGATTTCTGGTTGTAGTTTACCAAGTAACTGGATCAGAGATCGCCCCATTTGCCAGCTAGAGTTGCGTAACTCTTCTGTTTCCCTAGCCGCAGATAACCAGCGATTCCAATAGGTTAAAGCTTCTAAATCATCCATTTTCGCAGATTTATAAGCCCGTAGCATCACCGCAGCCTCTACTCTAATAGCACCATAACGCAGTTGCGAATTTAACCATGCTTGGAGATGTTGCTGATTTGCAATCACACCTTGTTCAACCAGAGTTTCTAAACCTTCAGAATAACTATATGCTCCCACAGGTAAAGCTGGGCTTGTTAACTGTAAAATCGATAAAAAAGAACTATCAGTGAGCGTGATGTCCATAGGCTCCCTGTTCTGGCTGAAATGGTAAAATTTCTTCTTTAATTTCTAGTCCCAGTTGTTCCAACATGGTGCGTAAAACTGAGTCTGTGGATAAGCGTAAATAGTTAATTGTAATTTCTACAGGTACATGACGATTGCCTAAATGGTAAGCTGCCCTGAGTAGTAACTGTGGTGTTTCGGCAAAGACGGTTAATACTGGTTCTGGTTTAGCCGTAATCCTAATTAAATTACTTTGGGTTTCATCTTGGAGAATATCGCCATCTTGCAGCACTGTTCCTCTAGGTAAACGCAAGAATACAACTTTACCATCTTCCGTTTCAAAGCGATGACGACTGCGGGTGCGTTCTTGTGCAGTCAGAGGAAGGATAAAGCTAACTACTGCATCAGGATCGGGCGGTTTACGTTGGGTAAACGTCAACATAATTGATCAACGAAAACTTTTAGGTACTATAGCAGCGATGGGTATTGTTGCGATCGCTCACCTAAAACCATTCCTCTCAACCATCAGCAACCGCGATTCATTTTATCGCTAAATGTATAAAAATTTACATTTAACATAAATTGTGCCTTTACCTATTGTTCTGATAGGATAGCGGCTGGGTAGAAATCAACTACAAAATTATTATCAAACTTTTAGTAAAAATAGTGACAACAACCTTCTACATTTCACGGTTATTGCCACGCACCTAAAACAGTAGCAGAAAAAATCAATGTATTTCCAGACATAGATGAGGATTTTTAACTGTCATCTTTTCTAACTTTGAATTTTGAATACTTCATGAGCTTCAGTACAAGTTTTGAATTTTGAATTGATATTAGCTGGTTGGATCTACTGGAATCAAAAGGTAGGCTGCATGGTCATGAGGTACGTTGGCGCTTTGACCTTCAGGCTTGTCATTTTCAACTGTACTTTTGCTGAGGTTCGCTGCATCTTTACCCTCTCCTAAGAGGAGAGGGCTAGGGAGAGGTAGGAGAGAGGTTTACCAGAGAGGTCTATTTGTGGTGTATTTACAGGAATATGCTGTAATTAATGAAAAATCTGCCAGATTGTTACCCAGCAGATTATCAAGAATTTATGCAAATTTGCCAAGAAATTGATTAGCTAAGCTGTGCTAGCAAAGATTATGGCGCCCAAGGTGCAGCAATCTTGAAGGATGCATCATTGTTATATAAGCTATCAGTAGCTTGGGGGTCAATCCACAATTCATAGTTGCGATGACGAAGATAATAGGTGGGATAGTTGAAAGATGCAAATGACACAGCAGTTGAGTCTGCTAATCCAGCTTTGGGACAAAAAGTAGCATCTGCTTTGAATAAAGCTGTACTATCGTTTTGATTCAATGTGAGACGATAATTTTGATGCCTTAAATAGAAACCTGGATTATTTTTTGACTCAAAAGAAATACACGCAGAATTTGCTAGTCCAGAGACAACATTCCAAGTAGTATTATTTTTCGTCAAGGTATCACTACTACTACTGACTGCTTGGATATAACCCAAAGAATTTGTTTGTCCTATGTAGTTAGATGGAGAATTAAGCGCTTGGAAAGATTGTAAACCACTTAAGTCATCGGTTCCAGGTTTCCAAGGTGTGACGAACTTGAAGGTAGCATCCTGCTTGTATGGGTTATCGCTAGCTTGGGGATCAATCCAAAACTCATAGTTGCGATGGCGCAGATAATAGGTGGGATAGTTGAAAGACGCAAATGATACAGCAGTTGAATCTGCTAATCCGGCTTTGGGACAAAATGTGGCATCTGCTTTGAAAAGTGCTGTATTATCGTTTTGATTTAGCTTGAGACGATAACCTTGATGTCGGAGGAATGCACCCGCAACATTAACTGACTCAAAGGAAATACACTGCTGATTTGCTAACCCTGGTACGATTTTAAATGTTGCACTACTCTTGTCTGTGTCACTACTGTTAGCGTTCACCGTCTTGAGATAAGCCAGTGAGTTAGTTTCGCCAAGGTAGTAAGTAGGATAATTGATTGACTGGATTGACTGTCGCCGATAGAGTGGTACTTGGGCGTTAGGTGGAGGTACAGGGGAAGGATTACCACCTACTTGGATAATTTTGGCTACAGAAGGTACACCAGCAGAGTTGACTAAAAACAGCATATAGTAACCCGGTGGTGCAAGATTAGCGTTGGCGGGTGCTGTCACATTCAATGTGGTTCCCGATGTGCTGAAGGATAGGGGTACTAGACGCTGATCGAAGTTAGTTGCATGGGTAACTGCACCAAGTTTAATCAGATGCACTTTGGCTATACTAGCTGAGGCGGAAGATGTGACAGAGAAGGCTTGTCCATAGTTGAGTGAATCAGGTGCAAAACTGATTGTGGGACGTACAGCTAGCTTACCATCGAGTTGGAACAGATAAGGCGGGGAGAAAATCTCAGCATTCTGTTCATTATGACCTGCTGCACCACAAGGGCCGCACACACCCCCAGCAACGACTACACGACCATCAGGCAATAATAAAGCTGTGGAGTGATATTGGCGCGGTTTAGCCATGCTGGCTAAGGTTTTCCACTGTCCAGTATTTGGGTTCCAGACTTCCGCTGCATACACTGCGGTGTTTAAGTCAAACTGAGATCCCGGTTGTCCATCTTTACCATTGGGGTTAGAGTTACCACCAGTGACTAATACTTGACCGTCAGCAAGAATGGTGAGGTTTTGCTGTCGTCGTCCATAGGTGAGGTCAGTAGTTCGAGATACTAGAGGTTGAGTACCGTTGATATCAATTGTATAGGTACTCTTCGGTGCTGGGCCGCCACCGGCTACGAGGATTTTGCCTTTGGTATACATGGCATAGCTACCGTAATCTCGGAAAATGCCATCACGATCGCCAACAGATGCGATCGCACCTGTACTATTAGTATCGAGGTAGCGTAGGGAACTTTCTGGCCCTGCGTAAAATATCTTACCATTCGGCGCTACCTGCGTCCACGGGAAATAAGATGTGTTATCAATAAAACCTTTCGGTAGTGCAAAGGGAATCTTGGCATTGCTTAAACTCCGCCATGTACCAGATTCAAATATTTCTGGTGTATCCGCATCTGATGGATAAGAGCCACCAGTCACCAGAATGTTACCGTTAGACAGTAAGGTAGAACTGGGATAATATCTCCCAGTATTCATGTTCTGGTACAGTGACCACTGGTTTGTTTGATTGTTAAAGATGTGTGTGGTACTATCTGCAACCCCAACAGTACCAGTGACTGTGAATACTTTACCATCTGGTAACTGGCTATGGGGAGCGCAGAATAATTCCTCTCCCTGTAAGGATTGATTGGAGTTAAGTTCTGTTTTGGTATTGTTAACCGGATTCCAGAGTATAGTTTTGTTGGTTGCACCGCCAAATCCGTTAGCTGTGCTATCCCATGCAAGTACATTACCATCTGGCATCAAGGTTAAATGCACTCCGTAAACTGGCCAGGGATCGACGGCAGACCATGCACCTGTATAATATGCACTGGCTGTAGTTTGGGCATATACGCCATTGCTGACAGCAATTATCAAGGCGATCGCTGCCGCAATTATCGAAAACTTTGATTTAGATTTCATTAAATTGGGATGTTTGTCAGCACCAAGTCAAAGAATGCAATAATTTGCAATCTTTTTAATCCGCAGCGTGATTACCTCACAACTACGAACAGAAAAATACTTTCCTATAGCAGAAATTATCAAATATCAGAGCATCAATCAATTATTAATTGTGTAAAAATACTTAAAGCTTAGGTAAATCCTTCATCCTTTATTGTGTGAAGTTTTGTATTGAATACAAAATCAAATAAATGATGTGCCATTTCTAATTTAGAACAAGGTGGAATTTCTCTTTGTCTCCCTTGTTTATCTAAAAATATCGCTTGATTATTATCGCTGCCAAAACCACTATCAGTTTTATCGATGGGATTGGCAACAATCGCATCTAATTTTTTATTTTGTAATTTTTCTAAAGCAGGCGTTACAATATCCCCAGTTTGAGCAGCAAATCCAATTAAAAGTTGATGTGGTTGCTTGATTTTTGCTAGCTCACTGACAATATCTGGTACAGATTCTAAAGGTAAAGATTGGGGAAGCGATCGCTTGGGTAATTTCTCGGTACTATAATCTCTAGGCTTAACATCCGCCACAGCTGCGGACATGACTATTACATCTGCACTTGCTAAATATTCCTGCATCACTTGCTGCATTTGTTCTGCATTCATCACGGGAATTGCTTGCACTCCTAAAGGCACATCCCAACTAGCAACCCCATGTACTAAGGTAACGTTTGCACCTCGGTGGAGTGCTGCTTGTGCTAAAGCTAGTCCCATTTTACCTGTGGAAGGATTGCCGATAAACCGCACGGGGTCAAGATACTCTCGCGTTCCCCCAGCGCTAATTAATACTCGTTTCCCAGCTAAATCTCTTTTACCACCCGTGTGCAATAACGATTGAATATAACTTAAAATCTCTGGAGGTTCTGCCATTCTCCCAGCACCCACGCGATCGCACGCTAATAATCCCGATGCCGTACCTATACCATGATATCGGCTATCTGTCAATAACTGCTGCCAATTTCGCTGGACTGCAACCTGTTCCCACATATCTGTGTTCATTGCTGGTGCTAGCAGCACAGGACAAGTAGAAGCTAGTACAGTATTCGTGAGTAAATTATCCGCCATCCCATAAGTTAACTTGGCTAATGTATTGGCAGTTAAAGGAGCAATTACCAATAAATCTGCCCATTCACCCAATTCGATATGCAAAGGACGAGAGTGAATAGGTTGCCAAAACATATCATCCGTATAGGCGGGATGACGGGAAAGGGTGGCTAAAGTTAGGGGTGTGATAAATGCTTGCGCTGAATTAGTGAGAATTACACGCACCTCTACCCCAGTTTTAAACAGCCGCGAAACTAGTTCACAGACTTTATAGGCGGCGATACCGCCGCCTACACCGATTAAAACCCTAGATAATTTTGGATTCAGCATGAGCGATCAAGGATGAGAAAATAAGATTAAAGTACTTTCATCCTTCATCGTTCTCACTTCATCCTTCATCTAAGCTTCATCGTATGGTTCCAAGTCTAAGAGGTGGATATAGGGTTCAACTAATTCCGGACGCTGAAATGCGATCGCTCGCAGTAGATGCCAATCATTCAAACCCTCAAAAGCATTGCTATAATTATCCATCTCCAGACGTGTAGCTAACTCTTCAACATCTGTCACAGTCATGGCAGCAATTTCTTTTTTGGAAATGCTTAGAGTTTTCATAATGCTTGCCCCTCCCTATTGCAGCATTCGCACCCAGCATGGGTCGGGTTGTGCTTTTCACGGCCACCCAATATATCTTACTCATTAGATGGTGTGGATTTTGTAAAAATTTTCCTTATTTCTACGTTATTTTGTAAAAAAATTGCAACCAAAGCTACTCAATTGCCTTGACTACAAAATTCCGTAGCAGGTCTAACATTTGTAAACCGATTTCATGACCCATGTCAAATTCCTGGTATTCTAACGGAACTCCCAAGGCTTCTAAGGTATTTTTTGCTCTCACCGCAGCGGATAATGGAACAACTTCATCTTGTCTACCATGAGTAATCAATGTTGGTGGAAAAGTATCTTGTGCAGCCTTTCCAGCTTCAGGATGCAAATAACCACTCATCGCCACTAAACCGGCTAGAGGTAAGTTTAATCCTACATCTAAAGTCATTGCCGCTCCTTGGGAAAAACCACTCAACACTGTCCGTGATAAAGGTACACCCGTGACATCTTCCAAAGATAGCAACCAATCTGTGAGTAATTGCCGGCTTTCGGTTAACCCTTGATACATATTTTCTGTTCTCAGGTCATACCATGCCCTACCTGTGGCAGCATAAGGATAAGGGTAAGGCGCATTCGGAAATACAAACTGATAATCTGGCAAATCAAAAAAAGGCAATAAACCTGCTACATCATCAGCGCTAGCACCCCAACCGTGTAAAGTTACGATTAAGCCAGATGGTGCTTGTTCTGTTTCTGGGGGAACGGAAATAAATTCTAAAGTTTGAGTCATTTGTTGGTGGTCAGTAGACAAGAATAAATAATCAAGGACAATCCTAATCAAAAGTAGGTAATGGCAATAGGATAAATTTCACATTTTTTTTTAGTGTTGTACATGACTTGTAAAATATTCTTCTGCCTTTATTCGTTGATACCAAAGGAGACTGGGGAATTATGGCACGTTTGGCTTTGCTGAGTGTATCCAATAAAACTGGTTTAATTGACCTTGCTCGTAGCTTAGTTGAAGAATTTAACTTTGATTTAATTAGCAGTGGAGGCACAGCTAAAGCAATCAAAGATGCGGGAATACCAGTTACAAAAGTCTCTGATTATACAGGTTCACCGGAAATTTTAGGCGGTCGAGTTAAAACCTTACATCCCCGGATTCATGGCGGGATTTTAGCCCGAAAGGATTTTCCCCAAGATATTACTGATTTAGAAAATAACCAAATTCGTGCGATTGATTTAGTAGTCGTCAATCTTTATCCGTTTGAAGAAACTATTGCTAAACCAGGGGTGACTTTACCGGAAGCGATTGAACAAATTGATATTGGTGGCCCAGCGATGTTAAGGGCTGCATCAAAGAACTTTGCTCATTTGACAGTGTTATGCGATCCCGCCCAATATGATGAATATTTAGAGGAATTACGCCAAAATGACGGGGAAGCATCCCTAGAGTTTCGCCAAAAGTCAGCTTTAAAAGGATTTTTACATACTGCTAGCTACGACCAAGCGATCGCATCTTACCTCATCGCCGCCCAAAATGATGAATCTGCTTTACCGCAGCAATACAGCCTTGTTGGGAAACAATTGCAATCTCTGCGTTATGGTGAAAATCCCCATCAAAGCGCTGCTTGGTATGAAAGTGGAAATACACCCACCGGCTGGGCGGCTGCAAGTAAGCTGCAAGGAAAAGAACTAAGTTACAATAACTTAGTTGATTTAGAAGCAGCACGGCGAATCATTACTGAATTTACAGATACCCCCGCTGCTGCAATTCTCAAACATACAAATCCCTGCGGTGTGGCTTTGGGAGATACCCTCAAAGAAGCTTATGAAAAGGCTTTTAATGCTGATGCTGTTTCCGCTTTTGGGGGAATTGTCGCCCTTAATCGTCCGATTGATGAAGCTACAGCCAGTGAGTTAACCAAAACCTTCTTAGAATGTGTGGTAGCACCTGGTTGTGAAGGCGATGCCCAAGCAATTCTCGCAGCTAAATCCAAAGTCAGAGTTTTAATTTTACCAGATTTGAGCAGTGGTCCCAAAGAAACAGTCAAAGCGATCGCCGGTGGTTTTCTCATCCAAGCTGCTGATGATGTCATTGCTGACACGAGTCAATGGAAAGTTGTCACCGAACGTCAACCCACCGACAGCGAATTAGCCGAATTGCTATTTGCTTGGAAAGTTTGCAAACATGTCAAATCAAATGCCATTGTGATCAGCCGCGATCGCGCTACTCTGGGAGTAGGTGCCGGACAAATGAACCGTGTCGGTTCAGCTAAAATCGCCCTGGAACAAGCTGGTGAGAAAGCTCAAGGCGCGTTTCTTGCTAGCGATGGCTTCTTTCCCTTCGATGACACCGTTAGAACAGCCGCATCTGCGGGAATTACTGCCATTGTCCAACCAGGAGGAAGCCTGCGCGATCAAGATTCCATCAAAGCTGCCAATGAATTAGGGCTAGTAATGGTGCTAACAGGACTAAGACATTTTTTACACTAAAATTGTGCCCGTGTCTAGTACACTTTATAAACTGTCACTAAAAATACTTGTAAATTCTTGGGACAAGTGATATGTTTTAGTAGTGTGTGAGGAGCAAGTTAAAGATAAAAAACGCCTGGGGTGGAAACACGGCAACACTCCCAGGCGTTTTTTAATGGGCTTATTACTTTTGACTGTTGACTTCTGGACAACTGACAACTGACAAAACCTAACTTTGATCGAGAACATCAATTCTCGCTGTGCCAACGGGGATATCTCCTTGTAATCCTACCCGTTGCGCAGTCACTCCATAAAGTAGCGTTCTCGCGGCGGGAATTCTGGTTTTTACGCCTGTAAACTGCACTTCTATAAAACCACCGGTGGCGACAGGTTGATCGAATGCGATCATCAAACGTTCCTTAGTAATCTGTGTCTTAGCTGCAATTTCTCTACCGAATTGATCATGAATCTGAACTCGATCAAAACGTTCCATTTGGTAGGGGAGAGTAATCATTAAATTTTGTACAGACATCCCATCTACTGCCACCCTAATAAAGTGTGTACCATTAAATACACCAGCGTCAGTTATATGGGGAACGTTAATTGTAGATGCTATTTGAGATGGTTGTTGTGTGTTTAGCTGTTCAGATTTGGCAGGTGAAGCGATCGCGCTAGCAGATGTGGTAAGTATTAAAGCAGATAAAGCACCAAAAATAAATCTTTTCATAATCAATACCTATTTTTTGGGTGAACCATTGGCTCAATGTCGTTTAAGAGCCTGTAACTAATAGATTGATTGATGACGATGAGATATAACTGACGAATAAATTAGATTATTCTGAGATTTGAATATTAGTTTTCTCAGTTACAGCAGTTTCCAAGTAATTGAACCACAGATCCTTTCGTAGGGGCACGGCACCAGTCATACGTGTCAACTTAACGTGAAACCCTTACCAAGACGTGATGAGCGAATTCTCTCACTTAACATCATGATCCGCGTCACCCCACCCCGGCTTTGCTGACGCAAAACCTCCCCTCCCCGTTTACGGGGAGGGGATTGAGGGGTGGGGTAAAATGCCTGTGGGATAAGCCTTTTAACTTAAGTTGACACCAATGGGTACCAGTAAGATTATTGTTTGTACCAGAAGATTGTAGATGCTGTGCCCCTACCACTTGAAAAAGGCTGTAAGATTTTATTAGCATGAAACCCCCTTGTGGCGAAAGAAAGACAGTTTTCTCATCAAAAGCTCTAACTCTATTCAGGAAAAACTCATTTTTCTGGATAATCTAACGATTACAGTAAAGTTATTTTTATTCTGAGATTAGCTGCTTGAGGGGAAAAATATGACAGCACATATCCTGGTAGTGGAAGATGAAGTTAAACTAGCGCGATTTGTGGAATTGGAATTAACTAGCGAAGGATATCAGGTAAGTGTAGCCCATGATGGGATTGAAGGTTTGACTTTAGCGCGAGACTCATCGCCAGATTTAGCGGTGCTGGATTGGATGCTACCGGGACTTTCGGGTTTAGAAATTTGTCGCCGTCTGCGTGCCACTGGTAACTCCATTCCCGTGATATTATTGACAGCAAAAGATGAAGTAAGCGATCGCGTGGCTGGTTTAGATGCAGGTGCTGATGATTATGTAGTCAAACCCTTCAGCATTGAGGAACTGTTAGCCAGAATCCGCGCCCATCTCCGTCGCACTCAAGAACCAGATGAGGATGTTTTACACTTTGAAGACTTAAGTTTAAATCGTCGCACTCGTCAAGTATTTCGGGGTAAACGCGCCATTGAATTGACAGCAAAAGAGTTTGATTTATTAGAATACCTGCTGAGTCATCCCCGCCAAGTATTTACTAGAGACCAAATTTTAGAGAAAGTTTGGGGTTATGATTTCATGGGCGATTCTAATATTATCGAAGTTTACATCCGTTACCTGCGTTTGAAGTTAGAAGAAAATCACGAGAAACGCTTAGTTCATACAGTGCGTGGCGTCGGTTACGCACTGCGGGAGTAGCATTTGGTTTCTTTGTGGCTACTGAAACGCAAGTCAGCTTAGAGAAAAAATAGTATCCCAGTTCATACAAATTTTAAAAAGAATGTGAGCCAATAATTTAACTTCACTATTCCAGCGTGTTCATGCTTAAAGGGGAGTTGTGTAAATTCAATTCCACAAATGTATGTTCTATTTGCCTATGTGATTTTTAACTATGGAACCAGTCTTCAAAATTGCATCTGTTTCCAGCATAGAAACACTTCTCAAGTTAATGAGTGAATTCTATGCACACGAACAATTATCCTTTGATGAGCAGGCTGCAAGTTCAGCTTTAAAACTGATTTTGAATAATGATTTGTATGGACAAATCCACCTGATCCATTTAGACAACAATATCGTTGGCTATCTAGTTGTAACATTTGGTTTTAGTTTAGAATATCTTGGGCGTGATGCTTTCATCGATGAATTATATATTCAGGAGAAGTATCGAGGACAAGGGATAGGAAAGCAGAGTTTACAATTGGCTGAGAAAATTTGCCGAGAGCAAAATATTCAAGCGCTACATTTAGAGGTAGAACGGGAAAATATACATGCTCAGACTGTGTATCGCAAAGCAGGATTTGTTAATAGCGATCGCTATCTGCTGACAAAATGGTTATAAACCTTGTCTCCTGGTTATTTGGTGCGGTTGAAGATTGCGATCGCTTGGTAGCAATTAAATTTTCCATGATTCTGGATTAACAATAACTTGTATTTATGTATTTGAAAAAGAAGAGTATTTGTTCTTATCTAGCGAAATGCATAGAGTATAAGTAGCAGCTTGATATATATGAATGGATGGGTGTATTAGTATGTTTGAACATTTAAGGGAAATACATTATCAACAAGGGTGTCGCGATCGCGATGCTGGGTTATTACCTCAAATGCAGGGTTCGGTTTATTTGGAAGCTTACCTCAAGGGAAGACCAGAAGGTTTAGATGGTATTATCCAATACTTTCCTTCTGTTGAAGCGTATATGAAATGGAAATTTAAAGATTTAGGACATTCAGTGTCTTGAGACTGGCGATTGCGGATAAGGGAGACAAGGGGGACAAGGGAGACAAGGGGGACAAATGACAAATGACAAATGACCAATGACCAATGACTATTTTAGGAATACGCTAACATACCATTGTATAAATAACAGTGGTTAAACCGCGTAAATGTATGGATATTGCTTTAATTGTTAAATTTCTTGCGCCTTGTCTGCCATTTCTGTTGAATGTGGGTAATAAAGCCGTAGAAGGTGCATCGCAGAAAGTTGGTGAGGATGGGTGGAATAAAGCAAAAGCTATTTGGGCTAAGTTGCTACCCAAGGTAGAGGCGAAGGAAGCAGCGAAAGAAGCGGCGGCGGATGTGGCGCAAAATCCAGAGGATGAGGATTTACAAGCCAGCTTGCGAGTGCAAATCAAGAAGATTTTGGATGCGGATACAGCACTTGCAGAGGAAATAGCCAAGATTTGGCAAGAAACAAAATCTGCTGACGGTTCGGTTAGTCTTAACGCTCAATCTTACGATGAAAGTATACAGATTAATAAAGCAGGTGGTGTTGATAACTCAACCTATGACTTTAGGAGGTACGACAACCCAAAGTAATTAATATTATTACTGCTGAACAGCAGGAAATATTAGCTTTATTAGAAAGCAGTACCAAGGTAGAATCGCCTGGGGTTCTCAAAGCTGGGAACCCACAGAAAAGTTTGGCTTATTGGCAAGGACGAAAAACCGAAATTGTCCAAATACAGCAATGGTTAACTGATGAAAATACCTTTTTAATTGGCATAGAAGGTATCGGTGGCGCGGGTAAATCGATGCTGGCGGCGAAAATTTATGAAGAAATTGCAGGTTTCCCCAAGCGTTTTTGGGCTGATGTGAGTAATGGGGCAAGTTTTAGCGATTTAGCCCGTCAAGTACTCAGTGAATTTGGCTTTCCGGTTCCAGAAGAAGAAGCGCAGTTAGTAGAAGCGCTGGTGAGGTGTTTACGCAGTGGTGAATTTTTACTAATTATTGACAACCTGGAGAGTTTATTACAACCTAATAGACAATGGGGAAGTCTATTCTACGACGAATTTTTCAACGATTGGGTTGAATTTGGCGGTAATAGTAAGGTAATAGTTACCACTAGAGAAAGACCAGAATTAAAAGGTTTTGAGTGGCTACCTTTGAAAGGGTTGCTAGTAGATGAAGGGGTAGCACTGTTAACAGAATTAGGCATTCGGGGAGATTTAGCGGAGTTTGTTGAATTGGTAGATGGACATCCCCTGCTGTTGCGATTGGTAGGTGATTTATTAAAAGAAGAATATCCCCAAGACCCAGATTTAAAAAGATTAGCAGATTTAGGGTTAGGCAATTTGCGTCAGTTGTTGACAGATCCTCAAGTAGTAGGCGTACATCGCCGGGAAAATGTGGGGATGGTGTTGGTGTTAGATGCCAGTTTTAATAGATTGAATGAGTTACAAAAGGCTTTATTGCTGAATATTAGTGTTTATCGTGGTGCGGTTGATAGTGCAGCAGCCGTGGCGGTGTTGCCAGGAAATTCAGCCGCAGAGATTGAGGGAGAATTGAGGAATATTGTTAAGCGTTCTTTGTTGGTAGAAAAACTCAATGGTAAGCGGCGGTTTGAGTTTCAGCCTGTGGTGTTGGAATATGTGCGGTATAAGGCTGGTAATCAAACAGAGGCGCATCAACAAGCCATTGATTATTATCGCTCAATTGCTAAAAAAAAGCCTTGGAAAACAAAAGATGATGTAAAAGAATACTTAGAAATCTTTCATCACTTTTATCAGTTGCAAGATTATGACTCTGCCTTTGATACGCTTTGGATTTGCGATGATTTTTTAACCTTGCGGGGTTATTATGCATACCAAGTAGAATTATATGGGCAGTTGGTAAGTAAATGGGAAGAAATTGGGGATAAAGAAAATTGGAATTATGATGCTTCTCTCACTTTATTGGGTAATGCTTACAACTCCCTTGGACAGTACCCACAGGCGATTAATTTCCATCAGCAGTCTTTGGAAATAGCTAGAGACAGA